>NZ_CP063533.1:0-1200000 GCF_028751035.1 Helicobacter winghamensis ATCC BAA-430 | reverse complement strand
GGACCTTTACTTGTGCGTTTTCCACATTTGATGAAAAAGCAAGTAGAAAAGATCTTTACGAACTTTGAAGCTTCCATTAAAGAACATCATTATAAAGGGCGTTTTAAAGCGGTTTTCCCGATTAAAGTTAATCATTATCCAAATTTTATTTTACCTTTAATGGAACAAAATATTAAGCGATGCTATGGGCTAGAAGCGGGGAGTAAGTCAGAGTTAATTATTGCAATGGCTTATACAAATGATAATGCACCTATTACGGTTAATGGCTTTAAAGATAAAGAGATGATTTCTTTGGGCTTTATTGCCGCAAAAATGGGACACGATATTACGCTAACTATTGAAGGATTAAATGAGCTTGAAACAATTATTGAAGTGGCAAAAACGCTTGGCAAGCCTTATCCAAATATCGGGCTTAGAATAAGATTGCATAGCACAGGGGTTGGAATCTGGGCAAAAAGTGGGGGGATAAATTCTAAGTTTGGACTGACTGCAACAGAGCTTGTAGAGGCGATTTCATTGCTACAAAAAAACAAGCTTTTAGATAAATTTACAATGATTCATTTTCATATTGGCAGTCAAATTAGTGATATTGCACCTTTGAAAAAAGCTTTAAGAGAGGCAGGAAATATTTATGCAGAATTGCGTAAAATGGGTGCTAAAAATTTAAATAATGTTAATATTGGTGGTGGATTGGCTGTAGAATATGCACAGCACGAAAACACACAAAATCGTAACTACACACTAGCAGAATTTAGTGGAAATGTTGTTTTTACACTTAAAGAGATTGCAAAGAATAAAAAAGAGCCAGAACCGGATATTTTTATAGAATCAGGGCGTTATGTATCTGCAAGCCATGCGGTGCTAATTTCTCCGGTGTTGGAGTTGTTTTCACAAGAATATGATGAAAAGGCATTGCATTTAAAAGACAAAAATCCGCCATTAGTAGAGGAGCTACTAGATTTATATAATACAATTAATGAGCGTTATGCAATTGAGTATTTGCACGATAGTTTAGAGCATATGGAATCACTTTTGACACTTTTTGATTTGGGCTATATTGATTTGCAAGATAGAAGCAATACAGAAGTGTTGGTGCATTTGATTATCAAAAAAGTGATTAAGATTTTAAAACACAAAAATCATAGTGATATTATTCGCATTCAAGAACAAGTCCAAGAGCGGTATTTGCTAAATTGTAGCTTTTTTCAGAGTTTGCCAGATTATTGGGGGCTGGCTCAAAACTTCCCTGTAATTCCGTTAGATAGGCTTAATAGGCGTCCAACAAGAAGTGCTAGCCTTTGGGATATTACTTGTGATAGCGATGGAGAAGTAACTTTTGACAAAAACGCACCTTTGTTTTTGCATGATATTGATGTGAATAAAGAAGAGTATTTTTTAGGATTCTTTTTGGTAGGTGCTTATCAAGAAGTGCTTGGAATGCGCCATAATCTTTTCACTCATCCTACAGAATTTAGCGTTGTGTTTGATGAAGAAGATGGGGATTATAGTATTGAAAATCTTTTAGAGGCACAAACGATTTTAGATGTGCTTGATGATTTAGATTATGATACAAAAGAGATTGAGCGCTGTTTAAAGCAACGCTTAGATGAGAGTGAGAAAATCCCAGAGGAGGCTAAGAAAGAAGTGCTGGGACAACTCTATGTAATGCTTAGTGAAAATGGTTATTTAAGAACGGTGTTTAAGAGCGAAGGGGAAATGCCTTGAGCTATGCCACAACGCTTTTTGGCACTATTAAGGAAGATTTTGCAGTGATTTTGGAAAAAGATCCTGCGATTAATTCTAAAATGGAATTGTTTTTTAACTATCCCGGACTTGTTGCGCTTGTGCATTATAGAGTTGCGCATAGGGTTTATGAAAAAGGATTCCATCTTTTAGCAAGAGTGATTATGGGTTTTACGCAATGGATTACAAACATTGATATTCATCCTGCTTGTAAAATTGGGCATCGTGTGTTTATTGACCACGGCGTTGGAGTGGTAATTGGAGAAACTGCAGAAGTGGGAAATGAGGTAACGATTTATCAAGGTGTGAGTTTGGGCGGTGTGAGTTTAGAGCGTGTTAAAAGGCATCCAACTATTGAAGATTTTGTGATTATTGGTGCTGGGGCAAAGGTGCTTGGAAATATTGTTGTAGGGGCGCATTCTAAAATTGGTGCAAATTCTGTGGTGATTCGTCCTGTGCCACCAAATTCAACCGCTGTTGGAATTCCAGCAAGAAATATCATTAAAGGAATGAGTGATGATTTAAATAAAATTCCAGATGTTTCTTATCAGCTTTTTATTTATTTAAAAAAGAGGTTAGATTTGTTAGAATCCCAAACGCAAAAGGATGGAGAATATGCAGAAGCACTAAAAAGATTAGATGATTTATATAGTGAGTTTTTAAAAGTTAAGAGTTGATATAATTTGGGTAGTGATTTAAAAAAGGAGTGATGATGATTGAGTGGAGTGATTCTTATAGTGTGCATAATGCGCATATTGACACACAGCATAAAAAACTTTTTGATCTAGCTAAGCAAGCATATATTATGTTAAATCATCAAGTAACACCAGATGAAATTCGTACAATTTTGGCAGAGTTTTGTAACTACATTAAAGAACATTTTAATGATGAGGAACAATATATGGAAAAGATTGGCTATCCAGATATTGTAAATCATAAGAAGATTCATAATGAGCTTACAAAAAGTTTAGTAATGCTTATTAAAAATGTTAAAAATGTTAATGATATGAAAGAAAAATTGCATATCATTGCAAAAAAATGGCTCTTAGAGCATATTCTAAAAGAAGATATGAAAATTGAAAGATTTCGTCGTAGTATGCTCACAGGGCAGGATCCTGAAATCACAGAAGGTGAAATTGAGTTAGCAACAGAGGTGTATTATTATGGTTGTGCTTGCTCAGGAAAGCTTCACGATGTTCCACTTGATATTCATAGAAGAATTGAAAAAGGTGAAAAATTTCGTTGTAAAACTTGTAAGCAAGATATCAAATGTGTAAAAGTGCAAAAGATTTTATAAGAGATTTTTTAGTAGAATTTTTAGATTAAATTTTAATGCGCGATATGTTTGTGGAGTCGTAAATAAAGGAATCAAATGTTAGATGAAAAAGAATTTGGCGAATATGCGTTAATGGCAAATTCCTTGCGATTTTTGTGTGCAGATATGGTAGAAAATGCAAATAGCGGGCATCCGGGTGCTCCTATGGGGCTGGCAGATATTGCTGTTGTGCTTGGATATCATATTAAATTAAATCCAACTAATCCGCAATGGATTAATCGGGACAGATTGGTTTTTAGTGGAGGACACGCAAGCGCGCTTGTGTATTCCTTACTTCATTTATGGGGTTTTGATGTAAGTTTGGAGGATTTAAAAAGTTTTAGAAAATTTGGCTCTAAAACCCCCGGACATCCAGAATATAAGCATACTCCCGGCGTTGAGATTACCACAGGTCCTTTAGGGCAAGGCATTGCAAATGCTGTAGGCTTTGCGATGGCAGGTAAGCTTGCTAGCAATATTTTAGGCAAGGATTTAATTAATCATAAAGTTTATTGTTTATGTGGTGATGGGGATTTGCAAGAGGGAATTTCTTACGAGGCTTGTTCGCTTGCTGGGCATCACAATTTAGATAATCTTATTGTGATTTATGATTCTAATAATATTACTATTGAAGGGGATTGTAATATTGCGTGGAGTGAAAGTGTTAAAATGCGTTTTGAAGCTCAAAATTGGGAAGTTTTAAACATTGATGGGCATAATTTTTTAGAGATTGATAAGGCTCTAGAGCAGGCAAAAGGTGCAAGCAAGCCTGTGTTAATCATTGCAAAAACACAGATTGCAAAAGGTGCGCAAAGTCTTTGTGGCTCACACAAGGCACACGGCGCGCCTTTAGGGGGGCAAGAGATTGCAATTTCTAAAGAAAAGTTAGGTTTTAATCCAGAAGAGAAGTTTTTTATCCCAAAGACTTCCGCATTGCGCTTTAAAAACACTGCAGAGCTTGGCGCATTGGCAAATCATACTTGGCAAAAAATATTGGAACAAAGCGATAAAAAAGAGCTTTTAGGACAAATGCTAAATCCTGATTTTTCTAAAATCGTGTATCCCAATTTCACACAAGAAACAATAGCAACACGCACAAGCAATGGAATGATTTTGAATGCTATTTCTAAGGCATTGCCCGGATTTATCGGTGGAAGTGCAGATTTAGCCCCATCAAATAATACGGAATTAAAAGATTTGGGTGATTTTCCAAAAGGAAATAATTTACATTTTGGAATCCGTGAACACGCGATGGGTGCAATTAGCAATGCGCTAGCAAATTATGGGTTATTTTTACCTTTTTGTGCAACCTTTTTTGTTTTTAGTGATTATATGTCGCCTAGTGTGCGTGTGGCAAGCCTTATGCAATCTAAGGTATTTTATGTTTGGACACACGATAGCATTGGCGTGGGAGAAGATGGCGCAACACACGAACCTATTGAGCAATTAAGCCATTTTCGCGCAATACCAAATTTAAATGTTTTCCGTCCTTGTGATGCCTGTGAAAACATTGCGTGCTGGCAAGTTGCCTTAGAGTTAGAAGCACCAAGCGCATTTGTGCTTAGTCGTCAAAATTTGCCACTTTTAGAAAAAGTGGATAAAGAGAGTGTGTTAAAAGGGGCGTATCTTAAAAAGGATTCCATATTAGCAAAAGAAGCACAAATTACTTTGCTTGCCACAGGTAGTGAAGTGGAACTTGCTTTAAAAAGCGCGGAAGCTTTAGAAAGTGAAGGGATTGCAACGCGTGTTGTAAGTGTGCCTTGCTATGATTTGTTTTTACGGCAAGATAAGACTTATAAGGAATCCTTATTGCAAGGCAAAGTGCTAGCCATTGAAGCAAGCAGAGGATTGGAGTGGTATGCCTTTGCAGATGGAATGGTTGGAATGGAAGGATTTGGTGCAAGTGGTAAGGGAGATGTTCTGTTTAAGCATTTTGGTTTTAGTGTGGAAAATGTTGTGCAAGTGGCTAAAAACTTACTAAAGTAGCCTTAAAGCCAAAAATAGTTTTAAATCGTGGAAGTTTTATATTTATTTTCTAGCACCCGCTCTATGAAGAGTTTTTTTGCGCAAAATTATGCGGAGAGTTTTTTGCCTGTCGCAAAGAGCGTGGGGGAGTTTTTAGAGTTTGTTTTGCGTGTAGAAGGGAAGCGTAAAATTCCAAAGTATTTAAGACAATATTATCTTTATAAAGCAATCCATTCAACAGATACACAAAAACTTGGGGAATTTGCGAAAAATTTTACGCAGTTTTTGCAAAATTCTAGTTTTTTTTTAAAATTTTATGATGAATTATGCGCAGAATGTGTGCCCATTAGTGCGTTAGAAAAGCTTGATATTTACGCCTTTTATGATGATCATCTTCAAGTACTAAAATCTGTTTTTAGTGCGTATCAAAAACTTTTAGAAAAGCATCATTTTTTTGATCATTATTTTTTGCAAGATTATGTGATTACTTTTGAACTTTTAAAAGGATTTTCAAAAATCCAAATGCAAATAGATGGATTTTTATCACATTTTGAAGTGATTATTTTTAAAGAGATTTCAAAAAATATTCCATTTTGTTTTTCCATAAAAATTGATATATTTAATCAGGATTATTATCAAAAACTTTTTGTTCTAAATTTAGAAATTGGTGCATACATTGTTACATTAGAACAAGGAAAATTTAGCATTCTAGATTTTAAGAAAGCTTGCGATGGTGCGAAAAATTTACAGATTTTGGAGTTTCAAGATAGAATTGCAGAAGTGGGTGGAATCTTTTCTCAAATTGATATTTGGTTAAAACAAAATGTGTTGCCAGAGCAAATTAGCGTGATATTGCCTGATGAGAGTTTTGTAGAATATTTGAAGCTTTTTGATAAGGCAAGAAATTTTAACTTTGCAATGGGGCAGAAACTAAATGCTCTTAATGTTTTTCAAGAGATTTTGGATTCCATACTTCAAAAAAGTTTTGGCAATTTTTCAGAATTTGAAACACATTTAAAAAAGTGCTTAGAGCAAGAGAGTTTAGGTGCTGTTAGTCTTATACAAGAAATTTTAGATGAATTTAGATTTTCTTTGCCGTATTTAGAAAGCCTTGAAGTAAATGAGCAAATTTTGGTGTTTTTAGAGATTTTAAAAGAGCAGAGTTTAGATGATGTAGGCGGTGGGAGAATACGCGTTATGGGGATTTTAGAAACGCGCGGTGTAGATTTGGAGTATGTGATTATTCCTGAATTTAACGCAAGCAATGTGCCATCTCTTAGCGATAAAGATATTTTTTTAAACACAAAAATTAGAGAAAGTGTTGGACTTCCAACGCGCAAAAATAGGGAAAATTTACAAAAGCATTATTATGCCGAGCTTTTAGGTGGCGCAAAAGAAGCTAGAATTTTATGTTTAAATAATGTGGTGGATAAGCCATCGCGTTTTTTGTTGGAGGATTCTATATTTGGGACACAAACGCCACAGAAAACAAGCCCAGCTTATAGTGAGTATTTTTTAAGTGGCAAGGCTTTAAACTATAAAGAACAGCAAATTATTGCGCCTTTAAATAAAGATTCTTTTAGCGCGACAAGTTTGGAATGTTTTTTGACTTGCAAGCGCAAATTTTATTATCGTTATGTTTTGGGGCTAAAAGCACAAGAACAAGAGCGTGTTAATATTGGAAGTAAGATTCACGAAGCCTTAAGAGAAGTGTATGCACAAGCGCAAGAGTTTGATGCAGAGATTTTGTATAAGGAATTTTGTCGGCGTTTAAATGTAAGCGTTAGTGCTAGAGAGCGGTTTGAGAGTGAGTTGGCTAAGAAATATTTTAAACGCGTATTTGATTTAGAGAAAGAGAGATTAAAAGAAGGTTGGAATCCTGTTTTATTTGAGAGTGATTTTAGCTTTATGCTTGAAGGTTTTGAGTTAAAAGGGCGTATTGATAGGATTGATAAAAAGGGGAATGAACTTCTTGTGTTGGATTATAAATATAAGCGTTCTTTAAAAAGAGATTCTGTAAAAAGCTATGATAAATCTAGTGATTTTCAGCTTCCTATGTATTATCTAGCAGTGAAAATGCAGAATCCAAAATGCAATGTAGATGCTAGATTTTATGATTTATATGAAGCAGATATTATCCAAGAAGTAGATTTAGAAGCAAAGGCAAATGCTCTAAAAAGTAAGCTTCAAGAGATAAAAAAAGAGGTTAGGGAAGTGGATTTTTCCCTAACTCAAAAACGCTATATGTGCCAATATTGCGATTTTATCTACCTTTGCAACCGCTACTAACCTTTAAAAGTCGCACAATAAAGAGCAAACAAAGACTTATCATTAAAGCTTTGAAAACAAGCACTGATTGCGTATGCATCGCATCAAAAGTCGCATTTGCGATTCCATCTTCACCTAGCTTCTGCGCTTCTAGAATGTAAGGTGTGTAATACATTGTAAAAAGAAAAATCAAAATTACACTAATAAAACCTAGTGTTGGAGCAACCTTTGCCCCACTTACGCGCAAGGCTAAAATCTCATAAATAAGGATAAAAAAGGCTAAGAAATTAAGTAAAAGATTGAGTTTTACAAAAATACTTGTCATCAAGATTCCAGATTGGAATAGACTAATATTGAGATTTGGCACAAGGCTTGCGGCACGAAATATTGTAGGTGCGCTAAATGCTCCGCTAGCAAGCACAGCACCAAGAGAAATGCCAATTAATAAGAGGTATAAAACAAAGCAATAAGGCTGGATTTTAAATAAGTTTTGCATTATGATCCTTTTGGTTAAATTTAAAGAATTATAGCTAAAATTTTCGCGTTAAGTTAAGGAGGGAAAAATGCAAGAAAAAGCAATTCAATGTCCAAATTGTAAGACAGAAATCAATGTGCAATCCGTGGTGTATCAGCAAATTTATGCGCAGCTTCAGCAAGAGCAACAAAAAGAAAAAGAAAAATTTGATAAAGAAGTGCAAGAAAAAAGAAAAGAGTATCAAAACGCTTTTAACGATTTAAAGGAGCAACAGCAATCTTTGCAAGTGACTATTGACAATGGAATCCAAAAGGGCTTACAGCAAGAGCGCACTAAAATGCAAGAAATTTTAAGAAAAGAAGTTTTAGAAGAACACAAAAGCGCATTAGAAGCAATGCAAAATGAATTACAAGAAAAATCAAATAAAGTTAAAGAATTAAATATAGCTAAAATTGAAATTGAGCGTTTGAAGCGTGAAAATAGTGAGATAGAATCTAAAATCAACGCGCAAGCTCAAGAGCAATTGACTTTACAAATGCAAGCCTTTAAAGAAAAAACACAACAAGAAATAGAATCGCAACATCTTTTAAAGCTGAAAGAAAAAGAAAAGCAACTTGAAGATTTGCAAAAGCAACTTCAAGAAGCCCAGCGCAAAGCTGCAATAGGCTCACAGCAACTTCAAGGTGAAGTTCAAGAGCTTGCTATTGAAGAGTATTTGCAAGCGCAATTTCCGCTTGATAGTATTACAGAGATTAAAAAAGGGCAAAATGGTGGTGATTGCGTGCAAATTGTGCATACAGAAGGGAGTCAAAATTGCGGAAAGATTTATTATGAGAGTAAGCGCACAAAGCATTTTCAAAAAGAATGGATTGAAAAATTAAAAAACGATATGCGTGCAAATGGCGCAGATATTGGAGTGTTGGTAACTGAAGCCTTGCCAAAAGAATTTGAAAGAATGGGTATGCTTGATGGGATTTGGGTTTGCACTTTTTATGAGTTTAAGGCTTTGGTTTTAGTGTTAAGGGATAGTTTAATTAAGATTGCTTGGGCAAAGAAAACAACAGAAAATAGGCAAGATAAAATGCAAATGCTTTATAGTTATCTTACAAGCTCAGAATTTAAAATGCAAATTGAAGCCATTGTGGATGGCTTTATGCAAATGCAAAACGATTTGGATAAGGAAAAAAATGCTATGCAAAAACTATGGAAACAGCGCGAGAAACAGATTCAAAAGGTGCTAGAAGGCTCAATTAGTATGTATGGCGCGCTTAAAGGGATTGCAGGGAATGCGATTTCAAACATACCAGCACTTGAGCTTGATTTTGTGAAATTAGAGAATTAAGCGCGTTTGTGAAGCACTGCTAAGATTCCACCACAGATGATTAAAAGCATTCCTAAGATTACGAGCGTATTTGGGATTTTATCGCCCAAAATAATTCCAGCAAGGGTTGCAAAAAGAATGGTGCTATAAGAAATCGCCCCAATCACTGGTGGATTCCCTATTGTGTAAGCTTTTGTGAGATAGACTTGCGCATATGTAGAAACAAATCCTAATGCTAAAATCAGTAAAAACTCTTTAAAATTTGGCATTACAAAGGGTTCAAAAATCGCAATGGAATTGTTTGTGTTGGGTGTGATTTGTGTTAAAAGTGGCAAAAATGAGCCAGCAAGCATTAAAGAGAGAATAATTATGCGCGTATCATAAAGCTTTGCAAGTTTTGTAATAGAAAGATAAGCAAGTGCTGCTCCAATTCCACTATATAGTCCAATACAAATACCAAAAAAAGTTAAATCTGTGCCTTTAGGATTGGAAATTAGCAAGATTCCACTAAAACCAAGTAAAATTGCAATCCAAGTTTTTAAAGAAACTTTATCGTGAATAAAAAGCACACTAAAGAGTGCTAAAAAAATTGGCGAAGTGTAGGAAAAAGCATAGGCGGTTCCAAGTGGCATAACAGACATATTATAAAAATTTGCAAGCATTGCACTGCCTCCAGCAAATCCGCGTAGCGCTAACACAAAGGGCTTGCCGCCTATTTGCTTGGGGGGCTTTAGAAGTAGTGCGCCTAAAATCCACACAAGCCCAAAAAGATTTCTAGCAAACACAACTTCCATAGCCGGCAAATTTGGTGTTAAGATTTTTACAAACATTCCCATAGCAGTAAATAACACAGCAGCAAAGAGAATTGCAAGGATTGCTTGTTTGTTGGAATCCATTTTTAGCCTTAAAATATTTTTGAAATCTTAGAACTTTATGTTTAAAAGTGTGGTTAATTTTATAGGGAATTGACAAAGAATAAAGTAAAATGCGAGCATTACAATAAAAGGTAAAGAATAATGGATAAAGTGTATGGAAGTATTGCAATTGTAGGTCGTCCAAATGCTGGGAAAAGCTCCTTGTTTAACCGATTTTGCAAGCAACGCATTGCAATTACTTCAGAAATTGCAGGCACGACGCGTGATGTTAAAAAGGCTAGAATTTTATTGCAAGATTTGCCTTTTTTGCTTTTTGATACAGGCGGTTTAGATGATAAGGACGCATTGTTTCAGAGTGTTTCAAAGCATTCTCAAAGGACAGGGGAGAGTGCGGATTTAATTTTGTATCTTGTAGATGGTAAGACTCCCCCAGAGCAAGCAGATAAAGAGATTTTTTACTCCTTAGAAAAAAAGAATCCAAATATTTTTTTGGTAATTAACAAAATAGATAATGATAAAGAAAAGCAAAATGCGTGGGAATTTATGGAGTTTGGGGCAAAAAATGTGTTTTACATCTCTGTGGCTCACAATCGTGGGATTTTAGAATTAGAAAAAGCCATTGTAAAAGCACTAAAAAATGAGACGATGGAGAGTTTAATAAAAGCAGAATTTAATGATGAATCTTTGGAAGATTTTTTAGAAAATGAAACAGAAAAAACAATAAATGAATTGATAAATATAGGAATCATAGGGCGTGTAAATGTAGGGAAAAGCTCTTTGTTAAATGCACTTTTAAAAGAAGAGCGTTCTGTGGTTTCTAATGTAGCTGGGACCACCATTGATCCTGTTGATGAAATCGGTGAGATTAATGGTAGAAGGGTTAATTTTGTGGATACTGCTGGGATTAGACGGCGTGGGAAAATTGAAGGGTTAGAGAAATTTGCACTCAATCGCACACGCACAATTTTGGAACGCACAGATATTGCGATTTTGGTTCTTGATGCGTCTGTTCCTTTTGTGGAGCTTGATGAAAAGATTGCTGGGTTAATTGATGAGTTTAAGCTTGGTGTGATTGTGGTTTTTAATAAATGGGATATTGCACATAAGGATTTTAAAGGGATTATGGAAGATTTTAAATTGCGCTTTAAGTTTTTAGAATATGCGCCAATTTTGACAATTTCTGCTAAAAATGGACGCCATATCCAAAAGCTTGAAGAAGAAATCTTAAGGGTGTATGCAAACTTTAGCTTTAGGATTCCAACTGCAAAACTTAATGCGACAATTAAAGAAGCTACAATGCGCCATCCTTTACCAAGCGATCATGGAAAGATTGTGAAAATTTATTATGCGACACAATTTGAAAGTAAGCCACCACAAATTGCTTTAATTATGAATCGTCCTAATTCTTTGCATTTTAGCTATAAGCGGTATTTGGTAAATTTTTTACGCGAACGCTTTGATTTTAGTGGCACACGCGTGATTTTTATCGCTAGGGGCAAGAATGATTTTGATGAGCAAGAAAGAGAATAGAAGTTAAAGCCCTTGTGTTAAGAGATTCCATAGGTTATCTACGCAATTAGAATCTAAAAATTCCCCTTGTAAATTTAGCCACGCTAAAATTTGCCATCTAGGAAATAATGCGCCTTCCATACAGCCCTTATGCCCACACACTAATCCACGCCCTAAAATGATATTATCTCCTAAGGGTTGCTCACAAATTAAGCAAGTTTGGAGCGTGTTTTTGCGCCCTTCAAAGTTTAAAAGTTTAGCATAAAGGTTTAAAATACAGCGTTTTGGATTCTCAATTCTTAAGCGTTTTGCGCCTTCTTCTAAATGGCTAAAATAAAAGCTATCAAGTGTTGTAATATCCCTTAAATGAGCATTTAGCAAGTGTAGATATTGCTGCCAAAAGTAGCGAATTTGCACTTCTTTTTCCCAAGAAAATGCTAAATGTAAAGGTTCTCTTAGTTTTCCAATCTCTCTTAAATCTTTTTCAATTGAAAAATCAATTTTATGCCCTAAATGCACCACACTATGCCTAGCTCCATAGAAGCGATAGAGTGTGTAAATCTGCTCTTTTGTTAGAATCTTAACAAGCAAATCTTCATCGCGCACACGCGTTGTGCTTAAAATATAGCCTTGCATTAAGTAGGCTTAAAACTCCACCATTCCAATTGTAGGAGAGCTTGCTGTGGCATAGGGCTTTTTAGGGATTCTGCCTGCAAGATAGCTTGCTCTGCCAGCTCTTACTGCATCGCGCATTGCTTGTGCCATTAAAATAGGGTCTTTAGCCTGTGCTATGGCGGTGTTTGTTAGCACTGCATCAGCCCCTAATTCCATTGCAATAGCCGCGTCAGAAGCACAACCTACGCCAGCATCTACAATCACAGGCACTTTTATAGCATCTTTAATAAAGGCGATATTGTAGCGGTTTTGGATTCCAAGTCCGCTACCTATGGGAGCTGCAAGAGGCATTACTGCGCTAGCCCCTGCATTTTCAAGTGCTTTTGCAACAATAGGATCATCGCTAGTATATGCAAGCACGCAAAAGCCATCTTTTGCTAGCACTTCACAAGCTTTTAGTGTTTCAATCACATCAGGATAAAGTGTTTTTTGAGTATCGCCAATGATTTCTAGCTTGATGAAGTTAATCCCGGTAGCTTCTCTAGTTAGGCGAAAAAGTGTGATTGCTTCTTCTGCTTTTGTGCAACCTGCGGAGTTTGGAAGAAATTGTACCTTGCTATTTTTAAAATAATCTAGCAAATTTTCTTCATTGGGATTTGTGATATTTACACGGCGCACGGCAACGGTTATCATCTCTGCTTCAGAGGCAATTGTAGCATTATAAGTAGTTTGAAAATCTTTGTATTTACCACTTCCGACAATAAGACGACTTTGGAATGTTTTATCGCCGATTTTTAGGGGGTTATTTAGAGTTTGCATAAGAATCCTTTTTAAATTTTAAAGCCTTAAATGTAGCGGATTTGTTCAATTAAATCAAGGGGGGTTAGCGAAAAATTATTAGAAGTTTTTAAAAAGGATTCCACACAAAAACTATGCATTAAAACGCCATTAATCGCGGAATCTAGAGTGCTATAGCCCTGTGCTACAAGTCCGCTAATTATTCCAGAAAGCACATCACCACTTCCGCCTTTGGCTAGGGCATTGTTACCAAAGGGATTAATGTAAATATTATCTTTGTGGGCAATGATTGTGTTTGCTCCTTTTAAGACTAGGATTGCGCTAGGGTAGGCGTGTGAAAACTTTAGGGCAAAATGGATTCTATCTTTTTGTAAATCTTTTGTGGAGATTTTACAGAGATTTAAGGCGTTTAGAATTTGTGTAAATTCCTTTGGATGTGGGGTTAAAATGCAGTTTGAATGCGTTTGTAGCAGGGCTTTAAAAGAAGGGTTATAAAAAATATCTGCATCTAAAATTAAGGGCGTGTTTTGGAGTTGTGTAAAATGATTTTCTAGCTTAAAATCTATTCCTAATCCCATTCCAAGTGCAATAGCTGTGGTATTATGTGGAATTTTTTTTGCGTGCATTAGCTCAAAAGGGAGATTGTCTTGTTCTTTGCATAATACACTTACAAGCCCACAACCGCTTTTAAAAGCACTTAAAGCGCACAAGATTCCAGCTCCGTGCTTTTCTCCTAAAAACACGCATAAATGTCCGAAATCTCCTTTATTAGTGTTTTGTTTATCTCTAAAAGGGGGCTTAAAATCACTTTTTTCTAAAAGTTTTATGGGGGATTCTTGGGTAAAAATGTTTTCTGTAATTCCTAAAGAGAGCAAATGCACTTTTCCAACAAAATCTTTTGTATTATCAAGGTATAAAGCACTCTTTAGCGCACCCATTGTAAGCGTGTAATCTGCCTTGAAAGCTAGATTTGGGATTGCTCCATCATTTTGGATTCCACTTGGAATATCACAAGCAATTTTTAGGGCGTTTGTTTGATTAAGTTTTTCTAAAAGGGCGCAAAGCTCTAAGTTTAGCGCACCCTTAAATCCTGCGCCAAAGAGTCCATCAAAGATAATGTCAAACTCCCCTTCAAGTTGTTTTAAAAAGTTAAGTTGCAAATTGCTTGTTGCAATGGCTTCTAGGCGTTGTAGTTGAAGCTTACATAAAGGGCTTTTTGCGCCAAGTGGCAAAAGCACACTTAAATGGCAAGCTCCATAAAGCATTCTAGCAAGTGCTAGGCAATCTGCGCCATTATCGCCATTTCCACAAACGAGTAAGATTCTGCTTTTGGCATTAAGTTTTGGGTGTAAAAACTCTAGCATTCCTCTTGCGGCATTTTCCATTAAAATTTCACTAGAGAGTTTAAACTCTGTGTTTGCGCGTTTATCAAGTGTGCGTGTGTCTAAAAAGAGATTTTTCATAGCAATCCTTATGGGAGCAAAAAGCCGTATTCATACACCTTTGCTTCTATCTTTTTGGCTAAGTTTTTTAGGGCATAGTTGAGTGTGCCTAATCTTTCTTTGTAGGTTTCATCTTGGGCTTTTTGCGGTGGGTTCATTTTGCCTTTATCATTAAAGCCTTGAAAGTGGGCTTTGATGTCATAGAGTGCGGCATTTGGGTTGTAGTCTTTAGAATCTCGTGTTTGTTCGTGGTAGTGCTTGAAAATCTCTTTTCCTGCTTGTAGCACTTCTTTTGCTTCATCGCTAAACTCTAGCGGCTTTGTGGGGATAAACGAGGATTCTAGCTCATCGTTAAAGAGACTTTTACTATCGGTGCTTTTAGAATCTTGCTTGATTTTGCCTTGCAAAAAGTCTTGCATAAAGTGTGAGTCAAAGGCTTCCGCTGCGCCAAGCTCCTTTTCACTAAAGGGGATAAAGTGGTTTATGCCCTCTTTGCTTGTGATTCTATTTTGTCCGTGAAAAAGCATAAAAATAAGGCAGTCGCTATGAAACTCTGTGTCCTTTTCCCATTTTGTATTTGGGCTTAGGAATTGATCTCTATCATTTATCCAAGTGGCTTTGATACAATGACGGACGGAGAAGCAAATGCTTGTTGGGATAAGATTATTTGGTGTGATTTTAAATTTTGTGATTCCTTTTGCATTTCCCACCCCTTTAATAGAATCCCAAAAATTGATATTGCAGAAATTATTATTTTGAAAATCTGTCCCCTTGCAGCAAATCGCACATAGTTGCTCATTGCTTGTATCTATAAATCTTTTTAGCCATTGATTAAGATTGTTTTTTGTAGATTGTGCTGGATAGAATCGCTTTTTCCCTAAACTCGCCCCATTTTCATCAAAAATATCTAAGGTTATGCTCTTTTTCATTGAACGCCTTTTAGCATAGCACTTAGAATCTGTGCTAACTCATCTTTGCTTATCGTATCACTTGCTACGCTTACAATTACATCTTCTAGCTTTTGGTAAAAGTCCTTTGGTGTGGCTTTGTGGTTGAGCATTATAAATGCATCGCCTATAAGTAATGCGGTGCGTTTATTCCCGTCTGCAAAGGGGTGGAACTTCACACAGGCAAACATTAAATGCGTAAGTTTGTCTATAAAGCTTGGGTAGTAGTCATCATTTTGGATTTGTGTTAGTGCGGAATCTAAAAGGGCGATTTGCTTAGGATTTGCCCCTTTTAGTCCGCCTATTTCATCTAGCATATCATCGTGGATTTTTTGCACTTCTTGTAAGCTTAAATATCTCATTTATCTTTTAGCCTTTCAAATACTGAGCGAATCTCTGGGTCTTGTAACTTGCTTTGTAACTGCTCTCTTACACTTTCAAAATCGCTTTTAGATTCTAGCTCTTTTGTAATCTTTAAATCACTTTTTAAGCCCTTTAGGCTTTCAATCACTTGCAAAAGTTTAGAATCTACATTTTCTAGTATCAAAGTCATTTTCTACTCCTTTTTTTGCTTGAATTTTAGCAAAAATTTTTTAAGCCTTATTCCGCCCTGCTTAAATCCCATATCAAAAAGCCTATGGGGAAGTTGCCTTTGACATTATCAAAGGTATAGGCTGGACAGATAAATCCCCTTAAAAATTTAGCTTTAAACTTCTCTCTAAATTTTACAAAATTACTAGCATTGACATATTTAAGCGTTGAGAAACTTGCAAGAATGCAGTGTGGAATCTCTTCGTTAATTCTAATAAAAAATTGGGCAAAAAGTTCTCTAACAGATTTATCATAATCTCCCATATATCGTTGAGAAATTAAAGTTTGATTGCTGACATTTGTCTTGTTTTGATTGTTGGTGCTAGTAGTTGTTTTGGTGCTTGCTGCCTCTGCATAGGGTGGGTTGATAAATATAATCAGCTTTTTGCGTTTTGCTTCATTTTTTAGAATTTCTTGCAGGGATTTTGGTAGTTTAGATTCTACGCAATGAGGGCATTTAGAATCTAGTCCATTTTTAGCGTGTTTATCACAAGGTTTGTCAAAAAACTCATCGTTTAAAAAGTCAAATTGAAAAATATGCTTTGGCAGTAGGTGCAGGGCGTTTTCACTTGAAAGCTCTTGCATAATCTCTACATCAGCTTTATCTAAGGTAGAAGCATAGAGTTTGTGAGATTCCGTAAGGTTTGTAAGTAGATTGCCTGTGCCTGCGGCACAATCCCATATATAATACTCGCTTTGATAGTTTTCACCTAAGGCTTTTTCTAGGTAGCTTTGGGCTTTGCCTACCCAAATTTGCGGGGTGAAAAACGCCCCCTTTCGCTCCCTGATGTCGCTAGGCACTAGCAAGTCTCGCCTATCTATAATGTAGCTCCAATACTCTTCTTTTGGTGGGCGTTCATAGAGATTCCAAAAGGCTGTATGGGCTTTTTGATCATCATTAAAACTTGCGGTATCTTTTTGCTGTGTCCCCATAAATGTGGTGGTTTTATTAAACTCATAATGTGTTTGTTTTAGCACGACAAAAAGTTTATCTAGTAGGCTTTGATTTTCAGCACTTAGTAAATCTGCTAGGTAGAAATCTGCGTCTAAAATCCCTGCGTTTTTAGCAAGATTCCAATCAATGCCAATGCTAGGGGCTACGCTTGTAAGCCACTTTTGATAAATGGTAGTGAAGTTGTTTTTGGTTATGGGGATTTTGGCGATGTTTTCATTATTTAGCGTGAAATTTGCTTGTATGAAAGATTGCAATTCTTTATAGTCGCTTTTGAAGTTAAATTGCAATTTTTTAGATTCTAAAAGCTCTTTTGTTTTGGTGTGGAGTGTTTTAAACTCTTTTGTGTCGTGGTTACTTGGGGTTACATTCCAATTAAAGTCATTTTGTGTGAATATAGAATCTAGCTCGTGGTAGGGGATAAAGGCTATTCTCTCACAATCGAGCGCTCCTAAGAAAATGGGTGGGAGATTGTTTTCATAGGTTTTTTCCTTGCCTATGGTTAGGATTAGCTGGATAAAAGATTCTATAATATCTGCCTTATTGCCCTTTTTGGCTTCTGCCCACAAAAAGTTTATAGGCTGGAAAAGTGTCTTTGCGTTGTAGCTTATGCAAAAATCAATCCGCCCTAGAATCTGCGTGGAATCTAGCGTTTTTAGTAGGGTTTTTTGCTCTTTGTCTAGTTTGATATTTTCACTTTGTGGGTTTGGGCTGAAAAAATCAGCTGCCACTTTGCTTTTAAGCTCTTCTTCTAGGAGATTTAGGGGATACATTGGAGTCCTTTTTGTAAATGGATAAATATAACCTAAAAAACTTGAAAGCAACAAGAAGTAACAAAAATAAAGCAGATAATGGATAGAATTTTAATAAAAATTTGTTTTTTAAGGCTTTGTTTTGCGGTTATTAATTGCGTGTTTTGTTGTTTTATTTGGGGCGTGTTCTGCGGAGCTAGATAAGGAATCTAAAGATGAGAAAATGGAATCCAATAAGACCTTAGAGCTTGAAAAAACAAAGAAAACAGAAGATATAGAAGCGTTAGAAACTCCCTTGCAAAAAGAGCTAAAAAAGAATCTAAAAAGCCATTTGGATTCTTTAAGTAAAGAGTTGCATTCTAAGAATTTAGGGGATTTGCGCTTTGAAAACACAGGAGCAAAAGAGCATTTTGAACAATTTGAAAGCTTAAGTAAGGACAATTTAAAAGGAGATTTACAAAAGGATTCCGATAAGGGTAGTCCTAGCTTGCATTTACAAAAAGCATATATTCTACAAGAAACACAAATTCAAAAATTGCGCCAAAAAAATGATGAAATTGGCAAGTGATTTTAGAAATTTACACGATTATTAAGTAAGTTTTGATTAAAATTGCGGATTTAAGTAATTATTAAAGTAAAGGCAAAGCAAATGGCAAAGCGCGTTTTGGTTAAGTATTCAGGAGAGGCGTTGGCTGGTGAGAGTGGCTTTGGGATTGAAAGTAAAATTTTAGATTATCTAGCAAGCGAGATTAAAACGCTTGTGGAAAATAAGATTGAAGTTGGAATCGTAATTGGTGGTGGTAACTTCGTGCGTGGCGTAAGTGCGTCAAAAGGTGGATTGATTCGTCGCACAAGTGGTGATCATATGGGAATGTTAGCAACGGTGATTAATGGTGTAGCAATGCAAGAAGCATTGGAATATTATGGTATTGATGTGCGTGTGCAAAGTGCTTTAGAGATTAAAGAAGTGTGCGAGAGTTATATTAATCGTCGTGCAATTAGACATTTAGAAAAAGGGCGTGTTGTGATTTTTGTAGCAGGAACGGGGAATCCGTTTTTTACAACAGATACAGCAGCGACATTGCGTGCAATTGAAATTGAAGCGGAGATGATTATTAAGGCTACAAAGGTTGATGGCGTGTATGATAAAGATCCTGCGAAATTTAGCGATGCGGTTATGCTAGAGAAAATCAGTTATGAACAGGCATTGCAAGATAATATTAAAGTAATGGATGATACCTCTATTGCTTTAGCAAAGGATAATAGCTTGCCTATTGTAGTGTGTAATATGTTGCGTGAAGGAAATTTATTAAAAGTAATTCAAGGTGATTCTTGCGCAGTATGTTCAAAGGTATTTAATTAATTTATAAAGGAATAGAAAATGAGAATTGAAGAAATTGCTGCAATGGCATTAGAACAAGTAAATGGAGATAGATATTTGCTATCAAATATTTTATTTGCAAGAATTGATGAGTTAAGTCGTGGTGCAAAACCGCTTGTAAGCAAAAGCGTAAAAACTAGCAAGCTTTCTGATATTGCATTGCTTGAAGTTGCTGAAGGTAAGATTGGCTTAGATAAAATTGAAGAGCTACAAGCTAAGGATTTTTAAAAAGAGATCTCAAGGCAGAATTTGAAGTTTTTAGAACAAGTTGCGGAGATTTCTAGCCCAAAGGTGGCATTAGAGCTGTTGTATTCTATGGTGGAGATGACACCAAATATTCAAAATGCCATTGCTTTTGCCACAGAAGCACACAAAACACAAAAACGAAAAAGCGGAGAGCCTTATATTGTGCATCCTTTGCTTGTGGCGTGCATTGTTTCGCATTTTGGTGGCGATGAGGTTATGGTATGTGCCGCGCTTTTACACGATGTGGTGGAAGATACAGATTACACACTTGAAGATGTGAAGCGTGATTATGGCGAAGATGTGGCATCTTTGGTTGATGGGCTAACAAAGATTGTTGCAATCCGCGCTGAAGAGCTCCCTGCTTCACATTCTAATGAAAAATTAGTTGTTGCAGCGCTAAGCTTTAGAAAAATGCTAATCACTTCTGTAAAAGATGTGCGTGTGCTTGTGGTAAAGCTTTGTGATAGACTGCATAATATGCTAACGCTCTCAGCGCTTGCGCCAAACAAACAACGGAGAATTTCAGAAGAAACCCTTGTAGTTTATGCACCTATTGCTCATAGACTTGGAATTTCATCGCTTAAAAATGAGCTTGAGGATAGAAGTTTTTATTATATTTTTCCAGAAGATTATCGCAAAATTGATAGCTATTTTAAAAGCCATAAACAAACTATTCAATTAAAACTTAATGCTTTTATTCAAAAGGTTAAAAAAAGTTTAATTCAAGGCGGGATTCCAGAGGGGGATTTTACGATTGCAAGTCGTGTGAAGCGGCATTATTCTATTTATCTAAAAATGCAACGCAAGGGGATTTCTATTGATGAGGTGTTAGATTTATTAGCCATTCGTGTGATTGTTAAAACACCTTTAGAGTGTTATCGCGCGCTTGGGATTTTGCATTTGCGTTTCAAGCCTATTATGTCGCGCTTTAAGGATTATATTGCATTGCCAAAAGAGAATGGTTACCAAACAATCCATAGCACGCTTTTTGACGATTCTGCAATTTTTGAAGTGCAAATCCGCACAGAAGATATGCACAAAAGTGCGGAATATGGAATCGCAGCGCATTGGAAGTATAAAACAGGGGGAAATAGCGGTCCTAGTTTAGATTGGCTTAATAAATTGCAATTCCAAAATAACTCTGTTGAAGAATTTTATGAGCTTGTGAAAAATGATTTATACAGAGAGGATATTGTTGTGTTTTCCCCTGATGGGGATAATTATTCCTTGCCCATTGGTGCTGTGGTGCTTGATTTTGCCTATGCGGTGCATACAGAAGTTGGGAATCGCGCAAAAGAAGCCTATGTTAATAATCAAAAAACTTCGCTTCTAACAACGCTTAAGAGTGGTGATATTGTAAAAATCATTACTGCAAAAGATACGATTTTGCGTTGTTCTTGGATGGATGCTGTTAAAACTTCACGCGCAAAGAGTCAATTAAAGATGAATTGTGCGAGCAGAATCAAAGAAATTGAACGCAAAAGTGCTATTAATATCCTTGCGACAATTTTTGGCAAGAGTGCTGAAGAGATTGAAAACTATATTGTGCAAAATAATTTAGAAGATATGGTTTATCGTGCAACAACGGATATTAGCTATCTTAAAGATATTAAAAATCGTATTAAAAACAATTATCGCCAAAATGCTGGGTTTTTAGAGCAGATTAAAATTAGGATTTTAAAGCTTAAAGAATTGCATTTTGATAATCTTGTAATCCAAACAAATCATACAATTAATCAAGCAGTTTTTGATTATTGCTGTCATCCAAAATTTGGTGATTCTATTATTGCTTTTAAAAATGGCTCTAAGGCGTTTGTGCATCACAAGCTTTGCGATAGAGCTTATTTAGAGATTCAAAAGGGCGTGAAAATGCTTTATGTGGATTGGTTAGAAGATAAGCTACAAATTTACAAGCTTATTGTAGCATTGGAAAATCAAAAAGGCGTGCTTGCAAGCTTTTTAACTTTTTTGGCAAAGCACGATATTAATGTATTAGGTGTTGAGTTAGGCTCTCAAAAAAGTACTTATGCAACACATTGTGAAGTGCGTTTTGAAAGTAGCGTTTCGGATTTAAAGGCTATTAGAAGTTTGCTTGGTAGCAATTATAAAATTATTGATGTGTATGCATTAAAAGATGCGTATGCAAACTAAGGGAGAAATAATGAGTGTGGAATCTAAAATCAAAGAAGCATTAGCAGAGATTGAACGCGGAGTGCAAGAGATTATAGGCTTTGATTATATTAAAGAGCTTGTTACAAATTATTTTAAAGAAGGTAAAACTTACACGATAAAAGCAGGATTTGATCCAACGGCTCCGGATTTGCACTTAGGGCATACAGTGCTTTTACAAAAGCTAGCCACTTTTCAAAAATATGGCGCAAAGGTGTTTTTTCTCATTGGAGATTTTACAGGAATGATTGGCGATCCATCAGGTAAAAGTGAAACAAGAAAACCACTAAGTAAAGAGCAAGTTTTACAGAATGCAAAAACTTATGAAGAGCAAGTTTATAAGGTGCTTGATGCTTCTAAAATGGAGATTGTGTTTAATTCTAACTGGTTAGATTCCTTAGGAACGCGTGGAATGATTGAGCTTGCAGCAAAGTTTTCAGTAGCAAGAATGTTAGAGCGTGATGATTTTGAAAAACGCTTTAAGGCTCAAAGCCCTATTAGTATTGTGGAGTTTTTCTATCCGCTTTTACAAGGATATGATTCTGTGGCGTTAAATTGTGATATTGAATTTGGAGGCACAGATCAAAAGTTTAATTTGCTTATGGGGCGACATTTACAGCGTGCTTATGGGTTAGAAAAAGAACAATCTGTGGTGATGGTGCCTTTATTGGAAGGCTTAGATGGTGTGAATAAAATGAGTAAAAGTTTAGGGAACTATGTAGGAATTACGCAAGAACCAAAAGAAATGTTTGGGAGAATTTTAAGTATTTCAGATTCCTTAATGTGGCGGTATTATGAGCTTTTAAGCACAAAGAGCTTGCAAGAAATTGCAGAATTAAAACAAGGTGTTGAAAAAGGGGAGTTGCACCCAAAAGTTGTAAAAGAGAATTTAGCTTTAGAAATTATTGCGCGCTATTATGATATAAATGCTGCAAATGCCGCCAAAGAAGAATTTGCAAGAGTTTTTAGTAAAGATGAATTGCCAAGCGATATTCCAGTTTTTACTAAAGAAAAGGGAATTTGGATAGCACAATTAGCTCAAGAATGTGGGCTTTGTGATTCTAATTCTGAAGCATTGCGTGCAATTAAGCAAGGCGCATTAAAGCTAAATGGCAAGAAGGTAGAAGATTCTAAATTGAATTTGCAAGAGAGTGAGTATATTTTGCAAATTGGAAAGCGCAAGTTTGCAAAAGTCATCATAAAATAAAGGAAATTTATGCTAAATACAACGCTAAAACCACTAAAAATCGGTAAATACACAATTGAGATTCCTATTTTTCAAGGTGGAATGGGAGTTGGGATTAGCTGGGATAAACTTGCCGGAAGTGTTTCAAAAACTGGTGCAATGGGGATTGTTTCTTGTGTGGGGACAGGATATTATCAAAAAAGTGCATTTATCCAAAAGGCAATTAAAAATCGGCCCTTTGATACGCTAAATTTTTATTCTAGAGAATCTTTATTTGAGATTTTTAAAAATGCAAGAAAAATTTGTAGGGAAAAGCCTTTGGGGGCAAATATTTTATATGCGATTAACGAATATGGGCGCGTGGTAAGAGATGCTTGTGAAGCTGGGGCAAATATGATTATTACAGGGGCTGGATTACCTACAAATATGCCAGAATTTACAAGCAATTTTCCAAATGTGGCTTTGATTCCTATTGTATCATCGGCTAAGGCGTTAAAGATTTTGTGTAAGCGATGGGAAGGGAGATATAAAAGAATCCCAGATGCAGTTATTGTGGAAGGTCCTTTAAGCGGGGGGCATCAAGGGGTGAGCTATGAGGATTGTTTTAAGCCTGAACATCAACTTGAAGCCATTGTACCAGAAGTGCTAGAAGAGAGTAAAAAATGGGGAGAGATTCCACTAATTGCCGCGGGTGGAATTTGGGATAGAAAAGATATTGATAATATTATGAATCTTGGAGCAAGTGGCGTGCAAATGGGAACACGATTTTTAGGGGCTAAAGAGTGTGATGCAAGCTATTATAACACGCTAATGCCAAAGGTAAAAAAAGAAGATATTGAGCTAATCAAATCCCCTGTTGGCTATCCTGCGCGCGCAGTGATTACAGGAGTAATTAAGGGCTTAAGAGAGGGAAAAGCACCTAAGGTTGCTTGCATTAGCAATTGTGTCGCACCTTGCCATAGGGGTGAAGAGGCAAAGAAAGTGGGCTATTGTATTGCTGATGGGTTGGGGGATGGATATTTGGGAGATCCAGAAAATGGCTTGTATTTTACTGGGGCAAATGGATATAAAATAGAAAAAATCCAAAGCGTTCAAGAAATTATTAATGAATTAAGTCAATGATACGCCTAATTATTGCGTTTTTTTTGTTTTCAACGCTACTTTTTGCAGACTTAAAAATAACAACTGCTAAACAGCTGCAAAATGGAATTGCGCTAGATTTTAATGAAAATGTTAAAGAAAGTTTTTTTAAGCGTTTTGTGTTAGAGAATAAAGGTATAGTGCGTTATGTGTATGATATTAATGCGCAATTGCTAGGTTCTGCAAAGGTGTTTGATTTTCAAGATGATGCAAGCATTAAGATTGCGCAAAATTCTAAGGATAAAGTTCGTCTTGTAATCTCCCTTCCAAAGAGTGCAAAAATTGATTTAGATATTAATAAAAAGCGTGCGAGTTTTAGGATTCCAAATTTAAAAAAACAATCAGATAATGTTTCTATTGCCTCTCTTTTTGATAGAAGATCTACACAGAATGTGGAATCTAAAATAAATCAATCTCAAAAAAGAGCTACCACAAACAAGAATAAAATTATCGTTGTAGATCCCGGACATGGAGGTAAGGATTGTGGTGCGATAGGTGTTGAAAAAGTGTGTGAAAAAACTATTGTTCTAAAGGTTGCAAAATATTTAAACGATGAGCTAAAAAAGCGTGGTTATAAGGTTTTTATGTCGCGTCAAAAAGATGTGTTTATTGGATTGCGTCAAAGGACAAGTTTTGCCAATAATAAAAATGCGGATTTGTTTATTTCTATCCACGCAAATGCTATTGCTGAAAATAAAGCAAAATTTGAAGGCGTGGAGAGTTATTTTCTTTCAACTGCAAGAAGTGAGCGCGCTAAAAAGGTGGCTGCTTTGGAGAATAAAGACGATACAGAAGGAATGAATTATTTTTCTAAGCAATCTTTTTTAAATACATTAAACACACAACGCATTGTTGCTTCTAATAAACTTGCTATTGATATTCAATATGGAATGCTTCAATCTTTGCGTGGAAAATATCAGCAAGTGATAGATGGTGGGGTTAGGGAAGGTCCATTTTGGGTGCTTGTGGGTGCATTAATGCCATCTGTTTTGTTAGAAGTAGGCTATATCACACATCCAAAAGAAGGTAAGCGTATTAATCAAAGTGCATATCAAAAAGCTCTTGCAATAGGAATTGCTGATGGTGTTGATGGGTATTTTCAAAAAAATCCATAAAGGTTAAAAATGCGTAAAATTACTGTTCCATATCTTGTGTTTGCTTCTTTGTATTTTGTGCTTGGGCTTTTTACAATTTTAATGTTAGTTTTAACAAGCTATTTTAATGAGTTTGGGCAAATGTTTCGTTTAACAACGCAGCCTTTTGGAGTGTATTTTAATATTGGAATTATTCTGCTAACTTGTAGTGTGATTGTGGCGATTTTTAACATTGTGCGCATTTATATTAGCCATTTGCCAAAGGTATATAGTTTGGCTATTGGAATTGTGCTGTGTGTATTTTTGTTTTTGCTTTATAGTGAAATGTTTTTACTAAAGCGCGTATTTTTGGATATTTTTTCACTAAAAGATTCTATTGCTTTAAATAATGAGAATGTTTTTTATAAAAATCTTTATCAGATTGTCACAGATTATACATTTTATTGTTTTTTTATTTTGTTTCCTGCTATTATCTATCTTGCAAATTTGAGTTTTGATAAAAGTGCCATAGGAAAGATTCTACAACTCACACAGCCAAGTTTTAATGTAATTGTTTGTGCACTTTTTGGGTTTGTGATTACTCCTTTTTTTAAAAGTGGAATTTATGGTTACATAGACTTAGGGCTTCTTTGTCTTGGGCTTTGTTTTGTGGGATATTATTGTTTTAAGCGTTATGGAACAATGGATTCTTATGAATATTTTAATGTTTTTTTATTATTTATTGTATGTTTTGTAATGTTTTTTGGGGATTTTAAGTTTGTTAATGGAGAATCGTATTTTGAAGTGCGTAAAGCATTTTATATCTTAGTATTATTTGGTTGGAGTAACAGCTGGATGATGAAATTAACCACCAAGAAAAAAATATGAAGGAGAAAAAATGCAACAAAAGCCGTATTTAAAGGAATATCCAAACGCTGAAGGTTTTTTTGGAAAATTTGGTGGGAGTTTTGTCCCAGATGCAGTGAAAAAGGCAATGGATGAGATTAATGTAGCCTATGATTTGATTGCGCAAAATAGTGATTTTATCACAGAATTGCGTAAGATTAGAAAGCATTTTCAAGGGCGTCCAACACCGATTTATTTTGCACATAATTTAACGAAAAAATATGGAGGAGCAGGGATTTATCTTAAAAGAGAAGATTTAAATCATACCGGCGCACACAAGCTTAATCATTGTATGGGAGAAGCGTTGCTTGCTAAATTTATGGGCAAAAAGAAGCTAATTGCAGAAACTGGGGCAGGGCAGCATGGGGTAGCAATTGCAACAGCAGCGGCGTATTTTGGGCTAGAGTGTGAAATCCATATGGGTGAAGTTGATATTGCAAAAGAGCATCCAAATGTGATTAGAATGAAGATTTTAGGAGCAAAGGTTATTCCTGTAAGTTTTGGAGCAAAAACGCTTAAAGAAGCTGTAGATTCTGCATTTGAAGCATATTTACAAGATTTAGATAATTCTATTTATGCCATTGGTTCTGTAGTGGGACCACACCCTTTTCCTAAAATGGTGCGTGATTTTCAAGCGATTATTGGTGTGGAATCTAGGGAGCAGTTTTTGGAGATGACAGGAGAGTTACCAGATATTGTAACAGCTTGCGTGGGTGGCGGAAGCAATGCTATGGGGATTTTTAGCGGATTTATTGATGATTGTGTGGAGCTTGTTGGAATAGAGCCATTAGGTTTAGGCAGTAAGCTAGGGCAGCACGCAGCAAGCCTTAGTTACGGAAGTGAAGGCGTAATGCACGGATTTAATTCTATAATACTTAAAGATTCTAATGGTGAGCCAGCACCTGTATATAGCGTGGCAAGCGGGCTTGATTATCCAAGTGTGGGACCAGAACATGCTTATTTGAATGCAATTAAAAGAACAAAAGTTGCGACAATTTCAGACAAAGAAGCCATTGATGCATTTTTTGAGTTAAGCAAGAATGAAGGAATTATCCCAGCAATTGAGTCCAGCCACGCTGTTGCTTATGCGCTAAAAATTGCTCCAGAGTTAAAGGGTAAAAAGATTTTAGTAAATCTTAGTGGCAGGGGAGATAAGGATATTGACTTTATTGTAGAAAAATATGGATATGGGGAATAAAATAGATTCCATTATGGAGTCTATTTTAATCTAGCAAGAATAATTCAAGCGGATATTTCTTGCCTAGACTTTTTAAGTCTAAATATGCACGCACTTTTAAGAGTTCATTTTCTGGATGTGCTTTTAAGCGTTCTTTTGCCTCTTCTATCATTTCAAGTTCCAAGAGAACATAGAAATACGCAACCTCAGCATTTTCATTCTTGTTTGCTAGCTCTTCAAATAAACTTACCCAACTTGCAGGTTCGTAACATTCTTTCATTTTTTGGGCAAGCAATAAATAATCTTGTTTGCTATATCCCACTTCATCGCAAAGTTTGGCAACTTCTGTGTTATCAAAATCCATTTTTTTAGCATAGCACATTCCCAACACAACATTCGCTAAGTCTTTATTAAATTTGACTTCACTTACGAAGCGTTTGATGTCTTTTAAATTATCACTTTCAAGCAGTTTTTTAAAAGCTTCACGCTTATAAGTTTCATCAAAATTTGCGCGTTTTAGCACTTCCGTGGCAAATTTTTCATCGTGCTGGATTTGGTTTAGCGTGTTTTGACGCACAAATGGCGATTTATCGCTAGGATTAAACTTTTTTAAATTTACATACTCTCCGCGCTTTAAATTTCCTAAAAGCTCAATGAGCTCATCTATTCTAGCTTCCCCGCTTTTTAGCGCAACACCTTCTTTTACATCAAGAGTTAAGTTGTTTAGCACAATGGAGAGTGATTTATAGCGGTTCATTGTGGGTTGCTTAAGTGTGGAATCCTTGCCTAAAAGTTGGTTTTCTAGTTGTTCAAGCAGAATTTTGTAATCGTTTTTGTATTTTGTGCGTTTGCGCCACATTCTGTATGCTCCACCTATTTCCAAAAAAACAACGATGATAAAAAATGCAATAACTGGCAAGATATACCAAACTGCCACAGGCAGAGTGATGCTTTTTGTGCTAAATGGAATCATAAAGGTATAACTCTCACCACTTAGGCTATACACATAAAGCCCTAAAAGCACAATAAAGACAAAGAGTGCGACAATGTAATATTTAAACTTCATATTAATCCTTTGAGCTTTTTTCTATAATTTCTCGGCATACTATACAATATTTTGCATGTGGTTTTGCTTTTAAGCGTTCTTTTGCGATGGGTTCATCGCACATTTCACAAATTCCATAAGAGCCTTGCTCGATTTTGGTAAGAGCAGAGTCAATATATTCAAGTTCAGTATTATGGCGTGTAAAAATAGAGCTATCTAGCGTGTTTTTCATATGCATTGCAGCTTGATCGGCTTCATCAAAAGACAAATCGCGTATATGTTCCATTGATTGGAGATGTTCTAGGTTATTATCCAAAATTGCTTGGCGTTTTTGTAATAATATTTTTTTAAAATTTCCCAATTCCTCTAGTTTCATAACTTCCCTTTTATTTGTGATATGGATGATTATTAAGCAAGCAAAACGCACGATAAATTTGTTCGCTTAAAACAATTTTGGCAACTTTATGGCTAAAAGTCAGTGGTGAGAGTGAAATTTGTGTGTTGCAACTTTGGATAAAGCAATCTTCAAGCCCATAGG
This sequence comes from Helicobacter winghamensis ATCC BAA-430, assembly GCF_028751035.1. NCBI lineage: Bacteria > Pseudomonadati > Campylobacterota > Epsilonproteobacteria > Campylobacterales > Helicobacteraceae > Helicobacter > Helicobacter winghamensis. Next base: position 1,171,571 of record NZ_CP063533.1, on the reverse strand, counting down.
CACCACCGATAAAAAATGCAATTTCCCCTTTGTCTTGCAAAATCTTTGCAAATGCAAAGGAATCTAAAGTCTTAGCATTTGGAGTTAGGGCGATTTTATAGGTATTTGGCTTTATAACCTTTAAGAAAGCTTGCGTGTAAGACTTTTGTGCTTCTAGCACTTCTTGTTTTTGACTTTCTTTTATGTGTTTTGAAAACAGATTGATAAACTCCACCTTTGCGCCAAAACTTAGACAAAGGGTGGCAAACTCACCACAAAGAGTGTCGCTTAAATCTTTGTTATTTTTAGCAATATAATAAATATTAATTTTTATCATAGAATTTTAAGCTTGCGCTGTAAAATACTCCAAAATTTGAGCGATGGTTTTTTTCATATCTTTGCGTTGGACAATCATATCAATTAATCCGTGTTCTAGTAGAAATTCCGCTGTTTGAAAGTCTTGTGGCAAATCTGCCCCAATGGTTTGTTTGATAACCCTAGCTCCAGCAAAGCCTATCATTGCACCCGGTTCTGCCATAATAATATCGCCTAAGAAGGCAAAAGAAGCGCTAACGCCACCCATTGTGGGATCGCTCAATACAGAGATAAAGGGCAATCCTGCTTGATTTAGCGTATTAAGTGCTGCAGAAGTCTTTGCCATTTGCATTAAAGAATAAGTGGATTCTTGCATTCTAGCACCGCCACTAGCGCTTACAATAATAAGCCCTTGTTTTTTTTCAATGGCTCTTGCGATAGCGCGCACAATCTTTTCACCTTCCACAGAAGCAAGCGAGCCACCCATAAAATTAAAATCAAAAAGTGCAATTTGCGCTCCTATGCCATTAATTGTGCATTCTCCGCTTATAATGGAGCTTGGGCGACCGCATTTGTTGGCGTATTCTTCCACGCGTTTTTTATAACTCTTTTTATCCACAAAATCCAGTGGATCATTAGGGCTTAAATCCTTGTCAAACTCTACAAAACTTTCCTCATCACACATTAAAGCAATTCTATCTTGTAAGCCTATGCGCATATGAAAATTGCATTTTGGGCAGGTGTAATGCTGGGCGATAACTTCTTTATAATACATTAGCGCGTTACAACCCGGGCATTTAACCCAGTGGCTCGGAGCTTCCTTTGGTAAGGCTCTTTCCTCTTTAGTGAAGTTTTTAAAAAAATCTGCAAACCCCATTTGTTCCCTCTATTCGTGGCTATTTTGCAACACTTTTTGGATAATAATAGGTGAAATTCTATAAAATTATCCGTTAATTTTCACTAAAGAAGATAAAAAATGCAAATTCTCACAAATGATACAAGTGTAACGCTTTATAACGCGCGTTTTAATGAAGCTTATCATAATGCAAATGATGGTGCGTTGCAAGAGACGCTCCATAAGCATATTTTACCAGCAGTTGCTCTAAAGTTAGATTTTAAAAAGTTAGAATCTAAAACGCTAAATGTGCTTGATATTTGCTTTGGGCTTGGATTTAATACACTAAGTTTGTATTCCGTGCTTAAAGAGTGTGGATTTAGTGGAATGGTGCGTGTTGATTCCCCGGAATTAGAGTTTTTAGAAAACTTAAAAGAACATCCTTATCCCAAAGAATTAATAAGAGCAAAAGAAGTGTTATGTGTTTTAGAAAAGAAGCGTGCATTTAAGGAAGGGAATTTTAATATTAAGTTGCATTTAGGGGACGCAAGGGAGATTTTAAAAGGTTTTTTAAAAGAGATACAACAAGGTAAAAGAGAAAAGTTTAATGTGATTTTTCAAGATCCTTTTAGCCCTTTAAAAAATCATCATTTATGGACTTATGAGTATTTTAAAATGCTTTATGCGCTAAGTAGTCAAAGCGTGGTAATAACAACTTATAGCCACAATTCTTGTATGTTATATTCTGCATTTTTGGCGGGGTTTTATGCTTATAAGGTGGTGCAAAAAAATGTCCGAGATTCCGTGATTTTAACAAAAACACAAGACACACTAAAGCTAAATTTAGAATTTGTAGAAAAAGTTTTTAAGATTGATATAGAGCATAAGATTAGAGTCAATCCTAAGCTAAAGGGCTTATATGATTAAGAGAGTTAAAGCAAGGAATCCCTTGCTTTAAAGGTTTAGATTAATGCACATCTTTCCAGATTTTGCGCTTCCATAGGTATGCGATAATACCCATAAATACCATAAAGATAACAAGCTTATAACCTAGAGATTCTCTCTCTGCCTTTTTGCTATCCCCAACAGATTCCATATAGGCAATCACTTGATTTTCTGCATTTTGTGTTAAACCAACGCGCGGCATTGCAGTGCCGGGTAGAATCTTTTGTGGGTCATTGATGAAATTATGGAGATATTCCATATTTCTACTACGAATCATCATTGATAAATCTGGGACTTTCGCGCCTAAATAAGTTGTAACGCCACCATCTGCTTGCCATTTGTCATAACGCACATTATGGCAACGCCCACAAGCATCGATAAAGACTTCTTTGTTTGTAAGCTCTTTTGGGGCGATACTTTGGAGATATGCAACCATATCGGCAATTTCTTGATCACTCATCCAATTATACGCTGGCATTGGATGTGTGCCATCATATTTATGTGTTTGTTTTGTGGCAACTGCTGCATCTTTAATCACATTTGATAGGAAGTTTTTCTCATAGATTAATCCTGCAGAAGATAAATCTGGTGGTAGCACTCCATAAGCAGCCACTGCATCTTCTGGGCTAAATGGAGATTCTAATCCTTCACTTTTAATAGAGTGGCAAGCGGTGCAGTTTGTGCTTACTAACTCTTTACCATTTGCGATATTGCCTTCGCTTACTTCAAGAGGTTTTAAATCTGAAAAAGTATAGTCTGCTGGGGCAACTTCTGGATACATTTGTCCGTGTGCGAAAGGCTCTACACCCCAATAAATGATTCCTGTAATAACTGCAACAATAATTAATGCTAAGAATTCTTTCATACGCCTACTCCTTATGCTTGCTTCTTATCTTCACTTTTAGTGATGATTGGTAAGAATACAAATAATAATGCTAAAAATACAATTGTTGCTGCAAAGCCAATGTAGGCATTAATACCTGTTGGAGGGAGTTTGCCCCAAATTGTTAGAATAATCATATCTGCAACTAATAGCCAAAAGAAAATCATAAAGCCCGGGCGTTTATGTGCTGGTGCTACGACTTTGCTACGATCTAACCAAGGAAGCAAGATAAAGACAACATTAGCAATTCCAAATGCAATAAGCCCTAAATCCGCGCTAAAGAAAAATCCTCTTAAAATCTCATAACTCCACAAGAAATACCACTCTGGATAAATGTGTGGCGGTGTTTTTAAGTGATCTGCTGGATCAAAGTTGATAGGATCTAGTGCAAAGCTATAATGGTAGCAAGTGAGATAGAATAAAATTGCTAAAAAGAAGCTTGCTACAAAGAAATCTTTAGATAAGAACATAGGCCAAAATGGAATTACTTTAGATTCTTTTTTATTGCCTGCTTTGAACTTTTCTGCTTCTTTTTCAAAATCAATCTCTTCACCATACATATTATTAACATGTGGAATTCTTAAAGAATAAAAATGCACAGCAATCACAAGCATAATCACAACAGGAAGTAAAACGACATGTAGCATAAAGAATCTTGTAAGAGTTGCATCAGCAACGATAAAGTTACCACGAATCCAAACTACTAAATCTGGTCCAATTACAGGGATTCCACCAAATAGGTTTGTAATAACTGCTGCTGCCCAGTAGCTCATCTGTCCCCAAGGTAGCATATAGCCACTAAATGCTTCTGCGGAGAATAATCCAAAAAGAACCATTCCTGTAACCCAAATCATCTCACGCCCATTTTTGTAAGAACCATAATAAATTGCAACAAACATATGGATATAAATGATTAAGAAACACACAGAAGCACTTACAGCGTGTAAATGCCGCCAAAACCAACCATATGCAACTTCTTGCATAATCGTGTAATTTACACTATCAAAGGCAAGTTTGGTATCAGGCTTATAATACATTAATAAAAATAGCCCAGAAACTACTAAAAGTGTAAATAAAACAACCAAAACAACACCCATTGCCCATAAGAAATTGATGTTTTTTGGAATCCAATATTCTGTCATTAAGACTTTCATTAAAGGCTTAACTGCTAGTCTTTGATCTAGCCAATCAATAATGCCATTTGCTTTTTGAATTTGCGCCATACGCTACTCCTTATGCTTTTCCAATGAGTTTTAAATACTCTGGTCCTTCTTCGCCTAACACTAATTTTGTTCCATCAATTTTAAAAGGTGGAATCACCATAGGGCTTGGAGGTGGTCCAAAAACTTGTCTTCCACAGGCGTCAAAGCGTCCTCCGTGGCAAGCGCAGTGAAATTCTGTGGAATTAGAATCATAAGATGGGATACAGCCTAAGTGCGTGCAGATTTGAATCCCTACACTAAAGCTTGATTCCCCAACAATCACATCTCTTTGTTCGCATTTTTGCATTGCTGTGGTTTTTTTAATAACATACACAGGTGTCCCTCTGTATTCTACTTGACGATATTCTCCCTCTTGCATACTGCTTAAATCAACGGTTGTAAATCCAGCTGAAACAACACTTGGCAATGGATCCCAAGAAGACTTCATTGCAACAAGTGATGCGCCAACACCAACAGCTGCAACAGCCCCTAGAGTCATACCAAGGAAGTCTCTACGATTGACATTTTCTGCCATCATTTCCTCCTAAGAAAGTATAAAACTTTAAATAAAGCGTTAAAAAACTTTTAATTTTATCAAAAGGAAACTTTATTTTTAAAAAAGTAAGCAAATTTTTTACAAAAAAGTAAAAAATGTTTCAAAAATGCAAAAGCTTTATACTGTATTTGAGTTTTTATAGTAGCTTTTTGAATTGCTAAGATTAGAAGACTAAAATATGTTGCATATTAATGGCATTTAAATTTATTATCAAAATCTTAGTTATATTTGGTATTTATAGAATCACGCTTTTATTTAGCTCTATGAAACAGAAATAAATACATGAAGAAGTAAAGTAGCTAAATATAATTTTGTCTCTAAGAGAATATAAAATTAAGGTATAAGGATTATTTAGCTTTGCATAAAAACATATATCTCGTAATCAAGAAAATGGAACTATCATTTAACTATACAGAACCTTATTAAATATTTTACATTTCTCTTTTTTGGTCGAGAAAATACTTTTTTACTTATTTTCTTGTTTTTAAGAGTGTGCATTTACTCTTTTGTATATCGCTCTATTTATTTTTTTAAATATTCAGGGAAGTTATATCTCTTTGGATGGTTGGTATTCTATGGTCTTGGAGTCTGCCTACTGCATTGTTTTATAAAAATCCTCTTTTATTTGTGTATTTTCTATACTATTCATCACTCATTCCCTTTATTGCATTTTGCACTTATTCTCTCTTTTTGTCAAGTTTTTTCAATTCTCTTTAATAAAATCTCTATATTCTTTATTTAACACATACAGCCCACCATATTGTTTTAAAACTCTTTTGGACTTAGAGATTTAGAATATTTGTTGTTATTTGTATAACTTTGTAAATCTTCTCTTTGGCTACACCCTGTTATAAATAATGCTAACATTACAACCGAGATCCCGATAAATAAAGTAACATTGTTGCATTAATGATTAATTTAAGAATTTTAATTATGCTACAATTTCGCCTTAAATTTTAGAATCTTAAAGATATTATAGGGGCAGTAATGGCGCAATCTGCGCAAAAATCACAAAAATCTAAAGAAGAGTTAAAAACACTTGGAATCCCAAAATTATTTTTTTCTTATTTTATTCCCGCACTTATTGCTATGCTAGCACTCTCAAGCTATTCTACTATTGATGGCATTTTTGTGGGTAAAAAATTAGGTGAAAACGCGCTTGCGGCAATTGGAATTGCTTGGCCTATTTTTCCAGTTCTTATTGCTTTTGAGTTGCTCTTTAGTGTTGGTGGGGCGACAATGGCTTCGTATTTTTTAGGGCGAAATAAAGCCTTGCACGCAAGAGTTGTGTTTAGCTCTGTGTTTTACTTCGCTCTTGTTACAAGTGTGATAGGTGGAATCGTTTTATATATCTTTAGCGATTCTATTGCTTTAATGTTAGGGAGCAGTGAGCAGCTTTTACCTTTTGTTAGAGAATATACAGAAGTGATTTATTTAGGGGTGTTTATTATTGTATTGCACCCTATGCTTGATATTTTTGCTATTAATGATAAACAGCCTGTTTTAGCAATGGTGGCAATGGTGGTGGGGGCGGTTTCTAATATTGTATTAAATTATATTTTTTTATTTATTTTAGAGCTTGGGATTGCAAGCAGCGCTTTAGCTACGCTTTTAGGACACGGCATTGGAATGTGTATTTTGCTACAACATTTTTTACGCAAAAGGGGCGATTTGTTTTTGGTGCGTTCTTTTAATATATACGCGCTTTTAAACGCGACAAAAAATGGAATCCCACAAAGTAGCTCTGAAGTGAGTGTTAGTGTAATGATGTTGATTTTCAACCATACAATTTCAGATATTGCTGGGGATAGGGGATTGGCAATTTATAGTGTGATTATGTATGTTGGAATCATACCTTTTACAATTCTTTTATCAATGGCACAAGGCGTGCAGCCTATTGCTAGCTTTAATTATGGAGCAAAGCTAATGGGACGAGTGATAGGGATTTTTAAATTTGGCTTGCTCTTTAGTTTAGCAGGTGGAATCGTATTGTATGGATTATTTTATATATGCTCTCCATATTTAGTGAGTTGGTTTTTACCAGATGATATTGTAATGCGCGATATAAATTTACTAAAAGATACGCAAGATTCTATGCGGTTATATTTTTTAGGCTACGCACTTTTGGGTGTAAATATTGTAAGTGCGATATTTTTCCAATCTATTCAAAGAACGCTTAGCTCTTTTATGATTACATTTTCTTATACGCTTGTTTTTGCATTGCTCTTTGTGGTGAGTTTGCCAAGTTTTTATGGTTTTATTGGGGTAATGCTTGCGTATCCTTTGGGGATTTTATGCGCGACTTTTGTAACAGGTGGAATTGTGTTTTATGAGCGTAAAAAAGGAATCTTAAATAATATCTAATTTAAAACTAAAAATTAAATATTAAATATAATAAATCAAAAAGTAATAAGTTTTATAAGAGTAATATCGCTTTCATAAAGATTACATAAGTTAATCTTTAAATTCAGATTCTTTAGGAAGGTCTATCATGGGAACTAGAAAAGAGCACGATTTTATCGGTGAGTTAGAAATCTCTGATGATGTCTATTATGGAGTGCAAACTTTTAGAGCTGTGGAAAATTTCCATATGAGTGGAAGGAAGTTGAAGGATTACCCTTTCTTTATTAAGGCATTTGCGCAAATTAAAAAAGCAGCAGCACTTGCAAATAAGGAAGTAGGTGTTTTAGATGCACAAAAGGCAGACGCAATTATAAAAGCGTGCGATAGGCTAATTGCTGGCGAGTTTATTGATCAATTTGTTGTGGATATGATCCAAGGTGGTGCGGGGACTTCTACAAATATGAATGTTAATGAAGTGCTAACAAATATCGCATTAGAGAGTATGGGGCATAAAAAAGGTGAGTATCAATACCTTCACCCAAATGATCATACAAATTTAGGGCAATCTACAAATGATACTTATCCAAGCTCTATTAAAGTAGCGACACACGCGAAATTAGGCGATTTGCTAAAAGCTATGGAAGAGTTGAAAAATGAGCTTGAAATCAAAGCAAAAGATTTTAAAGATATGATTAAAATGGGTAGAACAGAGCTTGAAGATGCTGTTCCTACAACTTTAGGAAATACATTTAATGCGTTTGCTACTTACATTAAGACTGATATTGAGAGATTGACTTATGCAAGAAGCGTGATGGAGACTTTAAATATGGGCGCAACAGCAATTGGAACAGGGATTAACTGCCACCCAGATTATAAGAATCTTGTAGAGAAAAAATTAAAAGAAATTACTGGTGTAGAGTATAAACCAGCAGCGGATTTAATCGCAGCAACGCAAGATACAGCGGATTTTGTTTTTGTAAGTGGTGCATTAAAAACAGCAGCAGTGAGATTAAACAAAATTGCAAATGATATGCGTTTAATGAATTCTGGTCCTAGATGTGGTTTGGGCGAAATTAATTTGCCAAAAATGCAACCGGGAAGTTCTATTATGCCCGGAAAGGTAAATCCTGTAATTTGCGAAGTTGTGCAAGAAGCTTGCTATGAAGTGATTGGAAATGATACAACAATAATGCTTTGCAGTGAAAGAGGGGAGTTTGAGCTTAATGCAGTAGAACCCGGAATTGCTTATGCACTCTTTAATTCTTTAGTGATTTTAGAAAATGCAATGAAAACATTGGCACAAAAAGCAGTAAAACACCTAACTGCAAATGCCGAAGCTTGCAAGCAATCTGTGCTAAATTCTATTGGAATTGTAACTGCATTTAACCCAGTGCTTGGCTATGAAAAATCTGCAAGTATTGCAAAAGAAGCATTGCAAACTGGTAAGGCTGTAGGGGATATTTGTTTGGAGAGAGGGTATTTACCAAAAGAAGAGATTGATAAAATCTTGGATCCTAAAAATATGCTAAATCCACAAATGAAAAAGAAAAGAGACGCTTAAGTCTTAAAAAATAAAAAGTAAGGATAATAAATGGATATTCTGTTAATTCTTCAAGTTATCGTTTTACTTGGAGCGATTTTTGTTGGTATTCGCCTAGGTGGAATCGGAATTGGTTATGCTGGGGGAATTGGTGTTGTAATTTTAGGTTTAGCATTAGGAATGAAGCCTGGTAGCATTCCTTGGGATGTTATTTTGATTATTATGTCAGTTATTGCTGCAATTTCGGCAATGCAGCTTGCTGGAGGATTGGATTATTTGGTGCAGATTGCAGAGAGAATTTTACGCTCTAATCCAAAGTATATTAACTATCTTGCTCCAACAGTTACTTATGTTTTAACTCTACTTGCTGGGACAGGGCATACAGCGTTTTCAATGATTCCAGTTATTGTAGAAGTTGCAAAAGAGCAAAATATTAAGCCATCAGCTCCACTTTCTATTGCGGTTGTTTCTAGTCAAATTGCAATTACTGCAAGCCCTGTTAGTGCTGCTGTTGTTTATATGACAGGTGTGTTAGAGCCACTTGGTTGGAGTTACCCGCTATTGCTTGGAATTTGGATTCCAACTACATTTATTGGTTGTATGCTAACAGCGTTTGTGATGACAATGTTCTTAAATCTTGATTTAAGTAAAGATCCTAAGTAAAGATCCAGTGTATCAAGAGAGATTGGCTCAAGGTTTAGTTAAGCCTGCAGTTGGTGCGCAAAATATGGAGCTTAAAGAAGGTGCAAAACTTTCTGTTGGAATCTTCTTGGTTGGTGTTTTATTGGTTGTTCTTTATGCAACAGCTATTTCAAAAATTGGTGGTAAGCCAGTTTTGATTGAAAATGTTATTGTTCCTAGAGATGCGGCGATTATGAGCTTTATGCTTGCAGTTGCAACATTTATTGTAATTTTCTGCAAAGTAGAAACTGGTAAAATCGCTGATACTAGCGTGTTTAAATCAGGCATGGTAGCTTGTGTGTGTGTTCTTGGTGTAGCTTGGCTTGGAAACACATTTGTAGGTGGTTATACAGAAGAAATTAAAACTTTGGCTGGAGATTGGGTAAAAGCTGTTCCTTCATTGTTAGCTGTTATTTTCTTCTTTGCAGCAATGCTTCTTTATTCTCAAGCAGCGACTGCAAAAGCTATCACTCCAGTTGTTATTGCGGCACTTGGAATCACAGCGGCAAATCCGGGAGATTCTTATATGCTTGTAGCTTCATTTGCAGCAGTTTCAGCACTTTTTGTGCTTCCAACTTATCCTACACTTTTAGGTGCAGTTCAAATGGACGATACAGGTTCTACAAGACTTGGTAAATATGTGTTTAATCACGCATTCTTATTGCCGGGCGTTTTAGCAATCGTATTTAGCGTTGCTTTAGGATTTGTAGCAACTGCGTTATTCTAAAAGCTTCCCCCCCTTTTTTTTTGGGGTAGCTTTATAATTATTTCTCTCTTCATTTTTAAATAAGCCTTTTAGAATTTTAAATTTTACAGATAGCAAGGAAGTAAGCTTGCAATTTTAGGTTGTCTTTTCTTATTTGGAAAATTTAAAATTCTAAAAGACTAAGTTATTTTGTAAGAATGTAGAATACTAGAAGTTGGAATCGGATTTGGTATTTTGGATTCCGTATTTAAGGCGCTTTGTTTCTAAGGTATTCTGGATATTTACAAGCTTGACAGAAGCTTTCAATGCGTTTGTTGTTGTTAAAATGATTTACCAAATCTATTCTGCGTTTAGAGTTTAATATATTTATAAAGCTTTGTTTTTGTAGATTTCCTAGCGTGATAGCACCTTGGGTATCAAAACAGCACGGCACAACTCTGCCATCGCAAAGGATTCCAAGTTGTTTGTTAGCTCCATAACAAAATCCTTTTGTTTGTTTTTCTAGATTGTTTGTATCTACCCAGTCAAAAAAAGGTGCGCCAACTAAGTGGATTTTATAAGCAAGGCGTGTTTTAAGTGGAGATATGGAGGATAGATTAAAATGTTTTTGCAAGGCTTCATAAATGCGCGTATTGCGCTGTGGTGCTGTGAGATTTGGTTTTAGATTCCATAATCTTAGATTAATAAACTTTTCACTTTGCATTGCTTGGTGTTTTTGACAGAGTTCTAGGATTTTTTGGAGATAGGATTCTAATGCTACGGGTTGCCTTTGATAAAGTGCGCTTGTTAGAGAGATATTGATTTGGTGGATATTTTTATGTGTTAATAAAAGAGTAATATTGTGTGTATTTAGAAAAAAACCACTTGTGGTAATATCAAGGTTTAAATCTTGCGCGGAATCTAAATAGTCTTTTAAGGGATTGATGTTTAAAGGATCTCCTAAAATGTGTAAGGCACAAAGTTTTGTATAGGGGGAGATTTCTTGTGCAATTTTGCTAAAAAGCTTCAGTGGCATTGTAACTTTTGCTTCCTTTTTTGGTGTGCAAAAACTACAATCTAAACCGCAAAAATTTGTGATTTCTATGAAGATTTTTTCAAATTTTTTGCAAGCCTTACTCATTGCGTAAAACTTGCAAGGGATCAATTTGCGTTGCCTTTTTTGCCGGGTAGTATGAGGATAAAAACACGATAATAAAAGAACCTATAAGAATAGAGGCTAAGTCAATTAAAGACAAATCTAAAGGGAGTTTATCGCTACCATAAACATCAGCAGGCAAAGAGATAATAGGAAAGTTTGCGAGAATAAAAAGAATGATACCTGCCAAGATTCCACCAACTAGGATTCCACTAATTCCAATAAAGTTGCCTAAATAGAGAAAGGTTTTTTTAATTTCTTTTGCGCTTGTCCCCATTGTTAAAAGTAGGGCAATTTCTTTTCTGCGATTCATCACAGTCATCAAAAGTGAGCTAATGATATTAAGAGATGCTACTAGAATAATTAGCATAAGCACGATAAATAATGCGCGCTTTTCTAGTTCTAAAGCTGCAAAGAAATTGCCATTTTGTTCCCACCAGCCGACAAAATGCATATAAGGATATTTTTCTTTTAAAGCGATAATATCTTTTTGGGGATTTTTAGAGTAGATATGGATTCCATCATACACGCCTTGTGGCATTGTTTTGATTGTGCGTAAGGCGTCTAGGGTTGTGTAAATATAGCTTTTATCATAAGCAACGAGCCCAGAATTAAACACTCCCACGACATTAAAGCGTTTCATTGTGGGGGTTAGACTTATTGCTGTTGGGCTAAATTGCGTAAAAATCAAAAGTAAATTAGAGTTAAAATGTAAGTGAAACTGCTCTTGAAGTGTTTTGCCTATGATGATTTGAAAAGTTTTGGGTGCGTAGGTTTCACCAAGCCTTTTTTCAAAATTACGCTCTGTGGCAAGCAAGGCTTCACTAAATACAGGATTAATTGCACTCTCTCGCGCAAAATCCACGCCAAAAACGGCTGCTCCTTCAATGCTATCATTAGATTTTGATAGGGCTTGTGTTTGGATAAAAGGGCTAAATTTTAGATGCTTAAAGTTATTTTCTAAATCTGCTAAAAGCTCTTCATTTGGGCTATCAAAGCCAGCACTTACCATCGTTATGGGGTAATTCATAATAAATAATTTGCGTTCAAATTCTTTATCAAAACCATTCATTAAAGCCATTGCAACAATTAGCACCATAACGCCAATGCTAACGCCTAAAAATGCTAAAATTGCGGTAATTGAAATGAAAGGTTGCGCCTTATTAAAGCGTAAATAGCGGTGCACAAGATAGGCAACTAAACTTTGCTTTAACATTTTAGATTATGCTTTTCTTGCTAGTTCACCACTTTTTGGTCCGCTTTTTCCGCAACAATCTTTGTATTTTTTGCCACTTCCGCAAGGGCAAGGTTCATTTCTGACAGGTCTGCCTTTAAAAACTGGTGCTTTTGGCTGTGTGGCTTGAGTATTTTTTGTAGAATTGGCAAGCTTTTGGCGCGCGGCTTTAGTTTGTTCTGTATTGTCTGTTGCTCTTAATTGCACTTTTTGGAGCATTTTAATTGCTGTGTATTTAATTTGTTCAATAAGTTCAACAAAGAGATTGTAGCTTTCTTTTTTGTATTCCACTAAAGGATCTTTTTGGTTGTATCCGCGCAATCCGATTCCAGTTTTTAGATTGTCCATTACATATAAATGTTCTCGCCATAGGTTATCTAGTGTTTGAAGATAGACTAGTTTTTCAATCTCGCTGCGTGTTTTTGGATCAATGTGCTGCATTTTTGCTTCATAATCACGGATTAAAGCTTCTTCAATATAGGCTTCAAAGTTATTATTGTTTTTAAAGTATTCTTTTAAATTTTCTTGGTTGAGTTGGATATTAAAATCTTCTTGTGCTTGGGCGCAAAGTAGTTCAAGATTATCATCATCGCTAAAAACTTCACATCTTTGCAAAAGTAGTTTAATGGAGTCTTGGCGGTTTTCAATGATTTTGTGGGAGATATTGTATTCTGGATCTAAAAGCTCATTGCGTGCGCGATAAATTGCTTTTCTTTGCTCATTTGCCACATCATCATATTCTAGCAAATGTTTTCTTGCTTCAAAGTGCATAGACTCTACCTTTTTTTGTGCATTTTCCACAGACCGCGTTACAAGTTTGGATTCTATATGCTCTCCTTCATCAAGCCCTAGCTTATCCATAATATTTTTAATTTTATCGCTTCCAAAAATGCGCAACAAGGAATCTTCTAAGCTTAGATAAAATTGACTTGTGCCGGGATCTCCTTGCCTACCGCTTCTTCCCCTTAATTGATTATCAATGCGTCTTGATTCGTGGCGTTCTGTGCCAATGATATAAAGCCCGCCTAATGCGCGCACTTCATCATCAATTTTAATATCCACACCGCGTCCTGCCATATTTGTAGCAATAGTTACTGCCCCTTTTTTGCCTGCATCTTTAATAATTTCTGCTTCTTTTGCGTGTTGTTTTGCGTTAAGAACAGAATGTGGAATCCGCTCTTTTTTAAGCAATTCGTGGAGTTTCTCACTCTTTTCAATAGAAGCTGTTCCAACAAGAATGGGTTGTCCATTTTTATGTAATTCTACTATTTTTTGTGTGAGTGCTTTAAACTTTTCTACTTCTGTTTTATAGATTAAATCATTTAAATCTTTACGCTGAATTGGAATATTTGTAGGGATAGAAATAACATCAAGATTGTAGATTTGTAAAAACTCGCTTGCTTCGGTTTGTGCTGTTCCTGTCATTCCTGCAAGTTTTTCATAGAATCTAAAATAGTTTTGATAGGTAATATCTGCTAGGGTTTGGGATTCTTCTTTGATTTGCACTCCCTCTTTTGCCTCTAAAGCTTGGTGCAAACCTTCGCTAAAGCGTCTGCCTTCACTCAAGCGCCCTGTAAATTCATCTACAATTATAACTTCTCCATCACGCAATACATAGTCTTTGTCAATTTTAAAAAGTTTGTTTGCTTTTAGGGCTTGGTCAAGATGGTGGGCTAAAATTGCATTTTCAACACTATAAAGATTGTCGATTTTAAAGAGCTTTTCAGCCTCGCTAATTCCGACTTCAGTTAGCATTATCGTGCGGTTTTTTTCATCAATTATGTAATGCGTTTCTTCTTTAAGTTTTAAAGCAACTTCATTTGCAAGCTTGTAATTATCTAGTGTGCGATTTGCTGGACCTGAGATAATTAAAGGCGTGCGTGCTTCATCAATTAAAATAGAATCCACTTCATCAACAATTGCAAAGTGATGGTGTTTTTGCACTTTTTGGTTGTAATCGTATTTCATATTATCGCGCAAATAATCAAAGCCAAATTCATTGTTTGTGCCATAAACAATATCGCAAGAATATTGTGCTAGGCGGTTTGTTTCATCGTAATTTCCACTAAGAATGATTCCAACAGAATAGCCTAAAAACTCATAAAGTGGGCGCATAAGCTCCGCATCTCTTTGTGCTAGGTAATCATTAACAGTTACAATATGCACGCTTTTGCCTACCATCGCATTTAGGCACACAGGCAGTGTAGCAACAAGTGTTTTTCCCTCTCCGGTTTTCATCTCGGCAATTTTGCCTTCGTGTAGCACTATACCACCTATTAATTGCACATCAAAATGGCGCATATTTAGCACTCTTTTGCTTGCTTCTCTTGTAATTGCAAAGGAATCATAAAGGGCTTTATTGAGCATAGATTGTGGATTATTAGCAGTTTGAACTTGCTGTTTTAGCGTATTAAAAGCAGTTTTAAGCTCTGTATCGCTTAGGCTTTGATACTTCTCTTCAAGAGCATTAATCTTGCGGATTTCCTTACGATAATGTCCTACTAAGCGATCGTTTTTATTGCTAAAAATCTTTTTTGCAAGCTCTAAAATCATAAATTTAACCTTTAAACAAAAATTTAGAAAAATTTAAAAATGGGTGAATTAAATTGCAGATTTTAGCATAAATGCTATGTTACTTAGATAAAATACAAAAGATTTTTGTAAATAAAGGAAAATGATGGTTTTTATTGATGCTTGCTTTAAAAAACACACACCTTATACGCCTGTTTGGTTTATGCGTCAAGCTGGGAGGTATTTGAGTGAATACAAAGAAGTGCGCAAACAAGCAGGGGATTTTCTCTCCCTTTGTAAGAATCCAAAACTTGCTTCAGAAGTTACTTTACAGCCTGTGGAGATTTTAAATGTTGATGCAGCGATTTTATTTAGTGATATTTTGGTAATTCCTCTTGAAATGGGAATGGATTTAGGATTTTTTGCAGGGGAAGGTCCGAAGTTTGCAAACCCTATTAGTAGCACACAAGACTTAATAAAGCTTAGTGATAATGCTTATGAAAAGCTTAGTTATGTCTATGAAACTATCTCTTTAACGCGTCAAAAATTGGCTAAGGATAAGGCATTAATTGGATTTTGTGGCGCGCCTTGGACACTTGCTACTTATATGATTGAAGGAGAAGGCAGTAAAACTTATGTAAAGTCAAAAAAAATGCTTTATCAAAATCCTAAATTCTTACACGAAATTTTACAGAAAATTACATATAATTTAAAGTATTATTTGGAATATCAAATTAAAGCAGGCGTTAATGCTGTGATGGTTTTTGATTCTTGGGCTAGCGCATTAGAGCAAGATGCTTATTTGGAATTTGGCTGGAAGTATTGCAAAGAAATTGCAGATTTTATTAAGGATAAATATCCACATATTCCCGTGATTTTATTTCCTAAGGGAATCTCTGGATTTTTAGATAGAATTGATGGGAATTTTGATGTTTTTGGTGTAGATTGGAGCACGCCTTTAAGCTCGGCAAAAGAAAAACTAGGTAGCAAGTATGTCTTGCAGGGGAATTTAGAACCTTGTAGAATTTATGCAAAAGATTCTATGTTAAAGGGCGCAAAAGAGATTTTAGATCTTATGCAAGGAAGTGCGCATATTTTTAACTTGGGGCACGGAATGTTACCAGATTTACCGCGTGAGAATGCTATTGCTCTTGTGGAGTTTATCCACAATTACAAGCGTTTCTAAGATTTCTTGGAGTGTTTTAGGGGTTGTATTCTGCAGAAATTTGAGTAAAAAATAAACATTATTTAAATAAAATTTTCAAAAAGAAACACAAAATTGTCTAAATTTTACTTTTTGCCCTGTTATTGCAAAATAAAAATATATAATAGCCACACTTATTTTTTAAGTTAATTTCAAGGGAGTTTTATGAATAAAATTTTAAGTATGGTGATATGGGCAATTGTTGCCTTTATTGGTGCGTGGGGCTTTGGTGTGCTTGCCCTACATAAAGGGGAGCAAATTTCTGCTGTTTGGATTGTTGTTGCAGCAGTTTGTATTTATGCAATTGGTTATCGTTTCTATTCAAAGTATATAGCACAAAAAGTGCTAGGATTAGATGATAATCGCGCAACTCCTGCTTTAACGCAAAATGATGGGCGTGATTTTGTGCCAACAAATAAAGTTGTGCTATTTGGACATCATTTTGCAGCTATTGCTGGTGCTGGTCCGCTTGTTGGTCCTATTCTTGCAGCGCAAATGGGTTATTTGCCAAGTATGATTTGGATTGTTGTTGGAGTGGTTTTAGCTGGAGCGGTGCATGATTTCACTGTTTTATTTGTATCTATGCGTAGAAATGGAAAATCTTTAGGGGAAATTATTAAGCTAGAGCTTGGCAAAGGCGTAGGAAGCATTGCAATGGTTGGAATCTTAGGCATTATGATGCTTATTATTGCAATTTTGGCTTTGGTTGTTGTTAATGCTTTGGCAGAATCGCCTTGGGGATTATTTACAATTGCTATGACGATTCCTATTGCAATTTATATGGGAATTCATATGCGCTTTTTGCGTCCGGGCAAGATTGGTGAAGCAAGTATCATTGGTTTTGTTTTGTTAATACTTTCTCTTTATTATGGGCAAGTAGTGGCAGAAAATCCAGCACTTGCAGAAATTTTTACTCTAAGCCCTGTAACACTTACTTACATTATGATTGGATATGGCTTTATTGCAGCAATATTGCCGGTTTGGTTCTTGCTTGCGCCTCGTGATTATTTAAGCACATTTTTAAAGATTGGTGTGATTGTATTAATGGCAGCTGGAATCTTATTTGTAGCACCTGATATTCAATTCCCAGCTACAACAAAATTTGTAGATGGAAGCGGTCCTGTATTTAGTGGGCAACTTTTTCCATTTTTATTTATTACCATTGCTTGTGGGGCGATTAGTGGATTTCACGCGTTAATTTCTAGTGGAACTACACCAAAAATGTTAGAAAAAGAATCGCACGCTAGAATGGTAGGATATGGTTCAATGGTGATGGAATCTGCAGTTGCAGTTATGGCATTAATTGCAGCTTGTATTTTAACTCCGGGATTGTATTTTTCTATCAATGTTGCACCTGCTGGGCTTGGCACAGCAGGAATCACTGATGTTACACAAGCAGCAGCGATAGCGGCACAAACGATTAATAATTTTGGCTTTGTAATTACTCCAGAAGAGATTTTAGGAATGGCAAATAATATTGGTGAAAATAGCATTTTAAGCCGAACAGGTGGTGCGCCTACCTTTGCCATTGGTTTAGCAATGATTATTTCTGAGATTCCGCTCTTTAATCAAGGTTCTATGGCGTTTTGGTATCATTTCGCGATTTTGTTTGAAGCATTGTTTATTTTAACTGCAGTTGATGCTGGAACTAGAGCAGGGCGTTTTATGGTGCAAGATGTGCTAGGAAATGTGTATAAACCTATTGGCAATATCCATTCAATGTTTTGGGGAGTGATTGCGACTTTGATTTGTGTTATAGGCTGGGGATACATTCTTTATCAAGGGGTAACAGATCCACAAGGTGGTGTGAAATCACTTTGGACGCTCTTTGGTGTATCCAATCAAATGCTTGCGGGAATGGCATTATTGCTTGTAGTTGCAGTGCTTTTTAAAATGGGCAAAAGCAAGCAAGCGTGGGTTGTGATTTTGCCTGCTGCTTGGGTTTTAATCTCAACGCTTTATGCAGGAATTTTAAAGTTGCTTCCTGCAAATGGCGAGAAAATTCACGATGCGGTAAGCCATATTGCGCTTTGGCAAATTAATAGCGCTAAAGCAGTAGAAGCGGTAGATCCAGTCTTGGCGGAAAAATTTGCAACCATTGCTACAAATAATTTAATTAACGCAAGTTTGTGTGCGTTTTTTATGTTTGTGACTTGCTTGATTTTAATCCAAACCATTAGAATTTGCATTCAATGCACAAAGGGTGAAAATACGATTCCACTTGCAGAATCCCCTTATTTAAAGGCTAGCGATTATGAAGGACAGGTTGCAACACACGGATAAAAAGCATTATAGGCTGAGAGATAAGATTTTCTCTAGTCTATACAAGCTTTATCAGCGTTCCGATCGTTTTTTTCATTTGCTTGTTGGAATGCCAAGTTATGATAAATACTTAGAGCATTTTAAGAAAAATCATCCAGATAAGATTCCAAAATCTCAAAAGGAATTTTTTAAAGAAGCAATGGAAGCTAAATATGGTGCAGGGCGCAATAAATGCTGATAGCAAAAGCCATAAGTTTTATGGATACAAAGCATTTTGCTACAATTCTACATTTAAACTTTCTTAAAAATGGAATTTTATGCCAAAACGCTATGATAAAATCCTTGCAATTCTTAATAAACGCCATTTAAGCAAAAATGAACTTTTAACTTTGCTATCGCCTGTGGCTGGGCTATTTGGTGATGTGGAGAGTGAGCTAGAGATTTTTAAAAATAGCGGAATCCCTATTGAAATTGCGCATAAAAATATCTATTTTCGCCCAAAAATTACGCCCATTGCGCAAGAAACATTTTGTATTGTGGATATCGAAACAAATGGGCATAATCCTTGTGTGCATACACCTATTGAAATTGGCACATTAAAAGTGCGTAATGGAAAAGTTGTTGATTGCTTTGAATCCTTTGTGTTTAATGCTGAGATTCCAGAATATATCACAAAAATCACAGGAATCAACGCACAAATGCTAGAAAACGCCCCAAAGCTTGCAAGTGTGCTAGAGAAATTTAAACTCTTTTTAGGTGATAGTATTTTTGTGGCGCATAATGTGGATTTTGACTATAACTTTCTTAGCCAATCGCTAGAAAAATGTGGGTTTGGGTATTTGTATAATCCACGCCTTTGCACCATTAAACTTGCACAAAGAGTATTGCAAGCACCGCGTTATTCTTTAGGTTTTTTAAATGAGTTTTTAGGGATTAATCATCAAAATTTACATCGCGCTTTGCAAGATTCCAAAACGGCTTTAGAGATTTTTAAGATTTGTTTAAAAAAGATTCCAAAAAATCTTTACACAAGCAAGGATTTGCTAGAATTTGTCAAAAATACACCAAAGGTCAAGTATGCAACAGCAAATACGGAATCTAAAAAAAACGCCACGCCCTAGCTCTTTAGTGCGAAATTATCCACAATGTTTCAAGGATATTCCAAGCCCTTGCTATGTGCTTGAAGAAGAGAAATTTGAGAAAAACTTACAACTTTTAGATTCCGTGCAAAAGCGTAGCGGAGCTAAGATATTGCTAGCGCTTAAAGGCTATGCGCTGTGGAGAAGCTTTGATTTAGCAAAGCAATATTTAAGTGGGGTAACAGCAAGTGGAATCTATGAAGCAAGGCTTGGTTATGAGGAGTTTGGTAAGGAAGTAACGGTGTTTAGCCCTTCTTATAAGCTTGAAGAGATGCGTGAGCTTGTGCAAATCTCTAACCATATTATTTTTAATTCCTTTATTCAATGGCAAACTTTTAAGGATTTAATTGATACGCAAAATTCTCTAAGAGAGCGCAAAGGGCTTGCCAAGATTGAAGTAGGCTTGCGCGTAAATCCAAAATATAGTGAAGTTACTCCAGCAATTTATAATCCTTGCGTGGAAGGCTCGCGCTTAGGGATTACGCCAAAAGAATTCAAAAAGGGTATCAAAAAATATGGTTTAGATGGGATTAGTGGATTGCATTTTCATACGCATTGTGAGCAAAATAGCGATGCGCTAAAACGCACATTGAAGCATTTTGAAAAGCATTTTGGGGAGATAATTCCACAAATGCGCTGGATAAACTTTGGTGGTGGGCATCATATTACACGCAAAGATTATGATGTGGATTTGCTTGTTAAAATCATCAAAGATTTCAAGAAAAAATATAAAACTGAAGTGTATTTAGAACCGGGTGAAGCAGTGGGTTGGCAGTGTGGCTTTTTGCTTGGAAGTGTGATTGATATTGTAAAAAATGGAATTGATATTGCAATTTTAGATGTGAGTGCAGCAGCGCATATGCCAGATTGTCTTGAAATGCCTTATCGTCCAAATGTTCGCAATAGCTACCTTGCAAAAGCGCATTTTAAAAACGAAAAATTACGCTTAAAAGGGGAGAAGTCTTATAGTTATCGCTTTGGCGGTCCTACTTGTTTGGCTGGTGATGTGATTGGGGATTATAGTTTTAAAGCACCGCTAAAAATTGGGGATAGAATCATTTTTGAAGATATGGTGCATTACACGATTGTAAAAAATAATACTTTTAATGGGATTCCACTTCCTAGCATTGGTGTAATTAGAAAAAATGGGAGTTTTGAGCTTTTTAAAACTTATGGCTATGAAGACTATAAGCACCGCAATAGTTAGCGGTGTCCTAAACCTAGCGTTAGTGCTTGATCAAGCAGTGCTTTACGCGCTGGGTTGATACTTTTAAACTTACGCTCTATCTCTAAAATTAGCTTTGCATTGACGCTTTTATGCGCGGTTAGAATCGCAATAAATTCTAAATCAAAATCGTTATTTTCTTGCATATAGCGTTCATAATATGTATAGGCTGTGTTGCTATATGTTTGAAGATCTTCTAAAGTGTTGTTTTTATCTCGCAAAAGCTCTAAAAGTTCCTTTGCAGTTGGAATCGCTTTTTTATTATTTTTAGATTCCTTTGTTTTTTGCCCACTCCATAAAGCAAATCCAAACACAACTAGCAAAACAATGCACACACAGAGTATTAAAGTAAAAATCCAGCTTTCCATAAATAACCTTTGAAAATGCAAATTATAGCGGATTTTATAGTTTTTTATTGACAATGCGTTATAATCTTAATATTAATTATTAAGGAGATTTTATGAATCAATTTAAAGCAAAAGTTGAAGCAATCCAAAGTAGCCCAAATTATAAGCAGCCTATAGGATTTGGAATCTGTTTTGCCGATGTTGGTGTAGTGAGCAATAAGGTATTGCAGGCGACTTATCCTGTGTTAAATTGGGGTGAGAATTTTGGCAGTTATGCAATTTTTTCAGCATTGCGTGAAGAATGTGAAGTACTAGAAGATAGCGCAAGTGAGCTTGTGCTTGGGATTACAGAAGAGTTTGTGATTAAAGCATTAAAAGATTTCGCGCCTTTTATTGCAGAAACACAAGCCAATCCGAATGCGCATAAAAATGTTGCGATTGTGCTTGAACTTCAACGCGCTTTGCAAGAAGATAGAATTTATACAGAAAATGGGGATTTTCGTTACAGATTTTGCGCGATTTATGAAGATGTGCAATGCAAAAGCGTGGAATCAGCCTATATGAAGCTTCTTGCGCTTTCACTTGGAAAAGCACCGCTTAGAAGTTTGTATTTAGACGGAATCTTTGGGCTTCTTAGCAATGTTGCTTGGAGTGGCAATGTGCCTTATGAGCTTGATTGGTTAAGAGATAATGAGATTGCTCTAAAGATGCGCGGGGAGTTTCCAGCGATTGATTTTGTGGATAAGTTTCCGCGCTATTTAATGCAAGTGATTCCGCAATTTGATAATATCCGCTTGCTTGATACGGCAAAAACGCGCTTTGGAGCGTATCTTGGGACAGGTGGTTATACGCAAATGCCCGGGGCTAGCTATGTGAATTTTAATGCAGGTGCAATGGGCGCGTGTATGAATGAGGGGCGTATTAGCTCAAGTGTTATTGTAGGTGAAGGTAGTGATGTTGGTGGTGGTGCTAGTATCTTAGGAGTGCTAAGTGGGGGGAATAGTGATCCTATTAGCATTGGTAAGAATTGCCTTTTGGGCGTGAATAGCTCAACAGGGATTTCACTAGGTGATGGTTGTATTGTAGATGGTGGAATTGCTGTTCTTGCTGGGACCGTGTTTAAAATCACAGAAGAAGAAGCAAAGAAGCTTGCCGAGATTAATCCGGGCTTTGTAGTGAATGCAACAGGGCTTTATAAAGGGAGAGATTTATCAGGCAAAAACGGCGTGCATTTTAGACAAAATGCTAAAACAGGGGAGATGATTGCATTCCGTTCTAATCGCAAGATTGAATTAAACGCAGCATTGCATTAAAAGTTAGAATCCTTTTTTTTGGATTCTAACTAAACATTAAACCTAAAGTGCATTATATCGCCATCTTGCACGATATAATCCTTGCCTTCTACGCGCATTGCGCCAGCTTCTTTGGATTTTGCTTCGCCGCCATATTTAATAAAATCATTATATGCAATAACTTCTGCGCGGATAAATCCTTTTTCAAAGTCTTTGTGAATTACCCCAGCAGCAACTGGTGCTTTATCGCCTTTATGAATCGTCCAAGCACGCACTTCCTTAACCCCTGCTGTAAAATAGCTAATAAGCCCAAGTTTTTGGAATCCTAAGCGAATAATAGCATCTAAGCCACTCTCTTGCACGCCTAATTCCTTTAAAAACTCCGCTGCTTCTTCATCGCTTAAGCCTACAAGCTCTTCTTCAATTTTAGAGCAGAGCTTGATAACTTCCGCACCTTGTTTTGTAGCGTATTCTTTCAGTGTTGTAACAAGGGAATTGTCCGTGTTTAAGCTATCTTCATCAACATTTGCACCATAAATAATATCTTTATTGGTCAAAAAGCGTAATTCCTTATCCAAAAGCAAAAAATAATCGTTGTCTTTGTTGCTAAATGTGCGCACAGCATTACCCTCTTCAATGTGCTTTAAAAGGGCTTGCGCGACTTCAAGTTGTGCTTTTGCTTCCTTATCTGTTCCACTTTTTGCATTTTTAATTAGTCTTTCTACGCGTTTTTGCAAAGTTTGCATATCGGCAATTAAAAGCTCTGTTTCAATAATCTCAACATCGCGCAAAGGATTAATATCACCTTCTACATGCGTAATATTGGAATCTTCAAAGCAACGCACGATGTGTAAAATTACTTCTGTTTCTTTAATGTTTG
This sequence comes from Helicobacter winghamensis ATCC BAA-430, assembly GCF_028751035.1. Classification (NCBI taxonomy): domain Bacteria; kingdom Pseudomonadati; phylum Campylobacterota; class Epsilonproteobacteria; order Campylobacterales; family Helicobacteraceae; genus Helicobacter; species Helicobacter winghamensis. The sequence continues at coordinate 1,148,357 of NZ_CP063533.1, read as the reverse complement.
CTAGAAATTGATTTCCAAGTCCCTCACCCTTGCTAGCCCCTTTTACAAGCCCTGCAATATCTACAAACTCTACCACTGAATGTTGGATTTTTTGCGGATTGACAATTTTAGCTAGCGCATCAAGGCGTGTATCTGGCACTGGGACAATAGCCTTATTTGGTTCAATAGTGCAGAAAGGATAGTTTGCAGATTGTGCATTTTGCGTTTTGGTTAATGCGTTAAAAGTTGTGGATTTTCCGACATTTGGAAGCCCTACAATACCGATGGATAAGCCCATATTATTCCTTTGTGTTTTGTTTGATAAATTCTACAACAGCGCGCACTCCAGCTCCCGTTGCGCCAAAGGGATTAACTCCCCAAGCCTTTTCTACATAGGCAGGTCCTGCAATATCTAAATGCAACCACTTTTGATGTAAAGATTCTTCCACAAACTCGCCTAAAAACATTCCTGCGCTAATTGCGCTTCCATAGCGACTTGAGGGAATATTGCATAAATCTGCTACATCAGAGTTGAAAAGTTTGCGTAAATAGGGATTAAAAGGAAGTGTCGCACTAAGCTCACCTGCGCTAAATGCAGCCTTATTAAAAGATTCTGCAAGCTTTGGATTATATCCCATAACACCTGTGCTATAATCCCCAAGCGCTACCACGCAAGCTCCTGTTAGCGTAGCAAGATCTAACAAAAAGTCGGGCTTTAAATCGCTTGCATAGCTTAGACAATCTGCAAGCACCAAACGCCCTTCAGCATCTGTATTGCGCACTTCTATGCTTTTTTTATTGCGCGCAATTAAAATATCATCTGGTTTATAGGCATTGCCACCTATCATATTTTCTGCTAATCCTAAGATTCCGTGAATTTCAGCATTTAATTCTAGCTTTGCCACAGCTTCTAAGATTCCAAGCACAGCGCAAGCTCCGCTTTTATCAGCTTTCATTGTAGTCATATAATCGCCCGGCTTTAAACTAAGTCCGCCAGAATCATAGGTTAAACCTTTGCCAACAAGCACGATTTTTGGAAGTTTTTTATTTTTAGAGCCTTTAGGTTTATAGGTTAAATGCACCAAAAAAGGTGGATTTGCACTTGCCTTTGCCACAGCTAGAAACGCTCCCATTTTTTCTTTTTCTAAAAACTTTTGATCATAGATTTCGCAGTTGATTTTTAAATCTTTTGCTCTTTTTTGTGCAAGATTGGCGATATACTTTGGCGTAGCAATTGCTGGAGGAGTATTGATAAGCTCGCGCACAAAATTAATGCTAGAGCAAATATGTTCGGCTTCTGTGATGATAGTTTGCAAAGCTTTGGAATCTATTTTTTTAGATTGCAAATAAATAGTTTTTAGCTTACTTTGAGACTTTTTGCTTTTAAATGTTTCAAAGTTGTAATCCCCTAAAAGCAAGCCTTCACACACTTCTTTTGCGCTTTGTAGATTTTCTATATTAATGCTAGCTGTGGCGATATTTAGCTTTTTTATGGTTGGAATCGCATTTGCCACTGCATCACGCAAGGCGTTTGGAAAAGGGTAATTATGGCTATCTACTCCGATAAAAAACTGCTCCCCGATAAAGCAACTTCCTTCGCCTTTGTAATCCCTAAGCGCTAGCGCGTCTTTTTGCGTCTTTGTTAGAGTTTTTGGAAGTTTTTTATCAAAAACTAATATGATTTCTAAATCACTTTTTTTGCTATTTGCTAGAATTTGCATTTGATTCTCCTATAATCTTTTTTTCAACTTTCTGTGTTACTTTATGTAAATAATAGTAGATTCCACCGCCTAGAATGATTGCAAAAGGAATGGCAATGTAATAGTGTTCTTTAGCATAATGCACAATCGCTAAAAGCTCTTCGCCAAAATAATACGCTAAAATAATTGTAATCCCTGCCCAAATTAACGCGCTAATGAGATTGATAAAAGCAAAAGTTTTAGCACTATAACGCGTTACACCTATGCTCATAGGAATCACGGTGCGCATTCCATAAAGGTAGCGTTGCACGAAAATAATGGGCCAGCCATAGCGTTGTAAAAGCAGATGAGCAAGAGCAAATTTTCTGCGCTGTGTTTGGAGCTTTTTGTAAATAAATTGTTTGTTATAACGCCCAATATAAAAATAAATTTGATCGCCTACAAACCCTCCAAGTCCAGCAACAAGGATTGCAATAGGGATTGTCATATGCCCTGTGTGGCACATAATTCCAGCCATTATAAGCCCAAGCTCACCCTCTAGTGTGCTCCAAATAAATAAAATAATATAACCATAATCTTGTAGCCACTGCGTAAATAACTCTTCCATAACTCTATCTGCCTAACTGAAGTTAAATGCGGAATTCTAGCAAAAATTTGCTTAATTACTCTAGCCCTTTACCCTCTAAAGCAATATTATGTTTTTTAATGGCAAAATAGTTTTCATCAATGTAGTAAATATTTTTAAATCCTTTTTCTACAAGCTGTGTTCCAAAATCTGCTGCTGTTGCTCCACTATGGCAATAAAGTAGAATCTTTTTTTGTGGATTTTCTTGCGCAATATAAATAATGCGTTGTAAGGATTCAATATTTAGCGCGCTTTTAATGTGGCTAATTAGAAAATAACCACGCGAGCGTAAATCAATTACAATAAAATCATTAATATTAAGAGAGTTTAAAGGGGCAGGTTTGGCTAGACTTTTGTTTTTAATATACATTTTATGCCTTTATTTGCCAAAATTAGCTAGAATAAAAAATGGTCTATTATATCACAAAAACAAATCCAAATTTAGCACATTTGCCGCTAGATAAGCGTGTTTTGATTTTACCTTTAATCACTTTGCAAACGCAGTTTATAGAGAATTTACAGGAAAAATTACAAGCTTGTGATTCCTTAATTTTTACTTCCAAAAACGCAATTATTGCGCTTAATGAAAATTTGCAATCCAAAGGCTTAAAAAATCTTTGGGAGAGTTTGCCAAACTTTGTGATAGGGCAAGGAAGTGCAAATGCCTTGATAGCATTAGGTTTAAAGGCGGATTTTATTGCTTCAAGTGCGTATGGAGATGTGTTTGCGCAAGAGTTGATTCCCTTATTAAAAGGCAAAAAACCCTTGTTTGTGCGTGCAGAAAAAATTGCTTCAAAGATTCCAGAAATTTTAAGAGAAAATGGAATCGCATTGCAAGAAATAATTGTTTATAAAAATATTTTAAAGATTTTAGAAAATCCACCAGAGTTACAAAAAGATTCCATAATTGTTTTTAGCGCACCTTCACATATACGCGCATTTTTGTTAAATTTCACTTGGAGAGATAGTTTTTGCGCGCTTTGTCTTGGAGCAAGCACGAAAAAAGTAGCAGAACAACTTTTAAAAAATGCAAAAATCTTGCAATCCCCAAAACTAGATATAAAGCTAACGCTAGAATTTGCTTTGAAATTGGAATCTAAAATTAAAAATTAGATTCTATCTTTTAAAGCCTTTGCATAGCAAAGAATCTCTGGGCGGTATTCAAAATGCATTGTATCATAATGCCACCAGCGTCCTCCCCAAATAAAACCCTCTTGTTCAAAAGCCAAGATAATTTCTAATGGAATCTTTGGAGTAAAATCTTTAAATGTTTTTTGCTTTAAATCCCAAAGCCAATAGCGCGATTTAGCAACATTAATATCAATGGCAATGCCAAAGCTATGTGCGCTTAGGCGATCTGTATTGGCGATTTTGCGCCACTTATAAGTGCCACCGATATTTTGTAGATATATTAAAAGGCTTGGATTTTTTTTGATTGCTTGCTCTAAGTGAGTTTTCACACGCTCAAGTGCCTTGTATGCGTCATTTTTACTATTAAATAGAATTTGACTTCCGTCAATCCAAGTCATAGATTTTAAATGTGATTCCACTGCGTTTTGATTTTCTCCATAAATACTAGCTAAAAATCTATAATCTCTAATGCGCGAACTATCCTTAAAAGGTTCTAAAGTATGGAATCCCAAGGGATACACATAGGCAAAGCTTTCTATTAGGCTTCCTTTTATTAACGCGTTTTCATATTCTTGTAAAGTGTTGTGTTTTGGGATTTTACTAAAAGTTATTGAGATAGTATGATTAGGATAGCTTTCTTTTAAGCATTGCAAAGCTAGGCTAGGATTTGCAACTGCGTAAGGAATTGCAAAGAAAAAGCAAATCAAAAATCTATAAAACAAATTTTACCCTAGGATCTTTTTGTAAGGCTTGAAAGATTAAATCCCTTTCTTCTTGATTTTCTACTTGTATTTCAATATTTATACTATGGTATTTTCCACCACTGCTTTCTTTTCCGGGCGTATGGATAAACTCTTTGTTGATTGTTTCTAAGGCTGCTAAATGTAAGGTTTTCTTATCAAAGCCAATGATTCTATAATGCCAAGTGCAAGGATATTGTATTTTATGATTTTCTTTATTTTCTTTCATAGAAATCCTTTAAAATGATGTGAAAATACTTTTTGCCCAAAGTGGAATTTTGGTAATTTTCTGTGTTTTAGAATCCAAGCAAACAAGTGTTAATTGTGCTTTAAAGATTTCTTTATTGTTTAGCAAAATGCTTTGACTTAATCTTAAAGAAGCGCTTTTTTGCTCTAAAAGTGTTGTTTTTACTTCTAGTAAATCACCAAGCTTTGCAGGAGATAAAAATTCTATTTGCATATCTTTAACTACAAATCCGATTCCGTCTTTTAATGGTGGAATTCCAGCTTTGAAAAAAGCTTCAGAACGCGCTCTTTCACAATATTTTAAATAATTTGTATGATAGACGATTCCGCCACAATCTGTATCTTCATAATAAATGCGTATTTGCAAGATAAACTCCATAATTTTAAATTATATAAATTATATCAGTATCTTAGTTTCTTTTTCAAGCCTAAACATAAAGGCTTGGATATAAAAAGTGGCATAAAAAGTAATAAAAAAAAGTAAATTAAAAATGTTTTATTTATTTTTCTTATGCAAAGAAGTATAATTACACATTTTTATTTTTACAAATAAGGGAGAAATAAATGCAAAACAATGTTCAATTAACCCAGCGGGGGGGGGGGGCAAATCCTAGTTATCAGCCACTAAAACGACTTACTTCTTCATTCTTTTATGGTTCATTAGTTTTAACAACCTTACTTACAAATGTCAATGCAGATGATATTGTTGTTGATGGCGCTAGCACTGGAGTTACAAATACCACTGGAGTAACCAAAGACAATATTATCATCAATGGTTCTGTAACACAGGGTGGAATTACAAATAAGGGAACAATTAGTCAAAATATCACTATTAATCAGGGTGGTTCTGTAACGGGTGATATTCTTAATGAGTTAAACAGAAACAATAATGCAAATAGTGGTAAAATTTTGGGTAATGTTGTAATTGAGGGAGAGCTAAAAAATGGTAAAGTTTTTAATCAATCGCACGCAAGTATGGGGGGAATTGTAGTAGATAAAGGTGCTTCTATTGTTGGCAGAAATAACGATTATGCCATATTTAATGAAGGAACAATTGGTGGCTCTATTGATATAAAAGAGGGTGTTGTAACGGGTGGAACTCCGGGGGGTAATTATAAATTTCAAGCCGTTATGAGAAATCACGGGACAATTCAAGGTGATATAAAAGTTGGAGAAAAAGCCACTTTAAATGGAGCGATTGTAAATCATAGCACATCAGGCAGGGGAACAATAGTTGGAAATATTGAAATAGGAGGAAAATTAAATGGGACTAATAACACCGCTGTTTTAAATTGGAATTCAAATATCAACGGAAATATTCTTGTTAAAGATACTGCTAACATAACTGGGGATATTTGGAATAGATATGGGGGAAAAATTAATGGAAAAATTGAAGTTGATGGGAAAGTTAATGGAAATATTAATAATGGAAGTGTGGGTAGCAATAACACTGGCACAACAATTGGAAAAGGTATAGAAATAAGTGCAAATGGTAATGTTACAGGAAATATTGATAATCGCAATAATGGCGAAATCAAAGAGGGTATTGCCGTTAATGGTGGAAATGTAGGCGGTAATATCCAAAACTCCGGCACAATTAGTAAAATCTCCATCAATGGCGGTAGCGTAGGTGGCGACATTAAAAACAGCGGAACCAATGCAAAAACAGGAAACATTACTATTAACAATGGTGGAAGTGTTGGTGGTTCTATCATCAATGAAAATGGTGCAAATTATGAAGCTACAAATACAATTACACTAGATAAAGGCTCTAGCCTAGGTGGTATTCAAAACAAAGGAGCAAACTCAACTTTTAGTGCCAATCTTGATTTAAAAGGCAATGTTGGAACAATCTCTAATGAAGGAACATTTAATAGTGATTTAAATCTTAATAACATTAGTGTTAATACAATTAACAATTCTAAAGATTTCAATGGAGATTTAAATCTTAGTAATGGTGCGAGTGTTCAAGCCATTAACAACAATGGCGGAACAATCTCTAAAGATATTAGTATAAACTCTAATGCTAAGGTTGGAACAATCTCTAATGCTGTTGGTGCAATCATTGCAAAAAACATTTCTGTAAATAATGCTACACTAACAAGCATTGATAACAAAGGAACAATTCAAGAAGCTATTAAATTAGAAAACAATGGAACAATAGGCGATATTACTAATAGTGGAACAATCTCTAAAGAAATTAATATAAGCTCTAATGCTAAGGTTGGAGCAATCTCTAACTCTGGAACAATTCAAGAAGCTATTAGACTAAATAGTGGAATCCTAACTGCTCTAAGCAATGCTAAAAATGCAACCATTAAAGAAGTAAGTATTACTAATAATTCTAAAGTAGGTAATATTACTAATGAAGGCACAATCACAAATGGTATCACAATTGATAAAGCAAGCTTAGAAGGTAATATTACAAATTCTGGAAATCTTTCTAAAATAGATGTTAATAATGGTGGAAACATCACAGGTAATATTACTTATAGCAATAACGCTAAAGGAAATCTTACTATTAAAGATGGTGGTAAAGTAGCAGGAGCTTTTATTAATGAAAAAAATTCAACCTTTAATGACGCAATCAAAGTAGAAAACAATGCAAGTTTAGGCGGAGTTGTTAATAAAGGAACATTTTCAGGTAGTCTTACAGTAGATAAAGGTGGAGAAGTAGGATATATTTCTTATGAAGAGGGTTCTACCTTTAATGGAACACTAGATATAAAAGGGGAAGTAGGTGGAATCTCTAATAAAGGAAACTTTAATGGAACTATTAAAGTAGATTCTATTCTAAAAGCTTTAAGTAATGAAGGAACTATTAAAGAAGTAGAACTTGCCAATACTGCTAAACTTGATGCTCTAATTAATGAAGGAACTATTAATGATAAACTCACAAACAAAGGAGAGCTTGCACAATTAGCAAACTCTGGGACATTAGAAAATGGATTTGAAAGTGAGAGTAAAAAAGATACCACTTTAATAAACTCTGGAAACATTAAAAATGGTATTACTAATAATGGAACTGGAAAACTAACTCTAGCTAATAGTGGAACTATCACTAATGGTATTACTAACAACACTAATGCAAATCTCACTTTAGTTAATCAAAAGAACATTACAGGAGATATTACTAACAATACCAATGCAAATCTTACCTTAGATAACCACAAAGACATCACAGGAAGTATCACTAACTCTGGGGAATTAACTCTAACTAATACTGGAGATATTTCTAAGGGAGTTACTAATAATGCTAATAGTAATTTAACTCTAACTAACTCTGGAACAATTACTGAAAATATCACTAACTCTGGTGAATTAACTCTTACTAATACTGGAAATATTTCTCAAGGTATTACTAATAGTGGAACTATGACTCTTGCTAATAACCTTGATAATGGTATAACAAGAGCAGTAAGTAATCTTGCAAATGGAATCATTGGTAAAAACAATAATGGTGTGCAATTAGAAAACAATGGAGTAAATGCTAAACTCTCTATTAAAGATTGGTATTTTAAAGCACCCGAATTTACAACTAATGATGAAAGAAAAGATGGCTCTTTACTTGTAGGTGGAGATAATATTGCTGGAATCTCTTTAGAGAAAGTCTATATTAACACTGAAGATTTAGATATAGATAAAATCTATGATTCTAATACTTTCTTTGCAGATAAAGATGGAAATGCAGTAGGAGAGCAAATTAATACTAATCAAGGAATTGATGCTAATAATATCCATTCTATCTCTGGAATTTATACCTTTGAGAGTGCAAACAATAATGGGGGATATAGAGCAAAAATTAATCGTGCAGAATTAAGTGGTAAAACCTTAGCACAATCTGTTGTGTATTCTTCAAGACTTAGAAATATGAGCGTTTCAAATCTTTTAAGAGCTACCACCACACAGAACTTTGCAACAAACTTTAATGCCATAGAAGATATGGAACTCTCTAAAGAAGGAGAAGCACCAACAGATGCAGATGTTTTATCAGAGTTTGAAAAACTCTATATTAACCATAATAACTTAGAATCTAAAAACCATTCCTTTGTAATTCCTTATTATCAATACTTTAGTGCAGATATGGAAGGGGGCAGTGGAAAACTAAAATCTAATTCTGCAGGAATGCTAATAGGAACACAAAGACTACTTCCAAATGATTATGGAATCTTAGGTGTTTATGGCGGATTTGAAAGTGCAGATCAAGATGTTTCTAACCAAAGATTAGAGTTTGATAATAAATCTTACTTTGGGGGATTATCTTATTATGATATTTTTTATAGAAAAGGTTTAACACAATATTTTGTGAGTCTTACAACAAATCTTGATTACACTAATGCAGATGTTAGCAAAACTTATACAGATGGTGTTACAAAAGTAGATTCTACTGCAAAGATTTATGGATATGGAGTAAATGCAAGAGTTGGATTAAGCCATTATATGTTGCATAACTATTTAAGAGTAACTCCAGAGATAGGATTTAATTATTTAGGAATGCATTCTAAAGACTTTACATTACAACACTTAGGTGGAACAAATGAACATTATAAGGCACAATATTTTAACTTTATAGATACAGTTGCTTCTATAAAAATAGAATCCCCTTATAGTAATCGTTTAAGAACATCTTTTAGTGTAGGTGGTTTATACAATGTTTATAAAGATGCAGAAGGAAGATTAAAGCTAGATAGAAATATCCTTACAAGTGAAATTGATGTTGCAAGATGGTATGCATTTGTGCAAATGGGATTATCTTATGATTTCTTAGAAAATGCTAATCTCTCATTAAACTATAATGGAATCTCTACACTCTCAAGCAAAGCAAACTCTCATAGTGTGTTTGTGAAGTTTGCTTGGTGGTGGTAGGGGAGGGGGGATTACTTCCCTTGTGATTACTCCACAAAAATTCTAATGGGGCAGTTTGGATTATAAGGTTCAACTTCTCCAATGATTTCTGCAGCTTCTATGCCCTTATCTTGTAAAGCTTTGCAGAGATCTTTTGCTTTGGCTTTATCTAGGGCAAACACAAGTCCGCCAGAAGTTTGCGCATCATAGAGTAAAATTTCTAAATCTTTGTATTTTGCATTTTTGTCAAGATTAAATTTGCACAAATGTTCTGTTGCTCTTTGGTTTCCACAACTTCCGCCTGGAATAATTCCATCACGCGCAAATGGAATCGCTTCTTTTACAATTGGAATTGCATTGCTATTTAAACGGATATTAATGCTTGGATTTAGCATTTCGCTTAAATGCCCTAAAAGCCCAAAACCTGTAATGTCTGTGCAGGCGTGGATTTCAAATGCGCTTGCAATCTCGCAAGCATAGCGATTAAGTTCTGCCATAATCTTAGAGATTTTTTCTTGTGTGTTGGAATCTAGCAAGTTTGCTTTTAGCGCAGTTGTTAAAACTCCCATTCCAATGGGTTTTGTAAGGATTAGCACATCATTAACTTTTGCGCCATTATTGCGCCAAATTTTTTGCGGATTAATGATTCCACTTACACTTAAGCCATATTTTTGTTCGCTATCAGCTATTGTGTGTCCTCCAATAAGAGCGCCTCCAGCTTCTTTAATCTTAGATAGTCCCCCCTCTAAAATTGCGCGCGCATAGTCTTCTGGGATTCTGCACATATCCCACATCATTAAATTAAGAGCGCATTTGACAATACCGCCCATTGCATAAACATCACTTAGTGCATTAGCAGCAGCGATTTGCCCATAGATAAAAGGATCATTAACCACAGGAGTAATAAAGTCTGCAGTTTGCACCAAAGCAAGTGTAGGGCTTAAGCGGTAAATTCCAGCATCTTCGCTACCTTTAAAATCTACTAAAATGTCAGGATTTGGAGTGTTGCATAGAGATTTGGCAATATGTGAGAGATCTTCCAGACCTACTTTGCCTGCTCAACCTGCAACTTTTACAAAGTTTGTAATTTTAATTTCTTCTTTTGTTGATTTTTCCATTGGTTTCTTTCTATTGTGTGAAATTTTTTAATTCTAACACTTTTTGAATTATTTATCGCTTGTTTTGGTAGAATTGCTTTTTTAATATTCTTTAGAATGAAAAGTAAAATTATGGAATTTTTGATTTTTGAACCATTTTATAGTCTTGCACTTTTTGGCATTGGAATCTTAACTGGGATTTTGGCAGGGTTTTTTGGAATTGGTGGTGGAGCGATTTTAGTTCCGCTTGTGATGATGTTAGGGCACGATATCAAAATCGCTATTGGAATTTCTATTATGCAGATGATTTTTTCATCAGTTTATGGCTCTTATGTAAATTATAAGCGTAAGCTATTAGATGCAAGAGATGGAATCTATGTAGGGATTGGCGGGCTTATAGGGGCGGCATTTAGCGGGTTTGTGATTGATTATGTGAGTTCAAAAACGCTAGAAGTTGTTTTTAGTATTTTTATTATGTATTCTTTTGTGAAGCTTTTTGGGGCAAGTGCTTATGGGGGTGAAAAGCGCATAGGAGAGGGTATAGCTTCTAAGGTGTTTTTGGTGCTTTGTGGGTGCTTTGTGGGTGTGTTTGCGATTTCGCTTGGTATTGGTGGGGGTATGATGCTAGCACCACTCTTGGCGTATTATTTGGGGTATAGTAGTAAGCAGATTATTCCACTTTCTTTATTTTTTGTGATTTTTTCATCGGTTTCTGGCTTTACTTCTTTAGCATTACACGGCTATGCAAGCTTTAAAGGGGGGATTATCGTTGGGATTGCATCGCTAATTGGCGTAAGGATTGGAATCTTTTTGCTCTCAAAAATTGACGCTAAAAAGCACAAAGCAACTTTGCTTATAATGTATGCTATTGTGCTTGCAATAATGTTTAATAAAATGTTTTTTAATTAGCTTTTAAGAGGTTGGTTCTTCTTCCTTTTCTTCGCCTATTACTTCTTTTTGCTCTTCTATGGCTTTTAAGGCAAGGTTTGAGAGAATCACAGCACTTTCTTGATAATTATTGATTACTCCATAAAGCCCCATTCCTTTTAACATTTCTTCTAAACTATCATCATCAGTTTGGACGATAATTCTAGTGTGGTGTGAAATATCCATAATATGGTGGCAAGCTTGAGAAATTGCATTTGTGGATTCCACGCATAAAATTACCGCTGTAGAGTTTTGCACTTCAATTTCTTTAAAAATCATCTTATCTGTAATGTTTCCATAGACAATGTTAATCCCTTCTTTTTGGGCGTCTCTTACGCGATCATAATTAGATTCTACAACTAGTGTGTTGATATTGCAACCTGCAAGGAATTTCACAACTTTCTTTCCTAAAAGCCCATAACCACACACAACGATATTATTTGAAGTTTCTTCTTGCTGCATTTTATAGGTTTCATTGCTAAGGTGTGTTTGCGTTGGAATTCTAAGTAAGCGCAGCATAAAGTCTGTGCAAGTATCTAGTCGCTCTAAGATAAAAGGTGTGGCAACCATTGAGAAAATTACCATTAGTGTTAGGAATTGATAAATATCGTGTGGTGTGAGTTTTGCTAAAAATTCTTGTCCAAAAATCCAACTTAAGATTCCGCCATCAAGTTTTAAATTTAAAATTTTATGTTGGCTTGCAAGCAAGAAAATCGCAAAGGAAAATTCCCCAATCTGCGAGAGAGAAAGTGCGATGCGCATACCAATTCTTGCCCCTCTAAATAAACTTAGAAAAGCAAACATAATTAGAGTTTTTACTAAAATCATTAATGCACATAAGATTAATACGACAATGAAATATTTTGCCGCAAAAACCACATCAACTTGCATTCCAATAGTGATGAAAAATACTCCAAGTAATAAATCTCTAAAATACACTAAAACGCTTGCCACTTGATATTTAAAAGGCGAGTTAGATACAATCATTCCTGCCAAAAATGCCCCAAGAGAAAGTGAGAATCCAAAATGCTTGCTTAAATACGCAGAGCCTAAAACGATTAAAAACACAGTTCCTACAAAAATTTCATCTGTTTTCATTTTAGCACTTGAACGCAGTGCGATTCTAGCCAAAAAGCGTCCGGGCAAGATTAAAAGTAAAAGCACAGCCACGGCTGATATTCCTGTGCTTAAAAGCATCTCTCCCATACTTAAACTCGTATCGCTTAAGAGTTTAATAATAAGTAAAATAGGAATTACAGCAATATCTTGAAAGACTAAAATCCCAACAGAAGCTGCACCATAAGGCGTTCTAGTTTCATTGGTTTCATTTAAATGCTTTAATACAATCGCAGTTGATGATAAACTCACAGCGCTTGCAATGATAATAGAAGTGTTAAAATCAAAGCGTAATAAAAAATAGCAAATTGCAAAAAATGCTCCGATAGAGATTCCAATTTGCAAGCCACCAAAGAGCAAAACTTCTTGCTTCATTTGTGTGATTTTCTTAAAGCTAAAATCAAGCCCAATCATAAACATTAAAAATACAATTCCAAGTTCGGCAGCTTCATTTAAATCCACAGAATCTTCTAAGCGGAATCCAAAAATATAAGTTGTTAGTGTTCCTGTTACAATGTATCCGATTATTGCAGGAATTTTTAAGCGATTTAAAATAATTCCAGAGACAACAGCCATAGCTAAAACGCAAATGATTATAAGTAGCGGATCGATAGGATTCTCCTTTGTATGAAATTATTTTATTTTAGACTTGTTTTTTAATGAAATTTAGTGAGATGGAATTGACACAATGGCGCGTGTTTTTTTCTGTAAAACCTTCACCTAAAAAGATATGCCCCAAGTGTCCGTCGCATTTGGCACACACAATCTCTGTGCGCCTGCCATCAGCGTCTGGTTGTTCTTTTATTGCGCCTTGAATGCATGCATCAAAGCTGGGCCACCCACAACCACTATGGAATTTGCTCTCTGAAGTGTATAATGGTGCATTGCATTGCTTACAAGCATATATACCTTTTTCAAAGTGGTTTTCATACTTGCCACTAAAAGGGGCTTCTGTGCCTTTGTGTAAAATCACTCTTTGTTCTTCTAGGCTAAGCGTGTTATACATTAACACTTTCCTTTTCTTTAAGAAGTTTTTGTAAAAATTCTTCTAAGTTAAATTTCTTGCGTTGATTTTCTGTAAAAATATGCACGATAATATCGCCTAAATCTGCCACAATCCAATCTGGATTTTCATCATCAATATGATAAAAACTTTCACCTTTTTCTTTAAGCGGTTTTTTAAGCGCGTCTAAAAGCGCTAATGCGTGGCGATCAATAAGAGCAGTTGTAATCACTACAAAATCTACAAAATAATCTGTTCCAATGAGATTAAAAACTTCTATATCTTCTGCTTTTTTATCTTCTAAGATTTGACAAATTTCTTGCACTAATGCTTTTCTTTCTTGCAATTTGCTTCCTTTATTACAGATTCCAAAATCTCTTGTGGAATCCATTTTTTTAATGTCGCATACTCCCTAAGCTCTAGCATTTTGCGAAGCTCTGTTGCGCTAATTGCAATCTCTTTAAACTCCAAAGTTGCGTAATTTTTAGGGATTGTGTAGTTGTTGCGTGGAATTATAACAAATTCTACATTTTTTTCTAGCCAAGAAAACTCCGCCCATTTTGGCAGGGATTCCACATTATCCGCACCTAAAAGCAAAAAATATCGCGCATTTGTTCCAAAATCATAGGAATTTAAAATGTGTTTTAGTGTTTTAAAAGTAGGCGTTGGCGCATTTTGCCGCACTTCAAAATCTAGCACGCTAAGCGCGCATTTTTTGCTATCTATATTCTTTGTTATTTGTTCTAACCAAGCTAAACGCGTATTTGGAGTAAAATAAAACGCATTTTTAAAAGGATTTAAAAAACTAGGCACAATAAAAAGCGTATCTAGCGCAAGTTGTTTTATCGCGCTTTGAATAATTGCTAAATGCCCATTATGTGGAGGATCAAATGAACCACCAAAGATTCCAACGCGCTTTTGCATATCCTGCCTTTTTTGGCTAAAATTCTAGCAAAAAGAGCGTAAAATGCAAGCGTTAAGCGAAATAATAATTTGGTTTTTTATCCTAGCTTTTGGGGCGAGTTTTGGCGCGTTTGCTAATGTTTTAATCCACAGAATCCCGCGCAATCTTAGCATTTTTCTCCCAAACTCTTTTTGCATAGAGTGTAACACACCGCTACTTTGGCGCGATAAGATTCCGCTTTTTAGCTTTTTTATTTTAAGGGCGAAATGTCGCCATTGTCAAAAAAAGATTCCAACTTTTTATTTTTTAAGTGAGTGTTTTGGAGCGGTTTTAGCATTTTTTTGTTATTTTTATTTTCTTGCTACACCAAGCGCGCTAGCACTCTTTTTTTTCGTGTTGCTTTTTTATGTATTAAGTGTAATTGATACACATTTTCTAACAATCCCAGATTCTCTAAACTTCCTAACTCTAGCTTTTGGTTTAACCTTTGGCATTTTGTATTTTGATGAGCCTTTATTTGTGTGCATTGTTTGTTTAAGTTTTATTGGTTTTGCCACACTTTTAAGACTTTTTGTTAGCTATCTTGCAGGTAAGGAAACGCTAGGGGAGGGCGATTTGCTACTTTTTGGCGCGATAGGTTGCATGCTTGGCGTATTTTATGGAGCGGTAGCGATTTTTCTCTCCGCATTTTACGCGTTAGTTTTTATCCTAGCATTACGGATTTTACGCAAGGATAAAGAGATAATGATTCCCTTTGTGCCGTTTTTGTTTCTAGGATTTTTAAGTGTATTTGTGTGGCAAATAGTGTAAAATACCAGCACTTACACCATTTAAATAAAGGAATCCTAATGTTACAGCCAGAAATTAAGAAGTTCTTGCTAGACTCAATCCGCATAATCCACGATTATCCACAGCCCGGAATCGTTTTTCGCGATATTACTACGCTCATCAACAATAAAGAAGCATTTGCGCTTACTATAAACCATTTAAAAGAGCGTTATGAAAGCTATGATTTAGATTTTATTGCAGGGATTGAAAGTCGCGGTTTTATCTTTGGGGCGGCTTTAGCATATGCGCTAAATATTGGTTTTGTGCCAATCCGTAAAAAAGGAAAACTTCCTTACACAACAATTTCAGAAAAATACACACTAGAGTATGGCTTTAGTTAGATTGAAATCCATATTGACGCTTTTAAAAACGCGCAAAAAGAGATTCCAAATGTTTTATTAATTGATGATTTAATTGCCACAGGTGGCACAGCACTTGCCGCGGCAAATCTTATTAAGCAAGCAGGCGCAAAATGCGTGGAATCTTGTTTTATTATTAATCTCCAAGATTTAAAAGGCGCAGAGGCAATGCGTGAGCGCACTAAAGTGTATAGTTTGTTGGATTTATAGTTTAAGAGATAAGAAAGTTTTAACAAAGCTTTCTTGCTATAATCTCACACATTTGCTTGGTTGCATTTAGGGAACATTCTTTTTGTAGATTTTCACTTATTTGTGTGATTTTATCTTCTAAAAGCTCCAAGCATTCCCATAGCACTTCATTAAATAAATCTTTCTCTAAGCATAAAAATCCAAGCCCTTTTTCTTCAATAAACTTCGCATTATAATATTGATGATTTCCCGCTGCATAGGGATAAGGCACAAAAAGCGCTGGCAAGCCATTAGCGCATAATTCCCACAGCGAGCTAGCCCCAGCTCTGCACACAACAAAATCACATAGCCCATACACGCTAGCCATATCATCATAAAAGTCAAACACCACAATATCAACGCTATTTATGGAATCTAAATTGACTTTTTTGATTTTAGAATCTAGCTTTTTTAATTCTAGCTCCCCAAGCACTCCAATGCTTAGATTTTCTTTCTTGCATTCTTCTATAACGCGTGTAAAATCTGCCTTTCCGCTTTGTAAAAATACTTTAATTCCGCGTCTTTTTAGTGTGCCAATCACACTTAAAGCAAAGTTATTAATCGCTTTTGCGCCTTGTGAGCCTCCCATAAATAGCACATTTTCAATCTTATTTCTAACCCTAGCTTTTTCAAAAAATACACTACTTATGGGATAAAATTTAATCGGTGAGTTTTCTAAATATGATGAAAAAAACACCTTAGCAAAGGGCTTTAAAAGTCTATTTAATCGCCCAATCTCTGCGTTTTGTTCGTGGATTATTAAAGGTATTTTAAACAAGCACGCCCCAAAAGCTGCTGGTGCAGCAGAGTATCCTCCCACAGATAGCACAAAATCGGCTTGAAACTCCTTTAGGATTCTACACGCTTCTTTTAGCGCGCACGCTTGTTTCCAAAGTGATTTTAAAAGTCCGATTCCGCGTTGATTAACAACTCCGTGCGTTTGCAAAAACCACTTTTGCTTAAAATCTGATTCTTTTTCAAAATACATTCTATCTTGTCCGCCACTAGAGCCAATAAAAGCACATTCCCAGCCTTTAGCCACAAAGGCGCGCAAAAATGCTCTAGCTACACTTAAATGTCCCCCAGTGCCACCGCCAGTTATTACCACACGCATAAAATCACCTTAGCAAAATAATTCTGCGCATTATAGCCCATAATCGTAACAATGGCATAAAAAGTTAAAGATTTTTATCCCTTTTTGCAAAAATCCTACAAAAAAATGCTAAGATAACGCCAAATCCACAAAAAAGGAATCTAAAATGAATGATTTAGAAAATGTCTTTGATACCAAGTCTTTAACAATGTCTATCTTAATGACGCCTGCAGTTGCAAACTTCAAAGGACGCGTTCATGGCGGTGATATTTTAAAATTCTTAGATCAAGTTGCATATGCTTGTGCTGCACGCTATTGTGGAAACTATTGCGTTACACTTTCTGTTGATAGCGTAAATTTCAAATATCCTATTGAAGTAGGTTCGCTTGTTACCTTTCTTGCTTCTGTCAATTATACAGGCAATAGTTCCTTGGAAGTTGGAATCAAAGTTATCGCTGAAGATATTCAAAAGCGCACCGTCATGCACACAAATAGCGCGTATTTTAATATGGTGTGCGTAGATAGCGCGGGCAAACCTACAAAAGTCCCACCACTAGAGCCAAAAACTCCCGTAGAAAAACGCCGCTATGAAAATGCTAAAAAGCGCAAAGCTGCGCGCATAGAATTAGCAAAAAAAGAAATCTAACAGCTAAAGCAAGCATAAAGGGGAGTTATGCAAAGCGTGCAAAGTACACAAAATACACAAGAAGCAGAAATTAAGCATAACATTATAAAATATCAATTTTCAAAGTTTTGCAAGCGCAATACTTATGCAATCGCGCTTGTGTTAAAAGCCCTTTTGCAAGGCTCTAAACATTATCCAAAAGATTTTAAAACAACAGAAGTTAAAAAAGATTCTACTTTCAAGTCGCCATTAAACCTAGAAGGATAATTATGCAATTCCATATTGTTCTACATCAGCCGCGTATTCCACAAAATACAGGAAATATAGGTAGATTATGCTTTGCTAGCAATACAATTTTGCATCTTATCTATCCACTTGGCTTTTCTCTTACTCAAAAAGAGTTAAAACGCGCTGGTATGGATTATTGGGAGCATTTAGAAGTCTATGAATATGCTGATACGGAATCCTTTTTTAAATCCTATTTTATTGATTCTAATTTGCCACATTTTTTTCTAACCACAAAAACGAAAATTCCTTATTATAAAGCCCCTATGCAAGCAGGTGCATATCTCCACTTTGGGCGAGAAGACGCGGGATTATCTCAAGAGATTTTAAGCGCAAATCAAGAGTATTGCTACACAATCCCTATGCAAAATAACGCAAGAAGTTTAAATCTTGCGACAAGTGTTGGAATCGTGCTTTATGAAGGAATCCGCCAAGCAAGTCTTTAAGTGTTTCAAATCTTCCCAAATTTTTAATAATTTTTTAGTTTTAAGTGGCTTGCGTTTTTTTTGAGTAGAATTCGCGTATTGCTATTTGAAGGAGAGAGAATGAAAGAAAACAAAGGTTTCACAAAGGGTTTCGCGCTTTCTTTAGTGTGCGCAAGTTTATTGGCAAGTAGTGCAAATGCTGTGTATGTTTCAGATGATTCTAAAGTAGATATTACCGATGCTGTGATTAATGCAGAAGGGAATGTAACAATTGAAAAAGATAAGGCGGGGGCGCAGAATAATCACAACAAAACCTTAACAATTCTTACAGATAGCGCTAATAACACTAGATTGGTTGAAGTTAATAATACAGAGGGTTTAGAAGAGCTAATATTTGGGGATAAAAATCAAAAATTTACAATGGTTAATTTTAATCTTAATGATTCTTTAAAAAAACTTATTTTTGATTCTACTTTTTACAGCGGTGTTGCAACGATTAATGCAGATATTACAGAGTCACTTGGTGCATTGGATAAAGATCTTAGCTTCAATGAAGCAGGTGGTATGAATGTGGGTATTGTGATTGCCCAACAAGCTAATGTGAATCAAGTTTTGGCAAATGATTTATTTGTTTTTGCTGTTCCATTTGGTCCAGAATATAATTGGGGGATTAAAAATCAAGGCAAAATTCTTTCTGGTATGGTTTTTAATGGGGCTAAGGTTGGTGAAATTTATAGTGGTGGAACAGGAATTATTAATGAGGGGGAAATTAATGGTGGAATCACATTTAAAGGTGTGGTTAAGCATATCTCTATCCCACAAAGAGGAGGGCATTTAATTAGCAATCACTCTGTTTTAAATGGTGGCATTAGATTCCAAGGTGAAGTTGCTTATAGCAAAGCAAATAATGAAATAAGTGGTGAAGCGTTTATAAAAAATACAGGCACTTTAAAGGGTGGAATCGTATTTGGAGAGATTGTTACGAGTGATATTAGTGGAAATTTGATTTTAAATGAAGCCCTTTTAAAGGATGGAATCGTATTTGATAAAGTCTTAAACATTGCGCTTTATGATCAATATGTTATTAATAATAGTGGATTAATTGATGGGGATATTGCTTTTTTAGGGGGTATAGATTTTTCAAAGTCTAGTGTTTCTAATGTTGGGGCTGTTATTGGAAGTCAGGGTAAAAAGGCGGATAATAAGGGCATTAATGGTAGAGTTATCTTTGGTGGAAAAATCACTGGAAATTTAGATTCTAATAGCGTTGTGGGTTTGCTTAATGGGAACGGCTGGACAAAGGAAGTGGTGCTAGCGGAGAATTTTGAGCTTATAGCTAATGTAGGAGAGTATGGAATCTTACAGACCCAAACAACGATTTTTTAAGAAATTTTGGCGTGATTGATCTGTAACACATCAGGGAAAAATCGGCGTTGTTACATATAATTCTGTTGTGGGCGAGCTAATAAATGCAGGAAAAATGTCTGTAATGAAAGGTGGGTTAGTTGATAATAGTGGCATTATTTATCATTTTATTAATACAGGAGAATTTACCTATAAAAATGATAATGCCAATGAGGGGGCAATCCATAACTTCACAAATACAGGAAAAGTAACTTTAGATGAAGTTGGTATTAGCTTAACTAGCGCGTCTTTAGATTATGCAAGTAATGCTGTGGAATCTAATTCTTTTATAAACTCTGGAAATATCACTGCAAAGGATACAAATCTTTTTAGCACAATAAAAGCAGCAGGGGCTAAGAATATCTTTGACTTTAGAAATGAACAAACAGGTCTCTTGCATATAGATTCTAGTGCTTCAAGCTCTGTAATTAAGAGTGGGGTGGATACGATGATTAATGTGATTAATAGGGGTAAATCACAGGTGCTAGAAATGCTGCGCATTTAGATGCAAAAGAGGGAAATATCAATATTAAAGAATGGCATTTAACTAATTTAGGCAATGCTAAAAGTTATGATAGTGCGCAAGTGGATTTTGATAATAGAATCGTAATTGCAAATGGTGGGGAAGTGGGATTGAAGTTTGAAAATAATGCTGTGATGATTGATCCTGCAAAAAGCGCAGATTTTGAACTTAATAAGGTGTATAATATAGACAATTTAGCTGTGATTAAAGGCTTAAATTCTCAAGATTTAAGCGGATTTGCTGGGTTGGAGTTTGAACATCTTAAAACAACTGATGATATTTTTATCATTGAAAAAGCTACTCTTACAAAAGATGAAGCTATGGCAGCAGGAAGAAGTGAAGTTGCAGACGGCTTTAAAATTAAGGTGGATTCTTCGCGTTCAACTGCGGCAGCTTCTACGCAAAATGCTGTTAATAATTCTGTAACAAGATCTGCTTTTATAGGGAATGTTGTAGGAACTGCGGTAAATGTTACTCTAACAAACTTTAATGCACACGATAGAATGAATCATCGCGCAGAAGTTGATATTCCAAAGCTAGAAAAATATGCTTCTTTGGTAGCAGATTCTAATGTATTAGATCAAACATACGCAAAAGATTCTCATACCTTTGTTATGCCATATTACACAAGCACAAGTGTGGATTTGGCAACAGGAGATAACCTAGAGGGTGATACTTATGGAATTATTAGTGGAATGCAAAAGAGTTTGGGGAATGTTTTGGAGTTTTGGGATTCTTTGTAGGGGCAGAAAAGGCAGATGTTAATGCTGTGGATTTAGGTATTGATGATACGACATTTTATGTGGGAGTTAATTATTATAAAACTTTAGGTGGCACAACAGATTATGATTACTTTGCTAAGGGAATGTTAAGGGGTGTATTGACTTCTAGTGATATTGCAAGCTTAGGGGAGAGTGTGGAATCAGATTCTAACTCTTATGGGTTTGAAGCTGGGTTTGGGGCGAATTTTTATGTGGCTAATCATACATTAACGCCGGAATTGGCAATTAGTTATGATAGAGTCAATGTAGATGGTTTTACAATGCGATGCAACATTTATCAAGATAATAATATTAATCTCTTTATGGGAAAATTAGGTGCAAGTTGGCAAGCGCAATGGAATGAAAATTTAAGCACTATTTTAGGGGGTGGAGTTAGATTTAACTTCAAAGATGATTTTGAACAAGGTGTGATTGTTAATAACCAGCTTTTTAACACAAAAACAGAGCTTGGTAACACATATTATTATGTAACTTTAAGATTAAACTATGCGCTTAGTGATTCTTGGGATATTTCTGTAATATATAATGGTGATTTTTCAAATAAATCATCAGCTCATAATAGCGGATTTGTGAAGCTTGGTTATTGGTGGTAAGTTAAGGGAAGAATTCTTAAAGGAATACCCTTAAGAAAAAGGAATTTGTTTTTAATGGATTCCTAATTCTTTTGCTAGAAATTTACCTGTGTGGCTGCCTGTTTTTTTGTATCTTTTAGCAATTCTCTCTGGCGTGCCACTATCTACCACTAAGCCCCCATTATTTCCGCCTTCTGGTCCAATATCTATGATAAAATCAGCATTTTTTATCATATCTAAATTGTGTTCAATCACAATCACGCTATTACCTAAATCTGTTAAATGGTGCAACACGCGCACAAGTCTATCTACATCAGCAAAATGTAAGCCTGTGGTGGGCTCATCTAAGATATAGAGCGTTTTGCCTGTATCTTTGCGACTTAATTCTTTGGCAAGCTTGATTCTTTGGGCTTCTCCGCCACTTAGAGTAATGGCATTTTGCCCTAGTGTGATATAGCCTAGCCCTACATCTTGGAGAGTTTTTAGCTTTTGGTAAATTTTTGGAATCTTGGCAAAAAACTCACAAGCTTCATCAACGCTTAAAGCAAGCACTTCGGCGATATTTTTGCCCTTATAAACAACTTCTAGGGTTTGTGCGTTATAGCGCGTGCCATTACACGCATCACATTTGACTAAAATATCTGGCAAAAAGTGCATTTCAATTTTTATCTCACCTTCCCCCATACACTTTTCGCAACGCCCACCTTTAACATTAAAGCTAAAGCGACTGATTCCATAGTTTCTAATTTGCGCTTCTTTGGTTTGTGCAAAAATATTTCTAATTTCGTCCATTGCACCTGTGTAAGTTGCTGGGTTTGAGCGCGGAGTACGTCCTATTGGGCTTTGATCAAGATAAATCACTTTATCAAGCTTTTCTAAGCCGATGATTTCCACACCATCAACTTTTTTAACCTTTTTGCTATTGTTTAGTAGTTCTTGTGCCACTGGAAGCAAGGTTTGTAAGATTAAAGAGCTTTTGCCACTTCCACTAACGCCTGTGATACAAACAAAATTTCCCAAAGGAAGTTGCACGCTTAGATTATGGATATTATTAATATTGACATTGCAAATTTCAATCCAAGAATCTTGCTTTCTGCGCATAAAGTATTCAATCTTTTTTTCTCCATTTAAATATTGTGCGGTTTGGGTTTTACTCTTTAAAAGTTGTGTGAGATTTCCACTAAAAACAACTTCTCCGCCAAACTTCCCAGCTCCGGGTCCAATATCTACGATAAAATCCGCGTGTTCAATGGTTTCTTTATCGTGTTCTACAACAATTACAGAGTTACCCTTTTGTTGCAAGCTTCTTAGCGTTTTAATGAGCTTTAGCGTATCTCTTTCGTGAAGTCCAATGCTAGGTTCATCTAACACATACATTACCCCTGTAAGTCCGCTACCTATTTGACTTGCGATTCTAATGCGCTGGGATTCCCCACCGCTAATACTTCTTGCATCACGCCCTAGACTTAAATACCCTAAGCCCACATCATAAAGGAAGTATAAACGCTCGCAAATCTCTTTTAAAATCGGCTCGGCAATCATTTTTTCTTGTGTGTTTAAATGTGCGAAGTTTTTAGGGTTTGCAAAAAATCCATAGCATTCTTCAATGGGCAAATCTAGTAAATTTCCGATATTTTTACTAGAGACTTTAACGGCTAGACTTTGTGGAAGTAAGCGGTGTCCATTGCAGGCTTCACAAGTTTTTTCACTCATATAATCGCCTAAGTCTTTATTGTCTTTAAACATATCATAAGCAATAGCAATCACGCCTGCAAAAGGGCGTTTAAGCTTTGTATTTTTCCAGCTAAATTCTACTTCATCGCTATTTCCATAAAGAATTAACTTTTGTTGGTATTCTTCTAAATCTTCAAAACTTGTTTTGGGATTGATAGAATTTGCAAGGCAGAAAGCGCGAAAAAGCTCGTTATAGTAGCTTTTATTGAAGCCATAAAAAATTTTGATTCCACCTTCTGCTAGGGGTAGGCTTTTATCAATAATTTTTTTGGTATCAATGGTGTAGCGGATTCCTAAGCCATCGCATTTTGGGCAAGCACCTTTTGGGGAGTTAAACGAAAAGCTAAGGGGTTCTAAGGGAGTGAAAGAAACTTTACAATCAAAGCAAGCTAAATGTTCGCTAAAATGCACAAGTGTGGGCTTTTCTTTATCGTCATTTAAAATTTCAATTTCTACTTCACCATAGGATTCTTTGAGCGCTTTTTCAATGGCTTGAGCGATTCTTTCTTTATTATTAGCCTTAACCACAACGCGATCAATTACAACTTTAATGGTGTGCTTTTTTGTCTTTGCAAGATTGATTTCTTCATCTAATCGCACTAAAACGCCATTAATTTGCGCTCTAATATAGCCTTTTTGGCGTAAGGATTCCAACTTTTCTTGAAAGCTTCCCTTTTTTTCGCGGATAATGGGGGATAGGATTAGAATCTTAGAATCTTCTTTGATTTTTAACACTTCAGAAATAATATCACTTGCGTGCATTTGTGAGATAAGCTTACCGCATAAATGACAATGTTGCATACCAATGCGAGCAAAAAGCAAGCGAAAATAATCGTAAATTTCTGTGATTGTGCCAACGGTTGAGCGAGGGTTTTTGCTTGTTGTTTTTTGATCAATGGCAATAGCTGGAGTTAGCCCTTCAATTTTATCCACATCAGGCTTGCCAATTTTATCTAAAAACTGCCTTGCATAGCTTGAGAGCGATTCTATATATCTGCGTTGCCCTTCTGCATAGAGTGTATCAAAGGCTAGTGTGCTTTTACCGCTTCCACTAAGCCCTGTTAGCACAACAAGCTTGTTTTTAGGAATGCTAAGATTAATATTTTTAAGATTGTTTTCTTTGGCATTTGTGATGATGATGTTATCTAGTGGAGAATCCTTAGAATTCAAAGTTAGCCTTTAAAGTGAAATAAATCTGTGATTATAACAAAATTTAGAATTTTTTTAGTTAGGCTTGTTAATGAAAAGTTAGTAAAACTTGCGATATAATTGCGGGCATTAAATTTTGCAAGGAGATTTTATGTTGCTTTTTACTCCCGGTCCAACGCCTGTGCCAGAGTTTGTTCGTGTGGCAATGAGTGAGCCTACAATCCATCATCGCACTCCAGAGTTTGAAGAGATTTTTGCAAAAACACGCGCATTGCTTAAAGAAGTGATTGGTTTGCCTGAAGTGCTAATGCTTGCAAGCTCTGGAAGTGGAGCAATGGAAGCTTGCGTAACTTCGCTATGTGAAAAAAAGCTTTTAAGTATTAATAGTGGAAAATTTGGAGAGAGATTTGGCAAGATTGCTAGAGCATTTAAGATTCCAAATGTGGAAATTAAGAATCCTTGGGATATTCCAGCAAGCCTAGAGCAGGTTATAGATGCGCTTAAAGCAAATCCAGAGATTGATGCGTTTTGTATCCAAGCGTGCGAGAGTGCTGGGGGCTTGAGACATTCTTATGAAGTGCTTGCAAAAGCAGTAAAAGAGTATAATCCTGAAATAATGGTGATTGTAGATGGAATCACTGCAATGGGTGTAGAACCTTTGGATATGACTTATGTTGATGCGCTTATTGGTGGCTCACAAAAGGCTTTTATGCTACCGCCTGGACTTAGTATTATTGGGCTTAGCCAAAAAGCGGTGGAAAAAATTCAAGAACGCGATGTGGGGTTTTATTTTAACTTAAAAACAGAGCTTAAAAATCAAGTTAAAAATACAACGGCTTGGACTGCACCAACGACTATTATTATAGGGCTTTGTGCCTTTTTAGAGCGTGCAAAAGAGATAGGCTATGATACAATTTATCATCAAACAAAGGCACGCTCTTTAGCTTGTGATGCTGCTATGGAAGGAATAGGACTTAAGATTTATCCTACAATTCCAGCATTAAGTATGACTTGCGTGTATCATGAAGAGAGCGATAAGATAAGAAAAGTATTAAAAAATACCTATGAAGTTAATATTGCTGGCGGTCAAGATGACTTAAAGGGCAAGATTTTTAGAATCAACCATATGGGAATGGTTGGAATTAGTGAGATTTCTTGGGTAGTTAATGCAGTGGAGTTAAGTCTTGATATGCTTGGAATCCGTAAGTTTAACGGGCTAGCAAATCAGATTTTTATGGAACAATATTTTAGAGTTTTAAAGCAATAATATGAAAATTTTAGTAACAGGAACAGCAGGGTTTATTGGGTCATTTCTTGCAAAACGCTTGCTAGAGCGTGGTGATGAAGTTGTAGGACTTGATTGTATTAATGATTATTATGATGTGCGTATTAAATATGGGCGTTTAGAAAATGCAGGGATTGCGCAAAATGCAATTGCGTATAATGCGTTGGTTCAGAGTGAAAAATATCCAAACTATCGCTTTATTAAATTAAATTTAGAGGATAGAGAGAATCTTTTTAAACTTTTTGAAAAAGAAAAGTTTGATAAGGTTTGCAATCTTGCTGCACAAGCAGGTGTGAGATATTCTTTAGTGAATCCTTATGCGTATGTGGATAGTAATATTGTGGGGTTTGTGAATATCCTAGAGGCGTGTAGGCACCATAATATTAAGCACTTAGCCTATGCTTCAAGCTCATCAGTGTATGGCTTAAATGAAAATATGCCTTTTAGCACAAGTGATAATGTGGATCATCCTATTAGTTTATATGCAGCAAGCAAAAAGAGTAATGAGCTTATGGCGCATACTTATTCTTATCTTTTTGGATTGCCAACAACGGGTTTGCGCTTCTTTACGGTTTATGGTCCTTGGGGGCGTCCGGATATGGCGTTGTTTTTATTTACAAAGGCGATTTTAGAAGGCAAGCCTATTGATGTGTTTAATCACGGAGAAATGCTAAGAGACTTTACTTATGTAGATGATATTGTAGAAGGTGTTGTGCGTGTAATTGATAATAATGCAGAACCAAATGCAGAGTGGAGTGGCAAAGCCCCAGATCCGCATAGCTCAAAAGCACCTTATAAAATCTATAATATTGGAAATAATAATCCTGTGCGATTAATGGATTTTATAGAAGCAATTGAAAAAGAGCTAGGTATCACAGCACAAAAGAATATGCTTCCACTTCAGCCCGGAGATGTGCCAGCAACTTATGCAAATGTTGATGATTTAATTAAAGAGATTGATTACAAGCCAAACACAAGTATAGAAACTGGGATTAAAAACTTCATAGCTTGGTATAGAGAGTTTTTTAAAGTTTAAGATTCCATAAATTGGAATCTAAAATGCTAAACTTCTAAAAAGTCTTTCAAAAGTGTATGATGTAGCACTGGGGTAAATTCTAAGACTTGATAAGTGGCGACATTGTTTTGAGCGTAAGGATCGTATTTAAAAAATGTTTCGACAGATTCCTTAGAATCAAATTTTCCTATAACGATTCCACCTTTTTTGGGATTTTGTGGTCCGCTAGCTAGCAAATGTCCGCTTTCATAGCCCTTTTGCAGAAAGGCACGATGTTCTTGCAAAATACTTTCAATAATTTCTAGTGGCTTTGTATAGGTAACTAAAATTACAAACAGATTTTTCATTGCTTCTCCCCTTACATTCCCTTTTTAGCTTCTTCTAAGCGTTGTTTTTCAGAGATATTTTGTGCTAAATTATCCCAACGCAATTTTGCTCCGCCTAGAATGTGGAAGTGCAAATAAGGAATCTCTTGTCCGCCATCAACACCTACATTGCTAATAATGCGATAACCGCTTTTATCAAGCCCTAAGAGTTTAGCAACTTCTTGAATGAAGCTTGTTAAACCTGCCATTTCTTGCGGTTCTAGTTCTTGAAAATCTTTTGCAAACTTTTTAGGGATTGCTAAAACATGGATTGGAGCCTTTGGCGCAATGTCGTGGAATGCTAAAAAATCATCGTTTTCTAGCACCTTATTGCAAGGAATTTCGCCTTTGATAATTTTTTCAAATACGCTCATTTTTTCACCTTTTTATTGATTGAATTCTATAATTTTACCTAAATATTAAGCAAAGTAAAAATATTTTTTAATACAATCTCATCATTATTTTATAAAAGCAGGAAAACAATGGAAGCTATATTTTCTAAGATTGATGATGCGCAAACTACTGCAGAATTAGAAGAAATCCGCATTTTAGTAATGGGAAAAAAGGGGAGTTTAACAGCAAAGTTTGCGGAGCTTAAAACTTGCGATGGGGAGAGCAAAAAAACACTTGCAAAAGAGCTAAACACTCTAAAAATGCGTTTTGAAAAGGCATTAGCTGATAAAAAAGAAGCTTTAAGCTTAAAAGAATTAGAAGCAAAATTAAGCGCAGAAAAAATTGATGTTTCTCTTTTTAGTCCAAGTAATTTAAAGGGAGCAAATCACCCTGTAATGTTGATGTTAGATAGGATTGTAGAATATTTTGTAGGAATGAATTTCGCGCTTAAAATGGGACCTTTGATAGAAGATGATTTTCATAATTTTGAAGCCTTGAATTTGCCTAAATATCACCCTGCAAGAGATATGCAAGATACCTTTTATTTTAAAGACGGGAAACTTTTGCGCACACACACTTCACCTGTGCAAATCCGCACAATGGAATCGCAAAAGCCGCCTATCCGTATGATTTGTCCGGGAAATGTATTTAGATGTGATTATGATTTAACGCATACACCTATGTTTCATCAAGTAGAAGGGCTTGTAGTGGAGAGTGGCAAGGATTCTGTAAGTTTTGCGCATTTAAAGTTTATTTTAGAAGACTTTTTGAAATATATGTTCGGAGATGTAAAAGTGCGATTCCGCTCTAGCTTCTTTCCTTTTACAGAGCCAAGTGCCGAAGTGGATATGAGCTGTATTTTTTGTCAAGGTAAAGGTTGTCGTGTATGTTCGCACACAGGGTGGCTAGAAGTGCTTGGATGTGGCGTTGTAGATGAGAATGTTTTTAGGGCAGTTGGTTATGAAAATGTGAGCGGTTATGCCTTTGGGCTTGGAGTAGAAAGATTTGCAATGCTAGCATATAGTGTGCCAGATTTAAGGGCATTTTTTGAGAGTGATTTAAGAATTTTGGAGCAATTTAAATGATTTTTACACGCAGTATTTTAAGTCATATTTTACCACTAAAGAATATCACCAGCGCGATGATGTATAGCACTTTAAATAAGATTGGGCTAGAGGTGGAATCTTTTTGTGCGGTGGTTGCACCAAAGAGAGTGGTTGTAGGTAAGATTTTAGAGTGTCAAAAGCATCCAGATGCAACAAAGCTAAATGTTACACAAGTGGCAATTAGTGGCACAGAAGGAAGTTATGAAACACGCCAAATCGTGTGTGGTGCGTCAAATGCAAGAGAAGGGATTTATGTTGCAGTTGCACTTGAAGGAGCTGAACTCCCCGGTATTACCATTAAAAAAGCTATGCTTAGGGGGGTGGAGAGTTGTGGAATGCTATGTTCTACAGCAGAGCTTGGATTTCCAAAGGTTAATGATGGAATTGTAGAATTAGATTCTAGTATTGGCGAGTTGGTTATCGGCAAGGAAATTAGTGAATATCCTGTGTTTAATGATGAAATCTATGAGATTTCTATCACGCCAAATCGTGGGGATTGTATGAGCTTAATGGGGGTTGCTAGGGATTTAAGCGTGGCGTTTGATTTGGAATTAAAGCCACTTAATCCGCCAAAAGTTTCTGACAATGCTCCAGGAATTGGGAGAGTGCTTCAAATTGTTGCCAATGATAAGCATGATGCGTCTTTGCTTTTTCAAGCAATGGAAATAAAACCTAGTGCATTGCCTTTATGTGTGAATTTGCTTTTAGCGCATAATGGAATCTTAGAAAATTCTTGGCTCAAAGATGCACTAAGTTTTAGCACACTTTTTAGTGGAGTGATTTTAAATGCGTATCCGCAAAGTTTTTGCCAGCTTGATGGACAAAAGGTTGTTTTAACGCTTAAAAAAGATGAACGCGGACTTGAGAGTATTTATCACGAAAATGAGAAACTATCTACTATTGGTGTGGAGCTTTGCGCTTATGAAAGTAAGGAATCTTTAGTAAAAGAAAAAGAATTTATCGTGCTTGAAGCAAGTTATATTGCACCAGAGATTATCGCACAAAAGGTAATGGAAACAAAAACAAAGGTAGATCTTAAGGTGTTTCAACGCACTTCGCGTGGGAGCTGCCCGGATTTAAAAGTTGGGCTATCTGTGCTTTCAGGCTTACTTTTAGGAGAAGAGGGAGTTTTATATACAGATACGCAAGGGTTTATTGAAATACCGCCAAAAGATCCTATTACGATTGATTTAGAGTTAATGGGGCGCATTATTGGTGTGTGTTTAGAAAAGTTAAAGGTGATTAATATTTTAAAAGGGCTTGGCTTTGGCGTGGAGATTGCAAGTGATGAGAATTTTATCATCGCAGAGCCACCTTTATTTCGCCACGATATTGTAAGTGCGCAAGATGTAGCAGAGGAAATTATCCGTTTTTATGGGATTGATAATGTGCCTAGCGCACCGCTTGTGTTTGTGCAAAATCATCAGAGTGATGATGCCTTAAGAGAATATTATTTTAAGAGAAAAATCGCACAAAAAGCTATTGGAGTGGGCTTTAACGAAGCGGTGCATTTTGTCTTTGAGGATAGGGAGAAGCTTCAAAGTTGTGGGTTTGAAGTGTTAGAAGACACGCTGGATTTGCTAAATCCTATCACGCAGGATTTAAATACTTTGCGTAGCACGCTATTGCTTGGACTTTTAAGGGCTGTTGTGCATAATTGCAACAATGGCTTTAATGCGGTCAGTCTTTTTGAAATGGGGGCTGTGTATGATAAGAAGCGCGAACAAAGGGCTAGTCTTGGCTTTATCCAAAGTGGTTTACTGTGTGAAGAACGCTACCCAAATGCAAAGGGTATAAGAGAGGGGTATTTTGGCTTTTGCGATAGAATTGCGCGTGTAATAGGAGAATTTAGCTTAGAACCATTGGAATCTAAAATTAAGCTATTTCATAGCGGACAATGTGCAAAGGTGCTTCAAAATGGCAAAGAAGTGGGCGTGATTGCAACCTTGCATCCACAATTTGCTAGCGAGTTTGGATTAGATGAAACTTATCTTTGTGAGTTAGATTTGGACTTGCTAACCGAAGCGATTCCACAAGTGCAAATGTATTCAAAGTTTCAAAAAGCACAGAGAGATTTAAGCGTAGTTTTGGATAAAAAGATTCCATATTATGAGATTAGAAAATGTATTGAAAGCTTAAAAGTGCCTAGCATAGTTGGATTTTATCCGCTTGATATTTATGAGGATTCCACCTTGCAAGATAAAATGAGTTTGACGATTCGCTTTGCTTTGCAATCAGATGTCAAAACACTGGAAGAAAAGGATATTAATGCAGCTTTGGAGGTTGTGTTAGAAGAGCTTAAAAATTCCTTTGGAGTAGAATTGCGATGAAGTTAGAAGTTAGCAAAACACAAGGTTTTGAGCTAGAAACAGACAAGATTGCTTCTGATAAGTCTATTTCACATCGTTGCGCAATGTTCGCGCTTCTTAGTGATAAGCCTAGTTTTGTAAAGAATTATTTAGAGGGCGAAGATACGCTAGATACGCTAGAGATTGCAAAAAAACTAGGTTTAAGCGTTGAAAAATGTCATGGGGGATTGTTGCTAACACCGCCAAAAAACATTCAAGAGCCCAATACGATTCTGTATTGTGGTAATGCAGGGACAGCAATGCGCCTGTATCTTGGGCTATTAAGTGCGCAAAATGGAATCTTTGTTTTAAGTGGGGA
Source organism: Helicobacter winghamensis ATCC BAA-430 (assembly GCF_028751035.1). Taxonomy (NCBI): domain Bacteria; kingdom Pseudomonadati; phylum Campylobacterota; class Epsilonproteobacteria; order Campylobacterales; family Helicobacteraceae; genus Helicobacter; species Helicobacter winghamensis. The sequence continues at coordinate 1,117,206 of NZ_CP063533.1, read as the reverse complement.
TATGTATCTTAATAAACGCCCTATGAAGCGAATTGTTGAGCCTTTAAGAAGTATTGGTGCGGAGATTTTAGGGAGAAGCAGTGGTGAGTTTGCGCCTTTGGTTATTAAAGGGAATCCAAAGTTGGAATCCTTTTTTTATACTAGCAAGATTCCAAGTGCGCAAATTAAATCTGCTATGCTTTTAAGCGCGCTTTTTGCCAAGGGTGAGAGTGTTTATCAAGAACCAGAATTAAGCCGTGATCATAGTGAAAAAATGCTAAAAGGAATGGGAGCGGAGATAGAATCTGCAATAGATAAAAATGGTGCAGTTGAGATTAAAATAAAGCCATTAAAAAGTAAATTAGAACCGTTGAATTTAGAAATTCCAGCAGATCCTTCTAGTGCATTTTTCTTTGCGGTGGCAGTTGCAATTACGCCAAATTCTAGAGGAATTTTGCGCAATGTTTTACTTAATAAAACACGCATTGAAGCTTTTAGTGTGCTTGAAAAAATGGGCGTTACAATAACTTATAAAGAAACTTCAAAAACTTATGAAAGTATCGGCGATATTATCATAAATGCACCAGAGAGTCTAAAGGCTGTGGAATTGAGTGAGAAAATTTCTTGGTTGATTGATGAGATTCCAGCATTAGCCATTGCAATGGCTTGTGCCAAGGGGAAAAGTGTAGTTAAAAACGCGAAAGAATTGCGTGTTAAAGAAACAGATAGAATCAAGGCAGTTGTAGAAAATCTTAGGGCTTGTGGGATTGAAGCGCAAGAGTTAGACGATGGATTTTACATTGTGGGTGGAATGTTAAAAAAAGCTTGTGTGGATAGCTTTGGGGATCATAGAATTGCGATGAGTTTTGCAGTTGCTGGATTGAAAAGTGGAATGGAGATTGAAAATGCTGAGTGTATTAATGTGTCCTTTCCAAATTTTTTGGAAATTTTACAATCTCTTACAAAAATTTGCCAAAAAGGGTAAGCGTGGAAGTAAAATTAGCAAAAAACTATGGATTTTGTTTTGGAGTAAAACGCGCGATTGAGTTAGCAGAAAAAAAACCAAATGGTATAACTCTAGGTCCTCTAATCCATAATGATAAAGAGATTAATCGTTTAAAAGAAAAATTTAATGTTGTAGTTAATGAGAATATTCAAGAGATTCCAAAAAAAGCGGAAGTGATTATTCGCACACACGGAATCCCAAAGCAAGATTTACAAAAGTTAAAAGAAAAAACTAATAATATCACTGATGCAACTTGTCCTTATGTTACAAAGCCACAAAAGATTTGCGAGGATATGAGTGCTAAAGGCTATCAAATTGTAATTTTTGGAGACATGAAACATCCCGAAGTTAAAGGAGTAATGAGTTATTGCGACAATGAGCCTTTGGTGGTAGAAGATTTAGAATCACTAAAAAAGGCTAAATTGCGCGATAAAGTTGCTCTAGTTTCACAAACTACAAAAAATATTAATTTGTTTTTAGAAATTGCAAATTATTTAATCAGTCGTTGTTCGGAGTGTAGAGTGTTTAACACGATTTGTAATGCAACATTTGACAACCAAGATTCTGCAAGAAATTTGGCAAAAGAAGTGGATGTAATGGTGATTGTCGGTGGCAAAAACTCATCAAACACAAAGCAACTCTATAATATTTCTAAGGAATATTGCAAGGATTGTTATTTGATAGAGGATTTTTCAGAATTAGATTCCAAGTGGTTTTTGGAAAAGCAACTCTGTGGGGTTACTGCTGGAGCTTCTACTCCAAATTGGATTATTGATAAGGTGGTCAATACAATTAAAAGCTATTAATTTTATACTTTTAAAAGGCTAGATTGATTAGAATTACAAGATTTATTTTTTAAAAAAGGGCATAGATGGCTGTTGTAGGAATTAATACACAAGAATTAGAAAAAATCATCATTGATGATAATGAAGATTTTGCTGCAATGTTTGAGCAATTTGAGAAAAAGGAAAGTACGCGTGTTTCTGAAGGAAATATCGTTGCTATTGAGAATAATCAAGTTGTTATTGCAGTTCCAGGAGAAAAGAAAGAAGGAATTGTAGCGCTTGATGAAATTTTAGATGCACAAGGGAATTTACTTTTTAAAGTAGGTGATACTTTACCAATTGTTATTACAGGAAGACGCAATGAGCAACCTATTGTTTCTTATAAAAAAGCGATTCGTAAAGAAAAAGTGCGTCAGTATATTCAAAGTTTAGGCGATGATTATAAAGATAAAATTGTAGAAGGCGTTGTTGTTAGGCGTAATAAAGGAGGGTATGTTGTTGAAAGTGGCGATATTGAGTTTTTTATGCCTAAGTTTACAGCAGCTTTTAAAGAAGGTAGCAAGATTGAAGGCAAGAAAATCAAAGCCTGCATTATTAATGTTAAACCAGAAGAAGATAGCATTGTAATTTCACGTAAGCGTTTATTTGAGCTTGAAAATACAGTAAGAAAAGATGCTGTAGAGAATCTTCTAAAAGAGAATGGGACTTTAGAAGGCAAGGTTAAGAAAATCACAAGTTTTGGAATGTTTGTTGATGTTAATGGTGTAGAGGGCTTGGTGCATTACACTGAGATTAGCTATAAAGGTCCAGTTAATCCTTCTAAGCTTTATAAAGAAGATGATATTGTGCCTATTAAGGTTTTAAACTATGATAAAGATAAGCGTCGCTTGGCTCTTTCCATCAAAGCAACAGCAGAAGATCCTTGGAGAGAAGTGGAAAATGAACTTGAAGTAGGTGATGCGATTAAGGTTACAGTTAGCAATATTGAGCCTTATGGTGTATTTGTGGATTTAGGAAATGATATTGAAGGATTTTTGCATATCTCTGAAATTTCTTGGAATAAAAATATTCAGAATCCAGAAGAGTTTTTAAAGGTTGGACAAGAAATTGATGTAGAAGTTATAGAGATTGATTCTAAAGATCGTCGCTTAAGAGTATCTTTGAAAAAGCTTTTAGATAAGCCTTTTGAACAATTTGCTAAAAAACACAAAGAAGGTGAAGTGTTAAAAGGTGTTGTTGCAACCTTAACGGACTTTGGCGCATTTGTGAAACTTGATGGAATTGATGGTTTATTGCACAATGAAGATGCGTATTGGAATAAAAACGAAAAATGCAAGGATTTGATGAAAATTGGTGAAAGCGTTGAGGTGAAAATTGCTAAGATTGATCGCCAAAAAGAGCGCGTTTCTTTAACACGTAAGGGGTTGATTGCATCTCCTGTAGATGAGTTTGCTAAAAAATATTCCATAGATGATGCTGTAATTGGAACTGTTAGAGATGTGAAAGATTTTGGCGTGTTTATTAAAATTGATGATGAGATGGACGCATTAATTCGTAATGAAGATTTGCCACCACTTAAAAAAGAAGAAATCAAAATTGGTGATAAAATAAATGGCGTGATTTCTCTCATTGATGCGCAGAATAATAGAATCCGTGTATCTGTTCGCCGTTTAGAGAGACAAAAAGAAAAAGCAAATCTTAAAAGCTTCAATGATAATGCAAGCGATAAAATGACTTTGGGTGATATTATTAAGGATCAAATCTCTTAAAATTAAGGCTTAAATATGCAAATAAGATTGTTGATTGGCATTTTTTCAATCTTTACTTGCATATTGCTGTTTGTGCTAATTCGTAATTATATTGGTGCAATGAATATTTATGAGCTTCCAGAGATTAGCCCTTATGAGCTTGCAAAACCCAGTGATTTAGATCATATCGCTTTGCCAGATTGGCTAGATCGCCTATCTGGGCAAAATGAGAGAGAGTTTATTTACCCTGCTTCTGAATTGCAAGTTAAGCTTCTCTATGCAAATAATGCTAAAAATAATACAAAAGAAGTATTTAGGGTTTCTGTTGGTGTGATTAATGATTATCAGTTTTTTTGCATTAATCAAGTGTTTGGGGCGCATAATATTGAGTATTCTTACTATAAAATTGGTGAAAATATTTGGTTGGTTGTTGCCATTGAAGATGAAAATTATTTGCGTAGCGTTTTGGAGAAACTTAAACACTACGCAATTAATTACACTTTATCTAAAGCTTAACGGAGGAGTTTATGTCAAAATATACAATTATTGTTTGTGATCATATCCACAAGAGTGGTTTGGATTTATTAGAGAAAGATTCTGAAGTAACAATGCTAAATTTGGCAGATTTACCAAAAGATGCGTTAAAAAAGGAGTTGCATAAAGCAGATGTTGCAATTACTAGAAGCTCCACAGATGTGGATACTAGTTTTTTGGATTCTGCATCTAAATTGCGTGCTGTTGTGCGTGCTGGCGTTGGTGTGGATAATGTAGATATTGAAGGTTCTAGTAAAAAAGGTGTTGTTGTGATGAATGTGCCAACGGCAAATACCATTGCTGCTGTGGAGCTAACTTGCGCACATATCTTAAGTGCGATTCGTAATTTTCCAGATGCAAATGCACAGCTAAAAGTAGAAAGAAAATGGAAGCGCGAAGACTGGTATGGAACAGAACTTAAAGATAAGAAGCTAGGGATTATTGGATTTGGAAATATCGGAAGTCGTGTTGGAAAGCGTATGAAAGCTTTTGAAATGGAAGTTATTGCTTATGATCCTTATATAAATCCTGCTAAAGCTACTGATGTTGGCATTGCATATACAAGAAATTTTGATGAGATTTTAAGCTGTGATATTATTACAATCCACACGCCAAAAAATAAAGAAACTATTAATATGATTGATACGCCACAGATTGCGAAAATGAAAGATGGCGTGATTTTGATTAATTGTGCGCGTGGTGGATTATATAATGAAGATGCGTTGTATGCGGCGTTAGAATCTGGAAAGGTTAGATGGGCTGGGATTGATGTTTTTACAAAAGAGCCGGGAACTAGCAATAAACTTTTAGATTTAAAAAATATTTATGTTACACCTCATATTGGAGCCAATACATTGGAATCTCAAGAGAAGATTGCAATTCAAGCAGCGCAAGCAGCGCTTGAAGCAGCAAGAGGTTCAAGCTTCCCTAATGCACTAAATTTACCAATTAAAGAAAATGAGTTGCCAAATTTTATGAAGGCTTATTTGGAACTTGTGCAAAAAATGGCATTTTTTGCCATTCAAGTTAATAAAGATGAGGTGCGTTCTATTACTCTAGAAGCAGAAGGAGAGATTAAGAAATATCTTGCTTCGCTTTCTACTTTCGCTCTTGTTGGAATCTTAAATGCGACAGTTGGTGATAAGGTAAATTATGTCAATGCACCTTATGTAGCACAAGAGAGAGGGATTGAAGTAAAATTAGAAGGCAAAGAATCTCAAGGAATTTACAAAAATCAAATTAAACTAACACTCCTTACACAAGAAGGTAAATTTAGTGTAAGCGGAACAGTATTTAATGAAAATACGCCAAAAATTGTTAATATTAATAATTTTGCTCTTGATATTGAACCAAAGGGCAAAATGATTCTTTTTAGAAATGATGATACTCCCGGTGTTATTGGATTTGTAGGAACGACTTTGGCAAAGCATAATATTAATATTGCAGATTTTCGTTTAGGGCGTTATGGTAAGGAAGCATTAGCGTTAATTATTGTTGATGATGCAATCTCTCAAAGCGTGCTTGATGAGCTTGCCAGTCTAGAAGCGTGCATTTCTATTAAATACGCTATTTTATAATTTCCTCAAGCCCTTTTTGGGCGTGTATCCTTCTAGCTTTAGTAATTCTATTTTCTTTTGGATTCCACTTGCATAGCCATTGATTGAACCATTAGCGTTAATCACTCTGTGGCAAGGAATAAAAATCGCAATGGGATTGTTGTGATTTGCACCGCCTATGGCGCGTGCTGAGTTTGGTTTATTTAATCTTTTTGCAACTTCCCCATAACTTAAGATTTCCCCATAGGGAATGGTGCGTAAAATCTCCCAAACACTTTTTTGAAATGCTGTTCCCTTTGGATTAAGTGGCAAGGTAAAAACTTTGCGTTTTTGGGCGAAATATTCTTCAATCTGTGAAAAAGCGGTAAGTGTTAAAGAGCTTTGCTTGCAGGATTCTTTGGCTAAATTGGATTGCAAAAAAGCACTTTTCTTAAATTGGGTTTTGATAGAGAAATTTTTATTGTGGGGACTAAGTGTAAAATCTAGAAAGCGTACTTCTAAAATTGCCTTCCCATCATCAACTACTAGAATCTCCCCTAAGGGGGAATTTTGGATTCCAGTATATTGCATTATTTAAACCAGTTTTTGATTTTATCCATTAAGCCTTCATGGCAGGAGATTGGCTTAGAATATTCATAGCCAAAAGATTCGTGAAGTTGTGTAAGGAGATTGCGTTGATTTTCATCTAATTTTTCCGGGTAAATGATATTAATAACGGCAATAAAATTACCTTTTTTCCCGCTATTGACACTTTTAACCCCTTCTCCATAGAATACAAATTGTTGTTTATCCTTAACTCCAATTGGGATTTTAAGTTCTAATTCTTTTGTGAGTGCTGGAATCTTAATATTACCTCCAAGCATAACAAGAGTAAAAAACACAGGCACTTCAAGGTAGATATCGTTGTGGTGGCGGATAAAATGCGCATCTTCTTTAGCAAAAATTTCTACATATAAATCTCCGCGTGTGCCATCTGGCATTTTATTTCCACGCCCTTGTACGCGAATTTGATTGTTACTATCTACACCTTCAGGGATTTTAACTTCAAACTTTTCTTTTTCTTGTTGAAATCCTTTTCCAGAACATTTGTCGCACTTTTCAGCTACCATCTGTCCACTTCCGTGGCATTTAGAGCAAGTTTGTGCAAAAGTCATAAAGCCTTGAGAGAAGGTTTCTCTACCGCTTCCCTTGCAGGCACTACAAGTGGTAACCTTACCATCTTTTGCACCGCTCCCTTTGCAGGCTAAACACGCATTTTTGTAAGTGATTTCAATTTCTTTTTTGCATCCAAAAACAGCTTCTTCAAAGCTAAGTTCAAGTTCTATTGCTAAATCGCGTGGATATTTTTCATTGCTTCTACGCCTTGAAGATCCACTAAATCCACTAAATCCACCGCCAAAAACAGAGTTGAAAATATCAAAAATGCTTCCTTCCATATCGTTAAAGCCAAAGCCACTAGATTCTAAGCCTTTTTTGCCATAAGTGTCGTAAATTTGGCGTTTTTCTTTATCGCTTAAAACTTGGTAAGCTTCATTGATTTTTTTAAACATTTCTTCAGCATTTTTATCATCAGGATTTCTATCAGGATGATATTTGAGTGCCATTTTACGATAAGCTTTTTTAACTTCATCTCCGCTTGCTGTACGCTCAACTTCTAAAACTTCATAGTAGTCAAACTCTTCCAAAACAACTCCTAAAATTGCAAAATAGAATTTTAAATTTTAGTGTAATAAAGTTTTATAAGTGGTTAAATTTTGTATTTTTGGAAAGTTTAATTTCATAAAAATATGATTTATGAATTCTTAAACCAAACTTATTTATAATTATTTTTCATTAAAATATGGTGGTAGGCCTATGAAATCTTATCCTGAGAGTTTTGCAAAACTTGTAGAATCACTAGAGAGAATTCCAAGTGTTGGGAGAAAGTCTGCAATGCGTTTAGCATATTTTTTAGCATTTGAAGACAAGTTTAGTGCATTGCAAGTTGCGCATAATATAGAATGCTGTGTCCAAGAATTACGCACTTGCGAGGAATGTGGAGGGATCACAAATCAAGCGGTTTGTGAGATTTGTTTAGATGCTACACGCAATAATGGAGAGCTTTGCATTGTTGCAAATCCTAGAGAGATTTTTTTGTTAGAAGAAAGTGGAGAGTTTTTTGGTAAATATTTCGTGCTAGATAGCCTTGATAAGCTTAATTTGGAACAATTAGAACGGAGTGTTACAAAATTTGGTATCACAGAAATTATTTTTGCCTTCAGTCCATCGCTTGGAAGCGATAGTATAATGCTGTATTTGGAGGATAAATTGGAGAATTTTGGATTGCGTTTTACCAAAATTGCGCAAGGTATTCCAACGGGAGTTAGTTTGGAGAATGTTGATCAACTTTCTATTATCCGAGCTTTGCAATCGCGCGTGAAGATTTAAAGGATGAGTATGCTAGAAATTATTAATAATTTAAATGTGTATATTGTTGTTATTGGTGTGATTTTGTTTGCTAGCGTGTATGCAAGTAAGATTTCAGAAAAAATTGGATTACCCTTATTATTAATTTTTCTTATTTTAGGAATGCTTTTAGGGAGCGATGGAATTGTTGGGATTAACTTTGATAATACACTTTTAGCACAAGCCGTTGGCTCTATCGCATTGATTTTTATCTTGTATAGTGGTGGGCTTGATACATATTGGGATCAGATTAAACCTGTAGTTGTTAGTGGTGTTATGTTGGCTACACTTGGTGTTTTGATGACTGCTATTATTCTTGCTTTGTTTTTTTATCTAATGTGGGATGTAACATTTTTAGAGGCATTATTGCTTGGCTCTATTGTATCATCCACTGATGCAGCAGCTGTTTTTATGGTGCTTCGTTCTCAAAAAATACAATTAAAAAATAATATTAAACCACTTTTGGAATTGGAATCTGGAAGCAACGATCCTATGGCGATATTTTTAACCATTACAGTGTTGCAGCTTATCGTAATGCAGGGAAACTCAAATATATGGGAATGGCTTGTGCAATTTGTAGGGCAGTTTGCTATTGGCGGTGCGCTTGGGCTTTTGTGTGGGTATGTGTTTCCAAAGATTTGTGCAAAAGTTAATATTTCACAACCAGGTCTTTATCCCCTTATTAGTGTTGCTTGGTTGTTTATGGTATTTGGATTATCTGCCTTGCTTGGTGGTAATGGATATTTAAGTATTTATATTGCTGGGATTATGACGAATCGTTTTGCTTTTCCTTATAAATCGCATATTATTGCATTTCACGATGCTGTTGCGTGGATGATGCAAATTGTAGTATTTTTAGTGCTTGGATTGCTTGTATTTCCATCACAACTTCCAGATGTTGCCTTGCAGGCATTAGCATTGGTGTTTGTGCTAATGTTTGTTGCGCGCCCTTTGGGTGTCTTTATCTCACTTGCAAAGAGTCGTTATGATAATAGAGAAAAAGTCTTTATCTCTTGGGTTGGTTTGCGTGGAGCCGTGCCTATTATTTTAGCGACTTACCCTTTTGTGTATCATTTAGAGCAGGCTCAACTTATCTTTAATGTAGTGTTTTTTATGGTGTTTATTTCTGTGTTGGTGCAAGGAATGAGTTTGGGATTTGCAGCGCGCACTTTAGGGATTACAGAAGATGAAAATGCGGAATCCAAAAAGGATTCTTAGAGATTATCTTTAAAGATAAATTCTTTTGGTTCATTAGAAGTGAAGTTATAGCCTAATAAAGCGATATGGCGTGCGTGGAGCAAAATGCGATTTGCAGGTTTTGCTCCATAGAGAGTGTCGCCAATAATTGGGTGCTTAATATGAGCTAGATGGGCGCGGATTTGATGGGTTTTGCCTGTTTTTATTTCTATGTCTAATTTTGTTTTTTTGCCGAAAATTTCAAGGGGAGTTATATGTGTGATTGCCTTTTGCCCTTCATTTGTTTTGCTAATACTTACCTTTGCGCTTTTGCCTTTTTTAATAATTAGAGGAGCTGTGATTTCGCATTCTTCATCCAAGATTCCTTCTACAATAGCGGTGTATTGCTTTAGGACTTGGAGCTGTTTAAAAGCTTCTTTTGCTTTAAGATGAAATGAGCTATTTTCTTTTACAAGTAATAAGATTCCGCTTGTTTCTTTATCAAGGCGGTGTAAAAGTGTCCATTGTGGATAGCTTTTAACAATTTCTTCACTCGTTAAAAAAGCGGGTTTTTCAAGAGCTAAGATGTTTTCATTGCAAAAAATCTCTTTAATTGTTTGGATTTGTTGAATGTTAAAGCGTGTGTTTGGAGCAAGAAGTCCTCGTGCAATTAAGATCTTTTTGCCCTTAACATTTACTAAGCCTCTGTCAATTAGGGCTTTGGCTTCGTTATTGGAAATATTTTCTTGCAAAGCTAGAAGTTTATAGGCTTTTTGCGCATTTTTAGGAAGTTTTGGTGGGGTTTGTGGTGCAAAGTTGCTTTTTGGTGGTTTATTTTTTAAGGGCTTTTTGGAAAAGTTGGAATCTTTTTTTTGATTTTTTAGTGTTTTTTTGAATTTGTTGGGTTTCATTAGGAATCCTTTAGTGTTTGAATAATTTTTGTAAGGTTTAGTTTTTGTGTAATGCAAGAGTTTTCTAATGGGGTTTTTAAAATTTCAGCAAGCGATTCTATCTCGCAAATGGCACAATTTTTGATACTTACAAAGAGTGCTTGTTGATTGAAAATATAAGGACCACTGATTAATTTTGTATGAAAATAGGCTGGTTCAATAGGATTGTGTCCGCCGATGCCTTGCAAGAAGCTTCCGCCTAAAATCACAAGATCTGCTATTGCATAGATATTGTTAAGCTCCCCCAAAGAATCTAGCAAAATAAAGGGCGCATCAAGCGCGTTTTGTATGCCTTTTGTTGAAGTTTTGATTAAAGGTGGAAGATGATTTTCCTTTAAAATTACATTTAGTGTTTGTTCGACTTCTAAAAAGCGTTCTGGGTGGCGTGGAGCAAAGAGAAAATGTGGCGTGTTATGTGAGATTTGTGAAGTTGGAATCGGATTTTTAAAAAAGGATTCCAAAATGCTTTGCAAAATTAACACTTCTTCGCTTTTATTGTTTTTGCAATGCGTGCTTGCAATTACCCATAAAGGGGCATTTGGAGCAGTGTAATGTATGCTAACTTGCGGAATTTCAGCAAGCTTAAGATTGCCAAAAATTTCTACATTTTTAGCCCCCAAAGATTCTAAGCGTTCTTTGTCAATTTGGCTTTGAGAAAATATTTTTTGGAGATAACTAAAGAGTTTTACATAAAAAAAGCGGAATCGCAAATAGCGTGGATAAGAGCGTGCAGAGATTCTGGCATTGATTAAGAGTGTTTTTGCGCGCTTTGAATGCACGCAAAAAAGTGGCATTAGCCAAAGCTCTGCTTCTGTTAAGGTTAGTGTGAGAATGTCCTTGCCTTTTAGCCAAAAGGGGATAAAACTCTCAAAAGGCAAATAGGCAATTAAGCACTTTGGATAGAGTGTTTTAGCAAGTGTGAAGCCTGTTTGTGTGGTGGTGGTGAGCAGGATTTGTGTTGAGTTTTCAAGATTGTTTTCTAGTGTGTCAATAATGCTTTGAAGGGATTTGACTTCACCAAAAGAGCAAGCGTGAATCCAATGGTATTTTCCATTTGGCAAGGGAGTTGGGGTAAAAAAACGCTTTTTTATGGAATTTTTGTATTTTCGTTTAAAACTTAAAAGAAAAAGAAGTGGTAAAGCGCAAAAATGCGCTATACAAATTAAGAGATAGTAGCCATAAACCATACATTAATGTTCATCTTGATTGTAGAGAATTCTACCACAATGTGGGCAAGTGGTAATATCATCAGACCGAATAACATCAGAGTAAATTTTGTCATTTAAGCGAATAAAACAACCTCCACAAGCTTGGCGTGTTACTGGCACAACACTTGTGTTTTTAGCCCACTTACGGATTTTTTCATAAAAAGAGATGATTTTTTGATCCATCTTGCTAACTAAAACTTCTTTTTGCTTAAAGATTTCTTTTTGTTCATCTTTAACTTTTTGCACTTCTACTTCCACTTTTTGTGCAACTTCTTTTTTATTTTCCTGTAGTGTTTTAATATTATTTTCCAGCCCTTTTAAAGCTTCTTTTTTGCTTTCTAGAATTCCATTTAGGCGCGCAATTTCTTCATTAGCAAAAGTGATTTGTTCTTTTGCTAATTCTTCTTCTAGGCTCAAAGCTTTGCTCTCTTTTTCAGTTTTAATAAGTTTTGTTTTATTGGCAATTTCTTCAAGTTTTAGCGATAAATCTTCTAAGTGATTTTCATTTTTTTGGATAGAGAGAGAAATATCACTAGAAGCTGTATTAAGTTCTTCGGCTTGATTGTTTAGCTTAGTTTCTTCTTCTTCTATCGCGCTTAATTCTTTTTTTGCTTCTTTGATGCGTGGCTCAAAAGAATCAATTTCTTTATCCAAGTTTGCAATTTCTATAAGTTGGTTTAAATGCTTATTCATTAAATAGCTCCAAAGGTTTAAAATTTAGACAAAATTAAAGGGATTTTGTGAAGGTAAAATTATAGCTTTATAGCCATAATTTGTCAAAATTGGAGATAAAATTTCCCCAAAATAGCATTCTAACTCATAATGCCCACAATCAATAATATTTATTCCTAGTGCTTGTGCCTCCATTGCCTCGTGGTATTTCACATCGCCTGTAATTAGGCAATCTATTGTTCTAAGCTCTCTAATAAAACTCCCACCACTTCCTGTAACTAAAGCAACTCTTTGTGGTGTTTTAAGGTTGCCTTGTGTGTATTTAACAAAAGCGATTTTTAATTTTTCCTTGACACGCTCTATTAGTGATTCTATGGAATCTTCCCACAAAAAGCGCATAGCAAAATCTTCTTGTGTGTAAGTTTGGATTCCAAGTTTTTGAACAATAGATTTCCCAAAATGCGTTTTATCAAAATTTGTGTGCATTGCTATGAGTTGAATATTCTTTTTAATGGCAAGTTCTAAGAGTTTAGCGGGATAAGTGGCAAAATCCAATTGCTTAAGTTGGGAGAAAATTAAAGGATGATGTGTAATAAGAACAGAATGGGATTCCATTTTTTCTAGGATGTCTAAAGTTACTTCAAGGCTTAGGTAAATCTGAGAAAATCCTTTATTTAAAGCACCTAGAATCAAGCCGGAGTTATCCCACTTTTCTTGGAGTTCAAAGGGGCTAATGGAATCTAAAATTTCTAAAAGTCTTTGCATTATGCTTTAATTTTTTCTAAGCGTTCTTGACGCAAAGGCTCTTGCTCTTTGTAAAGCGTTGCGCAAGCCTTTGCAAGTTCGCGGATTTTTAAAATATAGTTTTGTCGTTCTGTTGCTGAAATCGCTTTTCTTGCATCAAGCACATTAAACAGATGGCTAGCAAGCATTGCACAATCATAAGCAGGTAGCGGCAATCCAGCTTCCAAGGCACGATTCCCTTCTTGTTGCATTTTGGCAAAAAACTCAAAAAGCATTGTGGTATCTGCCACTTCAAAATTGTATTTTGAAAACTCAAATTCACCTTCTAAATGAACATCTGCATAAGTATAATTTGGATTCCATTTAATATCAAAGACATTTTCTACACCCTGTAGATACATTGCAAGGCGTTCTGTTCCGTAGGTAATTTCCACAGCTACAGGCTCACAAGGGATTCCACCAACTTGTTGAAAATAAGTAAATTGTGTAACTTCCATTCCATCAAGCCATACTTCCCAGCCAAGTCCCCAAGCACCAAGTGTTGGGGATTCCCAGTTATCTTCAATAAAGCGCACATCGTGATTTTTTAGGCTTAAACCTAAATATTCTAGGCTTTTTAAATAAAGTTCTTGGATATTATTTGGGCTAGGTTTAATTAAAACTTGGAATTGATAATAGCTTCCTAAGCGGTTTGGATTTTCCCCATAGCGACCATCTGTTGGACGGCGTGAAGGGGCTACATAAGCTACACTCCAAGGTTTGGAATCTAAACTTCTAAGTAGTGTTGCTGGGTGAAATGTCCCAGCTCCTGCTGGAATATCATAGGGTTGTATGATAAGACAACCTTGTTTATGCCAGAATTCTTGCAATTTTAAGAGTAAATCAGAAAAATAAAGCATTGTAAGTCCTTATAACCATTGTAAAATATTTTCAAGTAATTCTTCTTTATTGATTACTTTATTATGGATTTCTTTTTGATTAAATAGGGAATCAATTTGCTTGGGAATTGGAATCTTATAATTTTGGGAAATTATTTCTAAGGCTTCTTTATCGCCTAAATTCCCTAAATCAAGTGCTTTTGCAAGAGTTGGGGCAAATTTTGTCCATTCTGCAGTAGAGCAAAGCACACATTTTGCGTGGGGATATTTAATTTGGATAGTTTCATAGGCTTTAATGCCACAAGCTGTGTGTGGATCTATAATATAACTTTGTTTGGCGTATTTTTTGATAGTTTCTAAACAGAAATTATCATCACAATTTGTTGCGCTAAAATAGCTTTGCACCCAAAGCAATTCTTCTTTATTTAATGAATATTTACCGTTTTGCTCTAAAGATTCCATAAATTCCCTTGTGCGGTAAGAGCTAAAAAGTGCAAAGAGCATTCGCTCAACATTGGAGCTTTTTAAAATATCCATTGCAGGAGAGTAAGTTTTCTTTAGTGTTTTATTGGAAATATCATAAATACCGGTGTTAATAAATTCTGTTAAGACATTATTCGCATTAGAAGCAATCCAAATGCGCTCAATTGGAAATCCCATAAGTTTAGCATAAAATGCACCAAGTGCATTGCCAAAATTCCCACTAGGCACGATAGTATGGACTTTTTCACCATTGATTTTATACACTTGTAAGCTTGCGTAAATGTGGTAAATAATCTGAAAAGCAATTCTTCCAAAATTTACGCTATTTGCCGCGCTAAGTGAAATGTTTTTAGATTTTAAAATAGCGTTAAATTGCACATCTTTTAGTAAGCTTTTTAACAAGCTTTGCGCATCATCAAAATCTCCATTGATTCCAAAAACAGCGATATTATCCGCATTAATTGTTGTCATTTGCAAGCGTTGTACATCACTTGTTCCGCCATTTGGATAGATGCAAACTACTTTAATATTGGGTTGATTGGCAAAACTTTGTAGAGTCGCAGGACCTGTATCGCCACTAGTTGCTACTAAAATTAAATAATTATGTGCGCTTTTATGTGTATGTAAAAATCCGCTAAATAGTGAACCAAAGGGTTGTAATGCCATATCTTTAAAGGCGCGTGTTGGACCGCAATAAAGCTTTTGGATATTTAAATAGGGGGTCATTAGATACATTGGTGCCGGAGAAGATTTATCATCAAAATTTTTATAAAGGCTCAAAGCTTCAAGCAAAAGTTCTTTTGGGATATTTAAGCCAAGTTTATTAAGTATAATACGCGCTAGTTCTTCATAGTTAAGTTTCGCAAATTCTTTAATTTCATCATTACTAAATTTTGGAAATTTTTCTAATGTGTATAATCCACCATAAGAGGCAGTTGGATTAAGAATGGCATTTTCAAAAGTAACACCTAAGTCTTCTCCGCCACGAGTGCCTGTAAAATATTGAGTTTGCACGCAAGTCCTTTGTCTTAAGAAGTTAAAAGAAACTTGCGTATTCTATCTTAATCTAGCCTAAATATGCCTTTAAAAAGGCCAAACTGATTCAAGAAGTTTTGTTCCCCAGCCTTTTTCTGTATTGCGCTTTAGCTCTCCTTGTGTATCATACATAATTTTTGCATCAGCAATAAAGCGTGATTCAATTGTGTTATCGCGTGCAATATCATTAGGACGCACAACACCGCTTAAATGGATTACTTGCTTTTCGCCATTGATTAAAACTTCACGACTTCCCTCAATGAAATAATTGCCATTTTGAAGCACTTTTATAATGCGTGCCGCAATTGTTGTGGTAAAAGCTTCTTGGCGATTTTGTGAGCCAGCCCCTTGAAAAGTGGAAGTATTTTGCCCTGTAGAGATTCCAAAGCCTGTAATGTTATTGAGTTGGTTTGTAATATTTCCTATTGTTTGGCTTGGACCCCCGAATGTAATTCCTGGACCTGTTAGTGTGGCATTTGAAGTTTCATTTAAATTTTTATTTGCCGTTGAAGTTGCTTGCGCGGTTTGATTGATAATTACGGTTACTAAATCATTTAATTGCATAGCACGGCGATCTGAAAAGAGTAAATTATCCCCCCTTCCAAAGATGCTTCCGGGATTTCCAAAATTATCTTCTTCTTCTTTTGGTGGCAATTCTTCAACATATGCTGGTGGCTTAAAAGAGATTTGTGGCTCTGTAGTAGCGCAAGCGGTGAAAAAAGTCGTTATTGTAAGAGTAAAAAACGCGATAAACAGCGCATTTAGGGATTTTGGATTTTCCATTTAAGATTCCTTTTGACACATCCTTGTGTAAATTTATAAAAGTTTTAAGCAAAGAGTATTCCAAAATGAAAAGCTTGCAATTTAAGAATGTAATTATTTTGTAAGAAAAGAATATTCCTTATGCACTGCTAACGTGCTGAAGCTTTGGCTAGTTGGCATCATCTCTAAGGTATTAATATTAATATGTTTAGGTAGGGTTGCCACCCAATAAACTGCTTCTGCAATATCTTGGGGTTGCAAGGCATTACTCCCTTCATAAAGTGCATTAGCGCGTTTTTTGTCACCTTTAAAACGCACAAGTGAAAACTCACTCTCTGCAAGCCCGGGTTGTATATCGCTCACTCTTACATTTGTGCCTGCTAAGTCTGCACGCAAACCTAGCGCAAACTGCTTAACAAAAGCCTTAGTTGCACCATAAACATTTCCACCCGGATAGGGATATTTCCCAGCAATTGAACCTAAGGTGATGATATGCCCGCTTTTACGCTCTACCATTTGAGGCAACACAAGATGTGTGAGATAGCTAAGAGCAGTGACATTAACACTAATCATTCTCTCCCAATCCTTAAAATCGCACATTTGTGCAGGCTCAATCCCTAAAGCAAGCCCCGCATTATTTACTAAAATATCAATGCTTTTAAAATCCTGCGGCAGCGCTTCTAAAGCCTGTTTTACAGCTTTTTTATCGCAAATATCACAGGGTAAAATTTCACAATAAGGAATCTCTTTTTGTAAGGATTGCAGTCTTTCTTTGCGTCTTGCAAGTGCGATAACTTTATGTCCATTCTCTCCAAATTTTTTTGCAATAGCACGCCCAAAACCACTAGATGCTCCTGTAACTAATACAATCATTAATTTTCCTTGCATTGTAAGATTTTTTCATAATGTGTTTTTATCTCTTCTTCTTTTTGAATCTGTGATTTTGGGATTTTTTCTATGGTGATTTTAGCATTTTCGCAATCTTTAAGTTTAAAATATCCCCAAGCAAGTGAGTCTAAATAATATGCGTTGTTGGGGTCTTTTTCTAGGGCTTTTTGCACATATTCTATGCCTTCTTCTATGCGTTTTTTGCTGTTAAAATCGTGGTCAATCATTAAATAACCTAGATAATTTAGATACAAAGGCTCATTTGTTTTTAGCGCAGCCTGTTTTAAATCTTTTTCTAGGGCTTGGAGAGAAGTTTTTGAGCGTGTTTTGGAGTTTTCATAAGAGAGCATTGCTTTATAGGCTAAAAAATTAATATCTTGCGTGTTTTGATAAATGATTTCTGCTTGTTTGATGCTTTTTGGATTGTCTTTTTGTAGGCGATAAATTTCAAAAAGAATAGCATCGCGTCCATCAACGCTAGGATGTTTTAGCAAAAAGGATTCTGCTAAATCTAGGCGTTTGCTTTTGGCATAAATCTCCAACACAAAGCGTGCATAATCTTGTAAATTTGTTTCTTCAAAGAGCATTGTGTAAATGCGCGCGGCGTCAAAATAGCGTTTAGATTCTAGGTAGATTGCTGCAAGTTTATCCCCGATAGGTTTTGTGATTTCTTGCGTTTTGATATGGGTTTCATAAAGGGATATGGCAGTTTTGGAATCTTTTAAAAATAAAAGATATGTGGCAGCAAGTTTGTCTAATAAAATGGGGTTTGGATTTAGATTATAAGCAAGGCGCAAGTATTTAGCGGCATTTTTGTAATCTTGGTGCAAAAAATATACAGATGAGATAAGCTCGTAACTCTCAGCGTTTTTGTGTTGTGCTAAAAGTAATTTTGCTTCTTTTAGAGCTAAATCAAATTGCTTAGTGTTGGTTAGGATTCCAATAAGAACACTACGCACCATTTCATCTTTTGGATATTGCTTTAAAAACGCATAGGCTTGCTTTTGTGCTTCTTGGAGATTGTTTTGAGCTACTAGGATTCCTAAGATTTCTTTAAGGTAGCTTGGACTTGGATTAACTTTATATGCGTTATTAAAGGCATCTTTTGCGCTCTCATAATCACCTAAATCTAGAGCCGCATAACCTTGCGCTATGAAAATATCTTCAAGATTTTCCACTTCTTTATAATTGTGATTTTCAAAAGTGATAAAATCTTGTTTAAAACAGCCTACAATCCCTATAAATAGAAAAACTGCACTTAAAAGAATAAAAGATTTATTTTTTAACCACACCGATACATTCCTTTTCTAATTCATTAAAATGTTCTTTATAGTAATCCCAAAAAGGAAAAGTAACACATTGTTTTGGGCGTTTAGGATAGATTTGACAGATTCCATCTTTAAAGAATATGCAAGAGTAAGTTTGATTATCTTGTGTGATATCCAATAAAGAATAGCGGTAGCCAACTTTTTTTACATAATTGTTACAAAAATTCTCAAAATCTAATCCCAAAAACTTTGCAATCTCTTCAATTTCTTTTGGGGAAACAAAGATATAGCCACTCTCTCCTGTGCAGCACTTCCCGCCACATTCTTCGCATTTGTTAGGATTAAAGTGGTATGGAAAATTAGAATGTTCTAACATTTAATGCTCCAAGTATTAGCGTGGCGATAGATTGTTTGCACTTCTTGTGTAAAATCGCTTCCTTGATGCGTAAAAAGCGGGGGCTTAACTTCGCACAAACTTTTTGAATTTTTCTTAGCGCGACATAATACCAAAGTTGCGCTTTTTTCTATCTTTGGATAAACAAAGCGCACACAAATGGGTGGAATCTTAAAATGTTCTAGAGTGCTAAAAAGGCTAAAAACCGCCTTTGCATCGTAGCAAAAAATAAACTCCCCTTGTGGCTTTAAAAGTGTATTGACTTTTTTTACTAAGTCAAAAAACGGAAGGTTCTGGGCATAACGCGCGCTAGAAATTTCGGAGTTTTTGGATTTTATCACGCCATCGTGATAAAAGGGCGGATTGCTTAAAATTGTATTAAAAGTTTGCATTTTGGATTCTAACTTTTTATCAAGTTTGGAATCTAAAAAATCAAATTCCAAAAAATCCGCGCAAATTAAATCCGCTTGAATTTGATTAACGCGTAAATTATGCGCGCAAAGTTCAGCCATTTTAGGATTTTTTTCAATCATCGTAAGCTGTAGTGGCAAATCCCTAGCACACAACATTCCTAAGATTCCACAGCCTGCGCCAATTTCTAATACTGCGTGGTGTTTTTTTAAAAAAGGCATTGCAAAATGATGCAAAAACAAAGTGTCGCTATTGTAGCAATATCCGTCTTTTGGTTGGTAAATTTGCATAAGAATCCTAGTTAATTTGTAGTGAAAAAATCGTTTTTTTCTGTAAGTTTTTAATCTCTAGGGCGATGGAATTTTGTGTGGAAGTGTAGTTTAACTCTAGCCCTTCTTTTGTGATTTTTTGCAAAAAGCCATTTTGGATTCTAACTTTATTTTCCCCATTAAAAATTTCTCTTCCTTTTAAAACTGCTTGGAAGTCTAATCCCCTAAAGGCATCATTTCCAAAAAAATTACGCATAACAGAATCTTTGGCATAGCATTTTGTGTTTAGGCAAATCTTATCTTTATAGCAATCCATTTTAAGTAGCACTGCTCCAGCGTTAAAAATCTCTAGGCTAGTGTGGTTTGTGAAAGTTTTAATAAAACCTAAATCATAGAATCTAAAATCTTTAGTGGAAAAAAAAAATGTTTTGGTTGTAGAATTTTGTAAAGCACTAGGTGCTTTGGCGCACCCAAATGCAAAAAGCACTACAAAAATAGCGCTTAAAACTGCTCGCCAGTTAATACGCGATACCATCTTTTTCCATCAAGTTTAAGTTCCATACTTACTTGGCAAAGACCATCTTTATAAACAGTTTCTACAATTTCAGCGTTACGAATTACTGCCAAAACTTTTGTTTTAACGGTTGAATTCTTTAGCATCATATCACGCACTGTATCTTGTGCATTTACGCGGATTCCATACATTTTTTCACCAATTTGGCGATAAGCATCTACGATTGCTGCACGCTTTGCAAGCGCTAGAGCTTGTGCTGGTGAAACTGTGGATTCTGGTGCTACACCCATACCAATGGCGCTAATTTCAATAATGCTTGATGGTGTGATAATTGGAGCATTTGGAATCACAATATCATCACCACCAACTTCTGTTCCTTGTAAGTTTGATGGAGTGTTTGAGTTTCTCCCATAAGATGTGCTTTGAAATCCTGCATTACCAACGGGACTTACAGAAGCACTGCTTGTTGTTGAATTTACTTGAGCTGCAAATAAACTACTTCCTAAAAGCATTCCTGCTAAAACTAACGAAATTGATGTTTTTGTCATTTCAATCCTTTTTGACATAAGATACTTGTGTTTTAAGCAATCAGTGTTCCACTTTTTGCAAAAAGTGTTTCGCGCAAAGATTCTAGCATTTTATCCATTGCTATAAGATAAAGTTCGCCACCCTTTTCCCAAAGGTTTTGCATATTGTTATGCGGAATATGCAAGGCGCAAAAGGCAAGAGCGTATAAAAAGTGGCTTAGAGTTCCGCCAAAAAGTATGCTAATAAAAGGGTTATTAAGTGTTTCTTTTGCCATTACGCCATAAGCTTTATCTAGGGCTGTAAATAAGTTTTGTTTGGAAGTAACTTGAATCTTAAAAATATCGTGCATTTTGTTTTTAAAAGCAAGAATTTCAAAAATGTATTTTTGCGTTTCTTTTGTGTAGAAACTTTCTTTTTTGGGATCTTTAAAAAGGGATTTGATTTGTTTTAGGGCAGTTTTTTTGTCAATGGTTTTTAATTCAAATTCTTCGTGATGGGTAGGGAGCGCTCCATTAATCCTTGCTCCATCACTTAAATTTAAAATATGAAAAGGTTTTAAAGCTCTAAATGCCTCTTCTAAGGCTGCCTTTGAGAGCGAAAATAGCGCGTCTGAATAAATATCATCGCTAAAGTTTCCGCTAACAAGATAAGCGTCTTTTGGGATTTCTTTTTCTTCTTCTCCATAATAAGAGTTTTGAGCGTGCTTGCTAGAACCTTTTTTATAGCCACAATCTAATCCGCATAAAATCACATCACTGCCTAAATAACTTGCTAACGCTGCTCCAGCATTACCCACAAGAGGTGCAGTAAATTGCACTTTAAAGCTTGGCGCGTTTAAATTTGCCGCACTGCTTCCATCTCGTTCAAACAAATAAAGCTCTTTGGCAACTTTTTTTGCGTTTTCATCAAGCACACTTGCAGCAATTAAAGGAATATCATCTAATGGGGCAGATTTTAAAACTTCAGCTAGATAATTGTGACGTTCAATTTCAATTTGAAAATCTGGCTTGATTCCATAGTTTAACAAAGGTTTAAGCGCGGTTCCGCAACTAAAAATAATCATTTTGTTTTTATTTTCCTTAATAAAAGGAAGCAAAAAATCAAGACTTGGTCCATTTGCAACCACGCAAATTGGAGCATTAACTCTCTTTGGCTTGGTAAGTATTTTTTTAATAGGAAAGGCAAGTTTATTAGTAATCCCGCGCATTTCATCTTCAAAAGTTCCCCAACCACGCATTGTTTGAGAATGCACTTCAAAAACAATATCACGCGCATTTTGTGTTATGGGTGTTTGGTAAAACATTAATTCAAATCTTACCAAAGAAGTGCTTATTTTGCGCGTTAAAAAAAAGTTTTGGATATATTCTTTTTTCATTATGCTTTCTAAAAAAATATAGCCAGCTTGATTTTGCGTTTTACTAAAAAGCAAGGAAAAATCCACAAAAAAACAAGCGATTCTAAATAAATCTAAAGATTCTTCAAAAATGAAAAAATTATGGATTGTTGCATAATTTTCAATTAAAATTTGCAAAAAGATTCCGCCACCTAAGCCAAAAAGATTTAAGCTTGGCAGAAAATCACTAGGTAGGTGATAGTCAGCAATGCTACTATTTTCAAGCATATAGTTTAAAATTCCATTTACTAGTATTTGACTATAGGGAAATGTATCATCCACAAAAGAAGGTTTATCTCCAAAAATGCGATTCCATTTTTCATTGATTGGAGGATTATAAGCGCAATATTTGTGTGTTTCTAGCATTGAGGATTTGCCATCAGTCATCGCATACATAAAGGTGTTTTGTTTGAAATTTAAAATATTAACGCCTTCTTGTCCAATATAGAGTTGATATTCTTTAGCTGGAGTTTGCAACGCTTCAAAAAGATTAGTATAGTTTGCTGTTTTAAAAAAATTTAGATTGTTTTGAAAACGCGCATTGCAAAAAGCTTCTATCTCTTGTGGGGAGCTGTTTTGTAATGTTTCTATGATACTTTGTTTGGGGGGTGTGTGCATTTTTGTCCTTCAAAAATTTAAAAGTAGTAATTTTAGCAGAATTTTTAAAACCTTTTACGAAAAGGCAAAACATTTAAGTTTTTAAAGTTTATAATTTGCGTTTTATTTCACACAAAAGGGCTTGTTTATGCAAGATTTTAGAGTTTTTACGGGGAGTGCGCATAAGGAGTTTTCTAATAATGTTGCTAGAGTTTTAGATATTGAGTTATCTAAAGCGGAAGTTGCGCGTTTTAGTGATGGAGAGATTAGTGTGCGTTTATGTGAGAGTGTGCGCGGTAAAGATGTTTTTATTATTCAGCCAACTTGTGCGCCAACAAACGATAATTTAATGGAATTATTAATAATGGTAGATGCTCTAAAACGAAGTTCTGCAAAAAGCATTTATGCGATTATGCCTTATTTTGGCTATGCAAGACAAGATAGAAAGGCAGCTCCACGCGTGCCAATTACTGCAAAACTCGTTGCAGACTTATTGCAATGCGCTGGAATTACGCGTTTAATTACGATGGATTTACACGCTGGGCAAATCCAAGGCTTTTTTGATATTCCCGTGGATAACCTTTATGGTTCTATTGTATTTAAGGAGCATATTGTTGCTAAAAATCTGAAAAATCCAATTGTAGCAAGTCCTGATATTGGAGGCGTTGCGCGTGCTAGATATTTTGCAAAACTTTTAGGGCTTGATATTGTTATAGTTGATAAAAGACGCGAAAAAGCAAACGAAAGTGAAGTAATGAATGTTATTGGAAGTGTGGAAGGTAAGGATGTAATTTTAATTGATGATATGATTGATACTGCTGGCACAATGGTTAAGGCTGCAAGCGCCTTTAAACAAAAGGGTGCAACAAGTGTGATTGCGCTTGGCACACACGCTGTTTTTAGTGGTCCAGCCTATGATAGAATTGCAAATAGTGAGATTGATGAGGTGATTGTTACAGATACAATTCCATTGCAACAGAGTTGTGAAAAGATTAAAATCTTAAGCGTTGCGCCTTTGTTTGCTGAAGTGATTAGAAGGATAAATAATGATGAGAGCGTTAATTCTCTTTTTGCTTAGTGTTTTTAGTGCAGTATTTTTAAATGCACAAGAAGCTAAAAATGATCAAGAAATTAAGAATACACAAGAAGCTAAAGTTATTCAAGCGGTGTTAGAGACAACTTCTGGCAAAATCACTTTAGAATTATTTCCGCAAGTTGCGCCAAAAGCAGTGGAAAACTTTGTTACACATATTAACAATGGATATTATAATGGAATTCTTTTTCATCGCGTAATTCGTCAGTTTATGATTCAAGGAGGAGATCCAACAGGAACAGGGCTTGGTGGTGAGTCTATTTGGGGAAAAGATTTTGAAGATGAAATTACAAAGGGATATGCCTTTGATAGAGCCGGGATTTTAGCGATGGCAAATGCAGGGGCTAATACCAATGGAAGTCAATTTTTTATTACTACAAAACGCGCTTCTCATTTAAATGGAAAGCATACAATTTTTGGAGAGATTAGCAAACAGCACCAAGAAGAGAGTTTTAAGACATTGCGCAAAATAGAATATACACCAACAGATTATGCAGATAAACCTATAAAAGAGCAAAAAATTTTAAAAGCATACATTATTGCAAACTAGCCCTTAAGACTTCGGGCGGAATGCTTTAATAACTTCTGGATTTGTTTTCAAATACGCTGCACCGATTAAATCAAGGCAATAAGGCACAGCAGGAAAAACTGCGTCTAAACATTCTCTGATGGATTTTGGTTTGCCCGGGAGATTGATAATTAAGCTTTTGTGGTAAATTCCTGCACTTTGGCGTGATAAAATTGCTGTTGGGACATATTTTAGACTAGTTTGGCGCATAAGTTCGCCAAATCCGGGGAGCATTTTCTCACATACCGCTTCTGTGGCTTCTGGTGTAACATCGCGTGGAGCGGGACCTGTGCCACCTGTGGTTACAATCAAATCACATTGTTCTTTATCTGCAAGTGCAATGAGTTGCTCTTTAATGAGTTCTAAATCATCAGCAATCACGCAGTAACTATAAGTAAATGGAGTGATAAGATATTCTTGTAGAGTTTCTAAAATTGCCTTACCTGAAATATCTTCGTAAATCCCTGCACTTGCGCGATCTGATAGAGTTAGGATTCCTATTTTTGCTTGTTTCATTCTATATCCTTGATAAAAGTATTAATCCATTCTAGTATTGCTAAAGGGTTGTCTAAATCTAGAATTTGAAGTTTATAGGAAGCTAGTGATTCTTTTTTGATGCTAGAATCTATAGCAATTGCTTGAATAAAGGGTAAAAAGCGTGTATCAAAAAAATCTCTAGCCACGCAAATCCTAGGTAAAGGCAATTCCTTTAAGCCCTCTACAAAAAGATAATCATAACTGCTAAATTGTGTCTTTATGGATTCTATACTTAAGGCTTTATGAAAACGCAAAGTTGTTTGTGTGTTTCCTAGAATTACCACATCTGCGCCACTTTCAAAAAAACGCGCGGAATCCTTTCCTTGTGTGTCAAGCTGTGCCTTATCCTTTGGATCGTGTTTAATGATTGCTATGCGTTTGTATGGCGCATTTTCTCTTAGGTAAAGGGCAAGTTTTTCAATAAGAGTTGTTTTGCCACTATTGGAATTTCCCGTAAATGCAATTGCACGCATTATAATGCCTTTTTGGATTCCATATTAGCCACTTAAAAGTCCGCTATGTGGGAGATGATGGCTGCGCTCTTTTGCGTAAATGCGTTGATTGTTTTTTAAATCATATTTCCAAATGGGCGCATTGTGCTTAAAATCTTCAATAAAATCTTCAAAAATCCCTAGTGTTGCGCGTCTTTGGGAGCTAAAAACTCCCGCCATATAAGAGCTTTGGTGATTAAGGACATCACCTTTTGAATGCGCCATTTTTAGATAAGTATCGTGCTTTTGCGCTTTTTTGCACCACGCATTAAACCATTGTTCTAAAAGGGGAGTGTAAATATCAAAGCTCAAGCCTTCACAATCATTTTCAGCACGCACAATTCCAGTAAAAATCGCATTTGCTCCGAAGTTATTCTCCGCTCCAAAAGCACACCATTTTGTATAGATTTCTGTTGTGTTTAATGCGCCCTCAAAGATTAATAAAGAATCTTGCATTATCCGCCACACACTGGAGGAAGTAGGGCGATTTTATCGCCATCTTTAATGGGAGTATCCAAAGAAGAGATGATTGTATTATTAAGAGCAATTGCGCAGTCTTTTAGCCAAGCATTAATCTCTGGGATTGCTTGAAGTTCCTCTTTTAAGGCGTGTAAGGTTGTGGCGTTGCTTGTGTGGGTTTGATTGCCAAGTGGACCTAAAAATTCAACTTCTACCATAAAAGTGCCTATTGTAAAAGCTCAATGCGTTCTTCTTGCATCTCATAAGGAATTTTTGGTGCTTTTTTGGGTTTTGGTGCAACTTTGTGCGGATGTTTTGGAGCCGGTTTTAGAGCTGGTTTTGATAATTTTTTGGGAAGTTTATTTACGGAAATAATTTTGCCTGTTCTCCCATCAATAAAAAACGCAGAATCCTTAGGATATTTTTGCATCTCTCTTTTTAATGCTTCATCAAAAGGTGTTAAAGGTGAAATGGATGCGTGTTTTTTAGGTGGCTTTGGAGAGACAAAATTATCAGCATATAAAGCTGTTGTGCTAAGACTAAGAATGCCAGCAGTAAAAATTTTTAAAAGTGATTGCATAAAGGAATCCTTAAAAATGAAATGAGCTATAATTCTATAATAAATTATGTTAAAAAGTAAAGGAAAATCTAATGGAAATTATCACAACGCAAAATGCGCCACAAGCTATTGGTCCTTATTCTCAGGCAATTAAGGCAAATGGAATGCTTTATACTTCGGGGCAAATTGGGCTTACTCCACAAGGGGAGTTGCAAGGCGATATTAGCACGCAAACAAAACAAGTGCTAAATAATCTAAAAGAAGTTCTAAAAGCTGGAAATAGTAGTATGGATAAGGTTATTAAAACAACGATTTTTTTAAGCAATATGGATGATTTTGGAATTGTAAATGCAATTTATGCGGAATTTTTTGGGGAGCATAAGCCAGCTAGAAGCACTATTGGAGTGAAAACTTTGCCAAAAAATGCACTTGTAGAGATTGAATGTATTGCGCTTGTAGATTAAAGTTTTATTAATAAAAATTAAGATAGAATCCAGCCTTTTATTAGTTCTTAATAAAAATAACTTCAAATTTTAAGGAATTGTATATGTATGCAATCATTGCGAATGGAGGCAAACAATACAAGGTGAGCGAAGGTGATATTATTTTGCTAGATTGCTTAAACCTTGAGCCAAAGTCAAAAGTTGAAGTAGCTGAAGTTTTAGCCATCTGTAATGGAGATGATATTAAGCTTGGTGCGCCTTATGTGAGTGGTGCAAAAGTTGAGCTTGAGGTTATCAATGAGGGCAGAGGCAAAAAAGTCATTACTTTTAAGAAACGCCGTAGAAAAGACAGCAAAACTAAGCGCGGTTTTAGAAGAGATTTTACGCGTGTGCGTGTTGTTAAAATCTCAGGCTAGATTGCAGCATTTAAGGAGTTAGAATGGCACACAAGAAAGGTCAGGGTAGCACCCAGAATAACCGCGATTCTGCGGGACGCCGTTTAGGTGTTAAAAAGTTTGGAGGGCAGTTTGTGCGTGCGGGAAATATTATTATCCGTCAAAGAGGGACAAAAGTGCATCCCGGAAATAATGTAGGAATGGGTAAGGATCACACAATTTTTGCATTAATTGATGGAATTGTTTCTTTTGAAAGAAAAGATAGAAATCGCAAAAAAGTTTCTATTCTCCCAGCTTCTTAAGCTTTCTACATTTTTAAGATTCCAAAGTTGGAATCTTAAATTTTTCGTTTTTAAGGTAATTTAATGTTTGTTGATCGTGTTGAAATCTTTGTATCCTCTGGTAAAGGTGGAGAAGGTGCAGTTTCGTTTCGCCGTGAAAAATTTGTCATTAATGGAGGTCCTGATGGGGGCGATGGTGGCAAGGGCGGAAATGTGTATTTTCAAGTAGATAGAAATACAGATACACTTTCGCATTTTAGAGGACACAAACATTTTAAGGCGCAAAATGGACGCCCAGGAGAGGGACGCAATAAGTATGGAAAAAAGGGTGAGAATTTAGTTATTGTTGTGCCACCTGGAACTCAAGTTTTTGATAGTCAAAGTGGTGAGTTGCTTTTAGATTTATTGGATGAATCACAAAAAGTGTTATTTTTAGAAGGTGGCAAAGGAGGGCTAGGGAATGTGCATTTTAAAAGTGCTACAAATCAACGCCCAACTTATGCACAAAAAGGCTTACCCGGGATTGAAAAAATTCTCCGCTTGGAGCTAAAACTTATTGCAGATGTTGGACTTGTGGGATTTCCAAATGTTGGCAAATCCACGCTTGTATCGGTGCTATCTAATGCGAAACCAGAAATTGCAAATTATGAATTTACTACTTTAATTCCAAGTCTTGGTATTGTAAATGTAGGGGATTATCAATCTTTTGTGATTGCTGATATTCCTGGGATTATCGGTGGTGCAAGTGAAGGGAAGGGATTAGGAATTGAGTTTTTGCGCCATATTGAGCGAACACAATTTTTGCTTTTTGTTTTGGATTTGGCAAATTATAGAGATATACAAGAGCAATTTAGTGTGTTGCGCTTAGAAGTGAGTAAGTTTAGCAAAAAGCTTGAAAATCGCCCTTTTGGTATTATGTTTTCAAAAAGTGATGCAGTGGAGAATGCAGGAGAGCTTGTAGAGTCTTTTGTAAAGCACTTAGAATGCAATCTTAAAAAACACGCTCAAATTCCAAATTGTTTTATTCAAAAAGAAGCAAATGATTTTAGTGTGAAATTTGATTTTTCAAAACCGCTTTTTGTGCTAGGAGCTTCAAGTGTTAGTGGCGAAAATGTAGAATCCCTAAAGCATTTGCTTTATGCAAGCCTAAGAGAATCTAAAGAATGAAAAATGCAAAAAAATAAAATAGAAGAAAATAAAAAAAACAATAGAATAGTTATTAAGGTTGGCAGTGCGATTTTGGTAGAAAACCAAAGCATTAATTTAGAGCGGATTAAAGCTTTGGCACAATTAATTGCAAAGCTTAGAAGTGTTTATGAAGTGATTTTGGTAAGTTCTGGTGCAGTAGCTGCTGGATATACAGAAGTAAAACTAGATAAAGAAAATCTTAGTAATAAACAAGCCTTAGCGGCTATTGGACAGCCTTTATTGATGGAAATTTATGCAGATATTTTTAGGAAATATAATATTATAACTGCACAAATGCTGCTTACTGCTTATGATTTTGACTCTAGAAAACATACCCATAATGCGCGCAATGCAATGGAAGTTTTGCTTGCAAATAAGGTATTGCCTATCATTAATGAAAATGATGTGATTGCAACAGGGGAGCTAAAATATCTAGGTTTTGGGGATAATGATCAACTTTCAGCGCATGTAGCACATTTTTTTGGTGCGCGATTATTGGCAATTTTAAGTGATATTGATGCATATTTTGAAGAAAATCCAAAAGAGAATCCTAATGCAAAAATGCGAAAAGTGGTAACAGAAATCTCTAATGATGAGCTTTGTGCAGAAGCATCGCCAAATAACGCTTTTGCTACAGGTGGAATCGTAACAAAACTTAAAGCAGCAAAGTTTTTGTTAGAAAATCAAAAGGAAATGTTTTTATCAAGTGGTAAGGATTTATCTGTTTTATATGATTTTTTAATGCACAATATTCACGAAAAAGGCACATTATTTACAGTAAATTAGTCAATGAGAAATAATGTAACTATTAAATTTTGATAATCTTAGGTTTTGGATAATAAAAAGCACTGGATTGAAAGTAACTGTATGAGGCTTATGCGACAAGGCATATTATGTCGGGTGTGCGATATAGATGGGCATTGTATGCAAGTATCTATAAGGATATTTATAAACACATAATTTACAAGATAAAAGTGATGTTGTTACGATGTTTAATTTATTTATTCATGTCTTAGGGCATCAATAGGGTTTAGCCTTGAAGCGCGTCTTGCTGGGAGATAGCCAAATAAAATCCCTATGCAGGCAGAAAACAAAAAGGCAATAAATGCAATTGTGTAATCAAAGACAAAGGGTAAGTCCATAATTTGGCAAATTCCAAATGCAAGAAAGAATGCTAAGATAATCCCTACGATTCCGCCAAGCGCGCTTAGGGTTAGAGCTTCTATTAAAAATTGTAAAAGCACTTCACTTTGTAATGCGCCTATGGCTATGCGCGTGCCGATTTCTTTTGTGCGCTCTGTTACAGAAACTAGCATAATGTTCATAATCCCAATTCCACCTACAATTAGGCTAACACCTGCTATCGCGCTTAAAAATAATGTGAGTGTGGAAGTGGTGTTTTGCATAATATTTATAATTTGCTTAGTGTCCATTATTTCAAAATCGTCTTTTTGCCCGCTTCTAATGTTGCGGATTTGGCGTAATGTGTCTGTGATTTGTGCGAGTGCTTGTGTGGAATCTACATTATCTTTTAGGGAAATCATAATGCGTGAGATATTATAAAGTGAGCTTGATTTTAAAATGCTTCTTTGATAGGTTTTTAAGGGGAGTAAAATCACATCATCTTGATCGTTGCCCATAGCGCCTTGCCCCTTTTCTTCTAGGATTCCTATACATTCACATACGATATTATTAAGTTTGATTCTGCTTCCTAGGGGGTTTGTAGAGCTTTTGTCAAAAAGATTTTTTTGCACGCTTTTTCCAATAATGCAAACATTACTTCCTGCTCTATAATCACTTGCTTCAAATTCCCTTCCGCTAGTGATTGCCCAGTTTGTGGCTAGAAAATAGGCGGAATCTATGCCTTGGATTTGTGTTTGAGTGTTTTCTTTGTGGAATTGCGCAAGAGCTGAAGTAGAAGATAGTGGGGCGATGGCGCGTGCTAGATGCGCTATTTGTAGATTTAGGGCTTTAATTTCATTTAGGCTAAATTGTTTTCTACCGATTCCACCGATGTTTTGCGTGCGTGCGGGAAAAACTAACAAGATATTGCTACCAAGGCTACTAATGCGTTGTGTTACAACCTGTGTTGTGCCATTACCAAGTGTTATCATAATAATCACTGCGCTAACTCCAATGATGATTCCTAGCATTGTTAGAAGGGAGCGCAAAAAGTTACGCTTGATTTGGCGGAAGGCTAGAAAAAAAGCATTTAGAAGCATTAGATTCCCCTTGGATTGGATTTTGTAGAAGAATCACTTTTGATTTTACCATCTAAAAATTCAATTTTGCGTGTGGAGTATTGCGCCATTTCTGGCTCATGTGTTACCATTAAAATTGTGATTTTAGATTCCATATTTAGCTGCTTTAAGATTTCCATAATCTCTACACTGCGCGTTGTATCAAGGTTTCCTGTGGGTTCATCAGCAAGTAAGAATAAGGGCTTAGAAACAATGGCTCTTGCGATTGCTACGCGCTGTTGTTGCCCACCACTTAGGGCGTTGCTTTGGTGGTTGTGCCATTGTTCTAAGCCTACCATTGCTAGAGCTTCCATAGCGCTTTTTAGCCTTTCTTTTCTTGGGATTTGGCGATAAAGCAAGGGGAGTTCTACATTTTCTAGGGCTGTTGTGCGTGGAAGTAGATTAAAGCCTTGAAAGATGAAGCCGATGTAATTGCGGCGCAAAAGTGCTTTTTGCTTAAGGTTTAGGGTGCTTATATTTACGCCACAAAAATTATAGATTCCACTTGTAGGGCTGTCTAAGCAACCTAGAATATTTGCTAGCGTGCTTTTGCCGCTTCCGCTAGGTCCCATAAGTGCTACAAACTCTCCTTGTGTGATGGAAAGATTCACGCCACGCAAGGCTTCAAAGGTGTTTGGTGGCTTGCCATAGGTTTTATGGAGATTTTCTAAGGTGATAAATTCTGTCATTTTTCTATTCTTTGGGAGAGAATAATTTCTGTGCCTTGTGTGATAGAATCGCTAAAGATTTGTGTGAAAATTCCATCGCTAATACCAACTTCAATGGGGATTTCTTTTGGGATTTTGTTTTCTAAAATCCATACACTAGAGTTTGCTTGCTTTTGTGTGGTGTTGCTTTTTGGGCGGCGCATTGAACCAAAGGGATTAAAGCTACTTTTTTGTTTTTTTATTTCTTGTGTGCTAGGGGAAAAGTATAATGCGCTTGCTGGAATAAGTAGAGCGTTTTTGACACTTTTTGTTGTGATGTCAGCAGTGGCGCTCATTCCTGGGCGTAATAGCAAGTCTTTGTTATCTACACTAATGCGTGCTTCATAGGATACAATATTATCTGTGCTTTCATTTGCGCCAAAATTCACGCGATCAACCTTAGCGCTAAAGGTTTTATTTGGATAGGAATCTACGCTAAAATGCACTTCCTGTCCTATTGCAACCTTGCCAATATCTGCTTCAGAGATGCTAACATTAAGCTCCATTTCTTCTAAGCTTTCTGCGATGATAAAAAATTCAGGAGCTTGAAAACTAGCTGCTACACTTTGCCCCACTTCAATGGAGCGACTAAGCACTACCCCATCAATGGGAGTTGTGATATGGGCGTTTTTTAAATCTACTTGTGTGGAGCGGATAGAAGTTTCAATCTCTGTGATGCTTGCTTCTTTGATTCCAACTTCACTAAGCGCTGCGTTATAAGCGGTTTTGGCGCTTTGTAGATCTAGCTTTGAAGGAGTTTTACCTTGTGTTTTTTGATGGAGTGTTTGGAGTTGCTGGTATTGCCATTTTTTTTCATCTAAATTGACTTGCGCGCTTTTTAGTTGGGCTTTGGCGCTTGCAAGCTGTGCTTCAAGGCGTAATAAGTTTTGCTCAATGCTTTCACTATCAATTTTTGCTAAGATTTGCCCTTTGCTGACTTCATCATTTACATCAACAAGCACTTCAAGCACAATCCCAGAAATCACAGAACCAATTGAAACTTCGTGTGTGGGGGATAGTGTGCCATTTGCGCTAATGGAAGTTTGTATATCCCCAATTTTAGCAGGCTGTGTAGTGTAGGTGTAATTTGGCTCTTTGTTTTTTAGCCAAAATAAAAGCATTATAAGCAAAAGTGCGCTTAAAGCTGTGCTTGAGATGATAATGAAAAGCTTTTTGTAGTTACGCTTGGGATTTAGTGTGTTTAAGATTTCTTTAGGGGTTTGCATTAAAATCCTTTTGTAAATTTAAGTTTCCTCCAAAGGCTTTATAAAGGCTAATGAGTGTTTTTAGATTCTCACTATGTGCTGTGTTTAGGGATTTTTTGGCATTGTTTAAAGAAGCGCTATTTAGGGAGTGTTCTCTTAAATCAATTAAGCCTATGGAGTGGCGATTTAGGGAAAAATTATAGTAATTTTGTGCATTTTCTAGGCGTTTTTGGCTGTTTTGGAGCTGGGTGTGTGCGCTCTTTACATTAAAGCTTGCATTTTCAATTTCAAAAAATGCATTTTTTAGGGATTTTTGGAGTATTAAATAAGATTCTTTTAAAAGCGCATCTTGCAAAAAGTAGTTTTGGGTGAGTTGTGTGCGATTTAAAATAGGCGCACTAAGCGAGCTTGCAAGCCCCCAAGCGAGATTACCACTTGCTTGTGTGCTAGAATCTAAAATTTCATTAATATTTGCGCTAATGGAAATAATAGGAAATAAACTTGCCTTTGCGTTTGCCTTTGTGTAGATTTGTGCGTGGAGACTTAAGAGTGAAGCCTTAATATCAGGGCGAGAAAGTAGCGTATCTGCTGGGAGATTTGTAAGGTTAAAATATATTTTTGGCGTGGGTAGAGTTTGGGAGATTTTAAAGGGTAGAAGGTTGGAATCTAAATCTAAAAGAATTAAAAGCGCATTTTTGCTCTCTACTTCAAGGCTTTTTAGTGTTTCTAGTGTGTTTTGTTCTTGTGTTAATAAATCTTGTTTTTCAAAAAGTTCTGTGCTATCAAGCAAGCCATTTTCTACTTTTAGGCGCGTGAGCTCTAGGGCTTCTTGGTAGTGGGTTATGTTTTCTTTGGTTAAAATTAAATTTTGCTGTGTTTCAAGTAGGGTAAAATAAAGTGTAGCAATATCGGCAAATAGAGTGATTTTAGCGTTTTCTAAGTCTTGTATGGATTTTTGGTAAAGAGATTCTTTAGCGTTTTTGGTGTGTCTTAATCTGCCAAAAAGATCAAGCTCCCAAGAGAGTGTCGCACCTATTTGTGTGTTGTTTGTGTGGGTTTTTAGAGTGGGGGTTGTGTCTGTGCGTGTGTGGTTTGTGCTTGTATTAAGTGTGCTATTAATTTGTGGGAATAAAGAGCCCCAAGCGCTTTTTAGTTGGGATTGCGCTTGCAAAATTCTTGCTTGCGCGATTTGTAAATCTAAATTTTTGCTTAGAGCAAGATCAAAAAGTGCATTTAAGTTGGAATCTAAAAATAAAAGTTCTATTTGTTCCTTTGGGTTTGTGGTTAGTTTTTTAGCATTAGAGTTATTTAGACTAATTAAGCTAGTGTTGTTAAACTCTGATTGTAAAGAGTTTGTTAGGGATTTTGAATCCGGGAGAGTGGCTGAACAGGCTAAAAACACAAGGCTTAGTGCATTTAAGATTCCATATTTTAAAAGGGCTTTTAGATAATATTGCAAAGATTCTCCTTGAAAACTTGGGGTGTATTTTACTTTGAAAAGCTAAAATAAATGTGAAGTGGTTATGCTTTTTGTTTGCGTTGTGGTTGCTTCTTGTGCTAAAATACTGAAATTTTGAAGTTAAGCAAGGAATGAGTTGTGAATCTTACGATGTTATATAGCAAAATCCATCGCGCAAGTGTGAGTGATGCAAATTTGAATTATGTGGGTTCTATTACAATTGATATTGCTTTGATGCAAGCAGCAGGATTAGTAGAGGGGCAAAAGGTGGATATTGTTAATATTAATAATGGAGAGCGGTTTTCTACTTATGTAATCACAGGTAAAAGTGGAGATATGTGCTTAAATGGAGCAGCAGCACGCAAGGTGCAAGTGGGGGATAAGATTATTGTAATGGCGTATGCGCAATACACGCAAGATGAGCTTAAAGGCTATGAGCCCAAAGTTGTTTTAGTAGATGAAAATAATCAAATTGTAGCGATTAAAAAGGAGTTAGGAAATGTTTGATCCAAAAGAGCTGGCAAAAACGCTAGGCGATTTACAAGAAAAGTTTCAAAATGCACAAGAAGCAAATAAAGAAGTTGTGCTAAGTGCTAAAAGTGGTGGTGGTTTGGTGAGTGTAAGCGCAAATGGTGAAGGTGAAATTATTGATATTAGCATTGATGATTCCTTATTTGAGGATAAGGAATCTTTGCAGATTTTGTTAATGATTGCGTTAAATGATGTGCTAAAAAGTGTGGAATCTAATCGCAAAAATATGGCAATGCAAATGCTTGGAAACTTGGGCGATTTTCCGTTAAAGGGGTGATTATGAGAGTTTTTAAAAGTGTTATTGCTGGGTTATTGTGTTTTGGTGTTTCTAGTTTTGCATATGATTTTAAGGCGTGTGAAAAAAGGGCGGCTTTGTCTATGGAGCGTGTGGGAAGCACTTATGGAGTTGCGATTGATTCTTTAGGAACAAAGGCGGTGTTGTTTGTGTATTCTCCCAAGCAAGAGCCGCGTGGCTATAAGGTGCTAAAGCACGATCCTTTTGTAGGAATGTATCTTTTAGAATCTAAAGGGGCGTTAGAGCCGATAAATCTTAAGATAATTAATAAAGAAATTTTAGAAGATGAAATGGCAAGTGTGAATCCAAAAGATAGCGTAAGTGGTAAGATTGCAACAAGAATGCAAAGCCCTATTGATTTTGCAACGCTTAATACTCCGACTTTTCAAAATAGCTTAATTAGCACGATTTG
Organism: Helicobacter winghamensis ATCC BAA-430; assembly: GCF_028751035.1. NCBI lineage: Bacteria > Pseudomonadati > Campylobacterota > Epsilonproteobacteria > Campylobacterales > Helicobacteraceae > Helicobacter > Helicobacter winghamensis. The sequence goes on along the minus strand of NZ_CP063533.1, from coordinate 1,082,120 downwards.
CGATCATATATATGGAATCGGAATTGGTGGAAATGCCTTTATAGAAAAGGCGTATTTGGATAGATTTGTTAATAGCGATTCTGTTTATTATGGGGATATTGGCGTGCGTGTGGTGGAAAATGCAAGTGGTGTAGAAGTGAGTGTAGTTGATCCCTTCTTTAAAAAGAATCCTTTTAAATATGGTGATGTGATTACTTCTATTAATGGGGAGATGATTTCAAATTTAGCAAGTTTTCGGCGTGTGGTGTTTGACTTAAAAAAAGGCTTAGTTGTGCCTGTGCAAATTAAGCGTAATGGTGTAAGTATGGAAGTGCAAGCGCAAGTAGATAAGCTGCGTGGTGGAATGCTGCTGCCTGATAATTTTTTCTCACGCGTGCATATTGGTGTGAGTGATAATTTTGTGATTACTTATGTGGGTAGGGACGCCAAGGACGGCTTTGAACGCTTGAGGGTTGGCGATAGGGTGTTGCGTGTAAATCAGCACGATGCACCAAGGGGGAATGACGCGATTATCCACTTGTTGGGGGAATATGCAGATAAAAAACAGCGTTGGTTAATCTCACGCGATGATTTTCAGTTTTTTATTGATGTAAATGATAAAGGAGTGGGGGAGTCGCAAATTTCTCTAACACAGGGGCTTTTAAGTGAAGACACTAGATTTAGTTTTTAAAGAATTTGAAGTGTATTTAAAGGAGAGTTCTCCAAAAATTCCAAATTTTCATCCAAATTATGAAAACGCGCTTTGGGAAATTGTGCTAAATGGTGGAAAGCGATTCCGTCCTAAGTTACTTTTAAGCATTGTAGCAAGTTATAAGGTAGAAAATGTGAAGTTAGCCTTCGCGCCAGCACTTGCGCTAGAAATTTTGCACACTTATTCTTTAATACATGATGATTTGCCAGCAATGGATAATGCGCCATTTAGGCGTGGTTGTGTGACTCTGCATAAAAAATACGATGAAGCTTTAGCAATTTTAGCAGGCGATGGGTTAAATACACAAGCGTTTTATTTAATTGCAACTTCTAAGTTAAAGCCAAAGATAAAGATTAAACTTATAGAGTCCTTAAGCTATAATGGTGGAATCTATGGAATGGTGCTAGGACAAGCGTTAGATTGCCACTTTGAAGGAGAAAAACTGCCTTTGGAACAACTTAGGGTTATCCACTTAAATAAAACAGCAAAGTTAATCGCTGCTTCTTTTGAAATGGGAGCGATGATTGCAGAGTGTGATAAAAAAACGCGCAGAAGCTTGTATCAGTTAGGTTTAGATTTGGGATTGTTTTTTCAAATCCGTGATGATGTGATTGACTCCACGCAAAGCACGCAAGAAGCGGGGAAGCCTACGCATAATGATAGCGCGAAAAATAGTTATGTGAATTTGCTAGGTTTAGATGGTGCAAGAGAGAATGCAAAGCTCTTACAAGATTCCATATTAAGACAGATTGAAGCTCTAAATAAGCCTGCTAAAAAGCACTTAAACAGACTTTTAAGCAATTATTTTGATATTTAAAGGAAAATTTTGAAACGCATTTTAATAACAAATGATGATGGTTATGAATCCCCGGGATTACTAGCACTAAAAGAAGCGTTAAGCCCTTTGGGGCATTGTGTAATTGTAGCTCCAGCAAGTGAAAAATCCGCTTGCGGGCATGGAATGACGCTAACCCGCCCTTTGCGCTTTATTAAGCTTGAAGATGATTTTTATAAATTAGATGATGGAAGTCCAACAGATTGTATTTATCTCTCACTTAATGCGCTTTATGATGAAGGAGTAAAGCCTGATTTAATTGTAAGTGGAATTAATATTGGCTCAAATATGGGAGAAGATGTAAGTTATTCTGGCACAGCAAGTGCAGCTATGGAAGGTGTTTTGCACGGGATTCCATCTTTAGCAGTTTCGCAAGTGTTAAAGGATAAAAATCATTTTGGCTTTGATTTTGCGCTTGCAAAAGAGAGCATTTATACGCTTGCAAAAAAAATCCTTGAAAGCTCTTATCCTTTGGGCTTTAGGGAGTTTTTGAATGTGAATATTCCGCAATTAAAGCCACAAGATTGCAAAGGAATGCAAATAACAGAGCTTGGAATCCGCACTTATGGGAATGATGCGCATTTGCATAGGAATCCACGCGGGGAAGAGTATTATTGGCTAGGCTTACATCCGCTTGCTTGGAGTGAGCGAGAAAATGGGGAACTCTCTGATTTTAGCGCGATTAATCAAGGCTATGTTTCTATTACGCCTATCACGCTTGATTTTACTGCACGCACGCGTTTAAGTGGGCTTAAGGAGTGGCTAGATGCAAAATAAGCGTTTTGCTAGGACTTTGTTGCTTTTTAAGGAAAATGGATTCCAAAAATTACAAAATTCTAGTGTGTTATTGCTTGGTGTTGGGGGCGTTGGGAGTTTCGCGCTAGATTGCTTGTATCGCACAGGTGTTGGGAAAATTTGCATTGTGGATTATGATGTGTTTGATGAAAGCAATCAAAATCGGCAAATTGGTTCTTTTGAAGGTGTAGGGCGTAAAAAAGTGGAAGTTTTATCACAGGAATATCAGGGGATTTTAAGTTTGGATTCCAAAGTTACGCAGGATTTTATTGATAATTTTGACTTTAGTGTGTATGATATTGTAATTGATGCCATTGATGATATTGATGCAAAGGTTGCTCTAGCGCTAAAGATTGCAAACAAGCCTAAAAAGATGCTTATAAAGGAGAAAATGCCTCATTTACTTGTTTCCACTGGGAGCGCAAAAAAACTTGATCCTTCAGAGATTCAGTTTGCTTCTATTTGGAAAAGCTATGGTGATAAGTTTGCAAGGAAGTTTAGAGAAGAGCTTAAGAAACGAGAATTTAAGGGGGATTTTATGGTGGCGTTTAGCCCAGAAGTCCCTAAATGCAAGGAGCTTGGAAGCTTTAGTGGTGTAACAGCTAGCTTTGGATTGCGTTTAGCAAGTGAAGCGGTTGCTTTAATTTTAAAAAAGGAATAAAAAATGAAAATAATAGCAAAACCTTTTGAAGAAGATGAGATTGAAGATTTTGAAGAAGAAGAGTATGATGGTTATGGTTCAGAATATGAAGATAGCGATAGATTTTTGTATGATGAAGATGATTATAGTAACAATGATAGCGACTATGAAGGCGATGATTATTAGGGGGAGAGAATGATTAAGGTGGCTTTGGTTCAGCACGCATATAAGGAAAATAAGGCAAAAACGCAAGACTTTACCGCGCAAAAGGTTAAAGAAGCGGCAGCTCTTGGTGCGAAACTTGTATTATTGCAAGAGTTGCATAGTGGAGAGTATTTTTGCCAAAGTGAGAATGTGGAGTTTTTTGACTATGCTTTAGAATTTGAAAAGGATTGTGTATATTTTTCTAAGGTGGCAAAAGAATGTGGAGTAGTGCTTGTAACTTCGCTATTTGAACGCCGTAGTGCTGGGCTGTATCATAATACTGCGGTGGTATTTGAAAATGATGGCAGTATAGCTGGAAAGTATCGCAAAATGCACATACCTGATGATCCGGGATTTTATGAGAAGTTTTATTTCGCTCCTGGGGATTTAGGGTTTGAGCCGATTTTAACAAGCCTTGGAAAACTTGGGGTGCTTGTGTGTTGGGACCAGTGGTATCCTGAAGCGGCAAGAATTATGGCGTTAAAGGGGGCTGAAATTTTGATTTATCCCACGGCTATTGGCTGGTTTGATGTGGATAGCAAGGAAGAAAAAGAGCGTCAAAGGAAAGCTTGGATAGCGGTGCAAAGAGGGCATAGCGTTGCAAATGGAATTCCTGTGGTAGCAATTAATCGCGTGGGGTTTGAGAGAGATTCTAGCGGTGTGATAGATGGAATCCGTTTTTGGGGTTCTAGCTTTGCATATGGCGCGCAAGGGGAGTTGCTAGCTTTAGGAAGTGTGGAGAAGGAAGAGATTTTGTATTTTGAGTGGGATAAAAAGCGCAGTGAAGATGTGCGCCGCATTTGGCCCTTTTTGCGAGATAGGCGCATTGACGCGTATGGGGATATTTTGAAGCGGTATTGTGATTAATGGAGAGTGATGCGCTAAAGTGGGATATGCGTCACAAAGAAAGCCCAGTTCCAATTAAGCCTTTGGAGCTTTTAAGGGTGCATATTGCAAAGGCGAAAGTTGGCAAGGCGTTGGATATTGCTTGCGGAATGGGGAGAAATTCTAGATTTATGCGTGATTGTGGCTTTAGCGTGGAGAGTGTGGATATTTCAAGTTATGCAATTAACGCGTTGCAAGGCGAGAGTGGGATTAACACACAATGTGTAGATTTGGATACATTTAGGATTCCAATTTGTAGTTATGATTTGATTTGTAATAGTTATTTTTTGGATAGGCGTTTGTTTCCTTATATGATTGAAGGGTTAAAAAGGGGTGGAATTTTGGTTTTTGAAACTTTTGCTTTAAGCAATGTGGAATCGCAAAATGCCTTTGCTAGCGATTCTAACCATTTGTTGCGAAAGAATGAGTTATTAAAGGCGTTTTTGGATCTAGAGATTTTATTTTATGAAGAAGCATTGATAGAACGCAAAAAAGATTCCAACCTTGCACTTGTAGCAAGGCTAGTAGCACAAAAACACTAGAGCAAAATTACTTCTACAATCTCTCCACTTTGTTTGTTGGAATCTAAAATGCAAAGTCCCACTTGTGCGTTATCAAGGGGACAGAAGTTATTTAAAATCGCGCTTTGGAAGTCCTTCTTTCCCTGAAAATCAATGCTAAAACTTCCATTGAGATTGCGCACATTACACACACGAAATTCTAGGCGTGTATCGTTTTTGTTAATATTTTGATTAAGTGGAATCTTAAGCGCTGTGATTGTTGGTTTTGTGCCTAAGAGACGGAGTAAAATCTCTTTAGCAAAGAGTTCAAAGGTTACTAGCGTGGAGTTTGGAAAGCCGGGTAATGCAAAAAAATGCTTTTGATTAAAATGCGCATAAATAATATGCTGTCCAGGCTTGATTTGCACTCCTTTAAAAATCACTTCTTTTTCTCTTTTCTTGCAAAGTGCTGTGATAAAGTCGTAATCTCCAACGCTTGCTCCACCACTACTTATTACCATATCACATTCATCTAAGGCTAGTTGCACATTAGATTCTATTTGTGCTTTGTCATCTTTTAAAATGGGGTATAGTTTTGGGATTCCGCCATTTTCTAGCACTTTAGCCAGCAGTAAATGTCCATTTGTATTGTAGAGATCTTGGGTATTGCTTGGGATTTCGCCTAATTCTAAAAGTTCATTGCCACTTACTAGGATTCCCACTTTTGGGCGTGTGAAAACTTCTACAAAGACTTGGTTTAAACTTGCTAAAAGTCCTATATGATGAGCGTTTAGGCGTGTGCCTTTTTGAAGTAGCATTTCGCCTTTTTTATAGTTTTCTCCCACTTGGCGAATGTGTTGTCCGATGTGTGGCAGTGCGTGTATTTTGAGAAAATTTTGCTTGAGATTATTTTGTTCCACTTGACAATCTTCAATGGGAGCTAGCATATCGGCATTTTTGGGAATTTTAGCTCCTGTGAAAGTTTTAATGGCAAAGGGGGCATCAAGGGGTAAAGTTGGAATCGCATTTCCAGCGGGGTTTTCTGCTAGGATTTGAAAGCACTTAGCGTCCTTAAAAGTGGAGTTAAACGCATAAGCATCCATTCTTGATAGCGGAAAATTTGGCATATTAGAAGGGGCTAAAATAGTATTTGCTAAAATGCGTCCTAAAGCATCATGTAAAAACACGCGATCAATTCCTAATGGAGCGATGTTTTGGGAGTATAAAATTTCTTTGGCTTCTTTAAAATCAATTTTTGTTTGCATTTTGGATTCCTTAGAGTAAATGCCCCATTTTTTCTTTTTTAATAGCAAGATAGTGGGAATTGTGTTGATTGCATTGTGTCAAGATTGGCTCTCTTATAACTTTTATCATTGTTTTAAAAGTATTGATTTTGCTAGGATTATTGGTAAGCAAGCGAATTTGTGTGAGTTTGTAAAAATCAAAGATGAATTTTACCACGCTATAATCGCGTTCATCTTCTTTAAAGCCTAATGCTAAATTTGCTTCCACTGTGTCAAGCCCTGTATCTTGCAGGGCATAAGCATTAACTTTGTTAAAAAGCCCAATACCTCTGCCTTCTTGACGGAGATAAATCACCATTCCTTGCTCTTTTTGGATTCTTTTTAGAGTGGCGTGCAACTCGTCTCCGCAATCACATTTTAGGCTAAGAAGTGCATCTCCTGTTAGACATTCTGAATGCACACGCACAAGGGGATTTTGTGGTAAATTTTGCGTTTTAATCACAAGATGTTCTAGGATGTGATTATGAGTTTTTTCTCTAAAAGAGCGGATTTTAAACTCTCCAAATTGCGTGGGCAGTGTTGCTTCATTAGAAAATTCTATAACATTTTGCATGGATAATCCTAAAAATAAATGGCGCATAATAGCGCATTTGCAGTAAGAAGTGCTTAAAGTTTAGCAAGTCTTTAAAGAAAAATGCGCTATTATGCAGTAATTTTTGCTAAGGAAATAGCGATGAAAAACTCTATAAAAAGCATAGAAGTTGGGCAGAGGATTCTTTCTAAAAATGATAAAGTGGCAATGGAGTTGCGCGAGATTTACAAAAAGGATTCCGTTTTTGTGGTAAATCTTATGAGTTCCCCAGGAAGTGGCAAAACAACGCTATTAGAGCATATCGCAAAAGAGAAGTTGTTAGGCTTTAGCGTGGTGGAAGGGGATTTGCAAACAAATCGTGATGCGGAGCGTTTAGCACGCTTTGGGGTAAATGCTTATCAAATTACCACAGGAGAAGCTTGCCATTTAGAAGCTTTAATGATTAAAGACGCACTTGAAAAATTGCGCAATCAAGGAGATTTGAAAGAGTTTATGTTTATTGAAAATGTGGGAAATCTTGTTTGTCCTGCAAGCTATGATTTAGGGGCAAATATGAATATTGTTTTGCTGTCCACTCCAGAAGGCGATGATAAGGTGCTAAAATACCCTACAATGTTTTTGTGCGCTGATGCGGTGGTGATTTCTAAAGCGGATTTAATAGAAATTTTTAACTTTAAGATAGAGCGCGTTAGAGAGGATTTAGCAAAACTTAAAAAAGAGATTCCATTGTTTTTGCTATCCTCCAAAAACAAGGAATCTTTGAAGAAATTCTGCGCATTTTTACAGCAAAAAAAGGAGCAAAATTATGTGTCTAGCCATACCTTCTAAAGTGATTTCTGTTGATAAAGAAAATAATATGGTAATGCTTGATACACTTGGTGTTATGCGTGAAGCAAGTTTGGATTTAATGCAAGAAGAAGTTAATATTGGAGATTATGTGCTTTTGCATATTGGCTATGTGATGGGAAAGATTGATGAAGAGCAAGCAAAGCTATCACTAGAAACTTATGCGGAGATTTTAGAATCCATTGAAGCAGAGGAAGCGGAGCTAAAAAGTGCTAATGGTAGCAAGATTTAAAAGTTGGAATTCCAAAAAGGAATCCATTTTTAAGAGAGGGAAGAGAGTTTTTCTTGTACTAGATTATCTAAGCATAAGACAACACCATCGCTTGCCTCTTCAGCTTTTTTGAAGTAATCATAGATTTGATCTAGGCAGTCGCGTGTGTTTCCATGTTGTTTTAAGATCTCGTGTGCAGCAACAATATTATCATGCACTTCTTTGTGGAATGGCTCTAATTTCGCGTAGCTTGGAAGCATTGAAAAGAATTGCTTTCCATTTCCGCTATCATACCATTTACCTAAACGACAATCGTGATGTCCTACAAATTTCGCCTCTAAATCCTCATTGAAAATTGCACGATAGCCATTTGTTTTGAAAAGTAAATGATCAAGTTTTACAAGTCCTATAAATGTTGTAACAAGAATTTGGTAAGTATCATTATAGATTTCATCAGCAGAACAATTAATTTTTTCTAGCGTATCATTTTGTGCACCAAGAGTTTCCATATCTTTGATAATATGTTCTGTGGAAGTCTGCACTTCAGAGAAATTTTGCTTGACTACTTGTATGTTCATTTCAATTTCTTTTGTAGCTTTTTGTGTGCGCTCTGCTAGTTTTCTTACTTCATCTGCAACGACTGCAAATCCTCTTCCGTGTTCCCCAGCTCTTGCTGCTTCAATGGCGGCATTTAATGCTAGCAAGTTTGTTTGATCAGAAATATCTGTAATTAATGCAATAACACCAGAAATTGCTGTAAAATCATTTTGTACTTGTGTAATCATATCGCCAAATTCAGAAAGTCTAGCTCCCATACTAGAAAGCCCCTCTACTAAGGTGTTTTGTGTTTCTGAAGTATTTTGTTTGTTTTCTTCAGCAATTCTTCTTGCGTTATACAGCAAATCAATGGATTTACCAAAATCGTCTTGTAAGACTTTAAGATTAACACCACAGCCTTTAGCTAAAGAAAGTGTCATATTTCTAAAAGTTCCAATGCAGTCTCCTGTATCAGAGTTTTGAGTTTGAGTTGCTTGCAATGCTTCTTCAAGAGACTTATTTTTTTCTGTCATTTCTTGCAATTTTGCTTTTAAGAGTTTATTTTCCTCTAAAGTGCGTTGCAATTGTTCTTTGTATTTGTTGCCAAACATTATGGTATCCTTGTAAGGTTAAGGTTTTTGTTTTTTTAAGTGAGAGAAAATTATACCACTTATTTTTTTTTTTTTTCTTTAAAATTGTGAAAGTCTTAGTTTTTATATGGAGAGATTGGAAGTGTAAGTTTTGTGTTTTAAAAGTTAGAATCCAAAATGGGTTGGATTATGCTTTTATCATTGACTTTTGAGATAGAGTATTTGCTGTTATAGATTTCTTTTAAGAGTTTTGGGGTGATAATGGATTCTGTTTTTCCAGAAGCGATAATTTCACCATTTTTTAGCACAAGTGTGTGGCTGGCAAACCAAAGTAAGTGGTTAGGATCGTGGCTGCAAGCAATAACAAGTTTACCAAACTTTGCGACTTTTTTTAAGATTTTCCAAATGGAGATTTGATTGTGAAAATCTAACGCACTTGTTGGTTCATCTAGTATCATTATTGGTGCATTTTGTGCTAGGGCGCGCGCGATTAGTGTGAGTTGGCGTTGTCCTCCACTTAATGAAGTAACAGGGCGTTCGGCAATATCTAGGATTTCTAAAAGTTCCATTGCATTATAAGCTGCGTCAAAATCTTCTTTTTTAAGTCCAAAGATTCCTCCCATATGTGGGGATCTTCCCATTAAAACAATCTCTTTGACGCTAAAAGGAAAAGGAGGCTTGTGTTCTTGTGGAACATAAGCAATTAGTTTTGCCATTTTTGAAGTGGTTAGAGAGTGGTAGTTTTCTCCATTTATTAAAATATTACAAGATGAGGGCTGAAGTAAAGCCATTATACATTTTAAAAAGGTTGTCTTTCCGCTACCATTTGGTCCCATTAATCCCCAAAGTTCGCCTTTTTGTGCGTTAAAGGATAGATTTTTTAAAATGTGGTTGTTTTCATAATAAAAACTTAAATTTTCAATCTTTAGCATTTTGTGTTCTCTATGTAAATAAACGCCCACTTTTTGCGCGTAAAATCCAAATCAAAAAGGGCGCACCGATGATTGAAGTTATGATTCCAATAGGAATTTCTCCAGTGGTGAGCGTTCTTGCAATTGTGTCACAAATAAGCAAATAAATTGCACCACAAAGTGAGGCAATAGGAATCACAAAGCGGTTATCAGGTCCTACAAGCAATCTTGCGGCGTGTGGCATCATTAAGCCTACCCAAGCGATAATTCCCACACTTGAGACACAAATTGCCGTCATTAAAGTTGCGGTTATAATAAAGAGTGTTTTGTATTTATCAGGGTTGATACCTAGGCTTTTAGATTCTTCATCGCCAATAGATAACAAGTTAAGCTTCCAAGCAAAAATCCAAGCCACAATAAAACAAAATAAAATCACAATGGTATTAATAGAAATATCACTCCAGCTAGCGTGGTAAAGTCCGCCCATCATCCAAAATGTAATTTCTCTTAGTTGTGTATCTTCTGAGAGATATTTAATAATAGAAACAAGCGCGGAAAACACAGAACCTATAATTACACCAGATAGCACGAGCCCCACGGTGTTTATCTCGCTTTTTTGGCGTGCAAGCGTGTAGGCAATTACCACCGCAAGAAGTGCGAAAAGGAAGGCGGAAATTTGCGTGGGCAAAAAGAGTGCTGGAAAAACAATAGCAAGAGCAGCACCAAAGCTAGCCCCAGATGACGCCCCTAAAATAAATGGTTCTACAATGGGGTTTCTAAAGCAACTTTGATAAAGCGCACCGGCAGTTGCTAGGGCAATCCCAGCTAAAATTGCCATTAAAATGCGTGGTAGGCGCATATTCCACACAATTGCCATATCACGCGGAGAGATGGAATCTAAATGATAACCTGTAAGTTTAAACAAAATAATATCTAAAACAACTTTTAAGGATAGCTCAGAATTCCCGGAAGTGATTGCAAAAAACATTGCCACGCATAATATTCCAAGAAGTATTAGTATAATGATTTTGCGGACATCACCTAGCGGGTTAAAAATCATTTTCCACAGTCCAATCAAGTAGTTGTTCGCTTCTTAAGGCTTTTGCAGTGTTTTCATTAACGCCATACACATCTTGGTAAAACTTGAGCGCAAAACTATGCACTTTAATATCTTTAAACAAATTAGGGTAAGTTGCTTTTGCAATAATTAAAATATCAAGGGGATATTCCACGCGTCTAGAGCAATTCATTGGAGTCCAAGGAAGCGCATAAACGCGCTTGTTTTTAATAGCTTTTAACTCTTTTAAGTTTTGATAATAAGGCGCGCTTAATAGTTCGTTTGCTGGGTGATAGCCATTTTGTGTTGGGAGCAAAATCACATCAGGGTCAATTGCATACACTTGCTCCCCGCTTAAAATAATATTGTTGCCTTTGCCACGGAATGCGTTTTTAGCATTTGTGATATTTTCTATAATATAAGATTCAGGAGTTGTGATACCAGATGCCATTCCTGAGCCACCTTGCTTTCTAGCGGCGGAATTTAAACCAAAATAAAGCACGCTTGGCTTGTCTTTGTCTTGGATATTTTTTGTTCTCTCACGCACAAGCAGTTCTGTGGAGTGAAGGTAGTCATAAAGCTTGAGTGCTTTCTCTCTTTGCTTAAACACATCGCCAATAATGCGCATTTCTTCTTGCATTGTGTTAAGTTCCGCCTTACCATAATAAGTTGGGGAATATAGCACAACAAGTGGAATTTCAAGGGATTCTATCATTGCGATGGTTTTTTCTAGCGCCTTTGGATCACCGCCCCTAAAGTATGATCCACCAGAAATTGTGCAATCGCCCACTCTTAAAATTACAACCTGTGGATTTGCCTTTGCAAGTGTTTCGTAATTGATAATATCGCCTTGTGGGGAATTAAAGCAAGGTAAATCATTTAGCCAAGGGTGTAAATACTTCATTGTATGTAAGCCCCTAGTAGTGTAAGGTTTGCCATCAACGCTTTCAAAAGAATATTTATAATCACGCTTCATTGACCAAGAGCCAATGGCATTGATTTTATCCACTACGCCTAAATGTGTCATCACACCTTCTATAAAGCCATCGCTAATTGTGGCGACACGCTCTAGGTTATCTGGAATCTCTATTTGCTTACCACGCATATCTGTAATTGTATGTGAGTGGGCAATCAATGCGCTAAAAATCATTGCAATAAGAAGTTTGAGAAAAATTTGCATTTTGGAATCCTTTTTATAAATTTTGGCAGGTTTTACAAATTTGCTCTCCATTTTTTGAAATAAGCGTATTTTTTGCGGTTTGCTCTCCACAAATTGCACAAGGAATCGCATCATAAAGTCGTGCTTTTTGAGGGAAATCACTAATTGTTTCTTTGATGAGAAACAAATCTTTTGGTTCTTTAGATAGGATATAGGCTAGTTTTTCTTCTTTGCTAGAGAATTGTGTGGAGTCGCAAAACACAAAGCGTGCCTTTTTACCATTTCTTCTATTATAAATATTAAAGGCGTGCTTGCCTAAGTAATTGATATGTAGAGAGCCTGTGCCTAGAGTAGCTTTTAAAATTACTTGAATGGCATCAACTCCACAAGCGTCTGTTTCAGATAAACACACAATATCTTCATCATCTATTAAATCATCAATTTCTAAGACTTCCTTTGCAAGCAAGGCAGCTTGATAACCTATGGCAAGTCCGGGGCATTTATGTCCGTGAAATAGGGCTGTTTTCTCCCAAAGTGCTGTTTCTATGTTTAATCCTTTTTTGAAACGATTGCAAATTGTAATGCGATTTTTAGAAAAGTTACCTTAAGTGGCAATTAATATTATTTACTTCTGCTAATTGATAATATTAAAGGGATATTAAATTAAAGTAAAAGTAGAATTAGAGATTCTTAATAATATATTCTGTTTAATATATTTTAAGAAAATAAAGGGAGAGATCAAATGAAAGATTTTTTACAATATGATGAAAGTTGGCTTAGAATAAACAAGGATGATTTGCGAAAAATTGGGGTTATTATCACTTTTGTGTTGGCAATTATTTCAATGGTAATGCTTGCAAGCGATGATGTAACAAAACCGCTTTTATTAGGATTTGCAGCAATTGTTGGTGGTTATATGGCGCTTAATATTGGCGCAAATGATGTGGCAAATAATGTAGGACCAGCAGTAGGCTCAAAGGCTCTTACAATGACAGGTGCTATTGTGATTGCTGCTGTGTGTGAGATTTCTGGGGCATTAATTGCTGGAGGTGAAGTTGTAGATACAGTGCGTTCTGGCATTATTTCAATGGATTCCATAGGAGATGCAAGGACATTTGTAACATTAATGTTAGCAGCATTAATTTCTGGGGCAATTTGGCTACATGCTGCAACAGCAATTGGTGCACCTGTTTCTACAACGCATTCTATTGTAGGTGGAATTTTGGGAGCTGGAATTGCTGCAGGGGGATTTGGCGTGGCAAATTGGGAGGAGCTTGGTAGAATTGCGGCAAGTTGGGTGATTTCTCCAGTAAGTGGAGGAGTTATTGCAGCATTGTTATTATTTTTTATTAAAAATGCAATCACTTATAAACAAGATAAAAAAGCTGCCGCAAGGCGCATTGTGCCTTATCTTATTGCGTTTATGACTTGGGCGTTTAGCTTGTATTTGATTGGCAAGGGGCTTAAGAAGATTATTAAACTAGAGCCGATTGTGGCGTTTGGTATTAGTGTTGGAATCGCAATTATTGTATTTTTTGCAGTTAAGCCTATAATTAATAAAACATTAGAAAAGCTGGAGAATAAAAAAGAAGAAATTAATAAGCTTTTTACGATTCCATTAATCTTTGCTGCGGCACTTTTGAGTTTTGCTCACGGTGCAAATGATGTGGCAAACGCGATTGGTCCATTGGCGGCAATTAATGATGCACTAAAGGAAAGCTTTGTGATGGGTGAAAAGGCTAGTGTGCCTTTTTGGATTATGCTCTTAGGTGGGCTTGGAATTTCTATTGGGCTGGCACTCTATGGACCAAAGCTAATTCGCACTGTGGGAAGTGAGATAACAGAGCTTGATCAAATTCGTGCATTTTGTATTGCGATGAGTGCTGCATTAACAGTGCTTATTGCAAGTGAGCTTGGAATGCCTGTAAGTTCTACGCATATTGCTGTTGGTGCGGTGTTTGGTGTGGGGTTTTTAAGAGAATATCTAAAAAAACGCTATAAAGAAATGGAGCTTAAGATTTTAGAATCGCACAAAGGGGAAAATGCGGAGATGGTAAAGTTATTTTTGGAGCGATTCCGTAAATCATCTGTGCGCAAAAAAGCTGCTATGATTAAAAGTATTGATCGCAAAAAAGAGAAAAAAGAAGCAAAGGTAATAGAAGATAAAGCAATTCCAGAGTTTAAGAAAAAAGATCAAAAGCAGCTAAAAAAAGTGTATCAAGAAGAGCTTGTTAAACGATCTGCAATTAATAAAATTCTTGCAGCATGGCTAATCACTGTCCCTGTTTCTGCGGTATTTGGTGCGGTGTGTTACTTTATTCTTGTCGCTATTGGGATGTAATGGAGATTAATTTAGATTATAATCGCCCCTTGTATATCATTGGTGATATACACGGTTGCTATAAGACTTTGTGCGCACTTATTGAAAAATTGCCTTATAAAGAAGATTCACAAATAATTTTTGTAGGGGATTTGGTGGATAGAGGGGCAGAATCTTTTGGGGTTGTGGAGTTTGTTAAGAATGGAAAGTATCCTTGCGTGCTTGGAAATCATGAAGAATTAATGCTTGAGTATTATGAATATGCGATACCACAAAATGATGGAGTTTGGATGGTAAATGGCGGGCGTGAAACTATACAAAGTTACGCAAATGATGGGAAAGTAGAACATTTAAAGGAACATTTGGAGTTTTTTAGAAGTTTGCCATATTGCTTGGAATTTGATTATAAAGACGAGTTAGGGCGGAATCTTTTTGTAACGCATGGCTTTGGATTACCTTTTTATGGCAGGGAGATTTCATCTAAACTTTGCTGGAGTAGGCTTAGAAATCATAATGTAATAGAATATACAGGAAGGGAAACTTCTGTTTTTAATGTTTTTGGACACGATGTACAAAAAGATGGTGTGTTTTTAGCTAAAAATTTTGCTGCTATTGATACAGGTTGTGTGTATTATAAAAAGTTTGAAAATGCAGCACTTAGCGCGCTAGAGTGGCCCAGCAAACGCGTGATTTCTCAAAAATATTGTGGTTAGTGGAGTGTGAAATCTTCTGAAGCGTTGCTGGAGTGGTAGATTGTGGTGTTGTGGTTTTTAGAAAAATAGAGCATTAGAAGTTTTTGTAAGGTTGGTTCAATGCTTGGCACAAACCATGCATTGTTGCTAATGGCGATAAGATTGCTAGGGGAGTTTGCGTAAAATTCATCTCTTGTTGCTTCATAGCAAATGGCAATTTGGAATTTTTGGTTTTTAATCCAAGCAAAATTAGGTGCTATAAAATCTTGTGCTATAAAATCTTGTGCGCCATCAAAAAAAAATGCATTCATCCACTTTGCAATAAAGTTTGGCAAAGGAATCTTCTCTCCAAAAGGCACTAAGATTAGTTTGTGAAAGACTTGCATCTCTCCATTTTGAAACAAATACGCACTGTTAAAAAAGCGTGGCTTTTCTTGTATGGAGTCTTGAAAAATTGCTCCGGTTAAAATTGCGATTTCTTTACTCTCTTCTTTTAATTTTTCTAAAAGTGCGGATTGTAGGTTTAGGCTTAGTGGAAAGGCTGTTTCTGGTAAAATAACAAGGTCGTAGCCTGCATTTTTAGCTTTTAAAATTGTTTCAAAATTTTGTGTGAGAATGTTTGGCATTTGGTTTGTTTGCCAGCGTTCATCTTGAGGGACTTCAAAATGTGTAGTTTTGATTCTTAATGGCATTATGTTTGAATCTTTTTTGATTTCTGTATTGTGTGGGAGCAAAAGAGCAAAAGAGCAAAGCCAAATTAGGCTTGTTTTGTAGAGTTTTTTGGCCAAAAATGCGCTTAAAATAAGTATTGAACAAAGAAGCAAAAAAAGTGTGAATTTAGAAGGAAAAAAGTAGCTTTTAGTTAAAATAACTTCTGGGATAAACCAATTAAAGCCAAAGGGGTGGATAAAACTTGATAAAGTAAGTGCTACAAGGCGATAAAAAGGGCTTGAAAAAAAACAAAAGAGATAAAAAAGCGCGCCATACACTACAAAAAATACAATCCAAACAAGTGGAATTAAATGTGATAAGTCATAAAATCTAAAGCTAAATCCTACCCAATAAAACCATAAAATCCCTAAAATTCCTCCACAAACAAACGCTCCTAAACGAGAGAGTTTAAAATACAAAAATAATCCAAGAATCGCAAAAAGAGTGGAGTAAAGTGGGAAGTTTTTATTGTCTAAAAAATGCTCTAAATAAATAAACGCACTTAAAAACAATGCGCATAAAATGCCCGCTAGGATTCCATGAAGCCTATTTGCTAGCACTTTTTGGCCTAAAATTGCTCTAAAAAATCCCACTTGTATTTTGGATTCCAACTTTTGATTTATGGAATCTTTTTTGTGTTTGGATTGCGTAATCTTAAGGTCTGTGGAGATACATTTTGTGCTCACGCGAAGTTTCCAAAACTTAATGCAACTTCTAATTCCATTTTGCGTAAATGTGCAATAACTTTTTGTAATTCATCAATATCCTTTGCTTTAACTCGGATTTCACTACCTTGGATTTGTGTGCTGACTTTAAATTTTTCGTTTTTGATTGCTGTATTGATTGTTTTTGCACTTTTATCGTCCAAAGCATCATTGAGTTTGTAGGTGATTTTAGTGTTGCCGCCACTTACTGATTCTTCTTTTAGCTCTTTTAGGATCTTTAAAGAGAGATTGCGTTTAATGAGTTTAGAGTCTAGAATATCTTTAATTGTCTTTGCCTTATTTGTGCTTGTGGCTAAAATACTTAAAACTTTGTCTTTTTCGTTGAAGTTTAACTCTTTTGCCTTGTCGTCTTTAAAGTCGAAGCGGTTATTAATCTCTTTTTTTGCTTGCTCTAGTGCGTTTTTAAACTCTTGAATATCTATTTTTGCTGAAATGTCAAAACTATGCTCTTTTGCTGCCATTTTTGTCCTTTTTTCAAAAAATCTTAAAAATTATGTGCAAAAACATTGTAGCATAAATTTTTATTTTATTTTGGTTTGTGTAAAATAAGCATTTATTTATTTCTATATAAGGTGTATAATGGATTTTAGTTGGTTTGATGCTGTAGTTGGAATCTTAATTTTACTGCTTGCGATACGGGGTGTAATTAATGGGTTTGTTCGGGAGTTTTTAGGGCTTGTTGGAATCGTTGGTGGGGTATATGTGGCTTCTGTGTATGCGGAGAGTGTTGGGAGTTGGATTAGTGCAAATGTGTATGCCTTTAAAAATCCTTCAGCGATAACACTTATTGGCTTTTTGGTGTTACTTGTTGGGATTTGGGTGATTGCATTATTAATTGCTGAAGTACTACAAAAATTAATCAATCTAAGTGCATTAGGTGTTGTAAATCGGTTGCTAGGCTTTGCTTTTGGGGCTTTAAAGGTTTTTATGGTGTTTGCAATCATTATTGCAGCACTTACAAATATTCAATTTGCAAGAAGTTTTATTGAAAGAAAAACGCAAAATAGTTATTTATATCCTATGTTAAAAAGCACGGGAGAGACTATTATTAAGCTTGATTTTGTGCAAGATACAAAGCCTGTATTAGAAAAATTAGACAAAATAGGAAACGGCAATGTTTGAAAATGATATGTATGTGGCAGGACGCATTGCAAAAGCTGATGCGTTACGCCAGATAGGGATTAATCCTTATGGCAATGGAATTATAAAAGAAAGTAGCACACAAGAGTTTTTGCAAACTTTTAAAGATGTGCAAGACTTAGAAGAGAGAAAAGATACTAGTAAAAGCGCGCAAGTTGCAGGGAGAATTAAGTTTATCCGCTTAATGGGCAAGGCTGCGTTTATTAAGATTGAAGATTATAGTGGCGTGCTACAAGTGTATCTTTCTAAAAATGAATTAGATGAAAATTTTGAAGTGTTTAAAAAATATATTGAAGTGGGTGATATTGTGGTAGCAAAGGGCTTTCCTTTTGTAACTAAAACAGGAGAATTAAGCCTGCATGCTTTGGAATTTAAGATTCTCACTAAAGCCATTTCTCCATTACCTGAGAAATTTCACGGATTAGTGGATATTGAGTTGCGCTATCGTCAAAGATATTTGGATCTAATTATGAATAGCAAGGTGCGCGATAGTTTTATTTTACGCTCGCGCATTGTGTCTTGTGTGCGTAAATTCTTTGAATCTAAGGAATTTTTAGAAGTAGAAACGCCAATGATGCATCCCATTCCCGGTGGTGCTAATGCTAAACCCTTTGTAACCTATCACAATGCGCTCAATGTGGAACGCTACCTTAGAATTGCACCGGAACTTTATTTAAAAAGACTGATTGTTGGGGGATTTGAAGCGGTTTTTGAGATTAATCGTAATTTTAGAAATGAAGGAATGGATCACTCGCATAATCCGGAATTTACGATGATTGAATTTTACTGGGCGTATAAGGATTATAAGGATTTAATCGCATTAACTAAAGAATTATTTTATTTTTTATTAGAAATGCTAAAATTGCCTAAGCAATTAGAATTTAATGGTAAAAGCATTGATTTTAGCACATTTAGAGAAATTAGTTATGAAGATGCACTTGTCGAGATTGGTGGAATCCCTAGAGGGGTAGCAACAAATGAAAATGCATTGTATGAATATTTGTTGCAAAATAATGTAAAGTTGGAATCTAAAATGGAGCTAGGGAAGCTACAAAGTGAAGCATTTGACGCATTTGTAGAAGAAAAGTTGATTAATCCCACATTTATTACAGACTTTCCTATTGCTATTAGTCCTTTAGCAAGGCGCAATGATACAAATCCTTATATCGCGGATAGATTTGAGCTGTTTATTGGTGGAAGTGAGATTGCTAATGGTTTTAGTGAATTAAATGATCCGCTAGATCAACTAGAGCGTTTTAAGGCGCAAGTTGCCGCCAAAGAAGCGGGTGATGAGGAGGCACAATATATGGACGAGGATTATATCACCGCCCTTTCTTATGGTATGCCACCAACTGCCGGGGAAGGGATAGGGATTGATAGGCTTGTAATGCTATTAACAGGCAATATAAGCATTAAAGATGTGATTTTATTCCCCGCTTTAAAACCGCAGAAAAAAGAAATAAAGGAAGAAAAATGAATTATATTTTAGAGCAGACTGATCCAAAGATTTTAGAGTTAATCAATCAAGAGCTAGAGCGTCAAAATACGCATTTAGAGATGATTGCAAGTGAGAATTTTACTTTCCCTAGTGTAATGGAGGCAATGGGGAGTGTTTTAACAAATAAATATGCTGAAGGTTATCCTTATAAGCGTTATTATGGAGGTTGTGAGTTTGTAGATAAGATTGAAGAAATCGCAATCGAGAGAGCAAAAGAGCTTTTTGGTTGTGCTTTTGCAAATGTGCAACCCCACGCAGGAAGTCAAGCAAACACAGCGGTGTATTCTGCGCTTTTAAAACCTTATGATAAGATTTTAGGAATGGATTTAAGCCATGGAGGGCATTTGACACACGGAGCAAAGGTTAGCATTACAGGGCAAATGTATCAGAGCTTTTTTTATGGTGTAGAGCTCGATGGATATATTAATTATGATAAAGTTGCTGAAATTGCAAAAGTAGTGAAGCCAAATTTAATTGTGTGTGGGTTTAGTGCGTATTCTAGAGTGCTAGATTTTGCTAAGTTTAGAGAGATTGCCGATAGTGTAGGGGCAGTTTTAATGGCAGATGTTGCTCATATTGCAGGGCTTGTGGTAGCGGGTGAATATGCAAATCCTTTTCCTTATGCAGATGTAGTTACCACAACAACACATAAAACACTAAGAGGTCCTAGGGGTGGATTAATTTTGACTAATAACGAAGAATATGCAAAGAAAATTGATAAAGCAGTGTTTCCAGGAATGCAAGGGGGACCGCTAATGCATGTGATTGCAGGTAAGGCGGTAGGCTTTGGAGAGAATCTTAAGCCCTCTTGGAAGGGATACGCAAAACAAGTTAAGGCTAATGCAAAGACTTTGGCAAATGTGCTTATGCAAAGGGGATATAAAATTGTAAGTGATGGCACGGATAATCATTTGGTTTTATTGTCCTTTCTTGATAAAGAATTTAGCGGAAAAGAGGCAGATTTAGCCTTAGGAAATGCTGGGATTACTGTTAATAAAAACACTGTTCCAGGGGAGATTAGAAGTCCATTTGTAACAAGTGGTGTTAGAATTGGATCTCCAGCATTAACCGCTAGGGGTTTTAAAGAGAGAGAATTTGACATTGTGGCAAATAAAATCGCCGATGTATTAGATGATATTCAAAATACACAAAAGCAAGAAAAAATAAAAATGGAATTAAAGGAACTTGCGCTACAATTTCCAATTTACAATAAAGCAATTTTTTAAAGGAGTAATGCAGTGGTAACTGATATGGACTTAAAATTAATCAAAATGATCACTTCGCATTATTGGATTAAAGAGCATGGACTAGGTACGAAGATTCAGCACAATGGGAAAATCTTTTATGATAAGTTTAAGAAAGTAGATGAGCCCATTACTAGAAATCTTTTGCAAAGTCATTTTAAAAAGGAAATTACCATTGCTCACTCATTGATTAACGCACAAGATAAGGTGGAAAATATTGTGTTTGACTATAATGGATTTAATGCAGAGCGTTTTTGGCATAGAGCCCAGTTATTATTGCGAGAAGAGGGGTTTATTAATTTTACTGCTTATGAAACAAAGACGCCAGGGCATTTGCATTTGTATGTACATAAGGGACACACGACTTTTCAAGAAGCTTGTCAGTTGGCTAAAATGCTTGGTGCGAAACTTGCACAAAAAATGCCTACAGAGTGGAAGATGTTCCCATCTATTGATATTCCGCGTAGTTTTAATATTTTAGCGATTCCTTATGAGGTTTATCAGAAAGAACGCGGAGCATCTTGGTCAAGACATATGTAAAGGAGAAAAAATGACAGAATTAGAATCTAAAAAAGAGCAAAAAGAGCTAGAGTTAGATGATTTATTAATTAGCGGCAGTGATGATGCTGATGAATTGAAAGAAAGTGGCAGTAAGAAAATTATCCTGTTGAGTGCGATTGGCGTGCTATTATTTGCTGTTGTGATTTTGGTTGTGTATATGCTTCAAGGAGATTCTAAACAAGAAGAAGTGCAAATGGAGGCTCAAAAGCCATTAGAGCGTGTTGAACACCAAGCATCAAATTCGCAAGCATCAAATACCCAATCAAATGATTTTGGTCAAGAGCCAATTCAAGGAAGTGGAAATGCCGATGATCAATTCCAGAGAATTATTGAACAAATTAAGGCTGAACAAGCAAAGCAAGGTGGACAAAATCTTCCAAGTGCGCCAGAGTCAAAACCAATAGAATCTGCAATGCCAACAGCACCTACAAAACCGCAAGCTGTAAAACCTGAAACTCCAAAGATAGAATCCATTAAGCAAAATCCAGCAGATTCTTTTAAGAATGTCAAAGCAAGTGATCCGGCATTACAAGGCAGTGAAGCAACAAAAGGATTTTATGTGCAAGTGGGTTCTTTTAGTAAATTTTCACCTAATAAGCAGTTAATGGGGCTTATTGAAGCAGAAAAGTTAAGTTACAGAATGCAAAAGGCTGGGGATAATAATCGCTTGTTAATTGGTCCTTTTGCAAGTAAGCAAGAAGCACAAAATAAACTTGGTGAGATTAGAGAAAAAATTAATAAGGATGCTTTTATTAAGGAAATTAAATAAGTTGAAATGGAGTTGTGATATTTTAGCTGGATAAGGAGTTAGATTAGATTTTGTTCTGTAATATTTGCAGATTTAAAATAAATGCGGTTTAATTTTAGATTGCTTAGTCAAGTCAGAATTTTTGATTTTTAGATAAGGAGGTGAAATCTATGAAGTCGCTTAACACTAAGGTTATTGTTATAATATCTGTGATTGGTGCATTGCTAGTTGCGCTACTAATAGCAATTTCTATTTTCTTAAATCAAGTGAGTTCATCATTTGATGCTTATTCAGATTCTGTGCGCAAATACAATTATTTGGATGATGGCTTAATGGAAGGATTTCAGACAAGTGTCGCAATTAGGAATCTTAATATTTTTGGCTATGAAGAAACGGCTATTAAGAACCTTGAAAGAGCATTAAATAACTTTATTAGCAATACAGATAAATATGTGGAGGCGGTTGGAAAAAGAGAACAGTTTCAACAAATTGTGAATGCTTTTAGGGTGCAGAATGAAACTTTGCTTAAAAAGATAAAGGCTAATGTACCGATAGCAACGCAAGATATAAAAGACACAACAAAAATTTGGCGAGGACTTAAAGATGTATTTCAAAGTGAGATGGAGCTTACAGGCAAGATTTCAGAGCAAAGCAGAGCAGACTTTTTGGATTCTGTCAATGTTTTGTCTTTTTATTCAATCGCCATTATTGCTAGTATAGTTATTTTATCTAGTTTGATTTTGTGGTTTTCAAAGTCGTATCTTGTAAATTCCATAAGAGCAATAGAGTTTGGTTTAGTTGATTTCTTTGACTTTCTTAATCATAAAAATGATAATCCAAAAGCGATAGCTATTAAATCTAAAGATGAATTTGGGATTATGGCAAATTTAATTAATACAAATATTACAAATATTAAAGAAGGCTTAAAACAGGATAAAAAAGCACTTGATGAATCTTTTGTCAAGGCTACAGAAGTTGAAAATGGTAATCTAACAGCTAGAATTAATACGATTCCATCAAATCCAGGTTTGGAGCAACTGCGCAAAACCCTTAACCAAATGATTTCAGCACTTCAATCAAGGGTTGGGAGTGATATATGCATAATACAAGAAACATTTGATAGCTTTAAGGTGTTAGATTTTACTTCAAGAGTTCCAAACGCTAGCGGTGATGTGGAGATGATTACAAATTTGTTAGGCGATGAGATTACAAAAATGTTAAAGAGTAATTTAGAGCAGGCAAATTTGCTTCAAAGTAAGGCAAATAATCTAAAAGATTATGTGCAGACATTAAATGCAAGTGCGAATTCTCAAGCCGCTTCTGTTCAAGAGAGTGCAGCAGCAGTTGAACATATGAGTAGTTCAATGAGCAATATAAACGATAAAGCAAGTGAAGTTATTAGACAAAGTGAAGATATTAAAAACATTATTAATATTATTAGAGATATTGCGGAGCAGACAAACTTACTAGCACTAAATGCTGCCATTGAGGCAGCAAGAGCGGGAGAGCATGGCAGGGGGTTTGCAGTCGTTGCAGATGAAGTGAGAAAGCTTGCAGAACGCACAGAAAAATCTTTAACAGAGATTGAAGCAAATGTTAATATCTTATCGCAAGGCATTAGTGAGATGAGTGAGGGAATTAGCGAACAAACACAAGCAATTAGTCAAATTAATCAAGCAATTGCAAATGTTGATGAACAAACACAGCAAAATCTATCGGTTGCTCAGAATTCTCATCAAATTACAATGGAGCTTGAAACAATTGTAAGTCAAATTGTAAATGAAGTAAATAAAAAAAGATTTTAAGTAGAAATTTATTTAATTATTCCTGTTTGTGATTCCTTTAATTTTATCTAGCCATTCTTTTAGGGTTTTTTCAAAACCCTTGGGAAGCCATTTAACAAATTTTAGTTCTTTGTCTAAATAGTTTTGTTTTACATAACCACCAAAGTCGTGAGGGTAGAGATAGTCTCTGTGAAATTGTTTGATGTGTGGCGGAATTGTGATGTTTGGGTGTTTTTCTACATAATCTAAGGCGGTATTGATTGCTAGATACGCGCAATTTGACTTAGGGCTTGCACAAAGGTAAATCACGCATTGACTAAGAATAATCCTAGCTTCTGGGTAGCCGATTTTTGCAACGCTTTGCATTGTGGAATTTGCTAGATTTAGTGCATTTGGATTTGCATTGCCGATGTCTTCGCTAGCTAAAATTACAAGCCTTCTTGCGATAAATTCTGGATTTTCTCCTCCTTGGATTAAGCAAGCAAGATAATAAATTGCCGCATTTTCATCACTTCCGCGGATACTTTTAATCATTGCTGAGGTTAAATCGTAATGCGTATCTAGTTCACTTGTGCCGCTTAATGAAGTTTTGCGCAAGGATTTTAGTAATTCTACATTGAGTGGTAATTGCGTGCTTTGTGCGCAATCTAGCAAGTTTAGCATAGCCCTTGCATCGCCTCCACTTGTGCTTATAAGAAACTCTTGTACTTCCTTTTCTAGAGCAAAAGGCTCTAAAATTTGCTCTAAATCTTGTTTGTTTAAGGGCTTAAATTCAAACACCATGGAGCGCGAACGAATTGCTTGAGTAAGTGCGAAATAAGGATTTTCTGTAGAAGCTCCCAAGATTAAAGCAATGTGATTTTCCATAATAGGAAGCAATAATTCTTGCTGTGATTTATTGAGTCTATGCACTTCATCAATGAAAATTATGGGCTTTTGCAAGGTATTTTGATAGTTTTTAAGGATATTGCGTAAATCTTCTGTTTTAAAATTTGTCGCATTTAGGGAGTAAAAGGGATAATCCATAGTCTTAGCAATGAGCATTGCGGCACTTGTTTTACCACTTCCGGGAGGTCCGAAGAAGAAGGAATGTGGAATCTTTTTGTTTAAAATTAAACGCATAAATGGTGCGTTTTCCCCAAAAAGATGTGTTTGTCCGATGAATTGCTGAAAGTTTTTAGGTCTTTTATTGTATGCTAAGTCTTTCATTTTTTCTCACTTTAAGGATGTGTATATGGCAAAGTTTCTTCCATTGCTTTTAGGTATATTTGCTGCATTTATGGTGCTTTTTATGATGTATGGAGTAGGGAATCCGATTTTTTAAATCGTTTTAAAATCTCTAAGACTTCATTTGGGGAATCAGCTATGGTAAGAAGTTCTAACTCAGCCTTTGTAATGGAAGCTTTCTTTAAAGGCGTGGTTTCTAGCCAAGTTAAAAATCCGCTCCAGTAATCTTTTCCATAAAGAATAATTGGAATCTTTTTTTGCTTGCCTGTAGAGATTTGCACCAAAACCTCACTTAGTTCATCAAGTGTACCATAGCCGCCCATTGCCACAATAAAAGCTGTAGAATTGTAGCTAAAAACAAGTTTTCTGCTAAAGAAGTTTTGAAATTCTAAGGGAATTTCAACATATGGGTTCATTTTTTGTTCAAGTGGGAGTTGTATATTTAGTCCAATGGAAAAGATGGAATCACTTTTGGATTCTTGCTTGTATTGTATTAATCCGCGATTTGCTGCTTCCATAATCCCAGGTCCGCCTCCTGTCATAATGGAATAATTGTGTGAAGCTAATGTATATGCAAGCTCTTGAGTGCTGATATAAGCTTGATGTTTGGAATCTACACGCGCTCCGCCAAAGATTGTGATGATGTTTTTGAGTTTTTCTAAAGTTTGTAAGACTTGAGTAATTTCTTGTCTTAATGCATCTAAATCCATTGTTATCCTTGTTTAAAGTTTTTTAGAAGTTCTTTGACATTGCTTGGAATGTCATTTTGCCAAATACTACTAATACAGGCTGCCATTTGAGCGTTTTTTAGTTGTGCAATATTGTCTTTTTGGATGCCACCTATGGCACACATTGGAATGTTTAGTGGTTTGGCTTGCGTGAAAATATCAAGTGGAATCGTTTTTGCGCTGGGTTTAGTAGTGGATTTAAAACACGATCCAAAGGCGATATAATCTGCGCCTATAAGCTTTGCGTTTTTAGCTAAAGTTAAATCACCATAACAAGAGATTCCTAAGATTCCTTGAAATTTAGTGCGGATTTGTCTGAGTTCATCAAGGTTATAGGGGGTATTATCTTGTTTTTTGCCGATGTGTAAGCCTTGAGTTTGCAAGGATATTGCAAGTTCTATGCGATCATTTAGGATAAAGGGTATTTGATGCAAGTGGCAAAGATCCATTAAAGGCAGGCACAAGGGGGCTAGGGTGGAATCTGGAGTGTTTTTATCGCGGAGTTGAAAAAGTGTGATTCCACCTCTGATTGCTTGTTTTAGCATATCTTTTAGAGCGTGGTAGGGGGTTAACCTTGTGTCGCTGATGGCGTAGATTCCGTGAAACATTTGGTAAATCCTAATCAAAAATATTTTAAAATTTTATACTTTAATCTATAAAGAGAGTTTGAAATGTTAAAGGATTTGTGTGTAACTTATGCGTTAGAAGGCGTTGTGCAGGGCGTTGGATTCCGTCCTTTTGTGTATAAAATTGCTAAGAAATGTGGGATTGTTGGTTATGTGCGCAACACAACTTCTGGCGTAACAATCTTAGCACAAGGCACAAATGAGGCGTTAGAATGCTTTGAGAAGGCTTTACAAACTCCGCCTAAGGTTGCAAAAATCACAAAAATCACTAAAACAGAGAGTAAAAAGACGGAATCTTTTTTGGATTTTAAGATTTTACAAAGTACGCAAGAGAGTGCTTTAAATGCGGTTGTCCCAGCGGATATTGCGTTGTGTAAAGAATGCTTAGAAGAAATGTGGAATCCTAAAAATCGTCGCTTTCATTATCCCTTTATTAGTTGCACAAATTGTGGAGGGAGATATAGCTTAATTCACGCTTTACCTTATGATAGAAAAAGCACGGCAATGGCGCAATTTAGAATGTGTAAAGAGTGTTTAGAAGAATATGAAAATCCTGACTCTAGGCGGTTTCATTCTGAAATTAATTGCTGTGAGAAATGTGGTCCAAAACTTTTTTTTACAGGGAATTTGGGCTTTTTTAAGGAATTAGAGATTTCACAGAGTGATTTTGCTTTGTGTCAAAAATTTATAAAAGAATTTACTCAAAATCCATTAGATAAAGCTGTGGAATTTTTAAAACAAGGAAAAATTTTAGCCGTTAAAGGAATTGGCGGTTACGCACTTGTGTGTAATGGCTTAAACACAGAAGCAATTATGGTATTAAGAATGCGCAAAAATCGTCCTAGAAAGCCTTTTGCTTTAATGTGTAAAGACTTAAAAATGGCAGAATCTTATGTGCATTTAAGCGCATTTCAAAAGGAGATTTTAGATTCAAACATTGCTCCAATTTTATTGTGTGATTTTAAGGATAAATCTCCTTTGCCGCACTCTGTTATCGCCCCAAACCTTGAAACTTTAGGAGTGATTTTACCCTATGCGCCCTTGCATTATTTGCTTTTTGAAGCCATTGATTTTCCATTGATTTTTACAAGTGCAAATTTAAGTGGAGAGCCGATTATTAAGGATTTTTCTGGAATTGTAGAGAATTTAGGGGATGTGTGTGATGGCGTGCTGTTGTATGATAGAGAGATTTTAAATCCTATTGATGATAGTTTGGTTCGCACAATTTTATACAATGGTAAGGAGCAAATGCAAGTTTTACGCCGTGCTCGTGGATTTTTATGCGATTTAAATCTGCCTTTTAAAAGCAAGCAAGATTTTCTAGCACTAGGAGCGCAACAAAAGGCAACTTTTTGCCTAAAAACACAAGATAGAGTTCTACTTAGTCCGCATTTAGGGGATTTAGATAGCGTTGCAAGTGTGGAGAATTTTTTAAACACGCAAAAGCTTTTTATTGAGCGATACCAAAGCGCGCTTAAGGATTTTGTGCTAGATTTGCATCCAAATTACACACAAAGGGAGTTTATTGAAGGTTCAAATAAAGCGCAGCGTGTGCAACACCACTTCGCACATCTGCTCTCAAACATTACTGAAAATGAGATTAATGAGCCTGTGCTTGGCGTGATTTTTGATGGCACAGGATATGGGGAGAATGGTAAAATTTGGGGAGGCGAGTTTTTAAGTTGGAATCCAAAAATGCCCTTAGAGTTTAAACGCGTGGCGCATTTTGATGATTTTACGCTTTTAGGGGGAGAAAAGGCGATTAAAGAGATTAAGCGACTTGGGTTATCTTTAGTTTTTGAGAGCTTTAAGGAAGGGCATAAAGAGCTTGATTTACCTTTGTTTAGGGAGTTTTCAAAAGAGCATTTAGAGATTTTTTATAACCTAAAAGAAAGCGCAAAAGTGCTTTGTAATAGCGCGGGTAGGCTTTTTGATGGTGTTAGTGCATTGTGTGGGGTGTGTTTGCAAGCAAGTTATGAGGGGGAAGGTGGAATGGTGCTAGAATCCCTTGCATTAAAGGCTTTTAAAAAGTTGGAATCCCAAAATTTAGGTGCGTATTCTTATGAAATTAAAGAAGGAGTGATAAATTATCAGCCGATGATTAGAGGGATTTGCAAAGAGTTAGAGTTGGGCGTAGAAGCGTGCGAGATTGCATTACGATTTCATATTACTCTTGCTAGCGTGATTGCAAAAGTCGCAGAAGATTACCCTTGTGTTGCGCTAAGTGGTGGGTGCTTTCAAAACGCGCTTCTAACGCAACTTACTTTAGAAAAGCTTAAAGGTAAAAAGGTATATCTTAATAAAAAAATCCCTTGCAATGATGGCGGAATTAGCATTGGACAGGCGTATTTTATGGATTTTATATTGAGAAGTGAGAATTAAGATGATTAGTAGATGGGCTATATTTATAGAAGCATTATCATTTTTAATATTAAACAAGCTATAATGCTAGCTTAAATTACTTAAGTTTAAAGGGAGTTTATGTTGCGCTTATGCTCAACTTCTAAGGTGCGTCAAGAGATTTTAAGAAACTTTGGAATCCCTTTTATTGTAAGTGATAATGGTTTTGATGAAGAAATTTTAGAATTAAAGACTAAATCACCAAGAGATTTCGCTTATATGGCAGCTCTTGGTAAATACCAAAGTGCATTAGAGCGTTATGGGTTAGAGATTCCTCTACTTATTGTAGATAGCGTTGTTAGCTGTGATGGAGTTTTGCAACGCAAGGCTAAAAGTGAAGCAGAAGCATTGGAGTTTTTAAAGGCGCAAAGTGGAGGAGTTTTAAGTGTGTTAAGTTGTGCGATTTTGCACTCTGAAGCGTTCTATTGTATAGATTTAAGTGCCACACACTATGTGTTGGATCATTTTAATAAAGAAGTAATGGAATCATATTTGCAAAGTGGGCTTTGGCGGGGCAAGGCTGGGGCTGTAATGGTGGAAGGATTTCATAAAAACTTCATAAAACAACAAATTGGTTCAACGCACAATGCAATGGGGTTGCAAATTGAAGTCTTATTACCATTTTTAAAGGATTAAAATGAATACTACAATGGTTGCAGTGATGCTTGCGACTTCTATTGTGATTGGATTAATTGGGCTTATTGCATTTTTGTGGGGTTTGAAAAATGGGCAGTTTGATGATGAGAAGAAAATGATGCAAGGCGTTTTGTTTGATAGCGAAGAAGACTTGCGCCATAGAGTAAATCAAGAAATAAAGGATAAAAATGAAAGAAATGTATGAAATAGCAATTATTGGTGGTGGTCCGGGTGGAATTGCCTCGGCGGTGGAATCGCTGATTCTTGGAATTAAAGATGTGATTTTATTTGAAAAGGGTGAAGGGCATTCTACGACAATCCGTAAATTTTATAAAGATAAAAAGCGTGTAGATAAGGACTATAAAGGGCAAAAAATTGAATTAAACGGAAACATTTATTTTTGTGATGGAACAAAGGAAAGCACGCTAGATTTGTTTGATAAGATAATCCAAGAAAATGGTGTTGATGCAAGGTTTAAAACAGAGGTGGAATCCATTATTAAAGAGGGTGATTATTTTGTGATTCACACAACAAATAATCTTATAATAAAGGCAAAGTTTATCATTATCTCCATTGGTAAAATGGGACAACCAAATAAGCCTAGCTATCCAATTCCTAGCAGTATTAAATCGGTGGTAAATTTTAATGCAAATAGCTGTGTAGATGGGGAGAATATCCTAGTTGTTGGGGGCGGAAATTCCGCTGTGGAATATGCTTGTGTGTTAAGTGAAAATAGTCCTGTAACACTAAATTATCGTAGAAGTGAGTTTTCGCGCATTAATGAAACCAATCAAGAGAATTTAACACAATGCTTTGAGAGTGGCAAAATCACTCCAAAACTTGGCGTGGATATTGAGAGTTTAGAGGATGAAAATGGCAAGGTAAAAGTGAATTTTACAGATTCTACAAGCTTAGTATTTGATAGAGTAATTTATGCAATTGGCGGAATGGCACCAGTAGATTTTTTACGCAAATGTGGAATCGCACTTGATAGCGATGGTGTGCCAATAACTGATGAAAATCATCATAGCTCTGTTGAAGGAATCTATATTGCAGGGGATATTTTGTATAAAAATGGCGGTTCTATTGCAGCAGCGTTAAATCACGGATTCCATATTGTGCAAGAGATTAAAGAAAAGCTTGATTGATTTAAACTTTCTATTATCTAGCTTTAGATAGAATCACAAATTTTAAAGTAATATTTGAAGGATAAAAAATGGCAAGAAAATGTTTTTTTACAGGCAAAGGTCCAATGGTTGGCAATAATGTAAGCCACGCAAATAACAAGACAAAAAAGAGAACTTTGCCAAATTTAAGAACGGTAAGAATCAAGTTAGAAGATGGCAGAACAATGAAAGTTAGAATTGCTGCTTCTACGCTACGCACGATGAAGAAACGCTCTTAATCCTTGTTAGGGTTGGGCTGTGGCTTTTAATAAGCTCAAAAATTTTCTTCACTGGGAAGGAACACAAAAGCCAGATATTGATATGTCTGGGTTGCTCTATGAGCAATTAAAGCCTTTCCGAGCACCTTTTTTACTGCTTTTTGCAGGCTTACTTCTTAGCACATTAGGTTATGTTGTTGTTACAGATTATAGCTTAATTGATGCATTCTTTCAGGCTTCTTATACTTTTACAACAACAGGTTTTGGCGCATTAAAAGAAGATGAATTTGATGGGCTAGATGTGTTTTACACCGCTCTTGTAATGATGGCAGGTTCAGCGGTTCTTAGCTTTTGTGTAATTAGTGTGATTGATGTTTTAAATAGAGGTAAGCTTATTCCAATTATTAAGGAACGCAATATGATTTATAGAATTGCGCGTTTGAAAAACCATTTTATTATTTGTTATCATAACGAATACACAATCCAGCTCTCTCAGCAATTTAGAGAAGCGCATATTCCCTTTGTGGTGGTGGATAATAACGAAGCTTTAGAGGATATTGCGCAAAAATATCGCTACCCATTTTTTATCAATGAAGATCCGCATACGGAGATTGCAATGTTGAAATGCCATTTATCAAGCGCTAGAGGAGTTATTACGCTTTCAAATAGCATTGCAGATAATATCGCACAAATTGCTTCTGTGCGTTTGTATGAAAGAGAGCTTGGGAGAAAGCCTTATTTTATTATCGGTAATGCAAATACAAATGAAGATGAAGAAAAACTAAAAAAGCTAGGTGCAGATTGTGTGGTGTCACCTGCAAAACTCTTTGCGCAAAGAGTTAATGCAATGGCAACGCGTCCAGATATGGAGAATTTGCTAGAGCGATTTGCTTACCAAAAAGATACTCCGCTTGATTTAGAAGAAATCGTTGTGCCGCGTTATTCTTGGCTTGTTTTAAAGAAACTTAAAGAAGCGCATTTGCGTGAAATTACGCAAACTTCTGTTGTGGGGATTACACAAAAAGATGGGAAGTTTATTTCGATGCCAAATGGAGATGCTTTAGTAACAAGTGAGTGTAAATTACTAGTTATTGGAACTTCGCATGGAGTGCGTTTGATCAAACAATTAGTGTCTAAGAAAGACAAACCAGAGGAGTTAAAATATGTTTAGTGTGTTTCCAATTGATGGGGGTATTGTTGCGCCACAAGGGTTTTATTGTGATGGTGTGAGTGCGGGATTAAAGAAAGATTGTGGGCTTGATGTGGCATTTATTTATGCAGATTCTTTATGCGAAGTTGAAGGGGTTTTTACGCAAAATAAGTTTTGCGCAGCTCCGATTGTGCATTTTCAAAGCTATCCAAAGGATTTTAAGACAAATTTTGTGCTAATTAATGCCAAAAATGCAAACGCTCTAACAGGCAATGAAGGCATAGAGAATGTTAAAGAAGTGCTAGGGGAGCTACAAAGTCGCTTTAATGGAATCCAAAATCCCATTATGAGTTCTACTGGCGTAATTGGCGTGCAACTTCCTAAAGAAAAGATTGTAGCAAGTTTTAGTAAGTTTGATTTAAGTCAAAAAAATCATAAAAATGCTTCAAATGCAATTTTGACAACAGATAGGTTTGAGAAAACGATCGCTTTTGAAGTGGTGCTTGATGATAAAGCAAGCTTTAAAATTGGCGCAATGTGTAAGGGGGCTGGAATGATAAATCCAAGCCTTGCTACGATGCTGTGTTTTATTACAACTGATGCAGATGTTCCAAAAAGCGATATGAAAGAGTTACTTTTAAAGGCTGCAGATTCCACATTTAACGCCATTAGTGTAGATGGGGATACTTCCACAAATGATTCAATTCTACTTTTAAGCAATGGCAAAAGTGGTGCATATGAAAGGGAAGCATTTTTATTTGCGTTAGAAAAAGTTATGCATAAACTTGCTATGGATATTACACGCGATGGAGAGGGAGCTACAAAGCTTGTCGCTTTTGAAGTTAATGGAGCAAAGGATGATTTAGAGGCACAAAAATGCGCAAAGGCACTTAGCCAATCATTGCTTGTGAAAACTGCGCTTTTTGGTTGTGATCCAAATTGGGGGAGAATTGCTTCAACTATTGGCGCAAGTGGGATTTTTTGCGATTCAAAAAAGTTAGAAATTTATTTTGGTGATGTGTGTGTTTATAAAAAAGGTGTGATTTATTTTGATAAAGAGAATGAGCAAAAAGCTGCAGAGATTTTAAAGCAAGATTCCTTTAAAATTACTTGTGAGCTTGGGGTTGCTGAGGGTTCATTTACTGCTTATGGCTGCGATTTAGGCTATGAGTATGTAAAAATTAATGCAGATTATCGCACTTAAATTTTAAAAGAATTGCAAGAATTAAGGCAAGTTTGTCTATAATCCCGAGATTAATTTATCCAAAAGGAGAATCTAATGTTACACGAGTATAGAGATGAAATCAGCGTTTTAAAACAAGAAAATGCACATTTTGCTAAGATTTTTGATGAGCATAATGATCTAGATCAAAAAATTCAAGATATTACAGAAGGTAGAGAGCACGCAACGGATATGGAGCTTTCTGAGCTTAAGCGTAAAAAGCTAGAGCTTAAAGATGAAGCATATGCAATAGTGATGGAATACATTAAAAACAAAAAATAACTCATTTCCCCATTTTTGGGGATTTTTTTCTAGCATTCTTAATCTTTCTTATAAAATCTTTAAAAATAATTTTAATTTTAATATTTTTTAAAAACTTCAAGTGATAAAATCACAATGCTTTTATGCAAAATTTTTGTAAGGAAAAATTAATGAAAAACCTAATTTTTAAAATATTTTTAGCAATTTTTGTAGCAGGTATTTTTGCGGGTTGTGAAAATAATACACAAAGCACTAGTGAAGATAGGCTTGCTAAAATTAAACAAAAAGGCGTGATTACAATTGGTGTATTTAGTGATAAACCACCTTTTGGTTTTGTAAATGATAAGGGGGAAAATGATGGCTTTGATGTATATGTTGCAAGGGAGTTGGCAAAAAGTTTGCTAGGTGATGCAAGTAAAGTGAAGTTTGAACTTGTTGAAGCTGCAAGCCGTGTGGAGTTTTTAAAAAGTGGTAAAGTAGATTTGATTATGGCAAACTTTACAAAGACTCCTGAAAGAGCAGAAGTTGTAGATTTTGCAACGCCTTATATGAAGGTTGCACTAGGTATTGTTTCAAAAGAAGGGGCAATTAAAGATGTTGCCGATTTAAAGGGCAAAAAGCTGATTGTTAATAAAGGCACAACGGCAGATTTTTATTTCACAAAAAATCACCCAGAAATTGAGCTTGTGAAATTTGATCAAAACACAGAGGCGTTTTTAGCTCTTAAAGACGGCAGAGGTGATGCTCTGGCGCATGATAATTTATTGCTTTTTGCTTGGGCAAAAGAAAATCCTAATTTTGCAGTTGCAATTAGTAAGCTTGGAAATGAAGATGTGATTGCTCCAGCAGTTAAAAAAGGTGATAAGGCACTTTTGGAATGGGTAAATTTGGAGATTAAAAAGCTTAATGAAAATGGCTTTATGAAAGAAGCTTATGCAAAAACACTTGCACCTATCTATGGAGAAGATCAACTTCAATCTGTGCTATTTGTAAAATAATGCAAAATATGGAATCCTTTTTGGATTCCAATTCTCTAAAACATATCATAGAATCTTTGTAAGATGTTACAAATCTACCCCTTTTTTAATTTTGGATTCTAACTTTTATCTTGATTTTTTTCTTTGCATAAGTGTTATTTTTTACTGATATTTCTGCTCTATTAATAATGTTTAAGTCCTAAAAATACGTGTAGTTCAAACCTATCACTTGGAAGTTTCGTATTTTTATTAAAAAGATTAATAAAAACTTTACTTTATTGCTATTGTTACAAGTTTGCAATATCCTTTTAAATGCTTAGAATATGGAATCTAAAACATTATTTTTTTAAGAAAACTACGCTAAGATAACCAAAAAATTTGAAGGATAGCGTTGTGTCTCATTTGGATATAGCACACCCTTATTTTGGTGTGTTTGTGATTTTTGTTTTTACTTTTGTAGCGTTTTTGGCAACAACTTTTTTGTCGCGTTTTGTAGGAAGAAAGCTCGCAAATAAAAACAATCAAAAATTAAAATTAGCCCCTTATGAATGCGGTTTAGCACCAACAAAACAGCCTAATCGCATTTCTTCGCAATTTTATATTATGGCATTGTTGTTTATTTTGTTTGATGTAGAGATTATTTTTATGTTTCCTTGGGCGGTTGATTTCCAGGTTTTGGGTATGTTTGGATTTGTTGAGATGATTTTATTTATCTTTTTATTGCTTATTGGATTTGTGTATGCGTGGAGAAAAGGAGCGTTGCAATGGCAGAGCATGAAGTAGATTATTTTAAAAGTGGGGGATTGCCCATTGCTTTAACAAGTGTAGATAAGCTTCTAAATTGGGGGCGTAGCAATTCTTTGTGGGCGATGACTTATGGGCTTGCGTGCTGTGCGATTGAGATGATGGCAACAGGGGCTAGTCGTTATGATTTTGATCGTTTTGGTACGATTTTTAGGGCAAGTCCTAGACAAAGCGATGTAATGATTATTGCTGGAACTGTTACTAAAAAACACGCTCAATTTGTGCGTAGGCTTTATGATCAGATGCCAGAGCCCAAATGGGTGATTTCTATGGGAAGTTGTGCAAATACAGGCGGTATGTTTAATACTTATGCGACGGTGCAAGGAGTGGATAGAATTATTCCTGTAGATATTTATTTGCCTGGCTGCTCGCCACGCCCAGAGACTTTGCAATATGCACTAATGGTATTGCAGCAAAAAATCCGCAAACAAAAGGCAAGCCGTGCAGTTGCCCCAAAACGCTTAGTGTAAAGGAAGTGTATGCGTGAATACAAGCCAAAGAAAAATGCGCAAAAGCAGGTAAATTATAAAGATAGATTTTATGTATCTCCTAGTATTCCAAAAGAGAGTGTGAAAAATGACAGCATTTATTGCGCTGATGTGGAAGTTTTAGGAGAGCAAATTAAGATAATGGAATCTTATATTGAACGCGGTATGCTTGTGGTGTGGGTGGAAAAAGATTCTATTTTTAGAGCCTTAGAAGCCCTAAAAACAATGGGTTATGAGATTTTAAGTGAGCTCAGTGCAATGGATTTTTTAGAAAGCAAGGGCGGGTTTGAAATTTTTTATCAATTGCTATCTTTGCAAAAAGTGAAGCGATTGCGCGTTAAAACTTTTTTAAAAAAGGGAGAAAAAATAGAATCAGTTAGCTCTCTTTTTAGTAGTGCAAATTGGAGTGAAAGGGAGATGTATGATATGTTTGGGATTCTGCCTTTAAATCACCCTTATCCAAAACGCATTCTAATGCCTGATGACTGGGTGGGATATCCGCTTTTAAAAAGCTATCCTTTACAAGGTGATGAAGCGGCACAATGGTATGAAGTGGATACTATTTTTGGCAAGGAATATCGTGATGTTATTGGTCCAGAACAAAGAGATCCTGCGCGCATAGATCGCTATGATTCTACGCGTTTTTCGCATTTAGGCTATGAAGTGGGATATGGAGAAAAGGTTAAAGAAAATAAAGAAAAGCCATGCCCTATTATGTACCAAGAAGAAGATGGTGTGCTATTTGTGAAAAAACTAAAACCAGAATTTACAAAAGAGCTTAAAGAAAGGAAGTAGAATGCAACAGCCTAATAAACTAATGCCCTTTTATGAAAATGTTGCTTTTGACCGCATTAGCAATAATGTGATGGTGGTAAATTTTGGTCCCCAGCACCCTAGTGCTCACGGACAATTGCGCTTGATTTTAGAGCTAGAAGGGGAGAAAGTTATTAAAGCCACGCCCGATGTTGGGTATTTGCACCGCGGAATGGAAAAAATGGCAGAAAATATGATTTACAATGAGTTTCTGCCGACAACAGATAGAATGGATTATATTGCCGCAAGCTCTAACAATTATGGGTTTGCTTTAGCGGTGGAGCGACTTTTGGGGGTTGATGTCCCAAGACGCGCTAAGGTGATTCGCACAATGCTTTTGGAGTTAAATCGCATTATCTCGCATCTTTTTTGGCTGGCAACACACGCGCTTGATGTGGGGGCTATGAGTATTTTTTTATATTGCTTTAGAGAGAGAGAGTTTGCTATTGATTTAATTGAAGATTATTGTGGAGCGCGTTTAACGCATTCTAGTGTTAGAATTGGTGGAGTTCCGCTTGATTTGCCAAAAGATTGGATTGCAAAATTGAAAGTATTCTTAGAAGCGTTGCCTAGTCAGATTGAGCTTTATGAAGGGATTTTGAGTGAGAATAGAATTTGGAGAATGCGCTTAGAAAATGTGGGTGTGGTGAGTGCACAAATGGCAAAAAGTTGGGGCTTGAGTGGTGTAATGTTACGCGGAAGTGGGATTGCTTGGGATATTAGAAAAGAAGAGCCTTATGAGCTTTATGATGAGTTAGAGTTTGATGTTCCAGTTAGTGAGAGTTGCGATAGTTATGGGCGTTATCTTTTGTATATGGAAGAAATGCGCCAAAGTATTCGGATTTTGCACCAACTTATTGATAAATATAAAGATACAGATACGCTTTTGATGTGTGAGAATACGCGCTATTTTTCTGCGCCAAAAGAACAGATTATGACACAAAATTATTCTTTAATGCAACATTTTGTTTTAGTTGCTCAAGGAATGCGACCGCCTGTTGGCGAGATTTATGTGCCAACAGAATCACCAAAAGGGGAGCTTGGATTTTTTATCTGCTCTAGAGGTGAGCCTTATCCTTATCGCGTGAAAATGCGAACGCCTAGCTTTTTTCATACAGGGGTTTTACAAGATTTATTGCCTGGACATTATTTGGCAGATGTAGTAACAATTATTGGAAATACAAACATAGTCTTTGGGGAGATTGATAGATGAAACGCTTTGATTTACGGCATTTGAAAAGTAATTTTTGTGGGCGTTTGGAGGAGATTTTACAAACAGGATTAGAAGTAGGTGAAGTTGGAATTTTTTTATTTGAAGTGGGAGATTTTGAAAATGTGCAAAAAAGTGCTGATATGGTGAAAAAAAATGGGGACACTCTTTTAAATTCTTTGCGCTTTAATGAAGTAGATTGGACAATTATTGTTAGAAAAGAAAATATGGAATCTAAAAATTTAGAAACACAAAAGGCTAGCTTATGAATGCGCTAATGCAAACATTTTTTAAAAATGGTGGAATTGCTTGTGAAAAGAATGTTTTAGATATGGGGCAGGATATTCTACTTTTTGGAGGATTTGTGGAGAGTTTCAAAGGTGTTTTAGAAAAGTTGGAATCTAAAAGCAATGTTTTTTTGCTAAGTCCCTTGCATTTTAATCCTTATAATTTCACGCAATTTGTTTATGAAGTAGGGTCAGAAGAAGCTGTGATTGCGTTGCTTGCTTATGGTTTGAGTTGCAGCAATCAATCAATTAAGGATAAAGCATTGCAAGAGTTTGTAAAAATGCTTGATGTTGGTTATCTCGCATCAGAGTGTAATTTTGCCGAAGAAGAGTTAGAAGAGATTGTTAAAGGCTATGTAGAGCGTGGTTTGGTGCTAGTTGTTGGCTTAGATTTAGCTACACATAAAAATGCAAGCAATATTGCAAAAATCCTAGCCTTACTTAGTGTAACGCTAAGGGATTTAAAAATTGTTTTTTTAAATTCCGAAGTTAATGGGATTCCTTTATCGCGTGAAGAGATTAAGCCTTTGGGGGATTTAAAAAGTTATGATGGTTTGGTTGTGTATGTGCCAAAGGAGTCTAAAGAAATAAATGTCTTAGAAGTTTCTCAACAATTTTGCAAGGTTAGCAAAATGCAAGATGGTGCGAAAGTTAAGGTGAAGTTGGAATCCAATCAAGAGGTTTTAGCGCAAATGCGATGTAATGTAATGTTGAAAGGGATGGTTGGAATTCTTTGGGCTTCAAGGGAAGTATTGCAGAATAGTTTTTGTTATCAACTTGTAAGTTTAAGCAAGGTGGCGTAATGGAAAAAATAAAAGTAATCATTGATGGTTGTGAAGTAACTTGTAATGAGGGTGAGAGTATTTTGAATGTTGCGCGTGCAAATTCTATTTTTATCCCAGCAATTTGTTATCTTTCCTGTGCATCTCCTACACTTGCATGTAAAATGTGTATGGTAGAAGCCGATGGAAAGCGCGTGTATGCTTGCAATGCGAAGGTTAAAGATGGAATGCAGATTGTGGTGCATACGCCAGAGATTGAAGAAGAGCGTGTGGCGATTATGCAAGCTTATGATGTGAATCATCCTTTACAATGCGGAGTTTGCGATAAAAGCGGAGAGTGTGAGTTGCAAAATTATACGCATTATGTGGGTGTAAGTGAGCAAAAATATGCTTTAAAAGATACTTGTAAGCCCTTTGGGAAATGGGGTAAAGCGGTTTATGATCCTAATCTTTGTATTGTGTGTGAGCGTTGTGTAACACTATGTAAAGATAAGATTGGAAAATCACACATTAAGGCTTTAAAATATGATGGAGAAATGCCTGATAAAGCTTATAAAGAAAGTATGCCAAAGGACGCTTATGGAGTTTGGACTAAATTTAAGAAATCTCTGATTGGCTTAAATAATGTGGAAGCTGATGCGTGTGGAGATTGTGGGGAGTGCGTGAGTGTATGTCCTGTAGGTGCGCTTAGTATTGGGCATTTTCAATATCGCTCAAATGCTTGGGAGTTAGATAAGATTGATAGCACTTGTGTGCATTGTGCTAATGGTTGCGCCTTAACTTATGAAGTAAAGCAGAAAGGAATTGGTGGGGGAGAAAAGGAAGTGTATCGTGTGGTGAGTGATTGGAATTTTTCCACACTTTGCCCAGCGGGTCGTTTAGCCTTTGATACAAATAATCAACATATTAAAAAAGATTTAGAAGCCTTTAATAAGACTCTTGCGGCTTTTAAGGAAGCACAAAGTATTAAATTTTCGGGCGATATTAGCAATGAAGAAGCTTTGATTTTACAAAGACTCAAGGAAAAGTTTGGTTATAAATTAGTATGTGAAAGTGTGTATCCTTTTAAGGAGTTTTTGGATTCCTTTAGCAAGGTTGCTGGCAATCTAGGAAGTGTTACGCAAAAGCAAATCACACAAAGTACGCTTGTAATTACCTTTGGTGGTGCGTTGAGTTATGATATGCCAGTAGTAACGCATAGCATTAATAATGCGATGAAGCAAAATAAGGGTGCAAATCTCGCAACTTTTCACACAATGGAAGATATTGCGCTAAATAACTTCGTCAAAACTCCTATTAAAGGGATTTATAAGCCAGATAGCGAAGAAGCAATTGCATTATTGCTAGCAAGTGCTTGTATTCCAAGAGAGAAAATGCCACAATCCTTAAAAAAACAGATTGAAAAATACGAAAAGTTGGAATCCAAAACGCTCATAAAAGAGATTAAGAAAAAGATTAAGCAAGAAGCTCTAGATGAGAATGGCAATGTGATTTTAGATGAAAAAGGCGAGACAATCTTCATAGAAAAAGAAGAGATTCAAAAGATTAGTGAAGAAATAGAAGTGGTAACAAGTGAGTTATACGCATATTGTGGAGAGTCTATAAGAGAAGCAATAGAAAGTGTCAAAGTTGTGTTAAATGATGCAAGAAGCCCTGTTTTAATAGTGGGTTCTGATGTATATAGTGCAAGAAATGCAAGCAATATTGCCAAGATTTTAGGTTATATTGAGGTGTTGAGTGAAACAAAGTTAATGCTATTGCCGCCACAGACAAATGCGCTTGGCGTGGCTTTAATCTGTAATTTAGATAAAGAAAGCTTAGGATATAGTATAGGTTATAATGTAGAAGGGAAGTATAAAATTGGTACTCAAGCAGAGAATGCCTTGCAAATGCCATATTTAAGTGAGCAAGAAGGAAGTTTGGTAAATGTGGATAAGCGCGTTGTGCCGATTGCTCCAGCTACGCCTTATTATGGATATGAACTTAATGATATTGCAAGGGCGTTAGGGCTAGAGAATGAATATACCATTGATTACACGCAAGAATTACCTCTAACTAAAGGCTTTAAAAGTATTGCTTATGATGACTTGGGTTTTGGTTTTGCAAACGATGGCACAGAGATTCGCGGCTATCTTTTGGATGCTGATTATCCTAGCGAAAACACAGAGATTGCGCCTATAACTTTAGAATCCTTAGAAACTTATAATCTCTATGCGCGCAATAGTGTGGCACATTTTTCAAAAAGTACTTTGGCATCTTTGCATTTAGATTCCAAAAATGGCTTACAAGTGAGCAAAGAATATGCACAAAGGCTTGAGTTAGAACAAGGCGATAAGGTGGAGATTGATTTTTTAAATGGAGTGATAGTGCATTCTGTAGTAAGCATTGATAGTGGAATGCAAGGTGATTTTGCCGCGCTTGGTGTGTGTGGAATGGAAGGTGGCTTCCAAAACTCACGCTATGTTAATGCTTCTATAAAGGCTTTAAAATGATGGCTTATGTGATTGAAACATTAATTAAAATTTTGCTTTTGGTGCTGATTTTTTCGGCTCTTGCAGGATTTACCACTTATGTAGAACGCAAGGTTTTGGCGTTTTTTCAAAGGCGTTTAGGTCCTACGATTGTTGGTCCTTTTGGTGTGTTGCAAATTTTAGCCGATGGGATTAAACTCTTTACTAAAGAAGATATTGTTCCAAGTGGAGCAAATCGCTTGATTTTTAGAATCGCTCCTACAATTACAGCAGCAACGGCGTTTATTGCAATGGCTCCGATTCCATTTTTTCCGGAGTTTGAACTCTTTGGGCGCACGATTCAACCTATTGTTTCTGATATTAATGTTGGAATCTTATTTGTGCTAGGTGTTGGAGCGGCTGGGCTTTATGGTCCTTTGCTTGCTGGAATTAGTGCAAATAGTAAGTGGTCGCTTTTGGGGGCGGCAAGAACGGCAGTGCAACTTCTTAGTTTTGAAGTGGTTTCGGGCTTATCTTTGCTTGCGCCTTTAATGCTTGTAGGATCTCTTTCTTTAATTGATATTAATAATTACCAAAATGGTGGAATTACAAATTGGCTGATTTTCTCACAGCCTTTGGCGTTTTTGCTCTTTTTATTTGCAGGTTATGCAGAGTTAAATAGAACGCCTTTTGACTTACTAGAACATGAAGCAGAAATTGTTGCTGGATATGCCACAGAATATGCGGGAATGCGCTGGGGGATGTTTTTTATTGGTGAGTATGCAAGTATGATTTCGCTTTCTTTTGTGGTGTCTTTGATTTTTCTTGGTGGATTTAATCCATTAGGGTTTATCCCCGGTGGAATTGCAATTCTCTTAAAAGTAATGTTTTTTATCTTTTTATTTATGTGGGCTAGGGCAGCTTATCCACACATTAGACCGGATCAATTAATGGGGCTGTGTTGGAGAGTATTATTTCCGCTAGCACTTTTAAATGTTTTTGTAACAGGAATTGTAGTTTTAGGAGGTGGAAATTGAGTCGATATGTAAAAATTTTTGAAAAAACTCCGCCTTTAACACAAGCGCAAAAATTTGTAAGATTTTGGAATCGTGCTTTAAAAGGTGAGCTTTTTGTTGGGCT
Source organism: Helicobacter winghamensis ATCC BAA-430 (assembly GCF_028751035.1). Taxonomy (NCBI): domain Bacteria; kingdom Pseudomonadati; phylum Campylobacterota; class Epsilonproteobacteria; order Campylobacterales; family Helicobacteraceae; genus Helicobacter; species Helicobacter winghamensis. The sequence goes on along the minus strand of NZ_CP063533.1, from coordinate 1,040,415 downwards.
TTGGCTTGTGTTTAAAGAGTTATGTAAGGCGCAAATCCACACGGTGCAATATCCTTTAGAAAAATTGCCCTTAAGTTCGCGTTATCGTGCAGTTCATGAGTTAAAGCGTTTGCTGGATAGTGGGAATGAGCGGTGCATTGGCTGTGGATTGTGTGAGAAAATTTGCGTGGCAAATTGTATTAGGATGGAAACAAGCTATGGGGAGGATAAGCGTAAGGCTGTAACAGAGTATAGCATTAACTTTGGGCGTTGTATTTATTGTGGATTGTGTGCTGAGGTGTGTCCAGAGCTTGCGATTGTTCACGGAGGGAGATATGAAAATGCTTGTGAGCAACGCGCTTCTTTTGCGCTTAAAAAGGATATGCTAACGCCTATTGAGAAGGTTTTAAGTGGTAATGATTGTGAATTTGATGGTGTGGGAAGTGTGAGTGTGGATGCGGATAGGCGCATTAAAGCAACACCGCTAAAGTATTTAGAAAAAAATATGGAATCCAAAATTGAAAATTTAGAATCCAAAGAAGTGGAATCTCAAAAAATGGAGGCGGAGTAATGTTTGAAGCAATCGCGTTTTATGTCTTTTGCGCTTTAACTTTAGCAATGTTTTTGGTTGTGGTAACCACGCAAAATATTCTTTATGCTTTAAGTGCGCTTGCTGCTGGAATGATGTTTGTTTCGGCTTTTTTCTTTTTGTTGGGAGCTGAATTTTTGGGTGTAGTGCAAATTGTGGTTTATACAGGAGCTGTAATCGCGCTTTATGCCTTTGCGATGATGTTTTTTGATGCGCAAAAGCTAGAAAATGAGAAGGTGCAAAGCCCTAAAATGCTCTTTTTCTTAAGTGGTATGGGGGCTTTGTTACTTGTGTTAATTGTAGTGGCCCCTGTGATTGCAGAAAATCTTGCAAGTTTGCAAGCAACAACGCCGATAAAAGAGGAAATTGGAAATGTGCAAATGGTGGGTTATGTGCTTTTTACTAAGTTTTTGATTCCTTTTGAGATTGCAGCGGTTATGCTGCTTGTGGCAATGATTGCTGGGATTGTGCTAGCAGGTAAGGGAATGAACTATTCACTAACTTTAAATGAACAAGCACCTAAAGGAGAAAAGTGATGATAACGCTTAATCATTATTTGATGCTATCAAGCCTTATGTTTATAATTGGTGTTTTTGGAATGCTTAGGCGCAAAAACTTGCTAATGCTATTTTTTGCAACAGAGATTATTTTAAGCTCTGTGAGTGTGGGATTTGTGGCTGTCGGTAGGTATCTTGGAGATTTAAATGGACAAATGTTTGCATTTTTTCTCTTAGCGGTTGCCGCAAGCGAAGTTGCGATTGGTGTAGGCTTGTTAATTGCTTGGTATAAAAAGCATCACACGCTAGATTTAGACCGCTTAAAAATTATGGAAGGCTAAGAATGGAAGTGATTTTGTATAGTGCGTTGTTTGCGCCTTTAATTGGTTCAATTTTTGGAATCCCTTTTGCATCTAAAAAGAAGTTTGTAAGTGTTGGAATTTTTGCTTCTTTAATGCTTGCGGTGTCTTTCTTTGCTTCCTTGCTACTCTTTATCTATAGTTTTCAAGGTGGTGGGGCGTTAAAGGTTGCGCTAATGGATTGGATTGGAGCTGGTGGGCTTTATATTCCTTTTGGATTCTTGGTAGATAGTGTGAGTGCTACAATGATGCTTGTAGTAACATTAGTATCCTTGTGTGTGCATATTTACGCCATTGGTTATATGAGCCACGATTCTAGCTTTAATCGCTTTTTTGTGTATTTGAGCGCTTTCGTGTTTTCTATGCTTATTCTTGTGATGAGTGATAATTTTGTGGGGTTATTTATTGGCTGGGAAGGCGTTGGGCTGTGTTCTTGGATGCTTATTGGATTTTGGTATGAAAGAGATTCTGCTTCTTTTGCGGCAAATGAAGCATTTATTATGAATCGTATTGCAGATTTAGGAATGCTACTTGGAATCTTTTTAATCTATTGGACTTTTGGAAGTTTAAATTATGAAGAAGTTTTAAGCAATATTTATGAAGCACCTAAGGGGGTTTTAATTGCTATTGGCGTGTTACTCTTTGTTGGAGCAATGGGCAAGAGCGCTCAATTTCCTTTACACACTTGGCTTGCTGATGCAATGGAGGGTCCCACACCAGTTTCTGCACTTATCCATGCTGCTACAATGGTAACAGCAGGGGTATATTTAGTCATTCGTGCAAATCCTTTATATTCTATTATTCCAGAAGTAGGGCTTGCTATTGCTTGTTTAGGGGCTTTTGTAGCTGTATTTGCTGCTACAATGGCACTTGTAAATAAGGATTTAAAACGCATTATTGCTTATTCTACACTTTCACAACTTGGTTATATGTTTGTTGCAGCTGGGTTAGAAGCGTATTGGATTGCGTTATTTCATCTTGCAACACACGCATTTTTTAAATCCTTGCTATTTTTGGGGGCAGGGAATGTAATGCATGCAATGAATGATAAATTGGATATTTCTAAAATGGGCGCGTTGTATCAATCTTTAAGATATACGGCAATTTTAATGATTTTAGCTTCTGTTGCCCTTGCTGGAATTTATCCTTTCTCGGGATTTTTTTCTAAGGATAAAATCTTAGAAGCCGCCTTTGGAAGTGGGGCTTATGTGTTGTGGGGAGTATTATTACTTGGAGCGTTTTTAACGGCATTTTACAGCTTTAGGTTGATTATGCTTGTGTTTTTTGGAGGGAAAAAGCACGAAGAACATCCGCACGAAGCTTATCCTTATATGCTTTATGCAATGTTGCCTTTAGGGATTTTGGCGGTTTTTGCAGGAATGTTTGAAAGCTATTTTCACCATTTTATTTTACAAACACTTCCGGATTTTAAGGTAAATTTGGATTCCAAAACGATTTGGACTTTGATTGTGGTTACTTCTTGTGTTGCTTTAGGTGGAATCGGATTTGCAATCTTTAAATATAAAAATGGTGGGTTTTCTCCGAAGTGGCAAGAAAGCTTTGTTTATAAACTCTTAAGCAATCAGTATTTTATCCCAGCGCTCTATGATAAGATTTTTATTCAAAATTATTTTAGAGTTGCAAAAATTGCGTGGTTTGCGGATAAAAATATCATAGATTTTATTGTGGATTTAATTGCAAAATTACTCAATAGTAGCGGTGAGAGTATGCGCTGGATTCAAGGAGGTAGCCTTTCAAAAATGCTAAAGGTTATGTTCTTTGGTGTGGTCGTGTTATTGTTGCTTGTATTTATTTATAGGGAGGGTGTATGGATTACCTTTTAACCTTACTTATCTTTTTTCCGTTGTTTGGTGCGCTTTTAGCAATTGGAATTAAAGAAAATCTTAAAACTTATGCTATTGTAATTAGTGCAATAGAGCTTGCTTTTGCGCTTTTGTTGTGGTATGGATTTGATAAAAGTGCTGATGGGTTTCAGTTTATAACGGCTTTGTCTTTGGTGGAGGGCTTTGGCGTGAGCTATCTTGTGGGGGTTGATGGAATCTCTTTGTTTTTAATTTTATTAAGCGCGTTTATTGGTCTAATTGGATTTATTTATTTAAATGAAAACTATGAAGCAAAAAAGTTAATCATCTCTCTTTTATGTCTTGAAAGCATTATGATTGGTGTCTTTTGTGCTTTAGATATGATTTTATTTTATATTTTTTGGGAGCTTTCTTTGGTGCCTATGCTTTATATTATCGGTGCTTGGGGGAGTGGTAGCAGGATTTATGCAGCGGTTAAGTTTTTCTTATACACTTTTTTAGGTTCAATGCTAATGCTAGTTGGAATCCTATTTTTAGCCTATTATTATTTTGAGGTGAGTGGCATTTGGACATTTTCATTATTAGAATGGTATAGCTTAAGTGCGATTCCAAAGGGTGTGCAACTATGGCTATTCCTTGCTTTTTTTGCTGGACTTGCTGTTAAAGTGCCAATGTTTCCATTTCACACTTGGTTGCCTTACGCGCATGGACAGGCACCAACAATTGGTTCTATTATCCTAGCGGCTGTGCTATTAAAAATGGGAACTTATGGCTTTGTGCGTTTTTCTTTGCCACTATTTCCTGATGCTAGTATATTCTTTTTAATGCCTGTAGCGATTTTATCACTTATAATGATTATTTATGGGGCATTTGTAGCTTTCGCACAAGAAGACATTAAGCAAGTGATTGCATATAGCTCTATTTCACATATGGGTGTGATTATGGTTGGGATTTTCGCGCTTAATGTAGAAGGGATTACAGGTTCTGTGTTTTTTATGTTAAGTCACGGAATTATTAGTGGGGCGTTGTTTATGCTTGTAGGAATGCTTTATGAGCGGCGACATACAAAGATGATTGCTGAGTTTGGAGGAATTGCAAAGGTTATGCCAAATTATGCGGCAATTTTTGGAATTATGGCGATGGCTTCGGCGGGATTACCCTTAACAATGGGATTTGTTGGGGAGTTTTTATCCCTGCTTGGATTCTTTCAAGTTTCGCCTATAATGGCTGGGATTGCTGGGATTAGCATTATTGTAGGTGCGGTGTATATGCTGCATTTGTATCGCAAAACATTTTTTGGAAAAGTGGTTAATGTTCAAAATCTAAAACTTAGTGATTTAAATGCGCGCGAATGGAGTGCTTTGTTGCCTTTGGTTGCAATTGTGATTTGGCTTGGTGTATATCCAAAGCCCATTTTAGAGCCAATTAATAAGGGCGTGGAAAACACGCTAGCAATTATGCAATCAAGAATTGTTACAAAAACAAGTCTCGACTTTTTTGGGCTAGAACTTATGCAAGAAACATTTTCAAAAGAAACATTACAAGAGATTCCGCATACGCAAGAAGGGTTGCGATCTCCACAAGATAGCACACAAGGGGAGGGGAAGTAAATGTTAGAACCATTTAGTGTATCATTTGAAAGTTTGAATCTTTTTAGTATTTTTCCTATGCTCATTGCAATTTGTGGAGCGATTCTTATTTTAGTGGTGGATATGTGCCTAAAAAGCGTAAATAAACAGCTTTATACAATGCTTGCGATTTTGTTTTTGGGCTTAGATTTGGGCTATATTATGTTTTTTAGCATTGACGGAATGCAAAGAGCGTTTTTTGATTTGATTTTAGTTGATGGAGTGGCGTTAATTGGACAGCTAATTATTTTGATAGCAGCGATTTTATTTGTGCCTTTAACGCTAAGTTACAATAAATTTCACGAGTTTCAATATTCTGAGTATTACGCATTATTTTTACTGATGTGTGCTGGGTTTCAGTTTATGGTAAGCAGTGATCATTTGATTGTGATTTTCTTAGGGCTTGAAACTTCATCACTTGCGCTTTATGCGCTTATTGCAATGCACAATCGCGCAACAGCATTTGAAGCAGCAATTAAATATTTCACAATGGGGGCATTATCAGCAGGTTGTTTTGCCTTTGGCGCAATGCTTTTGTATGCGGCAAGCGGACATTTAGATTTAATGGGAATGAAAGCGATTTTAGAGACAAATAGCTACCAGCCTTCCTATTTGGTGCTTGGTGGAGTTGTGTTTTTTATTGCTTCGCTTGGTTTTAAAGCTTCTTTAGTGCCATTTCATACTTGGACACCTGATGTGTATGAGGGTTCAAATTCTTTTTTGGCGGGCTTTATGTCTATTGTGCCAAAAATTGCAGTGCTTGTGGTAGCAATTAGAATTTTTAGCTTTTTTATGGATATTGTGTGGGTGCATAATGTGTTTTATTTGCTTATTGTGTTAACAATTACCTTACCAAATCTTGTGGCGTTGGTGCAAAAAGATGTGAAAAGAATGCTAGCATATAGTTCTATTTCACACGCTGGATTTGCCTTTAGTGCCATTTTAATTGGAGGAACACAGGCTTATAGTGCGTTATTTGTGTATTGGATTTTGTTTCTTTTTACAAATCTTGGGATTTTTTCTATGCTTTGGATTTCACGCACAAAAGAGCAAATGTGGGATAAACGCTATGATCATTCTTATGAGAAGTTTTCAGGACTTATTAGGTTGTGTCCTTTGGCAGCGGTGATTATGGGATTATTTATGTTTTCTTTGGCGGGGATTCCACCTTTTTCTGTGTTTTGGGGAAAGGTGTATTTAATGAGTGTTGCTATGAATAATGGTTATTTGTTTTTAGTGATTGTAATGGTGTTAAATAGCGCAATTGCAGCATATTATTATTTGAAGCTTGTTGTGTATATGTTCTTAAAAGATCCGCTTATTAGCGATGGCAACATTTATCTGCAAAACGCCACGCTACCGCTTAAAATTGTAGTTGGAATTGCAACGCTTTATGTATGTCTTTCTGTATTTTTTGTAGATGGCTTATTGCTTGGAATTTTTGGGCTTGTAGGAAGCAGTGCATTATAGCTTAATAGTTGGAATCCAAAAATGGATTCCAACTATTGCTTATTGTCGGAAAAACTTCTTGTCGTCTCGTTAATCGCAGAGTTTATTGCATTTTGTAATGTGATTTGAATTTGGTTGTTATCTAACTCAGAAGATTTACCAAAGACTTTGAGATATTGTTCGTTTGCATTTTCTAAGCTAGACTTTCCTTGAAAAATTCTCGTTTCATCCATTTTATTATTAAAAGAGAGTTGGATCTCAAAAATCAAAGCATCGCTTGTTGTGGAGTGAAAAAAACCGCCTTGTGCATTTTTTTTATTAATACTTCCATAGACAATATCTAGCTGATAGTGTTTATAATTGTTTGTGTTTGCTTGTGTGAAGCAACCACTTTGCATAAGTGATTTTTCTACAATATCTTTTACAAGTGCGTTTGCAATTTGCAAGTCATTATGCTCCCCTTCTTTTAAAAAGCCAAATTCATAAGTTATAATGGGTGTAGTGCAAGCTTGTTTGACACGCGTGTTTGGAAGTGAGTCGTATTTTTGTGCGCAACCGCTAAGGATTCCACCAAGAGCTAAAACGCTGATAATGCAAGCATTTTTTAAGAATTTCTTTTTCACAAGTTGTCCTTATTTGTAGATTTCTTAGAGACTAATTTTAACACAATTTTATTGATAATTTTTATCAAAGATACTACAATACGCGGATTATTTATAAGGGCTATCATTGGGTATTTTTCAAAGTAGAAAGTTTATTTTTTTAGAAATTTTGTTATGTGTGGTTTTAGGAGTTGGAATTGTGTGTTATACACAAAGCAATCAAGAAATTACACAAAAGCAGCACACAGCACTTTATTATGTAAATATTAGTGGCAAGCAACGCTTCTTGGCGCAAAGAATTGTATTTTTATCACAAATTATTTCGACAAATTTTATTCTAAAGCGTAATAACCAAGAAACTCTTTTAGAGCTTAGACATTGTATTAATGAGCTCAGTTCTTTTCATCAAATCTTACAAAATTTTGTTGTTTCTACAATTGTAGGAAGTGAAGAATATTTTACATTAAATGATGTGTATTTTGGAAGTGGAGGATTAATGCTAAAAATGGAAAAGTTTTTAGATAATGTCAATCAAATATTTTATTTAACAAATTTTAATGATATTTTACAAATTAATCAATCATTATTGCAACAACTTGAAGGTGACAATGGATTGTTAATGAGTTTGGAGCTTGCAACTTTGAGTCAGCAAATTTATGGACAGACATTTTTGCGTGAGCAAGAACGCAATACGGAATGGTTTTTGTATTTTGGTGTTTTTATCTGTGTTTTACAAGCAATTTTATTGCTTTGGAATGTTGCACGGAGATAAGGTTTATTGTGAAGAGTTTGTTTCCGGTTTTGGCTCTTTTGGTATTTTTTGGATTCCATATTGGAATCTATTTTTTATTTATTAAACGCATTGTAAAGCCAAAAATTCCGCTAAGAATCTTAAAATATTTTTTAGTTTTTAATTTTTTTGGTGTGGTGTTGTATTTTTTTGGGCGTTATGTGATGGATTTGCCTCAAAGTGTATATTTTTTAGCTTCACTTTCTATTGGCGTGGGATTTGTGCTATTTGTTGTAATGCTGCTTTATCAAGTATTGTTGTTATTTTTGTATCTTATTGGAATCCTTTTTCCGAAGTTTTCACAAGAGAGGCGTGGGTTTTTTCAAAATGCGTTAAATCTTACAAGCGGTGTTTTTGCGCTTGGTTATCTTGGAGTAGGCTTGGTAGAGGGGCGATTGGTGCCTATTGTAGAGAAGGTTAAGATTTCATTAAATGGACTTAAAGGCAAGATAACAGCGGTGCAAATTAGCGATTTACACATTGGCGGATTGATTGAGGAGAATGTAGTGGCAGCAGTGGTTAAGCAAGTCAATGCTCTAAAACCTGATTTTATCGTGCTAACAGGCGATATTATAGATGCAGAAGTTAGTAGGGTCCCTAAGGCAATTGATGCATTAGCGAAGTTGCAAGCTCCGCTTGGTGTGTATTTTATACTAGGAAATCACGAGTATTTTCACGGCATTGCTTCCTTGTTGGAAGTGCTTAAGGATAAGGGAATTATCGTGCTTGAAAACGCTTGTGTATTGTTGGAAAAGGGCGAAGCAAAGTTGAATTTAGCTGGTGTGTATGATTTATTTGGTAGACGCATTAATGCTCTAGAACCAGACTTGGAGCAAGCCTTACAAAAAAGGATTCCAACTTATCCGCTAGTTTTATTGGCTCATCAACCTAAATTTGCCTTTGAAGTCAAAGAGTCGCACGATGTGAATTTAATTTTGAGTGGACATACGCACGGAGGACAGATATTCCCTTTTAGCTTGTTTGTAAAGTTTGATCAGCCTTATTTGAAGGGCTTATATCAGCATAGTCGAACAACACAAATTTATGTCAATCGTGGCACAGGTTTTTGGGGACCTCCTATGCGGATTCTATCAAGAGCGGAAATTACAAGTTTTGAGTTTGTTGGTGTGTGAAATGCAGTTTTAAATAAAACAAAGTATAATGCAAAGATTAAAATTTAGGAAAAAAGTTGGAATGGCGTTTTAGATATTCTTTACTATTTTTGGTGATATTGTTTGCAAGAGCTTTTGGGCTTGAGTTTTATGTGGATAGCGGAAGGGAAGCAGGACATAATTTTGCTGTGTTAAATTTGCGAGATACAAAGCCTTTTGCATGCTATGAGGAGTTAAATAGAGACTCTCAAGTGAGTGGTATTGTTTGTAGTTTTGAAGAGCCTTTGTTTTCGCGTTTTCAGCGAAGTGAAACTTTGTTTTTTTCAATCTCACCTGAAGTGCTAGATGAAGAAAAAGGCTTTAGTCTAAGAATCACCCCAAAAGCAAATAAAAAAATGAAACTTTATAATACAGAATTTGATTTATCTAGCAGTCGGCGTATTCCTGTAGAGAATAATCCAAAATCTAAGCGTTGGCAAATTTTAGGTTATGAGGGCGAAATTCCTTTTTTAAATGATAAGCCAAGTTATGGAATTAATTTTCCCATTCTCTTTGATGAAGTTCCAAGTATTGGTGTGCTTGATGCGCAAATGCGCCCTATGGATAATCATGTTGGTAGGGATAAAGATTACTTTTTAAATATACAATCTTTTGTGGGGCGCGGTTCTTATGCAGAAGCTTTAAATGCTATTGATGAAATGTTGGCACTCTATCCTAATACAATATTTAAGCGTGATGTGTTGTATTTGCGCTTAGTAGCTCTTGATGGAATGCAAAATTTAGAAAATTATGAAGAAATTATTGCTCTTAGTAAGGCTTGGCTTGGGGCATATCCTACAGATATCCATGTGCCTCAAGTGTTGTTTATTGTAGCAAAAACCTATGCAAGAATGAAATTTTTTGAAGAGGCAAAGTATTATTATAACCGCTTATTTAATGAATACAAGGGTGATAAATACGAGCTTCTAGCAAGACTTGATTATGGAGAGCATTTGTATGAGAGGGGGGATCGCAAAATTGTGCTTGAATTGTATGAATCTGTGTTAAATGAATCAAAAGATTTAGAAGTTGCCTCTCTTGCTTCTGTGCTTTTGGGGGATTATTATCGTAAGGCAGAAGAGAAAAAGAGAGCAGAAAAATATCTCAATGATATTTTGCAGGCAAATCCTAATTTTTTCTTGCAAGATATTCCTAAGTATTATGCGATGATGCAAGCTTGGGCAGAGTTTGGAATCTATGAAACGCCAGCGAAAGTGTTAGAAGGGATGTTTAATTCTTTTGAAGATAAGACTGTTCCTTTATACTTACCAATATTAAAAGATATGGCAATGTGGTTTGATAAGGCTAGAGACTTGAAGAAGGCGCATAAGTATTATCAAATGCTTTTAAATGAGAGTGAAAACCAAAGTGATCTTAAAGAGATTAAAAAACTTGATGACGCTTTGCTTTTAGATGATAATGAAAGTAATGCAACAAAGCGTTTAGAGCATTATGATTATGTGATTGAAAGCTACAGAGGTAAGGAAGAAGAGAAAATTGCACTAGAAAAGAAGGCGCAAACCTATTATGATTTGGGCGATTATTTAAGTGTGTTTAATTTAAGAGAAGATTTAAATAAAGTGTTGGGAGAAAATGTCCCTGTGTTAATCCATGCAGTAAGCGCGCTAACTGAAGAGACATTAAAAGTCAATAATTGTAAGGAAGCAGCGTTTTATGGAAGTTTGTATGATGTGAAGCTTATGTTAGAAGAAAGTGAGTTTTTAAAACTTTTTGATTGCTTGTATTTTAATAAGCAGTTTATTCCAGCGTTGCAAATTGCCAAAGAGAAATCTACACAAGCAGTAACGCTAAATCAAAAGGAGGAATGGCTTTATCGTTTGGCTTGGGTTGAGTATTCCTTACAGAATTATCCTAAAGCAGCCCTTGCGGCGCGCGATACGCTAAAATTATTAAATAATAGCAAGCATAATGATAGTGCTTGGGTGCTTTTTATGGCACTTTCCAAACAAGACAATAATGAAGAAGCTTTTAAGTTGCTACCGACTTTGGAACAAGTACTTAAAAATAGCAATAAGATGATTGAAATTTATCGCATAATGTTGCAAGATGCATTAGAGCGCAGAGATGATACGGCAATTAAAGTGTATGCAAAGCGTTTAATGGATCTACAAGCAATGTATCAACGCTATGAATATTCCCCTTGGGTGGAACTTGCAGTAGTAGAAGCACTAAATCGTGAAAGTAAATTTAAAGAATCGCTTGAAATGTTAAAAATGGCAGAATCACACGCTAACAAGGATACAGAAAGGATACAAATCTATTATTTGCAAGGCTATTTATATGATAAGCTAGGGGATAAAAAAACAGCATTAGAGTCTTATGAAAAATGCGAAGCTATCAACACGCAATCCGCTTGGAAAAATCTGTGTATTGATGCAAAAAAACTGCTAGACAACAGGGAGTGATAATGGAACAAGCATTAAATTTTGAAGAGTATTTAGAGTGTGCCACACAAGCGTTAGAGAAGTTAGGCGATGAAAATATTAGCTTAAATGAAAGTTTAGAGCTTTATAAAAAAGGAATGGAAAACCTTCAAAAAGCACAAAAGTTACTAGAAACTGCACAAGTGCAATGTGAAACGATCAAAATGCAATATACAAAGGAATCTTAATGAAAATTGTCGCATTACAGCTTTCAAATACACGCACGCAAAGTGAGATAGAATCCTACATTAAAGCTTCTATTGACGCAAAAGCAAAGGTAGTTTTGCTTGGTGAGTATTTATTAAATCCATTTTTTAAGGATTTAGAGATTAAAAGGGGGCAGAAAACGCGTGTTTTAGAGAGAATTAAAATAGAGACTAACAAGATTTTAGAATTATCAGCGAAATATAATATCATCATTGTTGCGCCAGTTTTTGAAGTGATAAAAGACAAGATTTATAAAACGATTTTCATTTTAAACAAAGGTAAGGCACTAAGCTATCGGGCGCAAAGGCTAATGCCCTATGCACATTGGAATGAAGCGGAATTTTTCGCAAATACTCTATCAAAACATCCTAAAACCCCACCAATTTTTAATGTGGGGGGATTTAGATTTTCAGTGGTATTTGGGTATGAGTTGCATTTTGATGATTTTTGGTTGAAGTTAAAAGGGCAACGCGTAGATTGTGTGCTTTTACCTACAGCTTCTACTTTTGATTCTTCTTTGCGCTGGAGAAGTATCATTAAGATGCGTGCATTTTTAAATAATTGCTATATTTTGCGCGCAAATCGTATCGGGCAGTATCAAGATGCTCCAACACAGACTTTATGGAGTTTTTACGGAGATTCTTTATTTGTATCCCCAAATGGTGAAATTATGGACTGTTTGGGTGATAGAGAAGAAATGTTAGTTGCAGAAATTAACAAAAAGTATTTACAAGAAATTAGAGATTGTTGGCAGTTTAGCAAATAAGTTTGGTTGGAATCTAATTTAGATTCCAACTCTAAAAATAGGGGAGAGAGAATTACATCATTCCACCCATACCGCCCATTCCACCCATACCGCCCATATCAGGCATAGCTGGCTTGTCTTCTTTGATTTCGTGCACTGTTGCTTCTGTGGTTAAAAGCAGGCTTGAAACAGACACAGCATTTTGCAATGCAATTCTTGCAACTTTTAGTGGATCAATAATTCCTGCTTCAAACATATCCACATAATTCCCACTTGCTGCATCAAATCCATTGTTTGCATTAGAATCTTTTTCTACATTATTTACAACTACACCATCATCAAATCCTGCATTGCTTGCGATTTGCTTAAGCGGAGCAGAGATTGCGCGTTTAATAATTTCATAGCCGATTTTTTCATCGCCTTCTAAACTTAGATTTACCTTTGCTGCTGCACGCACTAATGCTGCACCACCACCGATAATAATTCCTTCTTCAACAGCTGCTTTTGTTGCGCTTAATGCGTCATCTACTCTATCTTTTTTCTCTTTCATTTCAACTTCACTTGCTGCACCAACTTTGATAACAGCTACACCGCCACTAAGTTTAGCTAGTCTTTCTTGAAGTTTCTCTCTGTCGTAATCACTTGTTGTTGCTTCAATTTGTGTTTTAATTTGCCCAACTCTCGCATTAACCGCATCTTTGCTACCTGCACCATCTACAATTGTTGTATTATCTTTATCAATTACAACCCTAGCTGCTTGCCCTAAATCTTCAATGCTTGCTGCTTCAAGAGTTTTTCCAAGCTCTTCGCTAATCACTTCGCCACCTGTTAAAGTTGCAATGTCTTTTAGCATTTCTTTTCTTCTATCGCCAAATCCCGGAGCTTTAACTGCTGCGATATTTAACACACCACGCAATTTATTTACAACTAAAGTTGTTAGTGCTTCTCCTTCAATGTCTTCAGCGATAATCAATAGAGGCTTGCCACTTTTCATTGTGGATTCCAAAAGTGGTAAAATATCTTTCATTGTAGTGATTTTTTTATCTGTTAATAAAATGTATGGATTTTCTAATTCTGTTTCCATTTTATCACTATTTGTTACAAAATAAGGACTTAAATATCCTCTATCAAATTGCATTCCCTCAACAACACTTAATTCATCGTTGATTCCCTTTGCTTCTTCAACGGTGATCACGCCATCCTTTCCAACTTTTTCCATAGCCTCAGCGATTAACTCACCAACTTTGGAATCAGAATTTGCAGAGATTGTAGCAACTTGTGCGATTTCTTTTTTACCGCTAACTGGTTTAGAAATCTTTTTAAGCTCTTCTGTAATTGCTTCTGCTGCCTTATCCATACCGCGTTTAACTTGTACAGGATTTGCACCCGCTGTAATGTTTCTTAAGCCCTCTTTAAAAATGCTATATGCAAGAACGGTTGCTGTCGTTGTTCCATCGCCTGCTGCGTCTGCTGTTTTGCTAGCAACTTCTTTAACAAGTTGTGCACCCATATTTGCAATAGGATCTGCTAGTTCAATCTCTTTTGCCACAGAAACGCCATCTTTTGTTATACTTGGCGCACCAAAACTTTTTTGAATCAACACATTGCGTCCGCGTGGTCCCATTGTTACCTTAACTGCATCACTGAGTTGTTTCACACCTTCATATAAACGATTTCTCGCGCTATCTGAAAAATTAATCTCTTTACTTGCCATTTTCTATCCTTTCTTTAATAAATTAAGCAATTACGCCCAAAACATCTTCAAGTTTTAAAATCAAATATTCCTTACTGTCAAGTTTTACTTCTGTGCCAGAATACTTGCCAAATACAACTTTATCATTAACGCTTACTTCTTTCACTTCTGTACCAATTGCCTTAACAATCCCCTCAAGTGGCTTTTCTTTTGCATTATCAGGGATAATGATTCCAGATGCTGTTGTTGTATTTTCTTCAAGTCTTTCTACTAAGACTCTTTCTCCAAGTGGTTTAAAATTCATAGAATTACCTCCAAATTAATTTATTTTAAAAACATAGAATTATAATAGGTTTTTTCTCTCTTGTCAATACTTTTAGTTAAAAAATTCATAATACTTTAGTCTTATTGACTAAATATTAATTAGTTTATACTACTAATACTTGCGATTATGAGATTATAAAGTCGGAATCTAAAATCACAGCACCGCTTTCTTTTTGTTCTTAAAATTTAGTAGTAATAAAGGAAAAAAACTATATTCTTTTTGAAATTTAACTTCATTTAGGAGATATTATGCAAGCCTATTATGCAAATCGCGTTACTAATCTTTCAGAATCTATTACAATTGCTATTAGCACGCTAGCAAGAGAGCTAAAAGCGCAAGGCAAAGACATTTTATCTTTTTCTGCTGGAGAGCCAGATTTTGATACGCCGCAAGTCGTTAAGGATGCTGCAATTTTAGCAATTAATGAAGGTTTTACAAAATACACTGCGACTATTGGAATTCCAGATTTGCTTAGTGCAATTAGTGATAAACTTGCAAGGGATAATAATCTTAGCTATTCTCTAAAAGAAATTATTGTTACAAGTGGTGCAAAACACGCGCTTTTTAATATATTTCAAGCATTGATTGACAAAGGTGATGAAGTGATAATTCCAAGTCCTTATTGGGTAACTTATCCTGAACTTGTAACTTTTAGCAATGGTAAAAATATTTTTATTGAAACTTCTCAAGAAAACAATTTTAAGATCACCATAGAGCAACTCAAATCCGTTATTACTCCAAAAACAAAAATGCTTATTTTAACAACACCTTCTAATCCAACCGGAATGGTTTATTCTCGCCAAGAACTAGAAGCAATAGGGGAAGTGTTAAAAGGGACAAATATTTGGGTGTTAAGTGATGAGATTTATGAAAAGCTTGTGTATGATGGTGCTTTTACATCTGCTGGAAGCATCAGCAGTGATATGCTTGAGCGCACAATTACTATTAATGGTTTAAGTAAAGCTGTTGCAATGACGGGTTGGCGAATGGGGTATCTTGCTACCAAAGATCAAAAACTCTGTAAGCTTATCAATGGTTTTCAAAGTCAATCATTATCTAATATCAATTCTATTACACAAAAAGCAGCAATTACTGGGCTTAATGGAAGTGCAGATGAGGATATTAAAAATATGCGTATGGCATTTAAACAAAGGCGTGATTTTGCGTGTGAAAAAATAAACGCAATTAATGGATTGAGCGTAGTTAAGCCTGATGGTGCGTTTTATCTTTTTGTGGATTGCAGTAGTATTGCTAAAGATTCTATGCAGTTTTGTAAAGATTTGTTAGAACGGGCAGGGGTGGCTGTTGTGCCTGGAACTGGCTTTGGAATGGATGGGTATTTTAGGTTTTCTTTTGCTACAGATTTAAAAAGTATTGAAGAAGGAATCCAAAGGATTGCAGGCTTTGTTGCTGGTTATTAGCTGTGAATCTAAAATGTATTTACATTTTAGATTCCACTAGCTCCATTTTCAATTTATTTATCTACTACTTACTTATCATTTTACCTTATATTTACCAACACTTATCATTTACCCATTTTGCTTAAAAACTATTTTAAAACTATATAATAAAATTTAAAGACTATATAATAAACTTACTTTCAACAAATTTCGCTATAATGCGTGATTTTTCAAATCTTTAATCATTTAAATTGAGTGATGATTCTACATTCTATTCTTTGGAGTTTCTATGTCTGCAAAAACTATCAATCAACAGCTTGATGAATTGTTTAAAAATGCCACCAAATATGTTTCTTATGAAAAAATCGCACAAGTTTTAGTTAAACTTCCCACAGCAGCCCAAGCAAAAAAAGTAAGTGAATTAGCAAAAAAATATAAAAAACAATTAATGGCAGCTTCAGAGGTTGCAAAAATTTTAAATCAAGATGATGCAAGAAAGATTAAAGAAGATAAAAAACGCCTTTTAGATGAAGAATTAGAAGATGAATTTGACTTTATGAAAGAAAGGGAGCTTTTAGAGTGGAGTAGAAGTGATAGCCCTGTTAGAATGTATCTTAGAGAAATGGGACAAATCCCACTTCTAACAAGAGATGAAGAAATAGAATTAAGCAAAAACATAGAGCTTGGAGAAAATATTATCTTAGATGCAATCTGCTCTGTGCCTTATTTAATAGATTTTATCTTAGATTACAAAGAAGCTTTAATTAATAGAGAAAGAAGAGTTAAAGAGCTTTTTAAAAGCTTTGATGATGAAGAAGATAAAGAAGAAGAGAGTGAAGAAGTAGATGAAGAAAATGAAGAAATAGAAACAGAAGAGGAAGATTCTAAAAAACCTATTTCTAAAAAAGATCAAAAAAGAGTAGAAAAAGTTCTTGTTAGTTTTAAAGCACTAGAAAAAGCTAAAAAAGATTGGTTAAAAACTTGGGAGCTAGAAAATGGAGATGAAACTTCTAAAGATATGCTCTATCTCTTAACCCTAGCACATAAAAAACAATTCTTAAAAGAAAAGCTTTTAGACTTAGGACCAACCAGTAAGCTCATCAATGAGCTTGTTAAAGCAATGGAAAACACAATTAAAAGTGATGAAGGATTTGATAAGGAATTAAAGCGTTTAGAATACCGTTTACCCCTTTTTAATGATATGCTCTTAGAAAACCATAAAAAGATTTTAGAAAATATCACAGAAATGAACAAAACAGAAATCACAGCAGCAGTGCCAGAAGCTACAATGGTTTCAACCTATATGGAAATTAAAAAACTCTTTCAAACGAAAGCTGCAAGTGAGGGAAGCTTTGATTTAGAACCAGAAAAGCTTAAACAAATCCTAGAACAAATTAAAAGGGGGAAAGATATTGCTGATAAAGCCAAAACAAAAATGGCTAAATCTAATTTAAGGCTTGTGGTGAGTATTGCAAAGCGTTATACAAACAGAGGGCTTCCCTTTTTAGACTTAATCCAAGAAGGCAATATTGGATTAATGAAAGCTGTGGATAAATTTGAGTATAAAAAGGGGTATCGCTTTTCAACCTATGCAACTTGGTGGATAAGACAAGCAATTTCAAGAGCTATTGCCGATCAAGCCCGCACTATTAGAATCCCTATCCATATGATTGAAACTATTAATCGTATTAATAAAATTATGCGCAAATGCTTACAAGAAGAAGGAAAAGAACCCGATTTAGAAAAAATTGCTGAAGAAGTAGGCTTACCTTTAGATAAAGTTAAAAATGTGATTAAAATCACTAAAGAACCTATTAGCCTTGAAGCTCCAATAGGTAATGGAGAAGATGGTAAGTTTGGAGACTTTGTAGAAGATAAAAGTGCAGTAGGTCCAATGGATCATATCTTAAAAGAAGATCTCAAAAGTCAAATTGATGATGTGTTAGATCAACTTAATGAAAGAGAAAAAGCAGTAATTAGAATGCGTTTTGGATTATTAGATGATGAATCTGATAGAACACTAGAAGAGATTGGAAAAGAACTTAATGTTACAAGAGAGAGAGTTAGACAAATAGAATCTAGTGCTATTAAAAAACTTAAACATCCAAAAGTAGGAAGAAAGCTTAAGAATTATATTGAGGAATAAATTATAGTTTAAAGTTAAAAGTGTGCAGTTGCAGATTTAATATCCCACAAAGAGGAGAGAAAAATGAAAAAACATTCCTTTGGAGTTTTGTTGTGTGCGACTTTGTGATTCTGCATTTGTTATTGGAGCACTAATAGTAAATATTAAGCAAAAAATGCGAGAAAGTGGGCAAGATATAGATATTTTTTTATTGTATTCATGATGGTTTTAGTTTGAGTGATCAAGAGGCTTTGCTTAGAGTTACTGGGAGTAGTAAGGTGCATTTTGAATCCTTTAGCAAAGAGGATTTTTTGCAAAAATTAAATACTTTTGCAAAAACTTCCATTACTCTGCATAATAATGGCTTCTTGTCGCGTTGGACGCATATGGTGTATGCTTGTTTTGAGGGATTTAGATTTTTAGATGAGTGCGAATGTATAGTGTATTTGGATTTTGATATCTTATTGCTTCAAGAAATTGGGCATTTAAAGGATTTGCGAAAGCAAGGTTATATGCTAGCTGCCAATGGCGGAAAGAATTCTCTTAAATTAAGTTTGGCCTTCTGCGCCACAAGAATTTGCCAATTTGAATATTTTTAGAACAGGAATTATAGTGTTTAATGACACAATAGAAAATCCTTTAGAATGCTATGATTTTATTTATCGTCAAAGTGCGTTAAATACTTTAAATGATCAGGCAATTTTTTCTTTGCTTATTTTTGAAAAAAATTAAAAATAAAAAATTTAAATAACCGTTATGCTGATAGTGTGCTATGGCTATTAAATTGCAATCCTGTTTTTAATTCACGCATATGGTAAAAAAAAATCGCTTTTGGAATAATAGGCTTTGTAATCAAATTTGGAAACAATGGAATTTCTACTATGAACAATGGTTAAAGGCTGGTGGTAGTTTAAATACAAAGGGATTTATAGCAAGGACAACTTATGGCTATGAAAGGGTCCGTTATCATCTGTCTTATAAACTTAGTTATGCCATTATTAATAATTATAAAAGCTTTAGGGGATGCCTAAAGTTACCTTTTGTTCTTATTGCGATTGTGCTAAAGCATAAGAGAGAAGCAAAATTTTATGAATGTATTATTCAAAAGGAGCCACATTTAAAATTACCTCCTTTGAGTTCTTATGAGGATTACAAAAGCGCAATACGGGAAAAACAAACTTTTTCTTATAGGCTTGGAAGCGCACTTATAAAAGCTTGTAAAACTTTTCACAAGGGGGGGGATTCCTTGAATTTTTTGCAGTTGCTAAGGAATTAAAAAAGAATTACGCTTCTAGCTTATAGTTAAAAATTTTTATAAAAACTAATCTAGTGCAAGAAATGGCGTTTTCCACTAAAATACAATGCGATCCCATTTGTATTTGCACACTCAACCACTTCATCGTCTCTTATGCTTCCGCCAGGCTCAATCACAGCGCTAACGCCTACTTTATGTGCTTCTTCGATGCTATCTTTAAAAGGAAAAAACGCTTCGCTTGCAAGCACGCAACCTTTTAAATCTAATCCCATATCTTGTGCCTTTCTAATTGCTGCCTTTGCGGCATCCACACGGCTTGTCATTCCCATTCCAACAGCAACCATTGCAGAATCTTTGACATATACAACACAATTAGACTTCACGAGGCTTGCAAGTTTATAGGCGATCTCTAAGTCTTGCATTTGTGCTTGTGTGGCTTGTCTTTGGCTAACACATTTCGCGCCTGTAACCTCGTTGCTATCCACATAATCGGAGTCTTGTAAAACAAATCCCCCTTCAATATGTTTAAAATCTTGTGCATCTTTTGGGAATTTTAGGGTTTTTCCTCCACAAACAAAAAGCTTGATTTTCTTTTTAGCGTCAAATTCTTTTAGGGCTTCTTGTGAGATTTCAGGGGCAATAAGCACTTCAATAAAGATTTTATTAATTTCTTGTGCTAGGGCAAGATCTACTGGAGCATTTACTGCTACAACGCCACCAAAGGCAGATATGCTATCACATTTTAATGCTTCTTTATAAGAGTCTAGAGCATTACTCTTTAGTGCAAATCCACAAGGATTTCCGTGTTTTACAATGCAAACACAGGGGGCTCCCCCAAAGCTTGAGGCAATTTTAACAGCACTATTAATATCTGTTAAATTGTTAAAACTTGCTTCGCCTTTTAGGGTTTTAAAAGTGCTAGAGTAGAAGTTTTCAAACTCATAATACGCACCTTTTTGATGGGGATTTTCACCGTAGCGTGTAGGAGATACAAGTTTTCCACTGATAAAATGTGATTCACCAAAACCGCCATTAAAGCGTTGATTCATATAGTTTGCTATCATGCAATCATAACTTGCGGTGTGTTCAAAAGCCTTTATCATCATTTGTTGGCGAAATTCCAAGGTGTTTTGATCGTTTTGTAGTTTTTCTAAAACCTTTGTATAATCGCTAGGATTTGTAACAATTAGCACAGACGCGAAGTTTTTTGCCGCGGCACGCACCATAGATGGACCGCCTATGTCAATGTTTTCAATGATTGTATCAAAATCATTAGTGTGTTCAATGGTGGCTTTAAAAGGATAGAGATTTACGCATACCAGGTTAATGTTTGCGATTCCATATTCTTTGGCGATTTTTAAATCTTCACTGTTGTTGCGGCGATGTAGGATTCCGCCGTGGATTTTTGGGTGTAAAGTTTTTACGCGCCCACCAAACATTTCTGGGCTTTGTGTATAGCTACTAACATCTTGGGCTTGGACATTGTTTTGCTCTAGTGTTTTAAGTGTGCCACCTGTGGATAAAATTGTGTATCCTAGAGAAACAAGTCCCTTTGCAAACTCTATAATCCCACTTTTATCGCTCACGCTTAATAATGCTGTCATTGTAACTCCTTATGTTTTTAAGATTTTATAAAAGCAAAAACTGCTAGCTAAAAATAATGTAAATATTGGCATTATCACGCTAAATTCTGGCTGCAAAAAGCCACTAATTGATAGTTTTGAGAAACTAAAAAAGATCCCCCAAGTTATCAGAACGCCTAAAATCATCGCTAAAGTCATTAAGCTAAAGTTTGCGTAACGATTGGAATTTGGGATAAAAACAGCAAGGCAAATCATAATCAAAGGTGCAAATAGAGGGAAAAAGAGTAGATTGTAAAGCGCACCACGCACTTTTTGTGTGTTTGCATTTTGTTCTTTTAAAAGCATAAAAGCTTCAAAGGCATCAAGTATTGAAATGCTTCCTTGCTTTTCATAAATATTATCTAGAATCTTTGGCTTAAAGTCGTGCAAGGTTTTATAGGTGGTTTCTTTTTGTATTTTTAGTGGATTTTTGCCAAGCTCTAGGTTATCATCAAGTGTAGTGATAGTTACATTTTCTAAAATCCAGTCTTGCCCATTAAATTGTGCCATCTTGGATTCTACAATGCGTGTCAGGCTGTTTTGGGTTGGATTAATCTCATAAACAATTACGCCTTCAGCTCTTTGAAGCAGGGGGTAGATTTTTTTAAAATAAATATAATTTTGATTGTATTTTACAAATAAATCGCTTTTGTAATTGCCTACAAAACCTTGATCAATGATTAAATCCACGCGTTCTTTTGCATAGGCAAAAGGGGTGGCATTTAAAGCGATAAATAAAAGAGTGATACAAAAACTTAGTAAAAATATAGGATAAAAAATCTTGATTTTTGCAAATCCGAGTGCTAAAAATGCTGTAAATTGCGAGCTTTTTAATAAGTTTATTAAAAGCACAATTTGCGCAAGAATTAAAGATAAAGGCAAAATGAATTGTGAAGCATACATAAAATCATAGGCTAGCAGAAGAATAAAAAGATTTGCAGAGCTTGGTAGATCATCAAGAAATTTAACTAAATCAATAGCAACAAAAAAACATTCCAAAGAAACAAAAAGATAGAAAAAATATTTTAAATACAAAAAGCTAACATAGCGAAAAAAGAGTTTCATTGTGCCTCTTTAGAAGGGTTTTTAAAAGGTAAAAAGTTGGAATCCATTTTTGGTGTGAGTGTCCATTTGCTAGAAATTTGACTAGAAAGATTATCGCTTGATTCGAGTTTAGCAATCTCTAAAGCGGCGTTTGCTGAGTGTGTGATTAAGTTTTGATTATGTGCTTCTTCTGTGGTATTAAAATCCTGTAAAACCCAGTCTATCACCTGTGATTTTATGGTAGGTTTTCCAATTCCATATCGGATTCTATAATACGCATTTCCACAAAGTGTGTCAATAGACTTTAAGCCATTGTGTCCGCCACTGCTTCCGCCAAATTTAAACTTTATTGCTCCAAAAGGCAAATCTAAATCATCGTGTATAATTAAAAAATCTGTGATTTTATAGAAGTTTAACACGCTTTGAACAGATTTTCCAGAAAGATTCATAAAAGTTTGGGGCTTTAAAAGTAGCATTTGAGAGCTTTTATAAAGCTCTCCTTGGAAGTCTTTTGCGCTTTGTTTTACTGCATTTAGGCTTTGGACTAGGGAGTCAATAACCCTAAAGCCAATATTGTGGCGATTATTTTGGTATTTTTGCCCGGGATTTCCTAAACCCACTATTAGAAACATTAAACATTAAGCATTAGCGAGATTTAATTACACCAACAATGGCAACATCATCGCGTTCAACGATTTTTACACCATTAAATGCCGGTAAATCACGCACAAGCACAACATCACCGACATCTAAGTCACTCACATTAATTTCATAATCTTTAGGGAGATTTTCAGGTGCTGCTTTAACTTTAATGCGCTTTTTAGACATCATTAAAACACCCTTATTTTTAAGTCCTTTTGGAGTGCCAATTGTGCGAACCTTCACAGAATATTTTGCTTCAATCCCTTTTTGCGCTAGCATTAAATCCACATGGATAATCTCGCTAGTAATTGGATCTTTTTGGTATTCTTGGATTACAACAGGATATTTTTGTGAGCCAACTTCTACTTCAAAGATTAAATCTGTTTTTTTCTTAACTTCCCTAATAAAGTCATTGCGTTTAAACGCGCAATGGAGATTTTCCTTGCCTTTTCCATAGATATTAGCAATTAGATAACCATTTTTTCTTAGGGCTTTTGTATCTGCCTTTGAAATACTCTCTCTAATTATTCCACTTAACATTTGTTGTCCTTAAAATTAAAATAAAAATTGCTATTATAGCACTTTTTGCAAAAACTATGTTTAAAATTTTTATAAACTCTCTAAAATTTTAGAAAATGCTATCTTAAAGTCATTCAACCCTTGTTCTAGCAACTCTTGGGAGATGGAATCCAAATTCACTCCTGCATCTTTGACGCTTTTTAAAAACTCTTCAAGCTCTTCTATGCTTGGTAGATACGCTTCACTAGCTTCATTGTAGTTAAATGCCGAGATTGCCGAGAGTGGAGCAGTGTTAATCGCATAGGGGTGGTAGAGTTCCTTAATATAATATGCTGGTTCTAAATCATCACCTTTAACTCCTGTGCTAGCAAATAACGCACGCACGCCCGGAAGTGCGTAGCTATTTAGAATATGGTAGAGATATTGCGCGTTTTTAATGCCTAGTGTGGCACTTGGGATTCCGTGTTCTTTTAAGATGGAATCGCATTTGCGATCAAAGCGTGATACAAAGATACTAACCACTGCGCGCGGCAAGTCTTTTAACTCTTTTTTGCTTATTTGCTTAAGTTTTTCATAACCTTTTTTAAAGGCTTCCATACAGCCGATAACTTGGGTTTTGTTAAAAACAAGAGTGGCATTTACAGATATTCCTTGCGTGATTAGCTCTTCCATTGCGCTAAATCCAGCTTTTGTAGCAGGGATTTTAATCATTACATTAGGATAATTAATAGCATTAAATAGACGGATTCCTTCTTCAGTGGTTGCCTTGGCGTTATCGCATAAATTAGGATCAACTTCAATGCTAATATAACCATCATTTGGATTGTTATCATAAAGAGGCTTTAAAATCTCTGCTGCCCTTTGAATATCAGCTTTGGCTAAGGCTTCATAAATGCTTTTTTTATCTAAATCTTTTAAGGAATCTTTTTGTGCTTGGTAGCTTTCATTTAATAAAGCCTGTTGAAAGATTGTCGGATTGCTTGTAGCACCATTTATGATTCCATCTTGAACCATTTTTATAAAGTCATTTTCTAAAAAGTTGCGTTCAATAAAATCGCACCAAAGCGAGAATGAAATATTTTCTTGCATAAAGTCTCCTTAGTCTAAATGTTGCACAATTTGCATTAAATCTTTTTCATCTACAATGATATTTGCCGCTTCTTTAAGGATAGGCTTAGCGCAAAATGCAACCTTTTTTTTGGCGCATTTAAACATTGAAATATCATTTGCTCCATCTCCTATGGCAATGGTGTTTTCATAGCTTGCATTAAGAAGTGTTTGGATTTTTTCCATCATTCTCCCTTTGGAATAACCAAACATCATTTCGCCACCTACTTCGCCAGTTAGGATTCCATCTTTATGGTGAAGTTTATTGCTAAAATGAATATGGTAGCCTAGTACCTTTTGCCCAGCACTCACGCCCTCATCAAATCCTCCACTAAAAACAACAACTCTGTAATTTCTGGCTTTTAGCTCACTAATTAGCTCTTTTGCTCCATTATTATATGTTAGGTTGTTACAAATCTCTTGGACTTTGGCGAGTGGCATTCCTTTAAGTGTGGCAACGCGGAGCTTTAAACTTTGGTGAAAATCCATTTTGCCACCCATTGCTTCTTTTGTGATAGCACTCACAGCATCTGCGCTTCCGTGCGCTTTTGCTAATAAATCAATGGTTTCTCCATCCATTAAAGTGGAATCAAAATCAAAAACAGCTAGTTTCACAAAAATCCTTTGTTCAAAAAACAAGCATTATACATTTTTATTGTAAAAGCAATCTAATATAAAAAAGTAAATTATTTCTGAAATATTTTTTTAAGATTGAAAGGTTCCCCTGCCAAAGAAAGGCAGGGAGAATGAAGACAACGAAGCTCTAAGATTAAATAGCTAAGTCTTTGCAGAAATTAGAATTTTAGAATTTATATTTAATTCCCACATTACCACTAAGATAAGTTTCATCTTTGGAATCTACTTTTCCACCTAAAGGTGTTTAGCACCAATTCCTGCATTAAGACTTAAAGAATCATTGATATTCATACTGCCACCAATAATAATTTGCCCATAAGTTTTCTTTTTATCAGAACCTTCAATGCTAAAATTAGAAGTTGAACCTATAAACTTCGCAACATAATCATCACCATTATTAATAACATATTGCTCTATTTTTGGAGTAATGAAAAGATAAGAATTTTCATTAACATATTTTCTAAACTCAGCTCCTGCTTCTAAAGAGACGGAATTACTAGACATACTGCGAATATGTTTTGCTAATACACCTGTTTCTGTATAATCTGGAGTATATCCATAATAATAATTAACACCCGCAAAAGGCTCATTTGCACTTAAGTCAAAAAATCTTTGTGTATAGTCTGCATTAACAATTCCTGTTGTCAATGTATTTTCTAAATCTGTTTTAGAGAGTTGTCCATACGCTTTGGCATTTAATTCCCAAGTTGGAGCAAATTTATAATTTGCATAAAATCCTAATTGGAAGTTATCAGATTCGCTTGTAGAGCCACTATCTTTAATTTCAGAATTAGAATAAGTTCCATAAACTCCCAATAATACAGCATCTGTAATTTGTCTATCATAACCAATGCTAACTCCATATAAAGAACCATTATCTCCATCAATAATATTAGCTCCTCCAAAAGCATTAGCCCAAACACTATTTACGGAATTATTGATTCCGTAATAATCAAATTTTGTATCAGAATCTAAGGCAGCAAGTTTAGAGTCTCTTAGGAGTTTTGCAAGCGCATAAGGATTAGAATATTGCACATTTCTTGCAGTAATAGAAGTTTCATTGGAGATATTCATAGCTGTATTAGCACTAGAATTTGCACCCATAGAGTCTGTTTGAGATTTTGCAGAGGATTCGATGGAATCTACAAGTGGCTTTAATTGCTTTCCTAAATTGAGTGTAATGCTAGATTTTTCAGCATTGCCAAAAGCAGAGCTAAGTAGGCTTCCTAGGATTCCTTCAGCAAGCTTATCATCTTTTAACCCTGGTCTAAAATTTCAATAAAGTCTTTTCCACTTCCAGTAGAAGTCCCTAATGCTGCAATTTTTTTATCAATTTCTTGTTTTCTTTTGTTAATTTCATCTTTAAAAGCGTTCAAGTTTTCATCCGGTTTGCTGTTAAGGATTGCTTTGTCTAGCTCTAAAATTGCTTTTAAATCTGTTACTTTGTCTGTTAATTTGCTTGTTGCAATTAAAAGTTCTCTATCTCCTTTTTTAACAGAGAGTGTATATTCTGCAAATACACTTGTATCAGTTGCGTTAAATGCACCTTGTTGAAAATACATTGCACCACTTAAATCTGTGTTTGGTGGAAGTTCAGATAAAGTTTTTCTTACAAATGGCTTTGCTTCATTAGAAGTTGTAATATCTGTATTAAAACTGCCAGCATTAATATAAGTAAATTCGCTTCCTAGATCAAGTTTAGAGACATCATTGCACTCAATTACAAATAAAGAATTTTTAATATCTGCTTTTTCATATACTCTAAAATTTCCACCTTCACCTTTACCGCCCTTGTCGCTATCATCTATATTTAAGCCACCATTAAAATTGTCATAGCCATTAACTAAAAGAATGGAAGCAATTTTGGCTTTGTCATCATCGCTATAAACAGATCCTGTTGGTTTTTGAGTTCCTGTTAGAGTAAAATTGCGAGCATCTGTATAGGATTGCCCATATATGGATTGTAATCTAATATCTGTTGCTGTAATATCTTTTGCGTTAAAATTGAAATTTGTAATAAAGCTTCCATCGTCTATTAATGTTAAATCAGCATTGTCAATATTGATATGCACGCGCTCTTTATCATTTCCTTCATCTTTTCCAGAAAGTTCCCAAAAAGGACTTCGGTTTCCAAAGGTTATATTTACACTTCCTTCACAATTGGTAGTGCAGTTGTTTTTATAGTTGATGATATTTTGATCATCCATTGGGTTAAAGTATTGATGAATATCAGAATCGTAGTTGATTGTGATATTTTCGTTTAAAGTTGTGCTTGCATTTGCTACATTTCCTAGGCTTGCTAAAATCCCTAAGCCCAATAAAGCTCAACTTACACTGATTGAAATTTTTGACATTTTTTCTCCTTATTAAATAAAATGAAAACGAAATTTTATCTCCCCCCCTGAAAAGTCAAGGGCAAAATGAAAAAAAATTGAAATCTTTTTAGCTTATAAAATTTTTGTATGGATTTTAAAATTGACTTTTGTGCTTTTAGGGAAGTGAAATAATGAAGAATAAAATGCGGAGAAGAGTTGCATAACGCACAAAATGTGCATTATGCAATCAATTAAGAGATTCCTAGTTTTTTCTCTAATTTTACAATTCTATCCCAAGTTTCAATAATGGAATCGGGATTTAATGAGATAGAAGTGATACCATTTTCTACTAAAAACTCCGCGATTTCTGGGTAGTCGCTTGGTGCTTGCCCACAGATTCCGCAATACTTTTCGTGCTTTTTACACGCTTCAATTGCCATTTTAAACATTTTAAGCAATGCCGGATTTCTCTCATCAAAGACATGGCTTACAAGCTCTCCATCTCTATCTACGCCTAAGGTGAGTTGTGTTAAGTCATTTGAACCAATAGAGAAGCCATCAAAAAGTTGTAAGAATTCATCAGCTAAAATCACATTTACAGGCAATTCGCACATTACATAGATTTCTAAACCATTTTCACCTTGAACAAGACCATTTTTGCGCATAATCTCTAAAACTCTGCGTCCTTCTTCTGGTGTTCTAAGGAATGGCACCATAATTTTCATATTTGTAAAGCCCATTTCATTTCTAGCCATTGCTAGGGCTTGACACTCCCATTCAAAAGCTTGGCGGTATTGTTCAGAATAATAGCGACACGCACCGCGATAGCCAATCATTGGATTTTCTTCGTGGGGTTCATAATCTTTTCCGCCTACCATTCTGCAATATTCGTTAGATTTAAAATCACTTGTGCGGACAATCACAGGCTTTGGATAGAAAGCTGAAGCAATCATTCCTACACCTTCAGCGATTTTTTTAATAAAAAAGTCTTTAGGATTAGCATAACCAGACATAATCTCTCTAACGCCTTCAACGCCGTCAAACTCTTTGTTTCCATTGTGTAAATCAATGAGTGCTAAAGGGTGAGCTTTAATGTAGTTATTAATAATAAACTCCATTCTAGCAAGCCCTACGCCATTATTAGGAATCATTGAGAAAGCAAAGGCTTTTTCAGGGTTTCCAATATTCATATAAATCTTTGTTTTAGGTTGCTCTAAGCTTGCTAAATCAATCTTTTCAATTTCAAAAGGATGGATTCCAGCATACACAAAGCCATCTTCACCTTCTGCGCAAGAAACAGTAACTTCCATTCCGGTTTCTAGCTTTTCTGTTGCACCCACTGCGCCTACAATTGCTGGAACACCGATTTCGCGCGCAACAATTGCTGCGTGGCAAGTTCTTCCTCCGCGATTTGTAATAACAGCGGAAGCCTTTTTCATTGCAGGCTCCCAATCTGGATCTGTATTATCTGTAACAAGAATTTCGCCTTGCTTTAGTTCTCCCATATTTGCGATATTATCAATCACACGGATTTTGCCTGTGCCAATTTTACCGCCTACTGCTTTTCCAGTAAGGATAATTTCTTTTTTCTCTTTTTCTTTAAAGAAGTATTTTTCAAGCATATTGCTTTGTTTTTTCATTTTTTGACTTTGCACGGTTTCTGGGCGTGCTTGCACAATGAAAAGTTCGCCACTATTGCCATCTTTTGCCCATTCCATATCCATTGGGCGATACTCTCCAGCCTCTTTAGAGTAGTGCTTTTCAATTAAAATTGCATAGCGTGCTAGTGTTAAAACTTCATCATCATTTAATGAAAAACTTTTAAGCTCTTCTTCTGTGGTTTCAATGTTTTTTGTGGGGTGTGATGCTCCGGGTGCTGCATAAACCATTTTAATATTTTTATGACCTAGTTGTCGCTTTAAAATCGGGCGTTTTCCTAATTCTAAAGCCGGTTTAAAGACATAAAATTCATCAGGATTTACCGTTCCGCCCACAACATTTTCTCCAAGCCCCCAGCTTGAAGTGATAAATACAGCGTCTTTAAAGCCTGTTTCTGTATCAATACTAAACATAACCCCGGAGCTTCCTTTATCAGAACGCACCATTTTTTGCACGCCAACAGAAAGCGCAACTTTAAAATGATCAAATCCTCTTGATGCACGGTAGCTTACCGCTCTATCTGTAAAGAGTGAAGCAAAGCAAGATTTCACATAATGGATAAGCTCTGTTTGCCCTTGAACGCTTAAATAAGTATCTTGCTGTCCCGCAAAAGACGCATCAGGCAAATCTTCAGCGGTAGCAGAGCTTCTAACAGCAACATCAGCCTCTTCCATTTTATATTCTTCGCTTAAGATTCTATATGCTTCTAAGATTTCCTTGCGTAAATCTTCAGGCAGTGGTGTTCCAAAAATCATATCGCGGATTTTTTTGGAGCGAACATTTAATACATCAATTTCTGTTACATCAATCCCATCAAGCAATTCTCTAATTTTTTCTCTAATCCCAGCACTATCTAGCAAATACCAATAGGCTTCACTTGTGATTGCAAATCCATTTGGAACTTTGATTCCCATAGGCACAAGCTCTTGAAACATTTCGCCAATACTTGCATTTTTTCCCCCAACTATGGGAACATCTCTATTGTTTAACTCTTTGAAAAACTTGATGTATTTCATTGTTACTTTTCTCCTTAAATTTTTCCAAACAATTCTAAATTGCCATAAAGCAAAACGCGCATATTTTACAGAATTTAACTTTATTGCATTCTTAGTTTATCTCTACTTTATACGCCATTTGTTAAACTTTCAGTTATTTTGTAAATTTTACACACAAATAAGGAAGTAAAAATGGATAACCTATCGCAAGTTTTAAAGCAGCACAAGCTAACACAAGAGGATTATGTAAAGATTTTAGATATTTTAGGGCGTGAGCCAAATCTTGTAGAGCTTGGAATTTTTTCAGCAATGTGGAGTGAGCATTGCAGTTATAAATCTAGCAAAATCTATTTAAATGGTTTTCCAACGCGCGCTCCTTGGGTAATTCAAGGTCCGGGCGAGAATGCAGGTGTAATTGATATTGGGGGCGGATATGGTGCAGTGTTTAAAATGGAATCGCATAATCATCCAAGCTTTATTGAGCCTTATGCTGGGGCTGCAACGGGAGTTGGGGGAATTATGCGTGATATTTTCACAATGGGAGCTAGAGTTGTTGCAAGCTTAAATTCTATCCGTTTTGGGGATATTACAAGGCGTGATTCCATAGGTGCAAAACATCGGTATTTATTGCGCGGTGTTGTAGCAGGGATTGGCGGTTATGGGAATTGTATGGGGGTGCCGACAATTGGTGGAGAGATGAGTTTTGAGCCAAGTTATGAGGGCAATATTTTAGTCAATGCCTTTTCGTTAGGGATTGTGAAAAATGATGCAATTTTTTATGGAAAGGCAAGTGGGGTGGGGAATCCGGTGATTTATGTGGGGTCAAAAACAGGGCGTGATGGTTTAGGGGGGGCTGTTATGAGTAGTGATTCCTTTAGTGAGGATTCAAAAGCTTTGCGCCCAACCGTGCAAGTGGGTGATCCTTTCACAGAAAAACTTTTGCTAGAAGCGTGTTTGGAGCTTTTTAAAGCAGATTTAATAGTTGGAATCCAAGATATGGGAGCAGCAGGGCTTACAAGCTCCAGCTTTGAAATGGCAGGCAGAAGTGGCAGTGGAATGATTATGTATTTAGATAAAGTGCCAATGCGTGAGAGTGGAATGACGCCTTATGAGCTAATGTTGAGTGAGAGTCAAGAGAGAATGCTAATTTGTGCGAAAAAAGGTTGTGAAGCACAGATTATGGAGATTTTTAAAAAGTGGGAGCTTGATTGCGCGATTATTGGGGAAGTTACAAATAGTGGCAAAATGGAGTTATTTTGGCATAATGAAAAATGCGCAGAGATTCCTATTGCTCCGCTTAGCGAAAAAGCGCCGATTTTAAAACGCCCTGTAAGTGAGAATCCTAGCTATTTGGATTCTATAGAAATATTAGATGTAGAAAAATTAGAATCTAAAAATAAAAATGAAGTGTTTAAAACGCTTTTTAGCAGCCCTGAAGTGTGCGATAAGGAATGGGTGTATTCACAATATGATTGTAGCGTGCAGACAAATACTATTGTGCCAAGTGGCGCGGGTGGGGCTAGTGTGATACGCGTTAAAGAAAATGGTAAAGGGCTTGCAATGAGCGTGGCGTGCCAACCAAGACTTTGTTATTTAAATCCAAAAGAGGGCGCAAAGCAAGCGGTGGCAAAAGTGGGGAGAGATATTGCATTACGCTCTGGTAGGGCTTTAGCGATTACAGATTGTTTAAACTTTGGAAGTCCAGAAAACCCTGAAGTAATGTGGCAGTTTAAAGAAGCGTGCGAGGGGATAAAAGAGGCGTGTAAGGCTTTAAATACTCCTGTTGTTAGTGGAAATGTGAGTTTGTATAACCAAACAAACGGCAAGGATATTTATCCCACGCCAAGTATTGCCGCAGTTGGGGTTGTGGATAATATCCATAGTGTTTTGCATGGAGAGTTTAATAAAGAAGGCTTAGAAGTGTATTTGCTAAAATCTAAAAGCATTGCTCCTAACTTTGGAGCAAGCTTGGTGGCAAAATACTTTGGAAACTCCATTAAGAGTGAGATTGCAGAGATTTCTTTAAGTGATGAGTTGTATTTATGGAGTGTGCTAAATTTAGCAAATGAACGCGGAATCCTAAATGCAGCTGTTGATGTGTATCAAGGGGGCGTTGCTGTGGCACTTGCTAAGGCTTGTGTGCGTGGAAATATAGGCTGTGAAGCAGTAGGGAATTTAGGCTTTAAAACACTCTTAGGAGAAGCCCCCACACAGGTTTTAGTGGCATTGGAATCTAAAAAGATTGGAGAGCTAGAAGCAATGCTAGGGGATTCTAATTTAGAGTTAATTAAGATTGCAAGGCTTGGAGGAGAAAATCTAGCTCTTGATGAAATTACGATTCCATTACAAGAAGCAAAAGAAATGTTTTATGGAGCATTTGAAAAAATTATTGAAACACTTTAGGAATTTTCAAAAAGTTAGAATCGGATTTTTTGCGTGTTGTGTGTTTTTTCAAGCAAATGCAATGGATTTTGAGACTTTTTATCAGCAAGTGCATAAGCAAACTTTAGAGCGTAATTTTGTGCGTTTTAGGAATCGTGTGCTTGTGAGTGTTGATGCTTATCATTTACTTCCTTTAAAAGAGAAGGAAGTTTTAAATCAATTTTATCCTTTGGTGCTTGTGTTTGATAGGATAGATCGGTTTATTTATTTTAATGAGCAAAGTGGAGTTGGAGTTTCAACGCAAAGGGGAAGTCATTTGCAATTTGATATTGCTTATTATGAAACTTTAAAAGACATTGGAATGGGTGAGAAAATCCGAGCAATGTGTGTTTTGCCCTATTTTGATAAGTGCATTTTGCTTGGGTTTGAAATGTTTTAGGTTGTTAGTAAATGTTTTTTAGAAGTTTTGTGCAGACTTTACCGGTATTAATGGGGTATTTGCCACTTGGGGCTACTTTTGGAATTTTGTATGCAAACTTGCATTTGCCTTGGTATTATGGGATTTTAAGTGCGATTGTGATTTTTGCAGGAGCTGGGCAGTTTTTGCTTGTTTCGCTTTTAGCGGCGCACGCTGGGCTTTTTGAGATAGCAATTGCTTCATTTTTGTTAAACATTAGGCATCTTTTTTATGCGCTCTCTATTACAGATGAAATTAAGAATTTTGGACTTAGCAAATACTATGTGTTGTTTGGGCTAACAGATGAAACTTTTGCGCTATTAAAGAGTAATCAAGCAAGTTTAAATCCTAAAACAATGGAGAAAAGCTATTTTTATATCACGCTTTTAGATCATTTTTATTGGATCATTGGCTGTGGGCTTGGAATCTTTTTAGGGGGATATTTTGCGTTAAATCCTAAGGGGATAGAGTTTGTACTGACGGCACTTTTTAGTGTGCTAACGCTTGCGTTGATACAAAATTCTAAATTAAAAGCCCCCTTTTATATTGCTTGTGTGCTTGGGGTTTTTGGTTTAATTTTCTTTCCAAAAGAGAACTTTTTGCCATTAAGTATTCTTTGTGGAATTGTGATTTTGCTTGTTTTAAGGCGCTGGATAAGGGTTTAGGAAATGGAATTAGAATTAAGCCATTGGTATATTTTTGGTGCGATTTTAGCAGCAGCAGTTGGCACGGCTTTGACTAGATTTTTACCCTTTTTTGTGTTAAAAAACAGCACAGATGCTCCGCTTTTGCGTTATTTGCAACTTACAATGCCCTTGCTTATAATGGCGCTTTTAGTGTTTTTTACGCTAAAAGATACAGAGTGGAGTGCGCATTATGGAATCTAT
Organism: Helicobacter winghamensis ATCC BAA-430; assembly: GCF_028751035.1. Lineage (NCBI taxonomy): Bacteria > Pseudomonadati > Campylobacterota > Epsilonproteobacteria > Campylobacterales > Helicobacteraceae > Helicobacter > Helicobacter winghamensis. The sequence continues at coordinate 1,007,089 of NZ_CP063533.1, read as the reverse complement.
GAATTAGGTGGAATTGCTTGTGTGGTGGTATGTTTTTTGTGGAGTAAAAATGTGATTTTAAGTATGTTTGCAGGTATGATTGTTTATATGGTTACGATAAATTTTTTTTAATAAGGAATCTAAAATGATAAAAATGTATGGAATTAAAAATTGCGGAAGCGTGAAAAAAGCAATGGTATTTTTGGAATCTCAAGGGGTAGAGTATGAATTTATAGATTTTAAAAAAGAATTTCCAAGTGTTGAAAAAATAGAGCATTGGCTAAAATTTGTTCCCTTAAATATTTTGTGTAATTCTAAAGGCACAACCTATAAAAAACTAGGATTAAAAGAAAAAAATTTAGACGAAAAAGGAATCAAACGCTATTTGGCGGAAGTGCCAACGCTAATTAAACGCCCGATTATTGAATATGATGATACAAAGGTTATTGTGGGATTTGATGAAAATCTTTATAAAGAGATTTGGGGTAAATAATGCACAAGCGATTCTTTGTTTTCTTTGTCTTTGCGCTAGTTTTTTTAGGTTGCGCTAAAAAGGATTTAGAGCCTATTAGTCTTGTTTTGCCAAAGCAGGATTTAAGAGAGTTTGTTAAAGATTTTGAAGTTTTAGAAAATATGGAATCCAAAAAGCAAGAATATTTAAAACATTTCTTTAGCCCTTGGGAGAAAAAGGTACGCCTCAAAGCAAAAGATGTGCAATGGGGATTACAAGCAGCGTATGCAAAGCAAGGCTTTGGGGAGAATTTAGATCCTTATAGTATTAATGAAATTAAAGCATTAGAGTTAGAAGCGAATTTTAAGACATTTCCAAGTGTGAAAAAGCCTGCAATTATTACAAGAAGCACGAATTTACGCGTGCTACCTACGAATAAACCACGCTTTTTAAATCCCAAACTTGCAGGTGAGGGATTCCCTTTTGATTATTGGCAAAATTCCTATATTTATTTAGGCACACCTGTTTTAATCACGCATTATTCTCATTCTAAAGCGTGGGCTTATGTGGAGAGTGGGTTTGTGAGTGGTTGGGTGAATGTGCTTGATGTTGGAATCTTGGATAATAGACAAATTAAGAACTTTAAAAATATAAAGGATTTTTTGGTTGTAAAGCAAGATTACACACCGCTTAAAAACACGCATAAGGAATTTTTGGAAAATGCAAGGATTGGAATGCTTTTGCCACTAGTTGGAAGCACAAAAACAGAGTATGAAACAGAAATTTATGTGCGTGATAAGCGCGGATATGCACACGCACAAAGAATCGCGCTAGAGCAAAAAAACTTTGCAAAGTTTCCTATGGAGTTTTCAAGCGCAAATGTTGCGACTTTAGCGCAAGGATTAATGGGTGAGAAATATGGTTGGGGCGGAATGTTTGGAAATAGAGATTGTTCAATGTTTTTGCGCGATGTGTTAGGAAATTTTGGGTTTTATTTGCTTAGAAACTCACAAGCGCAAATGCATCAAAACAGAGAACAAAAAAGTATTCTTTACAAGGATATTAGCAAACAAAATCCACAAGAAAAAAAGGATTCCATTAAAAAATACGGAATCCCATTTGCAACTTTGCTAGGAATGAAGGGGCATATTATGCTCTATTTGGGCGAAAAAAATGGGGAGATTTATGTTTTGCACGATATATGGGGATTAAGAACGCTACAAAATGAAACACAAGAAGGGAGAAAAGTTTTAGGAAAAATTGTAATAACTTCACTTGAAGTTGGTAAGGGCACAAAAGATATAAAGCAAGATGAACTCTTGCTTTATCGGCTTTATGGAATGCGGAATCTATTTTCAAAAGAGTTGCAAGAGAGCAAATAAAATGGCACAAGAAAAAATTATTGAATGTAAAAATGTTAAATTTTATTTTACCAAAGAGAGAATTTTATATAATGTGAATTGGACGATTTTTAAAGGGGATTTTTGGGCAATTATTGGTCCAAATGGCGGTGGCAAAAGCACATTAGCGCGCCTTTTAGTAGGACTTTTAAAGCCAAGCGCTGGAGAGATTATTAAGGATTCTAGCTTGCGCATAGGCTATGTGCCTCAAAACACTTTTTTAAATCGTCATTTTCCTATAACCGCTCTTGAAGTGGTGATGATGGGATTTTTAAAACCTGGACTTTTTGGGGGAAGTTTGCCAAAAAATGCAAAGAAAATCGCAATGGATCTTTTAGCAAAGTTTTCAATGGAATCTTTTGCGTATAAAAAGATTGGAGAACTCTCCGGTGGGCAAAGACAGCGAGTTTTGATTGCTAGAGCATTGTGTGGGAATCCAAATTTATTAGTTTTAGATGAACCAACGGCAAGTATTGATCCAAAAAGTCAAAAAGAAATTTATCATTTGTTGCAGCAAATCAATCAAGAAAAGACTATAATAATGATAAGCCATGATGTGTCTGTCTTGCTTGGGTATGCAAAAAAAGTTTTGTATGTTAATAAAGAAGTTACGGTGCATGATTTGCCAAATAACATAAAAACCGCTTGCAATACAAATGCTTATGAAGAGCATTTTTGTGAGGTGGAGATGCTTATGGGCTTATGGCACTCTAAATTAGGAGAAAAATAATGAACAATTCTTATGATGTGGCGATAATTGGAGCAGGGATTTCTGGAAGTGCGTTGTTTTATGTCTTAACACAATATACAGATATTAAGAAAGTGGCACTTTTAGAAAAATACGCACAACCAGCAACACTAAGCTCTAGCGGAAATAATAACTCCCAAACAATTCATGCTGGGGATATTGAAACAAATTATACATTTGAAAAGGCAAAAAAGGTTTCGCGCGCTGCAAAGCTCATAGAATCCTATGCTTTGTATCATAAGTTGCAAAATAAAAGTATTTTTGAATACCAAAAAATGGCAATTGGCGTTGGAGATAAAGAGGTAGAGTTTATGCAAAAACGCCACGAAGAGTTTAAAGAAATTTATCCAGAGTTAGAATTTTTCACAAAAGAGACTTTAAAAGAGATTGAGCCAAATGTTGTTAAACTGGCAGATGGTAGTGATAGACCTGAAAATATCGTAGGTTCTGGTATGCGTAAGAGCTTCTGTGCGATGAATTTTTGTTCAGTGGCAACACATATGATTGAACAATCCTTAGGTGGAGAGCATTCTGTAATTTTTAATTATCCTGTTACAAGCATTACCTTGCAAAATGATGGACGCTATTTAATCCGCGCTCAAGGCAAAGAAGCCATTAGCGCTTCATTTGTACTAGTTGATGCTGGAGCGCATTCTTTGTTTTTAGCGCAAAATATGGGCTATGGATTAGATCTTGGTTGTTTGCCTGTTTCTGGGAGTTTTTACTTTATACCAGGAGATAAATTAAGAGGCAAAGTTTATACTGTGCAAAATCCTAAACTCCCTTTTGCAGCAATCCACGGAGATCCTGATGTTGTAGCAAGTGGGAAGAATCGCTTAGGACCAACAGCACTTGCTTTACCTAAGCTAGAACGCTTCAAAAGCGGAACTTATTTAGATTTTATGAAAGTTTTTGGATTTGGTAGTGCAACAACAAAAATTATGTGGGATTTATTCTCTGATAAGGAAATCCGCGATTATATCTTTAGAAATTTCTTATATGAGATTCCAAGCATTGGTAAAAAGTATTTTTGGGAAGAAGCTAAAAAGATTATTCCATCAATCCAAATCGAGGATTTAACTTATGCAGAAGGATTTGGTGGAATTAGACCTCAAGTTTTGGATAAAAATCTTAAAAAGCTTGTGTTAGGCGAGAAAAAAATTAAGAGTAACAAGGGGATCACATTTAATATGACTCCAAGTCCGGGAGCTACTAGTTGTATGCGTAATGCCTTGATTGATATGCTAGAGATTACAGAATATTTAAACGCAGAAGTAAAAATGGATAGAATTAAAGCAGAGCTAAACGAAGAAAGTTTGGAGTGGTTAGTTGATTAGTGCGCTTTCTTATATTTTTGTGCAAAATGCGTTTATTGGGGCATTTTTTACAAGTATAATTTGTGGAATCATTGGCACACTTGCGGTTGCAAATCGTATGGTTTTCATTGCAGGTGGAATTGCGCATAGTGTGTATGGTGGTGTTGGAATTGCGGCATTTTTTGGCTTGCCTATTTTAGTGGGTGCGACAGGCTTTAGTGTGTTTTGTGCTGTGATTTTGGCTTATATGGTTTTATACGCTAAGGAACGTTTGGATTCTTTAATCGGCTCTTTGTGGGCTTTTGGCATGGCTCTTGGCGTGATTTTAGTAGAACTCACGCCGGGCTATAGTAAGGACTTTATGGGATATTTATTTGGAAGTATTTTAAGTATCACGCAAAGTGATATTATAGTAATGGCTAGCTTTAGTTTATTTTTGCTGGCATTTATTGCGTTAAATTATCGCGTGATTTTAGGAATTTCTTATGATGATGAATTTACGCAGCTTCAGGGGATTAACACGCGCTTTTTCAGTATTATGCTAATGGTATTAATTGCTATTGGAATCGTGATTTCTATGCGCTCTGTTGGGATTATTTTAATTATTGCGCTTTTAAGCATTCCGGCGTATTGCAGTGAGATTTTAACAACTTCGCTTGCTAAGATGATGCTTTTAGCGAGTGTGATTTCTTTTATTGCTATGCTAGGTGGAATCGTTATTGCGTATTATTATGATTTGCAAGCTGGAGCAAGTATTGTTATGGTTTTAGCATTGTTTTCTTTTGTTTTAGCATTTTATCATCGCTTTTTTAGTGCCAAAGCACAATATATTTAACAAGGAATCTAAAATGCAAGAGATAGAACAAGCGCAAAATACTGCAAAAAGGGCGGTCAAAATCGCACTTATTGCTTGTGTGATTACAATCTTGTTTGCAACGCTTAGTCTTTGGGTGTTGTTAAACCAAATCACTGCCACTGCAAACTTAACAAAAATGCAAAAAGTACAAGAAGCACGCCTAGAGAAACTAGAAAGCATACAGAAATAATTTTTTGGATTTCATTTTTTAGCTTTTTTGTATGATATTTTGTAGATTCTATTATTTTGGATAATTTTTAAGTTAATCTTTTATTTTACTTGGATATAATTTCGCTTTCAATGCCGGGGTGGTGAAATTGGTAGACGCGCCAGACTCAAAATCTGGTGGGGGCAACCCCGTGTCGGTTCGATTCCGACTCTCGGCACCATTATTTAACTTTAGCCATTCTTTTAAATACATTTCTTAGACTCGTGATTTTAAACACATCTCTTACAATCTTTCATATTGTTATTTTTTAAATTCGTTACCAAATGTAACTTCTAAATTAAATTTATAAAATATACTTAATCTTTTTTATAAAACTTAATAAATCCCTATAATATGGAATAATTTTAAAATTAATTCCTTACATAATAAAAAATAATTTTTATTTAATCTAAAAAAAGAGTAACAACATCACTTAAATTTTAAAAGGATTTATTATAAAATGGCAGGGTTTAAAATAAAAATCACACTTTAAACAAAGGAGAAAAACAATGGAAAAAACATTGAATAATCATTCTAGTATGATTGATATTCCTGCGGGGGGGGGGGCATTTAAGAGATATTTAAATCCATTTACTAGCAAGGCAATTTATTATAGCGTTCTTGCAACTTCACTTTCTACTTTTATCTTTCACTCACAAGCTTATGCACAATCAAATAATGAAAAATCTGTTCCACAAATTATTGCTTTAAATGTTACGCAAAATCCTTTAGCAAAACCTCAGGCAATATTGAAAGATAATATTAGTCTTGATGCAACACATAATGGTGTAATAGGTAGTAAGGATGCTCCTGTTGATTTTTCTATTGAAGAAAAGGATAAAGACAAGACTACAACTACTTTCAAAGAAAATACTTATTTAGGTAGCCTTGCTTTTAATAAAACGGGGTATGTCGAAGAAGATGAAAACGAAACTTTATCTCCAACAACAATTAAATTTGGCAAAGAGCTTTCAATAAACGAAATTAAGACTATAGAAAATACAATTATTGAGATTAAGGATTGGAATAGCTTAGAGTCTGTAAAAAATGAGATAACGCACTGGCTTGAAAATAGTCAATCTAATGAAAAAGCAAGGGCTAAAGGCTTAAGGTTGGTAGGTGAAAAGGATTCTGCTTTATCAATTGGTAAAATTAATAATAAAAATTATATAGAAATTAAAGCTGATACTCTTAATATAGAAGAAGGAATAATAACCAATGGTACTGGGGCTACTAATATTGAATTTACAAAGGGAGAAATAAAGGGAGAAAACATTGGTATACCAATAAAACTTTCTTGTAATTTAACGCATTGTGATTTGATTCCAATGTATATAAAAACTCAAGAAGGAATAATTTCTGCAAAAATAAATAATAGTGGGCTTGCGGATATAAAAATAATTTTAGATGGTGGAGGAAAAATTACTGGCGATATATCTTTAGAAAACAACAAGAAAACTATTGGTTTTAGTTCAGTAAATTCTCCGTATGTTAATGATGTGAGTATAGCAAGCATTTTTTTAGGGAATGGAGAAATGTCTGGAAAAATAAATGTGGAAGATAATAATTTACTTTTTCTAACTTTATAAAAAGTAGCGTAAAGAATCAAAGTGGGGAAAAAGATTATAAAAGAGCGATAGGGTGGGAGTTTGTTTGGGTTTTCTTAAAAATCAAAGTGGGTAATTTTGCTTTACATTACTTGATAGTCTGCTTTATATTTGCTTTGCATTTGCTTGATACTTACTTTACAAATAGCTTTTAAAAGCCTATTAAACGCTATTTAAAAGATTTTAATTAGATAATTGCTCGCAACACTCTACCTTTTATTAACATCAATTCTTGTGTTTCGCTGATATGGAGCTGATAGCTTTTGTAGTCTTTATTTACGCTTATGATTTCTAGAATATTATCAAAAGGGTTTAGCTGTAAAAGCTTTACCATTAGTTGATTTGCGTAGTTTATAATATACGTAAAGCCCTCATATCTAGGGTCATTTTCCATACTTAATCTAATTTCATCAGGATCATTTACAAGCTTTGGTAAATAATCAATATAAAAATGGCGGTTTTGCTTTTTGATTTTAGTGGTTTGCTTCTTTTTATCAAAGAAAAAATCATCATCTAGGCTTATCACATCGCCTATTTTATCTACAAGTAAATCCCCTTGCTTTACCCCAAAGGCTTCATATACTTTAGCGATTAATTGTTTATCGCTTAAATTATCATAGCTTTGCACCTTTGGTAAATGCTCCAAGCTTTCATCTAAACTTATTCTAGTTTCTTTTGGGATTTGTGTGGAGCTTCTTTTGTCATAGCTAAAATTTTTAGAAGCAATGGGACGCGGATTTTTTAGAATTTTATATTTAGATTTTGCTTCTTTTTCACTCACTGCGATGACTTTACATTTACAATTATAATCATTGGGTGGAAAGGAGGTTCTCCAAAAAGGATCATCACGATGAATAGCGCAATTGTGCATTTTTTTATGTTCGCTTCTAGAATCTTCTAAAAGCGCGCATTTATAAACCCAATAAGTTTTATAAGAATAAGTGCTAAGTTGCTTTGCTCTAGCTTTTGCATAGGCACTTTGCATATTTGTAGTGTAGATTGTTTTTAATCTTTGTGGGTTTATATTTATTGTTCTTATTTCTCCTGTTTTTGGGTTTATAATCTCTTTTTTGCCATACCAACCCTTAGAGCTTAAAATTGCTTTTAAATTACCTTTAAACTCATCAAAACTTATTCCTTCTTTTATTGCTTTTTTTATCTCTTCGTGCAAATCATTTAAAACATCAGTTTTCATAATGCCTGCTGCTGTAAATGCTTTGTCGTGCGCTTCTTTTTTAATCTCGTGATATTTAAAGCTTGTTTTTAAGCCTTTGTTTTCTAGGTAGCTATAAGCTTCCTTAGGGGATAAACCAAACACATTATTCATTGCCAGTATCCAAAAGTGCCTGTATGTGAGCTAGAGCTATCTTTTTATTTAAAGCGTTGCGTAAAATTTCAAAGTCTAAATTAGGATATTCTTTGAAAATTCTTTCTTCTAGCTCCTCATAACTCTTACATTCTTCCCAAAACTTTTTAATTTTATTATAAATCTCTTCACTGATGTCTTCTTCTATATTTTCTCCCTCTCTTTCTATTTTATCCTTAGTCAAAGAGTTATTTTTCTCCAAAATTAGCTGATTAAATTCTTCACTTTGCACAACTTGCATTTCTTTTTTCTTTAATCCATCAATTTTAAATGTTTTTGCTAAAAACTCCACTGGGATTTCATAACCCATAGTAGAAAGAGTGCTATACACCCCTGCTAGATATGCTTCATCTACTTCTTTGTTGGTATCAAAGGTAAAATTAAAAGGAGCAGGATTTGCAAAGTTTAATTTTAAAACTTCATTTAAAAGCTTATTAGCAGAAACACTTAAAAGAAGTGTGTCCATTTCTCCTACACTGCTTCGGACTTCTTCATGCACATTGCCTAGTGCTTGTGTGCCATTTTGCACTGCATTTCCTGCTAAAACTTGTCCGCTAATAACTTTTGAAATCATTTCATCGCAATATCTTAAAAACTCTGTAAAGGTGGAAGTGGATAAACCAGAGTTTAGAAGCTCTAGCACATCTTCTTTGCCAAAAATTCCAACCGAAGAGCTTCTTAAATTATAAAGTTGTTCTAATAGCTCTTCAAGCTCCTTATCATTGGTAGCATTGTCTGTTTTTGCAATAATTGGGGGAACACTTAAATTGTCCAAATAAGCAATATTTTTACTCATAGCAAGCTGCTTTAAAACTGCGATAGAAACCACATTTAAAAAAAGTGCGCTTTCTAGTAGATTACCACTATCACTTGGGTGCAAATGTAAAAAGATATCTTTGCAATCTTGCACGATTAATTCTTCTGTGCCATTTTTAATCACTAAAATTTCTTTGTCATTTAGATTGAAAAATCTAGGGTTAATGTATTTTAAGCAAGGGAATACATTGGCACCTTTGACTTTCCATTCTATTAAAAATGCGCTAAATCCATACACTACTCCAGCACTAAGCTCATAAATAAAATGCCTAAAATCACTGCTTAACACATAGCGATTTAAAAACTCCCTTTGTGTTAAATCTTCACATTCTATATACATAGGATAAGAACACATTTTTATGCGCCTTTTATTCACTTCGCTAGCAATTTGTGGATCAAAACGCTTAAAGTAATCATAAATCCCTATGAGTTGCGAAAGGTTTTCACTGCTTAAAGCACCTGCTACACTTTCAAAATCTACGCTTGGAGCAACCTTAGCTTTAGAGTTTTTGTTTAATATTCTCATAAAAATCCTTTTTTAAAGCTTTTCTTTTTGAGCAAGCGGTTAATGGCTCTATAATCTGCAATTCCTGCAGAGCTAGCAATCCTAAAAGCCATTTCAGCAGAATCTAGCAAATCATCGTGTGCGGATTTTGGATAGGTTAGCATTTCTTCTATTAAAAGGTGGGAGTTTGGATCTATTAAGATTGTGCCATCGTTAATATAAGGAGCTAAACTATCAATTCTAAGTTCTTTTGCAACTTTGTTTTTAAGCTCACAAACGCTTAAGAGTATCCCAAGTTTTAATGCTTCTTCTTTTAGCTTATCTTTAAAAAACTCTTGAAAGGCTATGGTTTCAATTGCAATTTTGACAACCTTACCCTTACTTAAATACTTGATATAAAGTTTTAGTATGATATTTATCATTTTAGAGGGGGCTATTTTATAACCACTTGCTTTTAAGTGGAATTTGTTTTTATCTATTCTTTTGAGTTCAGAAATTGCAAAATAATCTCCTTTGGCTTTACCTAAAGCTGGATCAATCCCTAAAATCACAGAATCATAAATTAATTCTTCTTCGCTTAAAGTTTGATATTCGCTAAAGATAGCTGCTTCACTGCTTAAAGCTTTGTTTTGATATTCGCTATAAAAGCTTTCTTTATCTGCAAAATATTCTTTTAAAACTTCTATTTTATCCAAGTTTTCATCATCTAATAAAAAGCCTTTTAAATCACTTTTTAAAATATTGTCTTTATCTATTAAATCCAAACGCTCTGGAAAACTTAGCACTAAAGGAAAATCATAAATCAAAAAGCGTTTATCTCCATTTAAGCGATTAAGAAGGCTATCTTGGTGTAAGATTGTGCCAACCACTAGATAGAGAAAATCCTTTTGTGTTCTAGCAACTAATTTCAAAATGGCTTTATTGAACCATTTATAGAGTTTATCCCTTTGCGTTTTACTCTCAACATTCTCATCGTTTTCTATATCATCACAAATAATTAAATCAGGACGCTTTCCTAAATAGTTTGTCCCTCTAATCTTTTTGCCACTTCCAAAGGCTTTAATTTTTTTATAAACTCCAAAAGTATTAAATACTATAGAATCACTACTCCAAAGATCTCCTTGTGTGATTTCAAAATCAAAGATTAATTTTGCATTTTCTTCTAATTCTAATTTCAATGTTGCAATGCTTTCGCTTGCAATATCAAGAGTAGAAGAAATTACAATTGCGTATTGTTTTTGATTGCTTAAGAGTGCATAAAGCGTATAAAGGCGCACAAGAAGTGTTGTTTTAGCACTTCCACGATAAGACTTAAAACATAAATGATTATTCTTTTTAGAGAGTTTATCAATATTATCATAAACAAAATTTCTAAATTTGGAGCTTTCTTTTTGGATAAAATTAATATGGTGTGGGAAATATTCAAAGACAAAAGCTTTAAATCCACCTTCTAAAACTCTCTTAACTCTAGCCTTTTTGTCTTCTTTGTGATTAAATTTTAAAGACTTTAATCTCGCCTTTAAGACTCCAAGTTCTAATCTGTCCATTTAATACCCTTTAAAAGTCTTTAAAAGGCATTTAAAATCATTTAAAAACCTAGCACTAATACAAACTATCATTAAACTTGCTAAAATCATTTTTTAGCCTTTAAATTGTTTGAAGTGCAGCGCTTTGCAATGTCTTCAACTTCTAAATAATAAATGCTTATTTCTTTTGCGCTCTCTAGTGTGCCTTTATATGTAGGCTTTAGCGGAAGCTTCAAAGGGCAAAGTGTTGGTGTTAGCACTTCTTTATACTCTCTTTTGACAACTAGCTCTTTATTGGCGCAAGCGTTTAACAGCAAAGCTGTCATCACTAAAACAAGGAGTGTTTTATAGATTTTCATTTTTTGTTCCTAAAATGTTAAAAAGTTCTTTGTAAGCTTTCAATTTACTCTCACAGCTAGTGTCTTTTAAGAAGACTTTTTGCACCTTTGAAACTTCCGCTAAAGCCTCATTTTTTTCTTTTAAGTCTAAACGCACTTTAAGAATGGCTTTGTTTTGCTCTTGCAGTTTTAATTCTAATCCTTCTAGCTCGCTTTTGGTGTGCAATTCTTTTAATTTTAAAATTGCATTTTCATTTTTTAGGCTTTGATTGTGAAAATACAAAACTCCACTTAATAAGCCTAAAGCTACAACAAGACTGCTTTGCTTAAGAAACACGCTAAAAAGATTAGAAAAATTCATAGATTGCCTTTATTTGTATTCCCATCTTGCTTTTTTGCCTCTTGTGTCTAAATGCACAAAGCCCGCAAAAGGATTATTGGGATTCCTTTTAATAGCAATCCCTAAAGGTTCTTCTCCAAAAACTTCAAGCACGAAGAACCTTTAAGGCATTAACAGGTGTGCTATCTACCTTAAATAATGCAAGCGATGATGTAAAAAATCAATTCTTATCTTTAGGGCTTGTGCCAGAGCAACTAAGTGCTTATTTCAAACAAGATGCAGGGGAAGCTGTAAAAGTGCTTCTTAACCAAATAAAAACTTTGCCAAAAGATTCTATGACTGATTTTTTAAATTCTGTTTTTGGAACAGGTGCAGCAGGAATGATGCAAAATTTAGTGGATAATACAGGCAAATATGAAGAAGCCCTAAAGTCTTTAAGTGCTACTAAAATGGGAGGCTTAAATTCTGAGTTTAATAAGCTAAATTCTAGCACTAATGCAAACTTAGAAAAACTGACAACTTCTATTAGTAATCTAACAGCAAGTTTGGGTGCTGCTTTAGCCCCAGCTATTAGTATGATTGCTAAAACTTTGAGTGTTGTTGTTAATGCAATACGATGGTTTGTAGATACTTTTCCAAATTTAAGCGCAGCAATTGGAACTCTTGTAGTGGGTCTTATTGCATCTAGTGTTGCAATGACTGCTTTTAAGACAGGAATGCTCATAGCACGACTTGCAATGGCACAATTTGCTTTTTCTTTAAATGCAATCACTGCTGCTTTTAATATTCTAAAAATAGCATTTTTAACCAATCCTATTGGATTAATTTTAATAGCAATTGCTGGGATTGCAACTTTGGTGGTGTTAAATTGGGAAAGGGTTAAAACTTGGTTTATAGGTTTTATCAATTGGTTAAAGCCCTTGTGGCAACCTGTTGCAAATTTTGTAAAAGCAGTGTTTATGGGCTGGGTTAATGCGTTTAAGTATTTTGTAAATATTTTTAAAAGTTTAAGTGGTGGGGCGGCTAGTTTTTTTAAAGCAGTTTTTACTCCTATTAGAAATTTTTTTGTGGGTTTATTTTCTGGCATATTTGATTGGTTTTCTAAAAAAATAGAATGGGTAAGCCAGCAAATAGGAAAGCTAACAAGACTTGGAGGCAAAATTGCAAACTTTTTTGGCTTTGGAAAAGAGGAAGAATCGCAAAATAATACAAAGCAAGAAAAGAAAAAGGAAGAAAAAGCTTTAAATTCCACAAAAGGATATACAAAAGAGTTAAAAACTGCAAGTATCCCACCTATAAAAAATACTCAACAAAGCGTGAAAAATAGCTCTATAAGTGTGAATATCAATGGAACTTTTAACATTGCTACTCAAAATGGCGTATTTGATTTAGGAGCATTTGCAAAAGAAGTAGAAAGGGCAGTGATAGACGCAATTTCTAAAAACAACGACAAACAAAAACAAACCACAATTTGGGGGTAATATGATTTTTTCTTTAGGGGATTTTAAATTTAGCGCATTACACACAGATGAGCTTAGTATTAGTTTAGATTATGGCATAGGGAGTAATGAGCGTATCAATAATCACCCTTGTTTGTTTAATGCCAAAAAAGAAAGTCAAACTTTAAATATAAGTGGCAAAACAATTCCACTAAAAGATGGGAGCAACTATTTGGGCAAATTAAAAGAGATGGGAAGAAGTGGTAAGTCTTTTTCTCTTTGTTCTGCAAATGGGATTTATCACGGGAGATTTGCCATTAAGAGCATAGAAGAGAAACAAAGCACTTTTATAGAAGGAAGCGGATTTTTAGAGCAAAGCTTTAGTCTAAGTTTAGAAAGGGATTTTGATGAATAAAGTCTATATTGCAAAAGAGGGAGAGAGATTGGATAAAGTCGTGTATAACCATTATGGAAATTTAGAGTATTTTAATGCGGTGCTTGAAGTCAATCCTAAACTCACTCCACTTTTAAAAAATGGAGATAAAGTAATTTTTCCAAAAATAGAAATTAAAGAAAATAAAGAGGTAGCATTATGGTAAATAAGCCTTCCTTTAAACTTCTAGCCAAAGGCAAGGATATTACACAAAGAATACAAAAGAACCTTATTAGTCTTAGCTTTGAAGATAAGGCAAAAGATGAAAGCGATGAGATTAGCCTAACGCTTAATGGATTGTATGCAAGAGCGCCCTTTGGGGATAGTTTAGAATTATGGTTAGGGTATGAAGAGAGACTTAATAAATGTGGAACTTTCGCGCTTAATTCTTTTAGCAAAAATTATACAAGCAATATAACAGAAATTCGGGCAACTGCGATAAATTTTGCAAGCAATGTAAAGGTGAAAAAAGATAGAGCTTTTGAAAATACTAATCTAGCAGAAATTGCAAAAAAGATAGCACAAGAAAACAATCTAAGGCACAAGGTAGAAGTTTGCGCTAAAACTTTCATAAAATATGAACTTCAAAATAATATTAGCGATATGGAGTTTATCTATTCTTTGTGCGCTAAATATGGTTATTTAGCTTGCATTAAAGAGCAAACACTGATTATTATAGAGCAAAAAAGTGCGGCATTAGATGGGGAAAAAGGAGCAGCAACCAAAGGGGAGTCAAATCTCACTCACACACTAACTTTGGGTGATTTGTTTGATTTACAGATTAATATCAAAAATCGCAATAACTACACGGGCGTTAGAGTGAGCTATCAAGATATACAAAGTGGCACAATTAAAAGTGTGCTTTGTGGCAAAGAACACCTAGTGTATGAACTAAAAATTGCACCCGCTAAAAGCGAGAGTGAAGCATTAGCGCAAGGAATGGCAAAATTAAATCAATTAAATATTGGCGTATATGAAGGCTCATTTAGCACTAAGGGAGCTAATATAAGAGCAGGAGCAAATTTAATCATTAAAGGCATTTCTGAAAAGGCAACTTTTAGTATTAAAGATGTAAGGCACGAGTTAAATTCTAGTGGATATAGGATAAGCGTTAATTTTGAAGGTTAGAAGCAAAAAGCCACTAACCCTAGAAAACTAGCAAAAACATTATAGCTTTAAAATTGTATTTAAAGCTTATTAATTTCATTTTAAAAGGAGTTGCAATGGAAAATGCAAACTTTAAGATGAAAACTAGCACATTAAAACCACCATTTGCTTGGATAGGTGGGAAATCTAAATTGGCAAAAGAGATTATAGGGAAAATGCCCCATCATACTTGTTATTGTGAAGTCTTTGGAGGAAGCTTAGCAGTGCTTTATGCCAAAGAGCGTCCTTTTTCAAAATACAATGAGGTAATCAATGATGCCAATGAGGATTTAATCAATTTGCACAAAATCATTCAAACACGCCCGCAAAGCCTCCAAATAGAATTAAATAGAATGCTAAATGGGAGAGAATTTTTCTTAGACTCCATTTATAAAAAGCCGCGCAATGCAATAGAAAAAGCTGCACTTTATTATTATTCCATTGTGCATAGCTTTGGAGGGGCTAGAAATCATTATGCAATGTGCAAGAAAGCAAGAAGCCCAAAGAATATTTATAAGAGTTTTCAGGTGTATTCTAAAAGATTAAAGCCTGTGAGTATTGAGAGTTTAGACTTTAGAGAGTTTATCAAGCATTATGATAGTGATTCTACTTTGTTTTATGTAGATCCACCCTATGTTGGCACAGAGAGTTATTACAAAAATAAGAAGACCTTTGATAGAGAAGACCATAAGGATTTATGCAAACTCCTTAAAAATATCAAAGGTAAATTCATCTTAAGCTATAATGATTGTGAGTTAGTAAGAGAGCTTTATAAGGACTTTACAATAGAAGTATTAGAGACACATTATAAGTTTAATATGCAAACACAGAATGTGAAGAGAAATGAGCTTATTATTAGAAACTTTTAGGCACTTTAATGGTGCCTGCTTACTTAAAAGATTCTCTATAATAATCGCTAGATTCTACATAGACTAAAACCACACTTTTACAAAAGCAATTTTCTACTTCAATTTCAATTTTTTTAAAACCATCGCTAACTTTTGCATTCTTAATATCCTTATTGACTTCTTGCAAGGCAGTGATTAAAGCTTTCATCTCTTCTAGCGTTTGTAATCGGACATTTAAATTTTGATTGTAAGTGAAAAGAGTGTCGTCAATCTCTTCGTATCTTGTTAAAAGGATTCCTTCTAAATCCTCTCTTAGTGTTTCTTTCTTTATTAGGTTTTGCATTCTTTTTCCTTGTCTTTTAATGGGACAAAGATAACTTTCCTAAGCTTAGTGCGTGCTGTCATATCTTTCTAATCTCTGCAATAACCCTGCCAATTATTAAATACTCTCCATTTTCAAAAAATAAATCTTGATAGATAGGATTTAAAGAATGTAAAATCACTCCATTTTCTTGTTTAAAAACTTGTTTAACAAAAAGCCCCTCTCTTGTATTAACTCCATAGATTCCTTTGTCTTTAAAGGGTTTTATCTTATCTAGCACACAAATAGAGCCATCTTTGATTATAGGTTCCATAGATTCTCCAAAGCTTGTAATTAATTCACAATTTTGGCTTTGAAAGAAATGAAGCAGTGCATTATCTATTATGATTTCTTGGCATTCTACAAACTCATTAATCCCGCCTCCACCAAGACTTGCATTAGTTTTATAAAGCTTTAGTATGCGGTATTTATCCTCGCTTTGCAAGGATTCTTTAGGAGAACTTCCAAAGAAAAAGTAGTTAATGCTAATGTTTCTTTTTTCTAAGAAGTTTAGAATCTGTTTGTAGGGAATTGAGTTTCTAAACTTCATACTATTAAAAGTATCAGGGTGTATATTTAATGCTTTGGCTACATCAATGGTTTTAACACTCTTTTGTCCTTCGCTTGCTAGAATATCCTTTAGCTTCTCTATAATCTCTTCCATATCCATTGTGTGTCCTTTTGCTTTAAAAGGAATTTATCATAAAAAGAAATAAAAGGGCAAATAGATTTTAAAATGAAAGGATAAAAAAAGGAAAAAATTGCGTTAGAAATCAAAGTGAGAAAAATGGCACTTTGATTTTAAGCACAAAATGACTTTGATTTCTAAAGCGGTGTTATAAATCTTTAGGATTAGGCACCACAAAAACAAATAGTTATGGATTGCTAGCTGGAGGACAATTAAATTCTAATTATGGAGTTTATGGCTTTTATATTAATTTAGAAAACTCTAAGAGAGAAAACAACACAACAAGCACAGATACAGATAGCACAAGTTATTTAGCAGGATTAACTTATTACAATGCCTTCCATAGATTTTCTAATAAAGAACTCTATGTTAGTCTTAATACAATGCTAGGAACTACAAAGAGTGATGTCTCTATGATAGATAGTGATTCTTATAAAGATGATTTTGACTTTGATTCATTAAATTATGGAGCAGAACTAAGAGCTGGAGTTAATATTTATAATGTCTTAACTAATAGTTATTGGACACCAGAGTTAGGTTTAATCTATACAGGAATGGCAGTAGATTCTTATGAGATTAAACATACAAAGCTTACAGAATATTATGATAAAACAACAATTAATCTCTTAGAAGGGGTTGCAGGATTAAGATTCCATCACGCTTATAATCAAACTACACGCTTTAATGCAGCACTAGGAGCTAAGTTTAGACTCTATGATGATGCAAAAAGTCAAATGAAAATTGCAGGAGAGACATTAGCAAATCCTTTGTTTGCTACAAGAGATATTAAACTTCCAGATACTTCTTATTATGTGCAATTTGGTCTTGTTAAACTTCTAGGAGATAATGTAGAGTTAAGTCTAAACTATCAAGGAAACTTTGCAAAAGATATTCAAGGACATACTGCCTTTGCTAGAATTGGATATTGGTGGTAAGGAGAGAAAATGCAAAGAATAATACTAACTTTACAACAAGAGAAACAAATAAAACAAAACAAAAGTCTAAGCTATCAAATACAGCAGGCTTTACAACAAAATAAACAAAGCAAACAACAAATAAAACAAGTTAAACAAATCAACAAACAAAACAAAAAGACTTCCTATGAAGTCTTTAAAACAACACTAACTTCTTTTTTAGGATTATGTTTATTAGGAAGTTTAAATCTTGCACAAGCAAAAGACAATTTTAATCCTAGTAAAGAATATAAACAAAATTGTTCTATCTGTCATGGAGCAAATGGATTAAAAGCTCCACCTGGAGGTAGAGAAACACAACTTATTGGTGCAATGCTAAAAGATTATGTGTATCAAAGACTTATTGATTATGCAAGTGATAAAGGAGGAACACCGGGAAATAACTTTATTATGTTTGCAGTAATGGATGAATACCAATACACTAAAGAAGAAATCAAACAACTAGCAGAGTATATTACAGATTTAGGGCATAAGGAGATGGAGTAGGGGGGATAATAAGTGTTTTTAGCTAGGATTACAAGAAATATGATTTGAAATTTAAGTTAAACGCTTGTTTAAGAGTCCAGCTTCATAAAGAAAAATAGAGCCTTCATAGTGAATGTTTTTTAGAATATCTTTCTTGGCATAACTTAGATAGAGATTTTCTTTAGCACGGGTTACTGCCACATAAAAGAGTCTGCGCTCTTCCTCTAGGCTCCCACCTTGCTGCATTAGCTTTTTATTAGGGAATCTACCTTCCATTAAATCTACAATATACACTTCGCCAAACTCTAGTCCTTTGCTGGCGTGAATGCTAAGGAGATGCACACCTTCTCCTTCGCTCATCTCGCTAGAACCTAGAATCATTGCATTTAAAAAGCGTCCGATGTCTTCATAATGTGTGGCTAAGTCTCTTAAGAGTGATATTTTGCGATTGATTTTTTCTAGGGCTTCTAGGCGTTTTTCTTCTAGAATTACGCCTTCTTTTGTAATTGCTCTTTCTTTTGCAAGCTTTTGGGCAACAATTTGAAAAATGGGGAGCGCTTGAGTTTTTGCAATAAGATTATAAGGTTTATCATAGGCATTGAAAAATTTAAAAAAACAATATAAGGCGTTTAAAAACTCTGCTCCATCTTTGGTGATCTTTGGATGGCTTAAAATAGCATTGCTTTTAAAGTCGTTTTCTAAAGGCAATGTGTGGAATCGTGCTGTGTTGTTAAACTCTAAAAAATCATCAAAGAGTCCTAATTGTGTGTTTTGGATTCCTTTTTTATAGGGTTCTTTGATTGTTTTATCAGGGTGTAAAATCCCCTGCCTTAAATCCCCATTTCCTAAAAGAATCAAAGCTTCATAAATATCTTTAGCAACGGCATTTCCGATTCCTTTTGCGTGGCTTAGAGTGTGGATAAATGCCATCATATCCTTTGGATTAAAAAGCAAGGTGCAAAGGTTTAACATATACACAACTTCTTTAGAATCAAAAAAGCTTACGCCACCTTTACGCTTAGATGGAATTCCAAGCTCTCTTAGGCTAGCTTCAATACCATCGGCACTTGAGTTGTTTCTAAAAATCACAGCAATTTCACTATAAGGGCGGTTTGAGAGTTTGATTTTGTTTGCAATTCCAGCGTATTGCAAAAAGAGTTCATCATAAACTAGAAGTGCTGGATTGCCGAAGTTTTTATCTTTAACCACTTCAAGTTTTTTGGGGTAAATGCGTGGATTTTTTTCAATCACGCGGTTTGCAAGGTTTAAAATTGGCTCTGTGGAGCGGTAATTTTTAGTTAGACTAAAGATTTTACCATTTGTGTAGCGCTCTTTAAAGCTTCCTATGATACTAATATCTGCTCCATTAAAAGCATAAATACTCTGATCATAATCGCCAACGCAAAAGAGTGAAGGCGGGTTTAAAGCCTGTAAAATGGAATCTTGCAAGGGATTGGTATCTTGATATTCATCAACTAAAACTTCTTTAAATAAAGGGGATTGTGTATTTTGCAATAAGCTTGTTTTGTAATTTAGCAGTAAATCATTGTAATCTACATAGCGGTATTCTTGCTTTAAAGTCTTAAATTCTTCCCAAACATCTAAATAAATCTCTACATATTCTAGTTGTTGGGGATTTTTGCGTTCTAGCCAGTCTGTGAAATTCTCGGTAATCGTCGCATTAAAATAAAGTGAAAATAAATCATATAAATAGTTTGCACTATAAGGAGTGGTCTCTGAAGCATTCAAAAAAATTCGTTTATCATAAAGGCTTTTAAAAAGCACTTTGAGCTCTCGTGGTTGTTTTAAAACTATGGAATCCTTAGCCTTTAAAAACCGATAAGCAACAGCATGAAAAGTGCCTGCTTCAATGGTTTTGACGATTTTTGCATCAAACTTTGTGCTAAGGCGTGAGAGCATTTCCGAAGCGGCTTTATTGGTAAAAGTTAAGAGTAAAATCTCATTAGGTAAGATTCCATTTTGAAGTAAAAAAGAGATTCTTCCAACTATTGTGGAAGTCTTGCCAGTACCAGCTGAAGCTATAACTAGATTATGCCCGCTTGGAGCTTGGCAAGCTTCTTTTTGTTGGGGGTTGAGATTTGATAAGGGCAATTAAACTATGCTTTAATGTAATTCTTAATAGACTCTGCTACGCCAAAATTTGGATAATCTTTTGCATTTAACACAACTTGCGCAAGTGTGTTGTTGTCAAAGTTTAGAATAATAGGTGCTAGGAAATTGATACGCACTTCTGCTTCTTTTTCGCGCACAAACACACAAAAAACTTTTACATTAGAGTTAGATTTCATCTCTAATAGAGTTTGGATTGCTGTTGGAACTTCAAAGGAATATTCACGCACTTTGTAAGGGTTAATAAGCAGTAATTCTGCCCCATTCTCCATTGATAGAAACGCTAATGCACCATCATCTACTTCTGCAAAACTTACTTCATTTGCATTGTCAAATCCTAGAATTGGGGATTTTACCTGAAATTTTTCACTTTTCATAACACACTCCTTATTTGTTAATATGGTTAATTCTACCATAAAGTTTTGGTTTTAAGCCTAATTTGGTAGAATTCTGAAATTAAATACATTTAGCGAGTTAGCAAAAACCATTCCAGTTTTTAAAATGTATCAAAATTGCTAATTATTATAAAGGGCTTTTATGCAAAAAACAGAATCTATACAAAAGGCGACTTCTTATGATCCTAAAGAAGTAGAAACGCAATATTATGAGTTTTGGGAGAAGTCAGGATATTTTGAGATTGATGGGAATAGGGCAATCCAAAAAAGTGGCAAAAACTTTTGTATTATGCTTCCGCCACCAAATGTTACAGGGAGTTTGCATATTGGACACGCACTAAATCATACGCTTATTGATATTATCACGCGATTTAAAAGAATGGATGGCTATAAAACGCTGTGGCAACCGGGTTTAGATCACGCTGGGATTGCTACACAAAATGTTGTAGAGAAGCAGCTTTTAGCACAGGGTGTTAAAAAAGAGAGTTTGGGGCGTGAAGAATTTATTAAAAAAGTGTGGGAGTGGAAAGAAAAAAGTGGGGGAATGATTTTAAATCAAATGCGCAAACTTGGAAGCTCACCTGCTTGGAGTAGAACGCGTTTTACTATGGATGAAGGCTTGCAAAATGCAGTTAAAGAAGCTTTTGTGAAGCTTTATGATGGGGGGTTAATTGTTCAAGGGGAATATTTAGTGAATTGGTGCACACACGATGGTGCATTATCAGATATTGAAGTGGAGTATAAAGAAAACAATGGCAAGTTGTATTATCTCCGCTACTTTTTAGAAGATAGCAAGGATTATGTTGTGGTAGCTACAACGCGTCCGGAGACTTATTTTGGTGATAGTGCGGTAATGGTAAATCCGCAAGATGAGCGTTTTAAGCATTTAATTGGAAAAAGCGTTGTGTTGCCACTGCTTGGACGAAAGATTCCCGTTATTGCGGATTCTTATGTGGATATGGAGTTTGGAACAGGGGCGGTTAAGGTAACGCCCGCACACGATGTGAATGATTATGAAGTAGGAAAACGCCATAATTTAGAGCAAATTGTGGTTTTTGATAAATATGGAATCTTGAATGAAAATGCAGGGGAATTTGCTGGATTGGAACGATTGGAGGCAAGAAAAAGTATTATAGAAAAACTAGAATCGCTTGGATTTGTAGAAAAAATTGAAGATTATAAGAATCAAGTGGGGCATTGTTATCGCTGTGGAAATGTTGTAGAACCTTATATTTCTAAGCAATGGTTTTTAAAAAAAGAAGTAGCACAAGGCGCGATAGAAAAAATCAATGCAAATATTAGTAATTTTTATCCGCAGCAATGGAAAAATAACTACAATGCTTGGATGCGTGAATTGCGTGATTGGTGTATTTCAAGACAACTTTGGTGGGGACATCAAATTCCTGTGTTTTATTGTGAGAGTTGTGGAGGGCAGTTTGCAAGCGTGGATATTCCCAAAGCGTGCAAGCATTGTCAAAGTGATAAAATTATGCAAGATCCTGATGTGTTAGATACTTGGTTTAGCTCGGCTTTATGGCCCTTTTCAACGCTTGGATATGCAAATGGTGAGTTTGGTAAGGAAGAATTGTGGAATCCTAGTGATATGCAAGAATTTTATCCAAACTCGCTTTTAATTACTGGGTTTGATATTTTATTTTTTTGGGTGGCTAGAATGTTAATGATGGGAGAGCATTTGTTAAATGAGCTTCCTTACCCTGATATTTATTTGCACGCACTTGTGCGCGACGAATTTGGTAATAAAATGAGTAAATCTAAGGGGAATGTGATTGATCCTCTTGAGAAGATTGAGGAATATAGCGCAGATGTGTTGCGCTTTACTTTGGCAATTCTTTGTGCGCAGGGGCGTGATGTCAAACTCTCATCTAAACAAATGGAAGTCTCTAAAAATTTTACTAATAAACTTTATAATGCAGCAAATTTCTTGCTTTTAAATGCAGAGAGTTTTCCAAGTTTAAGTGAGCTTGGCGCTCCAAAAACTCCTCTTGGACAATATTTTGCCGAGCTTTTAAGTCAAAATATTAAAGAAGTGCGTGAGCATTTAGAATCGTATCGTTTTAATGATGGCGCAAACACGCTGTATCGCTTTTTGTGGAATGAGTTTTGCGATTGGGGGATTGAACTAAGTAAGGCAGATAAGGATTCTATACTTGAGCTTGGGGCGATTTTTAAAGAAGCCTTACTATTGCTTCATCCTTATATGCCTTTTATTAGTGATTATTTGTGGCATAAACTTGATGGAACTAAGTTAGAACAAAGTGGCTCTATTATGGTGCGCCAATTTCCTAGTTTTAGTTACACAAATGCGGAGAATTTTACAACTTTTGGAAAAATTATTGATTCTATTGTGTCTTTACGCCGCGCAAAAGCGACAATTGATTTAGCCAATCAAAAGATTGCTAAAGGCTATGTGAATGTGGAGATTCCACAATCTATGCACGCGTTATTTACTAGCTATGTTTGCAAACTTGCAAAGGTGGAATCCCTAGAGATTGTGCAAGAAAAGATTCCAAATTGTATTGTGGATATTGCTGAAAAAGTAGAATCGTATTTACCTATTGCAGATATTGATTTATCACCTATTATTATGCGCTTGGAAAAACAAGCGCAAAAAACACAAAAAGAAATTGAAAAACTTGAAGGAATGTTAAAAAATGAAAAATTTGTAGCAAATGCTCCAAAAGCAGTGCTTGAGACAAACCAAAATACACTTGCCGAACAGCAGCAAAAGTTAGAGAAAATTACACAAGAACTAAAAACATTGCGCCCCTAAAAGTTAGAATCCATTTAGGATTCTAACTTTTAAGCTTTCTTAATGAAATTCCCAAGATAATTTTTGCGTTTTCTTATATGTCTATTAGCAAGGCTGGGTTAGAATTTCACAAAATTTTTAAAAGGTTGTATGATGAGTCAAACACCTAAATTTACACATTTACATTTACATACTGAATATTCTTTATTAGATGGATTAAATAAAGTTAAAGTGCTTGCTAAGAAAATTAAAGAATACGGAATGGATAGTGTAGCAGTTACTGATCATGGAAATATGTTTGGTGCTATTGAGTTTTATAAGGCAATGAAAGCTGAAGGAATTAAGCCTATTTTGGGAATGGAAGCTTATTTGCATAATGCAGAAGAAATTAGTGATAAGAGTAATCAAAGATTTCACTTATGCTTATATGCAAAGAATTTAGAAGGTTATAAAAACCTAATGTATCTAAGCTCGCAAGCGTGTTTGTATGGATTTCATATGAAGCCACGCATTAGCAAAAAAATGCTAAGGGAACATAGTGCGGGATTAATTTGTAGTAGCGCGTGTTTAAATGGTGAGGTGCAGTGGCATTTAAATACAAAAAAAGATGATAATAAAGGACGCAAGGGTTATGAGAGGGCAAAAGAAGTTGCTTTAGAATATAAAGAAATCTTCGGGGAAGATTTTTATTTGGAGCTTATGCGCCACGGCATTGAAGAGCAGCAGTTAATTGATAATCAACTCTTAAAACTCTCACAAGAAACTGGAATTAAAATCATTGCAACAAACGATACACATTATGCAAATCAAAGCGATTCCACAGCGCAAGAAGTAGCGTTTTGTATCGGTTTTGGTAAGGATTTTGATGATCCTAATCGTATGCGCCACACTGTGCAAGAATTTTATATCAAAACTCCAGAGCAAATGGCAGAGCTTTATGCGGATTTACCAGAAGCATTAGAGCATACGCAAGAGATTGCTAATAAATGTAATTTAGAATTACATCTAGGAGATCCAACGCCACCTAGTTTTAAATTTACACAAGAATATGCTAAGGCTGAAGGGCTTGATTTCACACAAGATAGTGAGTATTTTGCTTATAAATGTAGAGAAGGGCTTAAAAAACGCCTTTTAAATGTGCCACAAGAAAAGCACACAGAATATGCAGAGCGTTTGGAGAGGGAAATAGAAATTATTAATTCTATGAAGTTTCCGGGGTATATGCTAATTGTTTGGGATTTTGTGCGTGCAGCAAAAGAAAGGGGAATTCCAGTAGGTCCGGGGCGAGGGAGTGCTGCTGGAAGTTTGGTTGCATTTTGTTTGGAGATAACAAACATTGATCCTTTAAAGTATGATTTACTTTTTGAGCGATTTTTGAATCCTGAACGCGTAAGTATGCCTGATATTGATATGGATTTTTGCCAAAGTCGGCGCGGAGAGATTTTAGACTATGTTACAGAAAAGTATGGAAGACATAATGTTGCACAAGTGATCACCTTTGGTATGATGAAAGCAAAGGCAGTCATTAGAGATGTAGCACGCGTTATGGGAATGCCTTATAATGACGCGGATTCTTTTGCGAAATTGATTCCAAAAGAGCTTGAAATTACGCTTGAAGATGCTTTTAATAAAGAGCCAAAAATTGCGGAGTTGATTTCAAGAGATCCTTTGGCAAAAAAAGTGTGGGAGTTTGCGCTAATTTTAGAGGGAACAAAGCGAAATCCGGGGACGCACGCTGCTGCTGTTGTAATTGATTCTACACAAGAATTATGGCATAAAGCTCCTCTTTATCGCTCACAACGCGATGGGATCATTGCTACACAATATTCTATGAAATATCTTGAAGATGTGGATTTAATTAAGTTTGACTTTTTGGGATTAAAAACACTCACTGTTGTAGATGATGCTTTAAAGTTAATTGAAAAGCGAAGTGGGAAACGCATTGATTTTTTAAATATTGATGTAAATGATAAAAAAGTCTATGAAACCTTGCAGAGCGGAAATACGCTAGGTGTTTTTCAGATAGAATCCAGTATGTTTCAAGGGATTAATAAAAGAATGCGTCCAAGCACTTTTGAAGACATTATTGCAACCATTGCACTAGGGCGTCCTGGTCCATTAGAATCTGGAATGGTGGATGATTTTATTAACAGAAAACACGGAAAAGAACCCATTGTGTATATGTTTGACGAGTTAGAGCCTATTTTACGCCCAACTTATGGAACGATTGTTTATCAAGAGCAGGTTATGCAAATCGTGCAAAGAATTGGAGGGTTTTCTTTGGGGGGAGCAGATTTAATCCGCCGTGCAATGGGTAAAAAAGATGCGCAAATTATGGCAGATAATAAAAGCAAATTTGCAGATGGTGCAGTTGCGCAAGGTTTTGATAGGGCAAAAGCAGAAGAACTTTGGGAGCTTATTGTAAAGTTTGCAGGTTATGGGTTTAACAAATCCCATTCTGCTGCTTATGCTATGATTACTTTTGAGACAGCGTATTTAAAAACTTATTATCCTAAAGAATTTATGGCAGCCCTTCTAACTTCAGAAAAAAATGATACTGATAAAGTTGTAGAATACACTGAAGAAGCAAATCAAATGGGCATTAAAGTGCTTCCTCCTAGCATTCAAAAATCAGAATTAGAATTTAGTGTTGCAGAAGTGGATGGAGAAGCTAGCATATTATTTGGACTTGGAGCAATAAAGGGAGCAGGGGAGATTGCGATTAATATTATCTTAGAAGAACGCAAGCAAAATGGGAATTTTAAAGATTTGGAGGATTTTTTAAAGCGTATTGATCCTTCAAAAGTGAATAAAAAATCCCTAGAAGCCTTTATTAAAAGTGGTGCATTAGATGGTATGGGTTACACAAGAAAATCCCTACTTGAACAAGTTGAGAGTTTAACAGAAGCGGCAAAGCTTTCACAAACTGCACAAAAAGAAGCTGCTGGTTCTCTTTTTGGTAACGATGAAGAGCTAATGCGTGTGCAGTTAGATTTGCAAGATTTGGGAGAATATAGTCAAAAAGAAATTTTAGAATTTGAAAAAGAAAGCTTAGGTTTTTATGCTTCAGGGCATCCATTAGATGCATATAAAGAGAGCTTTAAAGAGATTGATTATACACCAAGCAATCAAGTTAAAGATGTAGCAGAAAATAGTAGAATTTTGATTTTAGGACAGATTGAAGATATTATTGTGAAGTTTTCTAAAACAGGTAAGCGGTATGGAATGCTAAAGATTCAAGATTTGTATGGAAGTGTGGAGCTAACAATCTTTGAGCAAATGTTAGCAAAGGTTGAAATGCTAGATAAAGAACTTCCAGTGGCAATTAAGTGCCAAGTGCAAGAACAAAATGAAACCAAAAAGTTAAAGGCAGAAAAGATTCTAACCTTAGATGAAGCCAAAAAGGAAGTGGTAGATTTTGTGGTTGAAAAAGCTGATATTAGTGAGCCTTTGCTTGTGTTGCTAGATGCAAATATGCAGAGCCAAAGTTTAGAAAGACTTAGAGAATATGCAATTTTGCATAGTGGGAAGCGCGAGCTTAGAATCCTTTTTAGAACGCAAACGCAAGAATTGGAAATGGTGAGTGGCTTTAAGGTGCATAGTGAAATAAAAAATGTATTAAGTGAGTTTCAATGGCGCGATTAGATTTTAGTATAGGTGCAAAGTTTAGTGATGATTTTGATTGTGTATGCAAGAAGTGTGGAGAACTAGAGAGCGCTTGTGTTTGTGGTAAAAGTGGAGAGATTAAAGAGCGTGAGAGTTATTTTTTAGGGCTTAATGAAGAAAGGGCAGGGGGTAAGGATATTACACGCTGTGGAATCTTTTTTGAGGCAAAGCAAACAATGCAAGAAATCCTAAAAGAAGCCAAGAAAAAACTCTCTTGCGGGGGAAGTTTGGAACAAGATAGCAAAGGATTTTGGTTGATTTTGCAAGGAAAGCATAAAGAGGCGTTAAAAACGCTTTTAAAAGCAAAAAAATTTCAATTTAAGAAGTAAAAATGCGATTAAATCAATACATAGCACACCACTCAAAATTTTCAAGGCGTGAAGCTGATAGGCTTATTAAAGAAGGCAAGGTAACTATCAATAAGGAAGTTGTTAGTGATTTTTCCTATCAAGTGGATAAAAATACAAAGGTTTATCTTAATGGTAAATGTTTAAGAGAACAAGATCAATACTCTGTGATTGTTTATAATAAGCCTAAGGGTGAGCTTGTGAGTAAGCGCGATGATAGGGGGCGCAGAGTGATTTATGATTCCTTGCCAAAGCGATTTTCGCATTTTAAGCCTGTTGGGAGATTGGATTTTGCAAGTGAGGGGCTTTTGTTGCTTAGTGATAGCGTTAAGGTTGTGCGCTCTTTAATGGAGAGTGAGCTAGAGCGCGTGTATTTGCTAAAGTTATCAGGGCTTATTAAGGATAGCGTTTTTGATGCAATGGAGAGTGGGATTACATTAGAAGATGCAAGTGCTGGGGGGCATAGCAAAAGCAAGATTAAAGCAATGGAATTTGCGCCATTTGTGGGTTATACTTGCATTAAAAACACACCTAAATATTCTAAGATTAAGGTGATTCTTAAAGAAGGTAAAAATAGAGAGCTAAGAAGATTTTTTGCGCATTTTGGCTTGGAAGTGCTAGATTTAAAGCGTATTGCGTATGGTTTTGTGCATTTAAATAATCTGCCAAGTGGGAAAGTTAGGTTTTTAGAAAGGGGAGAGTATAATAAATTGCACGATTTTTTAAAGGGTTTCAAGCAAGATAGCCTATCAAAAAGATGGCTATCTACTTAAGCAAAGGATTTCCACCTGCGCTTTTTGTTTTATATTTTTTGGTTACTACGCCTTTTGTGTTGAATTCAATCACTGTTGCTTCATCAATATTTCCTCCAAATGGATTGTGGCTAATAGAAGTAAAATCATAATACCAAATTTCATTTTTACCTAAAGTCTGTTTTTTTGTTGGGTATCCTACAATGCTTTCTACTTGGCTTTTTGTTGTTTTATGCACTTGCACTTTATTGAGTGTTTCTTGAGTAACTTCTACACCTGTTTTATATGCACACGCGCTTAAAAGTAATGCTATTGCAACACTTGATATAAATTTTAACATAACTAATCTCCTTGTTTTTGCTTTAATGCTTCTTGAATTTTTTTATCTGTTTTGTATTGTCCTAGAGAATAAACAGCCCAAATTGAAGCTGGAAGCCAACCAATTAGTGTAATTTGCAACAAAAAGCAAATAAGTCCAGCAATAGGTCGTCCTATGGTAAAAAATCCTATCCAAGGGACAAAAATACAAATTAAAAGACGCATTTTTCTCTCTCCTTATTAATGAAAATTAAACATTCTATTATGCCCCCCCCCCCCATTAATAATTGCTTAAATGCTATAAAAGTGTATATGGATTAGCAGGAAAAAGAGTATTTGGATTTTTTTGGGTCTTGTGTTTGCTTAAAGCAAGTCTTTTAGAATTTTAATCTCTTAGGTAATGAAAAATAAAATTTAAAAAGACTTAACTAAAATTTTCTAAAAGTTGGAACCCCCCCCCAAAAAAAGATTCCATATTCAGCAGAGTTATGCCTTTTTTTCACTGACAATATCAATAATATTATCACCTACCATTACAGCAATTTTTGCCATATATTCTTCTGGGCTTGTAAAGCCAACGCAAGAGCAGTTGATTTCTCCTAGAATATAGCGGTCTGCGCCTTTTTCATCAGTGTCTAGGATAAAGTCTGCTGTCCAAATTAGTGGTAAATCATAGTTTCCAAGCTTGGATTTAATAGAAGGAAGTTGTCCTAAGAACCAATCCACAAGCCCTTGCCACTCTTTTGGCTCATCATAGCGATATTTTGCGCCACTAAAGAGAGTTGCAGAAAAGGCATCGCCCCCTTCAGCTGGCTTTTTATGCACAACATAAACGGGTGTTTTATAAAGCATTAGAATTCTAATTTCGCCCTCTTTAATGCGTGGCAAGAAAGTCATATCTACAAGCATTCCATTATCGCCAATGATGTATTGCTCGCAAAAGTCCATAAACTCTCCAAGTTTGCGCTCTTCGCTATGATTATCCTTGGCTTCTGTGCAAATGATTTTTGTATCAAGTGGTAAAGAATCGCAAGTATTATAAGAACCTTCTGCTAATCTCACACGCCAAATCCCTTCCCCTGTGGAGCCGCGATTTTGCTTTAGCACTCTCTCGCCTTTTGCTAGGCTTTTTGGGAAAGTCTTTTTAAAAGTCTCAATATCATAATACGCATAAGTATCATCTGGGACAAGTGGAGTATCTGCAAGCTTTGTTAAAGCGTCTTTTGCGCCATAGCCAATCATTGCATCAGGATGAGGCATACCTACAAGTCCATCTGCACAAAGTTTGCGCAATACTTCAAAGTAAAGTTTTTCTTCTTTTAAGTTGCCCGGATTTACGCGTGAAACATAACCATCTGCACTCTCCCTAACGCGTTCATAAATTTTATTGCGCTCATTTTCATTGCGTAAAATATCGTCGCTAAAAAACACAACTTCTGCATTCCAACCCTTAGCTTTTAGCGCATTTACCATAGGCATTGTGTCTTTTCTGTGTCCATCTGCACCTTTATCACTTCCACCAACTGCTTCAAAGAAAACAATATTCTTTTTCATTTTGCACTCCTTTAAAAAATTAAGCCCTTTATGATAATAGAGTTTGGCTTACAAATACACAAAAAATGGAATCTATAAAAAAACTTTAAGATTTGTATTACAAAAATTCACATAAGATTCTATTGGTTTTTATCGCACAAAATGCCCACTTTTGCCACCACTTTTTTCTAGCAAGCAAATTTCGCTTAAAACCATTGTTTTGTCAATGGCTTTAACCATATCATAAATGGTTAGAAGTCCAATATTAACTCCCATTAATGCTTCCATTTCTACGCCTGTTTGTCCAAAGGTTTTAGCACGCACTTCTAAAATAAAGGCGTTTTCGCTTTCAAGTTCGGTAATGTTACATTTAACGCTACTTAAAAAAAGCGGATGGCACATAGGGATTAACTCTGAAGTTCGTTTTGCTCCCATAATTGCAGCGATGATTGCTGTTTGTAGCACTGCTCCCTTTTTTACTCTTTGTTCTTTTATTGCGCCAAAGGCTTCTTTGCCCATTGTGATTTTGCCGCTAGCAATTGCTTCTCGCTGTGTGGAATCTTTTAAAGAAACATCTACCATTTTTGGATTTTGGCGTTTGTCTAAATGTGTGAGTTCCATTTTTATCCTTTAAAGAAGTTTGTAAATCGTAATTTTGTCATTTTTTAGCACTTTTTGGAATAAGTTTTTATCTAATGTTTCAAAAAATAATCCTTGAAAAAACAGGCTATTAAGATAGGAATTATCGCACAATAGGATTCTACCATCTCTTAATTCTAACGCACTTAGCGAGCTTGTGTGGTTAAAGTGTAGTGTTTGCTGTGTTTTTAGGCTTATAAATTTTGAGATTTGTTGATTTTGGTTTAGAATGCCACTTTCTAAATTTAGCGTGATTGTGTGGTTAAAATACGCAATTTTGGATTCCAACTTTTGACTGATTGTAAAGAATTTGGGAGTTTTATTAAAGGCGGTAATACTTGGAAAAATCTCAAGCATACTTAAAGGCAAGATGATATAAAGGTTTTTTGCCTGCGTTTTTTCTTTTAAATCTTTGGCGATTTTATAGCTTAAAAGAGTATCACTACTTATGAAAAATTGACTAATGGCTTTACTCTCTAAATGCTTGCCTCCATCAATAAAGACATTTAGATTACTAAAATAATTTATCATATAGCCATAATCCCACCACGCAAGCGCGAAATCTCCATTGTTAGTTGGAATCGCTTTTAAAATTTGCGCTTCTGTGGAATCTAAAATGGGCTTTGGGGTGTAGTTTTTAATATGTTGTAAATGTGGCGTGATAGCAATACATATAAAGAGCGTTTGAAAAAGGCGTGAATATGGAATCCATTTTATAAAACTTAGCAAATAAGCAAGTCCCAAAGCACATACACAAGTGGCGTAAAAACTAAATCTAAGCCCTTGCAAAAGAGAGAAAAATCCTAGAAGTAAAATGGGCAAAAAGAGCAAAAAAATCCGCCTTTTATACACCAAATATCCATAACCAAAAAGGCTTAAAAGAAATAGCGCAAGGTTGCCACTTGTGCGCTTGGCAAGGGAGAAAATAGAGAGCTTGGAAGTCTCTGCAATGGAATCTAGGATATTTAAAGTGGGCAAGGGTTGTTGAAGTGTGGATTCTACAAAGGGTAAGAATGGGCTTAAAAATGGGGAACGCAAAAGGCTTGGGATTAAGGGATATAGGATTAATATCCAAAAAACACAGAAGGTGATGATAAAGGGTGTGGCTTTAAATTGTGGAATCTTAAAAATGCTTAATGCTATGCCAAAAAGAATCCAAAGTGGGAATAAATAAAGTGGCACATAGAGCGCAAAAATAAGGCTAAACATTAAAAGAATCGCTACTTCTCTTTTGTCCTTAAAGCAACACAAAATCACAATAAAGCCTAAAAACACATAGCGTAAGTTTGGATAATATAGCAAGGCAAGCACGCTTAACATAAACAAAAGCCCAAAAACGCGCTGAGAGTTTGAAAGAATAAGTGTAATAACGCTAAGTGTTAGGGGTAAAATTAACATATCTGTATCATAGTAACCAAAGATTGTGCGGTTAAAATAACTTACGCTAAGTGCGCTTAGAAGGCTTGCTAAAATGGCTGGAAGCATTCCAAAATCCCGCGTGATATAAAACATAGGAAAAACAATAAGTGCGCCAAAAAAGCCGGGTAGATAAAAGAAAACTTGCTCTAGGGATAAGGGTGTGAAAAAGGCAATACAAGCGGTGATTAGTGAAAGTAATTCGTGTGTGGGGGAGTTTAGTGTGGATTTGTTCAAAGAAAAATTGGAATCCAAAAAAGATTCCATTGTGTTTAAAATATCTTTTGCGCCTTGTGCGTAAAAGTAAGCGTCGTGCGTGTTTAATAGCCACGCGTTGTTGTAAAAATATTGTGGAAAAGATTCTAAAACAAAGGGATAATAAAAGCGTAAAGCAACACAGAAAATATAAACGCAAAGGCTGGCTAAAAAATAGGCTTTAAGGCTCAAAAATTATTCCTAAATAGAGAGAATTTTTTAAAAATTTCACAAAAAATTAACAAATTTATTTTACAATAAAACAAAGTCTTTAAAGGAAATTTGTGCGTTTTAGCAAAAAAAGTTTGATTTGGTTGTGTGTGGCTGTGCTTGGAGTGGGTTTTAGTGTGTTTTATGGGCTTAAAAAGGATTCCGCGCTTAATGCTGTATCTGCCCAAAAGTTAGAATCTAACAATATAGAATCTGCTAAAGAGTCTAAAAAAATAGAATCTAAAAATTCTTCAAAGCTTGTAAAGGCTGTCAATCTACAAAGTGGAGTGTTTAATCCGACTTATCAATATGTAGGTTCGCTGTATTTTAGTGAGAGGGGAATGCTTGCTTCTGAAATTTCTGGGGTTATTGATTCTGTGCTTGTAAGTGATGGAGAGCGTGTAAAAAAGGGGCAGGAATTAGCAATTTTAAATAGTGATTTATTGTGTGATGAGATAGCTTCCAAAGAGGGAGCTTTAAAACAAGCAAAAGCGCAATATGAAAAGATAAAAAAAGATTATGCACGCTATAAGGCTTTATATGAGAGTGAGTCTATTTCTTTTAAAGAATATGAAGACATTTTGTTTGATATGCAAGCGCAAAAAGGAAATATGGAATCTATTGGCAACGGACTAGAATTATTAAAAACGCAAAAGCAAAAAAAGACTATTGTCGCCCCTTATGATGGCGTAATTTTACAAAAACTTTTAAAGCAAGGTGAGTGGGTGAGTGCTGGGGCAAGTGTGTTTAATATTGCAAAGTTAACTCCACTTGAAGCAACATTTGAAGTTTCTTTTGAGATTTTGCGCTCTTTAAAAGTTGGTGATGATATACAAGTGCAAATTGCAAATCAAAATTATCAAGCAAAGGTTAGTGCTTTAATTCCATTAGGAGATGCTAAGGCTAGAACTTTTCCTTTAAAACTTTCTGTGAATGACCCAAAGGGAGAATTAATTGAAGGTTTAGAAGTGCGTGCTTCTTTTGGTGTAAAAGGGGAAGAAATGCTATTAGTGCCACGCGATGCGATTTTACCAGAGATTGATGGTAATGTGATTTTTGTGCTAGATAATGAAAGAGCAAAAAAGATAAAGATTGCAATCAAAGGCTATCAAGGTTTAAATGCGTATATAGAGCCTTTGGGCGAGAGTTTAAAATCTACAGCAAGAGTGATTGTTGTAGGGGCGGAGCGTTTAAGAGATGGAGAGAGTGTTACTGAGGTTAAAGAATGATTAAAACGCTAATCCATCGCCCTGTTGTTGTGATTGTAGGAATGATTCTTCTAAGTTTATTTGGAATCTTATCTTTAAGGACAATGCCTTATCAGCTTACACCGCAAGTTACACGCCCTGTAATTTCTGTTAATACTACTTGGAGTGGTGCGACACCTTATGAAATTGAAAGGGAGATTTTAGAGCGACAAGAGCAAGTGTTAAAGGGGATTGATAACCTTGAAACAATGGAAGGTTTTGCAAATAGTGGGCGTGCTAATGTAACACTGGAGTTTAAAATCGGCACAGATTTAACAAAAGCAATGCTTGATGTTAGCAATAAACTTAATGAAGTTAAAGGTTATCCAGATGCAATAGATCGTCCTGTAATTCGTGCAACAGGGGAAGATACAAGCCCTGTTGTTAGAATGATGCTAGTTAGTCTTGATGATAGCGTGCGTGTGCGGGAGCAAAGAACATTTTTTAATGAAAATGTGATTCAATATTTTGAACGCATTGATGGGGTTGCTGAGGTAAATTTCCCCGGTGGTGATGATAGGGAGATGCACATAATCATTGATGAAAGAAAGCTTGCAATTTATCAGCTAGATATTGCAAGTGTTGCAAATGTGCTTGATAAGCAAAATGTAAATTTATCAGCAGGAAGTTTGGATTATGGAAGAAAATCTTATCGTGTGCGCACAGTTGGAGAGTTTAAAAATCCTCAAGATATTTTAGATGTGGTAATTTGGAGCGATGGAGTTAAGCGCGTTAAGATTAGCGATGTAGCAATGGTTAAAGAAGGGTTTGAAAACAAAACAACTGTTTCTTATTATCGCGGTGATGAAAAGATATCCAAAGAAGCATTGATGGTAGCAATTAAGCCAGCAGCTGATGCAAATGTATTAGAACTTACAAATGCGGTAGAAGTCGTTTTTGATACGCTAAATAATGGAATCTTAAAAGAGAAAGGTTTAAAGCTAGAATGGACAAACGATCAAAGGGATTATATAGAACAAGCCATTGCATTGGTTAAGGGAAATATTATTGTTGGAGCTTTTTTGGCTTGTGGGGTTTTGTTTGTATTTTTGCGCTCTTTAACCTCTACGCTAATTATTGCCATAGCTATGCCCTTAAGTGTGCTTGGAACATTTATTGTGATGGCATTTTTAAATCGCACACTAAATGTTGTTTCGCTAGCGGGAATCTCTTTTGCGGTGGGAATGCTTGTAGATTCAGCTATTGTTGTTTTAGAGAATATTGATCGGCATAGAAAAATGCAAAAAAATGCAATGCAAGCAGTGATTGATGGCACAAAAGAAGTGATTGGGGGGTTGATTGCTTCTGTCTTAACAACAGTTGCGATTTTTATTCCTATTTTAAATATCCAAGAAGAAGCAGGGCAACTTTTTAGGGATATTGCAATTGCTGCAAGTAGTGCGGTGAGCTTTTCGTTGTTTGTGTCCATTATTGTGATTCCAACTTTGAGTTACCAAAGTTCAAAATTGCTAGGCACAAAGAAAAGTATTTTAAAAGAAAATAAGATTTTACAGGAAATTTATAATGGTGGTTCTAGTTTTTCTTTGAAAATTAGAGAGTTTGGACAATGGTGCGTGGATTGGATAATGTATTTTGTCCAAAAATCTATGCAAAGTTCGCGCAATAAAATCTTAACGATTATTAGTTTAACGCTTTTAAGCTTTGCATTTAGTTATGTTTTGTTGCCAAAAATGGAGTATTTGCCACAAGGAAATCAAAACTTTGTTTTTGGGAGAATGACACCACCACCGGGATTGTCTTATCAAGAAAAAGAAAGCATAGGACGGGAAGTGTTTGAGTGTTTAAGCCCTTATTTTGCAAGTAATGGATTTGAAGGGAATGCGCAATATCCAGCAATCAATAACCTTTTTTATATCGGTGGAACTTCTGATCTTAGTTTTGGATTGCGTGCTTTAGATATCACAAGGGCGGCTGATTTAATTCCCCTTGCAAAAACTTGTATTCAAAATATCCCCGGAGTGAGTGGGACAGCATTGCAAACGGGGATTTTTGAGCGTAGAGGGTCAAGTCGTAGTGTGGATATTGATCTTAGTGGAGAGAATATAGAATCACTTATTGCTAGCGCAATCGCATTAGAAAAAATTATTAAAGAAGTTTTTGTGGAAAAATATGGAGCCAATAGGGTTGTAACTTTACAAATGCGAGCGCGCCCAAGTTTGGAGTTGCTTTATCCAGAGTTAAATTTATATCCAAACTTAGAGAGAATAAGTGCTGTTGGGCTTGATGTAAATAGCTTTGGAGTTGCTTTAGATGTGCTTTTAGATGGAAGAAAGATTGGTGAGTTTAAAGAAGAAGGGAGAGAAAAGATTGATTTGGTTTTAAAATCTCAAAATGGTGCGATTTACTCCCCAGAAGAGCTTTATAATGCAAGTATTTATACTTCCACAGCAGGTATTATTCCTATTAGCACGCTTGCAGATTTAAAGCTAGAGTATGGAACAAATCAAATCCGCCATTATGAGCGTAATCGCACTATTACTTTAACGCTTAGTCCTCCGGCAAATATTACAATCCAAGAGTCAATGGAGCTTGTTAATGGAGAGATTTTAACGCGTTTAAAAGAAAGTGGCGCATTAGGAAATAATAGTATTTCCTTTAGTGGGACAGCAGATGCTTTAACCAAAATTAAAGATTCTTTAATTTTGGGCTTTGTGTTGGCAGTGTTTATTATTTACTTATTAATGGCGGCATTATATGAAGACTTTGTTTATCCTTTGATTATTCTCTTTAGCGTTCCTCTTGCTGTTGGTGGTGGATTTTTGGGGCTTTGGTTGGTAAATGTTTTTTTGGTGTATCAGCCCTTAGATGTGCTAACAATGCTTGGTTTTATCATTTTGGTAGGAATTGTTGTAAATAATGCGATTTTAATTGTGTATCAGAGTTTGCATAATGTGCGTTTGTATGAAATGGATGCGCAAAGTGGAATCTTAGAAGCAGTGCGTGTTAGAATCCGTCCTATTTATATGAGCACTCTTACTTCACTTTTTGGAATGCTTCCTCTTGTGGTAGCACCCGGAGCTGGGAGTGAGATTTATAGGGGGCTTGGAGCTGTGATTTTAGGAGGGCTAGGATTTTCTACGGTGTTGAGCATCTTTTTGATTCCTTGTTTACTTTCTTTTTTTATTAAAAGGGAGCTAAAAAATGCTTAGAATTTTGATTGTTTTATCGCTATTTTATGGAATCTTAAATGCGCTAAGTTTGCAAGAAGCTATTGATTTAACATTGCGCCATAATCCTAGCATTAAAGAGCAAGAGTATTTATTACAAGAGAGCAAGGCAAATTATAAAACTTATCAAAGTCCTTTTTACCCCAGCCTTAATCTAACTTATGGCACACAAAGAAGCAATCGCTTCCAAAGGGCGGATAAAAAAACAAGTGGTAATTTAGGGGGAAGTGTGCAATATAATCTCTTTAATGGTTTTAGCGATGTATATAATTTAAAGAGTGCTAAGGCATTGTTGCAATCGCAAGATTATCAATTAGAAGCCACAAAAGAAGATGTGATTTTGCTTGTTAAGAGCGCTTATATTAATGTGTTGCGTCAAGCAAAAAATGTAGAGATTGCCGAGCAATCAAAAGTGCTTTTAGAAGAGCAAAGGCGTGAGAATGCAGAGTTTTATCGTGTAGGATTAATCCAAAAAAACGATTTATTAAAAATTGAAGTAGAGCTTAATAACACCTTGCAAAATTTACTAAGTTATCAAAGTGCGTTAAACTATGCGTTAAGGGATTTAGAGCGTTACACGCGCACAAAGATTACTTTAAAGGATTTAGAAGAATTAGAGCCAAAAAGATGGAATCTAAATTTTGAAAATCTTAAAAAAGAGATGATTCAAAGGCGCGCAGAATTGCTTTTTATAGATAAAATTATTGAAAGTAAGGGGTATTTGGTGCAAAGCGCTAAAGGAGAGTTTTTGCCAGAAGTGAATTTCATAGGGGATTATACGCGTTATGGAGATGATTATGCATTGCGTGGGCGAGATGGAATCTATAAAGATGAAGCAAGTGTGCAACTAGCCTTTAATCTTAATCTTTTTGATGGATTTAGTGATAAATACAATATAGAAAGCGCCAAGACAAATAAACTTGCCTTTGAATCACAACGCATAGCGTTAATAGAGGATTTAGAATTGCAACTCTTTAGCGCTTTAGAAAGTTATAATCTAGCGCTTAATGCCCTAGAGATTGCTAAACTTGCGCTAAAACAGGCAGAGGAGAATTATAGGATTTCAAAAAATCGCTACACGCAAAGGATTGATAGCACAAGTGATTTTTTAGATGCGGAATTATCACTCACACAAGCAAGAAGCAATGTAGCAATTAATACTTATGCAATTATGGAATTTTTGGCACAAATTGAACGCATTACACAAACTTTGCTCCGTTAGATTTGTTATAATGCGCTATTTGATTTTTAAGAGAGCGAATGTCTAGGGGAGTTATATTTTCTATTTTGCTTGTGATAGCGATGTTTTTTTGGGGGTCTTCTTGGCCTAGTAGCAAGGTGCTTGTAACTTATACAAGTGCTGATGTAGTAACTTTCTGGCGATTTTTTCTAGCGCTTCTTGCTTCCATTCCACTTGTAGTTATGCTTAAAATTCCACTAAGAATTGATGGCAAGGCTTTTAAATATTTACTTGCCGCAGCGGTATTTAATTGCTTGTATTCTTTAATGTTTTTCGTGGGTTTAAATTATGGAAGTGCGGGTAAGGGCGGAGTGCTTGTAACAACAATTACCCCTGTGTTTGTGTATCTTTTAACCTTTGGATTATACAAAATTCAAAAAGGTGTAAATAAGAGTGTTAAGGGTAATGAGATTTTGGGGGTGTTTTTAGGTATTGTTGCCGGGATTTGTTTGCTAGATTTAGGGAATCTACAAACACTTTTTAGTAAATTTAATGTCTTTTTTGTGCTTTGTGCGCTAGATTGGGCAGTTTTAACGCTAGTGTGCCAGCGCATTAGAATCCATCCAATTGCGATTAATTTTTATATCACACTCTTTAGTGTAGTGTTGTTTTCTCCTATTTTTTTGATTCAGCCACAAATGCTAGAAATTTTTAACTTTGATTTGCGCTTTTGGTGTATGCTTTTGATTATCGCTGTGCTTTCAACTGCCATTGGAACAAGCATTTATTATATGGGGATTGCGCAAGTTGGTGCAGAGAAGGCAAGCTCTTATCCGCTTTTAGTGCCTGTGTTTGCGCTATTAACAAGTTATTTTATTTTAGGAGAGATTCCTAGTGTTTTAACGCTTATTGGTGGGGCGATTGCAATTTTTGCCACTTATTTAATCAACCTTTATAAGCCAAGAGTTAAAAAAACACAATGATACAGAATAAATTTTGGTTTTTTCTAGGGATTTTGGCGTTCTTGTTTGTGGCATTTTCGCATTTTGTTTTACAAAAGTATTTAATGCTACAACCTTGTGAGCAATGTGTGTATATCCGCTATGCTTTTGTGGTTTTGGGCTTTGGATGTTTGCTTGCAATGTTTTGCGTGCTTAGATATGTTGGAATCGCATTTTGTGTGTATGGGCTAATTAATGGGATTTTAGCGGCATTTAGATTAATTGGAATCCAAAATGCCTTGGAGAGTGAAACTTTTATCTTTGGGCTAAAGGGGTGTTCGTTAAATCCAAAATTTGATTTTAATTTGCCGCTTGATACTTGGCTTCCAAGTCTTTTTGCTCCTAGTGGTTTTTGCGGAGTGGATTTTCCTGTGTTAAATGGAATCCAAAATTTATCCCCCTTGCAAGAATGGTGGATTTCTCTTTACGCTAATGGTTGGTATTTAATCCCATCGCTAAAGTTTGGCACAATGGCGGAGTGTGCGTTGTTTATTTTTGTGATTTATGGAGTTGGAATCGGAATTTTAGTTTTGGTAAATTTCACGCATTTTTTCAAAAAAGTCAAATAAAATTTAACTAAAAATTTTACAAAGTCAAGATTTTTTTGATTTTTGTTTGTATTAAGCGGTTAAAAAGTTACTTTTCTCTAAAATCCGAAGTTTTTTGATAACTCTTAAGGATTACTATGTTTAAAAACATTTTAGGAATGTATGTGGAAGGATTCCGCAATATGAAGCTTGGTAAAACCTTGTGGCTTGTAATTTTTATTAAACTCTTTGTGATGTTTGCCGTGCTTAAAGTTTTTATTTACGATACTTCATTGAGAAGCCTTGGAACACAAGAAGCAAAGAGTAAATTTGTTTTAGAAAATCTTACAAAGGAATAAAATGGAATTAAGTGTGGATTGGAGCAGGGCGCAGTTTGCACTAACTGCGATTTATCATTTTTTATTTGTGCCTTTAACGCTTGGGCTATCCTTTATCATCGCAATAATGGAGAGCATTTATGTAAAAACAGGCAATGAAGAGTGGAAAAAGATTACAAAATTTTGGCTAACTCTTTTTGGAATTAACTTTGCCATTGGTGTGGCAACAGGTATTATTATGGAGTTTGAGTTTGGCACAAATTGGGCGAATTATAGTTGGTTTGTGGGGGATATTTTTGGCGCACCTTTGGCAGTTGAAGGGATTTTAGCCTTTTTCTTGGAAGCGACATTTTTTGCGGTAATGTTCTTTGGTTGGAATCGTGTTTCAAAAAGATTCCATTTAATCTCTACTTGGCTTGTAGCAATTGGAAGTAATTTAAGCGCATTTTGGATTTTAGTGGCAAATGGTTGGATGCAATACCCTGTTGGCACGATGTTTAACCCAGATACTGCTAGAAATGAAATGACAAGCTTTTTAGATGTAGCACTTTCGCCTGTGGCAGTGTCTAAGTTTTTACATACGGTTGCTAGTGGATATGTAATTTCTGCACTTTTTGTAATGGGGATTAGCGCTTGGTATTTACTAAAAGGTAGGCATTTTATAGAAGCAAAAAAAAGCTTAGTTGTGGGGGCTTCTTTTGGGCTTTTAACTTCAATTTTCTTATTCTTTAGTGGTGATGAGAGTGCTTATCAAGTTACACAGAAACAGCCGATGAAATTAGCAGCAATGGAAGGGATTTATGAAGGAGAACATAGAGCTGGGCTTGTAGCATTTGGAATCTTAAATCCTAACAAAAAGCCCGGTGATGACGAAAGTGTGTTTTTGTTTGACTTTACGATTCCTTATGCGCTCTCAATTCTAGGACAAAGGGATACAGAAGGCTTTATTGCGGGGATTGATGATTTGCTTTATGGAAATGAAGAAAAAGGGATTCCGCCAATGGATGCTAGGATTCAAAGCGGACAATTAGCTGTGCAAGCACTCAAAGATTATAAGGCGGCAAAAGCAGAGAATAACACAGTGTTAATGCAAGAATCAAAAGAGATTTTACAAGCAAATATGCACAACTTTGGCTATGGATATTTGGAGAATAAAGAACAAGCAGTGCCACCAGTTGCTTTAACATTTTATAGTTTTCACTTAATGGTTGCGCTTGGGAGCTTCTTTTTTATTTTATTTATTATAGTGTTGTATTTGGCAATGGCAAGCAAAATAGAAAAATTTAGAAAAATCCTTTGGTTATGCGTGATAGCAATTCCATTAGGTTATATTGCCGCAGAAGCAGGGTGGATTGTGGCTGAAGTTGGCAGACAACCTTGGGCGATTCAAGATTTAATGCCTGTGCATATTGCTGCAACGAAGCTTTCACATATTAATGTGCAAATTTCATTTTTTATTTTTCTTGTGCTTTTTACCACTTTGCTTATTGCGGAGCTTGGAATTATGGCAAAACAAATCAAAAAAGGCTTTGCGCACTAAAAGGAGAATCAATGTTTTTTGGATTAGAACACGCTAGCTTGCAAGTGTATTGGTGGATTATTTTAAGTTTGCTTGGGGGATTGCTTGTGTTTATGTTTTTTGTGCAGGGAGGACAGGGGTTAATAGATAGGCTCTCAAGCAATGATCAAGAAAAAACGCTTCTAATTAATTGCTTGGGGAGAAAATGGGAACTTGGTTTTACGACGCTTGTGTTATTTGGTGGAGCAGCTTTTGCGGCATTTCCGCTCTTTTATAGCACAAGTTTTGGTGGGGCTTATTGGGTGTGGCTGGTAATTTTATTTTGCTTCATTTTACAAGCTGTTAGTTACGAATATAGAAAAAAAGAAGGCAATTTTTTAGGAAGTAAAACCTATGAAGTATTTTTAAAAATCAATGGAATTTTGGGTGTTTTTTTGATAGGTGTAGCTGTTAGCACATTTTTTGCAGGCTCAGAATTTGTGCTAGATGAAAACCGCTTTGTAGAATGGAGAGGTGCTTTTAGGGGGTTAGAGCAGCTTGCTAATCCTTTTAACTATCTTTTAGGAATCGCGCTTGTGTTTTTAAGTAGAATCTTAGCGGAGAGTTATTTTATTAATGCTATTGATAACGCGCAAATTGTAGAAAAAGCAAGAAAAGATATTGTGATTAATACACTTTTATTTTTACCTTTCTTTTTAGGGTTTCTCGTTTGGATTTGTTTAAAAGATGGGTTTTTTGTGGATAGTGCCGGGGTTGTGAGTTTGCAACCTTATGTGTATTTGCAAAATTTTTTGGATAATCCTATACTCTTAATCTTATTGCTTGTAGGTGTTGTTTTGGTGCTTGGTGGAATTTATGGAAGTTTAAAATGCACAAAAGGGATTTTTTTGCTAGGCATTGGCGTGGTGTTTAGCGTAATGGCAGTTTTCTTAAATGTAGGCTTGGGAAATAGTGCATTTTATCCTTCAATTACAGATTTACAAAGCTCGCTAACCATTGCAAATGCAAGCTCTAGTTATTACACGCTTAGTGTGATGGGCTATGTAAGTTTGCTTGTGCCTTTTGTGCTTGGGTATATTGTGTATGTGTGGAGAGTTATGGATTCTAAAAAGCTTTCTACTAGTGATTTAGATGAGCATTCTTATTAAGGAGGTTTTGAGATGTTTTATACAATTTTGTTAATTCTTTTGTGGCCTT
This sequence comes from Helicobacter winghamensis ATCC BAA-430, assembly GCF_028751035.1. Lineage (NCBI taxonomy): Bacteria > Pseudomonadati > Campylobacterota > Epsilonproteobacteria > Campylobacterales > Helicobacteraceae > Helicobacter > Helicobacter winghamensis. Next base: position 964,651 of record NZ_CP063533.1, on the reverse strand, counting down.
TGGTAATTTTTCTGTGTTATAAATTTGTGCGCTTAAATATTAATGAATTAGAAAGTAGGGAAGCACAAAAAGTGGAATAGTAAATGCTTAACTCCTAGAAAACTTAAAAGGAGTTATGATGTTATCAACAATCAATCCCTATGGATTAGGGAATGCCTATAAAACGCCAGAAGCGACTTTAAATGTGGAATCCAAAATTACGCAAGAACAAGTTGCTTCTCAAGCTACACAAGAAGCACAAGAGCTTCCTAATCTTTCTCAAAATGTATTAGAAATTCGCAAATTTACCGATGGAATTAAAGGTGCAAATGAAATGGTAGGCGCAATGCAAATTGCTGATATTACACTAAATGCTCTAAGCAATCAAATTAAAAGCAGTGGAAGTGATTTAAATGCCCTAGATGTAAGTGCAAAGGCGGCGCAATTTAAGGGAGAAGCTCTTTTTGGAAAGGAGCTTACAACCTCTTTAGCCGGGGAGAGCGTGTCGTTATCCTTGCCACTTCCTAGCCAAATGGAAGGAGATTTGGGAGAAAATCTTGCAAACAAGCACCAAGAAATTATGGATAAAATGGGGCAAATTAGCGGATTAATAGAAAAAGCAAGCTTACCATTTAGCGCACCAAATGGACAAAGTTTTGATTTTGAAAACTTTGACCCTAGTTCTTTAAAAGGAATTTTTGGTTAGATTGCAAAATATTTTGCTTCCTTATTTGGAACAATAAGTGCGGATGTTGTCGCTTCTGGCGACATTTGATAAGTGTCGCTTAGCGTGATACCAAAAGATTCTGGTTTAAAGAGATTAAATAATCCCACACTTAAAGCAAGGTCTGGGCACGCAGGATAGCCAAAAGAGTAGCGTTGTCCGCATTTTGCGTCAAGTTGTAATGCGTCTCTAACTTTTGCGTGGATAAAATCTGCTAATGCCTCAGCTAGATCCATTCCTAAAGTGTGTGCTAAATAGTATTTGTGGTATTGTGCATTTTTGTAAAGTTCCGCTTCATAAGGAGCAAAGTTGTTTCCGCTAGAAACTAAATGCATTGCGCAAATATCGCCCTGTGGATTAAAATAATCACTAAGACATAAATAAGGCTTTTTCGTGCTTCTAGGAAATAAAAATTGTTCAGAATCTATAAAATCTTTTGTAGCACTAACTTCTAAAATCAATCCATCCTCTAAGTTTTTGGGCGCAATAGTGCGTGTGTGAAAATAGCCATATAAAACAACAGGTTTAAAGATTTCTTTTGTGATAAATTCTTCTTTTAGGGATTTTAAAAGTGGTTCTAATTCTTTTGCTTTTAGGATTTGGTATTCTTCTTTTTTGAGTTTGCTATATCCCCAGCGGTGTTTAAAGAGTAAGTCTTTATCAATATAGTCAAAAACAGAATCTAAATCATTAGCGTTTAACTCTAAAGATTTTACGCCAAAGAAAGGTGGGGTATGCGTTGCATATTCAAATGTAATTTCGCATTTTGTTGGTTTATTGATAGATTCTTTTTTGGAATCTAGGGTAGAATCTAGTTTCTTTTTTAGTCTTGCTTCTTGTTTTGTAATTTTGTTTTCTTCTATGTCTTCCTTATTTTTTGTGCCTTTTTGGCTAGGTAGCGTTAAATCGCTAAAATCGCCACTTTGGATAATTTGCATCGCCGCAACACTATCAAAGGCGTCTTTGCAATAAAAAATTACGCCATCATAATTTGGCTTACAATATTCTTCTACAAAATTGCGGTTTAATGCTGCTCCACCAAGCATAATAGGGATTTTAATATCAAGTTTTTTAAGTGCTTCTAAATTTTCTTTCATTACAAGTGTGGATTTTACTAAGAGTCCGCTCATTCCGATACAATCTACCTTTTGTGTTTGTAAAACTTCTAAAAATTTTTCTAACTCTGCTTTGATTCCTATGTTAATCACACTAAAACCATTGTTTGTTAGGATAATATCCACGAGATTTTTACCCACATCGTGCACATCGCCTTTTACCGTGCCTAAAACAATGGTTGTTTTGTGTGTGCTTTGTTTTTTGGGTAGAAATGCATTTAAATAATCCACGCTTTTTTTCATCACTTCCGCACTTTGTAAGACAAAAGGGAGTTGCATTTCGCCATTTCCAAAGCGTTCTCCTACAATTTTCATTGCATCAATTAAAATTTCATTAATGATTTTTTCAGGGCTTATAGAATCTTTTGCACTTGGTAGAAGCTCTAGCATTGCATTTAATTCACCATCTATTAAGTATTTTTGGATTCTCTCTTCTATGCTTAAATGCACATCTTGTTCTTGTTTTGGTAGGTCTAGGGTGTTTTTGGATTCAAAATGCTTAATAAAGGCATAAAGGGGTGCGCTAGAGAGTTCTGTATTAAAGATTAAATTCTCACACACTTTAATATCATCTGCTTCTAGTTTATTATAAGGAATAATATGTGAAACATTGACAATTGCGCTTGTTAGTCCATTTTTGATTGCGTGGTGCAAGAAAATAGAATTTAGACAGATTCTTCCTTCTTTACTAAGTCCAAAAGAAATATTAGATAAACCAAGTGTTGTTCCAGCTTTTGGATAAAGCTTACTTAATTCTTTAATGGTATTTAGTGTTTGCATTCCCGCATCAAAATATTCCGCATCGCCACTTCCAATTGTAAAGGTTAAAGGGTCAAAAATAATATCCTCTTCGCGTAAATTATGGATTGTGATTGCGCGTTCCATCATTCTTTTAGCACACGCAATTTTACGCTCAAAGGTTTTACACATTCCTTCTTCATCAATAGTTAAACAAATAAGTGCTGCACCAAATTTTTTTGCTAAACTTGCGACTTTGTCAAATTTTGTAATTCCATCTTCTAAGTTTGCGGAGTTAATAATCGCACGACCACCAATATGCTTTAATGCAATTTCAAGCGCATTAACTTGTGTGGAATCCGGCATTAATGGAAGTGTAATTTTTGTTGCATAGCGTGTAATTAGCTCTTGCATATCCTTACTTTCATCTCTGCCGGCAAAGGCTACGCTTAAATCTAAACAATGCGCACCACTTCTAACTTGCGCACTACCAACACTTAAAGCTCCTTCGTAATCTTCATTTAAAAGCAATTCTCTAAAAGCCTTTGAACCTGTTGCGTTAGAACGCTCACCAATTAGCAAGGGTGCGGGAAATTGCTTTAACTCTTTTGCTTCAAATAATGAAGTAATGCTTGGTTGATAAGTGCATTTTGGAGCTTTTGGGATTATGGATTGTGTTTTTTGCACAAGTTGGCGTATATGCTCTGGCGTTGTGCCACAGCAACCCCCTAAAAAGGCGACACCCGGAATCTCTAAAAAGCTTTTTTCAATGGTGCTAAACTCTTCTGCATCCATCGGATAGTAAGTAACACCGCCACGATTTTCAGGGAGTCCAGCATTGGTATGTATGGAAATTGGGAATTTACAAACTTCGCTAAGGGTAACTAAATGTTTGTGTGCTAAATCAGGTCCTAAACCACAATTAATTCCCAAAGAAAGTAAATCGTAAGGTTCTAAAATGTGAAATAGCGTTGTAATATCTGTGCCTATAAGCATTGTGCCTGTTGTTTCAATGGTTACAGATACCATTATAGGGATTTCTGGTGCTGTATTTTTTATTGCATTAAGGGCGGCTTTGATTTGTAAGGGGTCTTGTGCGGTTTCTAGTAAAATCACATCTGCGTCCGCTTCTTTAAAGCCTTCTACGCATAATGCATAGCCTTCTTCCATTGAATCATAAGTAATATGCCCTAAACTTGGAAGTTTTGTTCCGGGACCTAAAGATGCAGCAACAAATAATGCATTGTTTTGATTTTTTAAAGGAGAGTGTTTTTTAATACATTCTTTTGCAAGTTCTACTCCAGTTTTTGCAATTTCTTTGCAATGCTCTTCTAATCCATATTCTGCTAAAACCCAAGGCATTACGCCAAAAGTGTTAGTTTTTAGGATATTTGCACCAGCTTGTAAATAGCTTGTATGAATCGCTTTTATTATGTCTTTTGCATAAAGATTGAGTGCTTCTGAGCAACCATCTAGTTTTTCACCTTTTGCATTAACACCCCAAGTTTGTATATTGTGCTTTTGGATTTCTGTTCCCATTGCACCATCTAGGATTAAAACTCTTTCTTTAATACAATTGCGTAATACCATTTATTTCCTTTTTGTAGCGCGACTTAGCCAAAGCCATAGACCGCCGAGTAAAATTGCAATAAAAACAGGGGCTAGAAATGGATATTTCCCTAGCATTGTGAAAGTTTCTATTAAGATACCACCAGAGAAATACCCTAAAAGTCCAATACTAATCCCCCAAATTATCGCACCTAATGCGTTGTAGAGATTAAATTTTGCAAGAGAGTAGGGCGTTAGAGCAATCGCAATTGGGACGAGCGTTTTTAGCCCATAAATATATTTTTTAATCACAATAATAAAAGAGCCGTATTTGCGCATTAAGATATGCACAAGGGCTAATTTTCTGCGGTGTTTTGCTAAATAGGGTTGCATCATAACCTTTTGGTAACGCGCCATATAAAAAAGCATTAAATCCCCTATAAAATTCGCAATACTTGCTACAAGGATACTTAGTGTAATATCCATTTTCCCGGCAAAACTTAATACACTTGCGCCAATGAGTGCTACAAAACCACCGCCTAAAGAGTAAAGGAATAAAATAACATACCCATATTTTGCAATTAAATCAATTGTTTCTTGCATTGTGTTCCTATATAAAATTTTTAAGATTCACCATAGAAAAAGAAAAGTAGCAAATTTTTTCTTGTGTTGCGCTAAATTTTAGGTTTATTTTTATAAAAATACTCTATAATTTGCGCGAAAGTTTTTAATTTGGGAAGTGATTATGCAAATTATAGCGCATCGTGGGTGGTGGGAATCAGAATGGCAAAAAAATCAAATAGTTGCCTTTAAGAAAGAGTTTGATTTTTGCTCCAATCTACCGCTTGATAATCATCTTGTAGGTGTAGGGGGGGGGTAGAAACTGATATAAGAGATTATAATGGCTTACTTGTTATCTCACACGATATTGCTACAAAAGATTCTCTAAGTTTAGAAGAATTTTTTCACCTATATTCTAGTTATAATATTAATTCAAACTCAACCCTAGCTTTAAATATTAAATCAGACGGCTTACAAAGTATTTTAAAAACTATGCTTGAAAAATATAATATTCAAAATTATTTTGTTTTTGATATGTCTATTCCAGACGCTCTTGGTTATATTAAATTAGGTTTTAATCTATTTACTAGACAAAGTGAATATGAAAAAAATCCATCGTTTTATAATGAAGCAAAAGGTGTATGGTTAGATGAGTTTCATAGTCATTGGATTAATGAACAAATTATTAAAGAGCATTTAAATAATAATAAACAAATTTGTATTGTTTCGCCAGATCTTCATAAGAGAGATTATCAAAAAGAGTGGCAAGAGTATAAAGAGATTGAAGTTAAATTAAACGGAGCGAATTTAATGTTATGCACCGATAAAGTAATAGAAGCTAGGAGGTTTTTTAATGCATAAAATAAAAGCTGTAATTTTTGATATGGATGGCGTGTTAATAGAAGCAAAAGATTGGCATTATGAAGCACTCAATAGGGCTTTAAAGTTATTTGGTTTAGAGATTAGCTATGCTGAGCATTTAACAACTTTTGATGGATTGCCGACAAAAAAGAAATTAGAAATTTTATCAATAGATAGAAACTTGCCAAAAGCTCTGCATAACTTTATTAATCATATGAAACAGCAATATACAATGGAGATAGTTTATCGTTCTTGTAAGCCTAGATTTTATCATCAATATGCTCTTGCTAAATTGTATAAAGAGGGTTATAAAATGGCTGTTTGTTCAAATTCTATTTTTAATACAATTGATGTAATGATGCAAAAGGCTGCTTTGAATAATTATTTTGATTTTTATGTATCTAATGAAGATGTAAAAAATGGAAAACCAGATCCCGAAATGTATCAAAAAGCAATTGCAAAAATGGGATTAAAGCCTAAAGATTGTTTGATAGTAGAAGATAATGAAAATGGTATAAAGGCGGCTAGGGCAAGTGGGGCAAATGTTATGATAGTAAAAGAAGTTAGTGATGTCAATTATGAAAATATTAAAGAACATATTGCAAAATTTGAAAAGGAAGAGCTATGATAAATATCGTAATACCATTGGCTGGAAAGAGTAGTTTTTTTAAAGAAAATGAGATTGTATTTCCTAAGCCATTTGCTGAAATTTGCGGTAAAACAATGATTGAGATGCTAATTGAGAATTATCAAGCTTTTAAAGAAAAGCGATTTATTTTTATTTTAAAAGAAAGTGATGTTAGAGAATTTCATTTAGATGAAGCCATTAAGGTTTCAGCTGGTGATGATAGTAAAATTGTAACAATTAAAGAGCAGACACAAGGAATGGCTTGTAGTGCATTATTAGCAATTGAATATATAGACAATGGTGAGCAATTAATCATTGCAAATGCAGATCAGTTTTTTGAAATAGACTTAACTCAAGCAATTTTGCATTTTAAAGATTATGATGCTGGTGTTATAACTTTTGAATCGATTCATCCAAGATGGGCATATATTAGATTAGATAAGGATGGAAATGTTATTGAAGCATTAGAAAAAAATCCTATTAGTAAGAACGCTATTGCTGGTTTTTATTATTATAGACAAGGTAAAGATTTTGTAAAAGCTAGTCAAATGATGGTAGAAAAAGATGTCCATTTAAATGGACAATTTTTTATTTCTCCAACATTGAATGAGCTTATTTTGATGGATAAAAGTGTAGGGATTTACAAAATAGATAAGAGTTTATATCACACTTTTTATAGTATTGAAAAAATTAGAGAATATGAAAGGATTAAAAATGCTTAAACAATTAACGCAAGATTATATTGAAAATTTCAATGCTAAGGATTTAGAAGCTCTAAGTAAGATGTTTGCCGATAAATTCGCATTAGAAGATCCGGTGGTAAAGAGATTAGAGAGTAAGGATAAATGCTTAAAAGCGGTCAGTGATATATTTACCAGTTATGAAAAATTAAGCTTTAGTGCTAAAAATATATATGTTGATAATAAAACTAGTTTTATAGAGTTTATATTGATTTTGGATAATACAAGATTAGAGGGTGTAGATATCATAGAGTGGGATGAAAATAATAAAATCTCAGAGCTTAGAGCATATTTGTATGAGGTGGCAAATGGCTAGAGTTGCATTGTGTATAAGTGGGGCTTTTAGAGGTGAGGATTTTATAGATAATTTAAGAGATATTATTGGCGAGTTTAAGTCGTTGAAAGTAGATGTATTTATTGCTTCATGGGATACTTATAAAGCTTGGATGGGATTAACTGGCGGAATTCCTGGATGGTTTAGAATTCAGTATAGTAAAAATATTGTAGATATTGCTCCGCAAGAGTTTGTGGCTAATAATTCTGAATTTAAAGAGAGATGTCCAAATATTTATAAAATTTTAAATAGAGAGTGTGGTAAAAAAATTACAAATGAAATGTTAAAAAAGATTAAAAAATTACCTAATGTAAAAGGCGTCTGTTTATCAAATGAAGAAGAATTTTCATCTAAATATCCAATGAAGCTGGATTGTAAAACTAGCACAAAATTAGCGTTTAATTATTCTCGTATTTTGAAATTGCTGTTAGATTATGAAAAGAAAAATTGTTTCTACTATGATTATATTATTATGGTGCGTCCTGATATAAAATATGTTAAGAATTTTGGTATTAGTTTTTTACAAACTTTATCAGATAAGCAATTAGTGATTCCAACTAAGAGAAATAATATGAGTAGTCATGAGTATTTTGCACTAGGAAAGCGCTATGCAATGATAGAATTTTTAAGTGTGTTTTATAAAGCAAAACAATATAGGCATTTGGAGTTTTTTAAATTTTTTCCAAGCGCTATTCTTTGTTACTTTAATTTAGATAAAGCTGGAGCATTTAATGGTTCTTTGAATCATATTTTACAAGCTGAATACCTTAAATTTTTAGGTTTAGAGCTTATCAATGGGCGTCCTATAATGCCTTATTTTAGGATTTCATTGAACCCTAAAATGGTGCTTCTTGATAAAGCATTAGAAGAAGACAAAAAACATTGGAGAGACATAGGATTACGCGATTTTGGTTATTTTTTTGAAGTGTTGCGTTGTGAGAAAATTTTAAAAAGTGATACTGCAAAAAAACGCATAAAAAATCAACTTTCTTATAAGTTTGGTAGAGCAATGGTGGAGAATTCTTTATTTAAGCTACCTTTTGTATTATTAAAGATAAAACAAGAACATCAAAAAGATGAAGCATTGTATAGAAAATTATTATCTAGATATTCAAATTTAAAACTCCCACCACTTGAATCTTATTCCGATTATCAAGATGCACTAAAATGTAAAAATCATCTAAGCTATAAACTTGGCGAAGCTTTAATAAAAGCTCATAAAAATTGGCATAAAGGCGGATATATAAAATTATGGTTTGATATAGCAAAAATCAAAAAAGAACATAAAAACAAAAAGGCAAAAAATGAAAATGGATAATTTAAACGATATGATTCGTGGTTGGTTTATTGGTGATTTTGAGCCAAATGTATTAAAAACAGATCAAGTAGAAGTTGGAGTAAAAAGCTACAAAAAGGGTGATTATGAAGAGAGGCATTACCATAAAGTAGCCACTGAAATTACCGCAATCATCAAAGGAAAAGTAAAAATGAATGGTGCGATATATAAAGAAGGCGATATCATAACTATAGAGCCATTTGAAGATACAGATTTTGAAGCATTAGAAGATACTCAAAATGTAGTAGTAAAAATCCCAGCAGTTAAAAATGATAAATATCTAGGAAAGTATGGAGAAAATAATGGGTAAAATAAATATTTTGATACCAGCAGCAGGTGCTGGAAGTCGCTTTGCTAAAGAGGGATATGAAAAACCAAAACCATTTATAGATGTGCTAGGTAAGCCTATGATTGTGAGAGTTTTAGAAAATTTAAATGTTGATAATGCACATTATATAATTATATTGCAAAAAACACACCTAGAACAAGAAAAAGAACTCTGCAACAAGATATCTAAAGATTATAATGTAAGCTTTGTTAGTGTAGAGTCATTAACAGAAGGAACAGCCTGCTCGGTATTGTATGCAAGGGAACTAATCAATAATAACACGCCACTAATGATAGCAAATTCTGATCAAATCATAGATATTGATATAAATGAGTATATCAATGATTGCAAAAATCGCAATTTAGATGGCTCTATTTTATGTTTTAAAGATAAGGAAAAAAGCCCTAAATGGTCGTTTGTAAGGATGAATGGGGAATTAATCACTGAAGTAAAAGAAAAAGAAGTTATCTCTGATATTGCCACAGTAGGCATTTATCTATTTTCTAAAGGAAGCTTGTTTATGGATTCGGCTATAGATATGATAGCGAGAAATGAGCGCGTTAATAATGAGTTTTATACAGCACCAACATATAATTATGCTATAAAAAATGGTGCTAGAATTGGTTGCTTTTTGATGGAATTTGAGCAAATGCACGGCATTGGAACGCCTACGGATTTAGAAAAATATATTAAGGAGAGTGAATAATGCTACAATACATAAAAAGAGAGAAATGCCCCATAACAGATACAAATGATTATGAAGTGCTATCATCAAAACCTTATCCTTTATTTGCTGGGTGTATGGATGATGCTAATAAGGATTTGGATTTGGTGCCGATACAAGAATGGGTAATTTTCAAAGAAAGTGGTGTGATTGCACTATCTAAGCTTATTCCACTGGAAATTCTTTATAAAAATGGACATGATGCTGGTGCTATTGGGGATTTATGGGAGGAGCATCATAGAGAGTTTGCAAAATTTATCGTAAAGTTTTCACCGAATAGTATTCTTGAAATTGGTGGCGGACACGGAAAGCTTTCCTTAGAGGTTTTTAAAAACACAGATATTAATTCTAAGCCAAAATGGACAATTATTGAGCCTAATTCAACTTCTAAAAATGAAGGAGTGGAGTATATTGATGGATTTTTTGGCAAACAGGAGTTGATTGGAGAGTTTGATTGTATCGTGCATAGCCATACATTTGAGCATATTTATCAACCACATAGTTTTTTACAAGATTGTTGTAAATCTCTAGTGGGGGGGGGGTATATGATATTTACTTTGCCCAATATGCAAAAATGGCTAGAAAACAAATGGACTAATTGTTTAAATTTTGAACATACTATATTCTTAACTGAAGAAGTTATTGAATTTTTATTGGCTAAAAATTCTTTTAAAATTTTAGAGAAAAAATATTTCAAAGATCATTCTGTATTTTATGCAACGCAAAAGGTGGAGAATGGAAATATAAAAGATATTTTCTTGGGTAATGAATTTGAAAAAAATAAGCAAATGTTTAAACAAATGCAAAAGTATTATGAAAGTGCAATAGATGGATTAAATCAGATTTTTAAAGAGACTTCCAAGAATATCTATCTCTTTGGGGCGCATTTATTTTCGCAATATCTGCTCTATAATGGGCTAGATAGTTCTAAAGTTGTAGCCATATTGGATAATAATCCAAACAAGCAAGGAAAAAGACTTTATGGGACAAATTTTAGGGTATATTCTCCTAAAATTTTGAAAGATTGCGATATATCATTGGTGGTTTTATGCGCCGGTGCTTATAATAATGAGATAAAAAAAGATATTTTAGAGAATATTAACAATAATGTAGAAATTGTGTGTTTCTAGCGAGATAAAACCATAAACAATAAAAGGGATAACCCTTTTATTGTTTGGAAATATTTATTTCTAAAATCTTATCGCCTTGCTTTAGGCTATCAAGCACGGCTAGACTTTCTTTATCTTTAATTTGTCCAAATACCGTATGTTCACCATCTAAATGGGGTTGTGGAGCAAAACAGATGAAAAACTGACTTCCGCCTGTATTTCTTCCTGCGTGTGCCATTGAAAGCGTGCCTTTTAGGTGCTTGTGTGGATTATTGTCTAACTCACAAGCAATTTTATATCCGGGTCCGCCTCTACCACTTCCTTCAGGGCAACCCCCTTGTGCGACAAATCCGGGGATTACACGATGAAAAATTAAGCCATTATAAAAGCCACTTTGTGCTAAGTGCGCGAAGTTTGCCACTGTGTTTGGAGCGTCATTTGGAAAAAGTTTAATTTTTATCTCACCTTTTTCTGTGCGAATAAGTGCGTATTGTAATTTTTCTAATTCCTCTTTTGTAAGATCGAATGCTTTTAATTCCATATTTTAAAACCTTTGTGTAAAATTAAGGCTTTTATTGTAGTATTTTATGGTTTAAAAAATCCCAAAAAGGATAGCAATGGCAAAGATAATTTTAGGAATAATGCTTATGTTGCTTAATGCAAATGCAAAATATCCAGATTGGTTGCAATATGGCGTGAAGATTATTGCGGAATTTGATGTGCCAAATAAAAGTGTCCAGCAATACAATGAAGGCTATGGGTTAATTATTAATGATGGGCTGGTGCTAACAAGTGCTAGCATTGTGTTTGAAGGCAAAAAGGCAAAAGATATTACACTATACCATACAGAAGTACTCGGACAGCCAATTGCGTGTTTATCGCACGCTAGGATTTTAGCCATTGATGATAATTTAGATTTAGCCGTGCTTGAAACAGAGAGATTTACAGATATTTATTGCAATGTTTTGCCGGAGCCAAATTTTAGGGAACTTAGTTTTAAGGAGAGTTATTTTAATTTTTTATTATTACCTCTTGATTTGCCCCTTGATGAACGCTTGGAAATTTCGTATTTTAGCGAACACGATTGGTCGCAATTTTTAAGAGAAAAGATTGCTTTTAAGGAGTTTTTAGAATTACCACAAAAAGATAAGGAAAAGTTGCGTGGAATGCCCTTATTTGTGGAGAATGAGTTTTTAGGGCTTAAAACAATGGAATCCAAAACGCGTCCTCTTGGTATCTTAACGCATAGAGAGATTTTAGGATTTTTGTGTCAAATAGAACGGGAAACTTCTGTTTTAAAGGGTAAGCAAGCTCTTGAAGCGTTTTGTAATACTCCCTTAGATTTACAAAGCACGCCTTAGCAAGATTAAAGTCAAAGTTGTATAGAATTTTAGTATTTTTTATCAAGGGGAAGTGATGTCTGACTTGCTAAATTTAAATCAAGATATTCAAAATGTTAATATTGAAGATTCCATTAAAGAGAGTTATCTTGATTACTCTATGAGTGTAATTATTGGGCGTGCATTGCCTGATGCAAGAGATGGGTTAAAGCCTGTGCATAGGCGGATTTTGTATGCGATGTATGAGCTTGGCGTAACTTCACGCGTGGCGTATAAAAAAAGTGCTAGGATTGTGGGTGATGTGATTGGTAAATATCATCCACACGGCGATACAGCAGTTTATGATGCTCTTGTTAGAATGGCGCAAGATTTTTCTATGCGCTTAGAGCTTGTTGATGGGCAAGGAAACTTTGGTAGTATTGATGGGGATAGTGCTGCTGCTATGCGTTATACAGAAGCTAGAATGACACAAGCTGCTGAAGAAGTCTTGCGTGATATTGATAAAGACACGGTGGATTTTCTTTCAAATTATGATGATACCTTGCAAGAGCCAGATATTTTACCTAGTCGCTTACCAAACTTGCTGATTAATGGTTCTAATGGAATTGCTGTTGGTATGGCAACAAATATTCCACCACATAGAACTGATGAAATCATTGACGCGCTTGTGTATTTAATTGACAATCCAAAAGCAAGTTTAGATGAGATTTTGCAATTTGTTGAAGGACCAGATTTTCCAACAGGTGGGATTATTTATGGGAAAAGTGGAATCCGAGAAGCCTATGAGAGCGGTAGGGGACGCATTAAGATTCGTGCAAAAACGCATATTGAAAAAACAAAAACAAAAGATATTATTGTTATTGATGAGATTCCTTACCAAGTTAATAAAGCGCGTTTAGTGGAGCAAATTGCTGAACTTGCGAAAGAAAAGGTAATTGATGGGATTGCTGAAGTGCGTGATGAGTCTGATAGAGAGGGGATTAGAGTTGTAATTGAGCTTAAGCGTGAGGCAATGAGTGAAATTGTGCTTAATCATCTCTTTAAATCTACACCGATGGAAAGCACATTTGGAATCATTTTGCTTGCAATTTACAATAAAGAGCCAAAGGTTTTCACGCTTTTAGAATTGCTAGATTTATTCCTGTCGCATCGTAAAAGTGTGGTAATTCGCCGCACAATTTTTGAGTTAGAAAAAGCGAAAGCTAGAGCGCATATCTTAGAAGGATTAAGAATCGCATTAGAAAATATTGACGCAATTGTTGCATTAATCCGTGCAAGTAGTGATCCAAAAGTTGCAAAAGAAGGTTTAATAACGCAATTTAGCCTAAGTGAGATTCAAGCTCAAGCGATTTTAGATATGCGCTTGCAACGCTTAACAGGCTTGGAGCGTGATAAAATTGAGAATGAATACCAAGCGTTGCTAAAAGAAATTGAGCATTTAAGCGCGATTTTAAGAAGTGAGAGTTTGTTAAATGGAATCATAAAAGAAGAATTGTTAGAGATTAAAGAGAAGTTTTCTACCAAGCGTTTAACAACCATTGAAGAAGATTATGAAAGCATTGATGTAGAAGATTTAATCCCAAATGAACCTGTGGTGGTTACAATGAGTCATAGGGGTTATGTTAAACGCGTGCCAGTGCGCACTTATGAAAAGCAAAATCGTGGAGGCAAGGGTAAGATTTCGGCAAATACACATGATGATGACTTTATTGAAAGCTTCTTTGTCTCAGATACACACGATACGATTTTGTTTATCACAGATAAGGGACAGTTGTATTGGTTAAAAGTGTATAAGATACCAGAGGCAAGCAGAACAGCAATTGGTAAGGCTGTTGTAAATCTTATCAACTTAGCCCCTGATGAAAAAATTATGGCAACCATTACTACAAAAGATTTTAATTCTAACAAATCGCTTGCATTTTTTACAAAAAATGGAATCATTAAACGCACAAATTTAAGTGAGTTTAAAAACATTAGAAGTGTTGGAGTTAGAGCGATTAACTTAGATGAGAATGACGCGTTAGTTACTGCAAAAATTATTAGCTCTGATATTAAAGAAATTTTAGTTGTAACTTATGAAGGAATGTGCGTGCGCTTTGGAGTGGATAATGTGCGTGAGATTGGACGCGTAGCGCGTGGTGTAACGGCAATTAAATTTAAAATGCCAAAGGATTATGTGATCGGCGCTACGGTTGTTGCCAGTGAAAATGAAGAGATTTTAAGTGTGAGCGAAAAAGGAATTGGAAAACGCACAGAAGTCAATGAGTACCGCATTACAAATCGTGGAGGCAAAGGCGTGATAGCAATGAAGCTTACACCAAAAACAGGAAAGCTTGTAGGGATTGTTAATGTAGATGAAAATATGGATTTAATGGTGCTAACAAGCAGTGGCAAGATGATTCGTGTGGATATGCAAAGCATCCGTAAAGCAGGACGCGCAACAAGTGGCGTGATTATTGTTAATGTAGATGATGATAAGGTGGTTTCCATTGCAAGATGTCCTAAAGAAGAAGAGCAAGATGATGAGAATGAGTTTGGGTTGCTAGAATAATGCTTAGGATTCTATGGGGAATTGTGTTTTGTGGGCTATCTGCGTGGGCTTCAGAATATCTTTTCTCTTATAGAGTTGTAATTAAAAATGGAATTGTTTTAAATGAAAAATATAATTTTTCTCCAGCAATGGTAAGCGCTAAAATGCTAGATAAAGTCCGAAATCCTTATAAAAAATGTGAGATTCCACACGGAACAAAAAGCGAAAGAGAGTTTTTAGCTTACTATAAAGAAGAGATTTTAGAATGCTTTTTTAACTGGGGAGTGCGTTTAGAGGATCGAAGTGAAGTGCAGAATTTACAAGGTAAATCCTTAACCTTGCTTGCAATTCCACCTTCGCGCATTAAAATTGAGTATGAAAATGGAATTGCAACAATTTACGCGCTTATTAAAAAAGAGTAGAAGATTTTAAGGGAGCAAAGGAGTAGAGATGAAATTAGCCGTTGTTGAAGACGATATTAATATGCGTAAATCCCTAGAAATCGCGTTAGGGGAATATAAAGAATTTGAAGTGGTAAGCTTTAAAAGCGCTAAAGATGCACTAAAAAAGCTTGATGATTCCTTTGATTTGGTGATTACTGATATTAATATGCCTCAAATGGATGGAATCGAATTTTTGCGCACGCTAAATGGGCGTTATGAAGCTTTGATAATCACAGGAAATGCGACTTTAAATAAAGCCATTGATTCCATACGACTTGGTGTTAAGGATTTTTTAACCAAACCTTTTGAGATTGAAACTTTAGTTGAAGCAATCTATAGAGCAAAAAAGGCTAAAGAGGTGCTAACTAAAGCAAAGCCAAAATCCATAAAAACAGCAGAGAATAAGCAGTTTATCGCAACTTCTCCAGCGCTTGAAGGTGCATTAAAACTTGCAAGTAAAGCTGCTAAAACTGATGCTTCTGTGCTTTTATTGGGGGAGAGTGGAGTAGGAAAGGAGTTGTTTGCAAACTTTATCCACGCAAATTCTCTAAGGGCTAGCGCACCATTTATTGCATTAAATATGGCAGCAATTCCGGAAAATTTATTGGAATCTGAACTTTTTGGCTATGAAAAAGGGGCTTTTACAGACGCAACAGAGGGGAGAGCAGGGAAGTTTGAAGCGGCAAATGGTGGAAGCATTTTTTTAGATGAAATTGGTGAAATGCCTATGGGGCTTCAAGCAAAGCTTTTGCGCGTGTTGCAAGAAAAGGAAGTGGTGCGACTTGGAAGTAGCAAGCCTATTAAAATAGACATTCGCTTCATTGCAGCAACAAATGCAGATATTAAAAAAAAGATTAAAAAAGGGGAGTTTAGGGAGGATTTGTATTTTAGATTGCAAACCATTCCTATTAATATTCCACCTTTGCGTGAGCGCGTGGAAGAGATTATTCCACTTTGTGAATGGAAACTAGCACAAGTGGATACACAATATGGAATTGGAATTAAAAAATGGGGCAATGGGGCAAAAGAGCAATTGCTCTCTTATCGGTGGCCCGGGAATATTAGGGAATTACTATCTGTGATAGAGAGAGCGGCAATTTTATGCGAAGAAGATACAATTATGCCAGAAGATTTATTTTTAAGCTCAAGAGAGAGTGGGGGTAAGAAAAAAATCGCTAATTTAGAAGAAGAGCTTATTTGTGAAGCTTTGAAGAGTTGTGATTCTGATGTGGATGGTGCAGCAGAGTTGCTAGGGCTTAAAAAAGATATTTTATTAAGCAAGATGGAACGCTATAATATTAAATTTTAAAGGAGAGATAATGAAAAAGTATAATATTGCAGTTGTGGGTGCGACAGGTGCCGTAGGTGAAGAGATTTTTAGAATCTTAGAAGAGCGTAATTTGCCACTAAATAAATTGGTGCCATTGGCTAGTGCTAGAAGTGTGGGGAGAGAGATTGAGTTTAAAGGTGAAAAATATAAGGTTAAAGAACTCACACACTCTGTTTTTGATGAAGAAAATATTGAGATTGCATTTTTTTCAGCAGGTGGAAGTGTGAGTGCAGAGTTTGCATCTAGTGCAGCAAAGGCTGGGGCAGTAGTGATTGATAACACAAGTCATTTTAGAATGCAAAAAGATGTGCCTTTAGTTGTGCCAGAGGTCAATCCTAATGATATTTTGTTATGGGAAAAAACAGGAATTATTGCAAATCCAAATTGCTCCACAATCCAAATGGTGCAAGTTTTAGCACCATTGCACGAGAAGTTTGGAATTGAACGCGTAGATGTTAGCACTTATCAAGCGGTATCTGGAGCTGGAAAAAAGGGTATGGAAGAGCTTGTTATGCAAATGCAGAAGTTTTTCGACTTTAGTCTTGATTCTTGTGAGCCAAAGGCATTTCCACACAGAATCGCGTTAAATCTGATTCCACAAATTGATGTGTTTATGGATAATGATTATACTAAAGAAGAAATGAAAATGGTTAATGAGACAAATAAAATTATGCACAGCGATTTTGCAGTGAGTGCAACTTGTGTGCGTGTGCCTGTTTTGCGTAGTCATAGTGAAGCAATTACGATTAAATTTAAGCAGGAAGTAAGCAAAGAAGATGCACAAGAAGTGCTTAGAAATGCAGAATCTGTCGTGTTATTAGATGATCCACAAGCAAAGGAATATCCAATGCCTATGATTGCCACAGATACCGATGAAACTTATGTAGGTAGAATTCGTGTAGATAATTATGATAAAAGCATTTTACATCTTTGGTGTGTCGCAGATCAAATCCGCGTGGGGGCGGCAACCAATGCAGTAAGAATTGCAGAAAAGTGGATAGGAATGCAAGTGTGATAGAATCCATTTTGTTTGTATGTTTGGGTAATATTTGTCGCTCACCATTAGCAGAAGGAATCGCAAGGGAGTTAGCTAGAAAAAGAGACTTAAATCTCAAAATTGATTCTGCGGGGACTAGTGGTTGGCATATTGATGAGCCACCTTGTGAGAGATCTATTATTGTTGGAAAAAGGCACGGCATTGATATTTCTACTTTGCGCGGTAGAAGGGTAAATGCGTATAGTGATTTGGAGTTTGATTTGGTGGTGGCAATGGATGGGCAAAATTATACCGATTTGAAGCGATTAGGATTCCAAAATCTCGCCTTAATGGGCGATTTTGGCTTGCAAGGTAGAGATATACCTGATCCTTATTATTACAAAGATTTAGATGGCTTTGAAGAAGTTTATACAATGCTAGAAGCAGCTATTATAGAACTTTTAGATAATATTGGAAGTAGTGATAAGCCATAAAGCTTAAGTCTTACTAATTTTTTAAAGTAAATTTTCTATATATTCTTATCTCTCAGTCAAAGTTAAATACGATTCTATAATTCAATATTAAATTTTAAAACCTTAAGGGATTTGTTTTATGAAGATGTTTTTTTTATTTCTGTTGCTTGTGCTTCTGTTTTGATAACTAGTGCAAGTGCAGATTTTACAGGAAGTGTGTGTAGTGGTGGTATAGAATGCGTTATTGATATTGATAAGAGTGGAAATATTATAAATGATGATAAAAACCAAGCAAAGCTGACTATCAAACAAGGTGTTACATTAACAGGAGAGGTCGAAAATCAAGGAAACTTAAGTATAAATAATAGCGGTATAATTAGTAAAAATGCTGGCGGAGCTGTTTTATCAAATGGCAATCGTAATATTGAGCTAGAATTTATCAATCAAAAAAAATGCAGAAACTATTGGTGGTGGCGGAGTTGAAATTGGCAGTAAAAATTCAAATATAGGAGGGAGTGTTTCTCTTGTTAATTATGGAACTATTAGGGGTACTGCTGCAGCTATACCAGATAACCAAAGTGTAGATGCGTTTGGGGTCAGTATTGTAGGTGGGGATGCTGGAGGAAAAACAATTAATGTTGGAATTAAAAATTTTGGCTTGATACAGAGTCAAGAGTATGGAATGAATTTTGTAGGAAACAATAGTAAAATTTTAATTAGTGAAATTCAAAATTCAGGAACAATTAGCGCAACGGCAACCAATAGTAACGATGGGATTCATTTGGGAAAGAATGTTGAAGCGGAGATGATTTACAATGCAAAAGCTGGAAAAATTAGCGGCAAGTTTGCGATTTGGATGGCGGATAATGCTAATTTGAAAGAATTTATAAATGAAGGAGAAATTAAGGGTTACGATTGTGGTATTGTTGTCGCTGGAAAATCCACAATCAATCTGTTGGGTAATACAGGGACAATTGAAGGAGAAGGAAAGGCTGGTATTCAAATCCAGGGTGATACAAAAATTAATATTTTAAAATCTAGTGGTAAAATTAGTGGAAAAGATAATGGAATTTTAATAGAAGCTGCTGGAAATGGAAAGAGGCGTGGGGTGAGTTGGGTAAGCTTGAATTAGATGGCAATGCAGAGATTTCAAGTGTTATGAATGGTGGAAAAGTGGGCGAAGTCTTACTGGGTGATAACGCAAAGATTCCTGATTTTAAGAATACTGGAGAAGTTGGAATAATTTCTGTAAAAGATTCTGCTAACATTGCTTCCTTAACAAATTCAGGCACTATTAAAGCGTTAGAAACGCAAGCTCAAGGAATGGCATCATCACAACCATTACAAATTCAGCTGGACTTGATAAATTTGAAAACATAGGTAATATTGATAATTTTGTCAATAAAGATATTGTTGGAGATTTTAAAAATACGAAAGACTTAAAGAGTTTTGTGAATATTGGAACGCTAGAGAATGGAATTCAAAATGATGGTGGTAAAATTGAGAGAGTAGAGAATACAGGAGTAATCAAGACCAACAATAATGGAATTCACTTATTTAATAATAACACAAAAGATATAATTAAAATTGAAAAATGGTATGTTAAAAGTGCTCAAAAAATCACTTTAAAAGAACACGAAAATTTAGGAAATGTTGGGAATGACGGAGATTCTAGGATTATTCTTGGGGGAGATGGAGCAAGTGTTGTAGATTTTTCTGATGCCACACTTTTAATTGATGCAAATCAATATCAAAAGAATGTTTATTTTAAGGTTGATAATGTTGTGTTGTTAAAGGAACAAGGTAATTTAACAAGCGCAAATGCTACTCCAAAAGATATTGTTGATAAAAGTGGCACTAGAACTTTTAATGTTATCTATAATCCACAGGCTGGTACTTTTATTATTGATCCACTTGCTACGGCGATGGCTGGAGGATTTTTTGCAGATTACCTTGTGAATTATCTACAAAGACGCAATATCTCTATGAATCAACTCATAAGATATGAAGAAGAAAAAATGCACTCTAAGCCAACAGATGTTGCACATATTTTTGTTGTTCCTTATTATGCATATGATGATTTTGATTTGTCTTCTAGAAATGGAAATGCAGAAATTTCCACCAATGGGATTGTAACAGGATGGCATTATTTTAGTGATTATGGAATTATTGGTGGATTTTTAGGATATGAAGATTCTAATGGGGATATTAATATTACAGACTCTAATGCGTACCGTGATGTTGCTGGAGATGTCAAGGGTGTATTTGCTGGATTGCGTTATAAGAGATATTTTTATGAGAATGGCTCACACAAGATTTCTTGGAATAATCAAGTTAAGTTTGGTAGTTACAAAGCAGATATGCATAAAATCGTTAATGATAAATATTTTCAAGATAGTGCAAAAGTATGGAATTATGCAGTAGAGTCCATTATAAACTATGATTATAGTTTGCAATCTGATTATGGAGAGAGTATATTATCTCTAGGAGCTGGAGTAAAGTATGATGGTTTAAGGGTTGATGCATTTGAGCTTCAAACAAAAAGTCAAAAAAGGAGTGAAAATTTTTATGGGGCTGATGTGACTTTGCGTGCGCTTCATAAAATTGGTAATATCTCAGGTGTGCTAGAAGTTGGAATGTATAGACTTTTTAATAGTGAGATTAAAGCTCGATATGGAGAAGATGAGGACTCTTTTAAAGTTCCAGATAATTATAGATTTTTACAGACAGGGCTTATATATGATGTGAATGAAAACATATACTTTTCTTTAAATTATAGTGCGTTATTTGCAGATAACGGAGCATCGCATTTGGGCTCTTTAGCTTTTAATGTGAAGTGGTGAAAAAGCTATAATAAGGATTAAGAAAAAAAAGGGGGGGATTAAGTTCTCCCCCCCCCCCCTTTTTTTTTAAGATAGCTTAAGATGAGCAGGCGGATTTGCCTGTGTTAATTGGCTGAATCTCTGCATTATCAGCAAGTTTTTTTGTATTGACTTCTTCAATGAAATCCCATAATAATTTTGCAGCTTTTAAATATTCTTTTGCCGATTTGGACTCTGGGTGGAAATACACAATAGGCTTTCCACTATCACCACCTTCACGCACAATAGGTTCAATAGGAATCTGTGCTAACACCTGTGTATTAAACGCATTTGCGACTTCACTTGTTGTGCCTTTTCCAAAAATATCGTATTCTTCACCGCAGCCTGGACAAATAAAACCACTCATATTTTCTACAATCCCAGCAAGTGGAATCTTAAGTTTTGCAAACATATCTAAGGCTCTTGCGCCATCATCAAGGGCGACTTTTTGTGGAGTGGATACAGCAACGCCAGCTGTTACGGGCACACTTTGTGCTAAAGTAAGTTGTGCATCGCCAGTTCCTGGTGGCATATCAATCACCATAACATCAAGCTCTCCCCATAGAACATCACTTAACATTTGTTCAATCGCGCGAATAATCATAGGACCGCGCCAAATTAAGCTTTGCCCTTCATCATAAAGAACGCCCATAGAAATCATTTCAATTCCATAGGCTTGTAGCGGAATGAGTTTTTTAAGCTTTTGATCTACTTCTGGTTTATCTTTTTCTAAGCCTAACATTCTAGGGACATTTGGACCATAAATATCTGCATCAAGCAATGCAACTTTTTTTCCTTGTTGAGCTAGAGCAATTGCTAGATTTACGCTTGTCGTGGATTTACCAACACCTCCTTTTCCACTACTTACCATTATAAAATTTTTAATCTGTGGAGCCAAATTTTTCGTGCCTTGTGGCTTTTGTGTTTGTGCCTGCGGCTTTGGTTGCTTAATATCTAAGTTGATTTTCGTAACACCTTGTGCATTTAGCTTTTGCGTGATGGCTTCACGCAACTTATCTGCAACTTCACTTGAAGCTGATGGAATTTCTACGCGAATTGCCACGGAATCACCTTCTGTAAGCGTTTCTTTAACAAATCCAAAGGTTACAATATCTTTTTCAAAATTTGGATAAATCACTTCTTTTAAGCAATTAATTAGTTGTTCTTGGTTCATACTACTTCCTTCTCTTTAGTATTTTCTATAATATCTTGTGAAATTTTGTAACTACAAAACTTAGGTCCGCACATTGAGCAAAATTTCGCATCTTTAAACACTTCTTGAGGCAAACTCTCATCGTGGTATTCACGCGCTCTTTCAGGATCTAGAGCAAGCTCAAATTGCTTATTCCAATCAAAATTATAGCGCGCGTTACTCATTGCATCATCTCTAAGTCTTGCATTGGTTCTACCTCTTGCAATATCTGCTGCGTGCGCTGCGATTTTATAAGCGATAATCCCTTCGCGCACATCTTTTGCATTTGGTAAGCCTAAATGTTCTTTTGGAGTTACATAACATAGCATTGCAACGCCCTTCCAAGCGGCAATTGCTGCTCCTATTGCTGAAGCAATATGATCGTATCCAGCGGCTATGTCTGTAACAAGTGGTCCTAGCACATAAAAAGGTGCTTCGTGGCAAAGTTCTTTTTGTAATTCCACATTGCGTTCAATCTCGTTTAGTGGCACATGTCCTGGTCCTTCAATCATTACTTGTACATCTTTTTCCCAAGCTCTAAGTGTGAGTTCGCCCAACACTTTAAGTTCGCCTAGTTGCGCTTCATCACTAGAATCGGCTAAACAGCCCGGTCGTAAGGAATCCCCAAGGCTTAAGGATACATCATATTTTTGACAAATTGCTAAAATATCATCAAAGGCTTCATAGAAAGGATTTTGCTTATGATAGTGCATCATCCAAGCCGCCATTAAACTACCACCGCGACTAACAACTCCCATTTTACGCTTTGCAAGGCGCGGCATATGCTCTAGTAAAAATCCGCAATGAATTGTGAAATAACTCACTCCTTGTTTTGCCTGTCGCTCCATAACTTCTAGCATTTTATCAATGGTGAGTGCGTTAATATCGTTTTTGACATCATGTAAAATTTGATAAATTGGCACAGTTCCTATTGGCACGCTAGAGTGCTTGATAACAGCTTCTCTAATGGAATCTAAATCCCCCCCTGTGCTTAAATCCATAATTGTATCTGCTCCATACTTGATAGAAATAAGTGTTTTTTGCACTTCTTCATCAATAGAACTTGCAAGTGCAGAGCTTCCTATGTTTGAATTAATTTTTGTGCGCGTTGCGATTCCAATGCCCATAGGTTCTAGGTTTGTGTGATTAATATTTGCAGGCAAAATCAATCGTCCTTTGGCAATCTCTTTTCGCACAACTTCTGGATTTAAATGTTCTATGTTTGCGACATATTCCATTTCTTGTGTAATAATGCCTTTTTTTGCATAATGTAGTTGTGTGCGTATTGCATCGTTTTGTCGGGATTCCACCCATTTACTTCGCATAAATACTCCTTGCTTACAAAAAGGTTGGTTTATTATTTTTAGATTATATTAAGGCAGTAAGGTAACAAAATAAAAATAAATTTTAGCTTTTCTTTGTATGATTTTTTAAAAGTTAGTATTTAAAATACTAACCTATATTTTAGGCTTTAATTTTTGCAGTTTTTGATTTTTTAAATTTCTTAATTTTTTTGAGTTTTGAATAGGCAAAAGAGTATATACCTTATAAAATTTTTATAGATAATAATTATAAAAAGTTTACTGTTAGAAATTGCTATTTTAAGAATCTTAAAAAAAATTATGGAGATTGGAATTTAGGTATGATAATATTAAGTTATAGAGTTAAGCTGGCATTTAGGAAGTTTGCCAGCTTTCAAAGATTCTTTAATACTGGTGATATTTTTCAAATGGGCATTGAAATTATACAAAAGATTTTTATAAAGCTTTGTGATAATGTTACAAAGTTTAGATTCCATTTTTCAAATTTTTATTCTGTAAATTATTCTTCATAAAGCTCAGTGCTTAAATAGCGTTCCCCTGTATCACAAAGAATGGTTACGATATTTTTTCCTGGATTGCTTTTGGCAATTTCGCGTGCTGCCCATAGATTTGCACCGCTTGAAATTCCAATTAAAATCCCTTCATTTTTGGCAATTTCGCGTGCTTCTTTGTATGCCCATTCTACATCAACTTTTAAAATATCATCAATTAGGCTTCTATCTAATGTATCTGGAATAAATCCTGCTCCAATTCCTTGAATTTTGTGTGGTCCTGGTGCTTCTCCGCTTAATACAGCGGAATTTATAGGTTCGATAGCGATGATTTTTGTATTGAGATTACGTTGTTTTAAGACGGAGCCAACTCCACTTAAGGTGCCACCTGTTCCAACTGCAGAAATAAAAATATCTACTTGATTCTCCAATGCATCTAAAATTTCTATCGCAGTTGTTTCTTTGTGTGCTTTGGGGTTTGAAGGATTTTGAAATTGTTGTAAAATCATAGAATTTGGTGTGCTTGCTTGAATTTCTGCAGCTTTCTCTACTGCGCCTTTCATTCCCTTTTCTTTGGAAGTTAGCACAAGTTCTGCACCAAGTGCTGACATAAGGCGGCGGCGTTCTATACTCATAGATTCTGGCATTGTTAAGATGAGTTTGATACCCTTTGCCGCACAGACTGAAGCAAGTCCGATACCTGTGTTACCACTTGTTGGTTCAATTAAGATTGTATCTTTTGTGATTCTTTTACTTTGCAATGCATCTTCAATCATTCCTAATGCAATTCTGTCTTTTATAGAGCTAGTAGGATTTAAAAATTCACATTTTGCAAAAATATTTGCCCCGCATTCTTTGGAGAGTTTTTCTAGTTTTAGAAGTGGAGTATTACCAATTGTTTCGGTAATAGAATGGATAATTTTCATAAAAATTCCTTTCTTGAAGTTAATAAAGATGAAATGCTTTTTGTAAAATACAAAAACTTACAGTAAATTTAAAAAATCTAAAGTATTTAAAAAAAGTAGAATAAAATACAATTTTACACATTTACATAAAAAAGATTAAAAAATATTTATCTAAATTAACGCAAATGAGATAGAATTTTTGTATTATTTAACAAACTTAAATATTTGCAAGGAGTAGGTATGAGTTTCTTTGAAGAATATAATAAACAAGTTCAAGAGAGAGCTAAACAAAACATTCCCCCTTTACCATTAACTAGGGAGCAAACGCTAGAAGTAATTGCATTGTTAAAAAAGGGTGAGAGGGTGCAAGATCTTGTAGATTTGCTATCAAATCGCGTAAGTCCTGGCGTTGATGAAGCAGCACAAGTGAAAGCAGAATTTTTGGATTCCATAGTTGAGGGCAAGGAAAAGATTGATGGAATCTCAAGTGTTGAAGCCATTAAGTTGCTTGGCACGATGCTTGGAGGGTATAATATTAATCCTTTGATTAAAGCGTTAAAGTCTAGCAATTCCACGCTTGCAAAAGCGGCAGCCGATGCCTTGAAGCATACTTTGCTTGTGTATGATGCATTTAATGAAGTGGTGGAAATCTCTAAAAGTAATGCCTATGCTAAGGAAGTTTTGGAATCTTGGGCAAATGCGGAGTGGTTTTTAAGCAAACCTGCATTAGATGAGAAAATTACAGCAGTTGTGTTTAAGATTGACGGAGAAACAAACACCGATGATTTAAGCCCGGCTGGAGATGCATTTACAAGAAGCGATATTCCATTGCACGCGCAAGCAATGCTAAAGACTAGAACGCAAAATGCTTTTAGCAGAATTGAAAAGCTTAAAGAAAAGGGTTATCCACTAGTGTATGTGGGTGATGTTGTAGGCACTGGAAGCTCTAGGAAGTCGGCTTGCAACTCTCTTGTGTGGCATATGGGGCGTGAGATTCCATATATTCCAAACAAAAAGGCTGGTGGATTAGTGATTGGTGGGGTGATTGCACCGATTTTCTTTAATACCTGTGAAGATAGTGGTTGTTTGCCAATTGTTGCTCCTGTAACGGAACTAAATGAAGGTGATGTGATTGAGATTTATCCTTTTAAAGGGGAGATTCATAAAAATGGCGTAGTTGTTTCTAAATTTGATTT
Source organism: Helicobacter winghamensis ATCC BAA-430 (assembly GCF_028751035.1). Classification (NCBI taxonomy): domain Bacteria; kingdom Pseudomonadati; phylum Campylobacterota; class Epsilonproteobacteria; order Campylobacterales; family Helicobacteraceae; genus Helicobacter; species Helicobacter winghamensis. Next base: position 938,867 of record NZ_CP063533.1, on the reverse strand, counting down.
AAAGCCAAACACAATGGCTGATGAAATCCGTGCTGGCGGGAGAATTAACCTTATTATTGGGCGCGGATTAACAGCTAAGGCTAGAGAAGCGTTAGGTATGCCAAAAGAAGAGATTTTTGCAAAGCCTGCACAGCCAAATTCTAGTGCGAAAGGTTTTAGTTTGGCGCAAAAAATGGTAGGGCGTGCTTGTGGGGTAGAGGGAATTTTGCCTGGAACTTATTGTGAGCCACGCGTTAGCACGGTGGGAAGTCAAGATACAACGGGAGCAATGACAAGAGACGAAGTAAAGGAGCTTGCGTCTTTAGGTTTTAGTGCAGATTTTGTATTGCAAAGTTTCTGCCATACCGCCGCTTATCCAAAGCCTGCTGATGTGAAATTGCACGCAACCTTGCCACAATTTATGAGTAGTCGTGGGGGAGTTGCGTTGCGTCCAGGAGATGGGGTAATCCATTCTTGGTTAAATCGTATGGTGTTACCTGATACGGTTGGAACGGGTGGAGATTCTCACACAAGATTCCCTATTGGAATTAGTTTTCCAGCAGGGAGTGGCTTGGTTGCCTTTGCAGCAGTTACAGGCTCTATGCCACTTGATATGCCAGAATCTGTGCTTGTGCGCTTTAGTGGAGAGTTACAACCGGGTATTACACTTAGGGATTTGGTCAATGCGATTCCATATTATGCGATTAAGCAAGGATTATTAACCGTTGAAAAAAAGGGTAAAAAGAATATTTTTAGCGGTAGAATTTTAGAAATTGAAGGTTTGCCAGATTTAAAAGTCGAGCAAGCTTTTGAGCTTAGTGATGCAAGTGCAGAGAGAAGTGCAGCAGCGTGCAGTGTTGCGCTAAATAAAGAGCCTATTATTGAGTATTTAAAGTCTAATATTACGCTCATTAATGCGATGATTGAAGCAGGTTATCAAGATGCAAAAACACTTCAAAGAAGGGCGCAAAAAATGCAAGAGTGGATTGATAATCCTGTATTGTTACAAGCAGATTCTAATGCAGAATATGCAGCTGTGATTGAGATTAATTTAAATGAAGTAACGGAGCCGATTTTAGCGTGCCCAAATGATCCTGATGATGTCGCAACACTTAGTGAGATTTTAAGCGACTCTAAACGCTCTCACAAAGTTGATGAAGTGTTTGTAGGAAGCTGTATGACAAATATTGGGCATTATCGCGCACTTGGTGAAGTTTTGCGCGGAGAAGGAATGGTGCCTACAACACTTTGGGTAGCACCGCCTACTAAAATGGATGCAAAACAACTCACAGATGAAGGATATTATGCTCTTTTTGGGGCAGCTGGGGCTAGAATTGAGATTCCGGGTTGTAGCTTATGTATGGGAAATCAAGCGCGCGTTAGAGATAATGCTGTGGTGTTTTCAACTTCTACAAGAAATTTTGATAATCGTATGGGAAAAGGGGCGCAAGTGTATCTAGGGAGTGCAGAACTTGCAGCAGCTTGCGCTTTGCTGGGAAGGATTCCAAGTAAGCAAGAGTATTTAAACTTAATTCCTAAAAAGATTGCAGGCAAAGGGAAGCAAATCTATCGCTATTTAAATTTTAATCTCTTACAGGATTACACGCTTTAAAATATTTAACCCAAGAGGATTCTCTCTGTGGGTAAAATGCTACAAAACTTCTCATTTTGGTTAAATTTATTTTTTCTTTATAAAATTTGGCTTTTAAATGGCATTTTTATTAATGTTTCTCAAGCGAAAAGCTTATACAATACTGACCCGATTATCTGATTGTTTGATAATTAATTTGTATTAAGGAGTTTTTGATGAAGCGATTTGCTATGTCGTTATCTACGCTTGTTGTTGCCTCTGCCTTGACGCTAAATGCAGCGGGTTCTAGCTTGCTTCAAAGTGCAAGGGATAATGGGCTTGCACCATTGCCTAGTAATCAAGATGAAGTGGAAGCAATTTTTAAAGAGATGAATTTGAAATTTACTCCTTTTTCTGAAGAAAAGGCAGAGCTTGGTAAAAAGCTATATTTTGAGCCGCGTTTATCTAAAAGTGGTTTAATTTCATGTAATACCTGTCATAATCTAGGTATGGGTGGAGCGGATGGAATTTCAGCGGCTGTTGGACATAAATGGACAGCAAATCCTAGCCATTTGAATTCTCCAACGGTTTATAATTCTGTGTTAAATAATGTCCAATTTTGGGATGGGCGTGCTGGGACATTAGCGGATCAAGCAAAAGGTCCTATTGAAGCGGAGCCTGAGATGGCAACTCCTGCAAAACTTGCGGTGGAAAAAATCTTCTCTATGCCAGAATATAAAGCAGAGTTTGAAAAAATCTATGGCAAAAAAGGATTAACATTTGATAATATTGCTGATGCGATTGCAACTTTTGAGCGTACTTTAATTACTCCTTCGCGTTATGATGCGTTCTTAAAGGGTAATGAAAATGCACTAAGCAAGGAAGAGAAAAAGGGTTTGGAAGTCTTTATGGATAAGGGTTGCACAGCTTGTCATTCAGGTCCAAATCTCGGTGGAACAATGCAGGCATTTGAGGTTGTTAATAAATACAAGTTTGCAAATATTGGAAATTTTAAAGGTGATGAAAATGGAATGGTAAAAACTCCAACATTGCGTAATGTTGCTGAAACTGCACCATATTTTCATAATGGAGCAATTTGGAGCTTGACAGATGCTATTAAAGAGATGGGAAGTACGCAACTAGGGATTAAAATTTCTAATAAAGAAGCAAAGCAAATTGCAACTTTCTTGAATGCATTAACGGGTGAAAAGCCAAAAATAATCTATCCACAACTTCCAGCTTCTACGGAAAAAACACCAAAACCAGAGCTTTAAAATTCTAACTTAAGGATTCCCTTTGTTGGAATCCTTTTTGTTTTTTAGTTTCATATTGTTTGTATTCTTTTAGTTTATTGATTTTGCTTGTAGTTTTAGCATTAGATTGAAGTTTTAAAAAAGGCATCATTTATAAATATGTTGCTATAATTACAGAATTTTATTATAAGGATTAATAAATGGAGCAATCTGTCATTAGTATTCTAAATAATTATGTTCCAATGGTGCAACGCTATCAATCGCAATTTTCATCATTAAACACTTTGTTAAGTAAAACAACCTTAACAGGAAAAATCAGCTCCCTTGATATTGCTGAAAATTTATTTGATTATATGGAGAAAACTCAAGAAAAATTTGAAAATCTTCAAGATGAATTAATCCATACAATTATGAAGCAAAATTTTCATAATGCTTATGAGGAGGCATTAACTTCAGCAAAATTGGTAGGGGGAATGATTGGAAGTTTTGTTAAGGGTTGCCATGAAAGTGTTTTAGAGCTTTCTAAAAACAGAATATTACATAATCTTTCTGTGGATTTTGCCAATGCAACAGAAAAGGAAAAATCCAAAGAATCTTTAGAAAAGATTTTAAATATTTTACAAAAATTTTGTAAGAATTCTGAACAATCTTATAAAGATATTTTTCTGTATAGCAGTGATGGAACTTTGCTTGAGCGTATAAAATATGCAGAAGATCAAGAGAATAATCCAAAAACAAAGCTTCAAAATGTGCTAGAAACCGGTAGTATAGAATCTTATGCGGAATATTGTCAGAAGGTTGATTTTTATTACACAGCAGAAGAATCTGATAAGCCAGAATTGTTTTTTGTGGTTCCATTGCGTGCAAATAGAGAGTCTGCTACCAATATAACATTAGTATTAGTTGTAAATATCCAAGAGAAAGCCAAAGGGATTTTAGAGCAGTTTCCTTATCGTTTGCCACAGGGGAATTTGGTTGTGATAAATGAGAGAGAGCGCGTTGTTTTTTCAGATAATGTGCGTATATTTCCTATCGGTCAGATTTTATCTTTAAGCAAGCACGGGGAATATAGTTTTTTAGAGAATCGCTCTAAAACTTGTATGGTAGCTATTAATGCAATCAATGGATTGGAACATTTAGAGAGTGCAATTAAAATGTGCAGTGTTTGCAGGATTGTGCCTTTATACGCAGCATTTGACGCAAAGCGTCAAGTTAGCAGAGAAATCAATGATTCTTTATTGGAGAATTCTTTGCTTGTAACAGAAGAACTTGATCGCGTAATTGCTGAAGGTGAAAATATCAATGAAGAGCTTGGGGATGTGGTAATTAATGGTGAAATTATTGCTTCAAAAAGCCATTCTTACGCACTAAATCCAATTTTAAACAACATTAGAATCTTAAGCGAAGAGATGAATACTCTATGTATTCAATCAACAGGGGAACTACAAAAAGGAATCTATAATGCGCTTTTTAATATCGTAGAGTATTACTCTAAGTATCTCGTATTTAGTTTAGATAGACTTTTTGCAAAAGCCATTAGAGATGTGGAGCAAGTTAGTGAAAATGCGGATTTAGTAACATATCTTAGCGCACAAGAAAATGCAACAGATATTGAGATTAAGGCACATTTAGTATCTTTAGAACAAGATTTTACTTATTTTCACAATATTATTTTGTTTGATAAAGATGGCACAATCTTGCTAAATGGGCTTGATGATAATACTTTAAATAAAAAGAAGGTTAATTTTTGTGGCGCGACAGGTTCAGATGGAGTAGTTGTATCAAATTTTGAATCAACATCTTTATATGAGAATAAGCCTACAATATTAATGTATCGCTATTTAAAAGATTCTACGCATCGTTTTGTGGGTGGAATCTTATTTGTGCTTGATTTTGCCAAAATTCAAGAGTTTTTAAATGGAGTCTTACCTAAGGAATCTGAAATTATTTCAGAAGAAAGTGAAATTTTTAGTGTCGTGTTTGATGATAATAAGAATGTTTTGGCAACTACAAAAAGTGATTTAAATTTTGATGAGTTTTTGCATAATGATGTGATTGATTTTAAAAATCTTAAAAAAATCAATCAAATTGTGAAAATTGGACAGAAACATTATCTTGTTTGTAGTGACTTTTCCAATGCACAACAGAGCATATTTACAGAATACACAAGAAGAACTTTGCACTCTGTGATTTTTGTAGCAGTTAAAGAGGATAGAGTGGATTAAAAGTTTTAAAGAATCTAAATTTTTTTAGATTCTAACAGAGTAGAGACTCTTAATTTTCTTTTAAGATGGCATCAAATTTTTCCTGTAGATATAGTGGCTGATAGGATTGTTTTGCCTTTCTTAAGCCTTCAATGCCTAGGTCTTCTTCACGATTAACAAGCTTATAGTTACTCCACGCATTTGCTAGAAATTCTCTATTGATTGCTTGATAGGCGCCTTGAAACTCAATATCTGCCTTTTCAATGTGGATAACGATTGTATCTTTGTTTAGCGGTTCACCAAAACTAAAGGCGATGATTTTTTCATCTACGCGTAAGATTCCACCTTGAAAGTCAAGATTTTCAAATTCTTTTAAAGATTCTATGATTCCTACATATTCATTGCGCAATCCATCGCTTGCGTTATCACTAATTTTTCCAAACCAAGCTTGATAAGTGTTGATAAGTTCATTAACATTTTGCGCGCTTAGGGCTTCATAACTAAAGGCATAGCGTTCTATAAAGCGATTTAAATGTGTTTTTTTTCTTGTGGTATTTCTTACCCTTTAGCTCAATAAGTTCCGGAATAGAGTAGATATAATCGCTCCTATCTTCCCTGTAAATAAAATCAAAGATATTTGGCATAAGCTGTTCTAGTTCTGTTTTATCTGCTTGGCTTAGAGAATGGATAGAAAACTTTAAGCCCTTTCCCTTGCAGGATTCCATAATCTGCAAGATTGTTTGTTTTTTGGAATCTAAATTGTTGTTTTTGTGGATAGGGTAGAAAATGAAAGGATTTTGGTCTGGGTATTGTGTTTTAATCACTAGGCAATCATTTAAAATCATATAGCTAATATGCCTTGCATAATGCCAAAGGTAAAGGTTTGTAAAAGTAAGATCTGAGACTAAAATATGGTTTGAAGTGAAGTAGCTTGTTAATAATTCTTTATCTTCAATATCAATAGGTTTCCATTGCATAAAATCTCTCCAAAAAAAGAGAAATTTTAACCCAAAACTTTAAAAAGATAAATTAAGTCTAGAGATTTTTTCTTCTTTAGGGAGAAAATTTTTAGTTTGTTTGAGTTTGCGCATTTCATCGCCTAATCTCTCTTTTTGCGCTTTTGCATATTCTGTGATTTGCTCCATAATTGCTAGAGCTTCAAACATTTCATCACGCGTTTTTAATGTTGGTAGATTATCTAATAATTCACTCATTTTATTATCATTCTTATTTAAATATGCTACTTTTAACTCATTAAGCCAATTCATGATTTACCTCTTTCCAAGCTTCTAATAAGCCTTTTGTTACTTTGATTACAATATCAATTTTTTCTTTACTATTTTCCATATTTGCTTGCGTTAAAAGTTTGATTTGGTGCGTATAAAGTCCTGTTAGATAATGCGCAACTTGCCCACCTTTTTCATAATCTAGTGAGTTTAATAGCTCCACAAAAATGTCTGTGGTGCGGTTAATATAATAAATCTTTTTTTCAATATCTTGTGAGTCAATACAACGCTTTGCCATAGAAGCAAAGCGCAAGATTCCTTCATATAGCATCTCCACAAGTCTTGCGGGAGATTCTACCGCAACCGAGTTTTGTTGGTATGAGTTATAAGCCAAATTCCCCTTCATTACTTAAGCCTTTATGAATTCATAGATTGTTGGATCATTTGCGTAACAACTTGTGATTGTTGTTGTGTTTTTGCAATGAGTTGATCGTATGCTGACCACTTAGAAGCCATAGTTTCATAGCGCAAATCAATACTTTCTTGTGTAGAGGTTTTGTCTTTGTCCAAAGTTTTTTGCTCATCAATGAGTTTTGTTTCTAAGATTTTTAGCGTGGATTTATCGCCTGTGATTAATCCATCCATTGTATTGCGCAACTTTGTAAAAACGCCATCAACCTCTACGCTTTCACCTTTAATGGTGCTTGTAGAGCTTCTAAAGAAAGAGATTGCCGCATCTGGATCTTCCTTGTAAGCGGTATCAAACTTACTTTTGTCAAATTTTAATGTGCCATCTTCATTCATATAGATTCCATAGCCCACAAGATTTTTTCCATTGACATCATTGGAAGTAATTAAGGTATTAATTTGACGCACAATGCTACGGATTTCACTATTTCCATTAAACACGCCAGCAATTTCTGTTTCTTCATCGTATTTTACAAGCTCTTGAATTTTGTTATACATTTCATTGTAGCTTTCTACAAGTGCTTCCATTGCCTCTGAGATTCCTTCATCATTTCTTGAGACACGCACGGTAACTTCTTTGTCTTTTTCAGTTACTGCTGTAAGTTCTAAGGATAATCCAGAAACAACATCATCAATATTGTTTTTATCGCGCTCAATTTTGATTCCATTGTAAGTAAATTCTGCATTTTGTGCTTTTTGGATATTTTCAATCTTCATCTCGCTTAAGAAGCTTTGAGAAGAAGTGAATGTTCCAGATTTTAAGCCGATAGATTCCAAAATTTCTGACTTTTCTTTATCGTCTTTACCTTCTGCCCCGATTCTAATTTCTTTGCCATCTTTGCTATTTAAGATGAGTTTGCCATTTTCTACTTTGGCTTCAACTTTATCTTTGAGTTGTGCATTTTTGTTGATTTCTTCTGCAATTTTTTGAGCATTTTGCTCGCTTGTAGCACCTGCTTGACCAAGAGTGCTTAAATTAATTTTTTCACCATTAATAGTGATTGTTCCTTTGAGACTACCACCTGTTACACTTTTGCTTCCCGTGATTAAATCTTTTGTGCTACTTTCTGTTTTAGTAAAACCTAAATCCGTTTTTGTTTCGCTTGTTCCATCTGCTGCTTGCACCATAGCATCAGTTACTTTCACTTTGATGGGATTTCCGGTTGAGTCATTAAATAGCAAGCCCTTTCCGCTATTATTTAAGTCAATAGTAATCTCACCTTTATCAATCTTGTCTTTCAGATCTTTATTTTCTGGTTTCTCTAACTCTTTATTGATTGCATCCAGCATTAGTTTCGCATTATCTTTTGCTTCATTGCCAAAATCACTGCCAATTTTGCTTAAATCTACTGAAAGCTTTTTCCCGCCAATTTCAACCTCAAGTGTTCCTTTTGTGATTTTACCACCCGGAGCTGCAGCACTTTCTAGCGTGCTACCAAAATAGATTTTATTATTTTTTCCAGAATCCTTACTTTGAATCATGAGACGATAGGGATTATCCCCACCTGTTTTCATAATAATACCTGCAACTTTACCGCCTGTTGCGTCAGTAATACTTTGGGAAACTTCTGAGAGTGTTGCGCCGGCTTTTACATCAATGCTATAATTTGTGCCATCGTGATAAAAATCAATTGTTGTGTTTTTGTTTGTAAAAACCGCATCCCTTGAGGCAAACTGCATTCCTAATTGATTGACATCATTTTGTGCGAGTTGATTAACATTGATTTTAATATCTTGGATTGCTAAACCTTCTCCTGCAGTTGCTTTAACGCCATTTCCTTCTACGGAAGTGTTGCGTTGTTGATAGGTACTATAATCAGAGAGAGTTTTAAAACTAGAGTTTAATGAAGTCATCATTGTCATAAGAGAAGTAAGCTCTGTTTGTTGCTTCATATTTGCTTCTATTTTTTGAGTGATTGGGTCAATTCTCCATTTTACTTCTTGGTCTTTCATCTGGTTGATAACATCCCAGCTCAAGTTGCTACCAATACCTAATACAGCCATAGATCCTAAAGCCATAACAATCTCCTTATAAAATTATGCTTGTTTATTAAAGATAATGCCAACAACTTCTTTCATTTTTGCCATTAATTCCATTGCTTCATCGCTTGGAATCTTGCGTATAATGCGGTTGGTATCTCTTTCGCTCACAGTTACATAAAGCCCTTCAATATCTTCACTAAAACCAAATGTAACATTTGTGTTTAGTGGGTTTAACTCTCTGTTTAACTGCTGTGCAAGTTCATTTAACTTTTCTTTTTGCTCTTGTATTTTTTGCTCTTCATTTAGGCTTTCCATTTCTTTTTGCATAGCTTGTGTTTTTGTGGGAGCCTGCATTTGATTTTGCTTAGAATACATTGCACTATTTTGAGTGTTAGCAAGATTCATTCCAAGTTCATTTACATTCATATTGCCTCCTTGCAAAAATATTAATCTGTGTAGTATATCGGATATTTTATTTAAAAGATAAGGGATGGGGAAAAAATTTATAAAATTTAAATATTTTTTGTGTTTATGAGTTCAAGGGGATCAATGTGTTTGTCTTTTAGTGTAACTTCAAATTTGAGTGCATTTTCTACGCGTCCTATGGTGTAGCCCTTTTTTACTGATCGTCCGGGCTTGATTGTGGGGGCAATTTTATCAAGTTGCGCATAAATAGTGTGCATATTGTTTTTGTGTTCAATGATTACAACGCGTTTTAAAATAGGAGTATCTTTGGCAAACACAACTTTGCCATCTAGCACACTTTTTACCTTGTCATCGCCTTTTGGGGTTAGGGTAATAGATTCATTAAAGACTTTCATTTTATACACAGGATCAAAATAAGGTCCAAAGCGTTTTTCAATGGCGAAATTATCAAGGGGGGCGATGGTTTTTGCGCCTTTGTATTTTGTGGTGCTAATATCGTGGTAAGAGTTTGCTACTTGACGGACATCAAAGCCATCAGAGGATTTAATGGGTTCTTTTGTGGAAGGTTTGGTGGCAGATTTGGGTTGTGAAGTTGGAATCGTATTTTTGGTTTTATCGCTTGTGCTTGCGGTTTTGGATTCCAACTTTTGTTTAGCTTCTTGTTGGCGTTTAGCTTCTGCTTGTGCTAAGGCTTCGCGTTTTTTGCGCTTTTCTTCTTCTTGACTTTTTAGGATATTAAGATTAACTAAGATTTCTTGCACTGCATCGCGTTCTTTGATGATTTTTTGAAGTTCGTTGTTGTATTTTGTGATTTCTTTTTGATAGTTTGCAATGAGTGTTGTTTGCTTATTTTGAAGTTCTTTTAACTCTTGACGCTTTTTGTTTTCTGTGTCAATGAATCGTTTTAGCGCAGTGATTTCCTTTTGGAGATTTTGGAGTGTGGCGATTGTTTCGCTTTGTTTAATGCTTAGTTCTTTTAGGTGAGATTTTGTGGCGTTGCTTAAGGTTTTAAAGCTTTCTTCTGTGATGAAGTCTTGAATGGATTCTGGTTGAAAGTCGTTTAGTAAAATCACAAAAGAAATGTCTTTTAAGATTAAGTTAGTAATCTCTGTTTCTATTTTTTTGCGTGTTTGAAAAAGGGAGTTTTGGTTGTTTGATAGATTTTTGATAAGGGCTTCTTTGGCTTCGTATTCTTTTTGGTTTTTGGAGATATTTTCTTCGCTTAAGAGAATGATTTGTTCTAAATTTTTACTTTCTTTTTCTTGTTTGTTGATTGTGTCGCCTAGTTCTTGGAGTTTGGCGTTAATTTGCGCTTCTTTTTTCTTTTTGCTTTCTAGTGCGGTTTGGTTTTGTGAGATTTTTTTGTGAATATCTGTTTGGGCGTTTAGCAATGCAAGAGAGAAAAATACGATAAGAAAGGCACGCATTTAATATCCTAGTTAATCTTTTTGTTGCAAACTTACAATCCATACAGAGATTAAAGAGAGTGTAAGCCCTGTAAGAAGTAAAACAATGGAATCTAAAATGGGGGAGAAAATCTCCGGATTTAATCCTAGCTCTTGAAAAAATATTAGTAAGGAAGGATTTTGAGCAATATAAAATAAACCACTAGCAACGATTAGTGTTGCAAGAATTGTATCTATACAAGCTAGGCGGAATAGCACTTGGGAGCGCATCCATAAAGGTGCGCCAAAGAGAGTCATAATCTCCATTCGCTCTAAATGTTGGAATTTCCAAATTTCAATTTGTTTAAACATTAAAAGCAGGCTAATTAACGCAATAAGACTTGAAAAAATCATAATGCTACCATTGATGATAAGTAGAAGTTGGTAGATTTGATTATGGCTTTTAGTAAAGGTTTCAATCCGAACAATATCATCAAAGCTTTCTAAAGATTTTTGGATAGCAATTAAGCGTGAATCGCTAGGATAGGTATTAAGTGTTAGGGAATAGAAGTATGGTAAGGATTTTTTAAGTAAAATTAAATTTGCTTGACTTATGTTGTTTTTAAGCCTGTCTAGGACAATTTGCGTATCAATTTTGCTTAAAGATTGTGCTTCTGTGATTTTATTGCGCAAGGATTCTAGAGATAATTCCTGTTTGCTTGCTAGAATGATTGCGTAGTTTTTACCAAGTTTGTTTTCATAATCACTTAATGTGCGATTAACTAGCAAAATACTCTCTAGCGCAAAAAGTAAGGCAACAAGTGGGATAATTAGACTTAAATGATTTTTAAGAGAGTTCATAAATCACCCCTTCTTCAATGTGAAAATGCCTATAATTAATCCCTAATGTTTCTGGGATTCTATGTGTTACAACAACTACGGTTATGCCTAGCTGCACATTAACTCCCCTTAGGAGATTCCATATTACTTCAGAGGAATAATCATCTAAGTTTCCTGTGGGTTCATCAGCTAGGATTAAAAGTGGATTATGTGCTAAAGCACGCGCCATTGCTACGCGTTGCTGTTCTCCACCACTTAACTCCATAGGATATTTACTGCCTTTATGGGAAAGTTTAATATGTGCAAGCAGTCTGTCAGTCTGGGCTTGGCAAGATTCTTTAGTGAAGCCTCCTATAACCATAGGTAGCATTACATTTTTTTCTACATTAAAATCCTTAATGAGTTTGTAGTCTTGAAAAATGATTCCTAGGTGGTGACGTAAAATCTCTATGTTTTTTTTATTTGCCTTAAACATTTCCACGCCACAGACTTCAAGAGAGCCGCTTTTTAAGGGTAGATCCCCATACATTGAACGCAAAAGAGTGCTTTTACCACTTCCGCTAGGTCCGCTAACAAACACAAATTCTTTAGGATAGATACTAAAACTTGCATTTTTAATAATGATTTCGTTTTTATAGCCTAGATTAATGTTTTGTGCTTGTATGACAGGATTCATAAGGATTCCTTATTGTGCGTAATGCACGCATTTAAAAGGTTGTGCGCTCTGTGATTAATTGCTGTGGGCAGTGGATTATTTTTGAAATAATGTAAATTGGAATCTTGTAAAACATAGCGTGTTTCTGGGTAGTTAAAATCTCCAAAAGCAATTTTTAAAAGCTTGTTTTTATTGCCTAAAAATAGATCTTCAAGGTTTAGAAAATAGTCGCTTTGGCGTATTTTTTGAAGACTTAGATTGTTAGGCAAAAGTGTAGCATTAAATGCAAAATCAAAATCTAATCTTTGATTTTTGGAGATTTGAAGCGCATAGCATTCAAGGTTATAAATATCTTTTTGTTCTCTTAGCCATCTCGCTTCATATTTGCTAACAATGGCTTCTTGTGCATTTTTGCGTGTTTCTATTCTAAAGAAATTTTTGAAATGCTCCATTAAATCTTTGGCAAAAATGAAATATTCTAGGCTATCGGTGCGTAGTTGTAAGTGTCCATTTTGCTTTAAAACTCTAGCACATTGCGCAACAAAAGCTTGACTAAAGATTCTGCGATGGGGTTTTTTGTCCCAAGGCACAGGAAAATGCACGAAAATTTTATGGAGTGCGTTAGAAGGAAGTAACTCTAGGAAAATTCGTGCGTCAAAGGCTAAAATAAGGATATTTTCTAAATTTTGGATGCCTATTTGGCGTGCAACTTGTTCTAGTGAAGGATGATGAATTTCAAGTCCGATATGCAAAATATCAGGGTAATTTTTTGCATTATGGAGTAAATGTCTGCCACTACCAAAGCCGATTTCTAACCAAATTTCTTTAAAGTTACATTTAGATTTTTGACAGGTTTTAGAAAAAAGCGTATGAAAGTCTAAAAAATCGTTGATTTCTTTAATAAATGGGAGTTTAAATTCTGGGCTAATTGCTCGGCGATTTAGATTGTGTGTAAGAATGGAATCTTGCATTTGCATAAGGATTTCAAGGGCATTTTTAATAATTTCAATGGGCGCAATGCGTGAGTATTTGTCAAATCGCACAAGAATTTCTTTTTGATTTCTTTTAATTTCTAGAAAAAACTCTTTGGTTTGCGTGCTGTTTTTAGGAGTGAAACGGAGTTGTAAAAGAGAAAAATTTGGATGATTTTTAGAAATAAAAAGCTCTAGGAATTCAAATTCCCCCGCACTATGTGCAACTTTATGGGGGAGATTTGGAAGTATTAGCTTTGATGTTTTAAAATGAGGCATACTATTTTGGTAAAGAGAGTGTAACTTCTTCTGAAGGTTTGGATTCCAAGCCATTTTCATCGACGGCACTTATACGATAATAGTATTTTTCGCCTGCTTTAACTTCTTTGTCTATGAATTCTGGCGTTAGAACTTGATTATAGCGCAAAGTTTCGCCAAAGAAAACAGAATCTTTTTTATAGACAATGTATTCTTTAGCACGATCATCAGTTGGAACCCATTTAAGAACAACAGAGCCATTTTCAATGCGTGCATAAGTAATGCTTGGCGCATTTGGAATAGCCAGCGTTGCTCCGGTAATTGGTTCGCTCTCAAGGCTGTCAATTCCATCTTTATCAGTGGCAACGATTTTGTATTGATAGCGTTCCCCATCTTTTTTAATTATATCTTGATAGGTGTTTGTATTGCTAGGGATTGTTGCAATGGTGCTAAATATACTAGAAATAAATCCAGAGCGTAGAATCTTGTAGGAAGTAACCTCTTGGTTTGGGTGTAAATCCCAGTTTAGAGTGATTTTCTTTGGCTCATTAAGTGTGGCACGCAAGTTTGTAATAGGTGTTGGCTTTGGTTTGGTTGTGGCACTTACAATTGAAGATGGAATAGAGAGAGAATTTTTTGCATTATAGGCTAAAACTTGGTAAGTGTAGGTTGTTCCATCTTCTAGTTTTGTATCTAAAAATTCTACCAATAAGCGACTTTTTACATTTCCCACTTCTTTCCAAGCTCCATTTTTATCTTTGCGTTGAATAATATAGCCAACAACGCGTGGATCTTGATGAGGATTCCAAAGCACCTTGACTTTACGAGGATAATTACTGATGGCTTCTACATAAGTTATGGCAGAAATTGAAAGTGTTGTGGCGCTAACTGCTGGAGAATATGAAGAAACATTGCGATCTTTATCAAAAGTGGTAAAGTAATAGATATATTGTGTGCCAGCTTTTAGATCATTGTCTGCATAATGTGTATTGAAGCGAGACTCTAATGTGGCAATTTTTTTAAAGTCTTGTTCATTGGTTTCTTTGCGATAAATGTAATATCCCATTACGCTTGGATCTTGCACAAGTTTCCATTCAAAAGCAATGGTATTGACATCACTTAAAACACGAATATCACTTGGGGGATTAATATTGCTATTAATGGTTGTTTTTGTGTTAAAAACAGCACTACTACAACCACTAAATAGAAAAAAAAATAAGCTTAGGATTCCACCTAGAATGTTTAAAGGAAAAATTTTTTGCATAATATATTCCTAGATATTTTGGGCTTGAAATTTGAGATTTTAGCATAAAATACACAAAAATTGCATTAAATTGTGTGAAATTGCTGTTTGTAAATATAGGGTAGAGGAATCTTAAAAAATTCTGCATTTTGGTGGATTGGGAGATTGAAATGCGTCTTAATAAAATTTTGCATATCATCAGGAATGGGCGCATGAAATTCTAAAAGTTTCTGTGTTTTAGGATGTATGAGATGTAAAAAATGTGCGTGGAGAAGAATTCTGCCTGTGTAATTGCCCTTATAACCATAGAATCCATCACCTAAAATGTGGCGATTAATAGAGTTTAAATGCACGCGGATTTGGTGAGTTCTGCCTGTGAAAAGTTTCGCTCCTATTAAAGTTGGAATCTCTTTTTTTGGATTTTCTGTTTTTAAAAAATTGGAATCTAGAAGTGTTGGAATCATAAAAAAGGCTGTTTTGGCAGTTTTGGCATTAACATTATTTGTAGTGGTAATGTATTTTAAGCGTTGTTTTGGGTGACGCATTATTGGTATTTCTACGGTTTGTGGGTTTTTCAAAGGTTGATTAATAATGCAAAGATAATAGCGCCCCATTTGCTTGGATTTAATTTGCATACTTAAATGTGCGTGTGTAGCGTTGTTTTTGGCAATTACTATTGCTCCACTTGTATTTTTATCTAGCCTATGCACAATTCCTAAGCGATAAGAATCGCCTAAATTTGAAAGCGCAAAGCCTTTTTGCTTGAGATAATCTACAAGGGTAAATTGCGTATCGTTTTCATCAATTCTATGCACAATGAGATTGGCGGGTTTATTGAGAATTAAAAGATCAGAATCTTCGTATATAATAGGGATATTTAAGTCTTGCAAATGCTGCGAGTTGGAATCTTGTTTAGCTTTTGCTTGAGAGATTAGCTTCAAAGTGTCGTTGGCGTTTAATATGGTTCCATATTTTTTTAGGGGTTTGGAGTTTAGAAGGATTGCTTGTTTGCTGATTAAATTTTGCACTTTGGAGCGGGAGAGATTTAAGGTTTTAGAGAGAAAAATATCTGCGCGGATTCCTTGATTTTTATCTGTTATTGCAAAAGTGTTTAAATTTTGCGGATTTTGGTTAAAATCTTGTTGCATGGGGGGTTCTTTATGTTAAAATTCTAAAAATTTTTTATTTTTCAAGGTTTTGTTTTGTTTGGTTTTAATCGCAAGATTTTAGCATATTTTGATTTTACACTGCCTTTATTGATTGTGCCTATTATTTTGCTCTCTTGGTATTTAATTAATGAAAATAATGTATTTTTAGGCAATAAGGTATTGATTTATATTTTTGTGGGATTGTTGGTTTTTGTAGTGGTATTTTTGATTCCAGTGCAGAAAATATCGTGGTTAATTATTGGGTTTTATTGGATTAATATTTTATTGCTTGTGGCGGTGGAATTTTTTGGCGATACGCGTTTGGGAGCGCAAAGGTGGCTTGAGATACCTTTTGTGCATTTTACCTTTCAGCCATCAGAGACGATGAAGCCTGCACTGATTTTAATGATGGCATATTTAATTAACAAAAATCCCCCTAAGAGAAATGGCTATAAATTGCTTGATTTTTTAAAACTTTCTTTTTTTGTGTTGTTGCCTTTTGTGCTTGTGTTAAAACAACCGGATTTAGGGACGGCTTTGGTGTTGCTGCTTATGAGTTTTGGAATGTTGTTTTTAATTGGAGTAAATTATAAAATTTGGTTAACTTTATTTGCTGGTGTGATGTTTTTATCACCAATTTTGTATGCAAATCTTCACGATTATCAAAAAAAGCGCATTATGGATTTTGTGCTAAAAGATCCAGATTATCAAGTCAAGCAATCTATTATTGCTATTGGTTCTGGTGGAGCGTATGGCAAGGAGAAAGAAGAAGCTACGCAAGTGGCATATAAGTTTTTGCCCATTGCGACAAGTGATTTTATTTTTCCTTATTTTGCGGAAAGGTTTGGATTTGTGGGGATAATTGGGTTATTTATCCTTTATGGTGCTTTGATTTTTCATATTTTTTCGATGAGCAAGGTAGATGAAAAAGATTATTTTTTAAAAGTTGTATCATATTGTGTTGGATTGCTTGTGTTTATTTATTCTGGTGTAAATATTGCTATGACTATTGGTTTAGCTCCTGTAGTTGGGATTCCATTACCCTTATTTAGTTATGGAGGAAGTAGCTTTATTACTTTTATTATTCTTTTTGCTATCCTTGAAAACTTGCTTGCCTTTAGATATAAATTTGTGTATAATCACAATTCTTTTTCAAAAAGGGGCCCTTAGCTCAGCTGGTTAGAGCACTCGGCTCATAACCGATTGGTCATAGGTTCAAGTCCTATAGGGCCCACCACTTACAAGATATAAATATATAGGAATCCAAAATGCAAAAAATTCAATGTCAAAATATTAAATGTGAAGGTTGTGTAAAAAAAATTAATAATGCACTATTGGCACAATACCCGAGTTTGCGCGTAGATATTGCAACGCAGAGTGTGGAAGTAGAAGCAAATGCGGACGGGTTAAGTGCAATTAAAGCGAAGCTACAAGAGTTAGGGTTTTTAGCTCCAAGTGGAGTTTTTAGTAAATTCAAGGGCTTTTTTAGTAAATAGGGTAAAAATATGGAAATTTTACTACTTGTTACCATTGTAATTTTAGCAATTGCATTTATTAATTTTAAAGATTATTTAAATCATCCTCATAAGCGACCACAAATTGACTCTCAAGGCGATTCGCAAGATTTTAATCAATACCAAAATCCTTATAAAAATCAGCCACAGCCACAAGAATTAAGCCGTGAAGATAAGATTAGAGAGAGTGAGTATGGCTTAATTGTTGGCTTGCTTGCAAAGCTTGCGCAAAGCGATGGAAAAGTGTGTGAGTTAGAGTTAGAGCTTATGGAAAACACTATTATAGATATTGGTGATGCGTTAATGCTACAAAGTGCAATGTATCAAAAAGACGAGATTTTAGGAATTTTACACAAGATTTTTGAAACAACAACGCAGAGTGTAGAGGAACTAACAACGCGTTATGCTGAGCGCACAAAAGGGCAATATAAAAACCGCTTAAAGCTTGTAGAATATATGTTATCACTTGCGTATGCTGATGGCAAGCTTGGAGAAAATGAGCGTGAAATAATTTTGGATGTAGCCGCGTATTTAGAGATTGAAAATGCTGATTTTAATGCGCTTTATGATGCATTTGAAAAATTTTATGCAAACAATACACAAACAAAGAGCTTACAAGAATCTTATAGGATTTTAGGTGTAAGCGAAGAGGATTCTATGGAACAAATTAAAAGTGCTTACAAAAAGCTTGTTAGGGAGTATCACCCTGATATTTTGCACCATAAAGGCTTAGATGAGTCTATTATTGAAAAATACACAGAAAAATTACAAGAGATTAATGTCGCCTATGAAGCTATAAAAGCGCATAAAAACATACAAAAATAACGCAATGGATAAAAATATTAATGAAAAAATTTTAGGCGATATTATTACGCTTTATCGTTATTTAGAATCTCAAAATAAAAGCATTAATGCTCTTTATGAAAAGTTGGAATCTAAAACTATAAGTGCGCTTTTAGAACCCGTCTTTAAAAATTTGCCTGATGAAATCCAAACGCGTTTTGCCTGCGTGGAACGTATTGTGGGTTTAAAAGAGGGCGCGCTTTTAAATATGCTACAAAAACTAAATGTAGGCGAGCAAGAAGGCTTAAAACTTCGTGCAATGCTTTTAGAAATCACGTGTGATTTTTATTTACAAAAGCACACAGAATTGCTAAAGTATGTTAAGGATAATGTGCTTTTGACTCCTTTTTTGCGTGCTCTTTTAGAGTTTGTGCATGAGATTGGAATTGTATTTAATGCTTTTTTCTTTGCGTGGCAGAAGGAATTGATTCTAGGAATTAATAAGGATTTAAACGCGTGTTTTAATGGGGATTGTAATGCGATTTTAAAGGCGTTAGAGTCTAGTATTGAGTGTTGTCAAAAAGACTTTGCAAATGAAGGGGGATTTAGTGCTAAGGGGGAATTTAGCGATAGAAGCTATTCTGTGCCTGTGCTTAAGGACTCTATTTATCAAGCCGTAGCTTATGCGGAGTTTTTTCAAAAAGAATTTAGAGATTTAAATCAAACATTTAACAAGGGCTTAGAAGCCCTTGAAGGCTTAGAAGAAGTTTGTCCACCCTTAGAGCAAAAAGAAGCGCATATTGCATATTTAAAAGCACTCCAAAATGCCCTAATGCAAAGGGATACTAGCTTATTATTGGAATCTTGGAGACTTGTGGATAAAGCTTGGATGCAGATCTCCACACCTTTGCAAATTGGACATCCTTTAGAATATTATGAAGACCATTTTAGAAAGGCTGTTGCGCCAGAGTGGGATTTAAGGATTGCTAGAATTTATAATGGTGTGGATTTACTAGAGCCTAGTGCAAATGCAGACTTTAAACTCTCAAAAGAGCTAATATGGGACTTTTATATAGAATATAGCAAGCAATTTAAGCATACGCTTTTTAAAGATTCTATTGAAAATTGCGTGAAGCAATCTTTATCAAAAACGCAGAATTATGGGGGAATGCCTTTGTTGTTTTATGGGGCAGAGTTAAATGGGCTTTTTAGTGCGCAAGTTGTGCCAAATGATGAAAAAGTGAGTGCAAAATATGGCAAAAAGATTTTTTATTTTCCTGATCGTGTGCGTGAGTTATCTTTGGCAAAGCCTTTTATGTTGCTTTCAAGTAAAACTTTCCCAAAAGAATTTTTAGATTTTAACAGAGAGTTGCTGTATTTTAGGGAACAAGATTGGTATAGGGTGTATGAGATTTCTACCATAGGACACGAGTTTGGGCATATTTTGTGGGTGGATTTAGATAGTGAATTGCAAATGAATGCAAAGGGACAATTTAAAAATATTGAAGAATTTAAGGCAACAATGGGCGGTCTGGCATATTATTTCACAAGAGAGCAAAAGCCACTTTTAAAAGAATTGGTTTGCAATATGATTGCGCGTGCTGTTGGCTTGATTGCTTGGATGCAAGAAGATGAAGTATTACCGTATTATTGCGAGGGACTTATCCATTTGCAAGTGCTTTTTGATTCTAAAGTTTTGTCTTATAAAGGAAGTTTTGAGAATGGTGTTGCTTTAGGAATTGATTTGAATAAAGCAAATCTTAAAGTTTTGGAGCAAAGATACTTAGAAGTTTATAATCAATTAATTAGCGTGTATTTAAATAAGCAAGATGCAAGTTTGTTTTTAGAGTATTATGTAAAAAAAGACTCTAAAGGTAATTACAAGCCAAAGGATTCTAAGATTCTATCCTTTGTGGAAGATTATTACAAAGAATATCAAGCAATCGGGCAGGTGCAAGATACATTAACGCCAAAGGCTTGGCAAGAAGCTTACAAAAAAGAAAAGGGCTAGGGAGAGGGAAGATATGCCACCACTTATTAATCAAGAGGATATTAATCAAGCGCGCGAGTTAATTTATAAATTTGCTGGAATTCATATGCCAGCAAATAAAGATTCTACAATTAAAAATCGTCTTGATAAACTTTCACGAGATCTTGATATACAAGATTATACAGCTTTTTTTATTGCACTAAGGCGCGGACAATTTAAACAAGATTTTATTAATGCTTTTACAACAAATAAGACAGATTTCTTCAGAGAGGGATTCCATTTTAAAGATATGGTAGATAGAATCTTGTCTCAACGCTTGCAAGATGATGAGCCTTTTAAGGTGCTTTGTTCGGCAAGCTCTACGGGTGAGGAGCCTTACTCTATTGCAGCAACCTTGCTTTTTGCAAAAGAAATTTACAAATCAAATACACAAGTGAGCGTGCAAGCTATTGATATTGATACTTCTGTACTGGAAGTGGCTAGAAATGGAAATTATATTGTGGATACTCGCTTAAATCCTTTGCCAACTTGGTTAGAGTTGAAAGAATATTTTGATATTACAAGACTCAATGATCGTGAAATTAGTATGAATGCAAAACAGAATCTAAAAAAGATTCTAACCTTTAAGCAGCATAATCTTTATGCTCCAAATTATCCTTTTGGCGCAAAAGAGTTTGATATTATTTTTTGTCGTAATGTATTGATTTATTTTAAGGTTGAAGATCAAGAACAGATTTTGCACAAGCTCTTTTCTCGTCTAAAACTTGGTGGAACCTTGTATTTAGGGCATAGTGAAAGTATTTTAGGACTTGCTCCAAAGGTGGATAGACTGGGGCAGAATATCTTTGTAAAGGTGGCAGAATAGGGTGCTTAAGGCAAATATAAGCGAGAAATATCATCCGGATAAATTATTAAAATCTACGCCCTATAAAGGCGATGGGAAACGCATTATTGCTATTGGGGCAAGCACAGGCGGTGTTGATGCGATTGCTAAGATTTTAAACCAACTTCCGCGCAATCTACCTCCTATTATTATTACACAGCATATTCCAGGCGGTTTTTCCACTTCCTTTGCAAATCGCTTAAACATAAATTCCAAATTAGATGTTTTTGAAGTGAATGAAAGAGTGCTTTTGCGAGATTCTTGTGCGTACTTAGCACCCGGTGGGTTTCATATGTTACTTGATAGGCATGGAAATGATTATTATGCAAGGGCGCAAGATGGAATCCGTATTTCACGCCATTGTCCTAGTGTTGATGTGATGTTTAGAAGCTTAAATAATGTAGCAGGAAAGGTGGCATTAGCGATTATTCTTACAGGAATGGGAGATGATGGAAGTATAGGGATTAAAGAATTGTATGACAATGGGGCTTATACAATTGCGCAAGATGAAGCGAGTTGTGTCGTATTTGGAATGCCAAAACAAGCAATTGTAAAAGGCGCAGTTTGTGAGATTGTGGGATTGGATTTTATATATAAAAAAATTATAGCCTATGCCAATGGAGAGCTTAAGCGCAATTAATGGAAGATTTATATTATCCCTTAGAAATTGTGGAGTCTAGTTTTGAAGTAAAAGGTTCAAGCTTCATTTCCTATGTGATTCCAAAAATAGAAGTGGAAAGTTGGAATCTAAAAATGCGCCAAAAGCATCCCAAGGCTGTGCATTTTGTAACTGCTTCGCGTTTTTTAAATGATAAAGGGCAAATTGAAGAGAGCTTTAGTGATGATGGAGAGCCTAAAGGGACTTCAGGAATGCCTACACTTAAGGTTTTGCGTGGGTATGGGTTGATAGAGTGTGGGTTGCTAACTATCCGTTATTTTGGTGGAACGCTTTTAGGCACAGGTGGGCTTGTGCGTGCTTATACACAAGGTGCAAAAGATGCTGTATTAGCGGCAAAAGTTTCTGGTAGGCTTGCGTTGTATATTCCAAAAGAAAATGCGCAAATTACGATAGATTTTGCACTTTTTGCACAGGTGGAATATTTGGCAAAAAAAGTTGGAATCCAAATCGTTAAAAAAGAGTTTTTGAGCAATGGAGTGAGCTTAAAGGTGGAAGCAAAGGCTGAGGATTTGGAGCAATTTTTACAAAAGATTAAAGAGTTGCAATATTAATATTTTCTAATGATTTATAAATTTTTGATAAACTGATAAGATGAAAGTGTTGTGGATTTTTATTTTTATTTTTATTTTTATTTTTTCTTTTTCTTTTGCGCAAAATGCTCCCATAAAGCTAAAAAGTGATATTGCACAATATTTAAAACTTGATATCAAAAGAAAGAATCCTCTTGAAGCATTTAAGCCACTAGGAGATCGTTTTGGGATTCCATTACCGGCTTTAAGTAGCGATAAAGTAGTAATAAATAATTTTCAAGTCAAAAAACAATCTAAATCAAAAGAAGATTTTGATTTAGAAACAGAAGATATGTTTAATGAATATGTTGTGGGTGCTGGATTTGATAAGGTTTCAACATTGCTTAGTGATTATATTAAAGAAACAATAAGACAAAGCAATAAAAGTGATGTAATCAATCTTGAGATTCATCTTGATGGTGTAGCAACGCAAAATGAAAGTGGAATAGGGGGTGATTTTAATCTTGTATATCGCGTGCATAAGGATAAAATTAATACTTTAGAATTACTTGGTGGCATTAATCACAATCCAACTTCTCAAATGTGGAGTGGTAGCTATGGGGCAAAACACAGAATCCAGCACAAATCCTTGAAAAAATTGTATTTTGAACAAAGTTTGGTGCAAAATGATGATTTGATAGATGAACGCACTTGGAAATATGGTGTGGGATACTCACCTTTTAAAAACTTTACTACTTATGTTGAACGGGAAAATAACAAAAAGGGCGATGATAGCACAAAGGCAGGCGTGAAGTATAAAATCACTTTTTAAGCCAAAGATTAGCTATTTTTTCCAAGTTCTCTACATAATCGCTTGCATAAAACTTAACTTTTGGAGTCTCTTTGAAAGATTGCAAGGTGTAAAAGTTTTGCAAATATTCCATAATTGCTTCACCAGAGTGGATAAGCAATGGCTTATTGGAGTAGAAGTTTGCAATGGAATTTGCAATAAGTGGAAAATGTGTGCAACCTAAAATAATTGCATTAGGTGTGCTTGGGTATTGTTTTAAATAATGCGCAATGGTGGAATCTAAAATTGCACCTTCAAAGATTCCTTCTTCAACAATTGGCACAAAAAGGCTTGTAGCAAGCCCAAAAGTGTTTAAATAGCCTTTTTCTCTAAGAAGTTTGCTATAAAGATTGCTACAAATAGTGGCTTTTGTGCCTAGAATTAGAATCTTTGCATTTTTATCTTGGATTGCATTTTGTAAGGCTAGGATTCCAGGCTCAATCACGCCTATAACAGGATAGGGAGCAACTTCTTGCATTGCGCTTAATCCATATGCGCTAGCGGTATTGCACGCAACAATGAGTAAATCAAGTTTAAAAGGGGAGAAAAAATCAAGGGCTTCTAAAGAATATTGCCTAATAGTATCCTTGCTTTTTACTCCATAAGGCACGCGTGCCGTATCGCCATAATAAAGAATTTCTTTGAAATTATGAGATTCTATAAGATTTTTTAAAACACTAATTCCACCTGCTCCACTATCAAATACTCCAATTCTTTGTGGAGTAATTTTAGTCTTTTGCGCTATCATTCATCATATTTAAAAACTCTTCATTGTCTTTACTTTTTTGCATTTGTGAGTAAAGGAATGTAAGAGCGTCAATTTCATTATTCATTTGATGGATTGCATTGCGCAATACCCAAACTTTTTGGAGCTTATCTTGTCCTAAAAGTAATTCTTCTTTGCGTGTGCCACTCTTTAAAATATCCATTGCTGGATAAATTCTGCGCTCTGCAATATTTCTAGCAAGCACGATTTCGCTATTTCCTGTGCCTTTAAATTCTTCAAAAATCACTTCGTCCATTCTTGAACCTGTTTCAATAAGGGCTGTGGCGATAATTGTTAAGCTTCCGCCTTGTTCAATATTTCTTGCTGCTCCAAAAAAGCGTTTTGGCTTATGCAAAGCATTTGCATCAACCCCTCCACTTAACACTTTTCCACTGCTTGGAGTAGCAGTATTGTAGGCTCTTGCAAGGCGTGTAATGGAATCTAATAAAATCACAACATCTTTTCCCATCTCTACCATTCTCTTTGCCTTTTCTACCACAAGTTCAGCTACGCGCGTGTGGTTACTTGCTGGCATATCAAAAGTGGAGCTATACACTTCACCTTTTACGCTTCGCTCCATATCTGTAACTTCTTCTGGTCTTTCATCAACAAGTAAAACAATGAGTTCAACTTCGGGGTGATTTTTAGTAATCCCATAGGCTAGCTCTTTCATTAGCTCTGTTTTACCTGTTCTTGGTGGTGCAACAATCAAAGCGCGTTGCCCCTTGCCAATAGGTGCAAATAAATCTAACATTCTTCCAGTAATTTTAAAGCTATTGTATTCTAGTTTAATTTGTTCTGTTGGGAATAAGGGGGTGAGATTGTCAAAAAGCGGACGGCTTTTCATCTCTTCTGGAGATTGATAATTGATTGCTTCTACTTTTAAAAGCGCGTAATATCTTTCTTGGTCTTTTGGGCTTCTAACTTGTCCTGTTACAATATCCCCATTTCTTAGTGCAAAGCGGCGGATTTGCGTGCTGCTAACATAGGCGTCATTTTGTGAGCCGGAGAAGTTTTCATCAATTGCTCTTAAAAATCCATAACCTTCGCTTGTGATTTCTAAAATTCCTGTAAATAGGATAAAGCCACCTTTGCTAACTTGTGTTTTTAAGATTTCAAAAATCAAATCTTGGCGCAAAAATTCTTGGGGGTTTTCAATCCCTAGTGAGATAGCAATTTCAGCAAGTTTATTGATAGGTTTTGTACGCAATTCTTCAATGGTATGCCCTTCAACAGGCGTATGTGTGCGCACTTTATATTCTTTTTTGTTTTGATTTTGTTCGCTCATTTTTCACCTTAAGAGAGATTTAAAGATTTCTTGCAAAAGCTTAAATATGCAAGAAACTTTGTAGGGTTTAGCAAGTCAATCATTTTGTAATGAAGTAGCGGAATTTTAATCTAAAAGCTTTGTATTGTCAAGATTTTATGCAATTTTCTTAGAAGTTTATAAAATTGCGATAGCTTGTTAAAAATAGAAAAAACGCAAAGCCTAAAAAGATGATTCCACAAATTTTATCAATTCTATCAAACAAAGAATCTTTAACAAATTTTCTAAAAAACACTGCTAGTAAAATCGCTAGTATAAAGGCACTTAAGAGACTTAAGAGTAAAATAGCCAAGCTTAAAGTTAGATGATATTGCGTAAAAGGTGTGATGATTAGCCCAAAAAACAAAATTGCCTTAGGATTTGAGAGATTTAACAAATATCCTTTAAAAATTAGACTATAAAGGGATTGAATCGTTTGCACAGGTTGTGCTAGGGGGATTTTGGAATCTTGCATAAGATTTGATTTTACAGGCTTTGATTTAAGAAGCAAATAAGCAATATAGCACAAATAGATTCCACCTATTGCGTTTAAAATCCCTTGTATAAGCACTCCATTTAGTAAATGTGTAAGCCCAAAATACACAAGGCTTAAAAAAGTAATCCAGCCTAAAAAGATTCCAAATAAGCCTAAAAATCCTGCTTTTGCTCCATAATTTAGTGTGTTTCTAAGGGTGAATAAAATATCAGGTCCGGGTGTTAAAGCACCGATAAATCCAACACAAAAAAGCGTAAAAAGTTCAAAAATTAGCGTATTTTCCATTGTTTGTTGAAATTTTTAAAAATAAGGGAAATTTTTTGGAATCTTATTTTTGCTATGAGTGATGAGCGTTTCTAAAACTGCCATTCTTATAGCAACGCCGTGTGTAACTTGCTCTAAAACCTTACAGCGCGGATCTTGTAACATAGAATCGCTAATGTCAATATTGCGATGCACAGGTCCGGGGTGGAGTAAGATAATATTTCTCTCCCCAAAAAGTTCTCTTGTAATACAATAATCGCTTGCATAATCCTTTAAGCTTGAATAAATAGGGTAATCGTGGCGTTCTGTTTGTGTGCGTAAGCTCATCACAGCATCAACAGAGTCAATCACTTCTTTTAAGGAAATACAATGGCGGAGTTTGGTTTTAGGAATAAAATGTGGCGGTCCTACTAAAATTACCTCCATTCCAAAACGCCCTAGAAGTTCAATATTGCTATTTGCCACGCGTGAGTTGCGAATATCGCCTACAATAGCGATTTTTTTGCCTTCTAAGTTACCTAAATGCTTGCGCAAAGTCAAAAGGTCTAAAAGTGCTTGTGTGGGGTGAGCGTGCGCACCATCGCCACCATTTATGATAGAGCAAGTTACATATTTAGCAAGAATATTAGGCACGCCAGAATTTTTGTGTCTTACAACAATTGCACTTGGTTGCATTGCATTAAGGTTAGCTGCAGTGTCAAATAGGGTTTCCCCCTTGGTTGTGGAGCTTTTTGAAACATCTAGGCGAACAACACTTCCGCCTAAGCGTTTTGTTGCAACTTCAAAGCTTGAGAGTGTGCGTGTGGAGTTTTCAAAAAAGATTGTAATAACAATATGTCCTAAAAGCGCGTTTTTACTATTTAGCGCATTTTTGGAATCCAAATAACTTTGGGCTAAATCTAAAATCCCTTCTACCTCTTCTTTGCTGAAATCCTTAGTTTCTAGTAAATGCCTAGCCATTTTGAACCTTAAATTACAAATGGTAGCATTATATTTTGATTTTGCTTTGCTTTGCCTTTTATTCTTTTAATAATATGCTAGAATTGCGAAAAATTTTAGGCTTAGTTTAATGAATATAGTGATTATTGGGACGGGTTATGTTGGGTTGGTTAGTGGTGCATGTTTTGCGGATATGGGGAATAATGTAATTTGTGTGGATATTGTGGAATCCAAAATTGCGCGTTTAAATGCTGGAGAGATTCCTATTTTTGAGCCAGGATTACAAGAGCTTGTGAAAAGAAACAAGGAGCAGGGAAATTTGAGTTTTACCACTTCCTTAAAAGAATCTTTACAGAAAGTAGAAGTGGCTTTTATCGCCGTTGGCACACCTATGGGAGAAGATGGAAGTGCGGATTTACAATATGTTTTAGAAGTAGCACGAGAGATTGGCAAAACAATGGAATCTAAAATGCTAATTGTAGATAAATCCACAGTTCCAGTTGGCACAGCACAAAAGGTTAAGGAAGCAATCAAAGAAGAATTAAAAAAGCGTGATGTTAGCATTCCTTTTAGTGTGGCTAGCAATCCTGAGTTTTTAAAAGAAGGTGATGCAATTAATGATTTTCTAAGACCTGATAGGGTGGTAATTGGTATAGAAGAAGAGTGGGCAAAAGAGATTTTAAAGGAAGTGTATGCGCCATTTTTACGGAGTTATGATAGGCTAATTGTGATGGATATTAAAAGTGCTGAGATGACAAAATATGCAGCAAATGCGATGCTTGCAACAAAGATTAGTTTTATTAATGAGATTGCAAGGATTTGCGAAGTTGTAGGAGCTGATGTGAATCAAGTAAGAATTGGAATTGGGAGTGATAAGCGTATTGGATATAGCTTTATTTATCCGGGTTGTGGATATGGGGGAAGTTGCTTTCCAAAAGATGTGAAAGCTTTAGAGAAAATTGCTCAAGAAAATGGTGTAGAAGCTAGAATGTTACAAGCCACAGCGCAAGTTAATGAGAAGCAAAAAAGGGTATTGGGTGAGAAGATTATTGAGCATTTTGGTGAGAGTTTGAAAGGCAGACGCATTGGAATTTGGGGGCTTAGTTTTAAGCCCGGGACAGATGATATGCGTGAAGCCACTTCACTTGTTTTAATTGAAGAGCTTTTAAAGCGTGAAGCGGAAGTTAGTGTATATGATCCAAGGGCAATGGAAGAGGCAAAAGGATTTTATTTTAAAGGAATCCAAAATATTATGTATGCAAGCAATAAATATGATGCATTAAATGCCTGTGATGCAATGGTTTTAGTAACAGAGTGGAAAGAGTTTAGAAGCCCAGATTTTCTAGAGATTAAAGAGCGACTAAAGGAAGCAATTATTTTTGATGGACGCAATCAGTATAATGCAAAACGCTTAAAAGAGCTTGGGTTTATTTATTATCAAATTGGAGTTTAGATGTTTAAGGAAATCATTTTTAGTGTTATTTTAATAGTATTTTTAGGTTGTGAGAGTGTTAAGTCTGTGGTTGTTCCACAAAAGCTTGAAGAAGCCTATATTCAAGCAACAAGAAAAGCGGAATTAATCACAAAAGAGAGGGTGCAAGTGGTGTTAATTGCTACACATTTGAATACTTTTAATAAAGAAAAATATCCACAAGAAAAAGGCGAAGTGTTTTTTATAGATGTTTATCAGAGTTTTCAGCACGGAGTGGAAAATCCTAAAGGATTTTTTGAAAATGGATTCCATTTGACACTTAACAATGGTGAAACTCCCATAAAAATTACGCCACTTCAAAAAGGGCAATTAGAAGGCTTAATGCACAAGAGTGCAACACCTTGGGGGGAGTATTATTTAGTAGAGTTTATGCCACAAGATAAACGCACGCAAAATTCCTTACAACTCCTTATGCGCCACAAGGAATTTGGAGAGAATTATCTAAACTTTGGCTTTAAACCTTTAAAGAAGGAAGATTTAAAGGATAGGCGTTAATGCAAAGTGTAGAAATTGTAAATTTGCGCTTAGATGTGGCTTGTGTGAAGCTTAGAATCGCATCTTCTCGCAATCAAGCACACGCGCTAATCAAAAAGGGCAAAGTGTGCGTTAATGGAATCCCTTGTGCGAAAAGTGCTTATGTATTAGGATTAAAAGATAAAATCACAAAGTTGGAATCTAAAATTTTTGTTAGTCGCGCTGGAGAGAAGCTAGATTGCTTTTTAAAAGCAAATCCTATCTTTGATTTTCAAGGAAAAAGCGCGTTAGATATAGGTGCAAGCACAGGTGGATTTTGTGAGGTTCTTTTAGAAAATGGTGTGGAATCTGTAGTTTGTGTAGATGTTGGAAGCAATCAGCTACATTATAGCTTAAAAGAAAATCCACGCGTAAAAAGCTATGAAAAGACAGATATTAGGGAGTTTGCCACAAAGTATAAGGGGGAATTTGAAATTGTGGTGTGTGATGTATCTTTTATTGCTTTAAAAGAAATTTTAGATTCCATAATCACATTATCAAGGGATAAGGTGATTTTGCTCTTTAAGCCACAATTTGAAGTAGGAATGGGAGTTAAGCGTAACAAAAAGGGAGTTGTGCAAGATGTAATAGCAATTCAAAAAGCATTAGAAAATATGTTAGAGTTGTTAGAAAAAAGTGGATTTAAGGTTTTAAAAACTATGGAATCACAAATCAAAGGAAAGGAAGGGAATGCAGAGTTTTTTATCGCTTGTCAAAAACTCTAAATTTGCAAAGAATATCACAAGTCTTGCATTAGGGAAGTTTGATGGCTTACATTTGGGACATCAAGCATTATTTAAAGAGCTTGATGAAAATGGTGCAATTTTGTGTATTGAGCAAGAAAATGGTGTATTATTACCTAAAAAATATCGCTCTTTTTATGCGAAATACCCGATGTTTTACATTGCGCTAGATATTATCCGCAATAAGAGTGATAAGGAATTTGTAGCATTTTTACAAAGTGTATTGCCAAATTTAAGACGCATTGTTGTGGGGTATGATTTTAGGTTTGGGAAGGATAGGTTTTATTATCCTTTTGATTTGTTACAGAGTTTTAAGGGTGAAGTTGTGGTGGTCAATGAAGTGCTTTGCAAGAAACTTTCTGTGCATAGTGGATTAATCAAAGAACTTTTGTTAAATGGCAATGTGAAACAAGCAAGTAAGTTTTTAGGGCGTTTGTATGAGATTAGAGGGGAGATTATTAAGGGGCAAGGGCTTGGTAAAAGGGAGCTGTATGCAACGATTAATCTACAAAATGATGGTTTTTTACTTCCACAAGAGGGCGTGTATGCAGGGTTTATTCAGCTAGGTGAACAAAAGTTAGAATCCAAAAAATATCCTGCTGTGATTTTTATTGGAAATCGCTTAAGCACAGATAAGTCTTTTTCTATTGAAGGGCATTTGTTGGGCATTGAAGTGGAAGTTAAAGAGAGTGAAGCTGGGTTTTATTTTGCTAAAAAAATTAGAAACAATCGTAAATTTGATAATTTAGAATCCCTAAAAAAGCAAATTAGTTGCGATATTAATGAAGCTTATAAAATCTTAAAGGTTAAATAAAATGGATAAAGTTTTTACACAAGCTCCACAAAAGCAATTTGAGTTTGACGCAAATGTGGCAGGGGTTTTTGATGATATGTTATGTCGCTCTATCCCTTTTTATAAAGAAGTTTTAGCTTTAAGTGCGGATTTTGCGCTAGAGTATGCAAAAAAGGATTCCGTAATTTTAGATCTTGGGACTTCTACGGGGGCTATGCTTTTAGAAATTGCTTCTAAGGCTAAGATTCCTTTAAGGCTTTATGGCATAGATAATTCGGTAAGTATGCTAGAGTTCGCGCAAAAAAAGTTGGACACCTATGGCATTAAGGCAAATTTAATTTGTGGGGATATTTTGCAAGAGAATTTTCCTAAATGTGATGTGATTGTGGCAAATTACACTTTGCAATTTATCCGTCCTTTAGAGAGAGAAAGGCTTGTGCAAAAGATTTTTAATGCACTCAATACAGGTGGTGTGTTTATTTGCTCTGAAAAGGTGATTTGTGAGAATAAAACTCTAGATTTTAAGATGATTCAATATTATTTAGAAAGTAAGAAAAAGCGGGGATATAGTGAGTTTGAGATTAGCAAAAAGCGTGAAGCTTTAGAAAATGTGCTAATCCCTTATAGTGAAAATGAGAATAAAACAATGCTTAAAAATGCTGGGTTTAGCCATATTCAAACGCTTTTTTGCTGGGTAAATTTCACAACTTTAATTGCAATAAAGGAATAAAAATGCAAACCCTAGAAGTTTTAAAACAACTTGTTGCTTATCCTAGTATAACACCGCAAGAATGCGGGATTTATAGGTTTATTTGTGGGATTTTGCCAGAATTTAAGGCGCTAGAGTTTCACAAAAATGGCGTGAAAAATGTATTTTTGTATAAGGATTTTAGAGAATGTGAAAATATGGAATCTAAAATTACAAAATCCGCACATTTATGCTTTGCAGGACACATTGATGTGGTGCCACCTGGAGAGGGTTGGGAGAGTGAGCCTTTTGCGCCACTAGAGAAAGATGGATTCCTTTATGGGCGTGGGACGCAAGATATGAAGAGCGGAGTAGCGGCGTTTGTGTGTGCATTAAGGGAATTTTTGGATTCCAACAATAGTTTTAATGGGATCTTGTCTGTGCTTTTAACAAGCGATGAGGAAGGCGAGGCGATTTTTGGCACAAAGCACGCATTAAGTGAGCTTCAAAAGCTTAATTTATTGCCTGATTTTGCAGTTGTTGCAGAGCCTACTTGTGTGGAAAAATTTGGCGATATGATAAAAGTTGGTAGGCGTGGCTCCATTAATGGTAAATTAATCATACAAGGCAAGCAAGGACACGCGGCATATCCTAGTAAATGTATTAATCCAGTAGAGTTAATCGCTCCTGTATTAAGTAAGATTGCAGGATTTGATTTAGATAAAGGAAATGCGGAATTTGAGCCTAGCAAGATTGTGATTACTGATATACGCGGTGGAATGGAAGTTGTTAATGTAACGCCAAATGATTTAAAGATAATGTTTAATGTGCGCAACTCCACAGCTACAAGTTTAGATAATTTGCAAGCGTATTTAGAAAATCTTTTAAAAACGATTCCACATTCTTTGGAGTTAAAACAAAGTTCTAAGTCCTTTTTGACAGATACAAAGAATAAAATTGTTCAAAAAATGGTAGAAGCGTTGGAATTTCAAAATGGTTTTACGCCACTTTTAAGCACAAGTGGAGGCACAAGTGATGCGCGCTATCTTGCGGAATTTGGAGTAAGTGTTGTAGAGTGTGGTGTGTGCAATGATAGAATCCACTCACTTAATGAAAGAGTAAAAATTAGCGAAGTGGAAGCCCTGCAAAAGTGTTTCTTGGAATTGTTGCGGAGATTTTAAAAGTTAAAATTCAACTTGTATTTAGAATTTTTTGTTACAATCCTTGTTTTTAATCCATTATTTTAGAGAGTCCATTTTATGCCAGGTTTTGAGAGTAATAAGATAGAATCCTTTATTGATAAACTCCAAAAAGGTAAGAAGTGCTACACTTATGAGTTTTCAGCCCCTGCTAGTTTTTGTTTAGAGAAGTTATTTTGTGGGCTTAAAAATCAATCCTTTTTACAAGAATTAGACGCATTTATTTGCACAGATTCTCCTTTGGGAAAATTAAAACATAGCCCTATTTTGGCAAGTTTGAAGCTACAAAACACTTTTAAGATTCCAAGTATCGCTACAATTTCTATGCGCGATAAAAACACACTTGCGCTTCAAAGTGAGTTAATCGGTATGAATAGCCTTGATTTGCGTCTTGTGTTAGCCTTAACGGGGGATCCTTTAAGGCTAGGTAATCAACCCCAAGCAAAAGGTGTATTTGAAGGAAATAGCGCACTTTTATTAAAGATTATCGATGCATTAAATCTTAATAAAGATATTAATGGAGAGAATTTACAAGGGATTCCTAAAAGAATTTATCCCTTTTGTGTGCTAAATTCTTATGCAAAAAATAAAGAAAGTCTTTATAAAAAAATGCGCGAAAAAATCCGCAATGGAGCTTTAGCGATTTTCACACAGCCTATTTATGATGAAAGCATTGCTAAAGAGCTTTTAAAGTGGTGTGATGCTATTAATTTAGAGTTTAGAACAAATTGCGCACTTGTGTTTGGATTTTTTCCTATTGCTTCTTATAAAACCGCGTTATTTTTGCATTATAAATTACCCGGTGTATTTGTATCGCAAGAGTGGTTAAAAGCACTGGAGATTGCTAAAAAAAATGGCAAGGAAGCAGAAGTTGGATTGCAAAAAAGCAAAGAGTTATTTAAGGCTTTAAGTGCCTTGCAACAAAAGTTTCACTTTATGAGTGCAAACAAACCTGAAATTATTGCACAGATTTTAAAAACCTAGAAAAATTTTATAAAAACTTTGCTATACTTCGCGCTTTTAGATTCCATCTTTTAGGCTATATTATGCGAGAAAATGCACAAAACATAAAAAATGCTTTGCTTCAAAAACAATTTTATAAGGATTATACTAACGGCTTCGTGCTTGTTTTGCTGGTTTCTCTTGCAAGTTATTATGTGAGTGTATTGCCTGTGGTGCAACGCTTGCATTTATCGCCTTTGATTTTAAGCGTGCTTCTTGGTATTTTAGCTACACCTTTGTTTAGGGTGGCGCAAAGCAGTTGTGAAAAGGCGGTTGTTTTTAGCGCGAAAAAACTTTTAAGATTTGGAATTATTCTTTTTGGTTTTAATGTTACTCTTGAGAGTATCGCTTCTGTGGGCTTAAATGGAATCCTTTTAAGCATTGTTGTTGTAGTGGTAATTTTGATGCTTGGATATGTTGTTGGTGTGAAATTTTTAAAGCTTGATAGAGAGATTGCGATTTTAGTAAGCGGTGGGAGTGCTATTTGTGGAGCAGCAGCAGTTTTGGCTCTAGAATCATCTATTAAATCCAAGCCTTATAAGGGCGTGATTGCCGTAGGAACAGTGGTTCTTTTTGGGCTTTTGGGAATGTTTTTGTATCCCTTAGTTTATGCGTTTGGGATTCCGCCTTTTTCACAGGAGCAAATGGGTTATTTTCTTGGACTAACACTTCACGAGCTTGCAAATGTTGTGGGTGCTGGTGGAAGCATTTCACCACAAACACAAGAGATTGCACTAATTGTTAAAATGATTCGCGTAATTTTGCTTGTTGCGGTGCTATTAATCGTGCCTTATCTTTTTACACAAAGCAAAGAAGGGGAGAAAAGAAAGCTTCATATTCCTTGGTTTGCATTTTGGTTTTTGGGTGTTGTGTTGTTGCATTCTTTTATCAATTTACCTGAAAGTATTGTTAGCACATTTAGGTTTTTATCTAGCTTTTTCCTAGTTATGGCAATGAGTGCTTTAGGGCTTCAAGTGGATTTTAAAAAGTTTTTAGAATGTGGTGGAAGAGCATTTGTACTGGCGTTTATTTTGTTTTGGATTCTAACTTTTGGTGGATTCTTGCTTGTGTATTATTTTGTGTGAAAGGAAGCGGTGGTAGATCGTCCCTTATTTTTCATTAGCGTAAGTTTAATTACAATTAGCATTTTATTTTCTTATTCGCTTTCATCTTTTGCAATTTTGTATTATGAGTATGGGGAATTTCATTTTGCTTTGCGCCAAAGTATTGCAGGGATTTTTGGTGTGCTTTTGATGTGGGGGATTTCGCGTTGTAATCCAGATAATTTTGTGTTGCGCTTTGGATTTGTTTTGTTTTTTGGTGGGATCTTTGTAATGTTTATTATGCACTTTTTGCCAGAATCCTTAGCGACAAGTGCTGGTGGGGCAAAACGCTGGATTAGATTGCCCTTTTTCTCTCTTGCGCCTGTGGAGTTCTTTAAAATAGGATTTGTAGCCTTTCTTGCGTGGAGTTTTTCGCGTAAATTTTCACTTTTAGAGCAAAAAAGCTTGAAAGAAGAGTTTATTACCTTTTTGCCTTATGTGGCAGTGTTTTTAATTGCGGTGTATTTGATTGCAATTTTGCAAAATGACTTGGGACAAATCGTGCTTTTAGGCACAACTTTAGCGATTATGATGATTTTTGCAGGTTCGTCTTTTAAGTTATTTTTATATCTTTTAAGCGGAGCTTTTGTTTTGTTTATTGCTGTGATTGTTACAAGCACGCATAGAATTGCTAGGATTAAAACTTGGTGGGCGGGAGCGCAGGATTTGATTTTGTCCTTTTTTCCGCAATCCATTGCAAATTCCTTGCGTGTAGAAAATCTCCCTGAACCTTATCAAATTCAACACTCCCTAAATGCGATTGTCAATGGTGGAATCCTAGGTGAAGGTTTAGGGAATGGCTTAATTAAGCTTGGCTTTTTAAGTGAGGTGCATACAGATGTGATTTTAGCAGGAATCACAGAGGAGGTTGGATTTTTAGGCTTACTTTGCATTAGTGCACTTTTTATTGCGCTTGTGTTTAGAATTTTAAAAATAGCAAATCGTTGCGCAAATAATGTGTATTATCTCTTTTGTTCTGGCGTTGCGGTGATTTTGGGATTTTCTTTTTTAATTAATGCCTTTGGAATTTCTGGGTTAATTCCTATTAAAGGGATTGCTGTGCCATTTTTAAGCTATGGAGGAAGCTCAATTTTGGCAACAAGCATTATGATAGGCATTGTGTTATCTATTAGCAAAAAGGCAAAAATGGCTTAATATTTAGGGTTTTTGTGTTAGAATCGCAAGAATTTATTAAAAGGGATTGATTGAGAACTTTTTTAAGAATACTTGGTGGTCTTGGGATTATCGCCACTATTGGAATTGTTATTTTTGTAGTGCAAATATATATAGAGATTCGTAATGATACAGATAAAATTGTGCATTATAAACCACCCATTGCTACACAGATTTTTGATCGCCAAAATCGCTTGGTAGCAAATTTGTTTGACAAAGAATTTCGCTTTTATGCAACTTTTGAAGAGATTCCACCACGCCTTATTGAGGCATTGTTAGCCATTGAAGACACTTTGTTTTTTGAACATCCGGGGATTAATATAGATGCGATTATGCGTGCAATGCTTAAAAATATTCAAAATGCGCGTTATGCTGAAGGTGGTAGCACCATTACACAACAGCTTATTAAAAATGTAGCCCTAACGCGCGATAAAACACTAGAGCGCAAAATTAAAGAAGTTTTGCTGGCAATGCGCCTTGAAACAATTCTTAGTAAAGAAGAGATTTTAGAGAGATATTTAAATCATACTTATTTTGGACACGGATTTTATGGGGTAAGAACAGCTTCACTTGGATATTTTAGAAAGGAAATGCAGGCACTTTCTTTAAAGGAAATGGCAATACTTGTTTCGCTTCCGCGCGCACCCAGTTTTTATGATCCTACAAAAAATTATGAGTTTGCACTAGGTAGAGCAAATAATGTCTTACAAAGAATGTATGAATTAGGTTGGATTACTAAAGAAGAGTTTGATGCCCAAAGTAGCGAGCGACCAAAGGTATATAATGATACGCTAACAAAAAATATCGCACCTTATGTTGTTGATGAAGTGCAAAGGCAACTTGCTGGACTTGAGGATTTAAAAACAGCTGGTTATAAGATTTATTTAAATATAGATTTAGATTATCAAGAATTGGCACAAGAAGCATTGTATTTTGGTTATGAACAAATTTTATCGCGCCATAAAAATGATGAGACTTTAAAAGAAAAGTTAAATGGTGCATTTGTTGTTTTAGAAAACAAAACAGGTAAGATTTTAGCACTTGTGGGCGGCGTGGATTATGCTAAGAGTAATTTTTCGCGCGCTACACAAAGTAAAAGGCAAATAGGAAGCAGTGTAAAACCCTTTTTGTATTTGAGCGCTATAAACTCTGGCGTGGCGCAAAATTATCAAATCCCAGATATTGCTAGAACCTATGAATACAGAGTTGGCGGAGAGAGAAAAAAATGGCAACCTAAAAACTATGGAAGCTCTTTGAGCGGATTTGTGTCGTTAAAAACAGCACTAACAAAGTCTTTAAATCTTGCTACTATTAATCTTGTAGAAGAAGTGGGATTTGATAGGATTTATAATGATATTTTAAGATATGGTTTTAGCAATGTACCAAAGGATTTGTCTATTTCTTTAGGAAGTTTTGGAGCATCTCCGCTTGAAATGGCTAGAAATTTTATGATATTTTCCAACTATGGCAAAGTGATTGATCCTATGCTGATTGATTATGTTGTAGATATAAAGGGAGATGTGGCATATTTTACTCCAAATGAATACGAACTTTCTAAAGATATGCAAAGTTTTTTGATTGTAGATATTCTGCGCAATGCTGTAAATGTAGGCACAGGAAGGCGCGCTAGGGTAGATGGAATCGAACTCGCAGGGAAAACAGGCACAACAAATGATAATGTTGATGCGTGGTTTTGCGGGTTTTCTCCAAGTATTGAAGCAATAATTTGGTATGGGAAGGACGATAATACGCCTATGGGTTATAGTGAAACAGGTGGTGTTGCGCCAGCTCCAGCATTTTCTTATTTTTTTAACAAAATCTTAGAGATTGACCCGGGGCTAGAGCGTAAATTTAGGATTCCACAAGGCGTTCGCTCACAAAGTGTAGATGGAGAAAGGTTTTATTATACCGATGATTCACCGCTTAAAAGCGCGCCTAGAACAAATAGTGATACAATTATTTTTTGATTCCATAAGGGGACAATAAGTTTGAGGGGTAAAAATTGAAGCGGTTTTTTAAGCGATTGTTACCTTATATGAAAGATTATAAGCTGTATTTTTTCTATGCAGTTTTAGGGACAATTTTAGTTTCTGTTGCAACAGCTGGAAGTGCGTATCTGGTTAAGCCTGTGTTGGATGATATTTTTTTAGCCAAAGATGCTAATATGCTTCACATCTTGCCTTTTTTAGTGGTATTGGCGTATTTTTCTAAGGGATTTGGAGTTTATATCCAATCGTATTATATGAACTTTATAGGGCAAGATATTGTTAAGCGTTTGAAAAATGTGTTGTTACAAAAAATGCTAACTTTTGAAATGGGATTTTTTAATCGTTATCGCAATGGTGAGTTAATCTCGCGCATAACAAGCGATATTGCAGCAGTGCAGGGAGCTGTATCAAATTACTTCATAGAAGGGATTAGGGAGAGCTTGACAATCTTTGGGCTTGTGTTTGTTGTGATTTATCAAAGCGCAGAGCTTGCATTTTATGGGCTTGTTGTAATGCCACTTGCGCTTTACCCTATCACATTAATTGCTAGAAAAATGCGTAAAACTTCTAAAAGATTGCAAGAAAAAAACGCTGATTTATCTTCTAAACTTATTGAAATTTTTAATAATATGGAGTTAATCAAAGCAAGCTCTGGTGAAAACATAGAACACAAGCAGTTTGCAAACCATAATCAAGAGCTTTTTAAGCTCTCAATGAAGTCTGTGCGGATTTCAGAGTTGACTTCACCTTTAATGGAAACACTGGGCGCAATTGCCATTGCTGTGGTGATTTTTGTAGGGGGGTACAAGGTAATTAACGCAGAATTAACTACAGGGGAGTTTTTCTCTTTTACTACAGCACTCTTTATGCTTTACACCCCTTTTAAGCGCATTAGTAATCTGTATAGCAAGATTCAAATTGCCTTTGCAGCAGGGGATAGAATCTTTGAAATTCTAGATAGGAATCCTAAAATCCAAGATGGCACAGAAGAACTAAAAGAGCAAATTCAATCTGTGAGCTTTAAAAATGTGGATTTGTATTATGGAGAAAAACGGGCATTAAGTGGAATCAATTTAGAAGTGAAATTAGGGGAGAGTATAGCACTTGTTGGAAGTAGTGGGGGCGGTAAAAGCTCGCTTGTCAATTTGCTTTTGCGCCTTTATGACACAAAGAGTGGGGAAGTTTTGATAAATGGGGAGAATATTAAGCATTTTACGCAAAATTCCTTGCGTTCTAAAGTTGCCATTGTTACACAAAGGATTTTTATTTTTAATGATTCTATCGCACGCAATATTGCCTATGGGAGTGAGATTGATGAAACGCGTATTGAACTTGCGTTAAAGCAAGCTAGAATTTTTGATTATGTGCAAACACTTCCCAATGGAATTTATACAGAACTTGATGAGTTTGGAGCAAATTTAAGCGGCGGGCAAAGGCAAAGAATTGCTATTGCACGCGCCCTTTATAAAAACCCTGAAATTTTAATTTTAGATGAAGCCACAAGTGCGCTAGATAACAAAACAGAAGAAGAGTTTAGAGAAGCCTTAAGTGCATTGCTAAAAGATAGAATTGTTATTATTATTGCGCATAGGTTTTCTACTGTTTCACTTGCAAATAAGATTTATTTTTTCTCAAATGGTAAGATTTTAGCAAGTGGAACACAAGCGGAATTGTTTGAAAAATGTGCACCATTTAGGGAATATTACAAAAGCTTTTAAAAAGTTATGTGATTTTTTATGTTATAATCAGCGGAAATTTTTTAGATTTAAGGTTTTAGA
This sequence comes from Helicobacter winghamensis ATCC BAA-430, assembly GCF_028751035.1. NCBI lineage: Bacteria > Pseudomonadati > Campylobacterota > Epsilonproteobacteria > Campylobacterales > Helicobacteraceae > Helicobacter > Helicobacter winghamensis. Next base: position 899,807 of record NZ_CP063533.1, on the reverse strand, counting down.
ATGTCTAATTTATCTAATGTTGATCAAATAACCAATCTCCACAGAAATAATGAATTACAATTGTTGTGTTTTAGGCTTGAAAAAGATAAGGATTTATATGCGGTTAATGTTTTTAAAATCCGTGAAGTTGTGAAATATCGAGGAGAAATTACTGTTGTTTCACACGAAGCTAGCTCTTTAATTGAAGGGCTTATTACCATTAGGGAACTTACAATTCCTCTAATTGATTTGCGTAAATGGTTTTATTATGACGCAAAAGATAGAAGTAGAGACTTGGAGAGTTATGGAGTTAAAAGAGAGTCAGGTGAAGATGAAGTAATTATGATTTGTGAGTTTTCTAAATGGACAGTTGGGGTTAGAATTTATGAAGCAGATAGAATTTTAAATAAAAAATGGACAGAAATTGAACAGAGCGCTGGAATTGGAAACTCTGGATTAAATAGCAAACTTGTGAGCAGAACGCGTTATTTTGATGGGCGTTTAGTGCAAGTTGTAGATATTGAAAAGATGCTTGTTGATGTCTTTCCTTGGATTGAAGATGAGAAAAATGCAGAAATGAATAAGATTAGGGAAATCGTGACAGATCACGAAGTGCTTTTGGCAGATGATTCCCCAAGCGTTATTAAGACAATGCAAAATATTTTAAATAAACTTGGAGTTAATTATAAAACCTTTGTGAATGGGCAAAGGTTGCTAGATTATGTTTTTGCAGATGATACGGATGTTTCAAAGATAGGGATTATTATCACAGATTTAGAAATGCCAGAAGCCAGTGGATTTGAAGTGATAAAGCAAATCAAAGCAACTCCGCTAACTGCTAAAATCCCGGTAGTTGTAAATTCTTCTATGAGTGGAAGTAGCAATGAAGATATGGCGCGTTCACTCAATGCAGATGAGTTTATTTCTAAGTCTAATCCCGTAGAAGTGGAAGAAGCATTGCGCAAATTTATGATTAAATAGCTATTAAAAGCTAAAATTTAAAATTGGGGCTAAGGATTCCATCTTTTGCATTGCCTCAATTATCATAATTCCTAAGAGTCCAGCAAAAAATCCAGCAAGCAGATCATCTCCCATTACTCCTAAGCCACCTTTAACATTTCTATCAACCCTACCAACAATAGAAGGCTTCCAAATATCAAAAACTCTAAATAAGACATAGGATAAAAATAATTCAAAAACGCTGTGTCCTATCATCGCAATACTGATCCAAACACCTGCTAGCTCATCAATAACGATTTGTTTGGAATCGTGCGGTAAACCTTGTTTTTCATAATGGTTAATAATTTTAATTGCGATGGCAGCAACCAAAAGCGCACTAAGTAGTAATGTGCTAGGAGCAATGTGGTAGCTAATTAAAAATCCCAAAGGCAATGCTACAAGCGTTCCAATACTTCCAGGAGCTACTGGAAATAATCCACTAAAAAATAATGTTAAAAACATTTTTTGCAAAAAATCTTTAGGGCTATTAAAAGTTTTAAAAAAATCATTAGATTGCATTTTGGATTCCTATTTTAAAGAGTGTGTCTGATAAAGATCAATGAGTTTTAAATAAAAATTGTCATCATCTTGCTTTTCAATCATTCCATTGTTTGCAAACATCATTCCAAATTGCTTCAATAATGGGCTGAAGCGTTTAGGGAATAGATAGCTTAAGATTTTTGCGGAAACTTCCTTGCGCATAAGAATTGTTGGTGGGATAAGTCCAGCTTGTAAAATTCCTTGTAAAAAGCCAGAGTGATAATGGATATGGTGATGATTGCCGTGAGGGCAGGTTTTAAGACTGACAATAGTGTTACATTGACTACAATACACAAACTCGTGCAAGAGTTTTACATTAATCTTAATATCTTTGGTGGTATCAAAAATAGAGTAGATTTTCTGATTATCATAATAAATAGTTAGATTGGGATAATTCTCCCCAATGACAATCCTATCACAACCTAGGTTTTGAGCTAAAATTGCATCAAGAATAATGCCGTGCGCTCCAGCGAAAAGATAAATATCATCCAATGGGAAAATTAAAATACGATTTGTGGGTAAATAGTTATCAATTACGCTTTGCAAGCAAGTCTTACGAATATTAAAATCTAGCAATCCTTCATTTTGATGTCGCAAAAGCATTAAAACAAGTAAATCGCTTTCATCTAAAACGAAGCGAAAAATACGCTCGTGAATGCGTGTTACAGGGGAAGCATCTAGCACCATTGCTGTAATGCTCTCTGCTTGAATATTATTTTTTGTTTGTAAAATTGTTTGCTTGCCAATGTGGCGCATAAAATCAAATTGTGCATTTTCTAAGAATAGGCAATATTCACCACAAATTGCATAATCTCCCAAGCGATGAAAGATATCTTGTGCTTTTTGTGAGTAAATATCACCACTCATTATTTTAAAAAGTCGTTGTTGCTTATTAATCTTAAAAGCAGAATCTACAATAAGCTCTCCACAAATATTACCTTCACAAACAAGAGTAATTATTTCCCCTTTCTTTGCATTTTTTATTGTAAGTGCATTGCGTTTTCCAGAGGGTGCTAAGATGAAAGAAAAGGGAAAACTTTGTCCATTATAAAGCCCAGTAGCATCCACCTCATGCATTTCTTCTTCGTTCATTAAATGGGAGACTGGAGTTAGTAATCCTTCTTTGCATAGAAGTAGAGCAAAAACTGCTTCTTTATCTATAAATAAAGCATTGATAAAAGCTGCTTTTTCTTGATTATTTCTTTTTTGTGATTCCATACTTCTTTCTTTTTTCCCATAAGCTTTTGCGTGACATTCCTAGTCGTTTGCTAAGCTCAGTATCAGGATAACGATCTTCAAATTTTAAAATCATTGCTTTAATGTATTCATCAACACTTAGGATATCATCTTGGATTCCACTGGTAATTTCTTTAATATTAATTTCAAAAATATTTTTAAAATCACTCACATCTCCACTTAAGCAAGAAAGAATCACGGGAATGTTTTTGAGTATTTTAATACACTCTTCTTTTTCTTCCCTAGAAAGTGTTTCAAAGCCTACAACATAGGTCAATTGCGTTTTTGGAGCATTTTTTAAGATTTCCTTACAGTTTGCTGTATTCTTGTAAAGTGAAATAAAATTAATGGCAAATTTTTTATGTATAGCGTAGTTTACAACACACATATCAATGGCTTTTTGTGAAATACTTTTAATAATGAGCGGAAAAGAAACTTTGGTATTGATTGTATATGTTGGAATTAAAAGGGAATTACAGAAATAATCACGATAAAAAATGATTTCTTTTTGGAGTTGATAAAATTCAATATAATGATCAATCTTGCGTATGAGTTCATCAATCATAAAGGGTTTTACAATATAATCGCTAGCTCCTGCTTTTAAAGGGTTTGTAACAGTGTCGTCATTAACATAAGGTATCATCATAATGATGATTGAAGATTTAAATTTTTCAATAACTGGATAAAAGTTTTGCCCTGGGATATTCGCAGAAAGTAAAATAATATCTGAACTCTCAAACTTTAGTGCCTCATCAATGCTTGGAATAACTTCACAAATAAAGCCAAATTGACTAAGTTTTGCTGTAATGCTTTGAGCTAGATAGATTTCATTTTCAATAATTAAAATTTTCATACATTCCCTTTAGTTTATTAAGTTTTTCCAATTAAAATATTCAAGCACAATGTTTGCTTGAGCAAAAATTCCCTCTCCTCTGCCTACAAATCCAAGCTTTTCCGTTGTTGTAGCCTTGACATTGACTTTAAAATTTGGAATTCCAAGAAGTTTGGCAATTTGCGATTCCATTATTTTTTTAAAAGGAGAGATTTTGGGTTTTTGCGCAAAGATTGTAATATCCACTTGTTTAAGAGAGTAGCCCACATTATAGGTAAAATCTACAATCCTTTGAAGTAACTCTTTAGAATCCGCACCCTTATATTTTGGATCATTATCAGGAAACCACTCTCCAATATCGCCAGCACCAATTGCGCCCAAAATCGCATCACAAAGCGCATGCAAGCATACATCTCCATCACTATGCGCGATGAGTTGATAAGGGCAATCTATAAAAATTCCGCCCAAAGTAATCCCATTTCCACTAGCTAGCGTGTGAATATCATTTCCGATTCCAACTAAAGTTTGATGGCTAGGGTAGGGGAGATTTAAGGATTTCAAATCTTGTAAAAGCGTGAGTTTTTTCGCCACTTGCTCACCTTCTACAAAACCGATACTTCCACCAATGGCGTTTATCGCGCTACTCTCATCTGTAAAATTTCCTTTTATCAGGGCTTGTTTTAATACAGAGAGACGGCTAAGTTGTGGAGTTTGAATAATTTTTAAATGCTCTCTTTTAAGATATTGTAACGATGAATCACTATAGGCAATGGTATCGTGTAAATTTAAAAACGGCACAATGCAATCATAATTCTTGACTTCTTTTAAAATCCTTTGGCAAAGGGATTGCGTGATGTTACAGCGTGCAATATCACTAACAAAGACAAATTCCACACTTGAATCTAAAAGATTGATGGCATTTTTCAAAGAATCCTGTCGTGTTTTCCCACCACAAGCCAACTTGAAATTTAAATCATAAGAATCTAAATATTTTTGCATATAAGGAATCTCAAGTTCTGTGCCACTCAAAATAAAATCACAGAAAGGATAAACAGCATATAATTCCTTTGCAACCTTTAGCCAAAGTGGAATTTCTCCTAAACGGATCCATTGCTTTTTGGGCAATTTTGTAACAAAATTTTGCTTGAGATCATTTTCTATTAGATATTGCTTGGAATCCTTAAAACGGCTACTTTCCCCAGCACCTAATAATATTAGAGCAATATTAGACAAAAATTATCCTTGAGAAAAAATTTCGGAATTATACATTTTTAAAGTTTAGAATCCCTTTTACTTGCTTAGGGATTCTAAAAATACTTAGATTTTAAAGAAGTTGATATGTTGTTTTAAGATATTAGCAAGTTCTTTTAGAGATTTTGCAGCAGTTGTGTTGTTTATCATTGATTCTGCAGTAACTTTAGCATCTTTTGTAATAACATCAAATTCTAATGCTAAATTTTCCATATTTTTAACTTGTTCATCAGCGGCTTGCGCAACTTCCTTTGCTTTATTAAGAGAGTCTGTTGCTTGCGTGTTGATTTGGTCTAAAATATTGCTTGCCTCATTTGCTAACTCCATACCTTTTTCTACTTGTGGCACGGCGTTTTGGACGGCTTCTACAGCAATTTGTGTTTCGCTTTGTATGACTTCAATCATTCTTGAGATTTCAGAAGTGGCAACACCTGTGCGTTCTGCAAGTTTTCTAATCTCATCAGAAACAACGGCAAACCCACGCCCAGCTTCTCCTGCTCTTGCTGCTTCTATAGCAGCATTAAGTGCTAAAAGATTTGTTTGGTCTGTGATTTCTTTAATCAAATCCGCGCTTCCGCTAATGTCTTGAGAATGTTTTTCTAACATGCGGATATGCTCTGCTGATAGAGTAACGGTTTGTGTAATTTTTTCAATCTCAGCAATAGTTATTTGCATAGCTTCTCTACCTTTTGTGGAAAGCTCTGTGGTATAGCCGGAGTTTTCTTCTGTTTGCTTGGCGATGTTTGATACGCCATTAACTGCCTCTACAATCTCTTTAATATGCCCAACGGACTCTTCTGAATTTTGTGCTTGATGATAAGAAGAAGTTTTGGATTCTTCGGAAACTTTTGCGACTTCGTTTGCGCGTGCATTAAGTTCATCTGAGGATTTCATTACCTCAATTACAATAGCACGCAATTTCTCTTGCATTTGTGCAACAGAAGCTAACATACTTTCTTTAAAGTTGGTTTTAATAGGGGTGTTTAGGTTTCCATTGGCAATACTTAAAACTGCTTTAACAGCTTCTTTTGGCTCTCCGCCAAGTGATGAGATAATAAGGCGCGTAATATAAAGTGTCATGATAATAGCGGCGATAACAGCGATAATGGATAGCCAAAGTGTAATGTTTAAATAGGCTTCAATTTCACCTCTGGCAGTGTTAGTTAGGGCTTGATTTTTGGCTTCTTGGTGATCAATAAAAACATTAATAATGCCTAGCCATTCTGTAAAAGCATTGCGTGCTTGATTGATTAGTAACGCGTTTGCTTCTACTAAATCGCCTTGTGCTTTTTTAGTTAAAATCTCTAGGATTAAAGGCATTGTTTTGGATTCCACCTTTTTGATTTGCTCTAAAACTTCCTTGTCTTTGGCATCAACCATTGTGGGATTTCTAAAAATTTCGTCCATTTTAATTGCAGAATCTTTGTAAAATTCTTCTAGGTTTTGGATAAGTTTTAAGGTTTTTTCAATCTCTTCAATATCATCTAATAAGACAATATCTCGGATTGCAATCGCTCTGTCGTGAACACTTCCTCTAAAGTTAATCGCATAGCGTTGTTTTACTGCATTGATATCGCTAATTGCAGATACGGTCTGTTCTACAAATTTGATTTTGTTATAGCCTACAATAGCGATAATAAGAATAAAAGCTAAAACAAACCCAAAACCCACAAATAATTGTGATTTGAGCGATAAATTTTTTCCTAACATAATATTTCACTTTCAGACTCAATAAACAATAATTTATTACAAATGATAAAAATTATTGTTTGTAATGATAAAATATATTGCTTAAAAAATTCCTTAAGTTTCATTGGTCGTATGTATGCGAATTGCTTGTGCAATTAGTTCTAATGGGTGAGAGAAAGGTATTTTTACTTCTGCTTGGTAAAGTGCATTACTAAGCTGCATACGGCAAGCACTACATTCAGCAGCCACAAAATTTGCATTTGTTTTGGCTATCATTTGTGCTTTTTTACTTCCCACTTTTTGTGCAAGTGCAAAGCGTTCTGTTTGTATTGTTACACCACCAAAACCACAGCAAGCATTAGGGTTTTCCATTTCTATAAGTGTATAGTTTTGCGCTAAAAGTTTTCGTGGCTCTTTATATACTCCTAGCACCTTTCTAGCATGGCAAGGGTCGTGGTAAGTTATGCTTACTTCTTTAGATTTTTTGCCTTGTAAATTTGCTAAAAATTCTGCAAGATTTGTTTTGGATTCTAAATATTGAGTTGCCATATAGATTTTTGGTAAGAGCTTTTTAATTCTCTCTTGCATTGTGGAATCCTTTTGCATAAAGCGTTTCCAATCCTCTAAAACCATTGCCGCACAAGTTGCCTCTGGAATTAAAATTGCATCAACTTCATCAATGAAGCTCTCAAAATACTCCACATTGTGTCGAATTAGTGTATCTACGCTTTCAAAATCTCCTGTAAAATACGCTGGAGCGGCGCAACACTTCTGTCCTTTTGCAAGTTTTGCATTAATTCCAAGCTTTTCTAAGATTAGCAATAAGGAATCACCAATTCCTTTATAATTGTAATTTCCAAGACAGCCAATAAAAATCGCAACTTTTTTAGGGTTTGCGGAATTCTTATTGAAGTGCAACTCTTCTTTATATGAGTTTAAAAAGCTTTTATTTGCTATTGCTCCAAAGATTCTATTGCCCAAAAATGGGAGCTGAAAGCGCGGAGTAATAGAGTTGCCATCACTTGTTTTTTTAAAAAGTAGAGGAGAGAAAAATACGCCAAGCTTAAAGCCTAAATCCATAACTTTGCGATGTTTTAAAAGATAGAAGAAAGCGCGCTTAAACCAAGCGATTCCAAATTTTTGGGCAATTTCATAACGAATATTTTCAATAAGTGTATCTGTGGGTAAAGAATTTGGGCAAACGCTCACACAAGTAGTGCATAAAAAACAAGTTTCAAAGATGTTCTTTGCGTTTTTATCTAAGGGAATTTCTTTGCGCTGGTAGGCACCAAGCAAGTCAATAAAGCCCCTAGGTGAAGTTGCTTCATCGCCATTAATGCTAAAGATTGTGCAATCTGGCAAACATTTGCCACATTTCACACAAGCATCACTTGTTTTAAAGTAGCTATAATCTTTAAAATGTGCCATTTGTGTCCTTTAAATGGTTTTACTAAATACTTTTTGACTTGTATTAATATGCTTTAAATACGCATCAAAAGGCATTGCAATGTTACGAATTAGTAACATTCCTGTTTGACTAACTTGGATTTCATCTTTATTTAGCGCGATTAATCCTGCATTTTCTAGGGGCTTTAAGGCTTCGAGCGCGTCAGCAAAATAGCTTGTAAAATTTATCTTAAATTGCGATTCTATTGCGTGGAAGTTTAGCCGAAAATTACTCATTAACTGCATAATTACAGTCTTTCTTAACTTATCATCAGCGTTAAGCTTAACTCCTTTTTGAAAAGGTAAAATTCCATTATCGAGTGCATTTTGGTATTCTAGCATTGTTTTAAAATTTTGCGCATAATAATCGCTTCCTTCTCCAATAGAAGTTAGTCCAATTCCAACAGTTTGTGTGCCGCCTTTTGTGCTATATCCTTGAAAATTACGGCGTAATTGTCCTTTGCTTATGGATTTAAAAAGCTCATCATCAGGTTTTGCAAAATGATCCATTCCTATCATTTTATAGCCTTTTTCTTGCAAAAATTGAATGCTAAATTCCAAGATTTTAAGTTTCTCTTCTGGTGCTGGAAGAGTGGTTTCATCAATTTTGCGCATTGTTTTTTTTATCCATGGAACATGTGCATAGTTAAAAATTGCAAAGCGATCAGGGTTTAACTTAAGTGCTAATTCTAAGGTATTTTTAAAAGTGTCCAGTGTTTGAAAAGGAAGTCCATAGATTAAATCAAAATTAATAGAGGTTACTCCAAAGTTTCGCGCAATATTAATGGAATCCTGCACTAAAGAAAAAGGTTGAATTCTGTGGATTGCTCTTTGCACATTTTCATCAAAATCTTGGATTCCAAAGCTCAAACGATTAAAACCACCATTTTTTAAAGCCCGCATTTGTTCAAGACTAAAAAAGCGTGGATCAATCTCGCAGGCAATTTCTGCATCATCTGAAAAGTTTGGAAAAGTCTTTTTTAAAAGAGCAATCAAGAATTCGAGTTCGCTTGCACTAAAAAAAGTTGGAGTTCCTCCACCAAAATGGAGTTGATAAATAGGCTTTTGCGTATCCATTGCATTTTCAAGCAATGCAAGCTCTTTTTTAAGGTACTCTAAATAAAGAATTTTGTTTTCTTCCTTGCTTGTATAAATAACATTACAGCCACAAAAATAACAAGCACTGCGACAAAATGGTAAATGCACATAAAGAGATAGCGGATTTGTATCAGATCTTAAGTCTTGCAAATAGAAATCTAAAGTATAATTTTCACTAAATTCTATTGCTGTAGGATAACTTGTATAGCGCGGTCCAGGTTTGGAATAAGTGGCAAATTTTTTAAAATCAATCATGGAAATCCTAAAGCTTATTTAAGTTTGTCTAAAAAGTTAAGAAAAAGATAGGGGTGGCACTTTTTTAAATGTTTAACAATATCTTTTGGATCTTTTTTGTAATCTTTAATTTCATTTAGAGCAATGCACCATACATCATCAAAATCTACAGGCATATTTTTATAAATTTCTTGTTTAAGTTTAAACAAATATTTATCATTTTCAAAGTTTTTTAATTTGTTTATAAGAGTTTGCATTGTTTTTTTAGGAATCAAATAAAACTCTTGATTATTGCAATCCAATAGGGAATAAATTTCATTTTCTTTAAGTGTGGAATCATAATTTAGGGATTCCATATTCGTATTTTTTAACATATTTTTAATGACTTTATAATGTTCTTGTGCTTTTAGCGGTTTTGGTGTAGCCAAACCATCACTCCTTTTTGTGCATGTAGGCGATTTTCTGCTTCTTGAAAAATCTTGCTCTGATGAGATTCCAAGACTTCTTCGCTTACCTCTTGTCCGCGATATGCTGGCAAACAATGTAAGAAAATCGCATCATCTTTTGCAAGACGCATTAATGTATTATCTACACAATAATCTTTAAATGCTTTTTTTCTTGCTTCTTTTTCGTCTTCTTGTCCCATAGATGCCCAAGTGTCAGTTGTAATAACATCAGCATTTATAGCCACCGCTTTTGGATCTTCACTTATTATAATTTTAGCACCAGAAACTTTGGCAAACTCGTGCGCTTTTTCTAGAATTTTAGAAGAGATTGTGTAATCTTTTGGAGAAGCAATGCGTAATTCAAATCCAAGTTTTGAAGCAAGCATTAGCCAAGAATGCGCCATATTATTCCCATCTCCAATGTATGCCACGATAGGATTTTTATCCTTGCCACATTCTTGCATCGTGAGATAATCAGCAAGCAACTGCATAGGATGAAAATCATCACTTAATCCATTAATAACAGGCACACTAGAGTAGTGGGCAAACTCTTCTAAACGATCGTGTCCGTGCGTGCGCATCATAATCAAATCCACCATTGATGAAAGCACTCTAGCAGTGTCTTTAATGGGTTCACCACGCCCAAGTTGAGTATCGTTACTAGAAAGAAAAATGCCTTGTCCACCAAGTTGGTAAATTCCGGTTTCAAAACTTACGCGTGTTCGCGTGGAGTTTTTTTCAAAAATCATTCCAAGCGTTTGATTGGCAAGTGCGGTGCTGTATTTTTTAGATTTAACTTCTTCTTTTAGCGCTTTAGCAATCTTTAGAATCTCTAAAATCTCTATTTTGCTAAAATCTGCTAAAGTTAAAAAATGTCGCATTAATTGACCTTGTAGTAAAATTCTATCAAAATAAAAAGCTGTATAATACAATAATTTTTTAAAAAAGGGTTAAAATGCACGAATTTTCTATTGTTTCTTCACTTTTAGAATCTTGCGAAAAAATTGCTAAGAAAAATAAGGCAAACAAGATTCTTGTAGTGCATGTGGAGATTGGCGAGAGAAGCGGAGTCAATCCTATGTTATTGCAGAGTGCATTTAGTGAGTTTAAAATAGGAAGTAAATGTGAGAATGCAGAGCTTGATGTTAGCTTTAAAAAAGTAGAACTAACTTGTAAGAGTTGTGGAGCAATTGGTGAAGCACATGGTATCAATTACACAAAATGTCCAAAATGCCAAAGTGAGAATGTATTTATTTCTGCTGGAAATGAGATGTTATTATTGCGATTAGAGATGGAGTAAAGAGAGAGTTTAGAGTTGAAACAATAAAACTAAAATATATAATGTATTGAAAGTTTTTAAATTTGAAATTTCAAAGAATGGAATCTAAATTTTAATTTTTAGATTCCATTATCTTAAGTGGCAAGCAATATCAAGCAATATAAAGTATTGTTAAATAAAATTAAAAAGTGCGTTTTAGTAACTCTTCGGGACGCAAAATTGTAATTAACCTATCATCTCTTTTGCCAACGCCATAAATAAGATTTTCATCTTGCTGCGTGATTGTTTCAGGTGTTGGATCAATGTCAGATTCTTTGATTCTGACTGCCTCTGTTAAACGATCAATAATAAAGCCTGCGCGCTCCTCTTGATTCCTAATTACAATATAGCGTGTATCTTCCGTAGGCTTTTCATAGGGTAATCCAAACTTTAAGCGCAAGTTAATTAATGGCACAACCCAACCTCGCATATTAAATACACCCAGAACATAATTTGGAACTCCAGGAACTCTTGTGTATTCTAAAGGCTTAATAATTTCTTGAATACTAAGAATTGGCACAGCGAATTCTTCAGTGCCTACAACGAAAGCAACAAGCTGGATAATATTTTCAGTTTCAGTGGCAGGCTTTTTTTGTTCTTGTTGTTTTTGTAAAACATCTTTTAATTGATTACTCATTATTCTGTTACCTCCATTGTTAGGTTAATATTGCGCTTTACAACATTCATTAAATATTCTGGTGAATATGGTTTTGTGATATATTCTGTCATTCCCGATTCCACTCCGCGCATTCTATCTGTTTTGCTTGTCCTACTTGTTACAGCAACAAGCGGTAAATTTTTAAATTTAGCGTATTTTCTAATCTCTCCAGCAAGCGTATAGCCATCCATTTTTGGCATTTCAATATCAATTAAAATTGCATCAAAATTACTATCTCCATTTTTAACAATATCAAGAGCCTCTACACCATTTGTCGCTTCGGTAATAGATATACCAAGCGGTTTAAGAGATTTTTTCATAATATTACGATCTGTCATAGAGTCATCTACAATTAAAACTCTGTAATCACTTGGGGAGTTTTTCTCTTTTTTGGTTTCACTTTCTTGTTTTAGTTTGCTAATGCTCACTTTTACATTCTTAGCCATTTGCATCATTGCAGCAATATCTACAATGAGAGTAACCCTACCATCTCCACGAATTGTAGCTCCAGCAATTCCTTCTGTACCTTTTAGGTAAGATCCAAGCGATTTAATAACGACTTCTTCTTGTCCAATTAGAAAATCGACAATTACACCAATTTTATTTTCTGCAAGACCAATCACAACAACATAGGCTTGCTCAGAGTTATCAAATACAGAATCCACACCAAAAATATCCGCTAAACGCACAAGTGGCAAGACTTCGTTTCTTAGGCGCAATACACTTTTATTTTCAACAGTGTAAATTTCATCTTGAGATATTCTAACTGTTTCAATAACAGAGGCAAGTGGAATCGCATAAAATTCTTCTTGCACGCCAACAAGTAACGATTGAATAATTGCAAGCGTTAATGGAATTTTTAATTTAAATGTTGTTCCTTCACCTAGTTCGCTATCTACATCAATAATACCATTGAGTTTTTCAATGTTTGTTTTAACAACATCCATTCCAACGCCACGACCACTAACGTTTGTAACGACTTTTGCGGTTGAAAACCCAGCTCTAAAGACTAAAGAGTATGCTTCTTTATCAGTCATTGTATCAGCTTCTCTTTCGCTAATAATGCCTTTTTCCACAGCTTTGGATTTTAGAATTTCAGGATCCATACCATGTCCATCATCTTTGATTTCTACAACAATATGATTTCCTTCATTATAGGCTTTAAGATTGACTGTTCCTTGCTCACTTTTTCCAGCGGCGAGTCTGTCTTCTTTGGATTCAACTCCGTGATCGCATGCATTCCTAATCAAGTGAACAAGTGGATCACCAATTTCTTCTACAATGGATTTATCAAGTTCTGTTTCTTCTCCTGTGATAATCAAATCGATATTTTTCCCAAGTTCTCTTGATAAATCACGAACCATTCTTGGGAATTTATTAAACACCCTTCCAATAGGCAGCATTCTTGTTTTCATAACCGCCAATTGTATGTCTGTTGTTACCATAGATACAGAAGCGACAACCTGATTAAGCTCTTCTAGAAATTTTTCCCCTTCATAGCGTTCTTCTACATCATTGTAGATTTTAATTAAACGGTTCTTGCCTAAAACAAGCTCACCAATAAGATTCATTAAGCTGTCAAGTCTTTTTACATCTACACGGATTGTTTGCTCAACTGCTGTCGCTGGAGCTTTGCTATCATCGCCACTAGAACGAGAAGCCGTTTTTGGCGTTGCACTCTCTGCTTTTTGAGCTGGTTTTGATGTATTGGTGGCAGTTGGAGTGGCTACTTTTTGAACGCTTGAAGTTACTTCAGCAGCAATTTCTCCCGGTGCTTGAATATCACCAAGCTCACCTTTTGCGCGTTTTGCCTCGCGCTTTTGCTTATCTTCTTCTTGGCGTTTATTAAGCAATCGTTCAATCTCTTTTTCAACCTCTTCTGGGGACATATTTGCATAATCTAATTCTGGTTCTTCTTCAATTGGTGTAGATGCAGATTCTTCTGCAGAGATGCTTTCTGTTTGTGTTGCAATACTTGGAGCTTCACCTTTTGAGATTGCATCTAGACGTTGAATTGTGCCATCAATATCGCCTTCTAATCCTGTATTTCCATCTGTGCCTGTATCTCTAATTGCATTAAGCAATTTTTTCATATAATCAATGGATTCCAAAACAACATCCATAATATCTGGAGTAATAGTTAATTCCCCATGTCTTGCCTTATTTAAAACATCTTCCATATGGTGCGTTAAGCGTGTTAGTACAGAAAAGTTTAGAAATGAACCGGAACCTTTAATTGTGTGCGCCACCCTAAAGATTCTGTTTAATAAATCTAAATCATCCGGGTTGTTTTCTAATTCAACCAAGTCTTGATCTAGCTGTTCAATCATTTCAAAAGCTTCAATCAAAAAATCTTCTAGTATCTCTTGCATTTCATCCATAATATACCTTTCCTTTCAAAATTTAATCAATTTTCATTGTAATATTTATTGATAATTCTTGAGACTTCATCGTGAAACTTGTTACCATCAAATTTAACAAGATAGGATTCCGCTCCTGCCTCTTTGCCACGATCTTCACTAAACTTATCGCTAATTGATGAGCTAAAGATGATAGGAATCTTAGAAAATCTTGGATCCTCCTTTGCTTTTGCTGCAAAATGAAATCCATCCATTTGTGGCATTTCAATATCTGAAATGATAATCTTTAAAGTTTTCATAAGATTATCACCATAAGTCTCATAAAGCTTCTCAAGCTTTTGTAGTCCTGCTTCTCCATCATTTGCTTCTACAACATCAAAGCCCATTTTTTCCAAAAACTCTTTAATAATTTTTCTAGCAATAGAACTATCATCTAAGACAAGAACAAGCCCGCTAAATTTATTATAGGTTCTCTCTGAGCTAATCTCTGGCTGGTAGAATCCTAGTTCTTGCACGATGCTTTCTAAATCTAAAATTAGCAAGACTTGATCGCCTTCAATTCTAGTTACACCAGTGATTTTGTTTTTATCCATTGTGGCATCAGCAGAAGAGCTAAAATGCGCAGGCTCAATATCTTTCCAGTTAATACGACGAATACGCTTTGCTTCGTGAACAATAAAACCTATCATAATGTTATTAAACTCTGCAATAATCACACGCGGTTTAATTTTTTTGTTTTTGGGAATTTCTACATGCATCCATTTTGCAAGATTAATTACAGGAATAACGACTCCACGCAAATCAAATATTCCTTCTATGTAGTCTGGAACACCCGGTAATTCTGTGAGTTCAGGCAAGCGGATAATCTCATTAACCTTAGCAACATTAATGCCATATACCCCTTCATACTGCTTACCTTTTTCAAGCTTATGAATTCTAAAATCCACTAACTCCATTTCATTGGTTCCCACTTTTAGGGTATCATCTTTTTCAAAGCTTGACACTTTAAGACTCCTTTAGGGTTAAACAATTATCGGCGCATTTTACAATAAAATATTTTTTTTTACAAGCAAAAAAGGGCAGACTTACATAATTAATCTTTTGGCTCTTTGCAAGATTGCCTTTATGAAAATGTCCTTCAATGATGTAAGAATTGCTAGGAATGGACATTTTTCTAATATATTTTTTTATGCGTATTTGTGCAAATTGTGCAAAATCCTGAGAATAATATATATTTGCTCTTTTCTTTTTAATGCTTTTGTTTTTTAAAAAATCTATGATTTTAGAATATAAAATTTTTGAAAAAAGATTTAAAAAAGTTAAAAGATGGGGATTGCGGATAATAGTTGAGAAAAGTTTATAGTGCCAACTTAAAAATATATCTCCATGTGCAAGATAGACATTTTTATTGTTAAATTGGCACAAAACAGGTTGTTTATTTAAAGGAAAGCAATGAATATTTTTAAAATATGGAATCGTTTTTAGCAAAAAATCGTGATTACCTTCCAAATAATACACTTTGTGTTTAAGTGCAAGTTGCTCTAAAAGTTCTAGTGTGGATTGGTTGTCTTTAATGCTTTGTGGCACTAATCCAACAAGAAAATCAAAAATATCTCCCATGAGAAAAATTTGTCGTTTTTTGGATTCTAAAAGTTCAATAAATAAGCTATCTAAAGTGTTTTGATAAAAGCTGCTATGATGAGAATCAGCGATAAAAATCGCATTTTTTTCTATAATGATAGGATTATGGTGCATACGCAATTTTTGGTAACCCTAAGCTTTCATCAAGCCCAAACATTAAATTTGCATTTGCAAGAGCCTGTGAGCTCGCACCACGCAAGAGATTATCAATACTAGAAGTGATAAACAAATCCTTTTCATCAACTTTTGCATAAATATCACAAAAATGCGTTCCAGCGACATTCTTAATTTGCGCACAACTCTCACGCACTCTGATAAAAGGCTCATCCTTATAACGCTCGTGTAAAATTTTAAGAGGATCGATCTTTTCTTTTAAACGCGCATAAATAGAAACTAACATGCCGCGTGTTAGTGGGATTAAATGGGGAACAAAAAGTGTTTTTAATTGGATCTTGCTAATTTTTTTTAATTGTTCGTTAATTTCTGGAGAATGGCGATGGCTAATAGGTGAGTAAGCAAAAAGATTTTCATTGATTGTCGCAAAATGTGAAGTTTGCACTAGTTTTTTGCCTGCGCCACTTACACCGCTTTTTGCATCAATATAAATACTTTGCGTGTTATCAAGATATTCTGCAAAAGGCAAAAGTGCAAGCAGAGTTGCCGTGGGATAACAACCTGGATTTGCAACAAGGTTTGTTTTGGAAATCTCTGCACGATTGTATTCCACAAGACCATACACTGCGTTTTTTAAATTTTCTTTATCACTATGTGAGCAATAATATTGTTCGTATTTTTCTAAGCTCAAACGATAATCTGCTGATAAATCAACAACTTTGATATTTTTTTCTAATAGAGTTTTTGCATACTCCATTGCTTTTTGGTGCGGTAAGGCAAGAAATGCTAGTTCGCATTCCTGTGCAATTTTTTCTTTGTTTGCCTCTTTGATAGGAAGGTTTATAACGCTCTTTAAACTAGGGTGCAAGCTTGCAATGTCTCGATGGCTCTCGCTTGCATAAAGACTAGAGAGTGTAAAATGCCTGTGTGTGAGTAGAAGTTTGACTAGCTCTAAGCCTGTATATCCACTAACTCCGATAATTGAAGTCTTGATGTTCATAATTTTCCTTAAAATAAATTGATTTAAAAAAATTCCAACTTTATGTATTTCAACCGCCACCCATAAAGGTTAAACATTCAATCGTATCATTTTCTTTTATTGTATAAGATTGCCATTTTTCTTGTTTGATGATTTCCATATTCACAGCAACAACTATGCTTTTGCGTTCTATTGAATATTCCAACAAGAGCTCTAAAATATTTTTAGATTCCGTATTTATGATTTTTCCATTAAGTTTAATTTGCATTGCTCTTAGCCTTTAAAACATTTGTTATTTTATGTTTTTTTATTGAAAAATTTATAAAAAAATCCCTCTTTAATAATCTCTTTACCACAAGTGATAAACAACTCTCCCTTTTTTAGATTTCGTCTTATTGTACTTCCTGCTCCAACAATACAATCATCTTCTATGGTAATAGGAGCAATGGCTTGAGAATCGCTACCAATAAATACATTTTTTCCAATTTTTGTTTGATGCTTATTTTTCCCATCATAATTACAAGTGATAAACCCGGCTCCAATATTTGTACCACTTTCAATTTCACTATCACCAATGTAGCTTAAATGTCCAGCCTTTACACCATTTAGAGTAGATTTTTTTACTTCTACAAAATTTCCAATATGTGTATTTTCTAGCACGCTTTGTGGGCGTAAATGCGCTAAAGGTCCCACATCACTTTTTACAATAACGCTAGATTCTATCACGCTGTGCGCTTTGATGTGAGATTCTATAATTTTAGAATTTCCACAAATACTCACACCATTTTCTATGATGCATTCGCCACTAAACTCCACACCTTCTTCTATATATATCGTATCAGGTAGTCGCATAATTACACCTTGTTTTAGCCAAAATTCTTTAATGCGGCGGCTTAAAATTTCTTCAGCATTGGCGAGATCTAATTTATCATTAACACCTTTAAAATCTTCAAGTCCTACAAAGAGAGGAACGATTTTTATATTGTCTTTACGAGCAAGAGAAATAATATCGGTGAGATAATATTCTTTTTGAGCATTATTGTTGTTAAGCTTTGAGATATAGGAATCCAAAATTTGAGCCTTAAAACAATATATCCCAGCATTTAAGGTGCTAAGAGCTAGAGTTTTAGAATCTGCATCTTTTTCTTCAATAATTTCTTTAACTTCGCCTTTGCTAATTACAACGCGTCCATATCCGCTAATATTTGGTAAATCTAGAACGCTCATTATAATTTCTGCATCTATTTGTATAAATTGTTTTAGCTCACTTGCTTGGATTAATGGCATATCACCATTTAACACCAAAACTTTTTCATATCTTGGTCGATAAGTTTTTAGTGCACCACCAGTGCCAGGGAAATTTTGCAAATCTTGAAACAAAAAACGAATTTTATCACCAAAATATTCTTTCATTTTGGATTGGATTTTTTCATTTTCAAACCCTAATACCACGCATACATCATCACTCAAGCGTAAAGATTCTTTAATGCTATAATATAGCATTTCCTTACCACAGATTTTGTGCAGCACTTTTGGGGTGCTAGACTTCATTCTTGTTCCCTTTCCAGCAGCTAGAATTACGATTGATAAGGCGTTATTTTCCATTATTATTCCATTTTTTTAAAGTTAATTTAATCTTATTTTAACACAATAAAGTTTAGAATTAGGACATTTTTTAAAAGTTTCTTGAAGTAAATTTGGAGAGAAGAATGGATTTAGGCACAGTTGTAGGGATGTCGCTATCTTTTATTTTGCTTGGAACAGCGATGATGTTAGGGGTTGGGATTGGCCCTTATTTTGATATTCCCTCCATTTTAATTACGGTTGGCGGATCTATCACAAGTTTGCTAATTGGTTACAAAATGGAAAGCATGAAAAAAGCATTTACTTTTTTTATGATTGCATTTAAACCACAAACTTTTGATGTTCCAGCTCTTATTAAAAAGCTTGTAGATTACTCAACGCAGGCAAGACGCGATGGAATCTTATCGCTAGAACAACAATCCAATCAAGAAGAAAATGAGTTTTTAAAACGCGGGTTAAATATGGCAATTGATGGTGCTGAACCTGATAGTATTCGTGATTTATTAGAAACTGATATGGATAGAACGCTTGATAGGCATAAGTCAAATGCTGGTATTTTTGATACTTGGGCAGCGTATGCAGGAGCATATGGAATGCTTGGAACACTTATTGGTTTAGTTGCAATGCTTTTAAATATGTCTGATCCTGCTTCTATTGGTCCGGCAATGGCTGTTGCGCTTCTTACAACTTTCTATGGTTCTTTTATTGGAAATGTTGTTGGCTCTCCTATTGCAAATATTTTAATGATTCGAGCAAATGATGAAGCTTTAGTTAAGTTGCTTATTATTGAAGGGATTATGTCTATTCAAGCAGGGGATAATCCGCGTGCTTTAGAAGCAAAGTTGCTAACATTTTTGCCACCAAATCAACGCGTTAGTCAATTTGAGTAAAAAATGGCAAAACGCTGTCCACCTTGTGATTGCCCAAATGTCCTACCACTTTGGCTTGGGACTTATGGAGATATGGTTACGCTCATTCTTACCTTTTTTATTTTGCTTTTATCGATGGTTACTTTTGATGCTAAAAAGCTAACAGAAGCGGAGTCTAGTTTAAAAGGTTCATTATCACTGCTTAGTGGCGGGATTAAAATTGAGCCAGACAATACAAGAATTCAGCAACAAGCAGATATTACCGTTGAGCCAGAAACCGCCGAAGAAGTGCGTTTGATTGAAAGTGCAATTTTAGATTTCAAGGAAAATGTTAAAACTTCCTTAGGTCCTTCAAACATTATAGATGAAGGAAGTGAAGGCTTTATCTTGCGCTTTAGTGGAAAGCTTCTTTTTGATGAGGGGGAAATCACACTCAATGATGCCGATGAAGTTTTATTTTTAAAAAGGCTTGCATTGATTTTGCAAAAAATGCCTTCCACGCTACATTTAGATGTTATTGGCTATACGGATAATCGCACAATTTCGCCCACTCCAAAATTTAAAGATGATATAGGTTTAAGTGCACTTAGGGCTTTGGGAGTAGAGCGAGTGTTGTTAGAAAATGGTGTTAATCCAAAGAAAATGACAGCATTGGGCAATGGTGCTACAAATTTCATTCTACCAAACACAACAAAAGAAAATCGTCAAAAAAACCGCCGTGTAGAGTTTAGATTCTATCCTAATGATAGACATTTGCAAAAATCACAAAGTATTTTGGAACAAATCATTGAAAAGAAGCAATTAGAAAATAACACAAGTAAGCAAATAGAAGTGCTTGAAGCAAGGATTCCTTAGTGCTACGCCTAGTTTTTATTCTTTGCATTGGTGTTATTTTGCTTTTTGGAGCACCTCCTGAACCACAAGCACCTACGATTCCTACTGTGGATTTAACTCTTCGTGCACCCACAGAACCAGGAGATTTGGTTACAACACTAAATATCGTTGTGATTCTAACTTTACTTGTTTTAGCTCCATCTTTGATTTTGATGGCAACAAGTTTTGCTAGGATTTTGATTGTTTTTTCCTTTTTGCGCACTGCTATGGGAACACAGCAATCTCCACCTACCCAACTTTTGGTGTCTTTTGCGCTAATTTTAACCATGTTTATAATGGAGCCAGTGGCAAAAGAAGGTTATGAAAAGGGTATAAAGCCCTATATTGCAAAAGAGATTCCTTATGATGAAGCATTTTTGCGTGCTTCACAGCCTTTTAAGGATTTTATGATTAGAAATACACGCCCAAAAGATTTAGCTCTTTTTTATAGAATTCGTAATCTTGAAAATCCACAAACTGCACAAGATGTGCCTTTAAGTATTGCTTTACCTGCTTTTATTATTAGTGAAATGAAAACAGCTTTTCAAATTGGCTTTTTACTTTATTTGCCTTTTTTAGTCATTGATATGGTAATTAGTTCTATTCTTATGGCAATGGGTATGATGATGTTGCCCCCTACAATGATTTCTTTGCCTTTTAAAATTTTAATTTTTATTTTAGTAGATGGCTTTAATCTATTGACAATGAATTTAGTGCAAAGTTTTCGGTAGCAATGGCGTTAGTTTGTAAATATTTAGGCAAATGTGGTGGTTGCAATGCAATCACATTGGAGTCTAAAATTAATTTTGCTTCAAGTCTTTTAAATTTTAAGGATTTTGAAGTTTTTAAAAGTGAGCAATCTCATTTTAGGGCGCGTGCAGAGCTTGGTATCTACCACGATAATAGAGAGATTTTTTACACGATGCGTGGAGAAAAAGAACGCTTTGTGAAAATTGTAAATTGTCAAAATCTGTTGCCAAATATTCAAAAAACACTGCCTGTTCTTTTGGCGATTTTAAACTCTAAAGACTTTAACGCATTTAAGGAGCGTTTATTTAGTCTAGAAATTCTCGCCAACCAAAATAATGCTTTACTTTTAACATTAATTTACCATAGAAAATTAGAAGAATCTTGGATACAAGAAGCAAAAAAATTACAATTAAAACTAGAAAAGTTTTTAGGATTCCACTTTGAGATTGTGGGGCGTTCGCGTGGAGTGAAGTTAGTTTTAGAAAAAGATTATTTAATGCAAACACTAGAGATTTTAGGTAAGCAATTTTGTTATCGTTATAATGAAGGAGCTTTTAGTCAGCCAAATGCTACTATAAATCAGCAAATGATTACTTGGGTGTTAGAACATTTAAAGGAGGGTGGAGATTTGCTAGAAATGTATTGTGGCTGTGGAAACTTCACAATTCCCTTATCTTTTTGCTTTGGTAAAGTCCTAGCCACTGAAGTTTCTAAAACTTCTATTAATGCTTTAAAGTTTGCCTGTGAAACAAATCAGATTCCAAATATTTATTCTGTGCGATTAAGTGGAGCAGAATGCATAGAAGCCTTAAATGGTAAAAGGGAGTTTAATCGCCTAAAGCACATTGATTTAAACACTTTTAATTTTAAGAGTGTTTTTGTGGATCCTCCGCGTTGTGGGCTTGGATTGGAAGTGTGTGCGTTTTTAAAGCGTTTTAAACAGATTATTTATATCTCTTGTAATCCAGTTACTTTAGCACAAGATTTAGATATTCTCAAACAAACACATAAGATTAAACACGCAGCATTTTTTGACCAATTCGCTCATACAAAACATTTAGAATGTGGAGTAATTTTAGAAAATTAAGCTTAATTGTAAAGCTTTTCCATTAAGAGCAAAAGCTCTTAATGATGCGTAATCTTATCGCGCACAAGAAAAAATATGCTCCCTAAAATCCCAGCAGTTAGTGAAGCAATTAAAATAGAAATTTTCGCAACATCAGTAGCAATAAGGGCGTGTTCTCCAGAAAAAGCGAGATTTGTTACAAACATTGACATTGTAAATCCGATTCCACCTAATGCGCCTGCGCCAAAGATTTCCGTCCAAGTTACGCCTGTTGGACGCGTTGCAATTCCTAGTTTTTCCGCCAAAAATGTAAATAGAAAAATTCCTACAGGCTTACCGATTACAAGCCCCAAAAAGATTCCAAGAAATACATGATCTACGCTAAAATCAATATTTGATCCGATAGTAACCCCCGCATTTGCAAAGGCAAAAATAGGCATAATAACAAAGCTACTATAAGGTGCAAGCGCGTGTTCTAAACGCAATAAAGGATTTTGCACCGCTTTTTTTTGATTGCCAATTTCGCTTAATGCGTGGATTTGCTCATTTTGCAAAAGGATTCCATATTTTTCCTTTTCGGCTTGCTTAAAATGATCTACAATCTTTGTGATTTTTTCCATAAAATGCATTGTGTCAATTTTAGGAGCGACTGGAATTGTAAAGGCTAATACAACTGCTGCAATAGTAGCGTGCACTCCGCAACTATGCACTGCAATCCATAAAAATACACCTAAAATCATATAAGGTGTTAAGGCTTTTACCCCAAGCTTGTTTAAGATAATAAGTAAAATTACAATTCCAGCGGATACGCCAAGCCAAGCAAAAGAGATTCCGCTAGAATAAAAGAGCGCAATAACAATAATTGCACCTAAATCATCAGCAACTGCTAAAGACACTAAAAATACCTTGACAGAAACTGAAACTCGTTTTCCTAGTGTTGCTAAAACACCAAGTGCAAAGGCAATATCTGTTGCCATAGGAATACCAAATCCGTGCTCAGAAGGAGTTCCTCCATTTAATGTAAAATAAATTATACCTGGTCCAATCATTCCTCCAAGTGCTGCGATAATGGGTAATGCTGCTCTTTTAAATCCTGCAAGCTCTCCAAAAAGCACTTCGCGTTTAATTTCTAAGCCTACAACCAAAAAGAAAAATGCCATCAAAACATCATTAATCCAATGTTCTAAACTCATTCCTATAAATGTTCCATTAATACTAAAGCCAAATTGCGTTTTCCAAAGTGTTGCATAAGCTTCACCCAATGGGGAATTTGCAACAATCATTGCTAAAACTGCACAGCAAAGCAATAAAATTCCAGCAAAAGATTCACTTTGTGTTATTTTGCTAAGTGTAGCTAAAAAACCACTCTTGCTTTCCACTTCCATACTTCTCCTTTATGCGATTTCAATAAGTTTTCCTTCTTGCGCTTCTTGTGTGTAAAAAACATAGCCATAAGTTTTTTTGTGTAGCATTTGCTGCACAGATTCCATATAATCACGCACTTGTTCTACGTGAGAGTCATCTTGCTTGCCACTTTTGTAATCCACAATCCAAGCAGAGTTTTCTCCTTCGATTAAAAGATCAAGGCGTTTTTCTCTGCCATTTGATAAAAAAGGAACTTCGCATTTTACCTTGCCTTTGGTTATAATTTCAATAAAATTTTGATTTTTTAAGATTAAATTACATCGTGCAACAATCTTTTCTAACTCTTTAAAATCTAAATAAAATCCAACTTTATTGTTTAAAATCTCTAAGAGTAGGGCATCATTTAATTGTAGCTTTAACTTTTGCTCCATCGCAAAGTGCAAAGCGATTCCATAATAAATTCCTTTGAGATTTGATTCATATTGTGGAGAAGTCGAAGTGTGGATATCCCTTTGCCGACCTTGATTTTCTAGGCTAGGCTTTTCTTTCGTGATATGATAAAAACTTGCATTGTTTTGTGTAGAGATTTCAGATTGACTTTTAACTTGTAATACTCCATAAGTGGAATCTTCTAAGCTTAAATCCACAAATGCACCTTGTTCGCTAAGTTTTAAAATGTGCATTGTTTCTTTAGCGCGAGTTAGGGCTACATAGAGTTGATGTTTTAAATCCTTTGTTTCTAGGACTTTTTCTTTGGTAAGAGCATTTGCATAGGTAAAATCTAAATTTTGACGCACAGGATTGCTGTATTGAAAAATATGCTTAATATCTACTCCATTTTCATCAAATTCAAAAAATATTTTAGAACGTCTTGCATTGTTGTGATTTGATTTATCCACAATCAACACATTTTCAAATTCTAATCCTTTGGATTTATGGATTGTCATAATACGGATTCCAGAAATATCGCTAGAAACTATATCTAAAGACTTTTTTTCAATGTTTTCTAAAAGCTCCATAAGGCTGTGGTATTCTAGCGTGGATTCTAGGAATTTTTTAGCACTTAAGCTTGCAATATTATAATGCTCCATTATTTTTAAAATCATTTGTGCAGGGGCTTTAAAGCCTTGTATACTTTGGACAAAAGTCTCAAATGCGGAATCCATTTTTAAGCCCAAAAGCATAAAAAACGCATTTTTGTGCAGATTATTTTGCGTGATAATAAAATTTAAGAACTCTAAAATTGCACGCACTTCATTATGATTAACCAGCTTTGCGCTTGTATCAATCACTACCTTATAATCTTGTTCTTGCAAGAGTTGCGATAGCTCCACAACCGCCTTATTATCAAACACTAAAATCGCAATGGAATCCTCTTTGATTCCTTTTGCTTTAAGCTTTTGTAGAGTTTCTAATACGCCTTGATAAAGTGTATCTTTTTCATAACTTTTTACACTTACAAATCCCTTGCTGCTAGACTTTGGAGTTTGTGGGATAAAATTTTCTATCACCTTTTTAAAAGTTTGATTCACAAACTCTACAACACTAATAGAACTCCGATAATTATGCTTTAAGTTGAGTTGCTGCATTCCGGAACTTGCGATTTTAAAAAGCTCAGGATTACCACCACGGAAGCGATAAATAGATTGTTTAATATCGCCTACATAAAAGAAACTCCGCGTAAAATTTTTTTGTCCAACACCAGCTTTAATTTCATCAATTAAGGGCTTTAAGATGCTATATTGTAGAATGCTTGTGTCTTGAAACTCATCAATTAAAATATGACTAAGTGTGCTATCAAGGCGAAAATATAAAAAATCCTTGCTAACAAGCCCTTCTTTTAGAAGTGTATGCACCTTTGAAGTTACTGCATTAAAACTAAGTGTGTTATTGTTTTTATAAAATTGCTCTTTGGCTATCAAATAAGATTGGAAGATTGCAAATAAAGCGTCTAGATACTTCGATTCTCTTTGTTTTAGGGTATAGATTACACATTGTTTTAATTGCTCAAAATCACTTTGATTAAAAGGGATTTTAGAAAAACCCCTATATTCTTGCAATGTTGCCTTTGTGAGCCAAGTTTTGCCTTTTTTTAATAATTCTTGAAAGCTGTTACAATCTAGTTTATCTGTCTTTTTTCCGTAAAAATTAAAATAAGTCTCTTGAAGTTTTTGTGTATATTTTAAGGATTCCATTTCGTAATTTATAGTTGTTTGCATAATAGCTTTTGTGAAAAGTGTCTTATCTAAACTTTCTTTAAACGCGTCCAAAAACACGCAAAGTTCCAAAATTGAATCTAAATTTTGTTGCTCACCAAAACAAAGATTTAAGAGATTATTAAAAGTAGAATTATCTAAATTTTGTAAAAAAATCTCGCAAATGGAATCTAAATCCTCTTCTTGAAGCTCAAAATCATATTCCACGCCCACATACCAGCAAAAGTTTTTTAAAATTTTCTGAAAAAATGCATCAATGGTTGTGATTTTTAAATCTTGGCGCAAAAACTCGTGATATACGCTATTGATTTTGTTTTCTATATTTTTCCAGTCTGGCTCTTGCAAGGTTTTATTTATAGAAATAAGCTCAAATTCTTTTATATAATCTCTATTATTTTTATTATAATAAAGCTCTTTAAGGTTGTGCAAAATACGCTCTTCCATTTCCTTTGCCGCTTTTTTTGTGAAGGTTAGAGTTAGGATATTAGAAGGTTTTGCTCCTTGCATTAAAAGACTCAAATAGCGCCTTGTGAGTTCATAAGTTTTGCCACTTCCAGCACTTGCGCTAAGAGATAATAGCGGATATTCCATAGTTTTCTCCAAAAGACGGAATTATAGCATTTCAAAAAAGCAAAATAAAGTTGATTGACATAAGCTAAAGTTTTATAATATAATACACTAAAAGTTTTATAAAAATTTTTAAGGAAAAAGCAAATGTCAAAAAGCCTATATGAAACGCTAGAGGTAGAACAAAATGCAAGTGCTGATGAGATTAAAAAATCTTATCGTCGCCTTGCGCGCAAATATCACCCTGATATCAATAAAGAACCTGGAGCTGAAGATAAATTTAAAGAAATTAACGCTGCTTATGAGATTTTAAGTGATGAAAATAAACGCAAGCAATATGATCAATTTGGAGATTCTATGTTTGGTGGGCAAAACTTCCACGATTTTACACGCTCTCATGGAAGCATGGATTTAGATGATATTTTAAGTCAAATTTTTGGAGGTGGTTTTGCGCAGGGAGGATTTTCTCAAAGTGGCTTTGGGGGGGCTAGTTTTGGAGATTTTGGCGGTTTTAGAAGCTCAAGAGGACCTAGCCTTGATATTAATGCGCAAATTACAATTCCATTTGCAACCGCGCTTTTAGGGGGTGTTCATAATATTAATATCCAAAATAATAGTTATGATATTAAAATTCCAGCCGGCGTAAAAAGTGGGGAGACAATTCGCTTAAAAGGCAAGGGGAATAGTATAGGGGGGCAGAGTGGAGATTTGCTCTTAAAAGTCAGCGTTGCCTCCCATCCACAATATGCGCAAGATGGTGATGATTTGACAATGCACTTTGATGTGCCTTTAAAGGTTGCTTTATTTGGCGGTAAAGTAGAGATTGAAACATTGAGAAAAACTATCACACTAAAAGTGCCAAAAAATACTAAAAATGCTCAAAGATTCCGCGTTAAAGATCTTGGAGGATATAATCGCAAAAGCAAGGCGTATGGGGATTTGTATTTAGAGGCAAATATTATTTTGCCTAATTGCGATACACTTCCAGAGGCGCTCAAAGAGGCATTAGAAAAATATTTATAAGGAGAGGTTTATAATGTATAGTTATGATGAGCCAGTTTATTTAATTAGTGTTGTTGCTAAAATCTTATCCATCCATCCACAAACTCTGCGACAATATGAACGCGAAGGATTGGTTGAGCCAGGCAGAACAGATGGCAAGATGCGCCTTTATTCCCAAAGAGATATTGATAAAATAAAAACGATTCTACGCCTAACCAGAGACTTGGGTGTTAATCTTGCTGGTGTGGATATTATTATGCGCCTTAAAGATAAACTGGATGAACAAGATAGGGAGATTGAAGAGCTACATTTGAGCTTGGAAAAATTTAAAGCAAATCAACCAAGTAAATCTGTGGTTAAAAAGCAAAGTTCATACGAAGTAATTATTTTTGAAAAATATTAGAGAGTAGGGTTGTGACAAAAACTCTAATGATTATTTGTACGCTTTTTGCATTTTGTTTCAATGCATGTTCTACAAAGGGCTATGCAAATTCTAGTGGAGCGACTGGATATACAGAATGGAGATTAGATTTCTAAGTATTAAAATATAAAGTCTTATTCTTATTCTTTATCCAAAATAGGTTGGAGTTTGTAACCAAAGCGTGACTGATTATGAATTAAATCATAGTAAGTTTTTCGCCTAATACCATTAATATGCATTCGTAAAGAATCCATTGTCATTTGTTGCCCATTCCATACTTTTTTATGAAATTCTTCATAGGTAATAGGATAGCCTTTATTTTCTAATAGTAAGTCTAGGATTTTACTTTCTCTATCTGTCAATTCAAATGCTGCAATTCCTTTTAGGATAGACTTATCTCGGCGCCGATAAAAAATTCCTTGCCCAAGATCCACAATTTGTTCTTTGTTAAGGGCTTTGTTGATATTTAATAAAAGTACAAACAGCTCCTCTAGATCCACCGCCTTTTTAATAAGTGAAGTTGCATTGAGTTTAACCATTTCAGCAATTTTTTCTTCATCACTATAAGCTGTCATGAAAATTACAGGAATATTAGGATTAATTTTTCGCATACTTTTTACCATTGCAATCCCGTCCAACTTTCCATCAAGTTTCACATCTGTAATAACAACATCAATAATTTCATTTCTAAAATACTTTAGAGCAACCTCACCTTTCTTAGTAATGATTACTTTTTTGCAACGACGCTCAAGAGGAATTCTAAGCAAATCTAGGGCTATAGGATCATCTTCAACAATTAATACATTCAGCGTGCTTAATGGCTTTAAAAGTTCAGGCAACATTATATTTCCCTAATGTTTGACTTTTGTAAAAGTTAGACTTAAATTATATATTGTAAATATTAAGAAAATAATTAAAGTTTAAATTTATTTGTAAGCGCAAACTTTATTGCAATTTTCCCCAAAAGTTTTCATAAATTCACAATATAAGCAACTCACGCTGCGTTTCGTGCAGATAATTGGAATCTCTTTTTTCTTTGCAGCATTGCGAAATTTACGCATTGTGTTGTGGTTTAAAAAATTTGTAAGCATTACCAAACATTCAATGTTTTGTGGTAATTCCTTGTGATTAACGCTTTCTTTTCTTCCATCCCAATGTGTGATTTCTTCACATCCTAAACCTTTAAGAACTGCTTTAATAGGTGTAATCTCATCTCCGCCAATTACCAAAACAGACATTTTATCTCCTTATGCAAAGTTTGTTTAAAGCGATAAAATGATAATCAATATCAACTTAATAAGATATAAAAATGATTCTTATTTTATTTTTGCTTTATTGAAGACTTTTTGCTACAATAGAAAATTTTAAGATTAGAGTTATATTCTATAAAAAAGGGTTTATAATGAAAAAATACAAAGAGTCTCTCAAAACAATCTTAGATAGATTGCATTTATCCATTAAAAAAAACAGCTTGAAAAGCTCAAAGCAAAGAGAATTAATCTTAAAGGTAATTTATGAAGATGGAGGACATCTAAGTCCTGAAGATATTTTTACCATTATTAGAAAGACTTGTAAAAACACAAGCATTTCATCAATTTATAGGATTCTATCTTTTTTGGAAAAAGAAGGATTTGTAAGCTCTATTGAAGTAGATAAAAGTGGGAAGCGCTATGAAATTGCAAGCGGGTTGCATCATGATCATATTATCTGTGTAGAGTGTGGCAAGATTGAAGAATTTTGCAATGATGAGATTGAAAAATTACAAGTTGATGTTGTTAAGTCTTATAATGGAAAACTTGTAGGGCATGATATGATGCTATACATAGTTTGCAAAGAATGCTTGGAAAAAGAAACTCAAAATTAGATTCTATATCCAAAAAGCTATTCCTTTTCGCGTATGGATTTAATAATATCAACTTCCCAAAAGAACTCCACCCAATCTTTAGCTTCACGCAGGATAAAATCGGGCTTGAAAGTTGCCGTTGGTTTATGAAAAATACAGGCAGTTTTAAACTCCATATGCGAATAAATCGTACTTAAAATCGTATGCACCTTCTCCATACTTGTGCCACTATCTACAATTTCATCGACAATCAAGACGCGTTGATTACCACTTAATTCTGGAATATTTGAGATTTGAATTTCTTGTTGCACTTTATTAAAAAAAGATGAAGCATTGATGGTAAAAATACGCCTAAGATCTAATGCAATCCCTAAAAAATGTGCCATTGTAAGTCCGCCTCTTGAAATTGCAACAATTGCATCAGGATTAAAATCAATTTGACTTACAAGCTCTTTCATATCTTCTCTAAACATTTCATAGCTATAATATTGCATCTTTATCTCCTTGTTTAATATATTTTTATGATGTTATAAAGGCTATCGCGCTCCACCGGGATAAATCCTGCATCTTTAATTTCGGAAATCAATGTGTTCTTTGTGATTCCGTAAGCACTTTTACTACCACTTGCGCTTTGAATTGCCTCTCTTTGAATGGTTCCATCAATATCATCCGCGCCAAATTCTTGTGCAACAAGTGCTAAATTTAGCCCTAAAGTTGCCCAATAGGCTTTGATATGCGGGATATTTGATAATAAAATCCTAGAAATTGCAATGGTTTTTAAAATTTCCTGCCCGCTAGGAAATTCTGTAACTTTTAAGAAATTATTTTCTTTTTGATAGACTAGGGGGATAAATGCGTTAAAACCACCACTTTTCTCTTGCTGATGGTAAAGACGCAGTAAGTGATCAATACGATGTTCGCGTGATTCTATATGTCCAAAAAGCATTGTTGCATTAGACTTTTTACCTAAAGAATGCCAAATTCCGTGGATTTCTAGCCAAGTTTTAGAATTCACCTTACCCTTGCAAATGTAATCTCGCACTTTTTCATCAAAAATCTCCGCACCCCCACCAGGCATAGAATCCACACCATTTTGCGCCATTAATTCTAACACTTCTTGGTGGCTTTTGTTTGAGATTGTGCTTAGATAATGTACTTCAGCGGCAGTTAATGCTTTAATATGCACTTGCGGAAATTCTGCTTTAAGTGTTCTAAAAAGTTCTAAATACCATTCTAAATTAAGCTTAGGATTATGCGCACCCACAATATGCAGCTCTAGCGCTCCTGATTTTATGGAATCTCTAGCAATTTCCAAGACCTGCTCTTTATCCATTGTATAAGCGTTTGGATTTTTTCTGTGCGCTGAAAACCCGCAAAATTTACAAATATCCGCACAATCATTTGTGGGATTAATATGGCGATTGGAGTTAAAAAATACCTTTTTGTCAAAGTATTTTTGACGCAAAGAGTCTGCTATATTTCCAAGCGTAAAAAGATCTAAATCATAGAGCTCTAGGGCATTTTTGGAATCTAAAAAATCTGAATGTTTGTAATTTTGCATTATAAACCTTATTTTTAATATATTTATATTTTGAAATTTTAAATTATACAGAAAATGCTTTAATTTTTATTATTACTTTTAAATCATTATTATAATTTATATTTTTTTTATAAAATTTTAACAATAATTGCATCGGTATTAAATTATTATAAGGAAGCAAATGGAATCCGCATTAAAACTCCTAAAAAATGAAGTTTTGTTAAATGATGACACACTAATTACTTCTAAGACCGATTTAAAAGGAAAGATTATTTATGGAAATCTTGATTTTATTAAATATGGTGCTTATAGCGAAAAAGAGTTTCTAGGGAAGCCACATAAACTTGTGCGCCATCCTTTTATGCCACGCGCTGCTTTTAAGCTTTTATGGAGCACAATAGAAGCAAAACGAGAATTCTTTGCTTTTGTTTGCAATCTTTCTAAAAATGGTAAAACTTATTGGGTTTTTACAAATGTTACCCCTTCCTATGATGAAAATGGAAAGGTAATTGGTTATTATTCTGTGCGTCGCAGACCAAGTAAAGCTGGAATTGAAACAATCATAGAAATTTACAAGCAGTTGCTTGTTATTGAAAAGGAAAAAGGTTTGGATGCTAGTGTGCAATTTGTAATGGAATATTTACAACAAAATAAAATAGGCTGGAATGAATTTATTATTAGTCTTCAAAAACAAGCTGAAGTAGGGGGATACCGATGAAAAATTTACTTATTTTTGCAATTATACTTTGTGTGATAGGCGTTGGAGCAGAGGCATTTTATCAGGGAATTAGCGTGTATTTGGCTATTTATGTATTAATTGCTATTGTGCTTGGATATGGCATTATGAAATTTACGGAGCGTGAGCGTATTATCCAAAATATGTTAAAAGTAACAAGGGAATATCAAAAAGGGCATTTTGAACAGCGCGTGTTGCATATTGAAGGTGATGCAGATTTGTGCGAAATGGCAAACAACCTTAATACAGTGGCGGATAATTTAGAAGCCTTTATGCGTGAGATTAGCACTGCAATCCACAGCTCCCAAAAAGAAGAATATTATCGCTTGGCATATGCACAAGGGCTAAAGGGTGCATTTATCCAAAACATTAATAATATCAACAAAGCATTACTCAAAATTGAAGAAAATGCAAAGGCAAACATTCAAAATGCACTTGCAAAGTCATTGCTTGATATGAGTTTAGGTAGCCAAAATGAGAATTTAACAAAAATTTCATCAGATTTAGAGGGAGATATGCAGCAGCTTGATGTGGTGAATGATAATGTTACAAATATCACAAAAAGTGCGAAAGATTCACAAAAAGATGTGGCAGGCATTACAGAATCTATTGATGCTCTAATGGCAATTATTAATGATAATTTAGCCACCGTGGATAGCTTTACGCAAAAGTCAAAAGATATTAGCTCTGTTGTAGATATTATCGCTGATATTGCAAATCAAACAAATTTATTGGCATTAAACGCTAGTATTGAAGCAGCTAGAGCAGGGGAGCACGGAAGAGGATTTGCTGTAGTTGCTGATGAAGTGCGTCAACTTGCAGAAAAAACTCATAAGGCAACAAATGGAATCTCAATGGTAGTGCAAAATATGCAACAAGAGATCGCTGAAATTCAAGATAATTTTGCACAAATTTCAGATTATGCAAACTCAACACATAGCAATATCACAAACTTTAATGAAGTTTTTGGGAGAATGGAGCAGACTACAGCAACCCTACAAGAGGTATTTAACAAGCTTTCTTCTCGTTTATTGCATAGTATTTCAAAACTTGAGCATATTGTATATAAATCTAATTTATATTTAAGTTTTAATTTAAGAAAAGAAACTTGTGATTTTAATGCGATTAATCCGATTTCTAAATATTTAGATGATGAAAAGATGCTTCTAAAGGTTGGAAATCTTGATATTGAAGGGTTAAATCAAACAAAAATTGCATTGCTTAAGGATACAAATTCCGCTCTTGATAAACTAAGTCAAACACTTACGAAAGAGAATGTGGATTCCATCATTGAAACCTTTGAAGATATTGAAGAATCTTCTAAGCGTGCAATTTCTCTTTTAGATTCTCACTAATTTATAAGCACACAGGTGGCTTATAAATAAAACATATTGAATAGAGCAGGATTTTACTCCATTTTCAAGCACTTTTTTAAAAAGAAACAAAAAAAGTTTGAAAATTATAGTATTCAATACCCTTCTTTGCTTCTAAGTATTAAGTTTAAAAATAAATATTAAAATAAATTTTTAAGAATTAATCACCCTGTTGCTTTAATATTATTTAACTAAATAATAAAAAGCGTTTGAGCAATTTTTTCTAGCAACTTCTTTTAAGGCATACCCATTTTGGTCAGCAAAAGAACAATGCGTGGAGACTTTATCGAGAAACTCTTTATTTTGAAATTCCTCTTTAGTAAATTCTCTTTCATTTAAATATGCTAATTCATCTTTTTCTCCGCATCCAGCAAAAAATCCAACTGCACACATTGCAATTAAACCAATTTTAAATACTTTAGTATTCATCATTATCTCCTTGAAAAAATCCGCAATGCAATTATACAATAAAATTTAGTAAAATTTGTCAAAAAAGGTTAAAATTTAAAAATAAATAATGGATTATACTACATCAATAAAAATATCCAATGGATTAATCTTTAGAAAAGAATTATGCTCAAAGTTGTCTTAATTTATGCGAAATGTCCCCTTAATACTTTAAGCCTAAAAACTAAAAATTACCCAAATAGCGATAGCTAAACTTAAATTTTTTTATTTTTTTATGCGAAATGTCCCCTTAATTTATGCGAAATGTCCCCTTAATTTATGCGAAATGTCCCCTTAATTGCATTTCTAAAATCAAGTTTTAAAGCCCAAAATAACGAAGCTCTAGCGTTTAACTCTCACGCGCGCGCGTTATAAATATTAAAAACAAAAGGGAAAGAATAATATAATAATATTTAGCTATAAATAAAAACTTAAAAAAAATTTAAAAAAATTAAATTTTAAAATTTTTAGATTTTATAAGTTTTTTAATTTTTTATGGCAACTAAGTTTTTTGATAGACAAGAGGGAGAATTAATATTGCTTTAGAGTAATTTTAGAGTGGAGTGGTAAATTAAATATCTTCATAGAATCATTTTAAGATAGCTAGAATCAATTTTATGTGTTATAGTAGTATCTTTTATTAATTTTTATTTTTTAACGATTTTAGATAGGTTTTAGAGCTTTTAAGGGGTATATGAATTTTTAATATTTTTTAAATAAATCTTGATGTCTTCCTATGCGATAATAATTAATCTCTTCATCATCTCTTTTGTAAATTAAAACTAAATCACCAAAGATATGGCATTCTCTAAAGTCTTTGAAATCACCTTTTAAGCTATGTGCTTCATAATGAGCAGGCAAAATATCTAAATTTGCTAAATCTTCCACGCATTGCTTAATTTTTGTCATATCCCAATTCTGTTTTCTTACTAATTTTAAATCTTTTTTGAAAGAATTTTGAAAAATTTACTTACGCATTTTCAGCTTTCAATTCCAAATCAACACTTTCTAGCAAATCATCAAAGTTATTATAATCCAAAGGCTCATTTTTGCTTAAAATCAATTTTGTATCTTCAGTTGGCTCTTCAACTTTTTTTAATTTCTTATTGCTTAAGGACTTTTTTAACTTCATTTTTAGAAATTTAAAGGCTTCCTTGTTTTCTTTTAATTGCAATAAATAACTCTTTACTTGAAGCATTCTCATATTTTGCATAATCAAACATTGTAACCCCTTATTTTAAACTAGTATTTAAAGCAACTAAGAATGTATCAATTAAAAATTTAAGTAATGCAAAATTTGCACCTATGATTGTAATTGCTGAAATAACTCCTGTTGAGATAATAAGCCACATTTGTTTTCTGTGGGATTCTGAAATTTCTGTTCTTACTTCTGCAATTTCTACTTTTAATTCTTGTTTAGCTTCTGCAATTTCTGTTCTTACTTGATTAATTTCAGCCCTTACAAAGTCTTTAGTTGCAAGCTCATTTTTTAATCTCTCTTCTAGTTCTTCTCTTATAGCAGTCGCATTAATAGCTTGTTTATTAGCAATTTCATCTGTTACAACTTTTATAGATTCCATAATGATTTGTTCGTTTTTCTCTTGTCCTAACTCTTTAATCTTTTGTTTTAAAAAGGCTAGTAACATAGGGGATAATATCTCTCTTGTTTCCAAATTTGTATGATGTATTGTTTGTGTTGCCATTAATAATTCCTTAATTTTTCACTTGTATATAACTTAATTATACCTAAAAATTTGCATTTTTATATATCGTTTTTTTGGATTTTTCAAAGTTCAAAGTAAAATCTAAAATTTAGATTTTTTTTAAATCAAAATAAATCTATGCCTAA
Source organism: Helicobacter winghamensis ATCC BAA-430 (assembly GCF_028751035.1). Lineage (NCBI taxonomy): Bacteria > Pseudomonadati > Campylobacterota > Epsilonproteobacteria > Campylobacterales > Helicobacteraceae > Helicobacter > Helicobacter winghamensis. The sequence goes on along the minus strand of NZ_CP063533.1, from coordinate 864,486 downwards.
GGAGTAAAAATGTCAGCACAAGAAGAAATTATAGAAATTGATGAAATTGATAACAAAAAAGAAACAAAAGACAGAGAAAAAGGGAATGAAGCCGATAAAACAGATGAAAATCATCGCTTGCAAGATGAAAACCATAAAGAAACCTACACAGACTTCAAAGACTTTAAAGAAAACACACAATCCAAAGAAGTAAGAAATGATATAAAAAGTCCTTATTATGATGTGTCAAGAGAAGGCTCTTTTGGAGATTCTGATTATGAAGATGCCTTAGCTTTTTATGGACAACCCTTTGCAGAAAACTTTAATGAAGAAGAGTTTTTAGAAGAAGGCAGAAGAATTGAAGAAGCAAAACAAAAAATAGAAGAAGCAAGAATTGCCGAAGAAAAAGCCCAAGCACAAGAAGCAATGCAAATCTTAGAAGAAAAGCAAAAACTAGAAAATAAAAAAGAATTTGCAGAAGAAATTTTAAATAATTCCACTCCAGAACAAGCCATTTATGCAACAAAAGAAGCATTAGACAGCGATGGCATAGAAAAAGCAAAGGATTCTTTAGAAATTCTAGAAGAAATGACAACTCTAAAAGAAGAATTGAAGCACTTAGAAACAGAACAAGGAAAAGAAATGTTTAAACAATCTATGCAAGAAACTTCACAAGAAACAAAAGATAAGCCCTTAGAGAATCAAAATAGCACAGAAAATACAGAATTAAACCCTAATTCCATTGACGAAATGTATTTAAAACGCAAACAACAAATCACTGAAAGAATCCAAGAACTAGAAGAAAATTTTGATAGAAGCGTAGAAAAACTCATTGAAGCAAAAGATATTAACGAAATTCTAAAGGCTCTCTATAAAATGGATTACGCACTTTCTTCTATGAAAAAAGAAAGTAATAAAATTCAAGAACAAGAACACGAAAGAAGAATGAAAGAATGGCTAGAAACTTTTGCAAAAAATATACCTGAAGAATTAAAAGGCAAAGCAAAAGAGTTTTTGGTAGAACTCTATGAAAAGAAAACGCAAGCAACGCAATTCCTAAAGACAGCAGAAATGGAAAAATCCCTTTACTATAAACTAGATGATATTTTAAGTCTAGAACATAGTGAAAATAAGCTTAAAGCAATTGGTGAGATTACTAAAGAAATCTCTGAAAAAACGCCAAATTTTGAAAATAAATACCCAAAAATTACGCAAAAAACAAAAGAATATTTAGCGCAGAATCTGAAAAACACACAAGAACAATCTCAAAGCAAAGGAATCACAAAATGAAATTTAAAAATCATTATGTAGCATTTTCTTTGATTGCCACCTTAATGTTCCCAAACCACCTAAATGCAAGTGGGATTCCCGTAATTGATGCCACTTCAATCGCACAAGCTGTGCAAGGCTTCATTCAAGACCAAACTGCTAATGCTAAAGACTACGCAATGCAACTGCAACAATTTCAACAAATGCTAAAAGATACATTAAATTTTGAAAAACAAATGGAATCTTTGGGGGTTGATATGAAAGCAATTACTGAAGTCTTAGGGGAAACCCAAGATATGATTAATGATTTTGAAAATCTCTATGAAAATATTGTAGAGTTGCCTGATAATATTTGGGGGGAAACTAGCAATATTGCCAATGCTTGTAGATATTTAGAGATTAATTCTTCTAAATACTCAAACAAAATCACTCAAATTAAAAATTTTATTAAAAGGGATATTAATCAGTGCATAACATCAGTAAAAAATGCTGATGATATTTTTGAAGATGTAGAAAAGCTTGAAAAAGAAGCTTTAGACCTTTTAGAGAAAGATTATGCAGGCTACCAAGAAAAAATGCGCCAAGCGGTAATGCTAAAACAAACTATACAATTTATCAAAGAAAAAGACACCGCAAATAACGCCAATGAAATGATAAAAATTGTAGATGATTATTATTCTGGAAAAGGGCAAAACTCTCAAAAGAAATTCCAAAAAGATATGAAAGCCCTAACAGCAAAGGTTAAAAATGCGCAAACTACAAAAGAAAGGGAAGCCCTAACAAATACGATTCTTTTAAAACTTACAACACAACTCCAAGATATGAATGAAACAAATATGAAATATTATAGAGTAATTATGGCAGAAAAAGAATCCCAAATTAACGCTAAAGATGCGCACGAAATGCAAAAACCAAAAATTCTAACTTTAGAAGAAATTAATCCAACGCTAGGAGATTATTTACAGAAGCAACCCCAATACGATAAAAATGGCATACCAATTTTACAACTTAAATAAAGAATGAGCAACAACACTCTAAAAATTTTACAAAGGAAAAATAATGAATAAAATAACAAAAAGTTTAACATTAGCACTAATCTTAGGATTTTCTAGCGTAAATGCAAATAATTTGCAACAATCACAAATTAATCTGCAGAATTTAAAAAGCAAAGAATTAACAGGAGATACCAAACTAGCGTGCGAAGCAATTCTTTGTTTAAGCACGGGCAATCCCCCTTCAGAATGTAACCCTTCATTAAGAAGATTCTATTCTATTAGTGCTAAAAAAATGGCAGATACCATAAGAAAGAGAAAAAGTTTTTTAAATTTATGTCCTGTTAATAATGCAAGTGATGATTTGGTTTTAAAAAATCTTACACAAGATATTTTACCAAGTGCAAACCCAGAGCAATGCAAACCTGAATATTTAAATCAACAGATACAAACAAAAACAAATAACTTACAAGGCATACAACAAGCAATGTTCTTTAGAGTCAATCCCAATCTGCCAAAACATTGCCAAGCACTTATTAATCACGCATACACAGATTATAAAATTCCAACTTATAAATGCAGTGGAGAATTTTACTCTAAATTAGAATGGAGTTTAAGCGCAAAACTTCAATCAATAGATTATGCAACTTTTAAAAAGCTTAACCATAATCAAAGTTATAAAATCTTTAATCAATGTAGATATGATGATACTTATTCAAATTGTAACGACCCATATAATCAATATTTTAAAAAGATTCCATTCACTAAAAAATGTTGGAGTTATTAAGGGATAAGGTAAAAAAGTATTTATCGCTAGGAAAAGAAAATTATGCAGTTTAAGCCGTTGAAAATTCTAAAATTTAAAACTACCACAAGGGCGACTAATCCTTGTGATAGAGGTTTAACGAAGTCGGTAACCTACTTTTTGAGATTAAATAAGATTTCTCTTATCTCCTCTCTAAAAAGTGTGATAATCACTGAGATTACCGAAATGAATAAAATGAATGAATCCATTATGGACTCCTATATGGTAAATTCCTCCCACACACCCAACCAAATAGCCAAAAAAAAAGCCCGACTGCAAAGAGCCGAGCTTTTACTTTACCACATAGGCGTCAAACCTTTTCTACCATTTAGTCAAAATGGATGAGCAGATTATAACACAAGGGAATACATAATGCAACATTCTACCCCCTCTCTTTTTAAAGATTATTGCGTATTTAATAAAGAGATGTTAAAAGATGAGTATTTAAAAGCTTTTCTTAATAACATTGATGATGAAAGATATTGTATCTTTTTAGAAAAAGATGATTTTATCAATAGCTTTCATCAATCCTTAACACTGCTCATAACTTCCAAAGAGCTTGTAGGATTTTTAGAAAATCTCTTAAAAACAAATTTGCATTTAAATTATAATCTTAGTTTTTATGAGTTTGAAAGCAAAGGAATAACTAGAAGCACTTATTTTTATATTCTAAAATACAATCCAAGCACAAAGGATATTTTCTTCTATGAGCAAATCATAGATTTGCAAAGAACAAAAGACAAAAAAGCCTTTGAATTTAGAAGAAAATGGCATAAACAAGCTTATATTTTAAAAGAGAATAAGATAATTATCTCTAAAAATAAAACAAATTTTATGAATTTTATGATAAGCAAATACGCAAGCACTCTTTTAAGTAATCCTCTTTTAAAAGAATTCCTCCTAAGTCAAATCAAAACACCCATTATCAAAGATATTAAATGCTTAGATGATGAAAGTTTAAATTATTTAAAAATTGATTTTGCACTTTTAAATGAAGTGCATAATATCCAAGAGCTTATGGAAAAGCTTTTTAAAAAAGAATTTGCATTTAATCTTAATAAGCTAGATATATTTGTGGCTTTATCTTTTATCCTTGCTTTAAATTTTATCCCAGCAAAGGAGCATAATAAGCTTTATCAATTTCTCATCAATAAGCATTTAACTAGCTATGAAAGAATAAAAAAATACATCAAAGAAACTTTTGAAAACAACGAAGCTTGGAAAAGCTCACAAAAAGATTTAATGCTATTAAGAGGACAAGCACCACTTGCTCTAATCTCTCATCAAAGAAAAAAATATCAAGGTCTTAATCTTTTAAAACTTTTTCTTGTGGATAAATTTGCTATATCCTTAACTCAAGGCACTATACAGCTCATAGAAGATTACACCAAACTTGTTTATTTGACAAAAGAGCTTATTAATCTTAATATCAAATCCTTAAAGCGTATGCAAAAAGAACACGACAGATTAGTTTTAATTTTAAATATAAAGCAAATCCCAAAGAGTAAAAAACTAAAGATTGATACTTCTTTTTTAGATTTAAAATTGCCAAAGAATTTTAAACTTTTGAAAAATGAAAAAGAATTGTATCTACAAGGAGAAAAGCATAAAAATTGTGTTTATACAAGAAAGCATAGAATTAATCAAGGATTAAGTGCCATTTATAATCTAAATCTAAAAGAAATAGACTACACACTAGAGCTAATTAAAAATAGAAAAAATCAATTTAGCATTTATGAGTTAAAAGAAAGGTTTAATCAAATGCCACCCAAAGAAATTTTTGATTATGTAAAAAAATTTTTAAGAGAAACCAATTGTGAAGCTTGTTGATACTAGAGATAAAATTAAGGTAAAATAATGGAAGAGAAAAAAGACTTTGAGAAAATGCTCCAAGAAGCAACAAGAAAGGAAAGGGACAATGAAAATAGAAATTCCAACACAACTCTCCAACAGCATTCCAGAGAAGATGATAATAGACTTAGTGGAAGCATTACCGACAGCAACAGAACAAGCCTTAAAGAAAGCACCACTTTGGATTTTGGAAGATATGCTATTTGTAGCAATGAAATCAAACAAACCAAAGGAAGTAGAGATTTTGAAAATAGAAATAGAAAAGAATCTCTTAGCACAGCAGAGAGCAGAGGAAGCCGAGCGGAGAGCAGAGAGAGCAGAGCAGAGAGCGAGAGAAGCCAAGATTTACAGACAGGAAGCCGAGCGGAGATTGCAAGTAGCGGAAGAATTCGCGAAGGAAGCCAAAGCACTAGAAATACGAGCCAAGAACTTCACAGCTTCAATGCGAGCGAAATATGGCGATATAATCTTCAAGAATCCGCAGAATTAGCACAAATCACTCAAGCACTAAATCAACAAAAGGGGAGCTTGATTTATCAAGCAGGTTTTTTCAAACAACAAGCTAAAGAGCTTTATGAACAATACAACTCTTATTACCCTAGTGCAAGAGAAGAAAAATTGAACTCTTTGATGAAACAATTTAATACACTTTTACAAAATGACGCTTTTAAAGACAATCCTTTAATGGCAGAAGATAGGAAAATGTTAGATTTTTTTATCAAAGAATTTACAAATGGTAAAAAGAAGTAGCAATGCAAGAAAAAAAGATAAATCCCTACATTACAAATAGAGAAATCATTAAATTACCTTTGCACGAAATTTTAATTAATAATGGATATAGTATTAAAAAAGACAAAACTTCAAGGAATTATATTGCTTTAACAAATAAAAATGGGGATTCTGTTTTAATTACGCAAAAAAGCAATGGCGATTATCTTTATTTTAATCCCAATGATGAGAAAGATAGGGGAAATATCTTTAATTTTGCTAAAAATCGTGGTGTTGCCTATGAAGTATTGCTTAATGCTGAAAAAAAGGAAATTAGCTATTCTTTTAATCCTAGCACACAAAAAGATGAAAGCGCAAAAGAAGAAGTTTTAAAGGAATATTTTGAAGCAGACACATTAAATTTAAAAGAAAATGTTTTTACTTTAAAACGCCTAATAGAATCAAGTATTTTAGAGAGATTTGCCAATGATACTTTAGGATTAAAAAACAAAAATCATAATATCTTATCGCCAACCTATACCATTAAAGACTCAAAATACTCCACTTTCATTCCTATAATTAGCGGTTATATTAAATATTTAAATGCACCTATACAAAAGAACTCCAAAAGCATTAAACAGCTTTGCTATGGAAATAAGGGCTTAGAAATGCTAAAAGAAAAGGACACAAAACTAAATACGCTTACAAGAGTAATTTTAACAGAATCAATGATTGATTCTTTATCCCTTTTTGAAATGCACCACAAAAATAATGAAAAAAACTTTTTATTATGTTCTACAAATGGAGTGCCTACACAATCTCAATTTAGAGTAATGGAGTTTTTAAATAAAAATTTACCTAAAGAAGCGCAAATCATCTTAGGTTTTGATAATGATGAAAAGGGACGAGAGTTTAGTAAAAAATGCTTAGAGTTTTTTAAAGGAAGAGAAGTTAGGCAAAGTATTCCTAGCTTTAAAGACTTTAATGATGATTTGTTTATTGCAAAAGCATTAAATATTCCTTTAAATAGCACTCTTTTAGAGATTAAAACAGAATTAAATGCAATAGCAAATACGATTAAAAGAATTAGGCAAACAGATAATTATCTAGAAAGCGCAAAAGATGAAAATTATAAAAGAGCAGAATTTTTATCGCATTCTCTCTTATTTTTAGAAAGAAAAATATCTTACAAAATACCTTATACAAACTACAAACAAGAAGCCATTAAATTTTTAAATCACTATCAGGAAATGAACAAATGCAATTCAAAAGACTAAATAATCTCTTACTTAGAAAACTCTCAAATAATCCTATAAAAAGTATTGCTAGTTTAGCAATCTTATCTCTTTTGGTATTCAACCAAGAAATCATTAATGATATTGATATTCAAAAAAACTATTCTGTGTTAGAAAATACCTTAACAAATTATTTGAAAACGCAAGAATTGCAGGGTAGAGTAGAAAAAATCATTGATGGTGATACTTTGCGTTTTTTAAGTGGCAAAGAAAGTTATATTATTAGGTTATATGGGATAGATGCCCCAGAGAAGAAACAAAGTTATGGCAAAGAAGCAACACTTGCTTTAAATAAAATGTGTCCTATCAATACAGAAGCAAAAATTATTGTAAAAGATGAAGACAAATATAAGCGCGCAATAGGGATTTTGGAATGCAATGCAAGAGATATTAATGCAGAAATGGTAAAAAATGGATTTGCTTGGGCTTATAGGGAATATAGCAGTGATTATGTGGAATATGAATTAATGGCTAAGTCTAAAAAAGTAGGGTTGTGGAATGCTAATAATCCTATAAAGCCTAGTGAATTTAGAAGAATGCAATAAAAATATTTAATAATATTTTAAATGATATAAAAAATTATTAAATATTTTAAATTGTTTAAAACATTTAATAATATTAAATATTGTTTTAAATTATAATAATTTAGTATTGTGAAGTTAGGTTTTAATAGGTTTGTTTATTTTTTTAAAGAATTGTAATTTGCGCTAGAAGCGCAAATTACAGGGCTAAAAGCCCTTTTAATGCTTCATTCTGCAGAGTTAAAGCACTCTAAAGCCTTTCTTAACTCATTATATTTGCAAATCTCTTCATACACATTAAGCCAAGAAATGAACCATAGTGGAGTTGCAGAATTATTTAGCCAATTAGAAATAGATTGTTTTGTAACTCCAAATTCTTCACACAAAAAATCTCTACTAAGTTTCAATTCCTTTATCTTTTTTGCATATTCATCTTTTGAATTATTTTTTTTATTTTCTGTTTTTTTTAACTTTGAATTATTTTTTTTATTTTCTGTTTTTTTTAACTCAAAATACTTTTCTAGTATTTTTTTTTCTTCTCTACATTTTTTTAATTTTTGGTAGATTTTTACATAAGAAATTGCATATTTTGGAATTGCTTTATTTGACCCCCAAGAATTATTGAAAGTTGTGTATGTTACACCTAGATTTTCGCAAAGTTCTTTTCTGGTTAGACCAGCTTTTTCTAGCTCGATTCCAAATTCTTTTTTGTTGATTAAATGCTCTCTAACAACACCTTTTTTTCTACCGCATTTTTTTCTTTCATTTTCAATTTCTGTTTGCACCTTTTATTCCTTTTGCCTAAAGTCAAAAGCAGAAAAACAAGCCTAAAGTCTTGTTTTTTATGATCTTTTGCGGGGACACCCCGCAACGCCCCGTATTGCTCGCTTACGCTCCGCAAAAAAGGGGAAAATGGCAGGGATTTTAAGCTGTTTTTGCGCTTTTTTTCTGTTTTGCATTATAGCATATTTTTCTAAAAAATATAGTATTTAGTGATTATTTTTTAAAAAAATATGTCAATAAATAGGGATTTATTATTATAAAATATTATATAAAATACTTGATTTATATAATAAAATATAGTATAATTACACAAATAAAAAAATAAAAGGATTGCAAATGAATTTAAGTTTTAAATTAGCAAAGGATTCTGATTTTATTGCGCAAACTTTAAAAGAAATCTTAAAGCCTTTGGAAGTTAAAAATATTGTGATTGAAAACAATACTAAAAATATTCTTAATATTATTTTTAGTTTAGAAAATGGTGCTAAAAAAACTTATGAAATTAGTAAAAAAGATTTGAGTTTAAATAGTATGCTTGTTTTGATTGCTGATTTTAATAAATTCTTTTCTAGTCAATATATTTTTAGTAAAAAATATATGCAAACAAATATTTTAATTTAAGGGAGAAAAAGAAAATGGCTACAAGGTCTTTTATTTTTTTTGCTGAAAAAGAGCCTACTTTGGATTTAAATGTAAAGGGCATTTATTGTCATTATGATGGCTACTTAGAGGGCGTTGGAAATAGACTTAAAAGAGATTACGATTCAGATAAAAAGGTTCGCAAGTTAATTGCTTTAGGTGGGATAAGGAGCTTAGAGAGAACGATAAACAAAACAAAAAGAGAAGTTATAGGTGATATAGGTGATAAGAATGCGACTTTGACTTGTTCTTTAAATATGTTTTTAAATCACTTCAAAAGCTTTGGTTATAGTGATATTGAATATATTTATTTAAGAATTGGCGGTAAATGGTTTTATTCTAGCAGGTGTTATTCTGGGGATTTTGACAAATTTATAGAGCTTAAAGACGATTTTATGAAACAGATAATGGCAGATTATAGAGAAAGAATAAAGCGTTTGGAAATGAAAATGGGTCGCGTTTCTTAACAGGTTACAAAATACTATAAAAGGAGCAAAAATGCAAAGAGTTAGTAAAAAAGCAATAAGAAATTTATGTGAGAGTTTGAAGCTTGATTTTATAGAAAATAAAGCTTTTTTAAAAAGGGGTGGGCAATTTATAGTGTATAAAGAGCCACAAGGCAGAATGCCACAATATAAAGACGCATTGTTTTTAAGCAATAGCCTAAAGAGTATCTTTTATTTCTTAGAAGCAAAATTAAAAGAAAAGCTAAGGAAAGAAACACAAAAAGAAGCGGATTTATATGTCAAGCAATATTTACAAAAAAGAGCTGAAGCAAAAGAGAGACAAAAAGCTTTTAAGCAGGGTAAAAACTATCAACCCTCTTTTATTTTTTAAGGGGGTGGCTAATGGATTTAAAGAAAATTGCACATAAAGTGGCTAAAGATTGTGGATTTTTAGAGGATTTGGAAATACTAGAGGCTATCTATACTAAAAAAGATTATCGTGAATTTTTAGATTTGTTGCGCGTTAATGGAGGTTTTAATCTTGATTGCGTGGAAGTGGAAAACAGATTTTCATCTGTTTTTAGAAGATTTAGAAGTTTCTTTATGCGTTGGGTGGAGAATGAAAGCTTTGAAATTGGGAGAGAATCATCATTAAGCTTTTTACAAAAGGATTTAAAGGTTTCTTTTTATGATTTTTTAGACAACATAAAAGAAGTAAAAGAAAAGATTGTGCAAGCCTTTATTTATTCTACATCTTCTTCTCTTTATGATTATTTTAGTGAGCGCAAAGAGTTAAAGGAGTTTTTATAATGGAAAAAACATTAAGAAAGCAAATAAAACAAGGAAAAATCACTTTTTACCCTGTTTTATTGAAGGTTAGTAAAAATTGCATTGTAAGGCATATTGAAATTTTTTTTAAAAATAACAAGGGAGAGTTTTATAAGTTGCCAAATGCTATTAAGAAAAAAATTACAGATAAAAAGCTCTCTAAAGATGGTTTAATCATTATAGAAGGGTATGGAATGGATATGCTTTGGTATTGTATGAAAAGATTGGAATCTGTCTTAAATATAGAAATAGATTCAATGAAATTTTGCGAGTATGAAAACTTAAATTTATTTGTAACAAATGAAATTTGCAAAAGGGGCTATTATGGAAAAGATTAAAGGTTATGAAATTATTGTTTTTTGTGATAATTATTGCGCGAATTCTTATAGGTTATTTTTAGCAGAAAATCTACAACAAGCTAAAAATTTTATTAAAAGTAAGCTGGCTAAAAGAAATGCTGAAATTAATTTTTTTAATAATGGCAATGGAGAGTTTGAAAAATATTTTGTGGATATTATAAAGAATGGAGAAAATGCCTTTAAAGATTTTAATGGATTTGATATAAGAGAAGTCTGGGTAGAGTCAAGCAACTTTTTTAAACATAATAAACAATATTTTTTTCAAACACAAAAAGATGAAATTTGCCAATTAAATTATTAAAGCATAATCAATAGGAAAGGAGTGAAAATGCAACACATACAAATCAACAGACAAAGAGCAAGTAAAAAGGCGGTTTTAAATCTTTGTGAAGCATTAGATTTAAATTTAAAAAGAAGTGTATATAAAGGACAGAAATTTAGACTTTATAATAAAAATCAATTAATGTTTTTTTCTGATTCCTTGCAAGAACTTTTTAATTATTTAAAATCTCAATTTAAAACACAACTCAACAAAGAATTTAAAAAGGTGAGAAAAGAAAATTTGCAAGAACAATTAGAATCCTTAAGCCTTTATTTTATTCTTGCAAAAAATGTTACAAGGAAAGAAAAAGAGAGTAAGTATTTTCAGCCCTCTTTTAAATTTGTGTAAAGGGGGGAACTAAATTTAAAATTTCACAATTAAAAATAATATTTAATGTTTTAAATATTATTAAATATTAAAAAATATTTTAAATTATAAAAAGGATTTATAATGCTTAAAAATACAAATAGGATTTTAAGTAGAGTTAATAAGGATTTTACTAAAAATGTTTTAAAGTTGGTAAGAATGGGCTAGGGGGAAGCCCTCCCTCCCTCCCCTTTAAGTAGTGGAGTAAAAAGCTTTACAAAAATGTAATAAAAAAGCAGGGCAAAGTTTATCTTAAAGGATACAAATGATAATTTCGTTAATTAATAAAAAAGGTGGTGTTGGAAAAACTTGTTTTGCATTTTCTCTTGCTAAAGATTTGGATTTATTTTTGCAAAGCAATGATTCTTCTATTGTGGAACAGATATATTCTAACAAGGCGCAAATATCAGTAAAGCCTAAGTTAATTGAAGATTGTGTGTATGATTTTGGGGGATTTGTGGATTCTGGAGTTTTAGAAATCATAAAGCATAGCGATTTTGTGATTATTCCTTGCACCGCTCTTTATAATTCAATTTTGCGGACAATAGAAACGATTGCAGAAGTTAAAAAGATGAATTTAAATATAATTGTTTTAATTACGGATTGGAACAATGAAGCGGACAAACAATATATTATAGAGATGCTAGATTCTAATTTTGCAGATTTAAATTACTTCTATTTTAAGCATTCTAAGATTTTAGAAAACGCTATGCGAACAGGAGCAAGCTTTACAGAGCTAACTAATGAAAATGGACTTAGCAGAATGAGCTATGCAATTTTTTACCAAGAATACGAAAGGTTATTAAATACAATAAAAAACAATTTAAAATAATTTTTATTATATTAAATTTTTTTAAATATTGTATAATATTATAAATTATTTTAAATATCAAAATCCAAACAAGGAAGAGAAATGGAGAAAAAAGCACTAAGCATTAAAGAAGCTTTAAAAAGTGGCATCATAGAACAAAGAACATTCCAAAAAGCAGAACAGAGTAGAGTGGGTAGAAAGAAAAAAGAAGAAAGCCAAAAGGCAAAGCATTCTATAACAATTTATTTAACACAAGAGCAAAAAGATTCCTTGCAGAACATAGCCGACAAAGAAAGTGAAACAATAGGTTACTTGTGTAAAAAAATCATCTTAAAGCACCTTAAAGAAAAATCTTAGCGACCAATTCCTTTTGGGCTAAAATTAAGAGTATCTATATTTTTCAAAGAATCCTTTTTAAGAGATTCTTGATAATTATAAATTAAAAATTTATCCTTGCTATCCATAGCTCTTATTTTTGCTAATCTTGCTTCTAAAACTCCGATTTGATTGGAAGAATCTTTTTTTAGAAAATCAGAGAGTTTTTTGAACTCTTTAATATGAAAAGAGCTAAAAATTTTGCCATTTTCATAAGCTTTTAACATCTTATTGTATTTTTCATTAATGGATTCCTCCACATACTTTATATTTCTGACAAGCTTATTATGATAATCAACATAATAAGAGTGTTTTTCACTGCTTATTTTCTTTAGAATCATTAAATTAGATACTAAATCCTGACGCGTTTTAACTAAATTAAACCCATTTGCTTCACAACCTAACACTTTTGAATCTATGGTAAATCGGTTAAGAATTAATTGAATGTTTTCATTAATAAATTTTTCTGCCATAAAAATATCTAGTTTTAAATCTCTTAAAAGCTGGTATTGCGATTTATTAAGCTTGTTTTTCTTGTAATCTTGTTCTAAAAATTCTACATATTTTTTCTTTTCTGCTAACTCCGCAAAGTCTTTTTTATAATCAAAATGATTTTTTCTTAACTCTAACTCCTTATGTTCTTTTTCAATTTCTTTTATGGTTTTCATCTCTGATAAAATGCGATTTTTAAGTAAATCTTTTTCTTTTTTAACTTTTTCCATTGCATTTTTTAGTTGCAAAAATGCTTCATAGTCTTTGAATTTGGCAGAATATGCTTTAGAGAAAAGCCCTTGAAACTCTTTATCTTTTATTTTCTTTTCCATATACAGATTTTTAATTTTTGCCCTTAAAACAACCTTTTTATTATTAAGCAAAATCTGTTTGTTTGAAATATCTGTGGATATATGGATTTTTTTATGCGTTTCTTTTATAATTTTTTCCTTAAGCTCTTTGTAATCTTTTTCACAACGAAACTTGTTGTGATAACTTAAACCCCTATAATTTAGCTCATCTTTAAAATCTTCCCTTATTTCATTAAAGAAATCTCTAATTTCAGTTTTATTTTTAAAATGAATTTTCTTTTGAGTGAGCATATTTGTTTTATTGATAATTATATGGATATGTGGCCTATTTTGATGTTTGTGTGTTACAGCAATATATTTATATAATGAAAAATGCTTTTGCATAACCATTTTTACAGATTCTTCTAACGCCTTTATATTGTTTTCACTTTTTATTTCTTTAATGGAGAATACCAAATGCCAAGATTCTTTTGTGGAATCTTTATTGGAAAAATCACTCCCCCATTCTTTTAAAATAGTTTTTGTATCTACAAGCTCCCCACGCTCATTAATTCCAAATCCCAACTCTGAATTTCTTATTATATAAGAAATTGAATTCTTTGTTCCCTTTTTATTGTTAAATCATTACCATTGATGTTTAGAATTTGTTTATTTCTAGCGTTAATTAGTGCTTTATTCTTTGGAACAAACTCAAATACAATAGCACTTACAACACCACCGCGACCCTTGCCTGAAACTTTTATTTTTTGATATGTTAAGTCCTTAAAATAGGGTATTCCATTATAATTATTAGAATTAAGTTTGGAAATACTTGGATTCAAAACACGCTTGCTAACATCTCTTTGTTCATAACTTTCTGGAATACACATAATATTTCTAAAAGACTCCCAATCTAACTTGCAATGTCCTAAATTTTCATATTGCTTTAAGATTCTATACAAATTTTTAGCATACTTAGAATCAATAGAGCAGAACTCTTTTAAATCAAATCTTGTATAATTTTTGAAAAGATTATTAATTAAGCAAGAAGCCTCTTCGCTAATTTTTACAAAAAATGTTTTAGAATCTTCATCAATATCAATCACAGAAAAGAAATTAATTACACTATATTTCCTTTTTTTATTAATGCCAACACTTTTATAGCCTTGCGCCTTTAAGGACATTAATTTATTAGAAAAAGAAACCAAAGATTCATAAAATCTGTTTCTGTTTGTGGTTTTGTGGTTATCATTTAACTCAACAAGCAATCTTACTTCTTCAAAGGTTAGCGATAAAGTCTTATCAAGCCTATTTTTAAAAATAAAACAAAGAGCAAAAAAGATATTAAAATCAATTTCATTAAATGCGGTAAAAACAATAGAATTTAAATCATTATGAAATTCCACCATAGGATTTTTAAATTCAGCTTCAGTGATTGTTTTTCCAATTTTTGAAAAATCTATCTCTTTTTTCCTTGTTTTTTTGCGTTTATCCTTAAGGATTTGAAATGTAGAATTTTCATTAGTTACATAATTCTTGCCAAATTCAGTAATATCGTTAAACAGAGCAGTGTTTTGTTGCATTTCAAGCACCTTTTAGAAAAGAAACAAAAAAGTTTGAAAATTATAGTTTTCAATACAAAAATGATAGATTTTTTGATACAATACGGATTTTTATTTATATTTAATAAACTTTAATAAAGGAATCCTATGCGTTATGCACTTGATTATTTTGATAATTTCAATAAAAACCTTTTGTTTTGGCTAGAACGATTTATTTATAGTAAAATCAATAGTCTGTCAAATCATCAAGTAAGAAACAAGGATGAGATTTTAAAGATTTTAGCAAGATTCCGTAAAGGATTTGATTCTATGGAATCTTTACAAGATACCTGCAAAGAATGTCGTAATATTGGCTTAATTGGTATTAACACTTATATTTTGCCACTAAGCAAACTCCATGAATATCTTACACAAATAGACTTGGAGAGCCTAAAAAATGTTGATGAAGAGCTTTTAAAAGAATTTTTGACAATCCACACAAGCTCATTATCGGATGCTACCAAAAAAAATTATCGTATGGCTTTATTGAATTTTTTTAGCTTTATTGATAAGCAAAATGAAGATGAACAAGGCACTTCGTATAATTTTCGCATTGAGCTTAAAAATTGGGGTGGGTTACGAGGAAAAAGCGGACAAAAACTACCTTCTTTTATGAATGAAAACGAAGTGCATCGCTTCATTGATGGAATCAATAATTTTACCTTCAAGCACCAAGATTTAGGGGCTAGAAATCGCTTAATACTAAAGATTATCATCTATACTGGAATTCGTGTTGGAGAAGCTTTAGGGTTAAAATTAAAGGATATTATGCAAGATGGGGAATTTTATCTCATACAAGTGCGCGGAAAGGGTAATAAACCGCGTGTTGTGATGCTAAAATCTAAAAATATTCACACTGATTTGCAACTTTGGAAAAGCACACGCGACACAATGCAAGCTGAAGAAGATTTGCTCTTTTGCAATCACAAAGGAAAAAAGCTAACACAAGCTTATATTAGCCGAATCGTGGAGCAAGTTTTGGTTGCAAATGGGATCAGAAAAGAAAAAAACGGCGCACATATGCTTCGCCACAGCTTTGCTACCCTACTCTACCAAAAAAGCCAGGATTTAGTGCTGGTGCAAGAGGCACTAGGACATGCAAGCCTAGATACTTCACGCATTTATATGCACTTTGACAAACAAAAACTAAAAAATACTACAGAGATTATGGATTAAAAACACCTTTGCTAAGGCTAGTTAAGCAAAGCCCTAGCGATAGCGCTACCAATCCAAGCGACAATATATGCTGTAATGCAAGTAAAGAAGAATAAATAAATAATATATTTAAACCCACCAGCTTCCTTACCAAATACAACAGTCGCTGCAAGACAAGGATTATAAATCATTATAAAAAGAATAAAAGCTACCGCATTTTGTAATGGAATCGCATTTTTAATCACTTCCATAAGGTTTTCACTCGTTTCATCAACTTCTCCACCAAGTGTGTATAACACTCCCATTGTAGAGATAACTACTTCCTTTGCTGCAAGCCCACTAAGTAAAGACACACTCATTTTCCAATCAAACCCAAGAGGCGCAAAAATAGGCTCTATCGCCTTTCCAGTAATTCCCAAATAACTATTTTCAATAAGTTGCTCTTCCAAAACAAGCTCAAGTTCCGCCCTACTCTCTCCATTTGTGGCAGCTTCAATCTTCTGCGCAAAGGATCTTTCAAGAGTTTCTTGTTTAGGATAAGTGCTTGCAAACCAAATTAAAATGGATGCAGCAAGAATAAAAGTTCCAGCTTTTTTAAGATACATTTTTGCTTTTGCTACGATAGAAAACCACACGAGATTCCAATTTGGCATACGATATTTTGGCATCTCCATTACAAAGGGCTCATCAGGTCCCCTAAAGGCAGTCAAACGCAGAATTTTTGCCATTATAAGTCCAATAATTGCCCCTAAAATATAGATTCCAAATAACCAATTTCCAGCTTCATTTATTGGAAAAAATGCGCCAACAAACAACACATACACAGGCAGTCTTGCTCCACAACTCATAAAATTAATAATAAAAAGCGTTAAGAGTCTGTCTTTTTGGCTTTTTAGTGTGCGTGTTGCCATAAAAGCTGGCACAGAACAACCAAAGCCAGTAACCAGCGGTATAAAACTCTTACCATGCAATCCAAATTTATGAAAAAATCCATCTAATAAATATGCAACGCGCGCCATATAACCAGTTGTTTCAAGTAGTGCAATCCCAAAAAATAGAATCACAATATTTGGCAAAAATAGCACAACTGCCCCAACTCCTCCGATAATTCCATCCGCCAGTAAAGAAGCAAGAGAAGGATTGCTAATATTTTCTTTAATGCCCTCCCCTAACCAGCCAAAAAAGCTTTCAATGAAATCCATAGGTAAGGCACCAAGTGTAAAAGTTAATTGAAAAAGTACCCACATAAAAAATAAGAAAATAGGAATCCCAGCATATTTGTGGATTAAAATTCTGTCAATACTGCTTGTATGGTTGCGTTTTGGGGTATTCTCATAATGCACAGATTCCGCAATTAAACCACTTACAAAGGCTTGCAAATCATTTAAGAAGATCTCTTGCGCACTTTGTGAGCCAAATACTGAATATAAAGTGTTTAATGAGCTTTGTAGGATTTTTGAAAGCTCCATCCAAATTGGCTTTTCGTGCAAAGTCTTAAACAAGTATTCATCTTGCTTAAGAAGCAATATTGCAATTTGGCGCATATTTAAGCCTAAAGATTCCACGCTTTTATCATTTTTTGCTTTTAAAAATTTTTCAAGGCGCAAAATTTCATTTTCAATCGCATCGCTATAAATACGCTTATTACTTTCTTGCTCTTGTCTGTAAAGCTCCACAACGCTATCAAGAAGAGTAGTTAGATTTTCTTTTGTGTGCGCGGAGATTTGCACGCAAGGGATACCAAGAAGTTCTTTTAATGTTTTGGTTCTAATATTAATCCCTTCATTGCGTGCTTCATCATTCATATTTAAGGCAAGAAGCATTTTTTTTTGCACATCAAGCAACTGTGTGCTAAGTTGCAAGTTGCGCTCTAAATTTGTAGAATCCACAACATTAACAATTACATCATATGCACCATTTTCTATAAATTCTCTTGTAATTTGTTCTTCTTTAGAATAGCCATAAAGAGAATAAGTTCCAGGGAGATCAATAATTTGAAGTGTATAGCCTTTATATTCTGTTTGTGCCTGAGCTTTTTCAATTGTTACTCCAGTGAAGTTACCTACTTTCATATTTGTATGGCACAAAGCATTAACCAAAAGGCTTTTACCTACATTTGGTTGCCCAATAAGAGCGATTTTAATGATTTTTTGCATTACTTTTCCTTCTCTATCAGAATAGATTCTGCTTCTTCAGCGCGCAATGCAATGCAACTTCTATCAATTTCTACTAAAATTGTAGAATTTCCTAGGGAGCTCTTAATCCGCTTTATATGCTTTGATTTCGCAATTCCAAAGCTAAATAATCTTTCACGCATTCTAGAATCTGCCTCAATGCACGCAATGATACCTTGTTCACCATTCTTTAAGGAATTTATTGTCATTTTAGAATCCTAAAAAATAAAAATAATTCTTAAAATTATAGCAATTCAAAGTTTATATTAGTATTAAAATCTATTATCATTTTAAGAGAATATTATTAATATTTTCACTTTCTTTTATCCATTGCTGATTAAGCTTTATGGCTTCAAAACTCTCATCAATGCCGATGAATTTTCTCCCTAAATTTAGGGCTTCTTGTAAAAATCTACCCCCACCACAAAAGCAATCCATAACCCTAGAATCCTCATTTGATGACATAGCGATAATACGCCTTAGCATTGCTCTATTTTTCTCGGTAGGATAGGCTGGATTTTGAGAGTCTTTAAACTCCCAAATATCTTGTATCTTTTTGCCTTTGCATTCATCTATATAAATTTTCTTGCGTGGATTATTATTTTTACTCCATTCAATTAGCCCTGCTTCTTGCAACTTGTCAAGCTCTTTTAGACTATACCTCCAATGTCTGCCATTAGGTGGTTTTATACCATTCCACTCTTGCCCACTCTCTCCATTTTGTGTAAAAAGCTCTAAAATCCAAAATGCTTAATAGTACCTAAAAGTTTATCTTTTGATTTTCTTTATTATTTCTTATCAAATATTCTTTTAAATAAGCTCTTGACTGCGAAAAATTAAATGTTTTAAATGGTTTATTGTTTTTCTGTAATCTTTCCAAAATTCCCGATATAGTTTCATATTTATTTAGGATTGTATTTACTGAAGCAAAATTATGTGCAGGTGGATTTTCACCTATATTTTCTCGTAGCTTTATAATTATTTCATCTAAAATATGAGTGTTTTTCAAATTTAAGCCCATATATATAATATTGATAATCTCAAAAAGCTCATTAGCTAATGCTGTCGACTGAACTTGCTTATCTTTTGGCATACCAGAAATATTGTCATTTACCACACTTAAATCATCATTAATTGTTTGTTTAAATGGATTAAAAAGTTTTATAGAATCAACAGGGATATTCAATATTTTTAATAATTGTTTCCCGCAAGAATAGCCAAGATAAAATATTTCTTTTCGTCCTGTATTTTTATGTATCGCACTAAATTGATAATACTTATCTACCAGTTCTCCACCACATTGATTGGGTTTCTTATCGCCATTGAGTAAAACGGTATATACCAATACTTTAACATCTCTATACTCTTTTATAAATTTTTGTTTTGCAGACTCACCTCTTAAAGATTGCATACTATACTCCTTATAAATATTTTAATATATTTCCAAAAAGCCTAGAATCCAACATTACATTTTCCAAGCTTCTTTGTGAAAAAAGAAACCCACTATCATATGGCTTTAATTGTCATTTTAGCAAAACAAATGCTGCAAATTATTTATTCAAAACTTCAATAAGTCTATCTAATAATAATTTTTCTCTTTCTTCTGCAAACTTGTCAAAATTTTCAAGCGATAAATCCACATCCGGAATTAAATGCTGATTTAAAAAGCTTTTTCTATCATCACCACAATTTTCACTTACCCACTGCTCCAAATTTTTACCTTGTTTAGCCATATTTTCATTAGCATCAAGCATTTGTAAATTTACCAAAGAATTATAATATTTAAAATCTTTCCATTTATAATCCTGTTCTTTTTCTGCTCGTTTTTTAGCTATTTTCTCATACTCCTTATACGCAGATTCTGGATGTAAATGGTCTTTATGAAAGTTATTATTTTTATAATCCAAATTTGGATAAAGTAAAGACAATACAGCAAAAGCTTCGGAACTATTTTTTTGATATGGCATTATATTGTCTTGCAAATATTCCCTATCTAAATTGTGAGTATATTTTGTTTCTTTTTCAATTTCTTGCCAAGGAAAATATTCTACTTCCCTATCAAAAAATACATCATTTTGCTTGAAATCTTTGATAAAAGCCTTGCGAGTGTTTGCCAATACCGTATCGCCACTTCCCCCAAATAATTTAAATATCGTGGCTCGAAGTAGCCATTTTTTAATAAGGTGTCTATTTTCTTTTTGTTTTACAGAATCTACAATACTATGAGTTAAATCTTTATGATAAATAAAATATAAAATAGGCAAAATTGCATTGTTTGATGAGAGTGTTTTTGCATCAAAGCCAAAACTTCTGAGTAGTCTAAAAGTTTCAATAAAGGCATTTTGAATAGTTTCCCATTTTTTCTCAATATCTTGGATAAAGTTTTTATCAAAACTATTGATTTGGAATTTAATAGAATTATGAAAGAGATACAAAAACCCTTTTAGCACCAAATCTTTTGAAATACTAAAATTTTCATTGATTCTATCCACAAGCTTATTGATTTCAGTTCTAGCATCAATCTTATTCCAATTCGCAATAGCAATACTAAATAAAATATCAGAATAATCAAGAGAAGTCCCACCCGAATTAATGCGTATAAAAATATTTACCGCCTTATCTGGATTTTGCTCTTCTTCTAAATAATAATTAATTAAAGCTTTATCAAATATTTTCTGATGAAATAATTCTAGTCTTTCCTCTTCATTCTCATCCAACTCAAATTCTTTTGCTATTTTTCTTACTCTGGCCGTCTCGTACTTATAAACTTCTTTGCATTTAAACCATTTTTGTCCTTGTTTATCGATATAAATACCTTTTTGTTCTGTAACCTTTCTATCAAGCCATAAAAACTCATATTCTACATTTTCATTTTTTGGCTTTTCGCTTTGAGTGAGATTGAAATAAAAATCACAGACCTTAAAATATCTATCATCATCTTCCCATTTATTATGGTTTTTATGAATATCATAATTTCCAAATAAAGCAAGATATAATGAAGTAAGCCTTTGTTGTCCATCAAGTACAGCATCAAAATCTTTATGATTTGAGGTATTAAAATAATCATTGTGCGTATGATATAATTCCCTATAGTATTCTAAAAATCTATAAAATTTCCACGCTGTCTTGCTTTCATCTTTAACACGCCACAATAACATTGAACTAATCGGATAATCTCTCATAAGAGAATCAAATAATTCCTCTATTTGCTCCGGATACCACTCATACTCTCTTTGAAATGCTGGCAATAAATACTCGTTTTCGTGTATTTTTTGCATCGCTTGATTGATTGTAATGGGTGATTGAAAACCTGCCATTGAAAACTCCTTTTGTCTATATTCCGAAGCACCTAAATTGTATCACAAAAATTACATTCTACTCCCACTCAATAGTCCCTGGGGGTTTTGAGGTGATGTCATAGACTACGCGGTTAATCCCTTTTACTTCGTTGATTATGCGATTTGAGACGGATTCTAAAAATGCGTGGGGTAAGTGTGAGAAACTTGCAGTCATTCCATCTTGTGCTTCTACTGCCCGGACGCAAATAGTATTATCATAAGTGCGGTTATCGCCCATTACGCCCACACTTCGCACATTTAAAAGCACACAAAATGCCTGCCACACGCTATCATACAAGCCCCATTTATGCAGCTCTTCTATGAAGATAGAATCCGCTTCTTTTAATAGCTCCAAATCCGTCGCATTCACCTCGCCCATAATGCGTATGGCAAGTCCGGGTCCGGGGAAAGGGTGTCGCATAAGCATAGATTCTGGCATTCCTAATTCTCTGCCTAACGCCCTTACCTCGTCCTTAAACAGCTCTCTTAAAGGCTCGATTAACTCAAACTTCATCCATTCAGGCAATCCACCGACATTATGGTGGCTTTTTATCGTTTTACTTGGACCTTTTACACTCACAGATTCAATCACATCAGGGTAGAGTGTGCCTTGTGCTAGGAATTTTATCTCGCCTTTTGTGTTGTGCTTTTTAGCTTCAGCTTCAAAGACTTCTATGAAGGTTTCGCCGATGATTTTGCGTTTCTTTTCCGGATCTGTTACGCCCTTTAATCGCCCTAAAAATAGCTCCCTAGCGTCCGCTACAATCAAAGGCACTTTTAGATTCTCTCTAAACATCGCTTCTACCGCTTCTCTCTCCCCCTTTCTTAAAAGCCCAGTATCGACAAAAACAGGGATAAGATTCTCCCCTATGGCACGATATAAAAGTGTGGCAACGACGGAGCTATCTACGCCCCCACTCACCGCACACAAAACTTTGGAAAATTCAGCTTTTTGCAAAGTTAAAATATGTCTTAAATCCATACAACCTGCCCTTAGAGGAATAAGATCCGGATAAAGTTTGCTAGATATATTACTATCATTTTTTGTAAAGCCCAAATGGGTATAAAACTCCAAAGCCCACTCAATACTTCCAACTTTAACACTCTCAAAATCCATCAAGTAGCGATCTAATGCTTCCCTAATCAATGCCTTACCAAGTCCTTTTTTAAAATATTTAGATGCAACAAAAAGCAATGTAATTTCGTCATTTTCCACTGCGACAAATCCCAACCATTCCCCATTTTTTTGTGCGATGCAGAGTTGCTCAGAAGCAATAATACTTTTTTCTATCTCTAGTTTCATACTCGCGATTTCTTTCTGTGTTAAATCATTATGAGTTACTTTTGCTCCACATTCCCAAATTTGAGTCAATATTTCTATGCTTTTTTTTGCCCCCATTTGATTAAACGCTTCATTCTTATTGATAAAACAAATATCTAAACCAAGCACTTTCTCACGCAATTTCACAATCTCGGCTTCCGCAAAATTCCGCATATTCCAGCTTGTATCCACCCCACAAATCCCCACAGCAAAGTTTTTTAGAATCTCCCCGCCACACTCACTATGCACCACTTCTGGATGAAACTGCAAAGCATATACTTGTCGTTTAAAATCAGCAATAGCACAATAATGCGTATTCCCACTTTTTGCCAGCTCCACAAATCCACTAGGCACAGACTCTACCTTATCCGCGTGGCTCATCCACACGATAGAATCTTGCTTCACATTATGAAATAAAATATTATGCGATTGCAAATTAGATTCTAACTCTTTACTAGAAACTTCTAAATGCACTATTGGAAAGTCCCTACCCTTGGAGTCTTTTTGGCTTACGCCTATTTCTCTAAAGCCAAGTTGCTGATAAAACCTAAGCCCTCTAGTATTCCCTGCATTACAATCCACAACGATATTATCATATTGTCTTAAAGAACGCACAAATACTTCACGCAAAAGCGCAATCCCCACTCCGCGCTTGAAAAATTTTGGATGAACAAAGAGCATTTCAATGCGATTATGCTCCACGCCTAAAAATCCTAAAAATGTCTCATCATCTGTAGCAACGAGTGTATTTTCTGAAGTCTTTAAAAGCTCACTTACTTCAGGTTTAAGTGCAACAATATCATTTTCTCTTAAAAAATCATGACTATCTCTTACAGAATCCTCCCATAAACTCACAAGCGCTTCTAAAGCTTGAGGCATTGATTTGTGGTTAAATTCACTAAAAGTCAAACTCTCTTCTAGATTTAAAATTTCAAGCACCGCCTTGCCAAACTCTTGCGCTTCCGCCCTTACCACACTTCCTCCAAAAAAATGCGCGATATACTGCATGCCATAGCAAATTCCAAGCACAGGCACACCCAAATCAAACACCGCAGAATCTGGCTTATAAGCCCCTTCTGCATACACACTTGCAGGTCCGCCACTAAGAATTATGCCCTTAGGGTTTTTTGCTTTTATGGAATCTATTTTTTCAAAATAAGGCACAATCTCGGTATAAACCCCATATTCACGAAGTCTTCTAGCAATTAATTGTGTATATTGTGAACCAAAATCCAAAACCAAAATTTCCACATTGTGCAAAAAATCTTGTTGCATAAAATACCCTTTAAAAGAATTGAAACTATTTCTGTAAAATAGGCTTGGATTCTAGCAAAAACTAGCTTAACATTTTGGCTATTACATTTTAAAATGATTTTATGTATAATCAAAAATTATTTTTTTAAAAAAGGATATTAATGAGAGGGAAAGTCTTAGGAATTGGAATGATTAGTGGGGATGACGGCAATCGCTATAACTTTGAACCAAGCGATATTGCAAACTTAGGAAAACGCACATTGGATAGTTTGATAGGCTGTGAAGTAGATTTTCAAATACAGGAAAATAAGGCAAGTAGTATTTTTATCATAAAAAGAAACGGAAGTATTGATGATGTGGTTAATGGAAACAATGGTATTGTAGCCTTGCTTATCACTTTCTTTTTTGGTCCATTTGGTGCGTTTTTCTCGTGGTGGCTACTTGCTAAATGGGGACTTGCAAAAAGCTTATTCTATTCTATTGGATACTTCTTAGCACTTGTAATCTCTGGATTTCTTTGTTTATTAATCATTGGATATATTCTCATACCTGCTGTATATATCATAATGTGCATTCATGTATATAAAGCTGCTAAATTACAAGAATAAAGTTGGAATCCATTTTGGATCCCAACTAAGTTAATTTACTCTCCACTCTACTATTCTGTATAAAATCCCAAAACCTGTAATCCAAATCAAAAGCCCACAAGCCGCTACAAAAGCCAACACCAAATACGCATAAAAATAGCCAAAATACTGCGCGACAAATCCTCCCAAACTTCCGCTCAAAGCCCCTCCAATCCCACCAAATGTCATTACACAAGCAAAAGCAGCGTTAATATGCCCACTCCCACGCATAAGCATAGCCACCAAAAGTGGCAAAATCACACCAACAATCCCAGCCCCCACACCATCTAGAATCTACACAATCACCATTCCAGCAATTCCTTCAAAATGTGCCGCCACACCACCACGCACGATAAGTTCAAAAAGTGCAATTCCCATAAGATAAGCATATATGCTAGAGAAATGTGGAATGCCTTTTGTCTGCAACAATCGCATACATAATAAAGAGATTCCAATCATCGTGCATTGTGCGATAAGAATCGTAGCCGCCGCATACGCACCACTAGAATCTACCCCAAGCGTGTGCGCTCTTTGACTAAGCAACGGGAGCATATAGGCATTACTTAAATGAAAGCAAAACACTACCACACCTAAAAGCAGCACCCTAACATCGCTTAGGGCTTTCCATAATGGAATCTCTGTGCTATCTTCTCTCCCACAAGCCACTGCGTGATTAATCTGTGAGCTTCTAAGCAGTGCTAAAAATATTAAGGCAAGCACGCCCATCAAAGCAGTAATGACAAAAATCGCTCCAATCCCATAATACAACGCAAATACAAAACTAAGCCCTGCGCTAAAAGCCGTCCCAGCGTGTTTATACGCTTCATTGAGACTCACTTGCTTACTATACCCATTTTGCCCCACAATCCCAAGCGTAATGGCACTAAAAGCGGGAGCAAGACACACGCCACACAATGCAATGGTAATTTGTGCCATAAGCGTGAAGGCAAAATGCGGATAAAAATAATTCGCCCCTGTTGCTAGGACAATCCCCACAATACATAACGCAATAATCCCACGCTTAAAATGCGTTTTATCAATAAAGATTCCAAGTGGAATCCCAAAGATTAACGCACACAAAGATGCACTTGTAACAATTAGCCCGATATGAGATTCTCCAAACTGATACTCTTTTAAAAACACACCAAGATAAGGACCAAGCCCATCTCTCACATCAGCGATAAAAAAATTTAACCAAGCAAGAGCAGAAAAAGCATTCATATTTCCCCATTTCATAACACAGCATAAACCACAAGCCCACAAAGCCCCATACACAGCATAAAAGGCACAATAAGCATTGCCACTAGCATATACCGCCAAAAGCTAATATAAATGCCATATCGTTTAAGACTAAAAAGCCAAAGCAGTGTAGCAAGTGAGCCAATGGGCGTGAGCTTTGCCCCAACATTACAGCCGAGTAGATGAGCGTAAATTAGCAACTCCCTAGAGCTAGAATCTAACCCCACAAAGTCGCCTAAAGCAAGATTCCCAAGCATTACCATAGGCAGATTATTAATAAGGCTTGAGCCAAGTGAGCTAATCGCACCAACGCTAAAGATTTGTGTGAGAGTGTGTGTAGAAAAACTATCGCTTAGAGAATCATCAAGGAAAAACGCAAAAATATCACGCATAAAAGAGCTTGTAGAATGCAGTCCAAACACCACGATAAAAAGCCCTAAAGAAAATACCACAATCCCAAAGGGCGAAGCCTTAAGACAGGGCAGAATCTCAATTCTTTTATACGCAAGAATAAGGCTAAGAGCCGCACATAAAAGCGTGAAAGAAGAAAGCGGGAGAGAAAAAGTATTTGCTATAAAAATCCCGCATAAAAGCAAGAAAAGCAGGGCAAAACAGATGATAATCACGCTTTTTTGGGGCATTGTGCTAGATTCTATCGCGTGAGATTCCGCATTTGGAATCTTAACCCTTAAGATTCTAGGCAATCTCTTACGCACAAGGATAAAAAAGCAAAGACTAGCAATGATGATAAAAATTTGTGGCAGTGCCATCACCTTGCTAAAATCTAGGGCATTAAGATTAAAAAAATGCAAGGCAATGATATTTGTGAGATTTGAAATCACAAAGGTATTTGAAGCAAAATCACTTACAAAACTCACAATAAGCAGGAAAATCACAAGTGGGGTTAGAATCTGCGTTGAATTTTTAGAATCTAGCTTAGATTCCATATCTTTAGAATCTAGCTTGCCAAAAAGGGCGATGATGAGTGGTGTTAGGATTAAAATTGCACCATCATTGGCAAAAAATGCCCCCAAAAATCCCCCAAAAAGCACAATAAACACATAAAATTTAAGACTAGAAATGCCCCCGCACTCCCCCTTTTCACTTAAAAATCTTAGAATCTTATAGGCTAAAAAGTCAAAAAATAAGAGCTTTTCAAGCACAATGCAAAAGATGATGAGACCAACAAGTGTGAGTGTGCTATCCCATACCATATTCCATACAAATGCCACATCAGCAAAACCTACAACCCCAAACCCCAAGCAAAGCAACGCCCCAAGAGAGCTATACACCCACAAAGGCAACTTAAAAGGGCGGATATAAATGCAAAGCAAAGTCAATATAAAAATAAGAAATGCCATAAATTAGCCTTATTGAGAGATTTTACACGAAATACGCACTAATGGCGGTATGTCTATTTGCAAATGATCTAATTCTTGCAGCAGGGACGCACACAAAGGGCGTAAATCCTTTTTGATTCCATAATACGCCCAAGTCCCCTTACGCACAAACTCCAAAAATCCCGCTTCTTTAAGAATCTTTAAATGTCTTGAGAGCCTTGATTGAATCATATTGAGAGAATGCTGCAAATCACACACGCAAAGCATATCTTCTTGTGCCTTTAAAAAGATAAGAATTTCAAGGCGGCTTCTATCGTTTAAAGCCTGCATAACTCGCAAAAAATCTTCCATTATATTCTCCTTATATTAGTTTTTCAAAACTAGCGTAAAATAGCCAAATACAATGGCAATGCTTAACACAATGCCAACAAAAATCACCAAAAATAAAAAACGCATTTTGGATTTTAGTAAAATTAACTCCGGCAAAGAGCAGCCCCCACCTGCGATTAAAAAACTCATTACAATTTCTAGTGGCACACCTATATCAAGCAATGCAACTCCAATGGGGATTATGGCTTCTACACGCACATAGAGAAAAATCCCAAGCAATGCGGCAAATATGATTCCAGTGTTTCCAAACTCTGCAACAAAATATAGAGAATCTTGTGGGACAAATCCTTTTAGCACCGCACCAATAAGCATTCCAACAACCAAATACACAAATACCTTTCTATATTGAAACAATGCTTCATTAAACGCTTTTTTTACAGAAATTTTTTGGGGCTTTTGAATAAAGACTAAAGGTTTTTGAATCTGTGGCTTTTGTAGGGGTAATAAGATGGGGCTAAATGAAAATTTGGTGCTTTCTTTCAATAAAAGATTGGGGATTTTTGCAAGACACAAAGCGATAAAAAAGACAAATAAGATAATAAATAAACCATAAAGACTTGCCAATTCTCCCCCAAAAGCAAATACAATCATTCCTAAAATCACAGGATTCAAAAGTGGCGAAGTTAATAAATACGCACAAGCAATGCTTAATGGAATCTTTGCTTGTAATAAGCCATAGAACAATGGGATTGTCGAGCAAGAACAAAAAGGCGTTAAAGCACCGAGCAAAATGGCTTTTATATAGCCAAAGATATTATTTTTAAGCGTTTTTTGAAGTAGGGTTTGGAATCTTTGCTGCAATAGCGTTACACAAAAATTAATAGCCAAAAATAACAACGAAAGCTCTATAAAATAGATAGAAAATACCCCAGCTGTCGCAACTAGCTTATCTATAAAAACTTGTGAAATCTGCATACATACTCCTTAATCACATTTTCATCTTAGACAAAGTGTAAGTATAGCAGACGTATATCAATAAATCAAGATTTATTGATATACTGGTAATTTTTAGCAATAAATAGCGTACAGACACCTGCGGAAAATGCTTTGGTATAAAGTGGCTTAAAGCCTACTTCACTAAGTTCAGTGTTTAATTTATCTGTGGTCAAAAACTCTTCAATAGAATCTGGTAAATAACGATAGGCACGGTAATTCCTTGAGATAATTCCCCCCACAAAAGGTAGAATCTTTTTTGTATAAAATCCCATTAATTGTTCTATTAAGCTAGGATTTTCACATTTTGTAAATTCTAAAATTACCAAGATTCCATCTTTTTTAAGCACCCTTGCAAACTCATTTAACGCCTTTTTGCGCTCTACCACATTACGGATTCCATAGGCAATACTTAAAATATCTTTGCTTTCACTCTCTAGTGGTAACTCTGTAGCCTCACATTGTATAAAATTAATTTCTGGCATTTTTTTACGCGCAACACTTAGCATTCCCTCACTTGGATCAAGCCCTATGATACTTTGAATCTCTACACCTTCTTTTTGTGCATTTTTTTGCCAATGGCTTATCATATCCCCTGTGCCACAAGCAATATCAGCAATTTCTAAGCCTTGATTCTTTGAGAGCTTAAAGGCTTGCTTGCAAGCAATTTTGCGCCAAGTTATATCAATCCCGCAACTCATTACGCGATTTGTTAAATCATAACTCCCTGCAATATCATCAAACATTGTAATAATTTCTTGCTGTTTTGACATCACACATTCCCTAAAGTTGTTTTAGCAAGCTCTAACCACGCATTTAGGCTTTCAATCTGCGCCAAAGTGGCTTGCGTAGAAGTCCCGCCATAAGAATTACGACTCTCCATTGAAGCCTTTAAATCAAGGCTGCTATGCGCTTCTTTTGGAATCCTGTAATCCACAGCACAAAGCTCTTCTATGCTTAATTCACTCAAATCTTTTCCTAAAGATTCCGCACTTGCAACGGCTTTTCCAGTAATGTGATGGGCTTCCCTAAAAGGGATTTCACAATTTTTAACAAGAAAATCCGCCAAATCTGTCGCGCTTAAATGCCCTACTCTACACGCCTTTAGCATAGAATCTTTATGGATTGTCATAGTCTTTAGCGCGTCATTTAAAATTCTTAAAGAAATCTCAAGTGTTTCAAAACTGTCAAAAACCCCTTCTTTATCTTCTTGAGTGTCTTTGTTGTAAGCTAGTGGTAAGCCCTTCATCACCACCAAAAGTCCCATTAAATTCCCATACACGCGCCCACTTTTACCACGCAAAAGCTCCGGTACATCGGGATTTTTCTTTTGTGGCATAATAGAGCTTCCCGTAGAATACGCATCGCTTAATGTAATAAACCTAAACTCATAACTACTCCACAGCACAAGCTCTTCTGCAAAGCGTGAAATATGCATTGCAAGCAGACTTGTATCATACAAAAAATCCAGCGCAAAATCCCTATCACTTACAGAATCTGTTGCATTAAGCGTTGGCGCGATAAACCCTAACTCTTTTGCTACAAAATGCCTATCTGTGCTATAAGGAGTGCCAGCAAGGGCGGCAGCACCAAGCGGGCAATAATTATTACGCTTAAAAGTAGATTCCAACCTTTCAAAATCACGCATAAACATACACGCATACGCACAAAGCAAAAAGCCAAAATTAACAGGCTGTGCGTGCTGTAAATGCGTCATTCCCGGAAGCATTGTTTGCGTATGTTCTTTTGCAAGGCTTAAAAGTGTGGTAATGAGATTTAATACTAAATTGCGTAAATGTTTATTAGAATCTAAAACAAAAAGTCTAAAGTCGAGAGCAACTTGGTCGTTACGACTTCTTGCAGTGTGGAGTTTTTTACCTGCTTCCCCAATGATTTGCGTTAAACGGCTTTCTATTGCCATATGAATATCTTCATCACTAAGTTTAAACTCAAAAACACCGCTTTCAATTTCATCTTTAACTTGTTCTAATCCCTTACAAATCAAATCTGCTTCATCTTGGGTTAGGATTCCACATCTTGCTAGCATTTTTGCGTGCGTTTTAGAGCCTAGAATATCTTGCTTATAAAGCTTTTTATCAAAAGGCAAAGACGCATTAAAAACATCTAAAATCTCTGCCGCACTTGCGCTAAATCGTCCGCCCCATAGTTTTTGATTTGCCATAATACCCCTTTAAAATGGTTTTAAAATCACTAAAATTGTAATAAAAATTAGTACGATAGTTGGCACTTCATTGTATGCGCGAAAAAATTTGCCACTTTTAAAACAACGATTCTCCCTAAAAGCAACCATATAACGATATAAACTAAAGTGATATGCCAATAAAAGCACCACAAGCAGAATCTTAGCGTGCATCCAACCACCACCTGTTAAAAAACTAGGCTCTAAAACAAGTAGCCAAACCCCAGAAGCAAATGTTGCAATTAAAGCAGGATAACCAATGAAGTTATAAAGTTTCTCTTCTTGGATTTTTACCACTTCCACAAACCCCATATTATCAAGATGTTCAGCATGATAAACAAAAAGACGCGGTAGATAAAAGAGCATTGCCATCCAAGACACAAAAGAAATAATATGAAAAATCTTTACATAATAAAACAGCATAAACGCACTCCAAAAATTTCAAAATTAAGATTAAATTTTATCAAAATAAACTTGTAAAATAGGTAAATATTAAACCTTAAGTTGCAATAAGGCAAAATTCGCAAAATTTTTATTTTATACTTTGGAAGTAAGCTTGTCTTTTAATTTTGATATTTTATTTATGCAAAATGCGATTCCAACTTTTTTAAAAGCCCTGTGGCTGACATTGCATTTATCATTTTTTGGAATCGTTTTCTCTATAATTTTGGGATTTTTTATTGCACTTATACAATTTTATAAAATCCGTTTTTTAAATGCCGTTGCACAAGGCTATATTGAACTCTCACGCAATACCCCTTTACTCATTCAACTTTTCTTTTTATACTATGGTTTGCCACAAATTGGGCTAAAGTTAGATAGCTACATTTGCGCATTGATTGGCATAACTTTTCTTGGGGGAAGCTATATGGCAGAATCTTTTCGCGCTGGATTAGAATCTGTGGGAAAAATCCAAATAGAATCAGGGCGAAGCTTGGGACTTAGTGAAAAACAGCTTGTATTTTCTATCATTTTGCCTCAAAGTTTAATGGTAAGCCTTCCTTACATTGGTGCAAATGTAATTTTTCTTTTAAAAGAAACTTCTGTTGTTAGTGCAATCGCCCTTGTGGATGTGCTTTTTGTTACAAAAGACTTAATTGGAAGCTATTACAAGACAAATGAAACCTTGCTTCTTTTAGTGCTTTGCTATTTAGTTGTCTTATTACCTTTATCTATTGTCTTTTCAATGCTAGAAAAACATTACAAAAAGTTTCTAGGGTAAAATTATGGAAGTCTTACTTTTGCCACAGAATATTTTAAGAATCTTGCAAGGTGTTTTTATTACTTTACAAATCGCACTTATTGCAATTATATTTTCTTGTCTTTTTGGCTTTATTTTAGGGTATTTGATGACTTTAAAATCTAGGCTTTTAAGAGGAATTTGTCGCTTGTATTTAGAATCTATCCGCATAATCCCCATTTTAGCGTGGCTTTTTATTATTTACTTTGGTTTTTCAAGTGTGATAAATCTCAGTGGAGTTGGGGCTTGTATTTTAGCTTTTAGTCTTTGGGGTATTGCTGAAATGGGAGATTTAGTGCGTGGTGCAATCTCAAGTTTGCCCAAACATCAAGAACAAAGTGCTAGAGCTTTAGGTTTAAAAGAGTGGCAAGTGCAGGTTTTTGTTGTTTTCCCGCAAAGTTTCAAACGCCTACTTCCAAGTCTTGTAAATCTCTTTACTAGAATGATTAAAACAACTTCACTAGCCGCACTCATTGGAGTTAGCGATATGTTAAAAGTTGGACAACAAATTATTGAAGTTAATCTCATAAGCTACCCTACGGCTAGTTTTTGGGTGTATGGTGGAATCTT
This sequence comes from Helicobacter winghamensis ATCC BAA-430, assembly GCF_028751035.1. Classification (NCBI taxonomy): domain Bacteria; kingdom Pseudomonadati; phylum Campylobacterota; class Epsilonproteobacteria; order Campylobacterales; family Helicobacteraceae; genus Helicobacter; species Helicobacter winghamensis. The sequence goes on along the minus strand of NZ_CP063533.1, from coordinate 831,974 downwards.
TTTTGTGTATTTTGCGCTCTGTTATCCGCTCTCTGTGTTTAGTCACTACTTAGAGAAAAAACTCATTTAAGGGCAATGATGGTTTTATTAAGATTAGAAAATATTGTAAAAAAATATGTAGATAATCTCGTTTTAGATAATGTTAGCTTAGAGGTTAAAAAGGGAGAAGTTTGTGCAATTTTAGGACCTAGTGGGTGCGGCAAAAGCACATTTTTGCGTTGTATTAATGGATTGGAATCTATTCAAGGTGGCAAAATCTACTTAGATGGAGTGCAAATTAGCGGTGAAGGCGTGCAAACAAAATGGAGCAAAGTGCGTCAAAAAATCGGAATGGTTTTTCAAAACTATGAGCTTTTTCCCCATTTGAGTGTTTTAGAAAACATTACTCTAGCTCCCATTAAAGTGCAAAATAGAAGTATAAAAGATGCGAAAGAACAGGCACTTAGATTGCTAGAGCGCGTTGGGCTAACACATAAAAAGGACTCTTACCCTAAAGAGTTAAGTGGAGGACAAAAACAGCGTGTAGCAATCGTGCGTGCTTTATGTATGAATCCAGAAATTATGCTCTTTGATGAAGTTACTGCTTCATTAGATCCTGAAATGGTAAAAGAAGTCTTGGAAGTTATTAAAGAGCTTGCAGAGAATGGAATGACAATGATTCTAGTAACTCACGAAATGAAGTTCGCAAGGCTTGTCGCAGATAGAATCGTGTTTTTTGACCACGGAAAAATCGCAGAGATTGCAACACCTCAAGAGTTTTTTACAAACCCTAAAAGTGAGCGCGCTAAAAAGTTTTTAAATATTTTTGAATTTTAAACTAAATCTTAAAAAAATGAATAATCATCTTTAGATTCTATATTTTTAGTTTTTCTAGGCTTCTTTTGAATCTCTTCTAAATCTCTTAGAAGAGTTTTTCTAAACTTATCCATTGTTACATTTTCTTGATTTCTTAATAATTTATTTTTAAATTTATTGCGCAATCGCATTTTGTTTTTCATCGTTTTTCCTTTATTCTGTAAGATAATGCGCACCTATGGACGCATCACGCTTAAGTGCTGATTCTATAATATTTTTTGCAGTAAGCAAACGCAAGCGAAGCAGTCGCCCTACTCCACTTTGCAACATTACTTCCACGCCCCCTAAGGCTTCATTAAGCCCTGATTTATTACGCATAATACCAACTTTGCTCCACATTAAATGACGCAAAATCGCCTTAAGATTCTCATCTTGTGGATTTTGTAAAGGCTCTGTGTGGAGTAAAAACTCTCTAGTTTTTTGCTCACTCTTCACACAGCCCATAATATCCCTAGCACTACGCCTTGAAAACACTAAGCCTTCAAGTAAGGAATTAGAAGCAAGGCGGTTTGCTCCATGAACTCCCGTGCAAGCACACTCACCTACTGCATAGAGATTTTCCATCCCTACAACCTTACCCACACCATCTGTTTCAATACCGCCCATACAATAGTGAAACGCAGGGGAAATTGGAATCCTATCTTTGGGTAAATCATACCCAAAGGCACTAAGATTACGCGCAATATTAGGAAAACGATTATAAAAAAATTCTTTAGAAAACTCACTTAAATCCAAATAGATTTCTTGTTCCTCTTGCTTTTTAAATTTTTCTTGTAACTTTAGCTTGTAATCAAAAATACTTCTAGCTACCCTATCTCGCGAAGCTAGCTCGCCTTTTTTATCATAATCAAACAAGAAACGCTTTCCAAAATAATCCACAACTTTAGCTCCCTCCCCCCTTAGAGCTTCACTAAGTAGCATTTTGCGTGCGTGATGCGTTTTAACAAAAACGGTTGGGTGAAACTGCAACATTTCCATATCTTTAAGCTTCAAGCCATTTTCAAGAATCATTCCGTGCAACTCACTAGAAATTGTATGTGCATTTGTATGATACTCAAAAAGCGCGCCCACACCGCCACTTGCTAAAATAATATGCTTGGCATAAAGATTATAGTTTCCACGCTTTGTTAGCACACTCACACCATAACAATGATTATTTTCAATCAAAAGCTCCGTAACTGTTGCATTTTTCCACAAAGTATGTGAGATTTGTGCCATTAAATGCGAATGCAACGCACGCCCTGTGGAATCCCCTCCCGCGTGGATAATGCGTGAAGTGCTATGTGCAGCTTCTTTGGTAAAAAGCAAATTTCCATTTGCGTCCTTATCAAAAGGCGTTTGACGCGCTATTAAATCTTCTAGCACCTCTAAACTCTCTTCGCTTAATGTTTTTACTGCGTTTTCATCACACATTCCAGCCCCAGCATCAAGCGTATCTTTAATATGTAACGCAATATCTTCAGTATTCTTGGCAACTGCGATTCCGCCTTGTGCGTAAAAGGTGTTGCATTCCCAAGGCTGATCTTTGCAGAGAATTAAAACTTTCAACTCTTTGGGCAAATTTAGTGAAGCATATAACCCAGCAACCCCAGCACCTACAATAATTACATCAAAATGTAACATTATAATTCTTTAAGATTGTGTTTGTGTGCTTCTAAATGGATCGTCTTTAAATCCGCAACCAGCACTTAAAGCACTAAACAAAACAATCTGTGTTATAATTAAAAAATGAAAAATATATCGGAAGTTTTGACGCATCTCTTAAGCTCTCCTAGTTTTAAAAGATTCCACGAAATTAGAGAATCAGAGTATTTTATACAAATGTTACCTTTAAGCCTTAAAAACGGAATCGCTTTTACTTATACTAAGGATAAAATTCTATTTATCACTCTAAAGCACCCCTGTTTCAAGCAAGAATTCTATCATAAAATTAGTCTAGTTAAACAACTTTTAAAACAATATCAGCAAGAAAAAAATGCACTTTTGGAAGTAAAAGATATAAAAACTTTTGTAACTTATAATGCCTATCAAAAAGAAGTGAAAAAAAACCAAGAAAATAAGATTCCACTAACCTATGGTGAGTTAAGCTATGGAGAGTTTGAAAACTTAGCAAAAGACCCGCAAATACACGCCCTCTTTGAATCCATACGCAAGCATATTTTAAACAATAAAGAATAGCAAAATATGGAATCCAATTTTAAGCCCCTATCACAAAACCTACTAGAAACTTTAAAAAAGATTCCAAATTCTAGCGGTGTGTATCATTATTTTGACACGCAAGGCAAGTTGCTTTATGTGGGCAAGGCAAAGAATCTAAAACATCGCATTAAAAGTTATTTTCGTTTCACTCCAAACTTAGCTCCCGCACCAAATTTAAGCCCAAGAATTACGCAAATGGTTAGTCAAATCGCACATTTACGCTATATTGTTGTGGAGAACGAAAATGACGCGCTAATCTTAGAAAACTCCCTAATTAAGCAACTTAAGCCAAAATACAATGTGTTATTGCGCGATGATAAAACTTATCCGTATTTATGCGTGGATTTACAAGAAGATTTTCCGCGCATTTTACTCACTAGAAAAATTTTTAAAAAGCAAGGATTGCGCTATTTTGGACCTTTTTCAAGCGGTGCTAGGGATCTTTTGGATTCCATCTATGAAATTTTCCCACTTGCACAAAAAGAATCGTGCAAAAATGGCAAAAAAGCCTGTCTTTTTTATCAAATCCATCGCTGTTTAGCTCCCTGTGAAGGTAAAATTTCTACCAAAGACTATGCAAAGATTCTCCAAAATGCCTTAGAGTGCGTAGAAAATCCTAAAAAAATCCTAGCACCATTGGAGCAAAAAATGCTTCAACTCTCACAAAATTTACGCTTTGAAGAAGCTCTAATCTTGCGCGATAGGATTGCAAAAATTAAAAACCTAACCCCTTTATCTTCTGTGGATTTTGCAAATTTAGTAGATTTAGATATTTTTGCACTTGTCTGCGAAGATAAACGCGCTGTGCTTGTAAAATTCTTTATGCGTAATGGCAAAATTATCTCAAGTGCGACACAAAATCTTAAAAGTGAATTAGGATTTGATAGTTTAAGCATTTATAAACAGGCACTAATTAACCACTACTCTAACACCCTTCCGCTAGTTCCAAAACAAATTCTAATTCCCTTTGATTTAGGTGAAAGCACGCAAGAGTTGGAATACTTTTTGCAAGAAAAAGTTGGCAAAAAAGTCCAAATCCACTTCCCAAAAAGTGGTGATAAAAAACGCCTATGCGAGCTTGCAATACAGAATGGAAAAGAGATTTTACGCCTAGAACAAAATGATAATGAAGAAATTTTTAACGCCTTAAAAACGCTCTTTTGCCTACAAAATACGCCCTATCGCTTTGAAGTTTTTGATACCTCTCACCACAAAGGCACACAATGCGTTGGAGCAATGGTTGTGTATGATGGCTTGGATTTTATCAAGGAATCTTATCGCCATTATTTACTAGAAGGCAAAGATGAATACACACAAATGCGTGAAATGCTAACACGGCGCATACAAGATTTTCAAAAAGAATCCCCGCCTGATTTATGGGTGCTTGATGGGGGGGCTGGACAGATTAATCTTGCAAAAGAGTTGCTAGAGAGTGCGGGAGTTAATTTAGAAGTTATAGGGATTGCAAAAGAGAAGATTGATAGCAAGACTCACCGCGCAAAAGGCGGTGCAAAAGACATTTTAAGAGATGAAAATTTAAAGGAATATCGCCTAAGTATGAGCGATAAACGCTTGCAATTTTTACAAAAATTGCGCGATGAAGCACATCGCTTTGCAATCACCTTTCACCAAAAGCAAAAGCAAAAAACAATGCAACACTCTAAACTTTTAAGCATTAAAGGCATAGGCAAAGCTATCCAAAACAAGCTCTTAGCCTATTTTGGAAGTTTTGAAGCCATTGAAAAGGCAGACTTAGATGAGCTTGAAAAAGTGCTATCAAAAACCTTTGCTAAATCCGTTTTTAATGCGCTTAGAAGTTTCCAAAATAACGCACAGCACTGATTTTTCTATCCACATTGCTAAGTAAATTCAAGTTTTCTTTACTTAAATTTGCATTTTGTAAGATATTTTGCGTTTGCGTAGAATCTAAACTTGGATTAAATTTATACAACACATCAAAACCCATTTTCTCTTCTTTACTTAGGATTCCATTTTGCATCATCGCATCACCTAGCTCGCTTAAATTGCCATTAATGCTAAAATCTTTAGCAAAATCACGCATTTTTGTAAAATCGTGGCTAAGTGTTAAAACATCTTCAATTTCGCGCGTTGTGGTATTTGTATTTGCCGTATCAAAAAGCGCATCAATACCTTGTGCTCTTTGTGTTTCTTTGGTGGAAAAAACAGAGTTAGAATCGCTTTTATTGGTAAAACCTGTTAGATTGCTGGATTTATTTTGATCATAAGCTTGACTTAATAAGCCCCACATTTGGTTATTTTTATCGCCAACTTGCATAACTTTCCTTTATTTTAAAGTCTTATAAGTTAAAGCAAAAATTATTCCAAGTTATCCAAAAATGCGTTTTTACACCATTTTTTATATTCCCTAGAAACCTTATAAAGTTTGATTCCAACAATCTCTGGAAGTTCATAAGCGTGGTTTTCCAAAAGATCTTTTTTAAGCTTCTTAAAGTCTTTTTTAAACACCTTAAAGTTTAGCAAAACTTCCGCCTCACTAACAATTTGTGAAAAGTTGGAATCCTTTTTCCACACATAGCTACTTTGAATCTGTGTTTGTTGAATGCATGGACATAAGCGTGATTGCAAGGCTATTTCAATTAATAATTTTGCGTTAGATTCCGTTGTTGTAGTTTGAAGCAACATTAGGCGCATTATTTTTCGCCACCCATTCTTTTTTTCTTTTCTTCAAGTGCTTTCTTCTTCTCTTCTTGGCGCATTTTTTCTAAATTTCTTTGTCGCTCTTTTGAACGCCTATATTTTTCTATAAACTCTTCACGCTCTGTCTGACTTTGATATGCAATAGGACGGATAAAAAAGATTCCAAGCATTAAAACAAAGAAAAAAATCGCAGTCTCTTGGTTAGCAGTGAGTTGATACCAAGCCATTGCAATTCCAAGTGAGATGATAACTTTTAAAACAGAAACCATATTACAGCATTTGTGGTTTAATTTTATGTGCGTTAAATTCTAAAGATTCCGCATTTGAATCCATAAACAACGCCAAAATCACTTGTGGCATAAAAAGTAGCGGAATCTCAGCGGTATCACGCCCAGAAACATCTTGTAAGTCCTTAATGTGCTTGTCCATAAGCTCAAAATTTCCTAAATTTGCGGTGATAATAAAATCCACTCCACAATCTACCATTTCATAATAATCCATTGCGCCCATTTTGTAAGCAAGCTTGGGATTACTTTGGAGCAAATATGCATAACTCTCTTTAAAAAATGGCAAAATCTTAAGCCCTGTAAAACTCTCAATGCGCGATAGAATTTGCAACTCTCTAATCCGCTCTTCAAGCTCTCTATCTATTATAAAAGCGCATTTAAAGCCCTCCCAACGCCTGTGTTTTATAGCATCAAGTGGAATCCTATCCACCAGCACTTCAGGGGCAAATACAAAGCTATTTTCAAGATTTAAAATATCAATCGCACAAGCCTTTGCTAGCTCTTCTCTAAGTTCTGTATTTTCATACAGATTTTTTAAAAGCCTTGTGATAACCAAAAGACTTTGTGAATCACAAACTAACACCTTATGTCCATCTTGTTGCGCTTTATCTAATAGCAAAATTAAGGGCTTAAAATACTCCACAGGCGTAATAAATGGCAAAAACTTCTCATCAAGCGCTAGCGATTCTGTCCTAACAATAGGGATATGGATCTTCTCTAAGAGTTTCTTAACGCTAGAGATTAAAGGCTTGCAATGCTTATAAAAGTTATTATGCAAAAGGATATAAGATTCCATTATTTCTCCTAACTCTTTAAGATTTTGGCTTTAAACTTCTGAATCTTTGGATTTTCACAACGATCAAATAGTAATATTTTTAGCTCATTAATACAACGATCAAATCTATCATCTTGTGGAAAAAGATATGTTTTTAATTCTTGAGCATTTAAGACTCCATTTTCTAAATCACTTACTGATTCTAAAATAGCATTTGTTTTGTGCTTTGCATACAATGCCGCTACAAGCAAAAAATACGCTTCGCCTAAATAGCTTGGATTCTCCACACTCAAAGGCGTTGCATACGCATAGGGCAAGAAAGAAAGCAGAAATGTATTACTTAGCGTTTTAGATTCCAACTTCTCAATGCCAATTCCTTTAAAATCTGCATTTTTAAAAATGCTTAACACTTCATCACTTGCTAACTCATCTAAGCCTAATTCTCTTAGTGGCGCAAGTTTATCTAAAAATGGTTCAACATTAATCACTAAATCCTTTAGTGCTAAATGCGCATTAAGTGGCTCTACTTTCCACTCACTACCAAACCTATCTAAAAGCCTAAAAATAGGAAGCTCAAAGTCATAAACAACTACTCCATTAATCTTAAATCCATAAGCATTATAACCATACTCATACACAGAATCTTGGACGCTTTTAAGCAAATCTAGCAAGGTTTTTTCCACATTGATTTTAAGTGTTAATTTTGCAAAATAGGGCAAATAATCCGTTTTTACATCAAAACGGAACAACTCTAAGTTAATCTTTTTCTCCATTTTTTCTCCATTTGAAGCACTAAAATGCACGCAGTATAACAAATTATTTTTTAAATCTTTTGTTTTTTGGATTTGCCAAAAGGGCTTGCATTGAGCTATTTATTCCTTCATCTTCTTCCATAGAGTTTGGCTTTAACTTTGCAAAAGTTGCAAAAAGATTGACATAAATACAAAAATCTGATTGCAAACTATCGTGATTTGATAACAAAATTTGCACAATGCTATTAAGCGGAGCTGTTACAAAACTACCCAAATTCTCTTCTCCAAATCCCGCTTCAAAATACAAATTTTCTCCATCAAGCTCCAAACTCTCAAAAGTATAGCCAGCTAAAATAAACAAAGTTAGCTCTCCAAACGCATTGCGAATCTCTTGGGGCAAACTTGGCTCAAACTTCACACAATCTACATTGCAAAGAATAGAAAAGTTGATTTTTTTGCGGATTAAATGCTCTAAAATCTCATAACAATGCCTACTTTGCATTGCTTGAAACTTCTTATCCTTTAATAAAACTTCCATTTCATACCCTTTTTATAATTTCTTTTAAACCTTCCAAAAGGATTCTAACTTCTTGCATTCCAATTTCCCAAAAATCGCTACTCTCAAGATCCAATCCAAAGATTCCAACAAGTTCTTTTGGCGTTTTGCTTCCCCCAAGACTCAAAAACTTCTCGTATTTTGCCACAAAATCTTCCCTTTGCTTGCGATACACACCAAAAAGTGCAAAAACTAAAAGTTGCCCATAACTATAAGCATAGCAATAAAAAGGCGTATGGATAAAATGTGGAATATACGACCACCATAGCCTGTAATTCTCTGTTAAAATCACGCTTTTACCAAACATTTTTTGATTTTCTTCTTGCCATAGAGCATTTAGCATTTCCGTGCTTAACTCCCCATCTTTTTTATGCACCAAGCGTTCAAAATTTGTAAAAACATTTTGGCGAAAAAGTGTTGCAAATACATCTTCAAGCTTTCCTGCATAAAGAGCGATTTTTTCCTTATCATTTAGGCGTTGCTGCATTTTTTCAAATAATAACATTTCCGCAAAAACAGAAGCAGTTTCTGCTGTTGTTAGTGGAGTATCAGCGTTTAAATAACCCACAGAATACGATAGATATTGATGAATCGTGTGCCCCAGCTCGTGTGCCATTGTGAAAGCATCGCGCCTACGATTTGTGTGATTAAGCATTAAATAGGGATGCACACTAGGAACAGCACTATGGCTAAACGCTCCACCGCGCTTATTTTCTCTAGGATGTGAGTCAATCCAACCTTCATCAAACGCACGCTTGGCAATTTCGTAAAACTTTGGCGAAAACTCCGCAAACGCTTCTAAAACAATACTTTTAGATTCCATATAACTAAAGTCCGCTTCATCATTAGCAATAGGCGCATAACGATCATAATCATAAAGGCAATCATAGCCTAGTAATTGTGCTTTAAGTGTATAATATTCTTCTACAATTCCAACATTTTTATTAATGGTATCTACCATCATATCTACACTTTTTTGCGTGGTTTGGTTAGCAATATGGCGCGATTGCTCTAGGCTTTCATATCCACGCAACTCCACTGTAATCTTTAAATCCTTACGCACCACATTATAAATATAAGTTAGAAGCGGGAGATTTTGCGCCAATGTTTTACTTAAGGATTCTTGCGCCATTTTACGCACTTCCCTATCCTTGTCATAAAGCAGGCTTAAAACTTCTTCTTCACTAACTTCTTTGTTTGCCCCTTTAAGCGTGATTAAAAAGCGCAAATTACTTAAATGCTCATCAAATAATCGCTTAAAACTATCCACGCCCACAGGCTGTGTTTTTAGCAACACTTTTTCTTCTTGTAAGCTTAGTTGATACTTTGCGTGCTTTTGTAAAAGCTCTAAATAATACGCATATCCCTTTGCACTCTCTATAAACTCTTGCTGTTTTGCTCTTTCAAGTGCATTAAATTCTAAATCAAAAAACAGCAAAAAATCTTGCGCCTTATTGACTTCCATTTCGCATTCTGCATAAAATGCCCCTTCTTTTGTGTTAGACGCAAAGCACAAAAACGCATAAGTCATAATGCGTGATAGCTTCTCACAAAGTGCTTCATATTCTTTTAAGCTTTGATAAAAGGATTCTGCATTTAGCGCATTAAGATTGCCTTTATATTTCTTCTCAAAGTCTTGCGCCTTTGTAATTGCGCTTTGCATTGCATTTTGTAAAGATTCTTTGCTATCAAATAGAGGTTTTAGATTCCATATATCTTGTGTGTTTTTCATAAAATTCCTTGTAAAACATAAATCTTAAATTCTACATAAACTACACTTAAATTTAAGATATTTTAAATTTAAGCTACAATATATTATTAGCTTTTGCAAATTATTTTTAGAGGTTTTCTTAAATGAAAAAGTTACTAATGCTTTTATTTCTCTTTGTCTATCCACTCTTTGCAAAGGAAGTGTATATTATACACGGCTTTAACTGCACAAGCAAATATGCGTGGATTCCAAACCTTAAGCAAGAATTACAAGACTTAGGATATAGCGTTAAAGCCCTTGATATGCCAACACCTGATAAACCAAGCTTAGAGCAATGGACACAGCATTTAAAGAGGCAAGTTACAACACTAGATTCCAACACCTACTTTATCACGCATTCCTTAGGTGGAATCGCACTTTTGCAATTTTTAAGCCAAACGCAATTTAAAAAAGATTCTAAAATTGGTGGTATTATCCTTGTAGCACCATTTGATAAGCCTTTAGAAATCTTGCCTATTCTTAATGGCTTTACACAAACAAAGCCTAATTACAAAGCCCTACAAAACCACCTTAACCTAGCTATTGTAATTTCTTCTAAAGATGATAAAATTGTCCCACACACCCTAAGCAAAGAAGTTGCAAAAGCACTCAATGCAAAGTTAATCGCCACAGATTCTGGCGGACATTTTATGGACCAAGACGGCTTTTACTCACTGCCTTTAGCCACCCAAATCTTTAAAGATTTGCAAGAGCAATAAAGCACTTTAAAACACGGAATCCATTTTTGGATTCCAACTATTCTTCAATATAATTCTTAAGCTTTCTTCCTACTTTTGGATGTTTAAGTTTTTTAATAGCACTAGATTCTATTTGTCTAACTCTCTCTCTTGTAACATTAAGTTCTTTTCCAATCTCTTCTAGTGTTCTATCAGATTCATCATCTAATAATCCAAAACGCATTCTAATTACTGCTTTTTCTCTTTCATTAAGTTGATCTAACACATCATCAATTTGACTTTTGAGATCTTCTTTTAAGATATGATCCATTGGACCTACTGCACTTTTATCTTCTACAAAGTCTCCAAACTTACCATCTTCTCCATTACCTATTGGAGCTTCAAGGCTAATAGGTTCTTTAGTGATTTTAATCACATTTTTAACTTTATCTAAAGGTAAGCCTACTTCTTCAGCAATTTTTTCTAAATCGGGTTCTTTTCCTTCTTCTTGTAAGCATTTGCGCATAATTTTATTAATACGATTAATAGTTTCAATCATATGGATAGGGATTCTAATAGTGCGGGCTTGATCGGCAATAGCTCTTGAAATTGCTTGTCTTATCCACCAAGTTGCATAGGTTGAAAAGCGATACCCCTTTTATACTCAAATTTATCCACAGCTTTCATTAATCCAATATTGCCTTCTTGGATTAAGTCTAAAAAGGGAAGCCTCTGTTTGTATAACGCTTTGCAATACTCACCACAAGCCTTAAATTAGATTTAGCCATTTTTGTTTTGGCTTTATCAGCAATATCTTTCCCCCTTTTAATTTGTTCTAGGATTTGTTTAAGCTTTTCTGGTTCTAAATCAAAGCTTCCTCACTTGCAGCTTTCGTTTGAAAGAGTTTTTAATTTCCATATAGGTTGAAACCATTGTAGCTTCTGGCACTGCTGCTGTGATTTCTGTTTTGTTCATTTCTGTGATATTTTCTAAAATCTTTTTATGGTTTTCTAAGAGCATATCATTAAAAAGGGGTAAACGGTATTCTAAACGCTTTAATTCCTTATCAAATCCTTCATCACTTTTAATTGTGTTTTCCATTGCTTTAACAAGCTCATTGATGAGCTTACTGGTTGGTCCTAAGTCTAAAAGCTTTTCTTTTAAGAATTGTTTTTATGTGCTAGGGTTAAGAGATAGAGCATATCTTTAGAAGTTTCATCTCCATTTTCTAGCTCCCAAGTTTTTAACCAATCTTTTTAGCTTTTTCTAGTGCTTTAAAACTAACAAGAACTTTTTCTACTCTTTTTTGATCTTTTTAGAAATAGGTTTTTAGAATCTTATCTTCTGTTTCTATTTCTTCATTTTCTTCATCTACTTCTTCACTCTCTTCTTCTTTATCTTCTTCATCATCAAAGCTTTTAAAAAGCTCTTTAACTCTTCTTTCTCTATTAATTAAAGCTTCTTTGTAATCTAAGATAAAATCTATTAAATAAGGCACAGAGCAGATTGCATCTAAGATAATATTTTCTCCAAGCTCTATGTTTTTGCTTAATTCTATTTCTTCATCTCTTGTTAGAAGTGGGATTTGTCCCATTTCTCTAAGATACATTCTAACAGGGCTATCACTTCTACTCCACTCTAAAAGCTCCCTTTCTTTCATAAAGTCAAATTCATCTTCTAATTCTTCATCTAAAAGGCGTTTTTATCTTCTTTAATCTTTCTTGCATCATCTTGATTTAAAATTTTTGCAACCTCTGAAGCTGCCATTAATTGTTTTTTATATTTTTGCTAATTCACTTACTTTTTTGCTTGGGCTGCTGTGGGAAGTTTAACTAAAACTTGTGCGATTTTTTCATAAGAAACATATTTGGTGGCATTTTTAAACAATTCATCAAGCTGTTGATTGATAGTTTTTGCAGACATAGAAACTCCAAAGAATAGAATGTAGAATCATCACTCAATTTAAATGATTAAAGATTTGAAAAATCACGCATTATAGCGAAATTTGTTGAAAGTAAGTTTATTATATAGTCTTTAAATTTTATTATATAGTTTTAAAATAGTTTTTAAGCAAAATGGGTAAATGATAAGTGTTGGTAAATATAAGGTAAAATGATAAGTAAGTAGTAGATAAATAAATTGAAAATGGAGCTAGTGGAATCTAAAATGTAAATACATTTTAGATTCTAATTAGATTCCAACTCCCCTACCACCACCAAGCAAACTTCACAAACACACTATGAGAGTTTGCTTTGCTTGAGAGTGTAGAGATTCCATTATAGTTTAATGAGAGATTAGCATTTTCTAAGAAATCATAAGATAATCCCATTTGCACAAATGCATACCATCTTGCAACATCAATTTCACTTGTAAGGATATTTCTATCTAGCTTTAATCTTCCTTCTGCATCTTTATAAACATTGTATAAACCACCTACACTAAAAGATGTTCTTAAACGATTACTATAAGGGGATTCTATTTTTATAGAAGCAACTGTATCTATAAAGTTAAAATATTGTGCCTTATAATGTTCATTTGTTCCACCTAAGTGTTGTAATGTAAAGTCTTTAGAATGCATTCCTAAATAATTAAATCCTATCTCTGGAGTTACTCTTAAATAGTTATGCAACATATAATGGCTTAATCCAACTCTTGCATTTACTCCATATCCATAAATCTTTGCAGTAGAATCTACTTTTGTAACACCATCTGTATAAGTTTTGCTAACATCTGCATTAGTGTAATCAAGATTTGTTGTAAGACTCACAAAATATTGTGTTAAACCTTTTCTATAAAAATATCATAATAAGATAATCCCCCAAAGTAAGATTTATTATCAAACTCTAATCTTTGGTTAGAAACATCTTGATCTGCACTTTCAAATCCGCCATAAACACCTAAGATTCCATAATCATTTGGAAGTAGTCTTTGTGTTCCTATTAGCATTCCTGCAGAATTAGATTTTAGTTTTCCACTGCCCCCTTCCATATCTGCACTAAAGTATTGATAATAAGGAATTACAAAGGAATGGTTTTTAGATTCTAAGTTATTATGGTTAATATAGAGTTTTTCAAACTCTGATAAAACATCTGCATCTGTTGGTGCTTCTCCTTCTTTAGAGAGTTCCATATCTTCTATGGCATTAAAGTTTGTTGCAAAGTTCTGTGTGGTGGTAGCTCTTAAAAGATTTGAAACGCTCATATTTCTAAGTCTTGAAGAATACACAACAGATTGTGCTAAGGTTTTACCACTTAATTCTGCACGATTAATTTTTGCTCTATATCCCCCATTATTGTTTGCACTCTCAAAGGTATAAATTCCAGAGATAGAATGGATATTATTAGCATCAATTCCTTGATTAGTATTAATTTGCTCTCCTACTGCATTTCCATCTTTATCTGCAAAGAAAGTATTAGAATCATAGATTTTATCTATATCTAAATCTTCAGTGTTAATATAGACTTTCTCTAAAGAGATTCCAGCAATATTATCTCCACCTACAAGTAAAGAGCCATCTTTTCTTTCATCATTAGTTGTAAATTCAGGTGCTTTAAAATACCAATCTTTAATAGAGAGTTTAGCATTTACTCCATTGTTTTCTAATTGCACACCATTATTGTTTTTACCAATGATTCCATTTGCAAGATTACTTACTGCTCTTGTTATACCATTATCAAGGTTATTAGCAAGAGTCATAGTTCCACTATTAGTAATACCTTGAGAAATATTTCCAGTATTAGTAAGAGTTAATTCACCAGAGTTAGTGATATTTTCAGTAATTGTTCCAGAGTTAGTTAGAGTTAAATTACTATTAGCATTATTAGTAACTCCCTTAGAAATATCTCCAGTATTAGTTAGAGTTAATTCCCCAGAGTTAGTGATACTTCCTGTGATGTCTTTGTGGTTATCTAAGGTAAGATTTGCATTGGTATTGTTAGTAATATCTCCTGTAATGTTCTTTTGATTAACTAAAGTGAGATTTGCATTAGTGTTGTTAGTAATACCATTAGTGATAGTTCCACTATTAGCTAGAGTTAGTTTTCCAGTTCCATTATTAGTAATACCATTTTTAATGTTTCCAGAGTTTATTAAAGTGGTATCTTTTTACTCTCACTTTCAAATCCATTTTCTAATGTCCCAGAGTTTGCTAATTGTGCAAGCTCTCCTTTGTTTGTGAGTTTATCATTAATAGTTCCTTCATTAATTAGAGCATCAAGTTTAGCAGTATTGGCAAGTTCTACTTCTTTAATAGTTCCTTCATTACTTAAAGCTTTTAGAATAGAATCTACTTTAATAGTTCCATTAAAGTTTCCTTTATTAGAGATTCCACCTACTTCCCCTTTTATATCTAGTGTTCCATTAAAGGTAGAACCCTCTTCATAAGAAATATATCCTACTTCTCCACCTTTATCTACTGTAAGACTACCTGAAAATGTTCCTTTATTAACAACTCCGCCTAAACTTGCATTGTTTTCTACTTTGATTGCGTCATTAAAGGTTGAATTTTTTTCATTAATAAAAGCTCCTGCTACTTTACCACCATCTTTAATAGTAAGATTTCCTTTAGCGTTATTGCTATAAGTAATATTACCTGTGATGTTTCCACCATTATTAACATCTATTTTAGAAAGATTTCCAGAATTTGTAATATTACCTTCTAAGCTTGCTTTATCAATTGTGATACCATTTGTGATTGTGCCTTCATTAGTAATATTACCTACTTTAGAATTATTAGTAATACTTACTTCTTTAATGGTTGCATTTTTAGCATTGCTTAGAGCAGTTAGGATTCCACTATTTAGTCTAATAGCTTCTTGAATTGTTCCAGAGTTAGAGATTGCTCCAACCTTAGCATTAGAGCTTATATTAATTTCTTTAGAGATTGTTCCACTATTAGTAATCTTATTGATTGTTCCATTACTTGCAGTGATACCATTTGTGATTGTTCCACTATTAGTAATATCGCCTATTGTTCCATTGTTTTCTAATTTAATAGCTTCTTGAATTGTTCCTTTGTTATCAATGCTTGTTAGTGTAGCATTATTTACAGAAATGTTTTTTGCAATGATTGCACCAACAGCATTAGAGATTGTTCCAACCTTAGCATTAGAGTTTATACTAATATCTTTAGAGATTGTTCCGCCATTGTTGTTAATGGCTTGAACACTCGCACCATTACTAAGATTTAAATCTCCATTGAAATCTTTAGAATTGTTAATTGTATTAACACTAATGTTATTAAGATTTAAATCACTATTAAATGTTCCTTCATTAGAGATTGTTCCAACATTGCCTTTTAAATCAAGATTGGCACTAAAAGTTGAGTTTGCTCCTTTGTTTTGAATACCACCTAGGCTAGAGCCTTTATCTAGTGTAATTGTATTTGTAGCTTCATAATTTGCACCATTTTCATTGATGATAGAACCACCAACACTTCCACCATTGTTAATAGTAATGTTTCCTGTTTTTGCATTGGTTCCGCTGTTTTTAATGTCGCCACCTACGCTACCGCCATTGATGGAGATGCCATTTTGGTTAATTTTACCAGTATTATTAATACTGCCCGCTACTACTCCACCTTTTTCTATTATAATACCTTTTTCAATAGTTCCTTCATTTCTAATATCCTTTGTTACATTACCACCACTTCCTACTATAATATTTTCTCCAATATAAGATTGAGAATTATTGTTTCTATTGACAATGCTTCCATCGAGATATCCATTAACCTCTACTTTACCTTGGATTCTATCTTGATTCCAAATATTTCCGGTTAATTTACCAGTTTCTTTAACAAGAACATTCCCCTCAATCGTCCCAAAACTATTTTGAATACCAATATTAGTTCCGTTGATTGTTCCTGCGACTTCAATATCGCCTTTCACAGTCGATCGACCGCCCATCAATCGTGCATAATTCATAATTCCACCATTTAAAATTGCACCTTTATCAATTTTTATATCGCCTATTGTCCCACTATTATTATGAATAGAAACATAAAAACTATTACCAGTAGTATTAGTTCCACCTGTTAAAGTAGCACCATCTTTTATATGAATTGATTGATTAATCGTTCCTTTATTCTCTATGGCTACGACGCTTTGATTATTTACAATAATAGAACCACCACTTTCAACAATAATATTGTCTTTGTTTTGACCACTTTGAATAGAGACATTATTATTTTGAGGTTGAGTTATAGTAATATCATCTGCATTGACATTTGTAAGTAAGGTTGTTAAAACTAATGAACCATAAAAGATTGAAGAAGTAAGTCGTTTTAGTGGCTGATAACTAGGATTTGCCCCCCCCCCCCGCTGGGTTAATTGAACATTGTTTTGCATTTATTTCTCCTTATATTTGTAAAAATAAAAATGATTTATTATATTCTTTTAAACAATACAATTCAATAAAACATTTTTAATTTATTTTTTCTGAAGTTTCTTAGAAAATTTGGGCTTTTAAGAATGTTTGAAAATGGAATCTAAAAAATTTTTAGCTTTAAAAGCCTAAAGTTTTTTTTATCGCACTTGTGTATTTTGCTACTATTTCTCCATATTCGCATAACTTTTCAAAGTCTGCATTATAGCTCTCTAAGGAATCTAAAAAATCTTGTGGTAATGCTAATGCTTTTATCTCTTTTTCACCCACGCGTTCATTGTGTTTTAGATAAAAAGACTTAAGAAGCTCCTGCCCTGCTTTGCTTAAAAAATAAAAATACAATGCCTTTGCAACTTTATAATCTTTAAAACGAAGCACTAAGATTCCAGCATTTGCAAGAATGATTTTATTCTCTGCTTCTTTGCTAATAATTGCAACTTTTGGGGTTACACCACGCATTGAAAGCAAAATATCATAAGGCTTAATTTTTAACACTTCAAGTTGCTTGCTATTTGCCTTTAGTGTGGAATCGCAAAAATTATCGCTAAAGCCATAAGGATTAAAATCTTTAATCCCAAAATCATAACAAGAGATTAAATCACTATCGTTTTTAGAAACGATACGAGCACCCCTATAAATGCAGTCTAAAAGGCTTCCTAATGGGATTTGTGTAGAGTTTTGACTCTCGAATAAACACAAATTTATACCCTTGATTTTTGCATATTCTACAAAATTAGAATATTTTGTGTTTTGCTTAGAAAAATATAAATCTAGGATTTCTTCAAGATTAATTAGCTTATGGTATTTGCCCTCTTTTATATAAAAATCCCGCGCGTTGATAAATAAACAGCGTTTATTTGTATTTGAAATTACTAAAATAGAATAAGATTCTGTTTTATAAGGAAAAATATTATCAGGCAATTCAATAACAGATTCTAATAATCCATTTTTTAATAAATATTTACACAATCGCTCTCCTGCTCCCTTGCTTAAAAGTGAAGTGCGCACAATAAAAACTGCTTTTTTACTAAAACGCATTAAGGAATAATCTATAAAAGGGATTTCTAATGCGGTTTTATTGTAAGGGGCAAGTTTTGATTCTCTAGGTGCTTTAAGGCTTAAATGGCTTAGTAATGGTGGATGGCAAAAGACTTTATCAAATTTAGATTCTGTTTTAAAAGGCTCACTAAAAATATCTTTAATGCTTAAAGAGCAGGTTTTAAACTCCAATAATAGCGCAAGAGCCTTAGCAATACGGATTGATTTAGGATTAATATCTGCGCCATAAAATGCGCAATCTTTGGTGTGTAGCTTTAAATGCAGCAACCAAGAGCCAAGCCCACAGCAGGGATTATAAACACTTTCTCCACTTTTTATATCTAAAATTCCATAGACTAAAGCGTTTATCTCTGCTGGTGTTGCGTATTCATAAAGTTTAAGGATTGTTTTTTGCATTGTGATTGCTTGGATAAACTCCCACAAAGTTTGCGCTTTTATATCAAAGCCCTGCAGGGATTTTAAAACTTTTTTGTAATTTAAATCACTATGGAATCCGAAATACTCCAAGCCAATTTCTTGCAAATGACTCTTAAAATTTTCTAATGCTTTTTCTTTGTCTTTTTGCATTAATAGTGCACTGCCCTGTTCTTTGTCTTTGATAAAAAATAAAAACTCTAAAACAAGATATAAAATATCAAAATTATCTTCGTGATACTTTTGAATATAATTAAAAACGCGCAATAATTCTTTCATTTTATTGATACATTGGCAAATAATTTAACACATATAAAATATGGCAAACTCCTACCACACAGCCAAAAACAAGAAGTATATAAATAGTGAAATCTCCGCCTTTTACACGAAATGCGCTTTGTTCTTGCGGAAGTTTTTCAAGGCGTTTTCTGTTTGCCTTAAGTAATAAAGCAGGGATAATCACAGACCAAATTGTAGCAGCAAGCCCAGCCCAACCAATTGCAACTAAAAAACCATTAGGAAAAAGCATTTCAAGCAAAATTGGTGGCGCAAAAGAAACTAGAAGTGTTTTTGTGCGTCCAAGTCTGCTATCATCAAAACCACATAAATCCGCGATATAATCAAACAACCCAAGCCCAGCCCCTAAAAATGAAGTAACAACTGCTAGAAAAGCAAAGGCTTCTAGCATTCTTAACAGAAATGCTCCATTTAAATTTGAGCTTGCAGCGGCAATTAGGTGGCTAACATTTCCACCTTGTGCAATCACTTCTTTAAAATCTGCACGCGCAATATTGCCATCACACGCAACAATCCATACTAAATACGCAAAAAGCGTGATAAGCGTCCCATATACCAAGCATTTATTGATACGCTTTGGTTCTTTGCCAAAGTATTTTACAAGGCTAGGCACGCTTGCGTGAAAACAAAAAGAAGTTAAATAAGTAGAGAGAGCCACAAAAATAAAAATCTCATAAGGGCTATCATCGCTATTAACATTTAGCAAATTTGCAAGCTTCACTTCACCAAGCATTCCACTCATTGCAAAGATAAAGGTTAAAACCATTCCACCAATTAGCACAACAGAAAGCCTATCTACAAGATAGGTGCTCCACCACACACAACCACTTAATAAGATTCCAAAAAACAATCCTGCTAATGCTTTAGGTGGCTCATAGCCAAAAACTGCCATTGAAGTGTGCATTACCATTGAACCACCGCCACTTACATAAGCATAAATCAAAATATACAGCACAAACGCTACACTTAAGCCATTAACAAGATTCCAAAATTTTCCAAGATTATCTTTAACAAGCGTATGAAAGCTAGAACCGGGCGCATAATATAAATTTACTTCCAAAAGCGCTTGCGCGCTTAAAAGCATTAAAAGCCAAGTTAAAGCCATTAAGCCCAAAGAATACCAAAGCCACATACCAGCACTAATTGTAGGCAACGCTAGCATTCCAGCACCAATGGCAGTTCCTGCAATAATCATTGTCCCGCCAAAAACGCTAGGATTTTGCTTTGTAAAAACTAATTTTTCTAACATAATATTCCTTTATTGTGTTTGATTAGAATTGCTTTTAAGTTTTGCTTGTGCTGCGTCTTTTTCTTTATTAATGTCTAAAATATCCATAATTTTTTGGTTGCTTTTTGTGAGAGCTTTAAACTCTACACGGCGTGATAATTCCGCTGTTTCTAAAGGCTTGGCAAAGGATAATCCATTTGCACGCAAAACCTTAATAAGCCATTGTTTATCTGCCTTTATTACTGGATTAGAAAAGCAATACTTTAACACTTCTAAAGCCCTTGCTTGTGAGAGTTCGGCATTACCCAAATAACGCGATTCTAGTGTTTTTGCATTTTGCCATTCTGTGGAAGTGTGCCCTTCAATTCTAATTTCTTCAATGTCGTTTTTGTATTTTTCTTGCGTTAAAATCTTAATATAACGCGGAAAAAAATCATCTAAAATTTCTTGGAATCTTGTTTTTACTTCCTTTTTTCCAGAGTCAAACAAAATTTCAGGCTCTCTAAAACGCACCGTGTTGTCTGCGTCAATCTCAGCATTCCAAGATTCCAAATTTTTGGAGAATTCTGCAAGCAAATCTTTATGCAGGGTGATTTTTAAATCTTCGTGCGTTTTTGCAATATCGCTCATTTGCCGATTTAGCTCTTTTAGCTCCGCATTTTGCAAGGCTAGTTGCTTTTGCGTTTTGCTAATTACTACCATATAAGATACAGCAATTAGCAAGAAAATCATCATCACCCCTGCCATCATATCAGAGATACTAATCCACTCGCTCCCTTTGCTCTCCATTATCCCCTAGCCCCCATTAGCTCGCGGATTCTACGCAAAAACCACTCATAATCTTGGCGGAATCCTAAAGTAATATTAGATAATGCGCTATCTAATTCCCCTAGAGATTTACACAGAGTGTTATTAAGCTCTGTGGTTTGACTTAGGGAAGTGGTGATATTTGTTTGCGTGATTTTTAAAATCGCGTCAATTTCTTTACGATTGCTCTCTAATGAAAGATAAGTTTGTGTTAGAGCTTCGCCTAGATTTTTTTGCAAGTGGTTAAAGGCGTTAAGCAGCTCTACACTCGCATTTTTAGGTGTTTCAAGGCTTTGTTTTGTAAGAAGTTCTAGCATTGTTAGATAATTTTTTGCCATTTCTTGTAGCGTTGTTTTGATGTTATTATCTAAATTGCTGTAATTTTGTATGATTTTTTGTGAATGCGTATCTAGTGATTTTGTGGATAATTTGAGTAAATTTTCTGCTAGAGTTGCATTGCTTTGGATTACATTTTTAGTATTATTTTCAAAATCTTTTATAATTGTATTAAGCTGTGTATGCAAATTTTGGCTAATAGTTTGATGATTTTCTATACCAAGTTTTGATAACTCTTGGAGTTTATTTTGATAAGTGTTTGTAGTGTTTTTTAGATATGCACTTAAAGATTCTAGTGCGTTTTTATAGGATTCTGCGAAGTTTGCGCGCATTTGTCCTTGAATCTCTTGCGTGTATTGTGTGGAATCTTTTTGTAATTGCTCTAAGCTGTTTGCAAAGGTTTTCACACTATTTTTTAAAAGCGTATTGAGATTTTGGCTATAAGTTTGGCTTTGCTCTAGCAAGTTTGCTACACTCTGCCCCATATTATTTGTAGTGGATTCTAAGTTTTGCGCAATAGAATCTGTTGTTTGCTTAAAGCATTCTGTTAGAGTTTCGCTTGTTTGTGTGAGTGAATTTTCAATGTTGTGCGTGCTTGTGCTTAGGGATTGTGCGGTATCATTAAGCAAGGAATTGAGCGATTTTGTAGTTACAACCATTTGCGATTCTATCTCTTTGCTTAATTCCATTAAGGTATTTTTAGAATCTTCAAAGTTTTCTTCTAAGCTTTTTGTTGTTTTTCCAAGTAATGAATCAAAGTTTAGCACCGCATTTGTGATATGTTGCTCTAATGTGTCGGCATTTTTGCTTAAATTTTGCTGTGTTTTATCGCTTAATTCTTGCAAGTGGTGGCTTGCTTTTTCAACCACGCTTCCCATTTCTTGTGTATGACGCATAAGCACATCATCACTGCGTTTAGCTTGCTCTTCAATTAAAAGCAAGGATTCCTTTTGTGCGTTCTCTAGCACTCCTAAACTCTCTTTAAAGCTTTCTTGCACTCCATTTAGTCGTTCTTGTATGCTGTTTTGGATATGTGAAATCATCTCTAAATTTTTATGCTTTAGCTTAGAATCACTTTCCACAAAGGATTCCACAAATGTGCTTAACTCTTCTTTTAGTGCGTCTAAGAGATTTGTAAGTTGCTCTTTGTTTTGTGTCAAATACGCACTATTAAAGGCATTAAACGCCTCTTGGAGCGCCAATAGGGATTCTTTTTGTTGCTTTGCATCTTCTTGAAGTGCTTTAAGGTTATTTTCTAGTGAATCTTGTGCGCGTTGTTGATATTCTTGCGTGCTTTGTGTTAGGAATCCTTGCACTTCTTGGAGAGATTCTTTAGTGTAATTTAGGGATTTTTCGTGTGTGGAATCTAAATTTTTACTTAATTCTTCAACGCCTTTAAGTGCTAACTCCGCCTTTGCGTGCATATTTTCAAATCCGCTTAAAAGCACCGCTAATTTTTCATTTTCAATGCGTGAAGCTTCAATGCTCTTTGCTAAGGCGCTATACACTTCTAGCACTTCACTATTCCGACTTGCAACAAGTTCTAAAGATTCCTTAGTAGAATCAAAAAGTTTAAGGGTGCTTTTTAGGCTATTATCTAATCCTGCAATAGAATCTTTATAACTATTTTGCCACGCAATCATTTGTGTAACGGCGTTGTTTAGCTCCTTAAAATTATCCCCAAATTGATCGGTAATGCGTAAATTAAAGTCCTTAATCACTTCTTGTAAAGCAGCAATTAGTTCCTTGCTAGCCCCTTTGGCTAAGTGGTGCATTGCTTCTTTTAGGGTTGTATTTGTAGTGTTAAAAGAATTTTCTAGTGTTTTTAGGTTTGCAAGCTGTGCTGTTTGATAGGTATTTTGCGATTCTAATTTTTCTTTATTTTGTTCAGCAATCCCTTTTAATGTGTTTTTAATCTCATTTAATGCTTCTAGTTTCTCTAAACTATCTAACTTGCCTGCTTGCAGAGAAAAGTAATCTAGCATATTTTCAAAATCACTCTTAACTGCCTTGCTTTT
The DNA here is from genome assembly GCF_028751035.1 of Helicobacter winghamensis ATCC BAA-430. Classification (NCBI taxonomy): domain Bacteria; kingdom Pseudomonadati; phylum Campylobacterota; class Epsilonproteobacteria; order Campylobacterales; family Helicobacteraceae; genus Helicobacter; species Helicobacter winghamensis. The sequence goes on along the minus strand of NZ_CP063533.1, from coordinate 808,904 downwards.
TTGTAAGATTGAAAGCAAAATTGCTAAAGCCATACCTAAAATAGAGGTATAAAACGCCGTTTGCAAGCCCGCTAAGAGCGATGGCACGGAGTTTTCAACATTGCTAACATCAAAATCTTGCAAGCCTACAAAGATTCCAACAAATGTCCCTAAAACTCCAGCACTCATAATAATAGATTTAAAATCTCTATGCTTTTGCTTGCCATAACTCTTATAATCCCAAAATGCAAGGGCTAGCATAAATAGCGTAAAAATCCCATTAATTAGCAAAGTTTCCATAACTTTCCTTATCTCTTATTTTTTTTCTTTTTGACTTCAAATCTCTCATCATCTAACCAATCTGGTTTTTGGATTTGTGAGCCTTTGCGGTTTGCAAAATATAGCGCAAAACGAATCGCAAGCACAACAATCATAAAGGTAATCACTGCTGAAATTAGCGTGCCTAAATCATAACTTTCTCTTAACAAACTCTCTCCTTATTTGCGTTGCACTTCCACATCAACATTGCTATGCCCTGTTTGATTTAAAATTCCAACTAGTTTTACAAATTGTTCAAAATAACTCTTTTGATCTCCACGCAAAAGAATTGGAGTATCTTTTGGAAGCTTAGTTAATGCCATTTCAATGCCATCTAGCTCCATTCCCTTACCATCATAATAATAATGCCCTTGCTCATCAATGGTAATCTCAATACTTTTTTTATGCTTTGGAATCTCTTGTGAGCCTTGCGCTTGTGGAATTGCAATAGGAATTTTGCCTTGCGCAATAAAGGTTGCACTTGTTAGCACAATCACTAACAAAACTAGCATAATATCAATAAAAGGCACAATATTTATTGTATCCATTCTCCTAAAATGCTTCATTTTCCGCCTTCTTTTAGCAAGCCCTTTTCTCCTAAAACTTCCCATTGCGCAACTAGCACTTCGCTTTTTCGCATTAAAAGATTATAAAAAACAATGCTAGGAATCGCAACTAATAATCCCCCAGCTGTGGCTTGCAAGGCTAACGCAAGCCCTGTCATAATACTGGCGGTATCTACCATTCCAGATTGCCCTAATTGCACAAAGGTTAGGATTATCCCAAACACTGTGCCTAAAAGCCCAACATAAGGTGCATTAGAGCCAATAGTAGCAATGAGTGTTAGATTTTTAGACAAATCAATTTCAAGTTCTGTTTTGTTTGTGTATTGCTCAAGCTTAATTTGACGATAAAACAATATTCTTTCAATCCCAGCCCAAAGCGCAATTACACTCATTGCTAGTAAAACTCCAATGACCCCATATTCAACCATTTCTTTTAGTGGCATTTCATTCCTTATCTTAATTTTTGCATTTCTTTTAAACTTTGTGCGATTTCGCGTTTTTGGATTTTTTCTTTTAAGCTTTCGCGTTTATCGTGGAGATTTTTCCCCTTAGCAAGCGCAATTTCAAGCTTTGCCTTATTGCGCGCGTTAAAATAAAGTTTTAATGCAACAATGCTCATTCCTGCAACTTGACTTTTTCCAAAGAGTTTATCGATCTCTTTTTTGTGTAGTAAAAGCTTGCGCGGTCGCTTTTCATCAGGTTTATAATGCAAATTGGTTGTAGCAAGTGTTGCAATATGCGCTTGAAACAAAAAGGCTTCACCATTAACAATTTTTACAAAGCTGTCTTTTAAATTCACTTTACCTGCACGGATTGCCTTAACTTCGCTACCTTGTAATGCAATGCCTGCTTCAAATTTATCTAAAATGAAAAAATCAAAGGTTGCCTTTTTGTTTGTTGCAATAATTTTCATCACGCTTCCCCTGAGCTCTTGTTTTTACAAGTCCAAAAGCAACTTCCACTACCGCTTAAAAACACATCCTTTTGTAAATACGATTCCAACTTTGGATACATTCTCAAAAGTGGCTTAAGCAAGTCATTATTGCTAAAGGCGTCATTGTTTAAAATCTCTGCATTGCTTTTTGTAAGCCAAGACTCTGCTTTAATTTGTGAAATTGCATTTGCGCTATAAAACTCTTTTGCGTATCTTCGAAACACTTCTTTTGTGCTACAATGCAAATTAGGATTAATAATCTCCACTTCAAATTTAGATTCCAACTCATAAGGGCTTATAATCTCTCCCCTGCCCTCTACATTTGCCAATTCTAAGCCACTTAGAAAAAACGGAACATCACTCCCTATGCTAGCACCAATTTCCCTTAACTCTTGCTTGCTTAATCTTAAATCAAATTCTTTATTTATAACTTGCAAAAAACACGCTGCATTGGAGCTTCCACCACCCAATCCACCACCACTTGGAATCTGTTTTTCTACAATAATTTGTGTGTGATTTAAGCATTCTTTTTGTGCAGCATTAAGATAAGGCAAAAGTTCTTGAAATGCTTTATAAATCGTATTTTGCTCTAAGCTACAATCAAAGTTTCCTAAAATTTCAAAACTCTTTGCATTAAAATTAAATCCTAAGGTATCAAAAAGCGTAGAAACACGCATAAAGCGCGATTGCAAAAGGTGATAGAAAGTGTTATTTATCTGTGTTTTGCCAACGATTTTTAAAAACAAATTTACTTTTGCATACGCTTTAGCTACCACAGAGCAAGTATTTAATGAAGTGTTAAAAGGCATTACACTTTCTTTTTAATTAAAGAGAGTTGATTAAGTGCAGTCTTGCTATGTTGTAAGGATTTTTTGTTTTCTTCTTGGATAGCAATTTTTAGCTCTTCGCGTAAAATTAACATCTCTGGCGGTGCTTCAAAGCCCAGCTTTACACTGCCTTTATCAATACCAATGACTTTAATTTTTATAGAATCACCAATGGTAATGCTTTCATTTTCTTTTCGGGATAATATCAACATAAAGGAATCCTATTTGCTAAATATTGCACATTTTCATTTTTGCTTGAAATTATAGAAAAAAAATCCTCAAATTGCACTATATATTTTGTATTTTCAGAAATTTTAAGAAGTTTTGGATTAAATTTTTTACCATTTACAATTATCTCTTTTATTTTTAAATCTCCACGCAAATCAATTTTTTCAAAAGGCAAAATCTCTAGCGGATCTAACGCCTTTTCATTATCAAAATGTAATCTTCCCTCGCTTATTCTCTCTAAATAACTTAGCCCGCCAATACAACCTAATTTTTGAGCAATTAATGCACCAAGTGAGCGGATATAAGCCCCCTCACTCACACTTGCTTTAAAGCTAACAAAGGGGTGGGAATAGTTTAAAAACTCTAACTTAAAAACTTCCATAACCTGTTCTTTTAAGCCTTCTTTTAATGTTTCTAAATCCCCACTTCTAGCAAGTTGATATGCCTTTTTGCCCTGAATTTTTTTAGCACTAAAATGTGGTGGAGTAAAACGCACCTCCCCTAAAAACTCTTGCAAGGCTTCCTTAACCCTTGCTTGCTCTAAAGGCTTAGTTTCTTGCACTCCACGCACATTTTCTAAATCTAGAGAATCACTCTGTAAGCCTAGCCACAATGTTGCCTTATAAACTTTTGGAGATTTTTCCAAAAAGCTAAAAAGTTTTGTATATTGCCCAAATGCAACAACTAAAGCACCGCAAGCAAAGGGATCTAAGATTCCACTAAAGCCAGCTTTTTTGACATTGTATTGGCGTTTTAGCTTGCTTAAGTAGCCATTTGAAGTAATAAAAAGCGGTTTTTTTGCAACAAAAATTCTATCCAATTTCAATCCTTAATCTATTTGCTCTAATAATTTTGCTAGAATTTTAAAATTATAAAATTAAAGAGGTATAATGCAAAGAAGTGTAACACTAAGCATAATCTTAACATTTTTTCTTTTAATTTTTGCGCCTTTTATTCTTACTAGCTGTTCTAAACCTCTAGCAAATAATAACTTTCCCTATCCAAAAATTGCTTATATAAACGCAAAAGATTCCAATATAATTCCCTCTAACTTTGCTGAAACCTTTATAAATCGTTTTAAGATTCTTTTTGAAAAAATGCCAAATCCAAACCTAAAAGAATTGCGTTTTTATTTTAGCGATTACGCAAACGATGCGACAGAAGATTTTCGGATTCCAAGTTTTAACTTTGCCCCAAGTTATCATTTAAGATTAAATGCGCAAGCAGTTTATCATACCCACACACAAAATTTCACTCAAAGTTATTCTATTCCTATAGCAACCTTTAATTCTCCTTATACACAAGATTTTGATGGAATTTTATATAAAATTTTAGAGCAATAAAAGGCAGAAAAAATGCAAGAAAATCCATACATTAGCACTTATAGAAATAGCAAGAGTATTGAGCGTGTCTTTAGCGCAATAAACAAACTTAGTCAATCCCTAAAAAAACCTTTAAAAATTATGGAAGTATGTGGCGGACACACGCATACTATTATGAAATACGCCTTACCCTCATTGCTTCCTAAAAATATTGAGTTCATACACGGACCGGGCTGTCCTGTGTGTGTAATGCCCAAAAATCGAATTGATTATGCCTATAAAATTGCAAAAATTAAAGATATTATTTTAGTTACACTAGGCGATATGATAAAAGTTCCCGGAAGCTATGGAAGCTTACAAAATGCTCGTGCTAGCGGGCTTGATGTGCGTTTTGTGTATTCCCCTTTAGATGTGCTAAAAATCGCACAAGAGAACCCCAATAAACGCGTGGTGTATTTTGCTATTGGCTTTGAGACAACAACGCCAATGAGTGCCGCACTGCTAGAGCGCGTTATTGAGCAAAAACTAGAAAATGTTTTAATCCATAGTAATCACATTTTAGTTCCACCTCCGCTACATTCTATTTTAAGCGCAAAAAATTGCCAAATTAACGCTCTTTTAGCTCCATCTCATGTAAGTGTTATCACTGGCTCTAAAATTTATGAACCCCTTTTAGAGCAGTATCAAATCCCCATTGTTGTATGTGGATTTGAACCTTTAGATGTAGCAGAAAGTTTGCTAAGTATTCTTAGACAAGTCTTTGAAGGCATACCAAAGGTAGAAACACAATATGCACGAAGCGTTACAAGAGAAGGAAATCTTAAAGCCCAGCAACTTGTAGAGAAATATTTCATTTTAGATTCCAACTTTTTTTGGCGTGGTTTGGGAGAGATTCCATATTCTTCCTTGCGCTTAAGAGATGAGTTTGCAAAATACGATGCAAATGTTGTTTTTAAGGATTATTTGGGCGGAATTGCTAAAGATGATCATAAAAACTGCCTGTGCGGCGAGATTTTAAAGGGAAATAAAAAACCTTATGATTGTAAGCTTTTTTGCAAGGCTTGCACCCCACAAAATCCACTTGGTAGCTGTATGGTAAGCAGCGAGGGAGCTTGTGCGGCGTATTATAAATACAAAGGAATTAGCGCTTCTTGATGTATCCTTTTTTAACTGATTGCGCGCAAAACTATCTCCACTATCTTATAGCCTTTGATAAAGGGTATGAAATTATCAAAATTAGAAGTATTGCGCGAGATATTTTTGGTTTAATATTGCAATTAGAATCCAAACTTAAAAGCCTAGAATCCTTGCTGTTACGCACAAGTTTAGGAGAATATCTTTTAAATAATACAGAAAGTGAGATTAACATTTCCGCTTATGATGAACGCAATAAAATACTATATTTAAATGTAGAATCTAATTTATGCGAGACTTTATTTTTAAAAAAAGATTCCATAGTTTTAATCTCTGATTTGCGCTTTTTAGTGCAAAATGTAATTGATTTTTATAGCCAAGAATTGCCCCTATCTCTCCCCATAAATGCGCCAAACTTAACTCCAAATATTGAATCTTTAAAAGACTTAGAAGCTCCCCCACACGCTGAACAATTAAACGCATTGCACGGAATCTTTTCAAGCCCTTTTTGCTACATTTGGGGACCTGCTGGAAGTGGTAAAACAAAAGTCGTGCTACTCCACGCCCTGTCCTTTTATTTAAAAGCAGGATTAAAAGTTGCAATCCTAGCTCCGACAAACAACGCACTAGAACAATGCTTAAAAACTCTATTAATAAACTTAGAGAGTATCGGATTAAGCACTAATGGAATCTTGCGCTTAGGAGCACCAACGCAAAGCTTCAAAGAGAGCTTTTCACAAAACTGCGAACACATTATTCAAGAGCAAAACATACCAAGTAACTTCCATAAAAAATCCCTATCCAAAGCCCAAATTCTTGCGATGACCTTAGATACTTTCTTGCATAGATCGGATTTGCAAGCTTTAGATTTTAAGCATTTTTTTGTAGATGAAGCTGCCTTTACACCTTTAATTAAGATTCTACCTTTATGCGCATTTAATAAGCCTATAACCTTGCTAGGCGACCATAAACAACTTCAACCCATCAACGCTCTAAGCTCTAAGGATTCCAAAGAGCAGCAATGGAATCTCTCTAAATTTTGGAGTTTTTCCGCTCTATTTTTGGAATCCTTTTTTAAAACACAAGAAGCATTTAATACTAAAGATCCTAAGCAAATACCGCAAATCACGCATTTTTTTACACTTAGTCAAACTTACCGTTATGGAGATAATCTAGCAAAACTTTTAGATTCTTATATTTATCAAAATAACTTGCAAGGGCGTGGCACACACACGCGCTTATATTGCCTTGATATTGTAGAATTTGCTGGGCTTAAAAAGCTAGAATCCAAAATGGAGCGCACAAATCCTTTAGAAGCTTCTTTATGCTGCAAGCTTGCGGAGAGTTTTATAGATAAAACTCTAGACTTTGCAATTCTTACTCCCTTTGTCAATCAAAGGCAGTTAATTTTAAAAACAATGCCTAGCCTTTATCATAAAGAATGCGTGCTAACAATCCATTCAGCGCAAGGGCAGGAATTTGATTATGTGATTTTTTCACCTGTAATGCTACATTATCATTTAAATGATTCTACAAACCAAAGCGCACTTTTTGCCCTAAATGTCGCACTCTCTCGCGCAAAAAAGGGCATTATTATCATCTGCGATAAACGCTATTGGTCAAGCTTAAAGGGACAATTTTTAAGTGATTTAATTGCACTATGTGAGCCTTATGATTTGTCTAAAGATTATGAATTTTAGATATAATTTTATAAATTTCATTTAGGAGAATAGAATGCAAAAGTATCTAAAAAAGATTTCAGATCCAAAAATTGCAGGAATTTTTAGCAAAAGTGGCTTAGGGCTTGTTGCGATTTTACTCATCACAGGTTGTAATTCAAGTGAGCAAAATCAAACACAAAGCGGAATCACAGAAGCTACAAAAAATGGTGCAACAGTTACTATTGAACAACAAGCCGATGGAAGTTATAAAATTCTAGATGAAGTTCCAAGTGCGCAAACGCGTGTAATTTTGCGCGAAAAAGATGGAAGTGAAAGGATTTTAAGCCAAGCTGAAATTGATAAAATCATCGCTGATGAGGCTAAAAAAATTGATAGTGGCACTTCACAGCTTACAAATCCAACAGGTGGTGGGCTATCTCTAGGTGAAACGATTTTAGCAAGTGCTGCTGGGGCAATTCTTGGAAGCTGGATTGGAAGCAAGCTTTTTAACAACCAAAATTTCCAAAACCAACAACGCACAACTTATAAAACTCCACAAGCTTATGAACGCTCTCAAAACTCTTTTAACCGCTCAAGCGCTGGAACAAATGCAGGCAGAAGTGGTTTTTATAGTCCTAATAACACAAGCACACAAAACCGCAGCACAAGCGGTGCTACAAGCAATTATGGGGGATAAAATGCAAATTTTAAACGCACAACCTTTAAGCAACACAGATTTAGAAGAGCTAGGGCTTGCTTGGCACACAGATAGCGATGAAACTTCCTATATTAGCAATGAAATCATAGAAATTAGCGAGCAAGAAGCCCAAAGCTTTTATGATGCGGCAAATACACTTTATGATATGTATGTAGAAGCGGGGCAATATGTAATTGATAAGGATTTATTTTTTGATTTAGGGATTCCTTTTAACCTTGTAGATACCATTAAACAAAGTTGGGAAGAGGAAGTGCATTGGCATTTATATGGGAGATTTGATTTTGCGGGGGGACTAGATGGTAAACCCATTAAGCTTTTAGAATTTAATGCAGACACGCCTACAATGGTTTATGAAAGCTCTATTATTCAATGGGCGTTGCTTAAGAAAAATGGATTCAATGAGTCCTTACAATTTAATAATCTCTATGAAGCACTTCGCGATAATTTTCAAAGAATGATTACGCTAGGAGATGATATTTCACAATTCCAAAACATTTATGAAGGTTGGAAAATTTTATTCTCTAGTATTGAAGGAAGCATTGAAGAAGAACGAACCACCAAACTCTTAGAAGTGATTGCCAAAGAAGCGGGTTTTAATACAGGCTTTTGTTACGCACACGAAGCGCATTTAGATGAACAAAATGGCTTAAGCTTTAATGGGGAAACTTATGAATTTTGGTTTAAACTCATTCCTTGGGAGAGTATTGCTATTGATGAACCAGAGCTTGCACAACTTATTAATGCAATGATTGCAAACAAAAACACAATTTTTTTAAATCCTGCTTACACACTTTTATTTCAAAGTAAAAGAATGCTTAAAATTCTATGGGATTTATTCCCAAATCACCCCTTACTGCTTGAAACTTCCTATCAACCTTTAGGTAAAAGACAAGTCAAAAAACACGCCTTTGGTAGAGAGGGAGAGAGTGTGAGCATTCTTGATGCACAAGGCAATCCTATCCACACTCAAAACGGAGATTATGGAAACTATCCAGAAATTTATCAAGAATTTGCCTTACAAAATAGCAATAATGGTGTGTTTTATCAACCCAATGTGTTTTATGCATATGAAGCGTGTGCGTTAGGATTCCGTAAAGGCGGAGAAATCCTAGATAATCTCTCAAAATTTGTCGCACATAAAATTAAATAAGGCTTAAAAATGGAATCTTTAGAATTTTTAAATAGTATTAATGACTTTAATGCTGCAAAACAAGTGATTGCTGGTGGCGTAAATTCCCCTGTGCGCGCGTTTAAAAGCGTAGGAGGCACGCCCCTTTTTATTGCACACGCTAAGGGAGCATATTTAGTTGATGTAGACAATAATACTTACATTGATTTCGTGCAAAGCTGGGGACCTTTGATTTTTGGGCATTGTGATAAAGATATTGAAGAAGCTGTTGTGCAAACTGCTAAAAAAGGCTTGTCTTTTGGTGCTCCAACACCTTTAGAAACTGCTCTTGCTAAAGAAGTGATTAGCATAATGGAAGGGATTGAAAAAATCCGCTTTGTTTCAAGTGGCACAGAAGCTACAATGAGCGCAATTAGGCTTGCTAGGGCTTACACAAAGAGAGAAGATATTATTAAATTTGAAGGTTGCTACCATGGGCATAGCGATGCACTATTAGTTTCTGCGGGAAGCGGACTTGCAACCTTTGGAAACCCTAGCTCACCTGGTGTTCCAAGCGATTTTACAAAGCATACACTTGTAGCGACTTATAATGATTTAGCAAGTGTGGAATCCTGCATTGCTTTAAGTGAAAAACAAGGTAGCGGTGTGGCCTGTGTGATTTTAGAGCCTATTGCTGGGAATATGGGGCTTGTTCCAAGTGAAGTGGAGTTTTTAGAAGGTTTAAGAAGTCTCTGTGATAAACACGGAATCCTTTTAATTATAGATGAAGTAATGAGTGGCTTTAGAGCTTCACTTAGCGGCTCGCAAGAGTTTTACAAGGTGCGTGGGGATTTAACCACTTTTGGCAAGGTTATTGGCGGGGGAATGCCTGTTGGAGCATTTGGCGGAAGTGCTGAAATTATGGATTTACTCTCCCCTAATGGTGCGGTATATCAAGCAGGCACACTTAGTGGGAATCCCGTAGCAATGGCAGCTGGGCTTGTGGCTTTACAAAAATTACGCGCAAATCCTAAAGTCTATAAACATTTAGAATCTCTAGCCTTGCAACTTACAAATGGCTTAAAAGAACTTTGTGCTTCCTTTAAGATTCCTTTACAAACTTGCGTGCGCGGCAGTATGTTTGGATTCTTTTTTAATGCAAATCCTGTTAAAAACTTCCAAGACGCACTAAAGAGTGATACTAAAATGTATGCGGCTTTTCATCAAGGAATGTTAAATTCTGGAGTGTATTTTGCCCCTTCGCAATTTGAATCTGGCTTTATTTGCGCCACGATGGATTCTAAAATGATTGATGAAGTGCTACAAAAGGCTCAAATTGTGTTACAAGAAATCAGCAGAGTATAAAAATGAAATCCAAAAATAACACAAATTTTGAATCGCAAAAAGATACGCCAAAATACAAAGATGCTATACTTGCCTATTCTAACGCTACTCTTGGAATCTCAATGGTGCTTGCTGTGCTTATTGGGATTGGAATTGGATATGGACTTGAATCTCTTTTTGGGGGGGTTCGCTGGCTCTTTTGGCTAGGCGTTGCTTGGGGCGTGTGTGCAGCAATTTTAAATGTATATAAGGCTTATAAGCGGCAAAAAAAAGAATTAGATGCCTTGGCAAACGATCCTAAATACGCTCATTGCAAATATGATGAAGACTAAGTTTTTTTTCGTTCTTTTTTTGGTGATTCTTTGCTGTGTTTGGCTGGCTTTTGGCAATGTTTTCACGCTTAATTTCATTTTCGCATTTTTGTCTTTTTTACTAATTGCTTTAGGTGTTTTCTACACACAAAAAAGAAAGATTTTAAAATTACTAAATGGTGCTTCTAAAGAAGAGCTAGAAACCTTAGTAGAAGTCTATAAAAGCAAGCAAGAAAAACAAGATGAAGAACAAGAAGAGTTTTTTTTAGATGATTCCAAAAGCGATTCTAACTTTTTAAAAGATTCCATAGAACTCAATGAAAAAAACTCACAAAATACACAAGAAATTCCACTAAAAAAGCATAAATTTTTAGACAACTTTAGCGCAATCAATATAAAAACAGGGGCTAAAATATTCTTTTTTCCTTTACGCCTTTTAACTTATGGAATCTTAATTATTGGAATTTTGATTTTAATCCAACACGAAATTTTTAATACACTAGCTTTCTTTAGCGGATTAGTCTTTGCAAATCTTGTTTTAATTCTAGGGATTACTTTTGGAATATAAGGCTAAATAAACTAAATCCTAAGCACACTAAAAGTGCGTAGGATTTCTACTTGAATCTATTGATTTAATGCTTCCTTAGCGTATTTCTCTCCAAGCTCAAAAGCTTTTTTGTTTAGATCTACCACTTTTGCTGGCACTTTGCTAATCATTGTTTCAAACACTAAATCTCTATCTACACATTTTGTAAGCGTTACCGTTACAGCAAGCGCTACAACAGATTGTGTAACCACATTTCCAACTTCATTTTTGGCAATACTAATAATTGGAATTGGATAAATTTTAAAGCGTTTTTTATCCTCTTCACTAGGAGTTACAAGATTTGGCTCTACAACAATAATTGCATTATCTTTCAAGCCATCTTTAAATTGATCATAGCTCACCTGTGCAGTAGAGAGCATAAACTCCACTTCACCCTCATTAGCATAAGGATATAAAATCTCATCATTATCCAAAAGAATATCTACTTTTGTTGGTCCTCCACGCACTTGTGAAGTATAAGTTGCCGCCTTCACGCCATAACCGCCTGTACGGATTTGCGCTTCTGCTAGGATTTCACCTGCTAGCAAAACACCTTGTCCTCCAACACCTGTAAAACGGAGCTGTCTTCTCATTTTGCACCTCCTTTTTTAGCTTGTGCTTTTTCTTGCACTTGCTTATATGCTTTGCAATATTCAATTTTATTTGTATCGTGGTGCAAAATTCCTGTTGGATACTTCCCAACTTTCTCTTCATCACTTAATTCATCAAATTTTTTCTTAGAAAGGATTCTGCTATCAATCCATTTTAGTGTATCAATCGCCTCACCCATTTTATTTTTTCTACCTAAATTTACATGGCAATTACTAAAAATATCAAAAAATGCAAAACCTTCGTGCGAAAATCCTTCTACTAAAACTTTTTCAAGTTTTTTAGGATCAAGCACAGACTCACGCGCAACAAAACTTGAACCAGCAGCAATTGCCAAATTACAAGGATCAAACTCTGGATCAACATTGCCATATTGCGCAGTTACTGTCCACATTCCTTTTGGTGTTGTTGGGGAAGTTTGTGAATTTGTAAGCCCATAGATAAAGTTATTAATCAACACATAATTAATATCAATATTTCTCCTACAAGCGTGAATTGTATGATTTCCACCAATAGCCAAACCATCACCATCCCCTCCTACAACAATCACTTTTTTTGTAGGATTTGCAAGCTTAATTCCTGTTGCATAAGCCAGTGTTCGCCCGTGTGTAGTATGCACTGTGTTACAATTTACATAAGAACTTACACGCCCAGAACAGCCAATCCCACTCACCAAACAAACATCGTCCATATTCCAACCAAGTTTATCAATTGCACGCACAATTGCTTTTAAGATAACACCATCACCACAGCCCCAGCACCAAAGTGTAGGCATTTTATCCACTCTTAAATATTCATCGTAATTAAATGCCATCTTATAACTCCTTAATTTTATTGATAATTTCAATCGGGGACAATGGACGCCCATTTGCTTTTGCTAAAAGTGCCACATCTTTTTTCATACTATGTTCTACTTCTTTAATATACTGCCCCTTATTTAGTTCAGCAACCAAGATTTTATCAAAGCGTTTTCCAAGTGCTGCTAACTCTTTTTTGGGAGAAGGCCAAAGCGTAATTGGTCTAAACAATCCCACTTTTTTACCCTCTTCTCTTAATCTATCTACCGCTTCTTTTGCACTTCTTGAAGCTGAACCATAAGCAATAAGTAGAGTATCTGCATCATCTAACTTATATTCTTCATAGGTTACAATTTCATCTGTCTTACTTAAGATTTTATTAAATAATCTATCAATTAATTTTTGCGATAACACCGCATCTTCCGTTGGGAATCCTGTTGGTCCGTGGTGTAATCCTGTAATATGATAGCGATAACCTTTAAAGAAAGGATTTAACACAGCTGGCGCATCCTCTGCAACATCATAAGGCTTATAAGAATTTTTATCCCCTGTAAATTCTTGTCGATTTACAATGGACTTTTGCACTTCGCTAAGATCAGGAACAATCGCTTTTCCGTGCATATGCCCTAGCGTTTCATCCAAGAGTAAAAATACAGGAGTCATAAATTTTTCTGCCAAATTAAAGGCGCGCACTGTTTCTGTATAAGCTTCTTCTAAACTCCCAGGACACAATGCAATAGATTGATAATCTCCATGCGTTGGATTTGCTGCTTGCGCAATATCTCCTTGCGCAACACGCGTTGGAAGCCCTGTTGATGGACCACCGCGCATAACATTAACAATAACCAAAGGAACTTCAGCCATAAAGCTAAGTCCGATTTGTTCAGATTTCAAAGAGATTCCCGGACCAGAAGTTGCTGTCATAGATTTAACACCGCTCATTGAAGCACCAAGAGCCACAGAGATCCCAGCAATCTCATCCTCCATCTGAATAAATGATCCATTTTCTTGAGGCAACATTACGCTCATTTCATGTGCAACTTCACTAGAAGGTGTAATAGGATACCCACCAAAAAACTTACAACCAGCATCAATTGCAGCGTGCGCAACGAGCTCATTTCCACTTGAAATTAATTCTCTACTCACACATTACTCCTTATACTGCCATATAGTGATTAGCTTTAATTGCTTCTGCTCTTTGTTTTGCTTCATCAGTAATCTTTGCAAACTTAAACTCTTTTCTATCTGCAACTGAAATTGCAAAATCTGGACAATGCAACTCACAATCTTGACAACCAATGCAACTTTCAGGATGAATAATCTCTACCATTTTTCCCAAGACTCTATTTTCATCAAGACGCATTGCCAATGTCCCTGAAGGACATACGGATACACATAAATCACAAGCTTTACAGCGATTCTCATTCACCCAAACAGGTGTATTATCAGGGGCTTTTAATAATCCCATTTTAAACTCCTTAAATTTTCTAAACTTAAATCTATTTCACCTAAAATTGCCTGCAACCATTAAAAGTTTTCTTAAACTACGCCTCCTTGAAATAGATTTAAAAATAATCTTTTTTTAATGTGTCAATCAAGCTTTTAACAGATTGAACAGATTTATCAAACTGCACTTTTTCATCGGTATTAAGTTTTAACTCTACAATGCGCTCAATTCCATTAATCCCAAGCTCTACTGGAACTCCACTAACAACATCACTATATCCATACTCACCCTGCAATAAAACAGAACAAGGCAAAATCTTATGGCTATCACTCATAATTGCAACAACCATTTCCGCCGTGGCTCTTGCTGGAGCAAAATACGCCGAACCTTTTTTTAGGCAATTCACAATCTCTGCTCCTGCATTTCTTGTGCGCTCTATCACTTCTTCAATCTCACTTTGACTAAGAAGCTCTGCTAAAGGCACGCCATTCACCATACAAAAACGCGCCAAAGGCACCATATCATCGCCGTGCCCTCCCATTACTGGGGACATAATTTGCCCAGGAGCGCATTGAAGTTTTTCATAAATAAAACTTGCCATTCTAGCACTATCTAAAACCCCCGCCATTCCTAAAATTTGTCTTGGATTAAACCCTGTTTCTTTTAAGGCGGTATAAACCATTGCGTCTAAAGGATTTGTTACAAGCACGACAATAGCATCTGGAGAGTTTTCTTTAATATCTTTTGCAATCTCACTAATAACTTTTGCATTTGCTAAGAGCAAATCATCTCTACTCATTCCAGGTAATCTTGGAGAGCCTGCAGCAATTACAATCACATCACAATCGCTTAAGTCTTTAGGTGATGCAATCACGCCAAGCTTTGTAAATTTTGGACCTACACAAGAAGCTTGAAACATATCAAGCAGCATTCCTCTAGCTCTGTTTTTATCTTTATCTTGCAAAACGATTTCATAAGGAGTTGTTGCTGAAAGAATATAGGCTAAAGTAGAACCCACATTGCCCGCACCGATGATTCCAACCTTTTTAACTCTCTCCATTGTATCTTTCCTTTAATTTTGATAATTTTGGATTCCAACCATCAAGCAACAAAAAGCAAAGTTTTATTTAACTTTTTTCTCTAACTTAATTTGAGATATTGTTAAGTATTTTTTCTTAAATTAATCTTATTTTTAATGCTTTTGGTAATTTTTTTACTATTTTGAGAAATTATTAACATGTTCATTATAAGTTTTACTAAAAGAATGCACGCCATTTTTATTGCGCACAAAGTAAAGATAATCTACATTTGCCGGAAATACTGCCGCTTGAATCGCCTTAAATCCAACGCTTCCAACAGGAGCTTCTGGAATTCCATCATTACGGTAAGTATTGTAACTAGTTGTATCATTTCGTATCATTGCAGGCGTTACTTTTGTATGTGAATACTTTCCATAATTTAAAGAACCATCCATCTGCAAGCGCATTTTCTTATCTAAACGATTTCTAATTACTGCAGAAACAATAGGCATTTCTTCTTCGTTTGCGGATTCTTTTTGGATAATTGAAGCAATAATTACATATTTAAACCATTGCTTTACATCATATTCCCCTAAAAATTTAATCGCTAATTTTTTATGCTCATTCAAAGAGGTCTTGACAAGATAATACATTAAATGTGAAGCACTAATACCTTTTGGAACTTTATAAGTATTTGCTAAAATCACTCCATCTGGCATTGGAGCGTATTTATCATAGGCAATTTGCAACTCTCTTTCATCTAATCCAAGTTTTACGCTAACTTCTTTGATGAAAAAATACAAAGTTTCTCCAGGAATTAGCGTAATATCTTCTAACGCCGCCTTTGCGTTTGCAAGTTTATAAAGAAAGTCCCCCTTACTTATTCTCTCCTGTTCAATATTTAGCCAACCGCTTTGTGGATAACCAAAAAATCGCACCAAATATTTATCACCAGTGGTTACATCAAAGTTATTTGCTTGTAAATATGCTATAATTGCATTTGTTCCGCCTTTTGGCACATACACAACACGACTAGATTGCATTGAAGTTTGCAAATAAAAGCATAAAATGATTAAAATGATTAAAATACCATCCATTAAAACACTTAAACTTATTTTGTTTCTTACATTTCTTACAGGCTTATTTATCACGCTTTACACCTTTTTGCATACAGGAATTAAACTAGAACGATTTCATCTAGCTGGCTCACAAATTGAAGGATTCTATCTAAGATTAGATAAAAAACTCATTTTAGAAATTCAATCTTTACATTTAAAACAATTTAATTCCGATGATTCCCATAAAGATTTTTCAATCTCCACACAAGTTACCATCGCAAAAAATTTGCATTTTATCCTTCAATATTTTCAAAAAATTGATATAAAAAATATTTTTATTAAAGATTATCAAGCAAATTTATTTTACGATGGAGATAATTTCACACTCAATCTCCCAGAGTTTTATGCAAAACTTAATCTCACTGAAGATGCTTCTAAAGTCCTTATTCAAATCCACGATTTTTATCTAAAGCCCTATGGAATCTATTATCAAGGAAAAGGCGTGTATGACTTAAGACGCCAAGAAGTAATGTTAGATGGCTCTTTGGATTTTTTAAATCAAGAAAATTATTATTCTTATGTTCGTTTAGATTTAAATGTTTTTAGTGATTTAAAAACGCTTAATATCAAAGGTTCTAGCAATGTTTTTAGCGATATTAAATTTCTAAAATCTTTAATCCCGGAGATTTCAAACAAACTTGTAGAAGCGTGGATTTTTGACAATTATAGCGTTGAAAATGTCCAAATCAATGACTTTTCTCTTACAATCCCACTAAAAAGTAATCACATTTTACAGGATTCCATTAATTCCCTATATGTCCTAGCCACAGCAAAAAATGCTGAAGTAATTTTTCATCCCAAACTTCAAGCCGCACACGCAAAATCCGTAAAATTACTCTTTCAAAATAATGCACTAGAATTTTACCCAGAAAATCCAACCTACAAACAATATCTAGCAAATGGCACAACAATCACACTAAAGGATATTACCAGCAAAGCCCCAAGTCTAGAAGTTAATCTCAATACTACTTCGCCTTTGGATTCCAACATTCACGAGGTTTTAAATGCCTATAATATCACACTCCCTCTAAATGCACCCAAGGCAAACATTGCAACAAATCTTTTTATTCACTTAGATTTACTTAATCACACTCTGCAAACTAAAGGGATTTTTAAAGCACGCAATTCTACAATCCTGCTTAATGGTATTCCTTTAGAAACCGACAATTTAAATATTGCACTAGATAATCACATTGTAAAGGTGGAATCCAAAAATCTAACTTATCAAAATATTATAAAAAGTGATTCTAATTTTATTATCAACATACAAGATAAAGAAATTAGCGGAGACATACTTATCCACTCTCTGGCTTTAGTTAATCCTAGTGTTTTGCAAATCTTTAACCATTCTGTGCCTTTTAGCGTGGATTTTAAAGATGAAAAAGCCATTACTTTAAGTTTGCCAACACTTACATTTAATGCTAAATTAAATGCACCTTATAATTTTTACATAGAAAGCCTAAGCCACTTTATCCCTTTTTCTAAAATCTTGCAAGACTATCAAGTTAGCAATGGAACATTAAACCTAAACACGCAAGATTTTTTGGAATACCAAGCAAAAATTTCTGTTAATAGCTCACAAAACATTCTCTTAAGCAAAAAAGACAATATGCCGCTCTCCACGATTAATTTAGACTTGCGCTACAACACTAATAATTTTGAGTTAAAAAGCGATTCTTTTATCTACACAGACACACAAGGCAATAAAAGGATAAGTTTTAAAGATATTAATCTCAATTTAAATAGCCAAAATCTCACAAGCACCAACCCAAAAAATACTGATATTCCAACACGGATAGAAGGAAACAATACAAATCTAATCTTTAAGGATTACACAATTTTAAGTGATTCTTTCAATTTTAGTCTCTATAACAATACAATTCAAGGCACACTTAAACATAAAAATGGAAGTGCCGATCTTTATAAAAATGAAAATTTTATCACGCTTGATGCTAGAGAGTTTGGTGATACTTTTTTAAACACCATTGCAAACAAACATATTTTTAATAAGGGTCGCTTTTTTCTTAACGCAAATACAAATGAAAAAGGAGTGATTATGGGCGAAATGAAGTTGCTTAACACTTCTGTTAAAGAGCTAAATGTCCTGCAAAATCTTATGGCTTTTATTGATACAATTCCTTCTTTACTTAGCTTAAAACTTCCGGGCTTTAACAATGATGGCTATTATTTAGAAAATGGTAGCATTCTTTTTGGCTTAAATGATAAATTCTTAGCTATTGACAAACTCCATTTTAAAGGCTCTTCTATTGATATTAATGGACAAGGAATCATACAATTAGAATCCAAAAATATTGATTTTAATGCCGAGTTAATTACCGCTAAGGCATTAAGTGGAATTATCAATAAAATTCCGCTTGTTAATTATATTGTGCTTGGCAAAAATGGCACAATCTCTACTAACTTTAAAATTAACGGAACTCTTGAAAAGCCACAAATCCACACTCAAACTGCTCAAGATATTCTACTCTCCCCTTTTAATATACTAAAGCGCGTAATCACTTCACCTTTTGAAGTTTTTAATTAAGGAATTTCATATGACAAAGAAAATCAAAAAAGCCACAAAAAAGGAAATACAAGAGATAAAAGCACTTTTTTTAGAACATTTTAAAGGCGCTAGAACAGAACTCGTATTTTCTAATGATTTTGAACTTTTAATTGCTGTAATGCTTTCAGCCCAATGCACCGATAAACGCGTAAATCTCATTACGCCTGCACTTTTTAAAAAATTCCCCACGCCACAAGCACTAAGCCTAGCAGATTTAGATTCCATTAAAGAGTGCATTAAAACTTGCAGTTTTTTCAACAATAAAGCAAAAAATCTCAAAGCAATGGCAAAAGAAGTTTATGAAAAATATAATGGAGAAATTCCACTTGATAGAGAGATATTAAAAACATTGCCCGGAGTTGGGCAAAAAACCGCAAATGTCGTGTTAATAGAATCTAAAGAAGCAAATTTCATCGCTGTAGATACTCATGTTTTTAGGGTTTCCCATCGCTTGGGTTTAAGCTTTGCCACAACGCCACTCGCCACAGAAGCAGATCTTACAAAAATTTTCAAAGATAATCTTGCCACTCTTCATCAAGCAATGGTACTTTTTGGGCGTTATACTTGCAAAGCCATTAATCCACAATGCCAAGAATGCTTTTTAAACCATCTTTGCAAAAGCAAAACAAGCTATCGTTGCAATTAACTGCGAATTAATCCCATAAACTCTTCTCTTGTGCGATGATCGCTTTTAAAAAGCCCACGAATTGCACTTGTTAACATTTGACTATTTTGCTTCTCCACGCCACGCATTACCATACACATATGCTTTGCTTCAGCTACCACCATCACGCCTTTTGGCTGTAACACTTCCATTAGAGTATCTGCAATCTGCGCTGTCATTTTCTCTTGAATTTGCAAACGCCTAGAATACACCTCTACAAGGCGTGCTAATTTTGAAATTCCAACCACCTTAGAATCAGGAATATAACCAATAGAAACCTTTCCAAAAAATGGTAACATATGATGCTCACACACAGAATAAAACTCAATATCTTTTAGCACAACCATTTCATCACAAGCACCTTCTGTAAAAACCCTGCCTAAAATCTCTTTAGGATCGCTTTTGTATCCGCTATAAAGATGTTCCCAGCTTTTTACCACACGCTTTGGAGTATCTAGTAATCCCTCCCTATTGCGATCTTCTCCAATACAATCAAAAATGGTTCGGATTAACTCTTGAGTGGATTCACCTGTGTTTTCTTTTATATTTTTTGGCATTTTCGGATTCCTTATTGATGAAGTAATGCTTGAATGCGATTTTCAATGCTAGGATGTGTGCTAAATAACTCACCAGCTGAAAAGATATACAAGGCTTGACGCGTAGGATTCCTATCGCTTTGTGAAAAATCTGATTGTGCATAATTTCCACTAATCTTTTGCAAAGCTTGAATCATAGGTGCGCTATTTCCCATCAAATACGCTGCCCCAGAATCTGCCATATACTCTCTTGAGCGACTTAAAAACATTTGCAACACTAGCGTTAAAAGCGGTAAAACAAATTGCAAGATAAGCAAAATCATTCTAGCTGCATTTGCACCCTTCTCTTTAGAGTTTCCTAAAAATATATAGACACCATAATTTACCACTAAAAGCATAATATTACTTAGTACGCCCACCATTAAAGTTAAGCGAATATCTCCGTGTCGAATATGGCTTAATTCGTGTGCCATCACTGCCTTTTGCTCATTATAATTTAAATTCCGTATTAAAGTAGTAGTTAGTGCAATCAAGGAATTATCCGCATTCCAGCCACTAGCAAACGCATTCATATAAGGCGCATCCATTATGTAAAGTTTTGGACGAAAGGGCAGATTTACAACCGCTACTAACTCATCAAGCATTTTTGTTAAATTTTTCTCTTGAGCACTTGCTTCAGAGCCTGCTAAAACCTCCTTATACTCACTTCCGCTAAGTAAAATTTGCTTAAAATTACTAATAGTAAATAGCACAATCACAAAAGCGATTCCAAACAAGGTTAGAGTAACTAGCGGAAATTCTTGTAAAGTTAAAAGTGAATAAAATCCACCTCCAAGTGTATTAGCATTAATCCTAACAATGTCTACAAGCAATCCAATTAGCGTAAAAATCAGCACATATAGTGCAATCACACAATTTGTTTTAAACTGATTTTCTTTAATAATTCTATCAAACATTCTATTCCTCTTCTTTTATCTCTCTATGGGCTATCTCGCGCAATAAATTTGTCGCATACGCTCCTTTTGGCAAGAAAAAACTAAACTCACCTTGCGCTTCTTGTTCTTTATAAAAAAACTCTAAATCTTGCGGAAAAACCCAAGCATAGCGACGTTGCCCAATGCTTAAAATGTTGGAATCCAAAAATTTCTTTTCAAAAAACTCCGCACAACCTAAAGCAAACATTGCCTTTTTTCCACTTAACAATCCTGTTGGAGCAATATCTTTTTGTAAAAAGCGCAAAGATTCTTTTTCCATACTCTCTAAAAAAAAATGCTTTCCATAAGGATAATGGCATAACATATCACCTTCAAGCAATTTAAAAGGGTGCTTTTGTGATTTAATCTTATTACAAAACATACTTTCCTTAAAACAAGCTGGAATATCATTTGTCTGTAAATACAGCTCTAATGCTTTTGAAATCTCTTTTATATCGTATGAAGCAATAATATGCGAAATATCTATGCGCATAGAGAGCCACAAATTAAACAAATAACTTTGATATGCGCTGATTAAAAAATTATGCATTTTTCTATCACGCAAACGGCGCTTTTTCTCTACAATCTCTCGTCCTTGTAAATAATTTCTACCATCTGCTCCAAAGCGTTGATAACTAAAATAATTTGGGACTCCAAACTTTTTAATAGATTCCACAGCTTGCACGATTTTTTGGGCGTTTAATGGGCTAAGTTTTTTAACACGAAGAAAAAACTTATTACCCTTTAAATGCCCAATTTTGATTTTATTATGATGCAAATTAGAATCTAAAATTTTAATATCAGGGTGTATAAAATTCTCTAGTTTATCTTTTATAAAATAAGGCAAACTTATATGCTGGATTGTAAGAGCATTTTTATCTTTCAACCCTGCATAGCCAATATCTTTTTCTTTAATTCCTAGATGATTGGACAGAATCTTTAAAAGCTCAAAAGTTGTGAGATTTTTCTTGCGGATTTTCAAAACAAGATGCATTCCATCACCATTGAAGGGATAGAGTGGCACCTCTTCAACAACAAAATCACGCGGACTTTGTCTAAAATAAAATTCTATCGGGGAATGCGTGTAGGCAAAAGATAGATTCATTACATTAAGCAAGTTTTAATGGCAACCACATCCACCACCACAACAACCACCACCATGATTATGCTCTTGATAATGTAATCCACAGCTCAATTCTTTTTCTGTTGCTTCACGCGTTGCTAAAATTGTTACAGAAAAATTCAAAGTCTTACCAGCTAATGGATGATTGTAATCAACAATAACCATCTCATCATTAAAATCTTTGACAATTACTTGCACAGTTTCTCCATTTTCTCCTTGACCAAAAAGTGTCATTCCTTGCTGTAAATCAATCCCTACAAACTGATCGCGAGGAACTTCTTGCACATAATCAGATTGATACTCCCCATAAGCATTAATCGGAGCAATAATTACTTCCTTTTTATCGCCCACTTTCATTTCTGCAACCGCTTCCTCTAAGCCCTTAATAATCTCACCAGCTCCCATAATAAACTCTAATGGTTTTCCACCAATATTAGAATCCAAAACATCATTTGCGCCTTCTTCTTTTACGGAATACTCAATACTTACAACTTGATTTTTATCAATCATTATTTTCTCCTATTTTTATTTAATAAGTTTTTTTGCTTCTTTTGCTTCACTAGAAGTTGGATACAAAGCAATTAGAGTCTCCAAAAAACGCTTTGCATTATCTTTTTCTTTAAGTGCTTCAAAAGATTTTGCGCTATGCAACATTAGACGCGGCATATAATCTGCTTTATCATAGCGCGTTGCACTTGTTTTGTAGTAATAAATTGCATCTTCATAACGCTTTTGCTCAAATGCGACTTCACCTAATAAATAATTTCCACGCGCTGGCTTATAATTACCTTTAACAGCAACTTGCAAATATTCATCAGCTTTTTGATAATTTTTATCTTTATAAAATTGTTCACCCTCTTTAAACACACTTGCCAAAGGAATCTTTTTCAAATCTTTAATTTCAGGTGTTTTGGTGATATTATTTTTAGATTCTATATTCTCCAAAACCTTTGGCTCAACTTTTTCAATCTCTTTACTATCTTTTATCTTTTTGTTTATATTTGCTTGTATATCCTTCTTTTCACCTACTTTATTTATCTCTTTATCAACAGGTAAACTCTCGATACTTTGCGCATTAAGTGGCTTTAATTCCTCAGTCTCGTAGCTTGGCATTTTGATTTGTGTTGCATTGCTTTCTACGCTTGCAATTAGAGCGCCCACGGACAAACTTTCAGATGCACTTACCGTTGTATTTGCAGATGAATTTATAGGCGCGCTTACAAAAGCACTTTCAACTTCATTCAATACACTCTGTTCTATGCCATCATCAATCTTAGAATCTTGCACATCTTTTATGGTTTCAGCTACATTATCTGCGGTATTATTTATTTCTTTTTTAGATTCCACATTGTTAGTTGTAGCAACTTGAGCACTTTCTAGTTCTGCAACCTTTTCCCTTAAACTATCAATCTCGCCTTGCATTTGAGTATTTGTTTTTTTAATCAACGCTCCAAGCGCAGAAATACTTTGTTTAATCTTTTCAATATTTTCATTTTGTAAAGCAAAGTTAGAATCGACATGCTCTTTGATTCCAGTAATTGTTGCATTATTTTCCCCTTTGAGAAGCTCTATTCTACTTGCAATATCTTGCACTCTCTGAAGTTGCCCTTCAAAAACACTTTTTAAGCCTTCTTGTGATTCTTCAAGATTTCTTACTTGTGTAGAAAGATTAAAAAGTTTTTCATTAAAAATTTGCGATTCTGTTCTTTGTGGTGCAATCCCACCTGCATTAAATGCAGATGGTTCTTGCCCAAAAACTAAACTCGCAACAACTAGGCTAGAAGCAAATAACTTTTGCAATAGACTTTTCCCAATTATTACTTATGGTAACATTTTAAATGTTACTTTTCTGTTTTCAGCCCAACACTCTTTTGTTTTAGCTGTGCAAGTTGGCTTGCTTTCACCATAGCTTACTAAAACTGTTTTACTCTCTTCTACACCTTTAGCAATAAGTGCTTCTTTTACAGCAACTGCTCTTTTTAAACCTAAAGCATAGTTATACTCATCTGTTCCCCACTCATCAGTATTACCTTCAATTCTTACTGTTAATGGTCCCATTGCCGAAGAAGTCAAAACACTAGCATCATTATCAATCGCATTTTGCATATCAGCACGCACAACAAATTTATCAAAATCAAAGAAAATATTTTGCAGTTGGTTTTCTACATAATTAATTCTTTCTTCAACTGTTGCAAAATTATCCTGACCACCCACATAGTTCTTGCCTTGATTTACATCTGCGCTAGAATCTACGCCACTTTTTTGACTACAACCAGTTACCAATAACGCAGCCGCCAATGAACTTAAAACTAGAAACTTTTTCATTTCTTCTCCCTAATTTTTTTTAAAAAACGCATTATTATAGCAGAAAAAAGCTATTTTTCTACAAAATTTTCTATTTTACCAATCCATTGATTGAATTACACCACCTTGCAATGGAAATAACAATGTTTTATTATAATTTAAGCGGATGATTCCAAGTGCGCTCTGATTTGCCTCGTGCTTGATATACATAATCGTTTCTCCATCTTTAGAAAAACGCGGCAACTGATTCACACCATTTGCACTTAAACGACGGATAAAATCGCTTTTAGTAGAGACAAGATATAAATTAAATGTGTTTCTATCAAACTCTTCATTGCTTTCACGACTAGAATACACAATATAGTTACCATTTGCATTTGCTGCATTGTTATTGCGCCCATGAAATACCATTTGTTCTACATTTCCAGACACTTCTCCACTAGCTGGAATCGCAAAGACATTAGGATAGCCAAGCCTATCAGAGATAAACATTACGCGCTCTTCATTATCAATAAAATTCCCACTTACATCAATACCGCTATATTTTGTAAGACGCTTTAATGCACCATTTGTTATATCATACATAAAAATATCTGGTTGTTCATTTGGAGCCATTGTTACTAAAATTTTATTTTCATCATTGCTTACATCTGAAGCTACAAGCATTCCACTGCTGTCGAACATTTTTTTATTTTGTCCTGTTCCTAGGTCAAATTTAAAAAGTGTAGGCTTATCAAGATATTTTGTATAATAAAAAGCATTCTGTGCAGCATTTGCCCATTTAGGAAATATATTCAAACCACCACTTATCACTTTCTTTTTATAAGTCAGTGTATAATCACTCATTATAATATCACTCTCTCCTGGCTTTGTATAGTACGCAAGAATAACCATACGCTCCATCCAATCTACACTTGGAGCCTTAATATAAGCATTAATATCAATTGCCATTTTATGCGCTAAAAATGGATATGTTTCTTGCTGCATATTTTTATATTCTTTACTTAAAGCAACCAAACCAGAATTCACATCATAAAGGTGCAATCTTGCAATCACACCACTCTCGCTTTTCTCTGCTTTAATACGAGCAACTAAATCGATTTTGTTTTTGCGATATTCATCAAAATTTACAAGCATTTCACTAGAAATAACTTCTTTTTCTTCTTGAACCGTAAAATGTCCTGTAACCTTTAAATCTGCAATAAGCATTTTGAAAATTCTTTGACTAAATTCACGCTCAAAATAATCACTGCCTACATTTTGAACCAAAATATTAGGAAGGTTCCCAAATTTTTTTACAACCTCCAAAGTAGCATCCACCCCATTTGCACAAGCAAGTCCAAATAGACTCATTAATACAAAAACAATTTTTTTCATTTTACACCTCAGTTTTAAAAGTTACCATAATTTTAGTGCTATCTCCACCTTCATAGCGTGGAAATTCTTGAACACTCATTATATCCAAAAAGCCCTTCAGAGCCTCATCAAATTCTAAATCTCCAGATTTTTTAATAATAGAATAAGAAAATCTGCCTTGTGAATCAATGGTGATAGCAACCTCTGAAAAATGTTCAACACTTGTACGCACAGGATTCCAACTTTGCGCTAAAATCTCATGCACTTTTGCATAAAAAGCGTCAAATTCTCCTTTTGGAACAGCAAAACTTAATGTCTTTTGCGTGTCCAAGTTAGCCATAATCTTTTCAAGCTCATCATTTAAATCTCTAGTTTGTGCACTTTCTTTGGCTTTTTTATTTTTGGCAATTTTATCATCTTGACTTGCAGGCTTTATAGATTTAACAGGCATTTTGGATTCCACTTGCTTAAAAAGATCGTTAATTCCAAGTCCAACATTTGCACTCACAGATGCACTTTCTTTTTTTATTGGAATATCCTTAACTTTCTTTTCTGCTTTTTTTTGTGTGATTTTAATTGCCTTTTTAGGACTAGGCTCTTCAATTAAATCAATACTAAAAGTTGTTTCCTTGTAAGCTGTGTAGGCTTTTGGTGGCTCACTAATTGAATTTAATTGCCAAAACAAAAGAATAATAATTAAAGCATAGCAACAAAGAGAAACGCTACCGCTGGTAAAAAATAAAACAACTCTAGCCATCAGTAACGAGTGAGACCCTTGAAAATCCACTTTGTTTTGCAATCTTTAAGATATAAATAACATCATCATATTTTAAATTTTTATCTGCACGAATATACACTTGCGTATTTTTATCATACGCATTTGCAAAAACTATAAAAGCATCTGGAAAACTATCAAAGCTTAAAACTTCGTTTTTTAAGTAAATATTACGCTTTAAATCTACCCGGATTTCAATCTTGGAATCTTCTTGCATTTTCGCACTTTTTGAACCTTGCGGCAAAGCAATTTCCTCTTGATAAACAATTACAGGTGCTGTTACCATTAAAATCGCCAACAACACAAGCATAATATCCACCAAAGGAGTAATGTTTAATTCTGGAGTTTCATCCCAATTATAATGCGACTTCAAAAATTACTCCAGACTCTAAACTGAAGCTTTTGGAGAGCTTAAAACATTAATTTGCAATTGCAAATAAGTATTTAACTCAAATACCTTGCGCTTCAAAAATAAATTAAATGAATAAGCAGGAATTGCTGTTAAAATTCCAGCTGCAGTCGCGACAAGAGCTTTTGAAATAATCGGCGCAATCACATCCAAAGTCGCCTTTGAATTTTCACCAAGTTTTGAAAATGCTTCCAAAATCTCAACAACTGTACCAAATAATCCAATAAAAGGCGCAGTGGAAGCAACAATTGCTAAAAATGTCAAGCCAATTGTCGCATCTTTAATTGCTTTATCTAAGGCGTATTGCAACATGGGCTCTGTTAATCTTTTATCAATTTTTGCTAAATTAGAACCTAGCAAAGAATTTTTAGGCAGCGCATTGCGTCCTTCCAACAATATCTCCAGACATTTTTTTTCACCTGATAGAGTCATTGTAATTGAAAAATAACGATATATAAAAATCCAAAGCACTAAAATAAAATATAAAGAAAGCCAAAGAAGAACAACTACGGTAGTAATCCCGTAGCTATCTAATAGAGAAAATAAACTCACAATGAATTCTTTGCAGCATTTTCAATGTGTGAAACCACCATTGAAACAGCCATATTATTATCCGTAGATTCTTCAAGCAATTGCTTTGCATTTGCAATAGCTTGAGCAATTTCACTCTCGCTATCTCCATTAATATCTACCGCACCTTCAGCTAAAACATCAACACTTGTTTCATCTACTTTTACATGTCCCCAGTTAATTGCAACAATCTCTTTTTTGCCATCAACTTTCTCAACTTCAATTACACCAGGACGCAATGTTGTTACAATTCCAACATGCCCGGGCAAAACTCCAAACTCCCCCTCGCTCCCAGGAAGAGTAACGCTTTTTACAGAATTAGAAAAAATCTTTCCCTCTGGAGTCACAATATCTAATTTCAAGGTTTCCATTAAAGCTCCTTACGCGTTAGCTTTCATTTTCTCCGCTTTTTCAAGAACCTCATTGATATTTCCTACCATATAGAAAGCATTTTCTGGAATCTGATCATACTTGCCTTCTAGAATTCCTTTAAAGCCTTCCAAAGTTTCTTGTAAAGTTACATATTTACCGGGGCTTCCTGTGAAAACTTCTGCAACAAAGAAAGGTTGAGATAAGAATTTTTCAATCTTTCTAGCTCTTTCAACAACTTTCTTATCCTCTTCTGAAAGTTCATCCATACCCAAAATTGCGATAATATCTTGCAAATCTTTATATTTTTGAAGTACTTGCTGCACGCTTGTAGCAACCTTATAATGTTCCTCTCCTACAACTTGAGGATCTAAAATTCTAGAAGTAGAATCAAGTGGATCTACCGCGGGATAAATTCCTTTTTCTGCAATTTTTCTATTTAATACTGTCGTTGCATCAAGGTGAGCAAAAACAGAAGCCGGAGCCGGGTCAGTCAAGTCATCAGCAGGAACATAAACTGCCTGAACAGAAGTAATAGATCCTTTTTTGGTTGATGTGATTCTTTCTTGTAACTTACCCATTTCACTTGCTAGTGTTGGTTGATAACCTACCGCGGATGGAATCCTTCCAAGAAGTGCTGACATCTCTGCACCAGATTGCGCATATCTAAAAATATTATCAATAAACATTAATACATCCAAACCTTTTTCATCACGGAAATATTCCGCCATTGTAAGACCTGTAAAAGCAATTCTATTTCTAGCACCTGGTGGTTCATTCATTTGCCCATAACATAAAGCAACTTTATCTAAAACTCCAGACTCTTTCATTTCATGGTAAAGATCATTCCCTTCACGCGTTCTCTCACCAACTCCAGCAAACACAGAATAGCCACTATGCTTAAAGGCGACATTGTGGATAAGCTCCATAATAACAACCGTCTTACCAACACCGGCACCGCCAAATAAACCAACTTTACCACCCTTAGAATAAGGCGCTAACAAATCAACAACCTTAATCCCTGTTTCAAACATTTCTGTTTTTGTGCTTTGATTTTCAAAAGTTGGTGCGCTTCTATGGATTGACCACTTCTCTGGATTATTTAGTTCTTCTCCACCATCAATTACATCACCTGTCACATTAAAGATTCTACCCAAAACTTGTTCTCCCACTGGAACAGTAATAGGGTTTCCTCTAGCACTGACTTTTTCTCCTCTTGTAAGACCCTCTGTCATATCCATAGCAATTGCACGCACACGATTATCCCCAATGTGTGCTGCAACCTCTAAAACCAACTTACGGCTTTGCCCATCAATTTCAAAATCAATATCTAATGCTTCATTGATTGCCGGTAGATAAGACTCAAAATCTACATCAACCACAGGACCCATTACTTGAATGATTTTTCCTACCATATTTTCTGACATTTATTTTACTCCTTATTTCATTGACTCAACGCCAGTATTAATCTCTACTAGCTCTGTTGTAATAGCCTCTTGACGCGCTTTATTATAAGCAATCGTTAAGCTTTTTGCTAATTCTCCTGCATTGCTTGTTGCTGCATCCATTGCTTGCATTCTAGCACTATGTTCTGCTGCCAAAGAATCCACAAGCGCATAATACATACTAAATTCAACATACTTCTTAGCAAGCTCATTTAAAATCTCATTCTCCTGCTCATTTGGTTCCACTTCCAACACAGAAGCACATTCCTCTGAAAGCGTAATGCTCTCAATTGGCAAAAGCTGCGAAACTTTCATTTCTTGAGAAATCATATTTTTAAATCCATTATGCACTAAAATTACTTTAGATGTCACACCATTTAGGTAATCTGCAACTGCCTTATTAACAAACTCTGCTGCGTCTGCATATTGTGGTGTAGCACTTAAACCAACCACACTATCTAGCATCTCAATCTCATTAAACTTATAATATTCTATGGCTTTCTTTCCAATAACGCGCAAACGCACTTTTAGATTCTTTTCTTTCTGTTCGGCAATTATGCGATTAACTTCTTTAATTGTATTGATATTAAAGCCACCACAAAGCCCTTTATCAGCTGTTACCAAAATAATATCAACAAGTTTAGAATCCTTATTTCCTGCGTTAAAATAAGGATTTTCTTGCACATTTTCCCCACTTGCAACTTTAACTTTAATCTCTTCTAAGACTTCAACAATCTTTCCTGCATACATTCTAGATCGTCTAGCCATTTCTTCGGCTTTTTTAAGCTTAGAAGTAGATACAAGCTTCATTGCACGCGTTGTTTTTTGCGTATTTAAAACGCTTGAAATCTGCTTTCTAATATCCTTTAGGTTGTTTCCCATAACAACTCCCTACTTTTTATACAGCAAAACTAGATTTAAATTCTTCTAACGCTTTGCAAAGTGTTTCTTCAATATCTTTATCTAGCATTTTCTTAGAGCGGATATCTTCAAAAATTTGTGGATATTTTGCCTCCAAGAACGGATATAAATCTCCTTCAAATTTTGTGATATTAGCCACTGCAATATCGTCCATATATCCCCTAGCACCTGCAAAAATAATTACAACTTGACGCTCAATTGGCAATGGAGAATAAGGAGGCTGTTTTAATACCTCCACCATTCTTTGTCCTCTATCCAACTGCTTTCTGCTAGATTCATCCAAATCTGAAGCAAATTGCGCAAAAGCCTGAAGCTCTCTATATTGAGCAAGATCAAGTCTTAAAGTTCCAGAAACCTGTTTTGTCGCCTTAATTTGTGCTGCACCACCCACGCGAGAAACAGATAAACCAACATTGATAGCAGGTCTAATTCCAGAATTAAACAAATCAGTCTCTAAGAAAATTTGACCATCTGTAATGGAAATAACATTTGTTGGAATATATGCTGCAACATCTCCTGCTTGTGTTTCAATGATTGGCAATGCTGTTAAAGATCCAGCACCTAACTCATCGCTAACCTTAGCCGCTCTCTCTAACAATCTTGAGTGTAGATAGAAAACATCACCCGGAAATGCTTCACGACCTGGAGGGCGTCTTAAAATCAAAGACATTTCACGATAGGCAACTGCGTGCTTACTTAAATCATCATAAACAATTAATGCATGTCTGCCATTATCCCTAAAGTATTCACCCATTGTAACACCTGCATAAGGAGCAAGATATTGCATAGCAGCAGAATCTGAAGCTGGAGCATTCACAATAATTGTATATTCCATTGCGCCATGCTCTTCAAGCTTTCTTACCACTTGTGCCACTGTGGATTCCTTTTGACCAATTGCTACATAAATACAAACAACATCTTGTCCCTTTTGATTAATGATTGTATCAATCGCAACAGTTGTTTTTCCTGTCTGTCTATCTCCGATAATTAACTCTCTTTGCCCTCTACCGATTGGAACAAGCGCATCAATAGCCTTTAATCCCGTTTGAAGAGGTTCATGAACGGATTTTCTAGCCATAATTCCAGGAGCTTTTTCTTCCATAAAACGATACTCTTTAACTTCAACAGCACCTTTTCCATCAATTGGTTCGCCAAGAGCATTTACAACACGCCCCATCATACCATCGCCAACCGGAACACGCAAAAGTTTGCCTAAACGCTTAACAGAAGTTCCTTCCTTAATCTCTTTTCCGGCACCTAAAACCACAACACCAACACTGCCTTCTTCCAAGCTTGATGCCAATCCTTTATCGCCTGTATCAAACTCTACCATTTCATAGCTCATTGCATTTTTAAGTCCGTAAACCTTTGCAACACCATCAGCGTATGCAACAACTTTCCCTGTTTGCGCAATATCTAAATCAAGTTCAAAGTTATCAATTCTTTCTTTAATAATAGAACTAATTTCATCTGCTTGTAATTTTGCTACCACTGCAACTCCTTATATAAAAATTAAAATGCTTTTAAAATATGATTTCTTAAATCATTAACAAATTTCTCTTGCGAAAAAGAAACTTCTACGCCTAAATCCTCAACAACCAGCTTAATTCCAACACTTGCTACTACTTGCTGTTTTAACAAAAGATTAACGCCAAGTTTTTTACTAAACTTGCTTTCAATCTCCTTTAAGACTGATTCATCATAACCTTCATTAACAATTAATTGTGCAATATACTCTTTATTTAAAGTTGCCAAGTGGGATGATAGCCCACTATAAAGCTCCTCAAATAAATCCAATCTCTTATGTTCTGCCAAAACTTTAATAAAATTAGAAAACTTTGCATTAGCAGAATTATCCAAAACCCTTTCCAGGATAAAATCCACTTTTTGCGCTGTGGAAACATAAGGAGATTCTATAATATCTCTAAACTTTGAAATTGAATTTGCTCCTGCTAGCTTTCCAAGAAAAAGCACAATTTCTTCCAATTCTTTTTGCGATACCACACTAGCTAGTGCTTTAATATAACGCTTTGCAATCAAATCTTTCATCTAAGCTACCTTTTTTAACAGGGATTTAGCCAAAACATCTTTGCTTAATGCAACAGAATCTTTGTTTAAAAATTCTGATAAAATCTCATCAACAATCAGTTTTTCTGCTTTTCTTTGCTCAAATGCGATATGATCATTATATTGACGCACAAGGCTTTCAATCTCTGTTTTTGCTGCTTCTTCCACTTTTTGTGTAATAATTACAGACTCCTTATGTGCAGTTTCCACAATATCATGTGCAATTCGCTTGGCTTCCTCTAACTGATTTTGAGCTTTCTCTTTTGCTTTTTTGGATTCTTGCAACTTTTCTTGGATCTTTGCTAGAGAATTTGCAATCTCATCTCTACGTGCTTTAAAAGTATTTTTAATTGCATCTGCCGCAAAGTAATACACAAGCCCAAAGAAAATAACAAAATTAATGGTTCTTTCAATGATATCATAATTGGCGCTCTCTCCACCTGCTGCAAAAAGCATAGCCGGCATAAACGACAATGTTAAAAAATATACTTTTCTATTTTGCATTCACTACTCCCTTTTAAAGCTTTCCGAGCTTAGATTGTAAGCTCTCTTTAAAGAATGGAACTTCTGAACGCAAGGACATTTTAAGTCTCTCTTTTTCATCCTCCAAACTTGTTATAAAAGCATTATATTTTTGAGTCAATTCATTCTTTTTGTCGGTAATTTTAACTTCCGCAGTTTCTTTTGCACTTTCATAAGCTTTATTTTTAATCAAAGCCGCCTCTTCTCTAGCTTTTTGCAAAATATCGTCTGCTTCTTTTTTTAACGCCTTAATATCTGCGGCGTTACCTTCTATTCCTTCGTTGTCCTTCTTAATAGAGGCATCACGCGTATCCATAAAGCCCAATAAAGGTTTATATAACATACGATTAAGCAAATACACCAATACAAGAAAAATAACAAAAACTAACGCCATTACCCAAGGAGTTGGGATAATAGTCATTTGCACTCCTTTCTCTATTTCTAAAATAGCTTTTATTTTAACACGACTTTTTCTAAGTTTTTCTTAAAAACTTCATAATGGTAAAATTTTACTAAACTTTTTCACCTCCTCGTCGTTACTAAACTCTACAATTAACCGATTTTTTTGCACAAATGCCATAATTCCATTGCTTTTTAGTTCTGCACAAGCAGTCTTTAAAGCTG
Source organism: Helicobacter winghamensis ATCC BAA-430 (assembly GCF_028751035.1). Taxonomy (NCBI): domain Bacteria; kingdom Pseudomonadati; phylum Campylobacterota; class Epsilonproteobacteria; order Campylobacterales; family Helicobacteraceae; genus Helicobacter; species Helicobacter winghamensis. Next base: position 775,653 of record NZ_CP063533.1, on the reverse strand, counting down.
CAATAGAGTCTTTATTTAAATCTTTCTGTTTTTGCAAAGAATTTTTGAAATTTGGAATCTTATTTAAAATTTTTGTTTCTTTGCAATTTTTCACAATCTTTTCCGTTGCATGCACGCTCAACTTTTGCCCGACGATAGAATTTGCAATGAGATTTTGCTGCTCTTTTGGCAATGTAACCAAAATTTTTGCATGTCCTTGTGAGATTTTATTTTCCAAAACTAAATCTTGCACTTCCTTGCTTAGATCTAACAAACGAAGTGTATTAGTAATTTGCGTGCGTGATTTTGATAAGCGTTTTGCCATTTCTTCATGTGTAATTCCATAATCATCAATGAGTTCTTTATAAGAACGCGCTAAATCAATAGGATTTAGATCCTCTCTTTGGATATTTTCAATCAACGCTAATTCTCGCAGTTTATCCATTTGAACATCTACAATAATTGCTTTAATGCTTTCTTTTTTGGCAAGCTTACTTGCACGCAAACGACGCTCACCAGCAATCAAATAATAAAAATCTGTATCCTTGCTATCCTCATAAACTAAAATAGGTTGCAATAATCCATGTTCTTCAATAGAAGTGGCAAGCTCCTGTAAAGAAGCTGCTTCAAAAACTTTGCGCGGTTGCAATGGGTTTGGTTTAATTTTATCAATATCAAGCTCCACAACTAAGCCTGAATTGTCTTGTAAGTCGTTTTGATAAGCTTCTTCGACTTCACTTAAAATAGCACCAAGTCCGCGCCCTAATCCCTTCTTTGCCATTAGGCTCTCTTTAAAATCGCACGCGCTAGATTCTGATATGCCATATTCCCTTGCGAACGCACATCATATAAAATCACTGGTTTGCCAAAGCTGGGAGATTCTGCAAGCTTAATATTGCGCGGAATTGCAATGGTTGTTTTAGAAGCTACTTCTTTAATGAGTTGCCCATCAAAATGCTGCACTAAGTCCGCATACACTTGCCTTGAAAGGTTGTTTTGCGCGCTATACATTGTTGGCAATAAACCTTTAATCTCCAAATCTGGATTAATTTCTTTGCGTAAAATTTTAATAGTGTTTAAAAGTTGCGCCAAGCCTTCAAGAGCGAAAAACTCGCATTGAATAGGGATAATCACAGAATTTGAAGCTGATAGCGCATTGATTGTAAGTGGTCCTAGAGCTGGTGGAGAGTCAATAATCACATAATCATACACATCTAAAATATCTTCAATTTTCTTTTTTAAAATCAACTCTCGCCCATTGCGCTTATGGCTATAAAATTCTTTTTCAATCCCAACTAAACCGATATTAGAAGGCGCTAAATGCAGAGTTGGAATTGCAGTTTTTTGAATGATTTGTGAGAGCTTTTTTGTGCCAATTAAAACATGATAAATATTAAACTCTATGCTATTGCGATGGAATCCCAAACTTGTCGTGGCATTTGCCTGTGGGTCAGCGTCAATTAACAACACGCGCTTCTCTTCTACCGCAAGGGAAGCGGCAAGATTTACTGCTGTTGTTGTTTTGCCAACGCCACCTTTTTGATTTGCAATACAAATCACTTCACACATCATTCACCCCACTATCTTAAACTATAAATTTTTTCATCTTCAATCAAAATCGCGCCATCATCACACAAAACTGCTTCGCTCATCTCCACAACCCTGCCTTTATAATGGAATCCATAATTGAAATTTTTATAGAATTCTAACGCATATTTACTAAAAATTTGCTTCCAGCTAAACTTTTTTTGCTCAAAAGTTTCTATAAATGTTTGCAAAATTGTGTCTTTTTGGATTCCAACTTTTAATGCACCAAAGCGTGTATCACGCACTTTTAAGTTAATTCCAACACCTACAATAACATTTCCTAAAAGCATTGAACACATCACGCCCCCTGCCTTTTTGTTCTCAACATACAAATCATTAGGCCACTTTAGCCACACTTCCGCACCATTTTGATTTAAAATCTCTTTAAAAATATATCCCATATAAATAGAAGTGGATTCTAATGGCAAATCTTGCGGGAGCAGAGATAATGGAAGCGCTAGTGAAAAATACAGCCCTTCTTGCACGCTCTCCCACGCATTTCCACGACTGCCAATACCCCCACTTTGCGTATTTGCTACCACCATAACGGGGCTTTTTAAGCTTTGATTGCGTAAATTTTCCATTACATATAATTGTGTAGATTCCAAGCAATCAAATTTTAAAACTTCCATTACTCTAAAATATTTCCTACTTTTAAGCGCTTCCCTTGCACATATTCATATGCCCCTACTGCCTTTTTTGAAGGGGCTTGCAAAACTTCAATCCACACACTACCCTTGCTACAACCAACTTTGATTCCATCTTTTGTAATTTCTAAAATCTCGCCTTGTTTATATTCTCCATTTGCGGAATCCAATTTCAAAACCTTTAATTTTAAGCCACTTCTTAGAAAAATCTCTGGCCACCCACTATACGCTAAAGCTTTGTTTTCTAGCATTCTAGCATCATCAAACTCCACAAGGGCAAATTCTTTTTTAATTTTCTTACAATAACTCGCATCTGCATTGTTTTGTGCCAAAGGAACAATAAAGTCAATACGCCTTAAATACTCTAAGGTCAATTCTGCAGCAAGTTTTGCTAATACATTAAACAATTCAAGCGCATTTTGTCCTGTGTTTTTAACCACTTTAAAGCCCAAAATATCGCCACAATCTAAGCCTTCTTCCATTTGCATAACACTCACACCAAAATACGATTCCTTATTTAAAATACTTTGCTGAATTGGGCTTGCTCCACGAAACTTTGGTAAGATTGACGCGTGTAAATTCACACAAGGCGCGATTTGCAAAACTTTTTTTGGCAAAATTTTTCCAAAGGCTGCAACAATAATAATATCTGGCTTTAATGCCTGCAAATCCGCTACAAAAGCCTCATCCAAACTCTCTGGTTGAAAAATAGGAATCTTGGGTGCTTTTAGCATTAAAAGTTCCTTTGTAGCTGGAGCTTTTAGGCACATATCACGCCCTGCCTTTTTATCCTTTTGGCATACCAAAGCGCAGATTATATGCTGCTCTAATAAGGAATCCAAAATCACTGCCGCATAATCTGGCGTTCCCATAAAAATAATTCGCATTGTTTATCCTAAAACTAAAAATACCTAGCCGGCAATTTCAAGCATTAAAGAAGAATTTTTAAAGTTTGCTTTATAACTTTGGATTGCATAATTGCGCAAAAATAAGTCTTGCGCACTAGAATCATCAGTAACATTTTGCTCTTCTTGTGTATTTTGTGGTTTTTGTGCCTGTGTTTCTTGCGCTTTAGATTCTTGCTGTTTAAGTGCTTCTTCTGCTTCCTTAGTCTTCTCTTGTGCTTGCTCGCTTCTAGCCTTACTTTCCATTTGTGCTGCACTTGCTGCAACTTTGTAATCTTGCGGGCTAGGATCTGATGGAGCCATCGCTGCTGCTACAATTTGGCGTGCGTTTTGGATTGTCTCTTCTGGAGTTCTACCTTCTTTCATTGCAATAGGCACTTCACCAGCAGTTGCATACATTTTTCCATCAGGACCGCGTGTGTAAGTAAAAGACGCACCACCAGTTACTACACCAGCACCTGCCGCAATGTGTGCTGCTTCGTGTGCGCGGACATTTCTATCAATACTCTCAAGCTCTCTTACATATTGCATTTCTTCTGGTTCTAAATTTTCTCCATTGATTGCTTTATTATCAATAGAAGACTTTGTATTTTTAGTGCTATCAGACTCTACGGAATCCATATTTTCCATAGAATCTTTTTTGGATTCCGCTTCTTTTATCTCTTTTTCAAAGAATGCGTGCTTAGTAGAATCTCTAGAGTTTGCATTTTCCGTTTGCTCTTTAAATGTAGAAAAATAGCTATTTTGTAAAATAGACAATCCATTTCCAACTTGCATCGCCACTCCTTAATCTCTCATAGCATTATAGTTCAAAATACCTAAAGCAAATATTCCAAAAAGTATTCTTATTAACGCTAATTAAGCACGACTATTGCGTTCTGCAATTTTTGCGCTTAACATTCTATCAAGCACTTCTACAACTTTATCAGAAGCAATTTCACCTTCTTTTAGAAGCCCTAAAATCTCTTCTGCATTCCCTTCAACGCCTTTGTTTTTAAATACTTCAATTGCTCCTTTAAAGCAATCATGAACGCCAGCATGTGGAGATTCTAAGCTTGGATAATCTGCTAATTGACCAAATGCTTCTTTTCCGATTCCTTGTTCATACCATTTACCCAAACGACAATCGTGGTGAGAGACAAGTTCTGCTTCTAAATCTTCTTCTAAAATCGCTTTGTATCCACGGATTTTAAAAAGCAAATGATCTAACTTCACAAGACCAATAAAAGTCGTATCAAGCACATTTGCGGAATCCTGTCTAACATCCATTGTGCTTTCACCAACTTCTACAAACTTCGCCACTTCATCATTAACTGCGTGCATATTATCCACGATTTCTTCTGTGGAAGTTTGCACTTCAGAGAAGTTTTGGCGCAGCACTTGGATGTTCATTTCAATCTCTTTTGTTGCCTTTTGTGCGCGTTCTGCTAGCTTTCTTACTTCATCTGCAACCACAGCAAAACCCCTGCCATGCTCCCCTGCTCTTGCGGCTTCAATGGCAGCATTAAGTGCTAGCAAGTTTGTTTGATCGCTAACATCTGTAATAAGATTAATCACATTAGAGATAGAATCCAAATCCTGATACACTTGCTGAATCATTCCTTGAAAACTATTTAAGCGTTCTGTTACTTGAAGCACACTATCTGTAATTGCCCTTTCTAAAAGCTTTGTTTGCTTCGCATTATCCGTAGAAGCACTTTTAGCATTCTCCAACATTTCTACCGATGAAGCAAAATTATCTTGCAAAACTTGCAAATTTCTAGCGCAAGATCCCATTACTGCTTGAAAGATTCCACTTGAAATTACAGACTTTTCCTTTTTTTCATTAAACTCCGCAATCAAAGCATCTTTTCTTTCATTTTCTTCATTTTGCTGGCGCAACGCATTTTGAAGTTGCTCAATTTTTGCTTGCAATTCTTTATTTTTTGCAACTAACTCTTGCTCTCTTTTTGTATTTCCAAACATAGGATCTCCTTATAATTCAAACTTGGGCAATATCATAAAATATTGCAAAAAATACCGCGCATTATATCTTAATTACAGCTAAACTTTAAATATAATATAAAAACTTTATAAAATTTCCCTACAAAAACCTTACAATCTCTGTTTTGGGATTCCGTATTTTTTCCACAATTACAGAATCTTTTGGCTCACCCACTACAAGCATTACCGCACTTTTTTCGCTCTCACCTAGCCCCAAATACTTATCAAGTGCTACATTGTCAAAACCGCCAATAATACAAGATGCAAGATTACAAGAAGTAGCAGCGTTTGCCATATTCATTAATGCCAAATGTGCCTGCTCTCTTGCATAACCCAGCTTTTTCTCTACACTCATTCCATCAATAAATGGCTTATACATCTTTAAACGCTTCTGTAATTCTTCTTCTTTAAGTTTGCGCTCCCTTAACTTACTCTCAAAATATTCCCCAAAATCCAAGCGCGCAACAATGATAATAATCGCTCCACATTGCTCAACATGGCTTTGATGATTGGCAATTTGTGCAATTTCTTGCTTCTTCTTAACATCTTGCACCACATAAAAAAACCAAGGTTCCAATCCTAAAGAGCTAGGAGCTAAACGCCCTGCCTCTAAGATATAATCCAAATCTTTTTCATCAATTAAACAATCCTTAAAAGCTCTGCAAGAATAACGCGCCTTTACAATCTCTAAAAACTCCATAATTACTCCTTAATCAAAAATTCTTTTGCTTTTTCCTTGCTTTCAAAGGCTTTAGCACTTAGTTCATTTCCTTCAAAACGCACTTGATAGCTCTTATTTTCTTCAGACTTACCATACAATAATGTAAGCTCTATTGCAAGCTTCTTATCGCTCTTGCTTGCGCTATTTTCCACAAGTCCTAAGGGACCAATACAATCTAAAAGTTCAATTTTGCTCATTTTTGGATGATTAAAACTCAAGCGTTCGTTTTCTTCGGCATTTCTTGCAATCACACAACGCCCACCATCTGGCAAAATCATATATCTCCCAAATTTCACAAGCTCCATATCCTCAAATACAACTTCACGATGCGCTTGAATATCTTTGATTTTATTTGCCACAGAAGTTTCTGTAAGCAAACATCCCCCACCGGGATTTTCATAATATTCCAAACCATACTCTTTAACAAGTTGCAATTGTCGCTCTCTACCTCTTCCGTGAATATCAAGTAGTTTTTCCCTATCAATCCAGCCTTTTTGTTCAGGAATTGTGATAGGCAAAAGCTTTGCGCACATCGGACGCACAATTAAGCCCTCCCCTTTACTTAGTCGCTCCACTTGTCCTAACGCTTCTGCTCTTTGACTCTTTGGTCTTTGCCCTAACACTTCTCCACTAATTACAAAGCTAGCCCCCTCACTCTCTAGCATACCTAAAGCGTGTGAAAACATATTTGCGTGGCAATCAATGCAAGGGTTAAAGTATTTTCCATAACCAAACTTTGGTTTAAAAAGCACATCATCAAAAAATTGCTTCCTAATATCCACAATCTTTAACTCCACTCCAATTTGATCTAAACGCTGGCGCAAAATCTCACTTTTATCGCGTTTTGCACCAAAGCCTATATTAAGGTGTAACGCTAAAACATCAACTCCCATATCTTTAATAATCTTAATTGCAAGCAAGCTATCAAGCCCACCACTAAATAACGCTAATGCTTTCATATAATGCCAATTCTCCTCTCTTTAAATCATCTAAATATTTTTGATATTTTCTCAACAAAAACGCCTTTTCACGCAAAGATAATCCCTTTTTATAGCTTAAAGCTTTGCGTTCTTGATCATAATGTTGATATAAAACCATAATAATTTGCTCTCTTAAATGCTCCTTATCTTGTGGTTTTATTTTTTCATCTAATAAGATTCCAATTAATAATGGATCTTCTAATTCATTTTTTAAAAGTTTATTATACGCTTCTTTTTGCGTGCGAAACATTTTTGGATCAAGGTAGTCTAGCACAAATCCTAAAAGCTCCATATTTTCTAACACACTTTTAATAATAATTTTTTCTGGTAAGTCATAAAAACTTGCTTCACTAAAGCGCAAGGATTCTTTTGTAATGCTTTGGTTTTGCGCTTTAGGCTTTTTAGTTTGGATTAAATGCGCTGGCAATGCTAAACGCTGGGATAGCCAAAGCTTATATTCTTCTTGGATTACAGGGGATAACTGATGAAGATATTCTAAAATCTCTTTCAAACAATCATCTTTTTGCGCTGCATTTTGTAAATCATAGCGCTTAATAATACTCTCTAAAACATAATCAATTAATGGAATTGGAGAGTCAAAAAGGCTTTTTAGCTCTTCAATTTCACTATTTTTTACCATATCAGCAGGATCTAATCCTCCTTCAAATAGCACAACTCCGCCTTGTTTTTTAGCAATACTTAATAAACTTGCCGCTTTAAAAGCCGCCTGCATTCCTGCATTATCACCATCAAAGGCTAAAATCACTTTGGGATTCCCCTTTGCAAGCAGGGGCAAATGTTCTTTTGTGAGTGCTGTTCCAAGTGTAGCAACAGCATTTGTAAAGCCTGCTTGATGTAGCATTATCACATCTAAATAGCCTTCTGTGATAATCACACTTTCCAATCTATAAATAGATTCCTTTGCCTGTGGATAACCATAAAGCACTTGTGATTTATTAAAAAGCTTTGTTTGCGGGGAGTTAATGTATTTTGCAGGGTGATTTACAAGTGTGCGCCCACCAAAGCCTATGATTTTATTTTGAGCTGAACGGATGGGAAAAATCAAGCGTTGCGTTAATCGCGCATAATAACGCTTTACTCCATTTTCTAAATCCACACCTAAGATTCCAAAATTTAACGCATCTTGTAAATTTACCATATTGCGTTGTAAATGCGCCATAATCTCGTGATTTTGCGGTGCGAAACCTAGTTCAAAACGCGCCTTAATCTCTGTGGTAATCCCCCTTTGCTTAATATAAGATTCTACTTCAGCATTTAGCATTGTTTGGTAATAACCATTCATAAAATCCATTATTTTATAATTCTCATTATTTTGGGATTTTTGAGAATATTCCAAACGCACATTATAAAGTTGTGCTAGTTTTTCAATGGCTTCTGCATAATTTAATTTTTCATATTCCATTACAAACTTTATAGAATCACCACTTGCACCACAACCAAAACAATGGTAAAAGCCTTTATTGGCATTCACAACAAAACTTGGTGTTTTTTCTTGGTGAAAAGGACAACAAGCTTTATAACTACTCCCCATTTTCTTAACTTCAATATAATGGCTTATAACTTCTAAAATATCTAGTTGATTTTTAAGCGCGTCAATGCTTTGTTGTTGTATCAATGCTGCTCCAAGAATCTAAGTTTGTTTTAAAAGCGCATTTTACAAAATCTAAACTATAAATCTTATTTTTTAATAGATAAAACAAAAACAATTTTAACTTGCTACAAAGAATACCACCAAGGAATACCCCTAGTGGCATAAAAGAGAGAAGAATAAATCCAAGCTATTGGATTTCAAATGCTTTAATACAAGAATGACAAAGGAATTAATCTTATTCTAAAACTTAGAATAAGTAGCGTAATTCCCCTCTTACTCCCATATTAAGGTTGTTAGCCATTATTAATTAAAGCATAACCATTCAACTATGGAATCTTATTGATTAATTTTCAAATTAATTTTAATTAATCTTGCATAAGAAAAGATTAGAACCCCTAAAACAGGATTCTAATCTCGCCTCTTACTCCAAGATTTAAATTAGAAGAGAAGTTAGAAAGAATGTAGCGATTACCTTCTAAAGATAACTCTACATTTTTAATACGATGTTTTACACCAATAATTGCATTTCCAAAATAAAAATCATATTTTGGATTTCTAAAGTTAAAGCGCATATCTCTATTAGTATCACGGATTGTTGTATATTTGTCTGCATCACTGAAGTAATAGCCTGCATCAATCTTGCCATAAGCAATTGTTTTGCCATTATTCATATATTCTCCAAGTAAAGCAGAAGCTACAAATCCTAAACTTTGATAGAAGTTTTGTTTAACATACAATCCATTTGAAGTTGTATAATCATCATTAAAGAATGCTGTGTAATCCATCTTTGTATTAATATCAAACAAAGAATTTTCACTTAAATAAAATTTCTTACCTAAAGCCAAAGAAGCATTTAAAGCGCGTGTGCTATAATCTGCATTCACACGCTCTTTACTTCCTTCAACAGAAGTATCAAGGCTAGATTTATAAAAACTCACTCCTAAATCTGTTTCTGCATAAAATCCATTATGCCAAGCAATAGCTCCATAAGCATTAAAGTTTGTGTTTTTTATCTTAGAATGCCCAATATCACCTCCATATTGTGCATTCATAAAACCATAACTTCCATAAACACCTTTCATTACATCAAACTTATCATAATGTGAAACTTCATCAATTCCCATTGTATTTAATGTGAAATTTGTTTTTGCCATTAAATCATTATAAACTTTAGTGTTAAAATCTGTATTTGTAAAATAAGATTGATACCAAAAGCCTGATTGTGCTTGTGTAGTTCCATCATTTTTTAAGATTCTAAATCTTTCAGAGAGTTGAGAATCTGCTAAGAAAGACATTCTATTGATTAAAAACGCATTGTCTAAAATCCCTATAACAGCATTAGAGGGATCAACATCTGGGATAGGTTTATCTGGATCAGTAGGATCAGCAGGCTTATCAGGGTTAGGTTTATCTGGATTAGTGGGCTTGCTAGAATTAGAGATAATAATACCCTCTAAGTTAATATTACCATTTGTTTGATCTTGTGTAACTTGGGCTTGTAATGTGTATTTTAAAGCACCATTATCTTCTTTCCATACTGGGCTTTGCAATTTATTTCCCAAGAGTTTATCTGCAAGATTGTTAGGATTAGCATTTAACATATCAACAAGTGTATGTTTCCCTTGTATTTTTTGCTCCCCAATGATTGTTGGATTAAAGAAATCATCTCCAGAGATTTGAATATTAAGCTTTGTAAGATTTGTGAAATCCACAGAATCAGTGATTGTGATTTTATCTCCTGTATTGTTTTTTAAATCTGTGTAGAAGTTTAGGTTATTCTCCCCTTCTGCTTCTAGTCTATCTGTAGTAAGGGTGTAGTAAGTTGTAGTTGCTCTTGTTGTAGAAGTGTGTTTGAAGTTTAGTGTTGAACCATTCCCAAGATAGAATCCACTATTTTCATATATTCTATCACCTTGAGTGCCAGCATTATTTGTTAAAACTTCATTTTTTGCAGTGAGATTTACATCTGCACCAATATTAAGTGTTGAAGCATTTGCATAAAGAGAGTAGCTTTTTAGATTTGTTGTATCTATAGTATCCCCTGCATTTTCTTTTTGGAGTTGTGCTTGTGTATTGATAGTAAGTTTATCTGTAACATCAAGTGTTCCATTTTCTAGCATTAAACCAATTGCTTTGGAAGTGGGTGCTGCTTGATTTGCTTTAGTGATTTCTTTAGCAAGAGCTTTTGTTTCAATATTAAGGGCAGAAGTTAGAGTAATATTTGAATTTGTTGCTTGAATAGCTTGAGCTTTTTTCTCAATGGCATTATCAGTTTCTACTTTAATATTTAGTGTTCCTGTATTATTAGTATGTCCTAATGATAAATTGGCGTTTGCTACATTAACAATATTTGCATTTGCTTTATCTGCAACTTGTTGATCTGGGGTTTTACCTGCTCCGCCTGCGGTTCCTTGTCCACCTGGTGTGGCACCACCTCCACCTACTACTTGACAATTATTTGCCGCATTATTGCAAGCAGCCGCACTTCCATTTCCACCACCAGTTCCACCATTACCAGTGGTTCCACCTTGCCCGCCTTGTCCAGCATTTCCCCCTATGGATTTCACAGAAATATTAGTAGCTTTAAGAGTGGCATTGATTCTTTGCCCAGCATTATTGCCTATATCAAAAAGAGTAGCTTCAACACTTCCGCCTTTTCCGCCATTTCCGCCATCACCACCTTTACCTCCTGCACCTCCATTTCCGCCATTTCCGCCATTTGCATTTCCTTGCATTGGCATACCGCCAGCAAATGTTACTTTGGTTGCACCATCACCACCGGCTCCGCCTTGCCCACCAGTTCCACCATTTCCTCCATCACCACCTTTACCGCCAGTTCCTCCTGTTAGAGTTGCTTCAATGTCTTGCTGAAAAGTGAGCTTATAATTATCAGTTTTACCTGAAAAAAGAGTGGCTGTGATATTCCCTCCATCACTTCCATTACCACCAATTCCACCATTTCCGCCTTGCCCACCAGTTCCTCCAGTTCCCCCGATAACTTGGTTAATACCGCTTGCGTCGTCCTTATCACAAATAGATTCCCCCCTTCCTCCATCACCACCATTTCCTCCATCACCACCTTTACCGCCATTTCCCCCATTTCCTGCTGTGTATGTAATAGTTAGTTTATTAGTAATTGTTTGATTAGAAGCAGTTGAGGCAGTAACATTAATATTGGAATTTTGGCTTGAGCCATCTGCTCCGCCATTTCCTGTTGTTCCACTTGTCCCATTTCCTCCATTGTTTCCCTGCGCATATTTAGTGCCACCCCCTCCTTGTTGTTGCCTATCCCAAGCATTTGTTGCATTGTTAAATTTATTATTAAAGCCACCTGATGGAGTATAATCTTGTGTTGCCTTGCTCCCACTTTGTCCAGTGTTTCCATTTGAACCATTAGTAACTTGTGATTGTTGATTAATAGTGTGAGAGTTTGAATTGTTTGGATCAAATGCTTGTGCTTGGGCTGTTGTGTTTAATAAAGTAGAAAGTGAAGTTGCAAGAACACTATAATAAATTGCCTTGCTAGTAAATGGGGCTAATAAATGTCTCTTAAATGCCCCCCCCCCCCCGCAGGAATATTAGAATGATTGTCTAATGATTTTTCCATATTTTCTCCTTTTTTTAATGTTAATTTTAATATTGGAAATTAAGCATTATATAATAAATCATTTAAAAATAAAAGTAACATTGTTACTATTTTTTTAATGAAATAAAAATCATTTTTATAATACAAAGAAAAATATAAAAATTAATTGCATATTATAGGGATTTATTAATATTTATATTAAATCTTAAATTTATAAAAATTTTATTTTTTAAAGTTACATTTAGTAACAGATAATAGAAGATTATGAATGCTTTCAAAATATCTTATATTAAGTGATAGAATAATTTTAGTATAATTGCCAAATTTTTTATATTTTAAATTTTAAAAGGAATGGCGTGGATTTTTTTGACTACGCAATATATAATATTGAGTATCGCGATCCGCTTTTTGGCATTATAGTGCTGATTTTTTGTATAGGGCTTGTGAGTCTTTTTGGGTATTACTGGAATTATATCATTAGCCAAAAACAACAAAAATCTTTAAGTAAATTTATAGAAAGTTTTGATTATGTTGGTTTTGATAAGGAAGTTAAGGAATTCTTAGCCCTAAGCCCAAATCCGATTCCATCTCTACTCTTTATGGCAAAAATGTATCAAAAAAGTGCAAATTATGAAAAGGCTATCCGTCTTTATGCCACACTTTTGGACTCCCTTAAAAATCCCCTTGATAAGATTCCTATTTTAGAATCTTTAGGGCTTGTTTATAGCAAGGCTGGCTTTCCCTTGCGTGCAAAAGAGATTTATTTAGAAATTCTTCATCATTATCCGCGTAATCCTGTGGTTTTAAATGCTCTTATTAAAATTTATGAAGAGTTAAACGCCTTTGAAGATGCGCTAAATGCGCTAGATTGCCTAGAAGAAATGCAAGGCAACACACAGCTTCACAAATTCTATCTAAAGGCTAAAATTCTAATTTTAACTCATAAAAACGCAACCAATCAAAATCAACTTCCCTCTAGGCTTCTTTCTTTGCTAAAAAAAGAGCCAAAGCTTACGCGTTTAATTTTAAGTTTTTTAAAAGACTATCATCCTACGCTATTTTGGCAATGCATCTTAGAGATTCCTTATAATGCGCTCGCACAAATCCTAGATATAATATGGAATCAAAAAGAGATTCCAACTTCTTTGCTAAAAGAGTTAGAAAGTACCACTTTAGAGAATAATCAAAGTCTTTTAAAAGATATTTTAGAAGCAAAAGGAATCTTGCCTTTAAGCGTATCCAAAAAAGCAACTTTTGAGTTAGAAACGCTGTGTTTATTGCGTGCAAATACTAACTATCAAGGGGATTTGCGCTTTAGCTATCAATGCACAAATTGTAGCGGAACCTCCCCGCTTGCTTTTGATCGTTGTCCGCATTGTGATGGATTATTAACTTCAAAAACACTGGTATTTTTAAAGGAAAGAAAAGATGAAGTGTGTTACTCTTTTTTGTGATGGTTCTTCTTTGGGAAATCCGGGTTTTGGTGGTTGGTGTGGAATCTTGCGCTATAAAGAGTCTGAAAAGGTCTTAAGCGGTGGTGCAAGAGTCGCTACAAATAACCAAATGGAATTAACGGCGTTAATTATGAGCTTAGAAGCTCTAAAAGAGCCTTGCGAAGTGCTTGTGGTGTGTGATTCTAAATATGTTTTAGATGGACTTAGCAAGTGGCTTCCAAACTGGATTGCTAAAAACTTTAAAAATGTCAAAAACACTGAACTTTGGCAACGCTACATCAAAGCTGCAAAGCCTCATAAAATCAAAGTAGAATGGGTCAAAGGGCATAGTGGGCATTGCGAAAATGAGCGGTGCGATAAGATTGCCAAAGAAGAAGCATTAAAATTCAAAAATACTTAAGGATTATGGTGAATTTAAAACATTTTGAAAAAACATTGGGCTATCACTTTAAGGCGCAAAATTTGCTTAAAGAAGCATTGACACACAAAAGTGCAAAAAAAGGCACACATAACGAACGCTTGGAGTTTTTAGGTGATGCGGTTTTGGATTTGATTATTGGAGAGTTTTTATATAATAAATTCCCAAATTCAAGAGAGGGTGAGCTCTCTAAAATGCGCGCTTCAATGGTTAATGAAAAAGCCTTTGCCAAAATTGCAAGATATTTAAATATTGGTGAGTATCTTTTTATCTCAAATTCTGAAGAGCAAAACAATGGAAGAAAAAAGGATTCTATTTTATCAAATGCCTTTGAAGCAGTTATTGGCGCAATTTATTTAGAAAGTGGCTTAGATATAGCACGCAATTTAATGCATAATCTCTTAAGCGCAGTGTATCCAAGCATTGATTTAAACAGCTTATTTTACGATCATAAAACAGCCCTGCAAGAACTTACGCAAGCAAAGTTTGGAGAAACTCCAGAATATGTTTTGCTAGATTCTAGCGGACCAGATCATAATAAAAACTTTTTAATAGGTGTAAAAATTCAGGGAAAAGAGTTTGCAAAAGCAAGTGGCAAAAGCAAAAAAGAAGCCCAGCAAATTTGTGCAAAAATCGCCATTGAAGCCTTAAAGGGTTAAGATGAACACTTTTGGAATCGCGCTTAAGGTTACAACCTTTGGGGAGAGCCACGGAGCTGGGATTGGCGGGGTGATTGATGGGTTACCTTCTGGTATTGTGCTTGATGAAGAATTTTTACAAACAGAAATGCTAAGGCGTATGGGCGGTAGGAATCTTTACTCCACACAACGCAAAGAAGCCGATAGAGTTGAAATTTTAAGCGGTGTATTTGAGGGCAAAACCACAGGCACGCCACTTGGATTTTTTGTCCAAAATTCTGCTAATAAAAGCAAGGATTATGATTCTATTAAGGATTTATTCCGTCCCGGACACGCGGATTTTACTTATTTTCAAAAATATGGATTCCGAGATTTTAGAGGTGGCGGTAGAAGCAGTGCTAGAGAGAGTGTAGCGCGCGTTGCTGCTGGAGCGATTGCTAAAATGTTTTTAAGACATTTTAACATTAAGGTGCAAAGTGGAATCCTAAGCATTGGTGCAATTAAGGGGGAAGAAGTTGATTTTAATTACGCAAAGAGAAGCGAGATTTTTGCCCTAGATAAAAAAATGGAATCCAAACAAAAAGAAGCCATAATGCAAGCAAAAAACGCACATAATAGCATAGGTGGCGTTGCGCTAATTTGTGCTAGTGGAGTGCCAGCAGGACTTGGAGAGCCTTTGTATTACAAGCTTGATAGTGCCATTGGCGCATTAATGCTTGGATTAAATGGGGTTAAGGCGGTAGAAATTGGCAAAGGTGTGGAATCTACACTTTTGCTAGGTTCAGAAAATAATGATGAAATGGACGCTCAAGGGTTTTTAAGTAACCATTGTGGCGGAATTTTAGGAGGAATTAGCACGGGAGATGAAATTGCTATTAAAGTGCATTTTAAGCCTACGCCTAGCATTTTCTTGCCCCAAAACACACAAGATATTCAAGGCAATGTAGTAGAATGCAATATTAAAGGGCGACACGATCCTTGCGTTGCAGTGCGTGGAAGTGTAGTTTGTGAAGCACAACTTGCATTAATTTTAGCGGATATGCTTTTATTAAACGCAACAAGCAAGCTTGAAAATCTACAAAAACTCTATACACTCTAATGCCCACAAAAACTGCTCTACTCTTTGCTGATGAAAAACTTGGCGTAGGTTTAGGGCATATTAGCCGTTGCACTGCTCTTAAAGAAGAATTAGAAGAACAAGGTTTTGTAGCAAAAATTTTAGATTCTTGCTTTTTGGATTCCTACTTTTTAGATTCTTGCAATCTAAAAATACTTTATGATTTAATTGTTATTGATTCTTATGTATTGCCCTTAGATTCCTATGTTTTAGCTACAAAATATGCCAAAAAATGCTTATTTTTTGATGATACTTTGCGTCTTAATTATCCACAAGGGATTATTATTAATAGCGCAAATATGGAATCTAAAAAATACAAAGAAAAATACCCTAATCACACACTATTTTTAGGCAATGGATACACACTAACACAACGCGCCTTTAAGCACCAAAGCCTCAAAAAACTTAATCCTATCATAAAGCGCGTTTTAATCACGCTAGGCGGTGATGATATTTTAGTTTTAAACACCCCCATATCTTACGCGCTTTCAAACACTTTTCCAAGCTTACAAATCCATTGCATCACAAAAGATTCTCTCCAACTACCAAAATGCGTTAAAGCTTACTCCCAACTAAATGCTCAAGAAATGGTGCAATGTATCCGCTCAATGGATCTTTGTATTTGTGCTTGCGGACAGAGTTTAAGAGAGATTCTTTATTGTGGAGTGCCAGTTATTGCGCTAGAAGTTGCAGATAATCAAAGCGCAAATTTAGAAAGTTTTCAAACTTGCACCTTAAATCTTCCAAAAGCCTATGCTATGCCAAAAGAGCAAATTTTACAAAGCGTTATAGAGCTTGTCAAAAAGTCTCAAAATCTATCCTTGCGCTTGAAGCACCGCCGCATTGCTAAGGCATTATTAACATATAAGAATCTATGGAAAGGCGCGTTTTAATCTTTAAAACATTTCTGAAGCCATCTTCAAAAAACACTTGAAAAACCGCATAATAAAGCGAGTTTTTAATTGAAAAAAAGTAGAATTTTGGAATTTTTAGTTGAAGGTATCACAATGAAAACAAAAGATATAAGGGCTTTGTATTTAGAATTTTTTAAATCTAAGGGGCATCAAGTGTATGAGTCTATGCCTTTAGTGCCAGATGATGCGAGCTTGCTTTTTACTAATGCAGGAATGGTGCAATTTAAGGATATTTTCACAGGTAAGATTCCAACACCTAAGCAAAGGCGTGCTACAAGCGCGCAACTTTGTATCCGCGCAGGTGGAAAGCATAATGATTTAGAAAATGTCGGCTACACCGCACGCCATCACACACTTTTTGAAATGCTTGGTAACTTTAGCTTTGGCGATTATTTTAAAAAAGATGCGATTGCGTATGCGTGGGAGTTTGTTACAGAAGTTTTAGGCTTTGATAAATCGGTGCTGTATGTAACAATCCATGAAAGTGATGATGAAGCTTTTGAACTATGGTGCAAACATATAGACTCTAGTCGTATTAAAAGAATGGGTGATAAGGATAACTTCTGGCAAATGGGCGATACAGGTCCTTGTGGTCCTTGTAGTGAAATTTTTGTGGATCAAGGAGCGGAATTTTTTAATGGTGAAGAAGACTATTTTGGCGGAGATGGGGATAGATTTTTAGAAATATGGAATCTTGTGTTTATGCAGTATGAAAGAAGTGCCGATGGGAGCTTAAAACCTTTACCTAAGCCTAGTATCGATACAGGAATGGGGCTAGAGCGAGTAGCTGCACTTTTGGAGGGCAAACGCTCTAATTTTGACTCTAGCATTTTTATGCCTTTAATCCACAAGGTAGAATCCTTAAGCAAACAAACTTATGTCTATGAAAGTGGTGCGAGCTTTCGTGTAATTGCCGATCACGCGCGCGCTGTGGCGTTTCTACTCGCACAAGGGGTAAATTTTGACAAAGAAGGCAGAGGCTATGTCTTGCGTAGAATCTTGCGAAGAGCGGTAAGGCACGGCTATTTGCTAGGCTTAAGAAAGGCGTTTTTATATGAAGTAGTAGGCGTTGTGTGTGATACTATGGGGGGGCATTATGGCTATTTAAAAGAGCGTAAAAATGCTGTGCAAGAACAATGCAAGGCGGAAGAAGAAAGGTTTTTTGAGACGATAGAAAGCGGAATGGCGTTGTTTAATAAAGAGATTCAAACGCTAAAAGCAAAAACTAACACAAAGGCTTTTGGATTAAATAATGATAACGCGGAAGCAGTTGAGATGAGAAATTGCGGTTTTCAAGGCGGAGACGAAGGGAGTTACCTAGAGGGTAATGACCGAGCATCCAATGCAGAATCCGCGATTCATCGCTCAAATGCAACGCGTTTTAGTGGCGAGGTAGCCTTTAAGCTCTATGATACCTATGGCTTCCCGCTTGATTTAACGCAAGATATGTTGCGTGAGCTTGGCTTAGATGTGGATATGCAGAGCTTTGAAAAATGTATGCAAGAACAAAAAGATAGAAGCAAAGCACATTGGAAAGGAAGCGGTGATAGCGCCAAAGATGGCGATTTTAACGCACTTTTGAGTGAATTTGGGGAAAATGCGTTTGTGGGCTATGAAAATGTTAGCGTAGAATCTAAGATTCTAGCCCTTTTGGATTCTAGCTTTAAAAGAGTGGAATCTTTAGGAGCGGGGCAAGAGGGCTGGGTGATGTTAGAATCTACGCCGTTTTATCCAGAGTCAGGGGGACCGGTAGGGGATAAAGGTTTTTTATTAGGGCATTCAGTATTGAGCGATAAATCAGGGGGTGCTTCGTATTGCTCACTGCAACGCACGCTTAGTGTGTCTCATTCGCAAGACTTACACAACCCTGATTTCTCATCTCAATCCTTAGAATGCCAAGACTCTCACAAAGTGGATTCTAGTAGTCCGCAAAATATAGTCGCTAAAGTTTTAGATACCCAAAAATACTTTGGGCTAAACCTTTCCAAAGTCGTTGCTACAAGTATGCTAAAGGCGGGGGATTTGGTAAAAGCACAAGTAGATTCTAGTCGCTTTGAAATTGCCAAGCACCACTCCGCCACGCATTTGCTGCATTATGCACTAAGACAGATTCTAGGTAGCCATATTGCCCAAGCTGGAAGCCTTGTAGAGACAAATCGTTTGCGTTTTGATTTTAGCCATCCAAAGGCGTTAAACACAGATGAGCTAGAGCAAATAGAAGCCTTAGTTAATAGCAAAATTGCAGAATCCTCCCCGCAAGTGTGCGAAACTATGGGGATTACAGAAGCTAAAGCAAAAGGGGCTATGGCACTTTTTGGCGAAAAGTATGGGGAGAATGTGCGGGTTATTAGCTTTGGAGATTCTATTGAGCTATGTGGAGGGATTCACATACAAAATACTGCGGAGATTGGGAGCTTTTATATTGTGCGTGAAAGTAGCGTGAGTAGCGGAGTTAGGCGCATTGAAGCAGTGTGTGGAAAAGCAGCGTATCACTATGGAAAAAATGCGCTAGAGTCCATAAAACAGGCAAAAGAAGCCCTTAAAGCACAAGATATAATACAAGGAATCTTTAAGCTAAAAGAGCAGATAAAAGAGCTTAAAGAAAAGGCTAGCAAGAGTAGCACGGGTGCAAAAACATTGGAATCTAAAATGCTAAATGGCGTCAAGCTTATAGCCTTAAAGCTAGAAAATACCGATACAAAAGAAGCTAAAGAGCTTGTAGATAACGCAAAAAATGAAAATGAAAAAGTTGCAATTCTACTTATCACAGAATCTAGTGGCAAAGTTACAATTACTGCTGGAGTAAAAGGTGTAGAATCCAAACTCAAAGCTGGAGCTTGGGTAAAACAAGTCGCACAAATTCTTGGCGGTAATGGCGGGGGCAGAGATGACTTTGCCACTGCTGGAGGCAAGATTACAGATTCTAACAAGATAAAAGAAGCTTTGGGGTTAGCAGAAAAGGTTTTTCAAGATATATTTAATTAAAGAAATATTGAAGTAAAAAGGATTCCAAATGGAATCCTTTTATATTAGAGCCTTGATTCGTAGCGTCTAAGCATATATAAGCGTTTAAGCATTTTCTTGCGTGCGCTAATTTTTTGCTTTTTACGCTTTTCAGTTTTTGGTTCAAAAAATCTTCTCGCGCGACTTTCAGTTACAACAAGGTTTCTATCTGCTTGTTTTTTAAACTTTCTATACGCATCATCAAAAGATTCGTTTTCCCTAACTTTGATACCTGGCATCTAAATCACCACCTTCGTGTAAAAATTATAGCTTCAAAATTAAAGCGCGTAATTCTAGCATAAAGCAAGTAAAAAATGTGAAAAAATCACATAACAAACACAAAAAATTTTATTTTTTTGCTACTTTTTACACTTATTGCGCTAGTATTGTGGCAAAATTTTTATATTTTCAAGGAGCTTTTATGGAACAAGTGCGCAATATGCGACAATATTTCAAAAAACGCTATGTAATGTATCTTATCACAACAATTATTGTTTTTGCGATTCCATTTATCCAAATCAATGGCAATCAAATTTTTCTCTTATCTTTTGATCACAAACAATTGCATTTACTTGGCGTTGCTTTTGATATGCAGGAATTGTATTTAATGCCCTTTTTGTTAATTTTAATGTTTTTATCCATATTCTTTCTAACCACGCTTGCTGGGCGTGTATGGTGTGGCTGGGCGTGTCCGCAAACGATTTTTCGCGTGCTGTATAGGGATTTGCTAGAAACTAAAATTTTACGCTTACGCAAACGAATTGAAAATCGCCAGTTAGAACCTGATATGAGCTTAGGTATTAATAAAGTAAAAAAGGTTGTGGCGGTGTTAATCTGGTCGCTTTTGGCGCTGGTTGCAGCATCAAATTTTATGTGGTATTTCGTGCCACCAGCGGATTTTTTTACCTATATCCAAAATCCACTAGAGCATAAGTATTTGCTGATTTTCTTACTTGGAATCGCACTTTTTTTAATTGCTGATATTGTATTTATCAAGGAAAATTTCTGTATTTATATGTGTCCTTATAGCCGCGTGCAAAGTGTTTTATATGATAATGATACAATTATGACTGTGTATGATTATAAGCGTGGTGGAGCTGTATTTGATCCTAAAGGTATCAAGCTTTGGAAAAAGCCTGAAACGCCAAATGCTGAATGTATTGGCTGTGAAGCATGCGTGAAAATCTGCCCCACACACATTGATATTAGAAAAGGAATGCAGTTAGAGTGCATTAACTGCCTTGAATGCTCTGATGCTTGCACGCGTGTAATGGGAAAACTTGGTAAAGAAACGCTGATTTCTTGGACAAGCCCGCAAAGTATTGAAGAACGCCAAAAAGTGCGTTATGTGCGCTTTAAAACCATTGCTTATGTGGTTGCGCTTGGAATCGTTTTTGCAGGACTTTTGGCAATGAGCTCTACAAAAGAGAATATGCTCTTAAATATTAATCGTGGCGAGCTATCAATCCGTGATAATAATATTGTAGAAAACTCTTATATCTTTTTATTTCAAAACACAAGCAATGAAGATTATAAATTCTATTTTGAAGTTGAAAATAACGATGCAATTAAGATTAAACGCCCTAGCAAGCCTTTCTTAATCAAAGCTGGTGAGAAACAAAAACAGCCTGTTACACTCTATACAGACAAAAATCTCGCACAAGATGCGCAAAAAAACACGCATATTCAACTTCAAATCAAAGCCTACGCGCTAGATAGCAAAGAACCTATTGAAGTGCATAGAAAAAGCGTATTTATCTATCCACCCAGCAAAGTGATTAATAGATAAATGCGTAATAGTGGAATCTATTTTTTTCTTATCGCCTTTGTGCTAACTCTTTTAGCACTCTTTAGGCTTTATGCGCCTTTTTTAATGAATCTTTTAATTGCATTTTTACTCTTTATTGCTACACAAGGTATTTATTGTGCATTGTTAAAACGCCTAAAATCCCAACTTCTTGTTTCTGCGCTGATGGTTTTGATACTTATCACGCTCTGTTTTGTGCCGATTTTTTATATTTTACTAAGCCTTGCAAATATTGCAACAAACTTAGATTTAGGCAATTTTCAAAACTTCTTGCTAGATACACAAGCTCGCTTAACACTTTTTAGCAAAGATTTAATCTTATATTTGCCTGATATTATACAAAATGAAATGAATACCTATTTAGAGCAATTTCACGCAATAAACTGGGGAGATATTCTTAAGCAAGGACTAAATCTCATTGCCAAAGCTTCAAAAAATAGCATTTCTTTTGTTAGTGATACGCTATTTATCCTAGTTTTTCTTTTCTTTTTTTATTATTATGGAAATACTTTGGGGAGTTACTTTTTAGGACTAATTCCTTTTAATCCCACACAAACAAAATCTCTTTACAATGAAGTGAGTGCTGTTATTAGCGTGGTGTTTTATTCCTCTATTTTTTCAATGATTTTACAAGGCACGCTTTTTGGAATCCTAATGCTTTTTTTTGGCTACAATTCCTATTTACTTGCTGTTTTTTATGGCTTTGCTTCCCTTGTTCCAGTTGTTGGCGGCTCTCTTGTGTGGCTTCCTATTGTCGGGTATGAACTTTATCTTGGTAATTACACAAATGCTATTGTTATTGCACTCTACTCTATTATTATCATTGCAACCCTTGCTGATAATGGCATAAAACCCTTTATCATTGCTTTTATTAACCGCGTGTTAATTAAAACCCCTGTGCAAATTAATGAAATGCTAATATTCTTTGCCATCATTGCTGGTCTTACAAGCTTTGGATTTTGGGGAATTGTGCTTGGACCTGCAATTACTGCACTATTTATTGCATTACTTAGGATTTACCAAACACTTCTAAACTCAAACAAGGATTAATTTTAAGCTTCTAATCTATTTTAATTCTTAAAAATCAATGCAATAAATATTGCATTGATTTTTACCCTCTGCAAGTTATTCTAAAAAAATATTTTTTTATCTGTATAATTGACTTCATTTTGCTATAATGCTACTTTAATTTTAAAAGGAGTGATTATGCAATGCCCTGTCTGTGTCGGTGTAGATTTAGTAATGAGTGAGCGAAGTGGCGTTGAGATTGATTATTGCCCAAAATGTCGCGGCGTCTGGCTTGATCGTGGAGAGTTAGATAAAATTATTGAGCGTTCCAATAATCAAGGAGAGCAAAGGCAAAATTATCAGCAAGCCCCACAACCAAACTACCAAAACACACAGCACCACCCCCAAGATTACCGCCATCATAAAGATTATAAATACAAAAAGCGCGAAAGTTTCTTTAGCGAACTCTTTGATTTTTAGCAATGATTATTATTCCAGCAAGACTTAAATC
The DNA here is from genome assembly GCF_028751035.1 of Helicobacter winghamensis ATCC BAA-430. Lineage (NCBI taxonomy): Bacteria > Pseudomonadati > Campylobacterota > Epsilonproteobacteria > Campylobacterales > Helicobacteraceae > Helicobacter > Helicobacter winghamensis. Next base: position 752,783 of record NZ_CP063533.1, on the reverse strand, counting down.
TACGCGTTTTCCTAACAAGGTCTTAGCGCAAATTAATGGAATCCCTATGGTTGTTCGCACCGCGATGCTCGCTCAAAAAGTTGATGATGCTGTGGTAGCTTGTGATGATTCTAGTATTGTTGATATTTGCGCACAATACAAGATTCCTTCTGTCTTAACAAGCAATGCACACGAAAGTGGCACAGATAGAATCGCTGAATGTGCGCGTATTCTGAAGCTTAGAAGCTCTGAAATTGTGATAAATTTACAAGCTGATGAGCCTTTTTTAGAAATTGAAGTGATACAAGCCCTAAAACACTTAATGCATAACACTAAAACCCCATTTATGGGAAGTTGCGCAAAGATCATCACACAAGAAGAAGCACAAGATCCCAATCTTGTCAAAGTTGTGCTAAATGCAAATAACGAAGCGATTTATTTTTCACGCGCTAAAATTCCCTACAATAGAGACAATTTGGATTCCGTGATTTACTATGGGCATTTAGGGCTTTACGCTTTTAGTGCAGAGAGTTTGCAAGAGTTTTGCACCTTGCCAAAATCCACTTTAGAATCTGTTGAAAAGCTAGAACAACTCCGCGCATTAGAAAATGGTAAAACCATCGCAATGGCAAAGGTAGAATCAAAATCTTTTGGTATTGATACCCAAGAAGATTTAGAACGCGCTTTAAAAACCTATCTTAATTAATTTGGCTATATCCATAAAATTCCATTTTCACTTTTGCTTTTTAAGCTTAAAAATAATCTAAGCATTTTTAGAGTAAAAGCTAAACGCAATTTACATTGACAGCATAAACTAAATATTATTTATTTTAAACTAAAGAAAGGACAAATAAGTATGGAGAAATCTAATAAAAGGGTGTATTTAGACAATAACGCCACAACAATGTTAGATCCAAAAGCAAAAGAGAAAATGGAAGTGTATTTTTGTGAAAAATATGGCAATCCCAACTCTTTGCATAGTTTTGGCACAGAAACACATCCAGCAATTAGAGAAGCCTTTGAGTCTCTTTATGAAGGTATTAATGCACGCGATGAAGATGATATTATTATCACTTCTTGTGCAACAGAGAGCAATAACTGGGCTTTAAAGGGCGTATATTTTGATATTTTGCGTTTTGGTGAGAAAAACCATATTATTACAACAGAAGTGGAACATCCAGCGATTCTTGCAACCTGTCGCTTCTTGGAAGATTTGGGAGTGAATGTTACATATCTACCCATTGGAGAGAATGGCACGCTAAGTGTTGCCGACCTTGAAGCAGCAATCACAGATAAAACCGCCCTTGTTAGTATAATGTGGGCAAATAATGAAACAGGGATCATTTTTCCTATTGAAGAAATCGGAGCAATCTGCAAAAAATATGGAATCCTTTTTCATACAGATGCCGTGCAAGCTATTGGTAAAATTCCCGTAGATGTGCAAAAGTGCAATATTGATTTATTAAGCTTTAGTGCGCATAAATTCCATGGACCAAAAGGAATTGGTGGTTTATACATTAAAAAAGATGTGAGACTCACTCCCCTATTCCACGGCGGCGAACATATGGGCGGACGCCGTAGCGGAACTTTAAATGTGCCTTATATTGTAGCAATGGGTGAAGCAATGCGTCAAGCAACACTCTATCTTGACTTTGAACGCAATAATGTTAGAAGATTACGCGATAAATTAGAAGACGCGCTTTTAGGGATTAAAGATACTTTTGTGGTAGGAGATCGCTCTTTAAGGGTGCCAAATACAATTTTAATTAGCATTCGCGGTGTTGAAGGTGAAGCAATGCTTTGGGATTTAAATAAAAATGGAATCGCTTGTTCAACAGGTAGCGCTTGTGCAAGTGAGGATTTAGAAGCAAATCCAGTAATGAGTGCTATTGGTGCAGATAAAGAATTGGCACACACGGCAGTTAGGATCTCACTTAGCCGCTTTACAAGTGAAGAAGAGATTGATTATGCAATTGGAGTTTTTAAGAAATCCATTGAACGCTTAAGAAAAATTTCAAGCAGTTATTAAAGGAAAAAATATGGCAAAAAATGAATTATTAGGTGGAGCATTGTGGGACGCATATTCTAAAAAAGTTAGCGATAGAATGGACAATCCCACGCATTTAGGAGTTATCACACAAGAAGAAGCCGATAAGAGAGGCTTAAAATTAATTGTTGCAGATTATGGTGCAGAAGCGTGTGGCGATGCTGTGCGTTTATATTGGCTTGTGGATTCTAATGATGTGATTGTAGATGCAAAATTTAAGAGTTTTGGTTGTGGGACGGCGATTGCAAGTAGTGATATGATGGTTGAGCTTTGCTTGGGCAAAAAAGTGCAAGAAGCCGTAAAAATCACAAATATTGATGTAGAAAAAGCCTTGCGCGACAATCCAGATACTCCAGCAGTTCCGGGACAAAAAATGCATTGTTCTGTAATGGCATATGATGTAATTAAAAAAGCAGCTGCACTTTATCTAGGAAAAAATCCTGAAGATTTTGAAGATGAGATTATTGTCTGCGAATGCGCTAGAGTAAGTCTTGGAACACTTAAAGAAGTGATTAAACTTAATAATTTAAAAAGCGTAGAAGAAATCACAGAATATACAAAAGCAGGCGCATTTTGCAAAAGCTGTATTAAGCCTGGGGGGCACGAAGAGAGAGAATATTATTTAGTTGATATTTTAAAGGAAGTGCGTGCTGAAATGGAAGAGGAATCCCTAAGAGAAAAAGCAGATGCACAAAGTCAAGGGGATTTGAAATTTACAGAAATGACAATGGTGCAAAAGATTAAAGCCATTGAAAACACTATTGATGAAAAAATCCGTCCAATGCTAATGATGGATGGTGGAAATATGGAAATCATCGATTTAAAAAATGGAAGTGATGGATATACTGATGTTTATATCCGATATTTAGGAGCTTGTAGCGGTTGTGCTAGCAGTGCTACTGGAACGCTCTTTGCCATTGAATCTGTCTTGCAAGAATCTTTAGATTCTAGTATTAGGGTATTCCCTGTATAAAATGAGACGCAATGAATTTGAATGCATAGATTCCGAGCTGATGGAATCTATGCTAGAAAAAATTGAATTTGGAGTAATAATTATTCCGGATATTGAACCTTATGGAGTTCCAGTTAGCTTTTGCTATTGTGAAAATGAAATTTACTTACACGGCGCAAAGAATGGTAGAAAATACCATCTCTTAAAAGAGAATCCTAAAGTTTCTTTTACTGCTACAAAAGTTTATTCTTATATCCACTCTACTTTTCTAAATAATACTATGATCCCAACGCAGTTTTTCTTTTCAATTTATTTAAGTGGCATTTTCAAAACAATAACCGAAGTACAAAGAAAAAAACATATTCTAAAAACTCTTGTTCAAAAATATGAACCTTCTCACCAATCTTTAAATATGGATTTAGGACAATTTGAAGGGCAAGAAAAAGGCGTGTTTGTAGGAACAATAGAAATAATTAGCAAAAGCATTAAAGCAAAATTTGGACAGAATCTAAAAGCAAATGCTAGAGAACAAATTATTAAAGATTTAGAAAAGAGGGGGACAGAACTTGATAAAAATACCATAAAAATGATACGGCATTTTAATAGCTAACTAAAATTCAATTTATTTTTATTTAAGATGAGATAAAATTCCATTTGCCCTTTTTGAGACTTGTGCAATAGGCTTTTTGGATAATGCTTCAGGGTGGGAACACAGCAGAGCCTCTAAAAAGTTTATGTGCCGCAAGTATCTTAAAAGGGGTTTAAAGATTTAAAATGACAAAAAAACTTCCCATAGAGCAATTTTTACAAACAGATTTTTCTCATATCATAGATGTGCGTTCTCCTAGAGAATACAAGCAATCACACATTCCAAATGCCATAAATTACCCTGTTTTAAATGATGATGAGTTTGAGTATATCGGCACACTTTATAAACAAAACTCTTTTAAAGCCAAAGTTTTAGGGGCAAGCTTTGTGAGCGCTAATATCTCTAAGCATCTTTTAAAACTGCAAGATAAAATCAGCCCAAAAAAATCTATTGGAATCCATTGTGCTCGTGGAGGAATGCGCAGTCAAGCACTTGGAATCATACTTTATCAAATTGGTTATCAAGTTGCCTTACTAGAAGGTGGTTACAAAGCTTATCGCAAGGAAGTGGCGCGCTATTTACAATCCCCCTTACCACACCACTTTATTACTCTTATAGGACAAACAGGGAGCGGGAAGAGTGAGATTATTGCTTCTTTTGAAAATTCTTTAAATTTAGAAGGGATTGCAAAGCATTTAGGCTCTAGCTTTGGTGGGATTTGTGGCACACAACCTAGTGTAAAAAGCTTTCAAAACGCGCTATTTGAAAGACTTAGGGAGCTAGAAAATGCACCTTTTGTTTTGGTAGAGGGTGAGAGTAAAAGGATTGGCAATTTAATCCTTCCTAGCGTGCTCTATAACGCCTATCAAAACGCTCCAAAGATTTTTATCCAAACTCCACTTGAAGAGCGAATCAAGAGAATTACTAAGCAATATGGTAAAATCTCACACGCATTTTTTGAAAACGCAATGCAAAAAATCTCTCCTTTTATGAAAAAGGACTTTTGGCAAAAGGCTAAAGATGCCTTTAATTGTGGTGATTTAGAGAGTGTGGCTGAGATTTTACTTGTAGAATATTATGATAAGGTCTATAAAAAAGAATCTTATGCTTACACTATTTCTTATCATTCTTTAGAGCAAGCACACACCGAGATTTGCACACTTGCAAGAGAATATTATAAATAAAGGAAACTTTTGGATACTTATACTTATAGCGAACTTTTAAAAACACTTAATATAAAATGTGAAAATATCAAAAAAATTATGCAACCTAGCTCCCTAAAAAATCGTATTTTAGAGATTACGGAACTAGAGCAAACAAAGGATTTTTGGGAAGATGCAAAAAAAGCTGGAGAGTTACAAAAAGAAAAAAAGCGTTGTGAGCGACAACTTGAAAAATACAACAACGCAAAATCTGCCCTTGATGATGCAATTGAACTTTTTGAACTCTCAAGTGATGATTTAGAGAGTCTTGAAGTGCTGTTTGCAGAATCTGAAGAGTTGGAATCTATTATTAAGAATGCTGAAATTGAAGTAATGTTAAGTGATCCACTAGATTCCAACAATGCAATCTTTACCATTACTCCAGGTGCTGGTGGAACAGAATCACAGGATTGGGCAAGTATGCTTTATAGAATGTATTTACGATGGGCGGAACGCAAGGACTTTAAAGTGGAATTACTAGATTATCAAGAAGGCGATGAAGCAGGGATTAAAGATGCGAGTTTTATTATAAAGGGCGAAAATGCCTATGGCTATGCAAAGGCTGAAAATGGCGTGCATCGCCTTGTTAGAATCTCCCCCTTTGATGCTAATGCTAAACGCCACACAAGTTTTAGCTCTGTGCAGGTTAGCCCCGAAATTGATGATGAGATTAATATTGAAATTGACGAAAAAGACTTAGAGATTGATACTTATCGTGCTAGTGGGGCTGGCGGACAACATGTAAATAAGACAGAATCTGCTGTGCGCATCACGCATAAGCCTAGCGGAATTGTCGTGCAATGCCAAAATGATAGAAGCCAACACAAAAACAAAGCAAGCGCGTTAAAAATGCTAAAATCTAAGCTTTATGAGCTAGAACGCCTAAAGCGTGAGGCAGAATCCAATCACACTGATAAAGGTGATAATGGCTGGGGACATCAAATTAGAAGCTATGTTTTAACGCCTTATCAGCAAGTCAAAGATTTACGCTCAAACCTTGCTTACACTAATGTAGATGCGATTTTAGATGGCGATATTGATACAATTTTAGAAGGTGTGCTAATCCACATTAACACGCAAAAAGCGGAATCGTAATTCAAAAATTATCCTCAAACCAGCCTGCAATCTCACTTCGGATTGTTTGGTGTAGCACAATGGCAGAGAGAAAATTATCTTGCTTTGCTTTTTTTAGCAGACTCACAAGCCCATTACGAAACTTGCTAAGATAGGGGTGATCAATTTGCATAGGATCGCCTAAAAACACAATCCTAGAATCCTCTGCCATTCTTGTGCCAATGAGCTTAATTGTCGCATTTGACGCATTTTGCGCTTCATCAAAAATCACAAACTTCTTAGCAATGCTAACCCCCCTAGCGTGCGCAATATCCATAACTTCAATATTATGCTTTGTGATAAAATATTCTGTGGCTTCCTTACTCTCAATGCTGTTTGCATCTCCGCGATATTCAATGCGTTTTGCTAGGGATTCCTTTTGCATTTTAGTAATCATAAAATTAATTACACTAAAGAGTGGATACATAAAATAATTTAGCTTTTGGCTCTCATCGCCTTTACGAAATCCAAGTTCTGCTTCTTTGTCATTTGCTGTAACGGTGTTGCGCAAATATACGATTCCATCTACCATGCCCTTTTTAAGCAAATGTAATCCCGCCTGCAAAGCAATTAGTGTTTTTCCACTGCCTGTTGCACCACTACAAATGGTAATTTTATTTCTAGGGTGCATTAAAAGTGCGTAAAGGAATTTTTGTTCCAAATTAATAGGCTTAACATAAAACACAAATTCTTCTAAAAGTGCGTCAAAATCCAAAGATTCAAACACTCCATCAAGCTTGATTCCATAATGTTTTTTGCCTGTTTGATACAGGCTGTTTTCTGTGTTATCTAGCTCATCAATAGCAAGCAAACTCCAGTTTTTTAGAGCCTTAAACCTTTGCTCTTTTTCTATATTTACTTTAATATTGCTCTTATGCACACTAAAATGTGTTAAAAAATCAATTTCTTGTGGATTTTCAATGCGATCACGCATTAAGGATTGCGAGTTAATACTTAAAGAAAGTGCATAAATCTTTAGAGATATATCATTTGTTAAAAGCGTGAGATTATAATCTTTAGCAATCTCTAAAAGACGCGCATCATTTAGCCCATAATCTTGGAATTTAGTTTTATAAATGGGACGATGGATAATTTGTAAAGGAATTTCTCTAGCGTTATTGCTAAAATATAGCGTGTGGATTTTGTCGTTTTCTATCGCGATATATTCTGAAATGCTAGCATTATCGCCATTTATGCTTCTAAAAAATTCCCTTGTAAAAAATCCTGTTTCGCTATTTAAGTCTTTTTTCTTATCTAGCTCACTTAAGGTTACATCGCAAATAAAAATAGTATTTTCACCATCTTGATGGAGAAAAAATAGATTCTCCACATCATCTAAGATTATAGAAGTATCAATAAGATAGGATTTTTTCACCTATTGACAACCTTCGCATTCAATACTTCTATCCATCGTGTCTGTTGAGATTTCTGCTTCTATGCTTTGCGAGCGTAAATAATAAGTAGATTTTAATCCTAGCTTCCAAGCTAGCGTATAAATTTCATTTAAGTATTTTCCACTTGCTAAATTAAGAGCCATAAAAATATTTGTGCTTTGCCCCTGATCAATCCACTTTTGACGCACAGCGGCAGCTTTAACAAGTAGGCGTTGATCAATTTCATAAGCTGAAGTATAATAATTCCAATTATCCAAGCTTAAATTTGGCGCAACAACTGGAATCAAGCCACTAAGATTTTCCTCAAACCATTTGCGCTTATAAATTGGCTCAATTGTCTGTGTTGTGCCAACTAAAATAGAAATGGAGCTTGTTGGAGCAATCGCCATTAAATAACCATTGCGCATTCCTTTAGTTTTGACTTCCTCACGCAATGCATTCCAATCATAATCATACGCAAACAATCCACCACGATCCACAAGAGCCTTTGCTTCGTTATTTGCCTTATCAATAGGAAAAATCCCCTTAGACCACTCAGAGCCTACAAAGTCGCTATAAACGCCCTTCTCTTGCGCTAGCTCACAACTAGATTTAATTGCATTATAGCTCACAGATTCCATAATTGCATCAATCTTTTGCAAATGTGCATCACTTCCCCACTCTATACGAGATTCTGCAAGCATTTGTGCTTCACCCATCACACCAAGTCCAATGGCACGATTATCTAAATTTGTAACCTTAACCTTACGATTTGGATAGAAATTTAAATCAATCACATTATCAAGCATTCTAATTGCAATTGGCACAACGCGTTCAATATCTTCTTTTGTGTGAATTTTTGAAAGATTAATGGACGCTAGATTACACACAGCAGTTTTACCATCTTTTGATTCTCTTTGAGCAATAAAAACCTTTTTACCACCAATACTATCTGTGGAAGTGATTTTATTAGAAAGCTTTTCAATACCATAATCTGTAATAATAGGCTGATACTCTGGATAATCTTCAATTGTGCCATCTTCAAATTCTACACGAATAAAAGTCGTGTTTGGTTCTGTATTTTGAAAAATCTCTGTGCAAAGATTTGAGCTTCTAATAATCCCAGCGTGTGCATTTGGGTTGGCACGATTTGCATTATCTTTAAAGCATAAAAATGGAGAACCAATTTCAAAATAACTCGTTAAAATTTTCTTCCAAAGATCCTTAGCTTTAACAGTTTCCCTAACGATGCTTTCATCTTGTTCATATTGAATATAACGCGCCTCAAAAGCTTCCCCATACAAATTTGTTAAATCCGCGCAAGCAAGCGAGTCAAACAGACTCCACAAACCATCTTCGCCTACTCTTTTCATAAATAAATCTGGAATCCATAACGCTGGAAATAAATCGTGCGTGCGTCTTCTTTCTTCTCCACTATTTTTCTTAATATCTACAAAATCAAAAATATCACTATGCCAAGGCTCTAAATATACAGAAATTGCACCTTTTCTAGTGCCCAACTGATCCACAGCAATGGCAATATCATTTGTGATTTTCAAAAAAGGGATCACTCCGCCTGCAGCATTTTTATGCCCATCAATAAAACTTCCTAGCCCACGGATTTTAGAAAAATCCCAGCCAATTCCACCGCCATATTTACTTAAAAGTGCCATTTCTTTATAAGAATCAAAAATTCCTTCAATACTATCAGGCGTGCTTCCTACATAACAAGAGCTAAGTTGATGGCGTGGAGTTCTCGCATTTGAAAGCGTAGGTGTTGCTACCATCACTTCAAACTTTGAAAGCAAATCATAAAACTGCTCTGCCCAATAATTAGGATCTTTTTCGTTTTGCGCCAAAAACATTGCAATCCCCATAAACATATGCTGTGGCAATTCAATAGGATTACCCTGCTTATCCTTTAGTAAATAGCGATCATAAAGCGTCTTGACACCCAAATAATTAAACTGCAAATCTCTTTCTGGAACAATTTTTTTATTTAAACGATCAAGATTAAATTTCTCTTTTAAGCCCCCAATAATACGATTTTCTCTTTCCCCTTTCTCAAAATATTCTGCAAGGCTTTTATAGCCATTAAAACCATTAACACGATGGTATAAATCATATAAAAACAAGCGTGCCGCAACATAAGTCCAATTAGGACAATCAATATCAATCTTATCCACTGCTGTTTTAATCAGCGTTTGTTGAATCTCTTGTGTGGTGATTTTATCGCGAAATTGCAACTTCGCATCCACTTCTAATTCGCTTTGCGAAACACCTTCTAACCCCAAAACGGAATCTTTTGTATGCTTTTGAATCTTTGTAACATCTAGTGGTTCAATTCTCCCATTCCTCTTAACAACTGTCAGCATTTTGCCCCCTTATTTTGCTTTTCTTTTTCTTTGTGTTGGATCTAGCACTTTTTTGCGGATTCTAATATTCTTTGGCGTAACTTCTAAAATCTCATCTTCTTCAATCCACTCCAATGCGCGCTCCAAATTTAAATCCCTAGGCGGTGTTAGCTTAATTGCATCATCACTTCCGCTTGCACGCATATTTGTCAAATGCTTTGCTTTAACAGGATTAACATCTAAATCATTTTCTCTGCTATGCTCTCCAATAATCATTCCCACATATACCTTAGTTTGTGGTGGAATAAACAGCACACCCCTCTCTTGGATATTTCCCAATGAAAAAGGCGTTGCCTCACCATTTTCCATAGAGATTAATGCACCATTGCTTCTAGTCTCCACACTTCCACTAAAAGGGCGAAATTCTAAAAAGCTATTGTTCATCACACCTTCCCCTTTAGTGTCTGTTAAAAATTCACTTCTATATCCAATAAGTCCTCTAGCTGGAATCTCAAATTCCAACCTTGTGTAGCCTTCTCCCATAGGGTTCATAGCTTTTAACTCTGCTCTTCTACGTCCTAGCTTTTCAATCACGCTTCCAGAATAATCTTGTGGCGTATCTACAACTAAAGATTCAAAAGGTTCACATTTTTGTCCATCAATCTCTTTCACAATCACTTCAGGGCGCGAAATACTAAACTCATAATCTTCTCTTCTTAGATTCTCTGCTAGAATTGTGATTTGTAGCTCTCCCCTACCGCTAACCTTAAACTTGCCCTCACCTAATTCTTCAACTTTCATAGCAATATTAGTTTGCATTTCTTTTTCAAGGCGCTCTTTTAGTTTATTTGCTGTTACATGCTTACCTTCTAGCCCAGCAAATGGAGAGTCATTTACAGCAAAATTCACGCTCATTGTTGGCTCTTCTAGGTGCATAGGATCAAGTGGAATAGGATTATTAGGATCTACAATAGAATCCCCAACATTAATAGAATGGAATCCCGCTAGTGCCACAATATCCCCTGCTTGTGCCTCATCAATCTCTGTTCTTGCAAGCCCATAAAAACCAATGAGTTTTGTAATCTTACCTGTAACTTTCTCTCCATTACTCTTAGCAAGCATTACATTCTCACCCTTTCTAATCTTACCATTAAAAATTCTTGCAATTCCAATTTTGCCCACATAATTATCATAATCTAGTGTAAAAATTTGCACCTGCAAAGGATTTTCCTTATTACCACTAGGCAATGGCACATATTCTAAAATCGCATCAAAAAGTGGCTCTAAATTCTTTTTTTCATCATCTAGCTCTTTTATTGCATAGCCATCACGCGCAGCGGCATACACAATAGGAAAGTCTAATTGCTCTTCATTTGCTCCCATTGCAGAAAATAAATCAAACACTTCATCAATCACCCTATCAGGCTGCGCCGCAGGCTTATCAATCTTATTTACCACCACGATAGGACGGATTCCAAGCCCTAGCGCCTTTTTCACTACAAATTTAGTCTGTGGCATCACCCCTTCTTGTGCATCTACAAGCAACAAGACTCCATCAACCATTTTTAAAACACGCTCAACTTCACCCCCAAAATCCGCGTGTCCGGGAGTGTCAATAATATTAATCTTAGCACCCTTATAGTTAATTGCCGTATTTTTAGAAAGAATTGTAATTCCACGCTCTTTTTCAATATCATTACTATCCATCACGCGCTCATCAACCTGTTCATGGCTTGCAAATGTGCCAGACTGGCGCAAAAGCCCATCTACAAGTGTTGTTTTTCCGTGATCTACGTGCGCAATAACCGCAATATTTCTAATTTCTTGCATTTGTTTCCTTAGGATTTTAATCTGTAAAATAAATTGCGGATTCTACTCAAATTATTCTTAACATAAAATGCTTTATATGGAATGTTTTTTGCTTTAAATATGGAATCTTATTTGCAAAAAGGCGTTGCTATGCTTCCTTTTTTAGAAGTTGAATCTATTAATCAGAAATCTGCTATCCACACAAAAAATACAACCAAACACAATCCATTTGAAACCCAAACGGAAGATTCTCAAGGTTTTGCGCAAATTTTTAATACACTAACACAGCCAGCTACAAAAAAAGATATAAAAAAAGATTCCACTCTAAAAATTCCGCTAAGCACTCAAAAAGATGATAAATTAATGCCCAGCAAAAGCAATTTTCTAAAAATTCTTGATGAAAAATATAATCTCACCAAAGATTTTAAATCTCAAAAAATACCTCAGCCAAGAAGCGCTAAGGATTTACTAGAATTTTCAAGCATACAAAACAAAGAAAAAACTCTCAAAGATTTAAGTGAAGTTGCTAAAAATTTGCAGCTTAATCTTAAAAAAATTTCTACACAAACCACAGCCAAATTAAATGAAAAGTTAGAAAATGCGGAATCCAAAAACACAATAGATTCTAAACTTGAACCAAAAACAGAGCCTAAAAATAATCCTAAAAAGCCTTTGTTTAATGCGATTTTACAAGATAAAAATTTGACCGCCAAAGACTCTTTAGGTTTTCAAAAAAAAGCACAAGAAATCAAGCAAAACAAGGAATCTAAAAAAACAGATACAAAAGAACCTATCAACACAAATGATACAAAGCACACTCAAAAGTTGGAATCTAAAAATGACTCTATAATTTTAGATTCCAAACCTAACGAGAAGTCTCAAAACGAAAAGTCTCAAACAAAGGTGCAAAACTCCACACCAGAAACGCCAAAAACAAAGGTAGAATCTAAAACTAACACAGCGCAAGAAGCACAAGAAATAAAAGAGAATTTAGATCCCAAGAATACAAAAATAGATTCCAAAACCAAAATTTTACAGAACTCAAAAGCTCCACAAAAAGCACAGCAAATTCAAGATCCAAAGGTGCAAGAGCCACAAGCGCAAACCTTAAAAGAAGCACCAAAGCCAACACAAACCCCAAAACCCATTAATATAGAAGCAAATATAAAAGAAAAGTTGGAATCCAAAAATTCAAAATTTGAAAACAAGCCAAACCCTACCCAAATGGATTTTATCGCCAAAAATCACAAAGAAGCCAAAAAAGATTCCACTCCCAAAAACGAAAAGCCTCAAATAATCTCAAAAGAAACCCTAAAAGATGTAAAAGAAACGAGACAAAGTCCGCTAAATATTAACCAAGAAATACTCCAACCCCAAGAGCAAACAACCAAGCAAGAGAGCTTTTTAGACAATCTCTTAAAAACAAGTCAAAAATCTCAAAGCGAAACAAAAGAACAAATCCAACAACCCAAAGAAAAAGAAGTGCGCAAAGAGAGTGAAAAGGCACATCAAGAAAACTACCAAAATAGCTTGCAAACACAGAGAGAATCGCGTCTCAGCCTCCAAAATACTTTCACGCATTTTAGCGATCGCCTAAGAGATGCGATTACAAACTATCGTCCGCCTGTTACAAAAATTAGTCTAGAGCTAAATCCACAAAATCTAGGAAGCGTGGAGCTTACCATTGCTAAAAATGGCGATAAACTCTCTGTGCAAATTAGTTCCAATCAAAACGCCTTGCAACTTATTATGCAAAATACGCAAGATTTCAAGAATGCACTAGGAAATTTAGGATTCCAAAATGTGGAAATTGATTTTAAAGACAATCAAGGCAATAGTCTAGGCAATGGAGATTTTAGTAATTCTAGTGGAAATCAGCAAGGTGGATTCCAACAAGGACAACAGCAAAATTCTGAAAATTTTAAACAAAATTCACAACAAAATCCAAAAAATTCTGAAAATTGGAACGAAAATAGCTTGCACATAGACAAAAAAGCAAAGAATCCCTATGCAAAACTAGCCATTGCGGAACTTAGCTTTTCATACTATGCTTAAGGAGCAACCATGTCAACAATCTCAACTTTAAGTGGAAATTATCAATACCCATCAACTAGATCTAATCCAATTCTACCTAGTGGGGTTAGAGAAAAAGAAGAAGAAAATAACACAAGTTCAGGTGGTGGAACAAGCTCAGGAGGAAGCACAGAAAGTGGGGGTGGAACAAGTTCAGGTGGTGGAACAAGCTCAGGAGGAAGCACAGAAAGTGGGGGTGGAACAAGTTCAGGTGGTGGAACAAGCTCAGGAGGAAGCACAGAAAGTGGGGGTGGAACAAGCTCAGGTGGTGGAACAAGCAGTGGGGGTGGGACAGACAACCCATTAGGCGACAAGCCAATTCCAGATAAAAACCAAGAAGACAGCAATTCCTTATCCAATGAAGCTTTTATGCGTTTATTCTTAGAACAATTAAAAAATCAAGATCCAACAGCTCCTATGGAAACACAAGAGATACTAACACAGACTGCACAACTTACACAAGTTGAAGCGCAAGAAAAAATGAAAAAAGCAATGGAAGATATGACGACAACAATGAAATCCATGCAAGAAACCAACAAAGCAACCATTGAAGCGCAAAATAAACTTGTAGAAACACAGAAAAAAATGCTAGAAACAATGGGTGTTTTAGCAGGAAGCATCCAAGATAGCTCTATTCTTGGTGGTTATAACACAGTTGGAATGATAGGAAATATCGCCGAAACAGCATTTACTGCACTCAAAGTAGAAAAAAACGAGCCTATTGAGTTTGAGTTATATTTTGATGAACCAATTGATCCAGAAAAAGGCTCACCCAAAATTACAATTACCGATAAAGACAATAATGTAATCCGTGAAATTGACTTGGCAGAGAAAAACCCAGACGGATCCTATAAATATAAAGGTAAGCAAGGCTATATCGCTTTTGAATGGGATACTAGAAATAATAAAGGGGAGTTTATGAGCAAAGGCGATTACACAGTAAGAGCCGAATATAATCTTGATAAAGATACAAACAAATATAAAGAAACACAATTAGGAAGAGGTGAAGTGCAAAGCATTGTCTTTGATCAAGGTGTTCCCTATGTTAAATTGGGAGATAAATTAACTGTTCCAATTATCTATGTAACCTCTTATTATAAAAAAACAGGTGAAGGTGTGGATTTACCCGATCTGCCAAAACCAGAAGATAAAGCCTAAAGGAGTTTGTTATGGTTGGATCGTTCTATAATGGAATCAGTGGAATCAAAACACATCAATTCGGAATTGATTCCACATCAAACAATATAGCAAATGTCAATACCACAGGTTATAGGGGAAATCTACCAGAATTTAAAAGCCTTTTTGCCACAAATTTAAACTTTATTAATTCAAACTCCCCCATCAATAACGATTATAACTATGGTGCAACCATTGGCTCTAATGCAATTAATTCCAATGATGGCACTTATGTAAAAGCTGATGGGGATTTCAATGTTGCTTATAGTGGAAAGGGCTGGTTTGTTGTTGGGCTTGATAAAAGTGGGGAATTTGATATTAAATCTCCAAATTACACAGGCACACAACAAAATTTCTTCACAAGAGATGGTTCTTTTAGTCTAGATGGCGAAGGATATTTGGTAAATTCTAGTGGTTATTATATGTATGGAATCAATCTAGGAAAAATTGCAGCAGATGGAACTCTAACTGGCACAAATAACCTAGAAGCAGATTATGCAGCGCTTGGAGGATCAAAATTAGAGCCTTTACAAATCCCAAAAGATTTGCATTATAAGCCCACACTCACCACAGAAGTCAATCTAGCAATCAACCTAAACCGCACACAAAATCCAAAGGGCATCACTGCTTTACAAGATGAAAATGGAAAATTTAGTATGGATAAATTCCTAGCACAAGATATTAACTCTCTAATGGATGCAAGCGGTAAGCCTATTGATGCTAAAAACTTTAAAGATCTTAAATTTAGCATTGAAAAAGGCGGAGCAACTACAGATTACACTTTCTCTTATGGAGTAGATTTTAAAAGCGTAGGCGAACTTATGGAGCTAGTCAAAAACAAAACTGGCTTAACACTTGGATTAAAACTTGATAGCGAAGGAAATCCTGTAGATTGTTCTTTATACCTAAGTAATAGCGGAATGCAAGATATAAAATTAAGCGTAAGTGGAAAGCTAGCAGACAAACTAGGCTTAAAAGCAAATGAAAGTGCTTTGGAATCCGCTTTTAAAGGACAACTCAGCGAGTTTGTGGATGGCAAAGACTATAAAGACAAAGATTATGTGAAATATGAGGGAATGATTTTTCAAAAAAATGGAGATGGGGTAGCCGCGGGAAATCCTCTTGATGATACTAATGGCTGGACGCTTATTGATAGTAGCTCTGTGCAAGAATACATCGACAAACAAGCTAAAGAATATGATAAAGATTCCTTTGTTATTATAGATGGAAAGATTTATCAAAAGCTCACCGATAAAGGAATTGTAGAAGAAGTTACAGACCCAGCCACCGGTGAAGTTACTATAAAATCCCCAGCAGAAGATACCACAAACTGGAAGCAGGTAGGTGAAACAAAAATAGGAAGTATCGGAAAATACGAAAATGGTAAAACCTATAAGCAAGATTCCATAGTAAGCCACAATGGAATCTTGTATCAAAAAATTAATGGGGAAGGAAACACAAATCCAGCAGAAGATACCAAAGGCTGGAAAGCCATTAAATTAAATGGTATTAGTAGCACTCAACTTCAAGTTCCAACTTATGAAACAAACACGGAAATCTTTAGTGATTCTGGCGAGAAATTTATCCTAAAGAGTCAATATGTACTCTTAGAACAAGGCGACCCTAATTCTAATCCTGCAACACTAGAACGCTGGGAAGTGCGTACAGAAATTTATGACAGCACAGGAAAAGCACTAATCAGCGATACACCCGTAATGAGTGAAATAACTTTTAATGCTGATGGAAGTGCAAATGCAACTCCTTTTGAAGTGCCATTTAATAATGGCAGTATAACTGTAGATTTAACGAAATCCGAAGATGGTAAAACTTCTAGTAATTTTGCTTATACGGATTCCACCACAAAATCTATCACACAAGATGGAACAGCATCTGGAATTATGAAAGATATAGTTATCAACAAAGATGGCATCATTTTAGTAAATTTCACAAATGGAAGAACAGAACCTATCGGTAGGTTTGGAGTTGCTGCATTTGTCAATGATCAAGGTTTGAGCAAAGTAGGTGGAAATCTTTTTGAAATGAATGCGCGCACTATTAATGGACAAACTAGCGTTGTGAGTGGACCACCCATTCTAGCGTGGAATGAGGATGGGCTTGCAGGGCTTAAATTTGGGCAAGTAATGGATCATATGCTAGAAACTAGCAATGTAGATACAGGGACTGCCCTAACAGATTTAATTGTCTATCAAAGAGGTTATCAAATGAGCGCGAAATCCATCACAACAGCTGACCAACTAATGCAAGAGGCTATCCAACTCAAACGCTAATCTAAAAGCCCAAGCTGTCCGATTCTATAAAGCGCAAAATCATATTTAATCGGATCGCTTGGATTAAACTCTCTTAAACTTTGGCTTACTTCAAGCACTGCTTTATAATCATAACTCTTGCGCTCTAATAATCCTAATCTTTGTGAGATTCTAAAAGTATGCGTATCAAGCGGCAAGAGCAAATCCCTTTTATCCACACTATTCCACAAGCCCAAATCCAAACAATCCTTTCTAACCATCCAGCGTAAAAAAAGATTCCATCTTTTTAAAGGCGAAGTGTTTTTCTCAGTAATTGGCGCACCTAGTAAAAACTGCAAACCCTTAGAATTAGGATTTTCCAAACGCTCATAAATTGCGCGTTGCAAATTTTGGATTCCACCTAAAATGCCATTTTGGATTCCAACTTTTTGATACCCTTGATAAAAAATATCCTCCAAAGACCCTAAATACTGCAACGCGCTAAAGAAATCCTGAATTTCTGCATTGCTTTGAAAACGATAAGGTTTATTTGTTTGTAATTTACAATTTCTATTAGAGTCTAGCAAATCTCTCAAATTACAACTTTGCAAAAAATTTAAAATCGCTCTAACATTACCATAGGCAAACAATGCACAAAACAAAGCAACCTTCTCATTCTTAAACTCTCTTGCCACAAACAAAGGATCCAAAAACTCTTCACTCACAGCGCATTCTGTGTTAAAACTCTGATATTGTTCTTCTAAAAATACTTTTAAGATTTTTTTAGTAGGATTTTTAGGAAGCATAAAATTAAGGATTTTGCAATAATTGTTGCGTGTCTATTTTAAAATCAAAATATTTAGATAAGATTTTAGAATCCCCGAGCATTCCAAACTGCATACTTGCTGCATTAAAATTTCTCTCTTGCAAGTAAATAATTGCATTTGCAATCCTTGTTTCATAATGCGTTGGAGCTTCAAGTTTTGCTAATTGTAACAATGCTGTAGCATTTTCTAAATGCCCTGCTCCAACCGCTGCAACACCCGCCAAAAAAAGAGTTTGCGTATCCTGTTCTTTAAAATCATCAATCAAACTATTATAAAGCGTAAAAGCCTTTTCAAACTCTTGCAGATACAAATAAGTCAATGCCAAAGCCTGTATCACGCCACGCACATCTTTTTGCTCCGTGATTAAACGCGTATCTAAATCTTGCTGAATATAATGCAAAGTTCCAATAATATGTGCCACTTCAATATACATCTCACGCACCACAGATGCGCCATAATAAAACGCATCCTTATTGATGTTTTGATCTTGATAATATTGCTGAAGCTTTAAAGATAGGGCTTTTGGATCATCTTTGTAATTGAGCGCAAGCAAGGCTAGCAAGTTTGCAACAGGATCGCGTGGCGTGATGTGCTTTAAGGATTCCGCACTTTTAATAAGCAAACTTTGATTATTAAGTTGCACGCCTTGTGCAAAATCTAGTGCGTAATAAATTGCCACATTACTTTTTTCCTTCTCTAGCAACTCTATCGGATGTGGAATCCCATCGCGTGCGAAGTTTAAGAGTGCTTGGATAAACTCTTGCTCCATTGCATTTCCATTAAAATTTACAATCTCTTTCCCTATATCCTCTTCTAAGCGCGTTGTATCCCTGTATGTTAGCTTTGCTGTAATCATCGCAAAAAGCCCCGCGTGCAAATCACTAGGATTTAGATGAAACGCACGAACAAAATGACGATATGCCAAGTCAAAATCATTCATTTGCGCATAATTTAAACCTAAATTATAATGCAAAATAGAATGATTAGGATAAGTCTCCACCGCCTTTTTTAAAAGCGCATTAGCATTACGGATATTTCCATTTAGCGTTTCTAAAATCGCATTTGCGATATTGCGATTTACACGCGAAATTGTCTGTCCTCGCACCAAAATTTCTTTTGCTTCTTGCAAGTTTTCAATATGTATGCTGATCCCACCTTCTTGTATCACATTAAAGGCTTCTTGCGCGTCAAACACCTTATAAGGCGCATAATAAAACAAAATCTTATACGCATTTAGCTTTTGCCCGCTAAAACTCTCCCAAAAACGCTTTTGCGCAACATCTATGTTAAAAAACTCATCGCGCAAAGTGATTTTAATTGGATAAGGATTGTTTTTTAATGCGCTCTCATTGTTTGCATATTTGCTAGAAATTTTAGCAGCCTGTCCATATTCTGGTAGTTTCATTTTAATTAATAGCAAGGCAAAATCTATCTCTTGATTGCTTCCAAATGCATCAATACTTTGCAACATTAAAGAATTTGCGCGTGGATAATCCCCAATACGAGCATAAAGCAAGGCAAGGTTAAACCAATTCTTAGCGTCTGTTGAATTTTTACTCAAGGCTTCAATGGCTTTATAATTGTTATTAAAATACGCATACATAGCCGCCAATAACGCATCACTTTCTGCTTGATAATATGGAGAATTTCTATGCAATAGCGATGAAAATGCTTCTAAATAATTTCCCAAATAAAAATTTGTCAAGGAATACAAATAGGAATATAAAGGTAAATTCCCAGAATAAGGCAAATAAGTCTGCGCAAGCTGTAAATAATAGCGGTATTTTAGCGGTTCTTCTAAACGCAAAGAACATACAGCAGCATTTAAAGCACTAATCACTCTGTCTTCATTTAAATCAATTGCTTTCTGAAAAGACTTAAGCGCTTCTTCGTATGCCTTTTCTTCCATTTGCGCAACCCCTAAATTGTAATTAGACAAAACTTCAGAATAATTAGAGATTTTTCCATATAACTCTAAGGCTTCTTGCTTGTTTCCATTTGTATATAAAAAATTTGCCTTTTTAATCCACGCTTCTAAATTCTCAGCATCCGTAATAAGCCCCTCACTTTTTTTAATAACAAATTCCTTGGGAGATTCTATTACTGAATCCTCTGTCGCTAATTTATGGTCTTTTGTTAAAAATAAGCCAGCAAGAAAAATAAAAACAAGAATCAAACAACCAAGCAAAAAAACTAAAATTGCCGTTACTTTTTTATGTTGAGCTAAATAATCTAATAACTTGGCAGTTTTCCCTTCTGTATTTTGTGGTTGCTCCTCCTTTTTTAAAATATCATCTAAAACATTAAAATTATCATCAAGCTGAATAACATCGCCCTCTTGGTTTTGTGATGCATTTGAAGCTTCCAAAGAGTTAGAGAAGTTTTCAAAACTTTGATTATCTGCCATTTACTATCTCAAATATGGCTCTAAAACAGGCGGGATATTAATACTGCCATCTGCATTTTGGTAATTCTCCATAATAGCTACAAGTGTTCTACCCACTGCCAAACTTGAACCATTTAATGTATGCACTAGGACATTCTTTTTATTGGAATCTTTATAGCGAATTTTAGCCCTTCTTGCTTGAAAATCTCTTGTGTTAGAAATAGAGCTAATCTCCCTATAACAATTCTGTCCTGGAAGCCATACTTCAATATCCACCGTATTACTTGCACTAAAGCCCAAGTCCCCACCACAAAGTTGCACCAAACGATGCGGAAGTCCCAAAGAAACAAGCAACTCCGAAGCACAAGCAATCATTCTTTCTTGCATCATATCGCTATCTTGTGGCATTGTGAGTGCTACAAGCTCCACTTTGTCAAATTGGTGCTGTCTAATAATCCCGCGCGTATCTCTTCCAGCGCTTCCTGCTTCTTTTCTAAAACAAGGCGTATAAGCTGTTAGCATTACAGGAAGCATATCTTCTTTCAAAATCTCATCACTATAAAGATTTGTAAGCGTTGCTTCAGCCGTTGGAATCAAGTATAATGCGTGTCCCTTACCGCTCTCTTCATCTTTAAAATCAGAAATCTTAAACAAATCCTCTTCAAATTTAGGCAACTGCCCCGTGCCAAAAAGCGTTTGTGCATTTGCAATTACTGGCGTGCCAACTTCGCTAAACCCACGCGCGCTATTAAAATCTAACATATAATTAATTAATGCTCTCTCTAGCTTTGCCCCCATTCCCATAAATACACTAAAGCGACTCTTTGCAAGTTTCACTCCCCGCTCAAAGTCAATCCATCCATTTTGCTCCGCTAATTCCCAATGCTCTTTAGGCTTAAAGTCAAATTGTGGAATCTCTAGCACCTTTTTAAGCTCCACATTATCGCTCTCATCTTTGCCAAAAGGTGTTTTAGAATCTGGGATATTTGGAATATTATGCGTGAGTTCTTGGAGTTGATTTTCCCAAACTTCTAATTCTTTTGCATATAAATCAATCTTTGTTTTAAGCCCATCGCATTCTATTTTAAGCGCGTTAATATCACCCCCTTCTTGCTTGTATTTTGCAAAAAGCTTTGTTTTAGCATTTTGTTCAGCTTGTAACTCTTCTAGGGCAATTTTCTTTTGCTTGTAGTTTAAACTGCTCTGACGCAAAGTTTCTAACAAAGTTGCTTCAATATTGCGTTTTGAAAGTTTTTCCACAACAGCATTAAAATCATTAACAAGAAGTTTTAAATCAATCATAAATACCCCAAAATTTAAAAATGCAAGGATTTTACAATACCACCTTTTAAAACAGGCTAAAAATTTCATCAATTAGAGAAAATCAAAGAAAGATAATATATAATTAAAATTTTTTAAGGAGTTTAAATGCTTGGGAATTTTACACTCACACTTGCCATTCTAGGCGGAATCTCACTTGTAATTTTAATTATCACTGGAATCTCTATTAGCAAAAATAGCACCAAACTCACCAGCTTTGAAAAAAAGGTTCTATTTTTTGTTGCATTTTTGCTTTGTTTTGGTGTAATTGTGCTGTATATTTTAAGCAATCTTGAACTATTTATCGCACTAATTGACTAAATGGATTCCAATTTTTTGGAATCTATATTTTTTGTTTTTTCCATATCCCACTTTGAAAAATCTTCCAATACACAAAAGCTCTCAAAAATGTCTCCACACAAATGCAAATATAAATATAAACCACAGGATACCCAAATGTCGCAATAAAATAGCAAGGAATAACGCGTAATCCCCAAATCATCACGCTATTAATTATTAGCGTGATTTTTGTAATTCCAGCCCCACGCAATGCCCCATCTAAAATACAGATAAAAGCAAAAGCAACTTGTGAGATTCCAATAGGGATTAAATATTTCACACTCCCACTAATTGTTTCAATATCTTTGCTAAAAAACTCCGAAATTTGCGGAGCAAAAACACTCATCACAAAGCCTACAATTCCCATAAAGATTCCACCCAATAGCAGAGTGTTTAAAGTAGAATATTTTGCTTCTAATGGCTTCTTAGCGCCCAAATTTTGCCCCATTAACGCCATTGCAGCAATCATAAAGCCAAATCCGGGCATAAAGACAAACCCTTCAATTCTTGTTGCAATCTGGTAACCCGCCAAATCATAAGTCCCATACAATGCAACAAATTTTGTCATAAACAAAATCGCAAAAAGCGTTAAAAAGCGCTCCGCTCCACTTGGAATCCCCACAATAAAAGCACGCTTAATAAAATCAAAATTAATCCGCCCCTTTAGCGCAATAGGGCTTTTTTTATACAACAACAAAAGCAAAAAGAGCGCTAAAGTTTCTAAAAAATTGATAATCAATGTCCCAATAGCCGCACCAATCACCCCAAAAGATGGGATAAAAACAAAGCCAAAAATCAATACAAATTTAACAAAAGGATTAATAAGCGTAATTGCAATTTTAATATAAAAAGGAAATTTTGTAGCCCCAGCAGCAGAAAATGCAGAAATACTCACTTGTTTAACCAAAAGTAAAGGTATACTAAAAAGCACTATTCCCAAATATGCGCTTCCAATACTATGGGCTTGTTCTGAGATTCCAATCCAAGAAAAAAAAAGCTCATAACCAAAAAACCCAAACATCATCAAAGGTAACGACAAACAAAAGGAAGCAAAGGTTAAACTTAGCACAACTTCATTTGCGCTTTTTTGATCCTTTGCCCCTAAAAATCTAGCCACAAGCGCGCTATTCCCCACGAATACAATCGTTGTAAAGGCAAACATTAGCATAATAAAATTCAAGCTAACACCCACCGCTACAATAGCGCTTGCGCCAAAAGTGCCAATCATCAACAAATCAATGCTAAGATTAATAATATCCAAAAGTG
Source organism: Helicobacter winghamensis ATCC BAA-430 (assembly GCF_028751035.1). Lineage (NCBI taxonomy): Bacteria > Pseudomonadati > Campylobacterota > Epsilonproteobacteria > Campylobacterales > Helicobacteraceae > Helicobacter > Helicobacter winghamensis. Next base: position 729,732 of record NZ_CP063533.1, on the reverse strand, counting down.
AGTTTAATCCAGAAGGAATTGCAATATTTAAAATCCTGCGACTTCTCTCTTTGGAAAAAAAACGCAATTGGTTCAACTTATTATCCAAAAAATTTTAAAAACTCCAGCATATCAAGATCTATTTCCAAAACTCTGTATTTGTAATCCCTATGTTTTCGGCTTTAAATACAGGATTTTTACCTTCTTTTCTTTGAGCTTCATAGTCTTTTAACACTTTGATTGCAATATTACTTAAAAACAAAATCACAACGATATTAATACTTGCCATAAGCCCCATAAACACATCAGCCAAATCCCACGCAAGCGATAAATTAAGCTGAGCGCCAATAAACACCATTATCACCGCGCAAGCCCTAAAAATTTGCAAGGCAAGCTTATTTTCTGTGATAAACTTAAAGTTCGCTTCTGCATAAAAGTAATTCCCAATTAAAGAAGTAAAGGCAAACAGCACAATTGCTATACTTACAAACATTAGCCCAAAAGTCCCTAAATGCCCTTGCATAACACCTTGAATCAATGCCATTCCTTGTAAATTGCTTGTATCAATATTAGAACAAAGCACCATAAAAGCACTTGCTGAACAAATAATTAGCGTATCAATAAATACTGAGAGCGTTTGCACCATTCCTTGTTTTGCAGGGTGGCTTGTGTGCGCCGCCGCTGCAGCATTTGGAGCAGAACCCATACCTGCTTCATTAGAGAATAATCCACGCTTAATCCCTATAACAATCGCGCTTCCGGCAAATCCACCAAAAATCGCTTCAAAATTAAACGCTTCTTGCAAAACGCTTCCAAAAATTAATGGAATCTTATCTACATTCATTCCTACTACAATTAATGCCACCACAAGATAGCCAAACGCCATAATCGGCACTAAAATTGATGAAATAATTGCAGATTTTTTCGCCCCACCAAAAAAGAAAAACGACACCAAAACCGCCAAAACAAGCCCTACAAAAATTGTCAAATAACCATCATTATAAGCTTCAGTGCCTACAAAAATCTCAAAAGATGAAGTGAGTGTATAAGATTGCAATCCATTAAAGCCACAAGCAAAGCAGAAGATTAAAGAAGTTGCAAACAAAACACCAAGAGAGCGTGATTTTAACGCCGCCTCTATGTAATATGCAGGACCGCCTTTATAGTGATGTTCTCCATCTCTGCGCTTATATACTTGCGCTAAAGTAGATTCTACAAACGCGCTGGCTCCACCGACAATAGCAGTAATCCACATCCAAAATAACGCACCAACACCACCACCAGCAATCGCCACAGAAACACCAACGATATTTCCGATTCCAACTCTTGAAGCCGTAGAAATCATTAACGCACCAAAGGGCGTAATATGTTCCTTGTTTCCACGCTCTTTTAACACCAAAAATGCGTCTTTTAAAAATCTAACTTGAATAAAACGCGTCCTAATTGTCAAATACAACCCACATAAAATCAGAGCAAAAACAAGCCAATAAGTATATAAAAACCCACTTGTCGCGCCTACTAAATTATAAAACATCTCCATTTTTATCCTTAAACATTAAAAATTAAAGATATAATTCTAGCAAAGCATTGTGGATTTATTGCAGAATTTAGAATAAAATTTTATAAAATGCTCCTAACTAGAGAGAAAGATCCCCCTACTCCATCTCCTTATGCCCTAAATCTGTAATATACTCTGCTAGTTGTTTGATTTCTTCTTTAGTGTATTGGTATTCATCCATTACTGCAAACATAATAAAGTTATTTCCCGGTGTTCCTCCTTTATCACTTGCATAATCAATAAGTCTTTGATACACATAATCTTTTAGCATTGCACCAATAAGTTGTGTTTCTCTACCTCCAGGTGGAGCTTTTAATCCATTTGCTCCATGACAGATAGAACAATTTTGTTTATATTCTTTACTAGGATTAAAATTGTCTTTTGCTTGTGCAAGATTTAAACTTCCTAATAAACATAATCCTAAAAAAGAAGTTAGTGTTGTTTTAAAGACTTCATAGGAAGTCTTTTTGTTTTGTTTGTTGATTTGTTTAACTTGTTTTATTTGTTGTTTGCTTTGTTTATTTTGTTGTAAAGCCTGCTGTATTTGATAGCTTAGACTTTTGTTTTGTTTTATTTGTTTCTCTTGTTGTAAAGTTAGTATTATTCTTTGCATTTTCTCTCCTTACCACCAATATCCAATTCTAGCAAAGGCAGTATGTCCTTGAATATCTTTTGCAAAGTTTCCTTGATAGTTTAGACTTAACTCTACATTATCTCCTAGAAGTTTAACAAGACCAAATTGCACATAATAAGAAGTATCTGGAAGTTTAATATCTCTTGTAGCAAACAAAGGATTTGCTAATGTCTCTCCTGCAATTTTCATTTGACTTTTTGCATCATCATAGAGTCTAAACTTAGCTCCTAGTGCTGCATTAAAGCGTGTAGTTTGATTATAAGCGTGATGGAATCTTAATCCTGCAACCCCTTCTAAGAGATTAATTGTTGTTTTATCATAATATTCTGTAAGCTTTGTATGTTTAATCTCATAAGAATCTACTGCCATTCCTGTATAGATTAAACCTAACTCTGGTGTCCAATAACTATTAGTTAAGACATTATAAATATTAACTCCAGCTCTTAGTTCTGCTCCATAATTTAATGAATCAAAGTCAAAATCATCTTTATAAGAATCACTATCTATCATAGAGACATCACTCTTTGTAGTTCCTAGCATTGTATTAAGACTAACATAGAGTTCTTTATTAGAAAATCTATGGAAGGCATTGTAATAAGTTAATCCTGCTAAATAACTTGTGCTATCTGTATCTGTGCTTGTTGTGTTGTTTTCTCTCTTAGAGTTTTCTAAATTAATATAAAAGCCATAAACTCCATAATTAGAATTTAATTGTCCTCCAGCTAGCAATCCATAACTATTTGTTTTTGTGGTGCCTAATCCTAAAGATTTATCTTTAATGTAATTATAATAAGGCACTGCATAAGTATAAAGATCACTTTCTTTTTTATTTTGCTTAATAAAAATATCATCTAAGGCTCTTAAGAGATCTAAATCTGTATAGCCTTTATTGATTTCATCATAGAGTAAAGCATCAGATGCACCAGCTTGTGCATAAGTAGCATAAGTAGTAATTTGTTCATCTGTGGCATAAGCTTCTAAGTTAGTGTTATTTGAAACATTGCTTAAAGTGTTATTCCCTGAAGTGTTGCTTGCAGGATTTGTCAAAGCATTTATATTACTTACATTACTAGCAATATTTGTATTACCTGGGTTACTAGTATTATCCAATAGATTTATATTATCATTTAAAGAATTCTTTGCATTATAACTCAAGAGATTATTATTGGTATGATTTTTTAAATTATTACTAGAAAGATTCTTGTTTGTAGGATTGTTATCTAAAGAATTATTCTTTGAAGCATTTTTAGAATGATTATAAAGAGCATAAGCTACTTGTTCTTTTAGAGTATTATAGCTTGAGAGATTAGTATGCTCTGTTCTAAAAGTTTTAGTAGAGATTTCTTTAAGGGTGTTAAAGGTTTGTGTCATATTAGTATTTAGTGCATTAATTTGATTAGAACCAATAGTGGAGCCGGGAGTATCATCATTAACTTTTAATTCACCAATTAAACCATCTGCTTGAACAACAGGTGCAATAGTATCTCCACCACCAACACTAAGTTTAATGACTTTTCCTTCATGGAGTAAGGTTGCAAAGTTACTTTCTCCATTAGCTCCTGCTCCCCCTTCAATAAAATGTCCTGCTACATTATGTCTGCCGTCTTTATCATAGATACCTGTGCCTTTATTAACATCACCACAATTTCCATTGTTACAGATTCTTTTTTCTTCTTCAGGGGTTAAAACAAGATATTGGACATAAGAGCCTTTAGCGAAGATTTTATCATCGCCAAAGAGGGTGATGGTTATAGGTGTAGTTTTAGTATCTGTTTTTATGGACTGAGCACCTGACATCTCTGTTATTGTTTCTTCTTCCTTTGGACGCACAAAATTTGGATAATTAGGATGATCCGGAAACTCATTAAACTCTCCAAACTTTACATTTTTAAGATTCTCTTCTCTCTTATCCTGCCCATCAGTATCAATAATGATTCTACCACTTTCTGTAAAATTCCAAGAATGAAGCCCTATTTTTCCACCATTTGTGTTTTTAAAATGGTAATCACCAGTTTTAGAAAATATAAAGCCATCTTGCATTTCCATTGTGTATCCATTAACTATACAAGTATGATTATTGTTTTCACCACACTTATATGTTCCACCAACGAATCTATTTCTATAGCTTGCCAAATTAACAATACCGCCATTGTTATCAATAGAACCATTAATCTTGAAAGCCTTATCATTCTCAGCTCTAATATTTAACATTCCAAGCTTATTTACGGTTATTTTGCTAGAAATAGTATTTGTTCCAATTTCTGGAGGGTTATTATGATGGTTTTGTCCAGCAATAGATGGGCTATTTGTAATAACGAATTTGGTAAATCCGTTTTCCCCTATATTAATATTTCCAGTGATTTTAGAACCTCCCCTAAGTGCTATAAAGGCTTGTCCCGCTTTTGCATTGATATTTCCGCTCATCAATGCCTTATCTCCATATAAATTTATTCCAAGAGTATTTCCAAGACCTGTCACGCCTTTTTCCATATCAATATTACCTAAAATTTCACCATTTTTTGAAAGAATAAATGTTTGTGAAGGTGAAGGTGTTGGTGGCACACCAGGGATATTTCCTCCCCCGTTAAGAGTTATATCTTGATTGATTTTTTCTCCAGCATTTAATTCTGTTTTGTTTCCCTCGCCTTTAAAAGGATCTGTATTTTTGGTTTGTGTAGAATTTAGTGTTTTTGAAGTAGATGTAGGACTAGATTCTAAATTTTGGCTATCTAGAAAAGCCCCCCCCCCCCGCAGCTAATAATTGAGTTGATAATCCAACAATAAACAACCCAGCAAGTTTATTGTAAGAAAAATTTCTTTTTGAAGTGTATTGCATCTTCTTTCTCCTTTTTTAAAAATTTTGTAAATCTACAATTTATTTTTTAAAAAATAAATAAAATAATATTATTAAATTTTATATTTTATAAAGATAATATTCTAAGAAATAAAATCAGATTCCATTTAATAGGGATTTATTAGAATTTTTAAAGTAAAGTAAATTTGAAGTTAAAGTTACTTTTAGTAACAAATTTAATAAACATTTCTATTTTAATTAATGCAATCAATAAATCTCTAACAATTCAAAGTCTTTTAATACTGTTTTTTTAGGTGTATAAGGTGCTGCAAATTCATTGCCTACTTGATAAATGGGTAAAAACTTAAAATCATTTGAAGCTAAATCTTTCTCATAAGCATAGAAGTTTTCTTGCTTGTCTTGTTCCTTTGCTTTTTTGTATTCCTTATGCGCCTTTGGAAGCTCTAATGCTACTTGTTTTATATCCCGTCCTTTAAAATAGGATTCTAACTCTCTAATGCGCCACGCAACTTCTTGATAATATTTCTCAGCTTGCGTATTTGCGCTTTGGCTTTTTTTCCAGCTATAACCTTTGTTGTAAGACTTAATAATATTTTTCCAATTGCCTTTATGTTCTTTTTGCCAAAACTTTAGCTCCAAAATAGCGATTTTTGCAGCAAACTCATCATCTTCTACAAGCATTGCGCCTACCATATTTTGCGTAAAACCATTTTGTTTTAATTGTGGGTAGCGATTAATCACGCCCGGAATATAGGCGTGAAAATTACCAGCACTTGGATCTTGAAAATTCATTTTATACTCACCTGCGCAAGATTCTTTCCACGCAATGGCTGCAAGCGTCAGTCCAAACCCCTCACTCTCTCCTGCAAGATAAGAGCGTAAAAGCACTTCTTTTTGAGACTTTGAAAACTGCGCTAAAGGCACACAAGCATTTTTAAAATCCACTTTTGGAGCAGCAAACGCCACACTAGAGAGCATTAACACACTTAAAACAATCCTTTGCATAACAACTCCTTAATACAAGTGTTGTAGCAATTTCTGTTCCTAAAATAGAAACTAAATTTTAAGCGTAAAAGTTGCAATAGCCCCTTGTGTATCCTTGCGATTTTCTAGTTTGATTTCTCCACCTAGAGCCTGTGCTGCCCTTTTAGCCAAAAACAGCCCAAGCCCTATTCCCTCTTGCTCTCCATTCTTTTTAAAAGGCGCAAAAACATCAAAATTAGTGGCAATTCCACATCCTTCATCTAAAACTTCTATTTTTAAGATTCCATTTTCCACATAGCTTTTTAAAGAAACTGCCTTATCTTTTGGGGTAAATTTGAAAGCATTTTGCAGAAAGTTTTGAATAATCTGTCTTAAAAGTGATGGCTGAATTGCTAGCTCTAAGCCTTGTGCTTGAAGCTTGTAATCAAACTTTCTATCTTTATGCAACAAAGCAAAATCTCTTGTGATATTCTCTAGTTCGTTTTGGATAACAAGCTTTTTGGGGCTTTCTTTGTGGATTTGGCAGTTTTGCAAATCAAACAACGCCTTAATGCTAGCTTGCGCTACATTGACACTTTGTATATTTTCTTTTAGGGCATTGATATAAACTACATTTTCGCGCGGTTTTAACAAGGTAACTTCGCATTTGGCTTTAATCACTGCTAAGGGCGTTTTTAACTCGTGTACAATCCCACTATAAAGTTGTTTTTGGATTTCATAATACTCTTGTATGCGCTCTAACAATCCCTTCAAAGCTTGTTCTAGGGGATTTTTCTCCAAATATTTAAATGCGCTAGGCTCACTTAGTGTATTTAGAGTTGCAATAGTTGTCTTTAATCTTTGCTTTTCTTTCCACAATAGCGTTATAATTAGAATCCAAAATGCGCAATTTAACGCTACTAGCACAATACCAAAAGTTTCTAGATTCCTAACTTCTTGGCTAATATCTTGTTGAATTTGCGAAATTTTTTCATTAAAGGGATCTTGTTTGATAGTTTGTTGTAATTTGGATTCTATATTTTGATAAGTTACAATGTGTAAGCACGCATAAAAAAAAGTAGAAAATACCGCCACAAGGGCGATACAAATATATAAAAAGAGCTTTTGCAAGAGATTAAACGCTCTTTGGATAGCAGAATCTATAACCTCTGCGCCTTACTGTTTCAATCGTTGCGATATTTAAAGGCTTGTCCATTTTTTGGCGAATTTGATTGATTGCCACTTCAATAACATTTGGCGTTACAAGCTCTGGCTCTTCCCAAATTGCATCTAGTAATTGCTCTTTTGAAACAATTTGATCTCTATGGCGTGCAAGATGTGTTAATACTTCAAAAGGCTTACCTTTAAGCTCAATCTCTTGTCCTTTATAAGTAATCTTCTCTTCATCAGGATTAATTACTAAATCTTCAATTTCAATAAGATTTGTTCCGCCAAAACGCAAACGCGCCTCAATTCTAGCAACTAAAACGCTAAAATCAAAAGGTTTTGCTAAAAAGTCATCTGCACCCGCTCTTAATGCTTCCACTTCGCTTTGCGCATCATCTTTTGCAGAAATTACCACAACTGCTGTGCGTGGAGATTTATTCTTAACTTGATTAATAATCTCTAATCCACTACCATCAGGTAACATCCAATCTGCAAGCACCAAATCATAATTACGAATACTAATATAATACTCACCATCTTTTAAGTTTTCTGCAACATCTGTTTGATAACTAAACTCATTTAAGCCCTCTGTAATAGTCTTATTAAGACTAACTTCATCTTCAATAATCAAAATTCTCATACCTTTTATCCTTAGCGATAGATTTAAAAATTTCAGAATTGTATCATAATTTTAGCTATTTTTAAACAAAGTTTTATAAAAAATTAAAAAAATAATAAGCGTCCTTTAATATTTTACAAAGCAGTTTGATTTTGGATTCCATATTTTAGAATATGGAATCCTTGAGTTAAATGCGCCTTTGTTTTAGAACATCAGCGATTAAAAAGGAAAGTTCAATGGCTTGGCTTGCATTTAAGCGCGGATCACATTGTGTATTATAGTTGCAACCCAAATTTTCTTCCGTGATTGCTTGCATTCCTCCCACACACTCTGTCACATCTTCTCCTGTCATCTCCAAATGCACGCCACCTGCATAAGTGCCGACACTTTTGTGGATTTCAAAAAATGCTTTCACTTCACTTAAAATACTATCAAAAGAACGGGTTTTATAACCGCTACTTGCTTTTATTGTATTGCCGTGCATTGGATCAATGCTCCATACAATCTCTTTACCCTCGCTCTTAATGGATTCCAAAAGCTTTGGAAGTCTATCAAGGATTGTGCTTGCGCCCATTCTAACAATAAAATTTAATCGTCCTGCTTCATTGCTTGGATTTAAAATCTCACAAATCCCTAAAATATCATCTTTTGTAGCATTTGGTCCAATTTTTACCCCCAAAGGATTTCCAACGCCACGCAAAAACTCCAAATGCGCTCCGTCTAAATTGCGTGTGCGCTCTCCAATCCATAACATATGTGCTGAACAATCATACCAATCACCTGTCAAATGGTCCTTGCGCGTCAAGGCTTCTTCATAATTTAAAAGCAATGCTTCATGTGAAGTAAAAAACTCCGTTTCGTGTAAGGTTGGAGTATTTTTTGCTGTGATTCCGCACGCTTCCATAAACGCTAAGGCTTGCGTGATTTTATCTGCCATTTCGCAAAATCTCTCACTTTGAGCATTATTGACAAAATCAAGATTCCACTTTTGCACTTGATTTAAATCTGCTAAACCCCCTTGCGCAAAGGCACGGATTAAATTTAGCGTAGCAGCGGATTGATGATAAGCTTGCAAAATCCTATTTGGATTAGCTTCCCTAGCTTTGGCACTAAATTCTATGCCATTAATAATATCTCCACGATAACTAGGTAAAGTGATTCCATTAAGAGTTTCTGTATCACTGCTTCTAGGTTTTGCAAACTGCCCCGCTAGGCGTCCAACTTTTACAATCGGACAAGCTCCAGCATAGGTTAAAACCACTGCCATTTGTAAGATAATCTTAAACAAATCCCTAATTCTTACTGCATTAAAATCCGCAAAACTCTCCGCACAATCGCCACCTTGTAGCAAAAATGCTTCCCCGCGTGAAACCTTTGCCAAGTGTGCTTTTAGCGATCTTGCTTCCCCAGCAAACACTAATGGCGGATATTTACTAAGTTTATCTTGAATGCGATTTAACACTTCTAAATCATTGTAAATAGGCTGTTGTAAAGCGACTTTGCTACGCCAACTTTTAGGATTCCATTCTTGCATTATCTTTCCTAACTTAAAAATTAGCGCGCATTGTATCGCATAAAAAATAAAATCACTCTTTACCTCTTAAGCTTTATTTACCCAAATAAACTTGTCTTGGACGCGTAATTCTTGCGTGTGGATTTTTGATATGTTCCATTACTTGTGCGCACCAACCGGGCATTCTACCAATCACAAAAATTGGCGTAAATAGCGACACAGGAATCCTAAGTGCTGTTAAAATAATCCCACTATAAAAATCCACATTAGGATACAAATTTCTCTCTTTAAAATAATCATCACTCAATGCCACTTCTTCTAATTTTTCAGCAATCTCACTAAAACGCGCATTCATTCTAATACCTTTTTTATCAAGCTCATCTTTTAATGCTTTAATCGCCTTTGCGCGTGGATCATAGCTTTTATACACGCGATGTCCAAAGCCCATAAGTCTAAAAGGATCGTTTTTATCTTTTGCGCGTGCTACGAATTTCTCTACATTTTTCACATCGCCAATTTCTGCAAGTTGAACTAAAACCTTTTCATTTGCTCCCCCATGTGCTGGTCCCCAAAGCGCGTTAATGCCCGCAGAGATTGCTGCATAAGGATGCACACCTGTGGAAGCAACATTACGCACCGTTGTTGTAGAAGCATTTTGCCCGTGATCAGCGTGAAGTGTAAAGATTTTATCTAACGCCTCAACTTCTAATGGGGTAATCTCTTCTTCTCCCTTAAGTGTGTATTTTAGCTTGCCTCCGGGATATGCACGCAACATATACAAAAAGTTTTCCACATAATCCCTACTAATATCTGGATAGATAAAAGGTGCTCCAATAGAATTACGATAAGAAAATGCGACTAAAGTTGTGATTTTTGCGATGATTCTACGCGCCATTGTTTGATAATCATCTTCTTCTTCCATTTCATTGTGATCAAAATGGAATGTAGAGAGTGCCGCAACAGCGGAGCTTAGATTTGCCATAGGATGTCCGCCATCTGGGAATGCGCTAAAGATATTAATTAGCCCTTCGTGTAAAAACCCACGATGACGCAATTCCAAATCAAACTCTTTAGATTCCTTCTCATCTTTTGGCACTTCCCCTGTAATCAAAAGTTTTGCAACATCGGTGAAGCGATATTTTTCTACTACTTCTTCAATGGGCAAGCCCTTATAAAGCAAACGCCCATTTTTACCATCTACAAAACTAATTGTAGATTCACAACCCGCTGTTGAACCATATCCCGGGTCATAAGAAAAAATATTTGTGCGCTCAAACAACTTACTAAAATCAACCGCTTTAGGTCCCCTTGTGCAGTCAATTAAATCAAAGTCAAACTTTTCACCTGTTTCATTATTAATAAGTGTAATTGTTCCCATACTTGACTCCTTAAATAAGATTGAATCAAGTTCTATTCTAACGCACTTTTCTACAAATAAGTCAAAAAATATTTAAATTTTTAGAGAAAATTCACAAATTTTTACCAATTTTACACACTCTTTAATGATAGATAATATCAATATCTCCAGCGGGATTAAACTCAAAAATGCCTTCATCAATCTTGCTATTAATCACAATCTTAGTAAAAACAATCTCTACTTTATTGCCTAGAGCATCAACAAAACGCAATTCTTTTAAGATTCCATCTTTAAGCAATAGAATGTATTTTTGCCCTAAAATCACCGCTTCATAATGATTTTCTTTAATTTTTTTTGCTTTTTTAAGCAAACTTAGCAAATCCATATTTTCTTGTAATTGTGTGAAAATTGCCTGTTGAAGCTTTGGCTCAAAGATAATCATTGTGCCATTATCAATATAAATCTCTTTTGGAATAGGCGTTTCATACTTCCATAGCACGCTAGTTGGGGCTAATGCCTTTAGAGTGCCTGTATATTTTAGTGTGCTTCCTTTGTTATCAGCAGAATGTACCCTTTGTTCAAAGTTTGCACTAAAACTCTGAACTACTTGTAAATCCTTTGCTTGCGCCATTGCGCTTAAAATACAAAAAAGGATTCCAACTTTTAACCAATCTTTTAAGGTTTTCATCACACTTCCTTAATGTTTGGAATCTTTGTGTAAGAAATACAGCCCAACAGCAAGCGATAAAATAGAAATCGCAAAAAACAACATATCTTGCGTTGTTTTCATTCCCATATTTAACACCTTTGAGAAAAACGCAACAATTAACGCCATAACAATCACTTTTGCAAGCTTATCTTTAAGTTGATCTAGTGTATGAATCTCTAATACTTTAGATTGACTCTCATCTTTAACTTCAATTTTGTTAATAAATAATTCATACAAACCAAAGGCAAAGATTAAAAGCACCACAGCAATAAGATACAAATCAATCGCCATAATAATAGAGTTTAGCAAAATATTATGAATATCTGCTCCCTCCCATAATGCTCCAATATAATATAAATAAGTCTGTTTTGCCGCTTTTATAATATCCACACTTGCCACAACGAAAAGCAAGATTGAACCCACAAGCGATAAAATCACCGCCAAAATAATAAACAACCGCGCATTCCACATCAATTTTTCAAACAATACTCGCAAAGAAAAACCTTTTATTTAAAAATTCAAAGCGCAATTATAGCCAAACTCACGTTAAGCTTAAGCATAAATATTTAAGCTCCATATATTCTTCTAATCCATATTTTGAACCTTCTCTCCCTAAACCGCTGTGTTTAACGCCACCAAAGGGAGCAACTTCATTAGAAATTAACCCTGTGTTAATCCCTACCATTCCATATTCTAATGCTTCAGCAACACGCCATTGTCGCTTATAATCTTGTGTGAAAAAATACGCCGCCAAGCCAAATTCTGTATCATTTGCCATAGTAATAACTTCTTCTTCACTTTCAAATTTAAAAATCGGTGCTAGCGGTCCAAAAGTTTCTTCCTTTGCCACCAGCATATTAGATTCCACATTACAGATTAATGTAGGCTCAAAGTAAGTTCCACTAAGCGTATGTTCCTTGCCTCCTTTTAGAAGTTTCGCCCCTTTTTTGAGCGCATCGGCGATGTGTTCTTTGACTTTTTCTAAAGCGTTTTGACTAATTAAAGGTCCTTGATTAACACCTTCTTCCAATCCATTCCCCACTTTTAATTCTTGCATTGCTTTTTCTAACTCCACACATAGCTTAGGATAGATTCCACTTTGTGCATAAATGCGGTTTGCACACACACAAGTTTGACCGCTATTGCGAAATTTTGAAGCCATTATCCCTTGCACTGCTTCCTTTAAATTTGCATCATCAAAGACAATAAAAGGGGCATTCCCACCAAGCTCCATACTAAGCTTTTTAATACTCTTTGCACACTTTGCATACAACTTTGCTCCAACTTCTGTTGAGCCAGTGAAGCTTAATTTACGCACAATCTCATTCTCGCACAATTCATCACCAATCACATTAGAATCACCATTAACCACCACAAAAATGCCTTTTGGAATTTTGGCTTCTTTTGCAAGCAATTCAAGCGCATACGCACTAAGCGGTGTTAAAGAAGAGGATTTTACGATAATAGCACAGCCGCTTGCTAATGCTGGAGCAATCTTGCGTGTAATCATTGCCGATGGAAAATTCCAAGGCGTAATTGCCGCACACACACCAATGGGCTGTTTTATAGTCATTAGTTTTTGTCCTTGCATTTTGGATTCCATAATATCCCCACAAATATGGCGTGCCTCTTCTGCAAACCATTTAATAAACGAAGCTGCATAAACAATCTCACCCCTAGCTTCACTTAAAGGCTTGCCCTGCTCTTTTGTCATAATCTCTGCTAAAAAATCTTTATGTTCTAGCATTAGATTAAAAAAACGCATTAGCGCATCTGCTCTCTCTTCAGCTAAAATGTTTGCCCATTCTTTTTGCGCTTTACTTGCGTTATAAATAATTTTTTTTAATGCATTTTTATCTGTTTTTTTAATATAAGCTAAAATCTCTTGTGTAGCTGGATTTCTAACTTCTATCGTATTTTTTTCTTTTACCTTTAAAATATCTTTATGTGCAAATAAATCCATTACACCTCCTTTTTTAAGAAATTATGTAACTTTAAACTTAATCTTTTTTAAAATCACATAATTTTAGATTCCATTTAAAAATTTTGTATAAAATATACGCAAAATTTTTACAAGGAAATCTATGCACTACTTATTACTTGCAATAACATTTATTTTCTTCTATGGATGCGCTTCAACAGATTACACAAATCGCTCACAACTTATGCTCTTAAGCAATCAACAAGAAATCTCTCTAGGAGAACAAAGCGCTAAAGAGATTTTAAAAAGCGCTAAGATTAGCAACAATACCACACAAATTAAAATGGCACAACGCGTTGGAAGCAAAATCGCAAATGTTTCCAATCGCCCTGATTTTCAATGGGAATTTTATGTTTTAGAAGATAAACAGATTAATGCCTTTTGCTTGCCCGGAGGAAAAGTCTTTGTTTATACAGGTTTGCTTGAGCTTGTTAGCAATGATGATGAGCTTGCTGTTGTTCTCTCTCACGAGATTGCACACACCATTTTAAGACACGGGGCAGAGAGAATGAGTATGCAAAATATCCGCCAAATTGGCGGCAGTATCTTGGGGCTTGTTGTGCAATCACAAACTCCAGAATACGCTTCACTTTTTAATCAAGCATACAATATAGGTAGCAATGTTGGCGTAATGCTTCCTTTTAGTCGCTCTCACGAGCTAGAGGCAGATGAAGTTGGAATCACTTTAATGCAAAAAGCAGGTTATAACACACAAGCAGCAATCACTTTTTGGCAAAAAATGGCAGCAAAAAGCAAAGGTGGCTCAGACTTCTTATCTACACACCCAAGCGATACAAAACGCATTCAGGCAATCAAAGAAATTTTAAATGGCAAATAAACCTTAAAACACAATTGTTTTATTATTATAGGTAAAAATCTTTTCTTCTAAGGCTAGATTTAATGCCTTAGCAAGCACTATTTTTTCCACATCACGCCCACTTTTTTGCATATCTTTCCAACCCATTGCGTGATTTACTTTTGTAATATCTTGATAAATAATAGGACCTTCATCTAAGGCGTTATTTACAAAATGCGCCGTTGCGCCAATAATCTTAACACCTCGTTCATACGCTTGCTTATAAGGATTTGCGCCAATAAAAGCTGGCAAAAAGCTATGATGGATATTAATAATTCTTCCTTCAAACTCTCCTACAAATTCTGGGCTTAAAATCCGCATATATTTAGCAAGCACAATATAATCACAAGGATATTTTCTAAGTTCTTGTAACACCTTTTCTTCATGGGCTTCACGACTTAGATTCTCATTTAAAACACAAACAAAAGGCAAGCCAAATTTTTGGCACAATGGCTTTAAGGAATCATAATTTGAAATCACCGCCAAAATATCAGCATTTAACTCTCCACTATCATAGCGAATCAACAAATCTCCTAAACAATGATTTTCCTTAGTGCATAAAATCACTATTTTTCTACGCTTCATCTCAAAAATCTCTACCTTAGCTTCAATGGAGAGCAACTTTAAAATCTCTCTCTTAAGCGCATCTATATCGCAATCCCCTAGCATTTCTGAGCGCATAAAAAAGAGATTATTCTCTATATCTACAAACTCATCATTTGTTAAAATATTTAAATTAAAGTCAAAAATTACGCGCGTAATCTCCGCAATCAAGCCCTTTCTATCTGGAGTTTGTATTTTTAAAATCATTTTCATTTAATACCCTTTATTGCACTTTGCTAAATTGTTCTAAACCTTTAAGGATTCCATTTTGGATTCCATTAGAGATTTGCTCACCAAAGATTTTTTCTAAATACACTTCAATTTTATCTTTTTCTTTCTTTAGCCATTTTGGCTCTAAAATATTTGCCTTTTTAAAAAGTAGCATTTGCGCATCATAAATGCTTCCTACCTTATCTACAAGTCCAAGCTCAAACGCATTTTTCGCACTTAAAATTCTACCTTGCGCAAAATTTGGTTCTTGTGCAATATCAAGCTTTCTAGCATTTACTACTTCTTCTACAAACATCCAATATTGCTCTTGCACTAAATCCTTTAACATTCTTTCTTCTTCTTTATTCCAAGAGCGCATTGGCGTGCCAGCTTCCTTGTAAATTCCAGCCTTAATAGTTTGCGGAGCAATTCCTACTTTCTTTGCCAATTCACTCAAATCCATACCATTAATAATTACACCAATAGAACCCAACATTGCTCCGCGATTTGCAACAATAGAATCTGCCCACACACCCGCTAAATAACTTCCACTTGCCATTGCGCCTTGTGCATAAGCCACCACCGGTATTTTAAAATTAACACGCTTAATAGCTTCAGAGATCTCAACACTAGGCGCAATTGCACCACCTGGGGAGTCAATCACAAGCAAAATTCCTTTTAAATGCGGATTTTTCTCTAAGGATTCCAACTCTTGTAAAAAAGTATCACTCTGTAAAATTGCTCCATATAAGTCAATCCTAGCAACATTTGCATCTTCTAAGACTTTCTCTTGTTTTGACATAAAAATTAAAACTACAACAAGCAAAAAAATTAATGCCTTTAAATGTTTGCCAACAAATTCTAAAGGCTTAATAAAAATATTAAAAAAACGCATAAATTCCCCATAAATTTCATAGTAACAAAGGTAAAATTATAGCACACTCAATAACATTAAAGTCTATTTTTGTTAAGATTCCACCTTATATTTTGTTTTTAAGGTTTGTTAATGGATTCTATGCAAAAAATTCGTAATTTTTCCATCATTGCACACATTGATCACGGAAAATCTACCCTTGCAGATTGCTTAATCCAAGCTTGTGGAGCAATTAGCGCAAGAGAAATGAGCGCGCAAGTTATGGATACAATGGAGATTGAAAAAGAGCGTGGAATCACTATTAAAGCCCAAAGCGTACGATTAAACTACAGCTACAAGGGCGAAAACTACATTTTAAACCTTATTGACACGCCTGGACATGTGGATTTTAGTTATGAAGTTTCTCGCTCCCTTGCAAGCTGTGAAGGCGCATTACTTGTTGTAGATGCAAGTCAAGGCGTAGAAGCACAAACCATTGCAAATGTGTATATTGCCTTAGAGAATAACCTTGAGATTATCCCTGTGCTAAATAAGATTGATTTACCCGCAGCAAATCCACAGCGCGTAAAAGATGAGATAGAGCAAACCATAGGACTTGATTGTGCCAATGCACTAGAAGTAAGCGCTAAAGCAAATATCGGTATTAAAGAATTGCTAGATAGCATTGTTGAAAAAATTCCCGCTCCAAGTGGCGATGCTACCGCTCCCACAAAAGCTTTGATTTACGATTCTTGGTTTGATAATTATCTAGGCGCATTAGCTCTTGTGCGTGTGATAGATGGGGATATCTCTGTTGGGCAGAATCTTTATATTATGGGGAGTGGTAAAAATCACGAAGTCTTAGGGCTTATGTATCCCCACCCATTGCGCCAAGAAAAGACAAAAACCATTAAAACTGGTGAAATTGGAATCGTAATTTTAGGATTAAAAAATGTTACCGATATTGCCGTTGGTGATACGATGACAGATTTTAAAAACAAAACAAAAGAACCCATTGCCGGCTTTGAACCTGCAAAGCCTTTTGTATTTGCTGGGATTTATCCTATTGATACAGATAAATTTGAAGATTTGCGCGATGCACTTGATAAGCTTAAACTTAATGATTCTAGCTTAACTTATGAGCCTGAAACTTCTGTGGCATTAGGCTTTGGATTCCGCATAGGCTTTTTAGGGCTTTTGCATATGGAAGTAATCAAAGAACGCTTAGAGCGTGAGTTTGGATTAGATTTAATCGCCACAGCACCCACAGTTGTGTATGAAGTTACAAAAACAGATGGCGAGATTGTCTATATTCAAAACCCAAGCGAACTTCCACCAGAGCAGAAAATTGCACAGATTAAAGAGCCTTATGTGCGTGCAACTATCATTGTTCCTAGCGAGTTTTTAGGCAATATGATAACCTTACTTAATAAAAGGCGTGGAATCCAAAAGAAAATGGAATATCTACAAGAAACGCGCGTGCTTTTAGAATATTGGATTCCAACCAATGAAATTGTTATAGACTTTTATGACAAGCTAAAATCCTGCACTAAAGGCTATGCAAGCTTTGATTATGAGCCATTAGATTATCAAGAAGGGGATTTAGTCAAACTTGATATCCGTGTGGCTAATGAAATTGTAGATGCACTAAGCATTATTGTGCCAAAGTCTAAATCCTATGAGCGCGGAAAAGAGCTTGTAGAAGCAATGAAAGAGATTATCCCACGCCAACTTTTTGAAGTGGCAATCCAAGCAAGTATCGGCAATAAAATCATCGCTAGAGAAACCGTAAAATCAATGGGCAAAAATGTAACCGCAAAATGTTATGGTGGCGATATTACGCGTAAAAGAAAATTATTAGAAAAGCAAAAAGAAGGCAAAAAGAGAATGAAAGCTATCGGCAAAGTTGCATTACCACAAGAAGCATTTTTAGCTGTGCTAAAGATTGATTAATGCGCGCTTTTCAAATATCCATATAAGCATTTTTAGCTTTTTGTGCTAAGGCTATCCCATTGCAGGTAATCCCTATCGCCATTTATCCCCTCATCTTTGATTAGTGGGATTATCGTTAGCACTTTATTTGTGCCCCTGCTAAAAGTATCATACACTCTAGCGTAAGGATAAGATCTTGTGTGTTTAGGGCTTATCCACTTGCTTATAGCAAAGCTTTTATTGTCAAAATTTACAATACATTTACTAGGCAAGTTATTGATATTATCAAAATCATATCGCACTAAATCCTGTCCCCAAGATTTTGTGCAAGATTTTATATAAGAAAAATTCTTTATCTTTGCGTGTAGCATATAAGTCCCTTAGCGCTTAGATTCACTCTCCAAACACTTTTTATTGCACAACCTTAAATCACTCATATAACGCTTATTTGCAAAATGCCCCTTGTAGTGTTGAAATTCATTTTCTATATCGCTAAATTGGGTATAAAACTCATTTTTGTTCTTTTTAGCATCGTAGAGATTGCTATCTGCTACTTTTTGCTTTGCTTTATTCCTTACTCTTTAAATTCTTCTGTAACTCTAGCAAAAGCACTCCTTATTTTAACCCCACACAAATAAAGCAAAAATCGTAAGCATAAACACAGAAAATACTCCTAACCAAAATCCAGCTTTTATCATCTCGCTTTGCTTAATATAGCCTGTCCCAAAGACTATTGCATTTGGCGGAGTTGCCACAGGAAGCATAAAAGCGCAACTTGCTCCAAAGCCTATTACAAGCGTTAAAATAGAATCTGGCATATTAAGCGCAACGCTTAAAGATGCAAAAACCGGAATCAAAAGACTCGCACTTGCCGTATTACTTGTAAATTCTGTAAGCAAAATAATAAAAATAGCAAGCACTGCAATAACTAATATCCAGCTCCCAAACCCCAAAGTGCTAACTCCAAAATCTCCCATTCCAAGAGCATTTGCAATAGTGTTTGCCATCACAGCACTAGCACCTGAATCCTTGATAATCCCACCAAGTGCCAATCCCCCACCAAACAAAAACAAAACCCCCCAATCTGTGTTTTTTTGAATCTCTTGCCAAGAGGCAACACCACTTAACCCAATAGCCACAGCTCCAATCAAAGCAATCATTGCATCAATATCTTGGATTCCACCCAACCAAGAGCTAATTTGCCCACTAAAAATCCACGCAAATGCCATTAAAGCAAAAATAAAAATTGTTATTGTTTTATGTGGATTCCACTCCATTTTTTCAAATTGCATAGAAAAATTTTCATCTAAATTTGGCTTTATTGCAAGATACAAAATAAATAAACAACTAGGAAACATCACAAGCATAAAAGGGATTCCAAGTTTCATCCATTCTAAAAACCCAATCCCAAGCGATGAAGCAGCAATTGCATTTGGTGGACTTCCGACTAAAGTGCCAAACCCTCCAATACTGGCACTATATGCAATCCCAAGCAACACAAAGACGAAAGTTTGCCTATCCTCTTGCGCGCTAAAATTTTTTAAAACTCCAAGTCCTAGGGGAAGCATAATTGCAGCTGTTGCGGTATTGCTAATCCACATTGAAAGTAACGCAGTTACGACAAAGAGCATAAAAACAGCAATTTTTACTTTACCTTTTGCAAGGACAATTAACTTTTGAGCAATAAGTTTATCGATGCCTTGAATATGCAATGCAGTTGCAAGTGCAAATCCACCAAAAAAAAGAAAAATAATAGGATTTGCAAAGGTACTAAGTGCGGAGCTTGTGTTTTGCAAGCCTAAAAGAACAGATAGCACAGGAACTAAAAGTGCCGTTAGGCTCACATGTATAGCTTCTGTTAGCCACAAAATTCCAACAAAAACCAAAAGGCAAATCCCCAAATTCTCACTGCGTTCATAAGGTAAAAGAGAATAAAGAGTTATAAACAAACAAATATCCGATGCTAAAATTATTAATGCACGCTTAAGCATAAAAATCTTTAACCCATCCTTATTTTAGGATTCTAATGCGTTTTTTAAACGACTAGAAACAAAGTTAAGATTCTACAATATCTCTCCGTTAAAATCAAATCACTTCTAAGCTTACTCCCCTAAAACCTCTTCTTATTCACATCTCCTAAAATATCATCTGCAATCTTATTAACATTTGTTGAAATATCACTAGTGTGATTTGCAACACTTACATTATCTTGTGTAACAGATTCTAATTGAGCAATAGCTTCATTGATTTGACTGACACCTTGAGTTTGCTCTTTAATAGATTCACTCATATCATTAACACCTTGCACTAGCACATTAACATTAGCTTCAATTTCATTAAGTGATTTTCCTGTTCTCTCTGCTAGTTTTCTTACTTCATCTGCTACAACTGCAAAGCCTCTTCCGTGCTCACCTGCTCTTGCTGCTTCAATAGCAGCATTAAGAGCAAGCAAGTTTGTTTGATCTGCAATATCTTTAATGACTCCTACAATGTTTTTAATATCTTCTGCTTGTCTTGCTACTTCTGTAGTTTTATCATTAACATTTTGCATTGATGAGCTAATCTCTTCAATAGCTGCTGCTGATTGTTGAAGTGAGCTTGCTTGAGATGAGCTACCATCTAAGAGTTTATTCATAGATTCTTGTAAAACATCTGTTTGTTCTACTAATTCTTTTGCATAGCTTTCAGAAGAAGCTAGCATTTTTCTAATCTCTTCACCTAAAATATTTGTAGTAACCTCTACACTTCCTTTAGCATTTTGCACTTCTGTTGTGAAATCTAAGGATTTATAAGATTCAAAGACTCTATGGATTTCATTCATATTAGAGCCTACTTTTTCTTGTAGAACATCTAGCATATTATTGAGCACATTTTTTAATTCTATTAATTGTGGATTATGAGGATTTTCTATAATCCTAGCTGTTAAATCTCCACTTTCTACTGCTTTTGCTGTTTGTGCAGATTGTGCAATGGCTAGGGAGTCTTGTTTGAGCCCTGCTTCAATGTTTTGGATATTTGTGTTGATTTCTTTTGCCATATTCCCTATTTCATCATTTGCTTTTGGCGAAACAAGGTTTGGTGGAGTTTTTATCTCGTAGTTTAGATATTTAAAAAAATTTGTTAAAAAACTAGAAAGCACTTGTAACCTTGCAATCACAATTCCTTTAATGGCTAAAAATGAAGCAAGAATTATACTCACCAAAAGCACAATAATCATTCCCATTGAAATTTTCTCCAAAGTCATGTTGGCTTCTGTAAAATCCTGCTTTAAGGATTGCGTAATCACATAAATATCTAAAGGCTGATTATAATTATAAAATGAACGATAAACACCATTATTATAAGAAAAATCCACAATTCCAGATTCTTTTAAATCAGAATAAAAAGCAAAATTATTTTTCTTTTCTCCAAACCCTAAAATAAACCGATTAAGCTTTTTATCCAAAATAACAATAGAGCCATTTTTGCCGACTTTTACATCATTCATACTTGAGTAAATAAGATTATAAACGCGATCAATCTTATAAGCTACAAATAAGATTCCAACAACTTCATTGTTAGCATTAGAAATAGGCTCATACACAGATACATAATCCTCACCAAACAATTCCACCCTGCCATAAAAACTTTCATTTTTTAAAACTTGACTATGTGCTGGGTGTGTTGCGTCAATCTTCGTTCCAATTAATCGTTCTCCTTTAGCATTTTTTAAAGAAGTGGACACTCTGATAAAATCCCCATTGATTGTTCTAACAAAAATTGTTGCTTCTGCATTTGTAAGCACTGAAAACTCATCAATAGCAAGAAAGTTATTTGCCATTTCTACACCATTTAATGTAAGGTTTGGAACAGACATCTGTATGGAATCTTTAAAAAGCGTTGTTTGTCCTTGTATTACAAAACTTTGTGGTTTAATCTCTCCAAAGTGCATTGATAAATTCGCTTTTAAAATACCTGACAAACTACTTGTATCATCGGCAACCTTTTCTAACAAAAAGTTATTAACAATCATATTATTTGACTTAAGTCTCTGATTTAGCTGTGTATCAGTAAAACCACTCATTACATAGTGATAAATAACCAAAAAAGCTGCAAGCAAAACAATAGAAATCAAAATCTGAATACTTGCAAATTTTTGCCCTAAAGAAAAATTTCTCCAACCAAATGATGGAGTTGTGGTATTTTTAACCATTGAAGTCCCCTTAAAAACAAGAATAAAAATTATGGATAATTATATTGTTTTTTTTTTTTTTTTTGAAAGTCAATTTATTTAAAATATTTATAAAAAATTTAAACTTATACTTGTATTCTTCCACTATGTGTGTAAATATTTGCCATCTCTCCTCTAGCAAACCCAATAAGCGTAACACCTGTTTCCTGTGCAGCTCTTACCCCCATTAGCGTAGCAGCTGCTTTTGAAATCACAATAGGGATATTGTGCATAACTGCCTTAATCACCATTTCAAGCGATAATCTTCCGCTCACATAAAGCACACATTCCTTGGCATTAAGCCCTTGCATACACGCCTTTCCCATAACCTTATCAATAGCATTATGTCTCCCTATATCTTCGCTTATTAAAATTGTATCCCCTAAAACTAACATTGCCTTATGCACACAACCTGTTTTACTAAACAAAGAACTTGGAGTCTCAAATTCCCTTAAGTGTCTAAAAAGCTCCTTTGGAGCAAGTTTAATATTAGATTCCACAAATCGCTCTACAATATGTCCTTCTAAATTTCCAGCTACACCTACACAACAACCTGAAGTGAGTGTTTTTTCTCTAAAGAGATTCTGTAAATTTTCTGTGTGAATACTAGCTTCCATAGACACACTTTTGCCGTCTTTTGCAATCTCTAAACTCTTAATTTGCGTAATATCACTAATCACACCTTCACTTATCAAAAACCCAACAAAATGAAAATCCTGTTCCCTCGGGATACTCATAACTGAAAGCAATTTTTGTCCATTTAGATAAAAAGCGATGCGCTCTTCTGCAACCACACAATCTTCAACGCTCTCCCCTTCTAAAAAACCAGAAGGGGAGATTTTTTCAATTTGCAATGCTTTAAAAAAAGATTCCATTATGCGTTAGTTAGCTCTTTATAATAATAGCTATGCAAAATAGCAATCTCTTCTTCACCCATATTTCCATCAATGATAGAATGCAAAGCACCCTCAATAGCAAATACTGCCATATAAATATGTGTGATAAGCAATGCAATAATTAAAAATCCTAAAATATTATGCACTAATGCCATTAGGCGTAATGTATCAATATCTGCAAATTGAAAGAACATATAAGCCCCAGAAATTGCCATTACAAAACCGCCAATAGTGCAAACCCAAAACCACATTTTTTGTCCAGCATTGAATTTGCCAGCAGGCACAGGCTTTTTCTCTTTGCTCAAATATCCACCCATAATCATAAGCCATTGAACATCATAAGCTTTAGGGAGTGCATCTTTTACCCACATCAAGAACATTAACACGCCAAAAATCACAAATAAAATCGTTGCAATTCCGTGTATATCTCGCGCAAAACGCACAAACGCCCCACCACCTAGTTTATCACCAAAGACCATTACAAGCCCTGTTAGACAAATTAATACAAATGGAATCGCAGCTGCCCAATGCACAAAAATATTGTAACCAGAAAACACGCGGATCTTTTTTCCATGTGCAAACTTCTTTTGTCCCACAATCACAAAATGCCCTAAAAATGCCAAAGGCACAAGCACAATTAAAATCGCAAAAATAGTTGCAAAATAATGCCCTTGCAAAAGAGTAAAGATTTCTCCAAATCCACTAGCATTGGGAGAACCAACACCCCAAGCTTTAATCGCTTCAACCTCAGGACCACCATAAAGATAAGGATTAGCCAAATCCTCCTTTGAAAGCAAAGCGTTATTTCCTTTAATCACTTCAGCATATTGCTTACCACCCTCTTGCGGCACACTAGGATTTGCTGCAAATGCAAGAACACCCGCAAAGGTAATAAAAATAAAGATTCTAAAGAATTTCAACAAATTTCTCATAGAATCCCCCTTAGTTTCCATATGCTGTTTTCCACACATTTGGAACGGCATTTGGAATATTTTCTCCACGCATTGTTGCACGATGTGTAATGATATTAGAAACCTCTTCACTACTTCCTGCTAAAAGTGCTTTTGTTGAGCACATACTTGCACACATAGGAACCTTACCTTCTGCAATCCTGTTTTGTCCATAAAGTTTATATTCTTCTTCACTATTTGTTTCTTCAGGACCACCAGCACAGAATGTACATTTATCCATTGCTCCACGACTCTCAAAAACTCCATTTTTAGGGAATTGTGGCGCACCAAATGGGCACGCATACAAACAATATCCACAACCAATGCAAGTTTTCTTATCATGAAGAACGATACCATCTGCACGAATATAGAAACAATCTACCGGACACACTTGCGCACAAGGTGCATCAGCACAATGCATACAAGCCACAGAAACAGCACTTTCTTTTCCAACTTGTCCTTCATTTAAAAGAACAACTCTACGGCGATTCACGCCAACTGGTAAATGATGTGCTTCCTTGCAAGCAACATCGCAACCATGGCATTCAATACAACGATTAGTATCACAATAAAATTTAATTCTTGAAAAGTTTTCAAGATTTGTAGGAATTGTATTGCTCATTTACTGCCTCCCTATTGCGCTTTTTCAATACGGCATAAACCGCATTTAGTTTCTGGACAAGCAGAATTGTAATCAAATCCATAACTTGCAACCATACAAGCCGACTCACCAATTACATAAGGTTTTGTTCCCTCTGGGTAATAATCAAGCCTTGATTTTCCTTGATCCATACCTGAGAAGTTTTGTGGCAACCAAATACTATTATAATCCACTCTAGTAGAAAGTTTAGCTTTAACTAAGACTTTAGTATCCATTGTTCCATAAACCCACACCATATCTCCATTAACGATATTAAGCTCTGCAGCTTTATCCGGGTGGATTTCTACAAACATTTCACCTTCAACTTCAGCCAAATACTTCGCACTTCTTGTTTCAGCACCTGTTCCCATATGCGCAACAAGTCTTCCACTAAGCATATTAACAGGGAATTCATCCACCCAATTTTTATTCTCCCCTAACTCTTTTTGGCGACTTCTGTATTTAACATTAGCCCTAAAAAGATTCTTTTTATCTGGGAAGCTTGGGTATTTATCAACTAAATCCCCTCTTATAGAATGCAAAGGCTCCCTATGTAATGGAATTTGATCATACCAATTCCATACTTTGGCTCTAGCCTTACCATTTCCATAAGGACAAATTCCAGCCTCTAATGCCTTTTCTACAAGGATATTATTTCCGATTCCCAATGCAAAAGTTGAACCTGCAACCGCTTCTTTTTCGGCTTCTGTTAATTTAATCCCCAAAGATTCTGCATTAGCTGCTGTAACCGCTGCATGCCCACCTTGATACACCGCATCTGGCAATGTTCTTTGTGTAAGCATTGATTGACCATCCGGACTTGTTACTCCCCAATTTACACGGAATCCCATACCGCCCTCCATAACCGGAATTGTATCATTATACATTACAGGAGTTCCTGGGTGCTTATCGCTCCAGCAAGGCCAAGGCAAACCATAATAATCATTCTTAAATGGACCTGTTCCCCTTAGTGTTACTTTATCAAACATATGCCAATTTTCTTGATGTGCTTTTAGGCGCTCTGGACTCATACCCTGCAAACCAATGCTTCTAATGCTTTGCGTAAGTTCTGTCGTTGCATCTTCTGGCCAAATAAATTTATCTCTACCCTTAGATTTTGCAACATCATATAATCTCCATTGGAGTTTATCCAAGAATCCTAAACGCTCCGCCAAACCAAACAAAAACTCTTCATCTGGACGGCATTCAAATAAAGGCTCCATAACCTTACTACGCCATTGATAACTTCTATTTGTCGCAGCAACTGAACCACTTGTCTCCATCTGCGAAGCTGCTGGAAGCATAAAGAGATTGTCTTTACGATCACTATAGATTGCCAAGTCATTAACATAAGGATCCACAAAAACAACCAAATCAAGCTTATCCATAGCCTTTCTTTGTAAATCCAACAAAGAAACTGTTGTCATACCAGAACCGATCACAACTAAAGCTCTTAGTTTAGTCCCACCATTATTTGCAGCATTTTCTTCTTCTAAAACACCAAATTTCCAAGTGGAGTGTGCAAATCCTGTTTTGCCCATCATTTCTTTGTCTTTGAAACGCCCAAGCATCCATTCATAATCTACACCCCAATGCTTACAGAAATGTCTCCAAGCTGGCTCACCTAATCCATAATATCCAGGAAGAGAATCAGCTAAATTATTCATATCAGAAGCACCTTGGACATTGTCATGCCCACGCAAGATATTTACACCGCCACCATTTTTACCGATATTTCCTAAAAACATTTGTAAAATTGGCATAATTCTAGTATTGCTTGTTCCAACTGTGTGTTGCGTTAAACCTTGATTCCAAATTAAACTTGCAGGCTTGGCTGCTGCCATCTCTTCAGCAATATGGCGGATCATATCCGCTGAAATTCCACACACATCAGCTGCAACTTCAGGTGGAAACTTCTTAGCTTCTTCCATAATATCTTCATAACCATACACGCGTTCTTTTAAATATTGCTCATCATAAAGTTTTTTTTCAATAATGTGATTTAGCAATCCATAAGCAAATGCAATATCTGTCCCGCTTCTAATTCTATGGTATTCATCGCATTTAGCTGCCGTCTTTGTAAAGCGCGGATCAATACAAACAAGTTTTGCTCCTTGCTCTTTTGCGCGCAAAATATGCACCATAGATACTGGGTGATTAACTGCTGGATTTGCTCCAATAACAAGAATGTATTTAGAAAACATCATATCGCCAAGATGGTTTGTCATACCACCATACCCAAATGTATTTGCCACACCGGCAACTGTTGGGCTGTGTCAAACTCTAGCACAGTGATCTATATTGTTTGTTCCAAAAAATGCCGCAAACTTTCTAATATAGTAACTTTGTTCATTAGAACATTTTGCACTCCCCAAAAACATAACTGCATCAGGACCGCTCTCTTCACGAATTTGCTTTAATTGTGCTGCAATTTTATCCATTGCTTCATCATACTTTAAGCGTTCCCACTTGCCATCTTTTTTCTCCAAAGGATAGCGTAATCTTGTCTCGCTTCTTGCCCTATCAATCAAGTCAGCACCCTTACAGCAATGCCCACCTTGAGATACTGGATGATCTTGTGCAACTTCTTGGCGCACCCACACACCATCAACAACTTCTGCTACAATCCCGCAACCCACCGAACAATGTGTGCAAATGGTCTTAATTTTTTGGGAATTTGGATACCTTTCTTTTAGCTCTTGCGCAGTTGCTTGACGCATAGTTTTTTGGCTATCATTACCTAAAGCTACGCTAGCACCAGCTAGACTTCCAAGAGCTGTCATTTTCAAAAACGCCCGTCTAGTTTGGCGTCTTTTGATTGCTTCGCTCATAAATTTGCCTTCCTTCTTTTATTTTGCTATTTTGCAACAGAATAATACAATTCCCATTGCTTGCTTGTTTGATAAAGAATCTCTGTCTTTGGTGATTTTCCGCGAACAAGATTCTCACTTGTGCCTTTTTTGCCACAACCTGCCAGTGCTATGCTTACACCTGCAACAGCAACGGAAGTTTTCGCTGTGGTTTTTAAAAACTCACGCCTACTTTTTTCCATAAGCTAGCTCCTTTGTATTGAGATTTGGGATAATCCCACGAAGACTTTTTACCCTTAAAAAGCCCTAGTGGAATTACGCATATAAATCACTTTCAAACTCTATAAATCCTTCTAAAATATCAGCCAAAGCACGATAATACTTCGCATCTTTGCGCCCTCTAATTTCTTTAATTAATCCAATATAAGCGTCTTTGATAAACAAAAAAACTTCTTCTTCAAGCTCTGTATTTTCACTCTCAATTAAATGGCGCATAAAGCCAAATAGGAATCCCAAATGTTCTTCACTCTCTTTAAATTCCGAAGTTTCCACACGCACATCACTTTTCTTAAGTAAAGCACGCATTTTAAGAAGCGATTCTGCACCGATACAATTCTCATAATAATGTGATAAGTGCATTCCCACTTGCTTCTCGCCAAAAGGCAAGGCAAAAAGGCGCGAAAACTCCTCTTTTATATTTTGAATTCCATTATCTCCCAATTCTTGCCTTAAAAGCACAATGCTAGTCTCTGAAAACTCATCAAAAGGAGCATTTTGTAAAATTTCTAATTGCTTTTTTGCCAGCTCCACACGCCCTTCTAAAAGCTCAAACACAAACAATCCATAGAAAAAATCATAGAACAACAATCGCGCTTTTTTCAAATCTTGCATTTCTTGTGGGCTTAGATTATTAAGCATTTGCATCTCCAAACATAACTTTTACTTTGCAATCAGGACAACATTGAATTGTTTTTATCTTTTTGAAATCAGAGCTAAATGCTGGGCTTAACATTCCCATTACCTTTTCAATAGATTTTTGCGTCGAAAAAGCTTTGCCACACTCCACACATAAAAATGGCATATCTTTAGCCACTTCTCTGCTTTTAAAATATCCCGCATTTAGGGCAATCCCTTCACGACTTAGTTCTATAACATTTTCCGGACAGGAAGTTACGCAATATCCACAGGTTGTGCAAAGAGATGCATTAAAGCGTAAAGAAAAATCATCACTTCTAGCAAAAATTGCATTCACATTACAAGCACCCACACAAGATAAACAAAGTGTGCATTTGCTAGCATCAACCTTTATATCTCCATAAAACACAGGTGCGCTGTTTTCTTTAACCACGCTTGAAGCAAGCCCAAAATCATTATCCTTTATCATATATTGCAAGCGTTGCGCAAAAGATTCTCTAAAAGGCTTGTTATAGCGGTTTTTATATAAATATGATTCCACTGATGGCAATTCTTGTGCGATTTCCATAAGTGATTCTATAGTTTTAACCAAAAAGATAGAATCTTTTTTATAAATTTGTTGAGTGATATTGTTTAAAAACTCCATGGACGAGCTTAAACTTTCTCCATAAACAAGGATTCCATTGCCACTTGTTTGAAGCATTGTTAATAAATCATTTTCATTTAGCATTAAGAGATTTGGGAGAACCATAGGCATTAAAAATTCCGGTAAAGTTACATTTTTAGTGCTTAATTTTTCATAATCACTAAATGCGCATAAAAAGATTTTTTGCCCCTTATAAAGCTCAATAATCTCTTCTAAGCCTTCCTTTGGCAACTCTTCATATTCTAAACAATTTGTAGGACACACTCCAACACAAGCTCCACAATTTATGCAATCCACCATTGAAAAAGCAAGTTCCATTAAAGAATCATTTGATCCCACACCAAAGGTAGGACACACTTCAGCGCATTTTGCGCAATGCTTCTCACGCCTATGGTGATACTGGCAATAATCTTCTTTATAGCTAATAATATCCTTATAACCATACTCACCTAAATTTTCACGCAATGCTTCTAAAAGCCCATTAGCGTTTTGAAAATCCGCCACATTATACACACCCTTAAAGCGCAATAACTCCTCTTCATACACAAACATCACAACTTGCGAAAACTCTATCACATTACCATTGTGAAAACGCGCATTAAACGCACCAAAACTTCCGCTAAAATTCTCTAAAAGCGCAATATCCAATAAAGAAACTTCGAAAAAATCTTGTGCCAACTCCGCAAATTCTTGCACAGATTGTGGAATCACTCCATTTTCTTGTGAATCATCACTTGCATACACAACCGCAAGTCTTGAATCAATATTCCGATGGTGCTTTACTTCTAGCACAAAATCATCTACAATCTCTTGCACACTATTTAAGAGCGTTAGTTTGGCATTATAATCCGAAGTGTTTTTATCCAATAAAAGATTTCCAAATGGCAAAGAATTAGAAGCATTTGCGATTTGCATTTTTGCAATAACCTTATAATAAACTATTATCTTTAGCCATAATTTTACCCCCTTAAGAATAAGAAAGTCAATAATTTTTAACTTTTTTGGTTATACTTATTTTTATATAAATATTTCAAACGACTCTATTTTTTAAAAAATAACTATTGATTCTGTTTAACACTTTGTAGATACTTATAAATTGTTTCAATTTCATCAGAAGTTAAATAATACTTAGGCATCACACGCTTCCCACTTTGTAAAGCGTTTTTAAAAGCAGTAAAATCTAGGTTATTAATGCGTGGAGCATGGATTGATTTAGCTTGATTTTTATGTATGTAATTTGCAATTTTGTCACCCTGTCCATATTGCCCATGGCACTCCACACAACCAATTCCACGCGGATTTTCATACAGCATTTTTCCATATTCTAAAGGTGTAATAAAGCTCTCTTCAGCAATTAAAAACTCCATCATACAGACTAAAACCATCACAAAACGCAAAATTTAGATTCCTTATTTTTTTGACAAATCATAGCAGATTTTAGTTTTGAACACACTTCAAAAAAAGCTTTTAGTAAATTCTAACCAAGCTTAAAGGTATAAAAAACTTTCTTTTACTATAATTGCAAAATTCTTTTAAAAATTAATCCTTAAAGGTTTGTGATGCAAATTTTAGATGGAAAGACACTTGCGCAAGATATTGAAAACGCTATTTATCAAGAAGTGCAATTCTTAAATAAAGAAGGTATAACTCCAGGTCTTGCTGTGATTTTAGTGGGTAACAATCCAGCTTCGCAAAGCTATGTTAATATGAAAGCTAAAGCTTGCAAACGCACTGGAATTTACTCTATCACACACGAAATGCCAGAAAATATTCAACAAGAATCCCTTTTACAAACCATTACAATGCTTAATCAGAATCCAAACATTGATGGAATATTAGTGCAACTTCCATTACCCAAGCACATTGATACAACCGCTGTTTTAGAAGCTATTGCTCCTCACAAAGATGTCGATGGATTCCACCCTTTTAACATGGGGCGCATTTTCTCAAATCTTGATGGCTTTATTCCGGCTACGCCGATGGGAGTCATTACACTTTTAAAACACTATAATATTCCCTTACAAGGAAAAAATGTCGTGATAGTTGGGGCTAGCAATATTGTTGGCAAACCTTTAGGCGCACTCTTTTTAAATGAAAATGCAACCATTACACTCTGTCATATTTATACAAAAGATCTAATCAGACATACCAAAGAAGCAGATATTTTATGTGTAGCTGTAGGCAAACCAAACCTTATCACACAAGATATGGTAAAAGAAGGCGCAATTGTTGTAGATATAGGGATTAGCAAATTAGATGATGGTAAAATTGTCGGCGATGTGGATTTCTCTAATGTTTTCTCTAAATGCAGCTTTATTACACCAGTTCCTGGAGGTGTAGGTCCAATGACAATCGCTTCCTTGCTACAAAATACCATAAAAGCAGCAAAGCTCCGCATTAAAGGTAAATAATGAAAACTCTATTGCTTAAATTTTACGCTTTCATTAATAGTTGGGTTGGGACGATTATTATCGTTTTGGGGATTATTTTCTTTTTGGCCCAAGCCTTTGTAATTCCAAGTGGAAGTATGCTAAATACTCTACTTATCGGTGATAATCTCTTTGTTAAAAAATTCTCTTATGGAATCCCAACACCTACAATCCCATGGATTGAAGTGCAAGTTTTGCCAGATTTTAATAAAAATGGGCACTTAATTGAAGGGGAACGACCAAAACGCGGAGATATTGTAATTTTCCGCGATCCCAATGCGCCAAAAATCCATTTTGTTAAGCGCAATGTTGCCATTAGTGGCGATGAAGTGCTTTATACAAAAGATGGGCTATGGCTATATTTTAGTAGCGATTCTAGCTACAAAGACACAAGCGCAAAAACTCTAGAATTTGGCGGTAAGACATTTTATTACGAGCCTTATGCAAAACATCACGCAGGCGTGCAATACATAAATGAAAAGCTAAGTGCTTTTGAACAGCTTAAAATTCTCTCTCACAATGGAGAAAAAATTGCAATGGCGCCCGTGCATTTAAGTAATGGAGAAGTTGCATTTTATACAAGCATAAAAGATGATGAATATTTTATGATGGGGGATAATCGCAATAATTCCAGTGATTCTCGCTTTTGGGGTTCTGTACCTTATAAATACATTGTAGGTAAGCCTTGGTTTATTTACTTTAGTTGGGATGATTCTTTTAATATCCGCTGGGATCGCATTGGAAAAAGTGTAGAAAGCCTAGAAAAACAAGCCTTAAAAAGAAAGATGGAATCCTAAATGTTTGAAATCCCACTAATTTATAAAATTCCTATAATGGTTACCGCACTTTTAGTGGCAATCATCGGACACGAAATAATGCACGGCTATATTGCTCTAAGATTTGGTGACACAACAGCGCGTGATGCAGGACGCCTAAGTTTAAATCCTATCATTCATATTGATTTAATCGGCTCAATTCTAATACCCGGATCCTTGTTTTTAATGAATGCTCCCTTTTTGTTTGGATGGGCTAAACCTGTCCCTGTACGCATTGATCGTGTGATTTATAATGGTGGATATTTTGGAGCTTTTGGTGTTTCAGTGGCAGGTGTGGTATATAACTTCGCGTTAGCAGTTTTTGCAAGTGTTTTAATTTATGCGTTAGGAAGCGATATTTTTAGCGGAATTAACACATTAGAAAATGGAAATTTTCTTTTATTACTCTGTCTTTATTTTTTATTGCAACTTCTAATTTACAATGTTGTGCTAGCTGTGTTTAACCTTATTCCAATTCCACCTTTAGATGGCGCAAACGCAGTAGCATATTTTGGGCTAATGTTTAAAAACGACTTCTTTGCAAGAATTTTTAATAAAATTCCACCAATAGCTGGAATGCTGATACTTATCATTATTTTGAGCACACCATTATCAAATTTAATCTTTATTCCAGTGCAATATATTATCAATTTGCTTTTATAGGAGGATTTATGCAATTTTTTATAGCAAGTGATCATGCAGGATTTATGTTAAAAGGTTCTATTCTTGGGATTTTAGAACAAATGGGACATAGAGTTGTGGATTTAGGACCCTTAGATGCAGAACGCGTGGATTACCCAGATTTTGCAAATACTTTATGTGAAAAAGTTTTGGATAATGAAGGAAGTTTTGGAATTTTAATTTGCGGAAGTGGAATTGGAATGAGTATTGCTGCAAATAGGCATAAAGGTATCCGTGCTGCTTTATGTGCAGAACCTTATAGCGCAGCGATGAGTCGTGCCCACAATGATGCCAATGTGCTATGTCTTGGTGCGCGTATTGTTGGAATCGGAATGGTAGAGAGTATTCTAAAAAGCTTCTGCGAAGGGGTTTTTGAAGGTGGTCGCCACTCTTGTCGCATAGGAAAATTACAATAAGGAATCTTTATGGCGCAATTTACGCAATGGCTGTTTCTAACAGCTTTTATTTTATTTGTCCTGTTTATGGTTGTTAAAACTTTTTTTTACAAAAGCATTGCCCAAAAAGAGGAAAAAAATAGTGCTGTAATGAAGCTCACTTTACAAGAAGCAGAAATTCTAATCCGCAAACATCAATTACAACTTCAAAGAGCGCTAGGAAATATTGATATTCTAACTGATGAAATTACCGCTTTACGCAATGAAGTAAAAGCCTTAAAACAGCGTAACTCTCAATACCGTGTAGAGAGCGAAAAATACAAAAGTAAAATCAAAGACTTAGAACAAAAAATAGAAGCTCTACTCTAACAAATTATTTTAGAAAATATAGCTTAACTTACTTAAGCGTGCCAATTCCTTTTAGATTCCATAAATCTTCCACACACCGCTTGAGCAAATGGAATAAATGCGTGGCGATATTGTTTTGCAAGATTTTTCATTTTTTTTAATCGCATTTTAGGAATTGCATAAAGCATTTGATACTCTTCTGGAGAATACAGCCACTCTCCCTTATATTTAGTAATTTTAAAACCCAAGTGATTGAGGCGACTAAGGCGTGAAAGCTCCATAAAAATTCCATCTGAAATATCCATTCCAACCCTTGCTATACCATTTAGCCTTAATAGCATTTTAGGATATAAAATAGGTTTTGCAAAGCGCGTATTGCTTTGAATTTTGCTATTTTTATGGAATCGCAATGCAGTTTTTAGTGCTTTTATATTGCCACCAAAAGCCTGAGTTTTACAATGTGTTAGAACGCTATTTGGGCTAATGTAACCTAGAATATCACCCTTTTTTATGCCTTTTCTAGTCAGGATTCTACCTTGTCTTTTACCTAAAATCGTCAAAGAGAAATGCAATTTCTCTCCAGCAATCGTATCTCCACCAATGATTTTAATTCTATGTTTTAAAGCACATTTTCCTATTACATTAGCCAATCTCCCAACTTCCTTAAAGCCATTTGGCAAAGCAAGTGTCAAGAGACAAAAAGATGGAATCGCATTCATTGCATAAATATCAGAGAGATTCACAGCAAAGCACTTCTCCACAATGGCTTCCAAACTCCCCCATGCACGCTTAAAATGCACATCCTCAAAGAACGCATCGCTTGCCACAACATAGCCCGCGCAATCCCTAGCAATCAACACTCCATCATCACCAATTCCCTCTGTCGCGCCACTTTGGATTAATGCGCGGATAAACGCCTTCTCTCTATCTTGCATTCATTACTTTAATCAATCTTCATACTTAAATCCACCCAAACTGCCTGATGGATAATAGCTCCTGATGAAATCGCATCTACACCACTTTTTGCATAATCTAAAATATTCTCTAGTGTAATATTACCACTAGCCTCCAAAAGAACATTTGGAGCCATTGCATTGCGCATCTTTACAACATTTTCAATCGTTTCAAGCTCCATATTATCACACATTAAAATATCAATATCTGATTCTAATGCTTCTTTTGCCTGCAGTAAATTCTCACATTCTACTTCAATCTTTGCAGTAAATGGAATCTTTTTACGAATATCTTTGACAAATTTATTTAGCGCTAAAATCCTTGTTAAATGCGTGTCTTTTAACATTAAGCAATCATCTAATCCTAAGCGGTGATTGACAGCACCGCCATTACGCGCGGAGTATTTTTCAAAATCCCTAAGCAATGGACGAGTTTTGCGCGTATCAAGCAACATACAATCTGTGCCTTCAATCCTTTGCACATATTTGCGTGTGAGCGTTGCAATCCCACTAGAATGCTCCAAAAGATTTAAAATTGTGCGTTCTGCACTTAAAATCTCAGACATCTTGCCCTTAAACATTACAAGTTTTTCACCTCGCCTAAAAGGCATTCCATCTTCAAAAGTAAAATCACACTCAATATTTAGCAGTTCACACAAACGCTCTACATACATTTTACCAGATAGGATTCCATCTTCTCTAGCGATAATATAAGCTTCAATCTCTATCTCATTTTGCATACGCATATACAAATCCCCACGCCCAATATCTTCTTTAAGCACTTCTTTTAAAAAATCATCTAACAAAATTTTATGCATTTTTCCTTCCTTTTAAGATAATTCCAACATTTTATCTAATGCCTGTTTTGCCTTTTTTGCAATATTTTCATTAAGTAAAACTTCATTAAAGGGTTTATTTTTCTTAATGGCTTCTAGGCATTTTAGCACATCTTCAATCCCTGTTTCATTCATTGTAGGGCACTCTGGCTTTGTGGAACTTAGCACAAAGGTATTTTGGATTCCATTAACAGGAACTCTTAAGCGATTTACCAAATTAAACTCTGTCCCAACAGCGACTTTTTGATTGCAATCCAAGCCTTGCACAAACTTAATAATTTGACTTGTAGAACCTACAAAATCTGCTCTTTCTACAACTTCAGGCTGGCATTCTGGATGCACCGCTATTAAAATTCCCGGATATTTTGTGCGATAAAAATCAATATCTTTTGTGCTAAATAGTTGATGCACGGAACAAAATCCATAGTAACAAATCACATCAGCATTCTTTATCTTATCCACACTATCCACACCTAAAATCGCACTTTTTAAACCATTTTCCCTGGCAAGATTCTGCCCCAAACAAAAATCTGGCAAAAAGAATATTTTTTTCTTTTGCTCCAAAGCATATTTTAAAATCCTAGAAGCGTTAGAGCTTGTGCAAACTACTCCGCCAAGCTCCGCTACCCTTGCCTTAACTTCCGCATTAGAATTAATATAAGTAATAGGAAAAACCTCTGTAATCCCACACTCTTTAAGTTGCGCAATAGAAGTGTCAAAATAACTATCATCAATCATTCTAGCCATAGAACAGCACGCAATTTTTGGCATAAAAACACGCTTATTTGGAGCTAAAATCTTCACACTCTGCCCCATAAATCCAACTCCACAAAAAATAATTTTTGATTTTTCACTTGCACTTGCCTTGCGCGATAACTCTAGGCTATCACCTGTTAAATCTGCCATTTCTACCACTTCATCGCGCTGATAATAATGCGCCACAAGAAGTGCATCAAGCTCTTTTAACAACTCTTTAATGCGCATTTTCATCATTTAACTTCCTTTCATTGATTTTGAATTCTAATTTTTTATTAGTTTTTTTAGCAATACACTGCCCAAAATAGACTTTTTCCTTAAGCTTTAAATCATATTTCCAATTTTTACTCAATAAAACAATAGTTGATCCCATTAAAAAACTTCCTATCTCTTCGCCCTTTTTTACAATAATAGGCGTGTCAAAATGTAGCGTTTGAGACTTCTTGAATCCTGTAACTTCAGGCGCGAAGTTAATTTGGATTCTCCCTACATTTAATGCACCAATGGCTACAAAATACAAAATCTCACCAAAATCATCCTCACACTCTAGCACAACGCGTTTATTTTTAGTAAAAACTTCATTATATCTTAAAAGAGCCTTTTCACTTACACCCAAAAGCACTCCTGTGATAAATTCTAGGCGTTTTATCTTTAAATTAAGCGGAGCGTGGAAGCGATGATAATCTCTAGGTGAGAGATAAAAATTAACATAACAATAACCTTCATCTAGCTTTGTTTTTATAAAATCGCTTATAAAATAATGCTTTCCTTTAATTTGCATAGCACGATTATCTACGCATTCCCCAAACTCCATAATCATAGAATCACAAGGAGCTATCATATTAGATTCCATCTTATCAAAACTTCGCATTTTGACTAATGAACGCGTAAAAAGCGCATTTAATGTAGGATAACTTGCAAGCGTATCAAACTCATCAAGTTTAATATCAAAAATTCTAACATACGCCCTATTAATCCAGCCTTGAAGCCTGAAAGGAAACGCATAAGAAGCAAATTTTTCAAACAAGCAAGATAAAAGGTTTGTATAATGCAAAACTACTCCTTTGCCCAAAGGGGATTTTCTTCTAAATTTGGGCGATTACACAAAATCTCAAAAGGCTTGAAACGCTCTTTATAGCCCATTGATGCGTGATTTTGTATCCAATAACCCGGATAAAGATATTTAATATTATACTCTTTTGCGATTTCTATTTGTTTAAGAATAGAATATGTTCCAATAGAATATTGCGAAAAATCGTGATCATAAAAACAATAAACCGCTGAAACAGCTTGCGCCATCACATCTACATACGCCACACCCACAAGCTGCTCTTCTACATAATAATCAAACTCATAGCCAAAATCTAAAAAGCCTTGAACAAAAGTATCATAATACGTCTCAAGCGTAATATTATGGTATTCCCAGCCTTTTTTGTCTTGCATTTTTTTATGATATTTATCATACAATATTAAATGTGTTTCACTTACCCAAGGACGCCTAATTTGCAAGGTTATGGGATTTCTTAAAATGCGTTTATGAGATTTTGAAAACACAAACTCTTCACAATCTTGACGAATAGAAACACAAGCTTCACAGGCTTCACAAATTGGCGCAAAAAAATAATTCCCAAACCTTCTCCAACCTCTCTCTAGCAAATGCACATAAAAAGGAATCGTGCAATCTTTAATAAAAAAATAATGAAATTTCGCTTCTAAATTTGAAAGATAACTACAAGGGCGTGGCTCTTGGATAAGTTCATAAACTTCCATTACTTTAAGCTAAGCTTCAAACTTGTATTTTGTGCTGTGGTTGCGTTTTTTTGAAAATCTTTTTTAGCATTTGTAACTTTATGAAGATAATTTCTAGCTTCTTCATACTTCAAGGAAGTGCGTAGTTTTCTATACACTTCTGCTGAAGTCATAGAATTAATAATTTTCACCGCTTTTGTTCGATCCTTATCAAAGACACTTAGCACATTCCCACTACCTGTATTATACGCCGCAATCACGCAATATTCGTGTGATAAGGCATTATTTACACCTTTAATATAGCGCGTAAAAAGAATATCTAAATATGCCGAACCATATTGAATGTTAATTTTAGGCGTAAATAGCATCTCCTTAGTTGGAATCCCATCCCTATTATTTAAAGCTTTATAAACATCTCTACCAGCACTGCCAGGAACTACCTGCATCAGTCCATAAGCTGGAATATGACTAACCGCATAAGGATTAAAACTACTCTCTGTTTTAATGATAGCAAAAATCAATGCTTGCTCTAAGTTATACTCCCTTGCATAAAGCGCAACATACTCCCCATATTTATGCTCACTTTTAATTTCGTGATCTGTCACCATATCAAATTGCACATAATAAACCTTCTTATTCTCCCCTTTTTCTGTAATTTGCGTAGTTTGGAGTTTGTTTTCAATCAAATAATCCGCATAGCGATTGGCACGCCAAGGATACAGCACAACTTTGCCTTCATTATCTTTAACCAACTCCGCTAAATACGGCTTTCCTTTAAAAGCAATCTCTTTATCAGAATACAAATCTACTTGCTCAGGATCTTCTGGAGTTAGCAATGTTGCAACAATTGCCTTTTTCAACGATGCCTTTGGATCTTTTGTATCCAAAGTCGCAACAGAAATCACACCCTTAGTAAAATCTACTTGCGCACGCGAGAGATAAGAATCTGTATATTTAACATAAATATCTTGTGAGGCAATTGGAGTATTTTTTTCACCCCATTTTTTCGAAGCATTTTGTGTTAAAGCCACAACAACCTTCTTAAAATTAATCTGCAAATTTGCAATGTCTTTTTCAAGTTGTTCTGGATTTAGCGCATAATTTACTGCTTTTTTAATTACCTGCTCTTTTGAAATTCCATTTGCCAAAATGCTAGGATTATAAATCAAATCCTTATAGCCCAACAAACAGCCACTAAGCAGGGCTACGCAAGCAACACTAATGCTAAAAATCTTTAAAGCTTTAAAAGAGAGTTTCAAAGGACTAACATTTCAGCTTTTAATTCTTTCGCTTTTTGTTCACCTACAAAAACGCTTGCTAAATAAAAGGCAAACTCCAAAGCCGTTGCAGGACCTCTTGAAGTGATAAGATTACCATCTTGAATCACATTAGAATCAGTTTTGTATTGCGGATTTTCAATCATTTTTTCAATGCTAGGGTAACAGGTAAATGCTTGTCCTTTTAGGATTCCATGTTTAAAGAGTGCTAAGGGTGCTGCACAAATCGCCGCAATGATTCTACCCTTTGCATTAAGTTTTTCTAAGACTTCTTTAAGGGAGCTAGAAGCAATTAAGTTTTGCGTCCCTTCCCAGCCACCGGGGAATACGATTCCATCTAAACATTCGCAATCCACCGCACTTAAGAATTTATCTGCAACGATTTTCACGCCCTTTTGCGATTCCACAATCAAGTTAGAATCCAAAACATCATTTTTAGATTCCACTTTTGCTACAATCACATCACAGCCTGCACGCCTCAATACATCAATTACACTAATGGCTTCAAGCTCTTCAAATCCCTTTGCCAATGCAACAAGAACACTCACTCTCATACATCGCCCCTATTTGACTTTGTCTAAATACTCGCCTGTCTCTGTATTTACGCGGATTAAATCCCCCTCTAACACATGGTAAGGCACCTGCACAACAGCCCCTGTCTCAAGCGTAGCAGGCTTTTTACCAGCGCTTGTTGTATCACCTTTGAAGTTTGGTGGAGTTTCAGTAATTTTTAGCTCAACAGTTTGTGGCACACTGACTGTAATTGCCTTACCATTATGAAACATAATATGAACAGCCATTCCATCAATCATCCATTTTGCTACATCGCCCACTTGATCATCGCTCAAACCAATTTGTTCATAATTTTCATTATCCATAAATTGAAAATGATCGCCATCGTGATACAGAAATTGCATAGAACGCTCTTGCAAATTTGGCTCTTCACACTTATCACCTGCATGAAAAGTCTTCTCAAGCACTCTGCCATCTAAAAATGATTTCATTTTTACGCGCACAAACGCTGCACCTTTACCTGGTTTTACATGTTGATATTCTGTGATTCTATATGGAATCCCTTCTAACTCAACTTTTAAACCTTTTTTTAAATCTCCCATAGAATATGCCATAATTTTCCCTTTTTAGATTTTATTAGAACTGCCTAAAATATCCATTCTCTCTGCAATAACTTTTATCATAAATTCTTTTGCAGGAGCAAAGAATTTTCTTAGATCAAATTGTGTTTTGTCTTCATTTACCACACGACGCACTTCAGACATAAAGGCAATTCTTAAGTCTGTATCTGTATTAATCTTATTAATTCCACCCTTTATTGCTTCTCTTAGGAAATCAAAAGGAACACCCTTGCTCCCCTTTAAATCGCCACCACTCGCCAAAAACGCTTCGCTAACATTTTGCGGAATTGCGCTTGCTCCGTGTAAAACAAGTGGAATTTGCGTGCGTTTTTTAACATCAATTAAGCGTTCAAAATCAAGTTTTGGCTCACCTTTGAATTTGAATGCACCATGGCTTGTCCCAATGGCTGGAGCTAGAAAATCTACTTTGGAGAGTTTTACAAACTCTTCTGCTTCTTTTGGGTTAACCAAGCAAGCATCTTTTTCATCCACAGAAATATTATCTTCAATCCCCATTAAACGCCCAAGCTCCGCTTCTACACTCACACCTGCGATATGCGCCACCTCAACAACTTTTTTTGTTTCTGCTAGATTTTCTTCAAAGGGATGATGACTTGCATCAATCATTACGGAATTAAAGCCTGCACGAATCGCTTTCACACAAGACTCAAAACTTGTTCCATGATCCAAATGCAAAGCAACGGGAATATGTGGATAACGCTTAGATAAAATCTCAACCATTCCCACTGCCATATCAATTCCCATATACTTAATCGCACCTTCACTTGCTTGCACAATAATGGGGGAGTTTTTCAAATGCGCAGCTTCAAAGATTGCGCTTAGCATTTCATAATTAACAAAGTTAAAAGCACCAACTCCATAATTTTCCTTATTTGCCTTATCTAAAATAACGCTTCCACAAACTCGCATAAAATTCCTTATTTTGACAATTCAATTTTAGCTTTTTTGCGCAACTCTTCACCTTCTTTTTTAATTTCTTCTTGAAATTTTTTAAGTTTTAAATTTTGCTCAATTTGCCCTTTAATGTCTTTTAGAGCAATTGTGCCGGCTGGCTTTTTATCTTCTACCAAAATGACATGATAGCCAAATTGTGATTTAACAGGAGTTGTTGTATATGCACCTTTTTGGAGCTTAAAAGCTGCATTTGCAAACTCTGGAACCACTTGATTTTTAGCAATATAACCTAGCTCTCCACCATTTTGTGCAGAACCATCTTTAGATTTTTCTCTCGCAAGAGAATCAAATTTACCTGCGACATTCTTTCCAGCTTTTTTAAGTTCTGCAATAATTGCTTTTGCTTCGCTTTCACTGGTTACTAAAATGTGACTTGCTTTTATTGTTTCAGGCTGCACAAACTTACTTTTATTTTCATTGTAGAATTTCGTAATTTCAGAATCTAAAACCTTTACCTTATCCATTTGCTTACGCATCCAAATCTCAAGCATTAAGTCTTCTTCAACGCTCGCAACTGCCTCTTTATATTCTTTTGAATTTTGCACTTTTTCTTTTTTAGCTTGCTCAATTAAAAGCTTTCTTTCAATTGCTTGATTAATGACTTGCGTTTTTGCTTCTGATGGAAGTTGGTCAAATGCAACACCAGGCATTGCACGCATTAGAGTTGCAATATCTCTATCTGTAATATCAGCTCCATTAACCTCAGCATAAGTTTTGGCAAAACTCGCGCCCTGTAACAATGCAAATGCAATCACTGA
The DNA here is from genome assembly GCF_028751035.1 of Helicobacter winghamensis ATCC BAA-430. Taxonomy (NCBI): domain Bacteria; kingdom Pseudomonadati; phylum Campylobacterota; class Epsilonproteobacteria; order Campylobacterales; family Helicobacteraceae; genus Helicobacter; species Helicobacter winghamensis. The sequence continues at coordinate 687,811 of NZ_CP063533.1, read as the reverse complement.
ACTTGCTAAAATCTTTTTCATTATCAAACCTTTTTTATGAAATTTTTTGAAATTCTACCTTAAATTTTTAAATATTTAATTAATAAGTTATACTTAAATACTTTACATTAACTTTTAAAATTCTGCACGCAATGTTAGCCAAAGATTCCTTCCGGGAATCATTCTCTGATAATTATTTGTATAGCGCATCCTTTTTCCATCCATATAAGTCGTATAATCCACAAAATCTTTATCTAGCAAATTATTAATCACTGCTCCAAGCGTCCAACCACCCATAAAGCGATAATTCATCCCCAAATCTATTGTATGCACATCTTTAAAATACTCTCCTGGTCCTACATTTGCAGTATGTGTATTGCTTGTTGGGGTTTTTAATTTGCCAACATAGCGTATATAAGTATCCAATCTGCTAGTTTTATAGGTAAGTTTTGTAGAAAGGTTATGGCGTGGAACATCATTTAAATCAGTTCCTTTCTTTGTTCCACTTTTGCGCTCTGTTTCTGTAAGAGCATAATTAAAATCCACATAAACCCCATTTGGAATTAGATGTGTTAGCAGTGCCTGCGTTTTTATTGAAAGTTCTAAACCTGAAATAATAGCTTTATCCACATTTTCATAAATAGAACACTCTGCATACCCACAATTTCCATACCCATCAGGCAAAGCTTGACCATTTCCATAATTTTGCGTGCTAATAGCATTTTTAAAGTCTGTATAAAATCCTGTTAGTGTAAATGTTGCAAAAGGCGATTCCACAATTCCACTTAATTCATAATTCCAACTTTCTTCTGCTTTTAAATTCTCATTACCGTATTTTGCAATATTATTGTTATCTATATCATAAAGACCATTATATCGCGTGTTAAGCTCTGGAAGCTTCAAGCCACTTGCAATCCCAGCTTTTAAAGTTAGCCACTCTAAAGGATATGTATTGATATAAAAGCGTGGATTAAAAAATTCCTTGTAGGTTTCATCATAATTCACCCTAAGCCCAGCAGTTGTAGAAATATATTCATTGAAAAAATATTCTCCCTCACCAAAAAGTGCAAACTGATTAGAGTCTTTATCAAACCTATTATCACGATTAAACAAACGCTCATTTTTAAAATAAGGACCACCGCTTAAAATCAAGGCTCCATTACTCCCAAAATCAAAATTTTTTCTTAAAGTTGAACTAAGAATAAGATTCTGATTTTCTACAAGCGCATCACGATTTGGCTCTCCCGCATTTGCTCCAATATTCACATTTTTATGCGGAATCCTTGTTGTATTTGCATATTGTATGTAATTATTCATAGAACCCCAAGTGTAGTTTCCATCGTGATTTAATATGGTATTATAGCGATGATAATCCCTAACTGCTGTAACACTACGACTTGAAGTATTTAAACTCCCCAATCGTTGGAATCCATAATCAAAATCCACATAAAAACTATTCTCTAAATCATATTCATAATTCACTCTTCCGCCAACTCCTATATTGCGATACCCAGTTGGAGAGTGACTTGTATAAGGATTTTGTCCTGTTGGCGTAAATCCGGGAATATCTTTTTGGTAAAAGGCGTTTCGTTCTCCATAATAAACTTTATTCCTAAAATTAAAAGAAATTTTTTCATTAATTGGAGCAAATACACTGGAATTTACTCCATACAAATTACCCCAAGTATCGTGATGTTCCTGCAATCTTGTCTCAAAAGCCACCGAACCTGTAAATTTATCTGCATTCTTTTTGGTAATAATATTAATCACGCCACCCATTGCATCACTTCCATAGAGCGTTGAGGCTGGACCCCGAATCACTTCCACACGCTCAATCATACTTGTTGGAGGAATAAAACCACTTGTAGAATCAAACCCATTTCCATCAAATCCACTATCCATATTTACGCGCTTGCCATCAACTAAAATCAAAGTATATTTTGAAGCCATACCGCGCATTTGGATTGTGGTTGCTCCAGTCTTGCCAACCATTGTGGAAACCCCCGGAACCTCTTGGACAATATCTCCTAGATCCCTAATAGGACGATTTAAAATCTCATCTTTTGAAATCACAGAAATACTAGCTGGAGCCTCTTTAATGTCTTGTTCAAACCCAGAAGCACTAACAACAGACTCCTCTAACAAAAATTTCTCTGGTTGTGCATACAATCCTTGATATAAAAGCCCCATCAATGGAATTGAGAATAAACTTTTACGCATTATAATAATCCTTAAAAATATTTTTAGCCAAAAATGTCTTTTGGCAATATTATATTATGATAATAATTATTAATTTTATATTAAATATTTTAAACCAAAAATTATCATATTAAAAAAATCAATAATAATCATTCTTAATTATTATATAAGTTTTTATAATTATAATTTTAATTATCATAATTTATATTTTAAGGGAAACCAATGGAAATTCTTAAATCCTACATCGATATTATTATTTTTGGAATCTTAGGCTTAATGGCGTTTATCGCTGTTTGGTGCGTAATTGAACGATTACTTTTTTTTAAAAAATTAAATCTTAGACATTTTAATTCTCAAGATAGCTTTGATGATGCCATTACAGAAAATCTCACAACTTTACACATTATCTATTCTAATGCTCCTTATGTTGGATTGCTTGGGACGGTGATTGGAATTATGATAACCTTTTATGATATGGGAATGAGTGGAAATATTGATGTCAAATCCATTGTTGTTGGACTTTCTCTAGCTCTCAAGGCAACTGCGCTTGGGCTTTTAGTAGCAATTCCTAGCCTTATGGCTTATAATGCTCTTATAAGAAAAGTAAATCTTCTAAGCACACACTACAAAACAACTCAGGAAAACAAAATATGATAAAAGCACAAAAAACAGAAGGACTTAACATTATTCCTTTTATTGATATAATTTTGGTGCTATTAGCAATGGTTCTTAGCATCTCTACTTTCATTGCACACGGAGAAATCAAACTAGAGCTTCCAAAGGTAGAATCTAGCACGCAATCTAATAGCGATAAAGACAAAATTCAAATTGCAATTAATGCAGAAAATGTATTTTTTCTTAATGGAAAAGAATCAAATTTAGAAGCAATTCAAACCAAAATCAATTCCACAGATAGCACCACCCCCATTGAACTTAAAAGTGATAAAAATGCAAAATTTGATAGCTTTGTTCAAATTATTGATATTTTACGAAAAAATAATCACAAAAACTTCCAAATCCTAACAGAGAAAACACCATGAAGCTACTCTTAAACCATAAATCCCAAGCATTTTATTGCACAAGTTTTTTATTTGCTCTTCTGTTTATTGGATTCTTATATAGTGCTTCTTGGTTTAGAATCTCCCCAAAACAACAAAATTCCTTTAGTCTAGCAATGCAACAATTTATCACACATTCCACACAAGCCCCACAAAATCAAACACCAAATCCTAAAAATTCAACGCAAGAAATATCAAAAGAAATCCCAAAAGAGTCAAAAAATATTCCATCTAAAAAACACTCACAAAAACAAGATCCAAAGCCCACTCCACAACACAAAAAATCCCCCATAACACCCAGTAACAGTAGCACACAAGAAAATATAATTCCTAAAAATACTATTGAAACATTAACTTTTGGAAAGGATAACCATCCATTTTTAAGAGCAGTAAAAAAAGCAATAGATTCCAATGTTAATTATCCAAGGCAAGCCAGAAAAATGCGCATACAAGGTGAAGTTATAGTAGAATTTTTATGGACAAAACACAAATTTCTTAAAAATTTAAAAGTGTATAAAAGCTCAGGACAACCTATTCTTGACAGGAGTGCTCTTAATGCAATCCAGCAAGCTGCATTGCATTTTCCACAGCATACAAACGATGTGTATTTGCAAATTCCAATTGTTTTTATGTTAAGAAATTAATTTCAAAATAAAATATTTTTATTTGATTTTGTGTATTTTATCGCTTATTAATAATTTTTATTATAAAAAGGTTAATAAATTTTTTTAAGGATACACTATGCTACCTTTAAAAGGAGCTTTCTCTCTTTCTAATAGTGTTTTAGGAATTGGTACAGATTCAGATAAGATTTATGCAGTAGATAATCTTTATAACACCTATGCATTTTCAAAACAAAATAAAATTTTAGAAAAATCCACAATTATTCAAAAAGATAGAAAGCCCCTTTTTGAATTTAGCAAGGCAGTGGGCTTTGCCAATAAACAGAAATGTTTCGCAATTGGCTTTAGCAACACTAATATAGGATCTGTAATTGGCTTGGAGCAAATTAAAGAATTAGAGCCACTGACTTGGCAAAAAAAAGAAATTACTAAAGCGATTTTTTCCCCTAATGATACTTACTTAGCAACCGGAGGGGAATGCGGAAGAATTGTTGTATATTATGGAAAAAATTATAATTTTTTACTAAGCTCTTCTCCTTTTTCTGATTCTATTTCTACAATAGCTTTTAGCGATGATGAACTTTATGCTCTAGGGGCCAGCTTTAGTGGAGAATTTATCGTAGTAAATATTCCCTATGATAAAATAATTACCAAGACAACCTTTGATAGCATAGTTGAAGATGCATTGTTCGACAAAGACAACACGAGAATCTTTTGTATTACTCGCAATGGAGAAACAATTCTATATGACTTAATAGAAAACAAAATCCTTAACAAAAATCATTTCAAAGACACTTGGCTGACTTTCTGTAAAAGAATTCCAAATACAGACTTCGCTCTTGTTGGTTCTAGGGACAATTCATTATTTTTAATAAGAATCTCGTCAAATAAACTTGTAGAGACACTAAAAGTTACGCATTATGGAATCACAACAATACACTTTTGTGAAAATATCCTATTCCTAGGATATAGTGATGGCACAATTGAATATTACGACACTGCATTTCAAATGGAAGCCTTTCTTAGAACGCTAGAAATTGATAGCATTAGCAATGCCACAGAAATGTTTTATCAAGATAACATTTTTTTGTGCACCTTAAAAATCTACAAAGAAAAACTTGATACACAGTGGAAAGAAACACTAAAACAAGCTGTTGCCTTATTATCCAAAAATCTCATCCAAGAAGCTATAAAATTAACCAATCCTTTTATGAGAGATATAGAAAAAAAGCAAGAATTTAACACTTGCCTAGAACAAGTCCATTATATAGCAGAATTTATTGACGCTGCGGAGAAAAAAAATTACATCAAAGCCTATGCAATCGCAGAGAGATACCCCTTTGTCAAAAATACACTCTCTTATGAAAATATAGAAGAACTTTGGCAAAAGATTTTTAGGACTTGCCAAGTTCTTCTCTTGGAAGATACCACACTAAATATCAAAAAAGCAAAAGAACTCCTAGGCGTATTTAATGATGTAGAATCCAAAAAGAGGGATATACAATTATTACTAGATAATGCAAATATTTTTTTAGAAGCAGAGCAAATCTATAAAGACAAAAATATGATTGCTTATTTTTCTTTATGCGAGAAGTTTCATTTTTTAAAAGAAACTCACACTTACAAAAAAGCACTTTATGCAAGCAAAAATTTGCTCAAACATATTAATATTTTTGAAAAAGAAAACAACATAGAACAAGCATTAAAATTATGCGAATATCTAAATAATATTCCATTTTTCAAGAAAATAACCAATGAAAAACTAAAAATCCTTCATCTTAAAAAAAGATTCTTAACAGCCTATACACACAACAATATAAAAGAAGCATTTAATTTGGCAGAAACAAGCATTGAATTAAAAAATACTAAAGAGTTTAAGATGCTTTATGACCAATTTTTGGAAATTTTCGAACAAGCATTTAAAGTTGCAACAAAAGGGGAGCCAAAAATTGTATTGCAACTTCTAAAAGATTACACAACTATTGGTAGCCTAAAAACTAAAACCAACACTCTTTTAAAAGCTGCTTATTTAAGAGAATTTCAATACAATAACCCAAAACGCACGCAAAAAAACATTGACTGGCATAGTAGCTTCAGTCAATATATTAAACGCTATGGCAAAGATGAAGATATTATAAAAGTTTCTAAAGAATTAGAACTCTACCCTATTCTAGAACACATTTTAGAAACCAAGAGCGACACTTTACAATGCTCATTAATGGAACCTGTAGCAAAATCCTTACTTGTAATAAAGACTTAATTTACTTTCTTTTAATCACTCCATTTTCAAGCACAACCTTACTCTCACTTAATAATGCGCTTAATGCGCGCTTAAAAGCCTTTTTGCTCATCTTGCATTGCGCGTAAATTTTCATAGGCTCGCTATCATAATTTAATTCTAACACTCCTCTATCTCTTAGTAATCCCAAAAGTATTGTAGATTCCGACTTTTTATCATTTTTAGACAAAGGATGCTTTAGACTTAAATCACATTTTCCATTGTGATAAATGCGCTTGATATAACCTTCCCTAGCTTCATAAAGCATAAACTCACCAAAAACTTCATTATGATAAAGCAAGCCTAAATTCTCTCCATTAATCACGCATTCAAAACCTAATGGAGTTTTTCTAAAAGGTAGAATTCTAACTTTCACTCCAACTTTCATTGTCTGTAAGTTTGTTTTGAAATTCTGCAAATAAGGCTTTATATTTTCTTTTGCAAGCAAACGATTTTCCCTATCTAAAGTCAAAAATACTGCTACTTCACTACCAATAGGATAATTTTGCGGAATCTTTGTTGGCATAAAAACATCTTTTGCAATACCTAAATCTAAAAAACAGCCTAAATTGTTTTTATCCACTACTTTTAAAACCGCGATTTCTCCCCTTTGTGCCTTTGGCATTAGTGTTGTTGCCACAGGTCTATCACTAGAATCTGTATATAAAAACACTTCTATTTTATCGCCTATCTTTGCATCCTTTGGCACATACGCATTTGGAAGCAAAACTTCATCAACACCATCAAACAAATACGCCCCCGGATTTGCAAAACGCGAAATCACCAATGTTTTAATTAATCCAACACTGCTCAATCTATAATCTCCATTAGTGTTTCAAATAAACTTCTGCCAAGTGGAATTCCATAAAAATCCGAAATCTGAAGCCCAACAAAAAACACTATTATCATAAACACCACAAACCCCATCAAACTAAGCAATAACAATGTTTTAAAGAGTTTTAAATAAAACTGCTCTTCTAAAGTATCATCAAGAATTTTATGGAATCTAAAACAATCCGCAAAATATCCAAACCAAACAATCAAAATCCCACACAGCACAACACATAAAAACATAAAAATAAGCATTGAAGTATAAGGCGAAAAATACACACTAAATTCATATAGACGCGCTTCCCACATCAATACCGCATATCCAATATGTATTCCAAACCCAACCAATGCTAAAACGATAAGCCAAAACACAAATCCCACCGCCACTTCTAGCCTAGTAGAATGTTCGCGCAATGCTAAACGCATTTTTCGCTTAATCTCTTTATCGCTTAAATTTTGATGACGTAATTCCATAATTTCAGATTTTAGCTCTTTAAGCCAAATTTTACGCGTTTTAGGTTTATTTTCCATATAAGCCCCTTTAATAAAATGCTAAAATTCTGCCTTAAATTTGTCAAAATCTTCTTAACAATTATAAGATTTATCAATATGAAATGCGCGATAAAACTTCTCTAAATCCCCATAATCTTTTAAAAGCCCTTTTACCTCCAAGTTCCTTAGCACTTCTATAGAGCAATCCGTTTCTTTAGGCCACTCCCTTAAATGCCCATCACGCGCATCTTTATCTGTTGCGTCTATAAAAACAATGGAATCTAAAATCACCACATCGCGTTTTGCATCAATATTATTTACCACGCGCCAAAGTAGCATATATAAATTTTCTAAATCATTTTTTGCGTTATCCACAACCACGATAATGCGTGTGTGTTTTTGCAGCAATTCTAATTTTTGTTCATTTTTAGATTCCAACTTTTTATGACCTAAATCCAAAACCGCCTTACCTATGGAATCTTTTTTATTTATAGCAACTAATGCAATAGGATTTTTTGTCTCTGCGTAAATTTGCCTAACACGCTTGACTTCCCCACCTTCTTTTAGAACATTTGCTAAAATCTCTTGCAAAGCATTATCACTAAGCACTTCACAATCTTTTAAATCCTTTGCATAATCTTGCGTGCAATCCACCCCTAGTTTCCCCCCTTTTGCAAACTCTGGGGAAGCGTGATCTAGCGCATCACACACCCCATCGCTAATTAAACAATGTTGCGTGCTAAAGCGATTTAAGAGATAAGGAATAATCTCTAAATCTTGGAGTTTTGGAGCATTTTCATCTACAAAAATTGCGTGTTTGACAAAACTCATCTGTCCAACACCCCAAAAGGCGTGCATACTCTGTTTTGCGGCATTAGGAAATCGTGCCTTAATTTTTGCTAAAATAAGATTATGAAACACTCCATTTTCAGGCATATAATATTCCATTAAATCTGGCGTTGTTGTTTGCAATAAGGGCAAAAAGATTCGCTCTGTCGGATAACCTAAATACTTATCTTCTAAAGGAGGCTTACCCACCACTGTGGCTAAATACACAGGATTTTTTTTAGAAGTAATTGCATACACTTCAAGCACAGGATATGGCTCAATGGGCGTGTAAAATCCCGTGTGGTCACCAAATCTTCCTTCATCACGCATTGTAGGTTCTACAAACCCTTCAATCACAAAATCCGCATCATAAGGCACACACAAATCATTGCTCACACAGCGCACAAGTTTCGCCCTTTGCTTTTTAATAAAGCCATAAAGCATTAATTCATACATTCCATAAGGCAGTGGCGCAGTGGCACACCAAGTATAAAGCGGATCTCCACCAATAGCAATGCTAACAGGCATTTTTTTACCCGCCTTGCGATATTCTTCTAGCAAATGCACGCTATCTTTATGGATTTGCCAATGCAGCCCTAAATGATTTTTATCATACACTTGCAAGCGATACATTCCAAGATTGCGCACGCATCCATCAAGGCTTTGCGTGTAACACTGCCCCATTGTGATAAATCTCCCCCCATCATCACTCCAAGTTTTAAGCACAGGAATTGCTTCTAAATCCACTTCACTGCCTTGCTTAATCACTTCTTGGCACAAGCCCCTACCCTTTAAAATCTTAGGCGATAAGTTGCGCAAATTCAAAAGACTAGGGAGCAAAGCTAGAGCCTGCTTAAAGCTTCTAGGGGGCTTTAGTTTAAGTAGCTTTGCAACTTCACTTGCTTGACCCTCCACATCTCCGATGAGCAATTCTACAAGCTTAAAACTCCCAAAAAGATTCATAAGCACAGGCGTTTCATACTGCACACCCCTAGCCTTATCCACAGGATTTACAAATAACAACGCTTTAGAATCCTTGCTTTTAACTTCTAAATACGCTAGATGCGGAATCTCTAGCTCCACATCTAAAGGCTCACTAATCACTTTTAACGCATTATTTGCTTTTAGCTTATCAATGGTTTGTCGCATTTGCTCTCCTTATTTTGCAACCAATGTTTTTTCTATCACTCCATTATCTATCGCCTTTAATTTAAAAGCCTCCACACATTTACCATCAATGATTTCACACACAATCATTTGAAAAATGCTAGGGATTCCACTCTTTTCTGGCACACTTAAGCGGTTAGGAATCCCTGTTAAAAAGCGATTAATAGGCTCTTCACACTCCATTCCTATCACACTCTCCCTAGCTCCACTCATTCCCACATCACTCACGCCAAAACTTCCTTCAAAAATCTCTAAATCATCTGTTCCAATATGCGTATGTGTGCCAAAAATTGCTGCAATTCTACCCTTTAACATCATAAACATTGCGCGCTTCTCACTTGTGGCTTCCGCGTGAAAATCCACAATAATATTCTTAATCCCTTCCTCTTGCAAGGCTTCAATGGTAGCATTTGCACAAACAAAAGCATTATCACATTGCGGCATACCAAAATGCCCCATTAAATTGACCACTGCAAATTTTTCACCATCCACATCTCCCTTATACACGCCACTTCCAACAACACCTTTAGGATAATTATGCGGACGCAACACATTAGAATTTTCAAGGGCTAAAAATGCAGTGATTTCCTTTTTATCCCAAGTATGATTCCCCCCTGTAAAAATATCCACTCCATAGCCCTGAAGCTCTGCAATGCTTTTGCCTGTTAGTCCAAACCCGTGGCTTGCATTCTCCCCATTTGCAATCACAAGTTGAAGCTTATAATTCTCCCTTACTTCCTTCACATAACGCGCAATTTGATTCCTACCAACCCTGCCTACAATATCGCCAATAAATCCAAAGCGCATTCTTATCCTTTTTGTAGCTTTTCTAAATGCAAAAACACCGCCTTTAGCACATCATCTTCATCTTTGCTACTTGCTTTAATGCTTATCTTATCGCCATTATTTGAAGTAAAACTAATGTTTTGTTGATAATTCATAATGCTTGCGATTCCACAATTTCTTGCAACAATCTTAATGCGAATTAAATCCAAAAACTGCCTTGTGTAAATATCCAAACGCCCAAATCTTTCTTCAATCTCCCCTTCTATTGCAAACACAGCCTTTTCTTCTTGGCATTTTGATAATCGCCGATAAATCTCTAAACGCAAGCGTTCGGATTCTATCAACTCCGCATTTAAAAACGCCGTTACGCTTAATTTAACCTCTACATTTGCTTCCTTTTGCGCCACATTTCCACTTAATGCAAAAATCGCATCTTCAAGCATTCTAAGATAGAGTGAGTAGCCAATATTTTTAATATGCCCACTCTGTGCCTCCCCTAGCAAATTCCCCCCACCGCGAATTTCTAAATCGTGATAGGCTAACGCCCCCCCACTGCCTAAAAAGGAATTTTTCTCTAAAGCCAACAAACGCTTTTTAGCATCTTCTGTGATGGACTCAAAATCTTCTATAAGCAAATAACAAAAACCTTCTTTATTCCCACGCCCAACACGCCCACGCAACTGGTGCAAATCTGCAATTCCAAAATAATTTGCATTATCCACTAAAATCGTATTTGCATTAGGCAAATGGATACCCGATTCCACAATGCTTGTGCAAAGCAAAATTTGATAAGTCCCTTTAGCAAACTCTAACACAATATCCTCTGCCTCTTGTGCTGGAATTTGTGAGTGTAAAATCGCGATCTTAAGCGTTGGTAACACGCGCAAAATTTCCTCTTTTTTTTGCCGGATTGTCGCAATGCTATTGTGGATATAAAACATTTGCCCACCGCGCCGCATTTCACGCATAATGATTTCCTTTAAAAGAGTATCATCAAGCTGCTTTACAAAGGTACGCGTTGCTTGACGCTCACTTGGGGGAGTTTTTAGTTCACTTAAACCCTTAATATGCGAGAGTGCCATATTTAGCGTTCTTGGAATCGGGGTTGCTGACATTGAGAGCAAATGGATATTTTGACTCAAATCCTTAATTTTTTCTTTTTGTTTCACGCCAAATTTATGCTCTTCATCAACCACCATTAAAGCAAGATTTTTAAACTCCGCACTTAATAAAGCGTGTGTGCCAACTACTGCATTTAACTCTCCATTTTTCAAGTCTCTTAAAATTTGTTTCTTTTCTTTTGTGCTAACATATCTATCCAAGCGCGCTAACTTAAATCCAAAAGGCACAAATCGCTCTTTTAGCGTGTTAAAATGCTGATAGGCAAGCAAGGTTGTTGGCACAATCATCGCCGATTGAAAACCGCTTAAAAACGCTACAAACATCGCATTCATTGCAACTTCCGTTTTTCCAAAGCCTACATCTCCGCTAAGCAACCTATCCATAACCTTACCGCTGCTTAAATCTTTAAAAATTTCATTAACCGCTTGTGTTTGGTCCTCCGTATAATGGAATCCACTTTTATTTTGAAAGAGCAATATCTCTTCTTTTTGCACATCAAACACCACACCATCTATTAATTCACGCTTTGCCGCAAGCGCAATAATGGCATTTGCAATCACAAAAAGTTTTTCTTTAACCTTTTCTTTGAGTTTTGCAAAAGAGCCTTTACCAAGTTTATCTAAAATTGGAATCCCACCACTATCAGCAATATAGCGATCTATCCTATCTAAATTTTCAACAGGCAAAAGAAGTTTATCTTCACCCAAATAGCGCAACGCAATAAAATCACGCGTTGCACCAAAAATATTTGCCTGCGTGATTCCACTAAAAATTGCGATTCCATAATCACAATGCACCACATAATCGCCAACTTTTAATTCATCAAGCAAAATCTTAACTTTCGCGCGTTTTTGCTGCTTTTGTGGAGTATTAAGAGAGAGAATTAAACTCTCTTTGCCCAAAAGATTAATTGCATAATCCACTCCAAACTTAAAAGTATAAGGCGCATCTAGTGGAATCCCAGCTTGACGCACTTGCGCTTCACTTTTTGCAAGGATTGTGATTGTTTTTTGCTTATGAAACTCTAAAAAACTTTGTAAGCTATTAAAATTATAAGTAAAGTCTTCAAATTCCTGTGTGGATTCTAAAGTTTCGCCTTCAAACACACATTGTAATTTGTTAGCATTTTGCTCATTAAACCCCAAGGCTTCTTTTGCCAATTCCTTAACATTAGGCAAAACTACAAAGGGATAATCTTGCAAAAAATCTTTTGTGATTCCAAGATTTTCTAAACACCAAAATCCAAAGCCTAAAATATCTCCACTTCCACCATCTAGTATTGATTGCTTTTGTAAAATTGCTAAAATCGCTTCTTTTAAGTTTTCATAAGATTCCGCATTTAAACTTAAAAACGCTGGAGGAATCTCTAAAGAATCTAAATTTTCTTTAGAACATAATTGCGTTTGAGAATCAAAATAGCGCACGCTCTCAATCTCATCATCAAAAAGCGTGATACGATAAGGATTTTGTTCGTTTGGCGTTAAAATATCAATAATATCCCCACGCATTGAAACTTCCCCACCAAGCTCCACCAAATCTACAAATTCATAACCAAAATATAGCAAGTTCTCTTTAAAACTTTTAAGATTTAAAACATCGCCCACTTTTAGCTGCATCGTCAAAAGCGATTCCGCATTTGGCAAGGGGTGCAGTAGCGTATAAAGGGGCGAAAATAAGATTTTCTCCCCTTTAAATGTGTAAAACTCTCTTAATGTCCAAAATAACGCACTTAATTCTTCTTGATAACTGCGCAAATCATCACCAAATGCTGCCCTAAAATCCGGAAAAACAAATGTTTTAAATCCTAAAAATTTCGCTACATCTCCACAAGATAAGGCACTTCTTCCATCTTCACACAAGATAATAAGCCCATTTTTAAAGCGCGTTTTAAACTCCCCTTTACGCGCTTTTAAAAATGCATAGACGCTACTTTGCAATACCTTCCTCTGTTTTTTGGTTTAACGAAATTGATTTTGGCGCTTTTAAATCTGTCGTATTTTTCTCAAACTCATTGTTTTTATGCACAACACTTTGCCCTACAAACTCTCCACCTTTTTCAATGATTAACTCTTTTGCTACTATGCTACCATCAATTCTGCCTTGTGGTAAAATCTCTACAACATTACAAGTGCAATTCCCCATAAGCTTCCCGCTAATTACTAAATGCTCTGCATCAATACTTCCATCTACATTACCACTCTTACCAATAACCACATTGGTTTTTGCAACAATATTCCCCTCTAAATCTCCATCAATATGTAAGCTGCACTCGCTATACATATCCCCTTTTATTTTTGTTCCCTTCGCAATAATGCTGGTGTTTCCTGAATTTCCACTAGTTGATTTATCATTGTTAGTAAAGATTGCCATTTGACACTTTTCTCCTTTTCAAAAATTTTAGTGTAATCTCTCATTGTCCATTCAATAAATGGACGCGGATTTACATCTTGACTTAAATAACGGATCTCATAATGCAAATGCGGACCAGTGCTTCTCCCACTATTGCCAGAATAAGCAATAATTTGCCCGCGTCTTACAAAATCGCCCTTTTTAACAACAATTTTACTCAAATGCGCATAAAAGGTGCTAAAGCCAAAGGAATGCTCAAGTTTAACCATAATTCCATAGCCACCATTATAGCTATTATTTGCAAAATATGCTACACCATCAGCTGGCGCATAAATTGGTGTGCCAATAGGAAGCCCAAAGTCAATTCCTGTATGTAAATGCGTACGGCGCAATACTGGATTAACTCTTGTCCCCCAATCAGAAGTGATACGATAATTCCCGCGCAAAGGTGCACCATTTGGGATAAGTTGCATTACAAACGCCTTTTGCGCCCCAGTAATACTTGCCAAATCCACTCGTTCAATTAAACTTAAATCTTGGGATTCCACAATTTGATCACTCAATCCCACAATTCCCTCTAAATCCTCAATTCTATCAGAAACTTTGACTAATTCTTCAGTTTTTTCATCAATTAAAGCTTGTAATTCTTCATTTTTCTCATTAATCTTTAAATATTCCTCCTGCATTAAATCACGCTTAACTTCAATCTGGCGCACTTCTTTTAAAAGCAACTGGATAGAAATAAAGCTAAAGAAAAAAATCACAACCACAAGTAAAATCACATACAAAATAATTTGCTTGACATACTGATGGATATTGTATTGTTTAGAACCATTAATATCGGTGATTGTTACCACAAAACGATTTTTCATCTATTCTTCTTTTATTTTCTTTTCTTTAAAATCTTTTAAAAACTTTGCCACCACACTAAAAGAACCACACACAAGGTATTGCGATTCTTTATTTAAATGCGAAAAATCACAATAAGGAATCTCTAATGCTTTTAAAATTTCCTCTAATGCGCCTTTTTTAATTATGCGCGAATTTTCCACTTCAAAAATCTCAACGCGTTCAATTATAGGCTTTAAAAGCGATAGAATTGCTTTTGGATTCTTATCAAAATAAGAATTATAAATCAAAATTGTTTTATCCTCACTAAAAGTTATATAATGTTCTAATAATGCCTTTGCTCCATCAACATTATGCAGCACATCTAAAAAAATCTTTGGCGTTAAACTCTGAAATCTCCCTTGCAAATCAAGGAGTGGAAGTGTTCGCAAAAAAGAATCTAAAGAAAAATTTAAATCAAAATCAATTTTAGATTCCAACCTTTTTAAAGTTGGAATCTTTTTTATCGCCATCACCAAAGCCTTCCAAGCAAGTGTTAAATTTTGCGCTTGATAATGCGGATAATTACGCTCCTTGACATACTCTAAAATGTTTTGCGGAATCTCTTCTACTTTCTCTAACTCCAAATCTTTTTCTTTTACAATTTTTTCAGCTATGCTTATTACTTCCTTTTCTCTTTGAAACCCTAAAACAGAAAGTTTAGCCATTGCATTAAGTTTGGTTGTCGCAATCTCTTTAATGCTTTTTCCTAAAAACTCTTCGTGATCTATTCCAATACTTGTAAAAAGTGTGAGTTGTGGAGTGCTACAAGTCGTTGTAGAATCATATTCCCCCCCAAGCCCTGCTTCTAAAATCACCACTTCACATTTTTCAAACACTCTAAAAGCCAAAAATGTAAGCACTTCAAAATAACTCGCTTTATGCAAAATTTCAATATCTAAGCTATCAAAAGCATTCTCCAGCACAGATTCTGCAACACTCTCTCCATCAATCCAAAACCGCTCACGCAAAAAAAGTAAATGTGGCGAAGTGAAATGTCCAGTCTTTACTCCCAAATTTTTAAACATTAAGGCTAGAAATCTTCCTGTACTACCCTTACCATTTGTGCCTATTATTTGAATAATAACTTGATTCTTATTGAATTTTAGGTGAAGTTGCTCTAAAAGTTTTGGTGCGCGTTTTGGATTAAAAGGTGCATACTCTGCCCCCTTTTGCTCTAAAAAACACTCTAGTCTAAGACTCATATTTAATAATTCCTTGCGAGTCTTTGCATTTAATAAAATCATCAATACTAACTTTAAGCATAGATTCCAAATCTTTTGCCTCTACACGATGTGAAACCTGTGCGCTTAAAGCAATCGCAATGCGTGTTTGTTGAAACATAAACTTGCTATTACTTACAATCTTATCTAAATTATAAATAAAAGCAATCGCTTCTTCTTTTTCTCTGCCAAGCAAACAAGCCAAAAACTCTTCATCTCCATAATAAGCAATTAAATCACTTGTGTTACTATATTGCTTCAATAATCTTCCAAGTGTTGCTAAGATCCGTTTTGCTGCTTCCAAGCCAAAATGTGATTTAATCTTATCATAACTTGCAATTCCAAAAACAATCACAGAATAATTTTTATTTTCTCTAATAAACGCTTCTTCGGCATAATTTAACACTTCTTGCATTCCAGCTTTAGACATTAAAGTCGTAGTTGCATCAATAGGTAATGCTGTTGCATTTTTAAATTCTAGGGGCTTTTGTGTTGATTTTTTTAAGGGATTTGTTGTGCTTGCAAAATCTTTTATCTCTAATTCTTTATCTGATTTCTTTTGCAAATATTGCGCATTACCTAGTGCTAAAATTTGCCCCTCTAGACTTTTTATTAACTTAATTTGTGCTTCTTTGCTTGGCTTTTGCTCTTTCAATAAAACTTTAGCTTCATCTTGCCATTTTTGAATCTCAAAATATGGAATCTTAAAATTACTCAAAATTTCTAGCACCTTTAAAGAATCCAAAGCATCAAATTCTGGAATCTTTTTAACCTGTTCCATCCAACGCTCACGCCAACTTTGCATTGATTTAGAATTAAGCTTATCAATCTCTATTAAATTTCCTTTTGCAAGTGTGCTAATTTCTTTTTGAGGATGTGTAGTAAGCAAACGCAAAAGAAATTTTAAAATTTCCAAAGAAGTGCTAAAATTTTTTTTAGAAAAATTCAAATGATTAATCGCTTTTGTTAAGGCTATAAAAAGCTCATTTTTATTCTTAAATCTCTTATTTGGTAAATTTTCCTTTGCCTCAGTCTCTAACATTTCAAGCACTTTTTCAATACTAAATTCTGATTCCGCTGCAATACCCATCTTCTTGGCTGCCACACAATAAGCCTGCGCATAAGCTTCTGGAGTTGGATCTTTACCTTCCTTTAAAAGTTCTTTTAATGCCTCTCTAGCAATACTTTGTGTATTTTGCATTAATATCCATCAATTCCTGCTTGAGAGATAAATCCATCTAATGCCTGTAATGTCGCATAATTAATTGCTTCAAGGCGTACAGAATCTGTAATAATGGAGCTTTCATTTAGTGAAAAATTATAGAATCCCTTTTTATTAAACACGCGCATTTTTTGGCTTAAATTATTAATATATTTAAATTCTACAACAACTTCACAACGATAAAATGTCGCAAAACCTGTGCGATTTTCCGCAAGAGAGTTAAAACTAACCGATCGCAACTGCACTTCTATAATAGAAGTTGCCTCATCCTTATCCACAATATTTGCGTGCAAACGCTCAAAAATGCTTTTAGAAAGTTCATCTTTTAATGTAACGCTATTTTGAGGATCTCTAGGATCAATCTTGACTTCTATATAAATTTTATCACCAAGTGTTTTTTGTGTATTATGCGCCAAAGGTTTATAACCACACGCACTAAAACAAATAACCAAAGCAATAAATAGAGTAATTTTTCGCATCATTTCACCACAAAATTCACAAGCTTATTTGGCACAACAATTTCTTTAACAATAGTAAAATCTGCAATCCACTTTTCAACAGCTACTTTTGCAAGTGCTAAAACTTCCGCATTCTCCGCATTTAAAGCAACCTTAATTTCTCCTCTACGCTTACCATTAACCGTAATTGCCATTGTAATGGAATCCTCTTTTAATGCAGATCCATCTACAACAATAGGAGCAAAATTTGCAAGATTAAAATATTCTTGGCTTAACTCCCAACAAATATGTGGAATAATCGGTTCTAAAATATTAAGTAAAATAAAATACCCCTCACTCCACACTTCTACATTATCTTGTTCATTAAGAGCATTCAAAGCTTCCATACAAGCAGCAATTAGTGTATTGAAAGCATACCCACTCTCATGCGTAAAAGTTTCATAAGATTTCTTCAATGCTTCATAAACTTTTTTGCGTGCATATTTTTCCGCTTCGCTTAAATTTTCTGCTGTAATTTTTGGCAAAGCTGTAATTTTCTGTACTTTTTCAATTTTCGCACACAAGCGTTTAATAAAACGATAAGAACCTTCTACAGCGGAGTCATTCCATTCTAGCTCTCTAATAGGAGGTGCCGCAAAAAGAATAAAGAGCCTTGCAGTATCCGCGCCAAATTGCGTGATAATCTCACTAGGATCAACAACATTTCCTTTGGATTTGCTCATTTTTGCACCATCTTTTGTAACCATTCCTTGCGTTAGAAGATGAGAAAATGGCTCACTAGACTCTGTATATCCAAGCGTTTTTAACACCTTTGTAAAAAAACGCGCATACAATAAGTGTAAAATCGCATGTTCAATTCCGCCAATATATTCATCCACATCCATCCAATATCGCGCTTCTTGTGTATTAATTGCTTCACTATCACGCAAGCTCTGCGAAGTTGTATAGCGTAAAAAATACCAACTAGATTCCATAAAGGTATCAAGCGTATCTGTTTCTCTTATTGCTTCCTTTCCACATTGTGGGCAAACACAACGCTTCCAAGTTGGGTGCTTATCCAAAGGATTTCCCTCCCCATCAATACTAACATCTTCAGGCAATGCAACGGGCAGTTTTTCTAAAGACTCTGGCACAATCCCGCAAAACTCACAATGGATTAAAGGAATAGGCGTCCCCCAATACCTTTGTCGTGAAATCCCCCAATCACGAAGCTTATAATTAACAACAGACTTGCCCTTGCCATTTTTCTCAAAATAAGCAATAATTTTTCTCTTTGCTTCTTCATTGTCCAAGCCATTATATTCTTGGGAATTAATTAATGTTCCACTTTCTGCATAAAAACCTTGTTTAGAATAATCTACAGAATCTTTTGGCGCAATCACAGGAATAATAGGTAAATTGTATTTTTTAGCAAACTCAAAATCTCTTTCATCGTGGGCTGGAACACTCATTACTGCTCCGCTTCCATAACCCATTAAAACAAAATTTGCCACCCATAGTGGAATCTTTTTTTCGCTTAGTGGATGTATTGCATAAATTCCAAGCGGAATCCCCATTTTTTCCTGCTGTGCGCGCTCTCTCTCGCTTGTATTTTGTATTGCTTGAATTTGTTCTACTGCTTCTTTGGAAAGTCCATAAACTTCTGGGTTTTTTAGCATTGCTTTAACCAGAGGGTGTTCAGGTGCAAGCGCACAATAACTCACGCCAAAAATCGTATCAGGGCGCGTAGTAAAAACTTCCAAAGCAGAAATCACACAATCCTCACTTTGAATACTCTTTTCCAAATCAAAAGAAAAACTTAAACCCTCTGATTTACCAATCCAGTTTTTTTGCATTGTTAAGACTTGATTAGGCCACTTCCCCTCTAGCGTATCTAAATCCCTTAGCAACTCTTCAGCATAATCTGTAATTTTAATATAGTATTGATACATCTCTTTTTGCACTACAGGCGTATCACAACGCCAACATTTTCCTTCAATCACCTGCTCATTTGCAAGCACAGTTTGATCGTTCGGGCACCAATTTAAAAAGCCTTTTTTGCGATAAATTAACCCCTTTTCCCACATCGCAATAAAAAAGCTTTGCTCCCATTTAGAATAAATTAAATCACAAGTTGCAAGTTCACGCGTTTTAGAAAAAGAAAATCCAAGGCTATAAAGCTGAGATTTCATATTTTTAATATTAGAATAAGTCCATTTTTTAGGATGAGTTTTATGCTTGATTGCTGCATTTTCCGCTGGCATTCCAAAAGCATCCCAACCAATAGGATGCAACACATTGTAACCATCTTTACGAAACTTCCTAGCAATCGCATCACTAATGCAATAATTTCTCACATGTCCCATATGGATATTTCCACTAGGATATGGAAACATACTTAAAATATACTTTTTGGGAAGACTTTTATTTTCTTTTGGCTCATATGCGCCACTCTTCTCCCAAAACTTTTGCCACTTCTTCTCAATAACCTTAGGATTATATTCCATATCCCACCTTCTAATTGTAATTGTTATAACTCTTAATGCTTTCAATAGCAATAAACACAATAGAAACTATATTTGCAACCAATGCTCCAAGTGCCAATGCCACAGCAACATTTACATTATTAAAGACTTGCATATAAATAAAAGATGGAATCAAATGCAAATCTGCGACCAAAGATGCCGCCATAAGCTCTGCTGACATAAAACTTCTTACACCAACTTTTAAAATTGTAGAAAGAATATTTACTCCACCAGCTATAAACAACATCACCAAATTTTGCTCATACAAAAAACCTACCGTAGAAGTTAAACTCATTAAAATAAAAAAGACAAAAGTTACTTTTCCCCAATCCATTACACTCTCCCTCTCTCATACATTTCACGCAGTTTCTTTTT
This sequence comes from Helicobacter winghamensis ATCC BAA-430, assembly GCF_028751035.1. Lineage (NCBI taxonomy): Bacteria > Pseudomonadati > Campylobacterota > Epsilonproteobacteria > Campylobacterales > Helicobacteraceae > Helicobacter > Helicobacter winghamensis. Next base: position 667,429 of record NZ_CP063533.1, on the reverse strand, counting down.
TTCTAATGCTTTACGCTCTGCTTCTGTAACTTTTTGGTAATATTTTTTCAAATCAAATTTAAATAAAATAACAAGTTTGCTTGCAACAAAAATAGAGCTATAGCTTCCAACAATGGATCCTACCAACATTGGCAAACTAAAGCCCTTAATAATCTCCCCACCAAAAGCATAAAGCGTAAAGACTGTAAAAAATACAGTAAGAGAAGTTAAAACAGTTCTTGAAAGCGTAGCTGAAAGTGCTTCATTGACAACATTTTCCAAGCTATCATTAACGCGTATCCCAATGGTTTCACGGATCCTATCAAAAATAATAATTGTATCGTTAATAGAATAACCAATCAGTGTTAAAAGTGCAGCAATAACCTCTAAACTCAAATCAATATCAAATAAAATTACAGCTCCAGTAGCAATAACAATATCATGCACAAGCGCCAAAATCGCTGCTAATGCAAATCTCCACTCATAGCGGTAAGAGACATAAAGCATAATACTAGCTAAAGCCAAAACCAAAGCTAAAGCACCTTTTTCTTTTAGCTCATTGCCTACTTTTGGTCCCACAATATCTACACGACGCACACTAAGATTACCAGTATTCTTTAAGATATTTGCAACTTCTTGTCCAATATCTTGATTAACACTTGATGAAGCAGTTGGGAGTTTAATTAAAATTTCTTCTGGCGAACCAAACTCACTAACTTGCACTCCATTATAAGCATCCACTGCTTCTAATGTTTTTCTAATCTCTGCTAAAGGCGCTGGTTTATCATATTGCACTTGGATAATCGTCCCACCAGCAAAATCTACACCTAATGTGAATCCTGGTTTAACAAATAAAATGAGAGAACCCACAAATAAAATTAAAGAAAGCACGATTCCATAACTAGACATTTTTACAAAATCATAGATTCTATTATGTTTAAAAAAATCCATATTTCTCCTTATTTGCTTCTATCTTTATAGCCAAACCATAATGCATAATTACCTGACTTTACAATACGATCTTGCAACATTCTAAAAACTCCGTGTGTGCCGACAATTGCGGTGATAATAGAAGCTAAAATTCCAATACTCATTGTAATTGCAAACCCTTTAATTGCTCCTGTGCCACACATATAAAGCAATACTGCAGCAATCAAAGAAGTTAAATTGGAATCAAAAATTGCCCTTGAAGCATTAGCGTAGCCATTTTCTAAGGATTTTATAAAGTTTTCTTTAGCGCGAAATCCCTCACGAATCCTTTCATTAATAATCACATTTGCATCTACTGCCATACCCACAGTTAAGATGATTCCAGCCATACCTGGAAGCGTCAAAGTTGCTCCAAATAAAGACATCACTGCAATTACTAGCAAGATATTTACAACCATTGCAATATCAGCAATAAACCCTGCAATCCCATAATAAAACACCATAAATGCCACAACTAAAATTGCACCTGTAATTAATGCAATCATGGAAGCTTTAATGCTATCAGCACCAAGCGAAGGACCTACACTACGCTTTTCTAGCAAGGTAATAGGTGCTGGCAAAGCCCCACTTCTAAGGGCAATTGCAATATCACTTGCTTGCTGCACACTAAAACCACCGCTAATTTGCCCACTTCCCCCTCCAATTCTCTCTCTAATCACAGGGGCTGAATACACTTCACCATCTAATACAATAGCCATACGATTGCCAACATTTTTTCCAGAAAAATCACCAAAAATCTTACCACCTTGCGCATTAAGAGTAAAATTAATCACAGGCTGTCCATTTTGATCATACGCCGCCCTTGCATCTGTTAGCATTGCACCATCTAAAATAGGAATCGCTTTTAACAAGATCTTTTGTTTTTCATCATCTACAAAGGGTAAGATTACATCACCATAGGATTGCGCTTCTAAATCCGTCATTGATGAAACTCTTGCATTACGCGCTTCATCAACTGCCATCATTTGCAAATGACCACCCTTTGAAATCAATTCTAAAGCACGCTGCTCTTCTTCTTGTGTTTTAATGCCTGGCAATTGCACCAAAATAGCATCTTCCCCCTGCTTAGTTACGCTGGGCTCAGATAACCCAAACTGATCCAAACGATTTCTAATATTTCCAATTGCTTGTTCAATAGCAAAATTCTTAAGATTCATAATCTCAGTTTCCGTAAAAGAAATTGTGTAGTTTAAATGATTTTCAGCCACATTTAAACCTGGAATCGTTTTTAAATACGCGTCTACCTTTACCTTTTCATTAGAATCCAAAAGTTCAAAACTTACGCTATTCTCACGCGCATTTAATCCATCTAGCAAAATTTGCTCATCTAAAGCATAATAATTAATCTGTGATGCAAGAGAGCCATAACGCGTTTTGATTGCATCTTCTGTTTTTACACCCAAGAGTAGATTTAGTCCCCCTTGCAAATCTAAACCTAAAGTAATTTTAGGACCTTGTGTTTGAAAGATTGAAGGCACAGAAAGCGCAATTCCAAAAAGTGTTGCAATAACAAAAAAAAGCAACTTTGTATTAAAAGCTTTTTTCATAGGAATTATTGTTCAATTTTCTTAGCAACATAATCTTTAGAAAGCTTTACAAGCGTATCATCATTTAAACGCACCATAAAAAACTCTTCTTCTTTTTTAACAATTTCCACGATAAATCCACCACTTGTTACAACTTTATCTCCCTTATCAAGATTGGCAATCATCTCTCTATGACGCTTTGCTTGTGTCTGTTGCGGACGAATAATCAAGAAATAAAAAATCGCAATTAGCACAATTAGCGGAAGCAATTGTGTAAAGATATTTCCAGCATTTTCCATAGTTTACCCTTATAAAGTGAAATAAATTTGCGGATTTTACCACCGCTTTACTAATTAAATGTTTAAAAAAATGGAATCTAAGCTTTTAGGAATCAATCTTACAATTGTTATATTTTAAGAAGTAGCAAAAATTTTATTTTGGATTCCAAACCTAGAATCCAAAATAAAGAAAAGCTTAACAGCTATAAGTAGTAATAAATTCAAAAGGATGAGGGCGGGCTTCCCAAGGCCAGATTTCTGTTTCAAATTTATAAGTTTTATAGGCTTGGATAAACTCTTCACTAAACACTCCACCTTCTTTTAAATACGCTCTATCCACCAACATTTCTTCAATAGCGTGTCTGAGTGTGTGTGGAAGCTGCTTAATGCCTTTTTCGCGAATTTCATCTAAATGCAACTCAAAAAGATTAATCTCCATAGGCTCCCCTGGCTCAATCTTGTTTTTAATCCCGTCAATCCCTGCCATAAGAAGCGATGCAAATGCTAAATAAGGATTACTAGAGCTATCAGGGAATCTAAACTCCATTCTCTTTGCCTTTTCTCCACTATTATAAGGAATCCTAATACTTGCACTTCTATTTTGTGCAGAATAAGTCAAAATGCTTGGTGCCTCAAAGCCCGGAATAAGGCGTTTATAAGAGTTTGTACTAGGATTTGTAAAGGCAGCTAACGCCCTTGCATGCTTTAATACACCCCCCAAAAAGTGCAATGCCATTTGACTTAAACCTTGATAAGAATCCCCCGCAAAAAGATTCCTATTATCTTTCCAAATGCTAATATGCACATGCATTCCACTACCATTATCGCCATAAAGAGGCTTTGGCATAAAGGTTGCTGTTTTGCCATTTAAATGCGCTACCATTTTCACAACATATTTAAGCTTTTGAACATTATCCGCAGCTTCAAGCATATCCCCAAACTTCACACCAATTTCACCCTGCCCTTGTGCCACTTCGTGATGCACCACAAAAGTCTCTAAGCCCACTTGCTTTAACACCTTAACCATTTCAGCACGCAAATCCACCATAGAATCTACTGGAGCCACTGGAAAATATCCTCCCTTAGTGCCAGGACGATGCCCAAAATTCACCCCTTCAAATTCCTTGTTGCGATTCCATTCACCCTCTTCTGTATCAAGCTCATAATACTGGCAATTTACAGAATCTTTAATTTTAATAGAATCAAACACAAAAAATTCATTCTCTGGACCAAAATATGCCACATCACCAATTCCAGTTTCTTTAAGATGATTCATAGCACGCTTAATGATAGAGCGCGGACATTTTTCGTAAGGCTCATCTTTATAAATATCCCACACATCACAAAACACGACCACTGTTGTATCCGCAGTGAAAGGATCAATAAAATAGCGCACAGGATCTGGGATTAAGACCATATCAGACTTATCCACAGGCTGCCAAGCAGGAAGTGAACTCCCATCAAAAGGAATCCCTTCAAAACTACTTGCATCAATCACTTCAGCATCAAAAGAAAAATGATGCCAAACACCCTTAATATCCGTAAAACGAAAATCAATAAATTCAACTTCATTTTCTTTGCAATAATTAAAAAACTCTTCTACTGCTTTTCTATCCATTGCCAATCTTTGCATTTTAATTCCTTTAATTAATGATTAATATGATAATTTGGTGCTTCCTTGGTAATCATTACATCATGCACATGTGATTCCCTTAAGCCACTTTGTGTAATCTCCACAAACTCCGCCTTCTCCCAAAGCGTTGGAATATCTTTGGACCCCAAATATCCCATAGATGAGCGCAATCCACCAAGCATTTGATGAACAACATCAGCAATCCTTCCACGATAGGGGACACGCCCTTCAATACCCTCTGGAACAAGTTTTTCTTGCGCTGTTCCTTCTTGAAAATACCGATCTGCACTTCCACGATTCATCGCTCCCAAACTTCCCATTCCGCGATAAGTTTTATATTGTCTTCCTTGGTAAATAATTGTCTCTCCTGGAGATTCTTCCGTACCTGCCAACATACTTCCAATCATAACACTAGAGGCACCCACTGCTAAAGCCTTTGCAATATCTCCAGAATATTTAATACCACCATCAGCAATTACTGGAATTTGGGCTTTTTGACATACTTTTGCAACAGCATCAATTGCAGTAATTTGTGGCACACCAACACCTGCCACTATTCTTGTTGTACAAATACTTCCAGGTCCAATACCCACCTTCACCCCATCAACTCCTGCATCAATTAAGGCTTGCGCACCTTCTCCTGTAGCGACATTTCCCGCAACAATATCAACCACCAAATCTTTTTTAATAGTCTTAATGGTTTCCAAAATCCCTTTGCTATGTCCGTGTGCAGAATCCAAAACCAACACATCAACCCCAGCATCCACAAGTGCCCTTGCTCTCTCATATTGGAATACACCAATTGCAGCCCCAACACGCAAACGCCCAAAATCATCTTTATTGGAATTAGGATACTCAATGCGTTTTTGAATATCTTTAATAGTAATTAATCCTTTTAAGATGCCTTTTTCATTGACGATAGGAAGCTTTTCAATTTTATGCTTATTCATAATATTGCGCGCTTCTTCTAAACTTGTGCCAACTCTCCCTGTAATTAGCGGTGCTTTCGTCATCACATCTTTAACTGGGCGCGTTAAATCTGTCTCAAAGCGCATATCACGATTTGTTAGTATTCCAATTAAACTTCCATGCTCATCAACTACTGGCACACCTGAAATTTTATAATTATCTGTAATCTCTTTTGCGTCAGCAAGTGTGGAGTTAGGAGAAATATAGATAGGATCAATAATCACTCCGCTCTCGCTTTTTTTTACCTTTTTAATGAGTGCAACCTGTGTTAGAATATCCATATTTTTATGGATAATTCCAATTCCTCCAAGCCTTGCCATTGCAATTGCTGTGCGCTCTTCTGTAACTGTATCCATTGCCGCAGAAACAAGAGGGGCATTTAAGGTGATATTGCGTGAAAATTTCGTTTGCAAAGAGACTTCTTTAGGTAAAATCTCAGAATATGCAGGAACCAATAAAACATCTTCAAAGGTTAATGCGCGCGCTCTAATCTTCATAAAAACTCCTTATTTTAATGTATTTTCTAAATGCAATGCAATATCCAAAAGCGTTTGTTCATCAAAAGCCTTTCCAATAAACTGCATTCCAATAGGCAAGCCCTCATCACTATCCACAGGCAAAGAGATTGCAGGTAACCCAGCTAAATTTACACCAATAGTATAAATATCTTCTAAATACATTTGCAAAGGTGTTTTACACGCTTCAAAACTAAAAGCAACGCTTGGCGCAACAGGGGATAAAATCACATCACAATCCTGCAAAATCTCTTCATATTGCCTTGCAATTAGCGTGCGCACCTTTTGTGCTTTAATATAATACGCATCATAATATCCACTACTTAAGACAAAAGAGCCAAGCAAGATCCTGCGCTTCACCTCATCGCCAAAGCCTTGGGATCGTGTTTTAAGATATAATTCTTTAAGATTACTTAAATTCTCTGCTCTTTTTCCATAGCGCACCCCATCAAAACGCGCTAGATTTGAGCTTGCTTCAGCCGTACAAATCACATAATATGCAGCAATCATATAGCTAGTATCTAGCATTTGCTTTTCAAAAATTGTATGTCCATTTTGACTTAGAATATCTATGGTTTTTTGATAAGCATTTTGAATACTAGAATCTGCATTCTTTAAAAACTCTGGCAAGATTGCAATTTTTAACTTACGCTTAGCATTTAAATCTTCAAAAGTGCTTGGCGATTCTAAATTTGCGCTTGTGGAATCCATCCTATCATAACCTGCAATTGCATCAAAAAGCAATGCACAATCACTCACATTTTGCGTAATTGGTCCAATTTGATCCAAGCTTGAACTATACGCCACAAGCCCATAACGACTAACCCTACCATAAGTTGGCTTTAGCCCCACACAACCACAAAAACTAGCAGGTTGTCTAATGCTCCCACCAGTGTCGCTTCCAAGTGCCGCAAGTGCAATTCCACCTGCTACTGCCGCTGCACTTCCACCACTACTTCCACCCGGAACTCTCTCTTTATTTCTAGGATTTAAAGTTTTACCATAGCAACTACTAGCCGTTGTGCTACCCATCGCAAATTCGTCCATATTTGTGCGTCCAAAAGGAGCGAAGCCCTTATGTTTTAAATTTTCAATCACACTTGCATTATAAGGGGCAATATAACCTTCTAAAATCTTACTCCCACAAGTAATCTCCCATCCTTTAACATTAATATTGTCTTTAATAGCAATAGGAATAAGATCTGTATCAGCATCTTCTAATGCTCCTACATAAGCGTTTAAATCACTTGCTTTAATCTTTTCTTTGAGTGTGTTCTTTAAAGCCTGGATGCCATCTTTATCAAGCTTTAGTGCTTCTTGTAGTGTTGGAATAGACATAAAAACTCCAAAATGTTAAAAATTTGCGAATTATAAAGAAGTTTTGTTAATAGAAGGGTTAAAAATTCTGTGTTTTTATAAAATTTTATGCAAAAGTGCAAAGTTGGAATCGTATTTTGGATTCCAACTTTTAAGATTTCATTTAAGTCTTTGGACCAATCATTTTACTAGGATCAATCCACTTTTTATAATCCTCTTCACTCACCAACTCTAACTCTAATGCGCTTTCTTTTAAAGAAATTCCTTTTTTATGGGCATTTTTAGCAATTTTTGCGGCATTTTCATAGCCGATATGTGGATTAAGCGCAGTTACAAGCATTAAAGAATGGTGCAAGTTGTAATCAATTTTTTCTAACTCCGGCTCAATCCCTTCAGCACAATGGATATTAAAGGAATGCATTGCATCAGCAAGCAAATCTAGGCTTTGCAAGAAGTTATAAATAATCACTGGTTTAAACACATTAAGCTCAAAATTTCCTTGACTTGCAGCAATTCCAATCGCTGTATCATTCCCCATAACCTGCACAGCAACCATAGTTAGCGCTTCACATTGTGTGGGATTAACTTTTCCGGGCATAATGGAGCTTCCAGGTTCATTTTCTGGAATTCTAAGCTCTCCTAATCCACATCTAGGACCGCTTGCAAGCCATCTAATATCATTTGCAATTTTCATTAAATTTGCCGCCAAGCCTTTCATTGCTCCGTGTGTGAAAGTAATCGCATCGTGGCTAGTTAATGCGTGAAATTTATTAGGGCTTGATACAAACTCAATACCTAGCATTTTTGTTAGCTCTGCGCTTACCTTTTCGCTAAGTTGTGGATGCGCATTTAATCCTGTTCCTACCGCTGTTCCACCAATGGCTAACTCTCTTAGTGTAGGCAAACTTGCTAGAATTTGCTCTTTGGAATGCTCTAGCATAGAATGATACCCACTAAATTCCTGCCCTAAAGTCAAAGGTGTAGCATCCTGCAAATGAGTGCGTCCAATCTTAATAATCTCCTTAAAATCCTGCGCTTTTTTACCTAGTGTTGTGCTTAAACACTCAAGCGAAGGGATTAGCTTTTGTAGCACTTGCTCCACTGCTACAATACTCATTGCCGTTGGGAATGTATCATTAGAGCTTTGCGACATATTTACATGATCGTTTGGATGGACAAATTTTTCTTTTCTAAAGTCATAACCTGCAATCTCTGTGGCGCGGTTTGCAATCACTTCATTCATATTCATATTGCTTTGTGTGCCAGAACCTGTTTGCCAAATTGCAAGCGGAAAATTCTCATCAAATTTACCCGCTACTATTTCATCACATGCCTGAACAATCGCATTTTTACGCACTTCATCAAGCTTTCCTAAATTATGATTAACAATAGCTAAAGATTTTTTAAGGTTTGCAAAGGCATAAATTAGCACTTTTGGCATTTTTTCTATCCCAATTTTGAAATTTTCAAAACTCCGCTCTGTTTGCGCCCCCCAATACTTATCATCTGGAACTTTCACTTCGCCCATCGTATCACGCTCAATCCTAAATTTTTGCTCCATAGCTCAATCCTTTCTTTAAAAATTTTAAGATATAAAAATCTAGCCTAAAATTCTATAATATTTACTTAAGCAAAAACGCTATCCTAAAAATAAAATTACTCTAATGATTTTCCATACTTGCAGCAACAACTGCAATAGCAAACCCTGCATCATGCGAGATAGAAAGACTTAAATCTTGCACTTTAAAATAAGCAAGCTTTTCTGGAGTGAGCTGCAACAAAGGCGCACCTTTATTGCTTTTTGAAAGCAAAATATCGTGGAATCCTAATTCCTTTCCAATTCCACATTTTAAAGCCTTTGCGCAAGCTTCTTTAGCTGCCCAAAAGCCAGCAATGCTTTGGGGAGTCTTTACAAGAGAAATCTCAAATTCACTTAAAAAACGCCTAAGCCCTTGTGTCTGATATCTCTTGACAAACATTTCTATGCGTTTTATGCTAACAATATCAACCCCAACACATAACATAACTATTGCACAACAAATTCTGTAAAAAACATATTAACTACTCTACCATCTACCAAAAATTCATTAATGCGTTCCATCATCTCTTCTTTAAGTTTTTGTTTCCCTTTGGCGGTTTGCACTTCTTCAAATGTCTTAGAGCTAAGGATTGTAATTACTGTATCACGCAATACATCACGCTTTATATCAAGTTCGGCTTGCATTTCTGGAATACTAAGTTCTAATGCAATAGAAGTCTTCAAATAACGCTTCCCACCTCCTGAAGCAAGCAAATTTACAATAAACTGATCCAACGGATACATTGGACCAACACTCAAAAGACTACTATTTGGATTTGCTGTACTTCCCTTATTTGCTGCACTTTGTTGTGTTTGTGGTGCTACTCCTGCTTGTTCTGACTCATTTCCACCACTAAAAATTAAGATTCCAACAACAATAAAAATAATCAACAACAACGCAACCACACCAATGATGATAAATAAAATCATTTTATTCTGTTTTAAACCTTCTAGCTTTGAAGGTTTTTTTTCTTCTTCAGCCATACATTACTCCTTTTGTAAATTAAATGCATATTATACTTAGTTTTTCAAATAACTTCCAAGCCATTTTAACGCATTAGGATAGCGCAAAAAAAGCTCTGCTACATTTGCGTCATCAATATGCCCATCAATATCAATAAAAAAGCAATAGTTAAAATCACTTCCAGAAACGGGGCGTGATTGAATCGAAGTCATATTAATGTTTAAATCCTTAATATCATAAAGCAAATGGTATAATGCCCCAGGACGATCAGTATTTGCAAGATTTGCATACAAGGAAGTTTTATCCCTACCACAACGCTGATTTTTAAAATTACTTACAATAATAAAGCGCGTTTTATTATGCGAATTATCTTCAATATTCCCAAAAAGCACTGGAACATTATACAACTTTGCAGCAATATGTGAACAAATAGCAGCGCATTTGGGATTCTCTGCTGCAAGTTGTGCAGCTCTAGCCGTAGAATCCACAGGAATTCTTTGGATATGATCTAAAGAATGCTCACTCAAAAAGCTAGAACACTGCCCAAACGCAATATCTTTAGAATAAATCACTTCAATCTCTTTAACGCTTTGCGCTATACTTGCAAAACAATGATGAATGGGCATATAAATTTCTGCAACGATTTTCAACTCTGTATCTTTAAGCAAATCCAGTGTTTCTCCAACCGCCCCATTTTGATTATTTTCAATAGGAATCACAGCATAACTTGCGCGACGATTCTCCACGCTTTTAATTGCTTGTGTGATTGTATTGTGCGAAAAATACTCACACATTGCCCCAAAGCGACTCTCCGCTGCTTGGTGCGTATAACTTCCAAGAGGTCCAAGATAAGCTACTCTCTCTGGCAACTCAAGATTACGACTCACCGCAAAAATCTCTAAATAAATCGCTTCAATAGCAGACTTATCAAGCAATAAAGACTTCTTAGAATTCAATCTATCAATAATTTCTTTTTCGCGTTCTGGACGATAAATAGGCGCATTGCTCTGCATTTTTGCTTTACCAATGCGCTTAACAATCTCCATTCTTTTTTCTAAGAGTTCTAAAATACTATCATCAATCCCATCAATCTCTGTCCTAAAATGCTGTAAATTCACAATTGCCCCCTATAAATACTCTTTTTCCAATGCGATTAAATCTTCAAAACTCTCTCTTTTGCGCACCAAGCGGATTTTTCCATTTTCAACCACCACTTCTGCACATCTAGGACGCGTATTATAATTACTTGCCATACTAAAGCCATATGCTCCAGCACTTAAAACTGCTAAAATATCTCCTCGCTCACAATGTGGCAACACAATGTTTTTACCCAAATAATCACCACTCTCACAAATAGGACCTGCCACTTCAGCTTCCCCTTTAGATTCCATATTTTTAAGAGCTAAAATTTGATGGTAAGCAGCATAAAGACTAGGACGGATTAAATCATTCATAGCTCCGTCTACTATAACAAATCGCTTGCCTTGATTTTCCTTTTGATACAACACTTTCGTTAAAAATACCCCACTATTTCCTACTATAAATCTGCCCGGCTCACAAACAATTGTTACATCAAGTCCGCGCAACTCTGCTAAAATTGCTTGCGCATAATCATAGGGGCTAATTGTACTTTCATCACTATAAGTAATTCCAATTCCCCCACCAATATCAAAAAACTTAATATCAATCTTTAATGCTAGCAAACTTTGTGTAAGCTGTGCGATTTTTTGCGCAGATTCTGCAATAGGCTTTAGCTTTGTTAGTTGGCTACCGATATGAAAATGGATTCCAATAGGCTCTAAAAACTCGGCATTATGCGCATGCAAATACATTCCCTTTGCTTCTTCAATACTAACGCCAAATTTGTTTTCTTTTAATCCTGTTGAGATATAAGGATGTGTTTGGGGATCAATATCAGGATTAACGCGAATTGAAATTCTAGCAGAGATTCCCAGCTCTCTAGCACAAGCCTCCACGCGTAGCATCTCTTCTTTGCTCTCCACATTAATAAACAAAATTCCAAGGCTAATAGCTTCTTTAATCTCAAAATCCTGCTTTCCCACACCGCTATAAATAATCTTATACTTTGGAATTCCAGCCATTACTGCACGCTTAATCTCTCCTAAAGACACGCAATCTGCCCCACTTTCTAAACTAGCAAGCTTTTTAATCACGCTTAAATTGGAATTTGCCTTTAACGCATAGCACACCAATGCTTTTCTGCCAGCAAAAGCCTGCTTTAACGCATTAAAACGCGCTTCAATTCTCTCTAAATCATATACATACAAAGGCGTGCCAAACTGCTCTGCTGCACTCTGCAATAACTCTTTTCTCAAATTTCCACTAAGCTGCGGAATATTAAACACATTTTCCATTTTCACTCTTTAAAAACAAATTTCAACCATTGTAGTAAAAAAGCCTTAAAAATCAAATCTCTTTAATGTTTAATATGGCTTAAAAAATACTGCAACCGCTCGCTTTTTGGCATATCAAAAAACTCTCTAGGTGGAGAATCTTCTAAAATATTCCCTCCTTCCATAAACAAAACACGCGTAGCAACTTCCCTTGCAAAGCCCATTTCGTGTGTTACACAAACCATACTCATTCCCTCATTTGCCACACTTTTCATTAACTCCAAAACACCTCCTACCATTTCTGGATCTAATGCACTCGTTGGCTCATCAAAAAGCATCACTTCAGGTTTCATCGCCAAAGCCCTTGCAATCGCAATTCTTTGTTTTTGTCCACCACTCAAACGCACAGGATATTCATGCGCCTTATCATATAAACCTACACGCGCCAAAAGCGCTAGAGCTAACTCTTTTGCTTCATTTTGCGTGGCACGCTTTAACTGCACAGGAGCAAGCGTAATGTTTTCTAAAACGCTCAAATTATTAAATAAATTGAAATGCTGAAACACCATTCCCATTTTAGCGCGCGCTAAATTTATATCAATATGATGCTTTTTATCATATTCTAAAATCTCCTTTTTTAACGCCCTACCCTTAAGACTTACAAGCTCTGGATACAATTCAATACTTAAATTAGAAATCCTTTTGTTATCTAACCATATCTCTCCGCTATCTGGAATCTCCAAAAGATTTAAACAGCGCAAAAAAGTGCTTTTTCCACTCCCGCTAGGACCTACAATTACAACCTTCTCTCCACGCTTAAATTCCACATTTAAACCATTAAGCACGACTTTTTCTTGTTTAGCTACTTTTGTGTAATCATAATATTTTTTAACAAGATTTTTAACGCTTATCACTTCTTCTTAACTTCCCTTCGTATTTTTTCACAATAAAGCTTGCCAATATTACAAGCACCAAATAACAAACCGCTAAAAAGAAATACGGAATCATATATTCATAACTTGCACTTCCAATCGTTTTAAACGCATAGGTTAAATCATGCACTGTTACATAATTTGCCACTGAAGTCTCTTTAAGCAAAGTAATAAATTCATTGCCTAAATTTGGAAGTGCATTTTTAAGGGCTTGTGGAAATACAACAAAGCGCATACTCTGTTTAGAATTAAGTCCTAAAGCCCTTGCTGCTTCATTTTGCCCACTATCCACGCTTAAAATTCCACCACGGATAATCTCACTCACATATGCGCCACTATTTAAGCCAAAAATCACCACTGCCACAAGTAATGCACTACTACCTGCAAGTCCAAAAAGTGGCAAAATCACAAAGTAAATAAAAAGCAATTGCACAACAATAGGTGTCCCCCGAAAGAATCCAACATACAATCTGCCAATAAAAACTAATACACGTTCAAATGCGCTCTTTTCATCTTTTGTTAGTAGAATTGCTAATAAAGTTCCAATGATAATGCCTATTAACAATCCACAAACAGCCAATACAATAGTAACCCAAATCCCTTCTAAAACAAGCGCATAGCCACCTTTTATGATAAGCTGATTGTAAAAAACTTCTAATTTATCCATTATTTAATAAAAGCTTTATTTGAAATATTTTTGCATAATAGATTCCAAAGTGCCATCTTTCTCCATTGCTTCTAATGCGCCATTAATGGAATCCAAAAGCTCTTTATTGCCCTTTTTAACTGCGACTCCATATTGTTCTTGCGTTAAAGTTATCGGTAAAACTTCCGTGCCTGCATTTGCCTTAGAAATAAGTTTTGCTGGAGCTTCATCTAAAATTACAAGATCTACCTGCCCATTTACCAAAGCACTAATGGCAAGAGAACCATTTACAAAACTCTTAACCTCCGCATTAGGAAACCCTACAAATCCCCAATCTTTATCCCCTTTGGCAAAAAATGCACCTGTTGTGCTTGTCTGCACACCAATTTTAATGCCATTTTTCTTAGAAATTGCGTCAATTAATGCTTCTGCATTATTTTTAACTGCCTTAAGTTCGGCATTTTCACTTTTAATAACTACCACTTGATTAGCATTATAATAAGGCTTTGTAAAATCAGCCACCTTTAAACGCGTTTCATTAATTGTCAAACCACTTGCTGCAAAATCTGCATTCCCACTACTCACAGCACTCATCACAGAGTCAAACTCCATATCTTTAATTTCAAGTTCTTTACCTAAACGCTTTGCAATCTCTTTGGATATATCCATATCCACACCCTTATATTCCGAACCCTCTTTAAATTCAAAAGGCGGAAACTCTGCTGCTGTTGCTACGACTAACTTTTCATCTTCTTTACAACCACTCAACCCAAAACTTATAAAAGTCGCTAAAACGCTAGATAATATTAAACGATACACGCAAATCTCCTTGCAAGAAAAATAAGCAAGGATTATAGCAAAATCCCAAGCATTTTTGTAAATACTATAAAATCTTTAGTGATTGAAATAAAAGTTGTTATGCAGAAAAATATGGAATCCAAATTAGATTCCATATTTTATATTAGATTTTTTTCTTATTAGCATCCTCTAAAATTGCCTTGGCAATCTCAGAAACATTTTGAGAAATATCAGAGCTTGTGTTTGCAATCCCTACATTTTCTTGCGTTACAGTTTCCAAATTTGAAATCGCCTCATTAATCTGTGTAATACCTGCGGTTTGTTCTCTAATAGATTCTGCCATATCATTAATGCTTTGCACCAACAAATTCGCATTTGCCTCAATCTCTCCAAGAGATTTTCCTGTGCGTTCAGCTAGTTTTCTTACTTCATCTGCTACAACTGCAAAGCCTCTGCCGTGCTCACCTGCTCTTGCTGCTTCAATAGCGGCATTTAATGCTAGCAAGTTTGTTTGATCTGCAATATCTCTAATAATTCCGATTACATTTTTAATATCCTCAGTCTGCTGGATAACTTCTTGTGTTCTACCACTTACATTATGCATTGATGAAGTGATTTCTTCTACCGCTGCTGCTGTTTGTTGCAAAGATGAAGCTTGAGAGTTAGAAGACTGCGTTAGCGAATTTACCGCACTTTCAAGCTTGCTACTTTGCTCATTTAGAGAGTTTGCAAATTCTAAAGAAGTTCTAAGCATTTTGCGAATTTCTTCACCCAAAGTATTTGTTACTATCTCCACACGCCCTTGTGCATTGGCTACTTGCGTGCTAAAATCAAGCGCAACAAAGCTATCAAAGACACGATTTAATTCTGGTAAATCTCTACCAATTGCGCTAGACAACAATCTCAATAAATCATTTACCACATCGCGCAAATGGTTAAGTTGTGGATTTACACCATCTAAGTCAATAATGGAATCCGCATAACCATCTTTTGCTCTTTGAATCACCTTAACAGATTGTTCAACAAGAGCTTCATCTTTTTGTAGCCCATTTTTTGTTTGTTCAATATTTGCGTTGATTGCCTGAGCCATTGTTCCAATCTCATCTTGACTTTTTATCTCAAGTGCTTTAGGGGCAACTTTACTTTCATGATTAAGATATTTAAAAAATTCAATTAAGGTTAATTTAATTGTATTTAAAGGATTTGTAAAATAGCGTATAATAAACAAAATCACAACCGCACCGATGATAATCATAACAACTGCTAAGATAATTGTCTCCATTAAACTCTTATTAACCGCTGCTGTATAATCACTCTTATCTGCCGTAGCAACAATTGTCCAGCCAAAAGGAAATTGCTTATAATATCCAAGCTTATCAATAACTTGTCCATTTCTTAAGGTTAAGTTATAGTCAATCTCACCCTCTTTTTTTGCATTGGCTTGGAGATCTTGCTTGAGTGCAGTTTCAACATCTTTAGATAAACCACTTTTTACAAACTCCATATCTTCGTGGGAAAAAATCGCCCCATTGCTATCTGTGATAAATACGCTCATAGAAGGAAGTTCTGGATTTTTAAATGCTTCAAAACGCGCTTGAAACTGATCGACTTGAATATCCATTCCAACGACACCGACAAACTTCCCATTCTTTATAATAGGCATAGTTGCAGTAGCAAAAGAATCTCCTTTATATTTTCCCACTTCGCTAACATACACAGGAGTAATAATCCCGGCATTTGCCTGTTTTGTTTGGATATACCAAGGGCGTTGGCGCAAATCTACATTCCCTACATCATCCCACTCTGAAGAAAAATTTGTCTCCCCCTCACTATTATAATCTTGCAAAATTGCTTTTCCATCTTCTTCATAAACAATAAACATTAAAGGATATTTTACTAAGGCTGAAGCAGTATCTAAAATAATGCGCTGCTGCACAATATTATCTTTATTGATTCTTGAAAGATCTCTTGCAAGCACACGCAAATGTTCTTGCGCCTCTTCACCCATAGTAATATAAATACTCTTATAAGCAGACTCTAGCGTTTGTTTTTGGATTCCACGATAAAGCTCCTGCACATCTCCTGAAGTGTTTTGAAAGTTAAATGCACTAATAACCATAATAATAATGGCAAAGATAGCAACTGCACTTGCAGTTAATTTACCGCCTAATGAGCGTAGCATATTCTTCTCCTTTTTATGCTTTAATATAGTAGCGGGATTGTATTGCTTAAATGATTTATATTGAATTAGATTTTTACTATTAAACTAAAATTTCAGCTTTCTTTAAATCTAGCACAACATTGAAACTCTAGCAGATAAAATTCTTTATATTCTTGCTTCTTTTTAAGTTTTTTATTGTATTATTAAATGCTTTACTAAGAAAGAGTTTAGCAATTTTTGCAAATGCTCTTTAACGCTATTAAATTTAATAAGGATTGATTAAATGAATTTGCACAAGCTAAAATTAGGAACAAAAATCGTTTCAACTATTCTATTTGTTATAGTGATTTGTTTAGGGATTATGTCTTATGTAGTCATTTCGCGTTCAGCGACTATCCAACTCCAAGAAACTCACAAATTACTCAACAACACAGCAGCTAGATTTTCTAATCTTGTTGGCGGGTATCTCAATGAAATGTTTGCCGTCTTAGAATCACAACAAGACACAATTAGCGGTATGATAGACCGCAATGCAAGAGAAGAAGTGTTACAAGATGCTGTGGGGACAATGTTAGATTCCTCCGGAGTTGCAGATTATGGTTATTTGTATGTGATTGATCCAATGTATTCTGGAGAGAATATCCGCAATGAAAACTTTAAAGCTGCTAATGGAAAAATGCTAATCTTAGTTACAGATTCCGATATTAGAAATCTCGGTGGCATAAAAAGCTTAAAAGCAGATAATGCTATTATAGAGATTCCAAGCGTCCTTAAAGCACTTCAAAGTGGTGAGCCAAATATTGGAATCCCAGCTCTTAGAAATATTGCAGAACAAGGCGAAAGCGTGGGTGTTGCAATGAACTATCCACTCAAAAATAAAAGTGGTGAAATTGTTGCTGTTTTAGGACTTTTTGTAAATCTTAATGCCATTTCTAAAGACATTAACACACAAGAACGATCCGTATTTAAAGGTGATTATAAAGCCATTATGACTGCTGATGGAATCATCGCAGCGCATATTAATCAAAACGCTTTGGGCAAGGCATTAAATGAAATTAATCCACACGAAAGCACTAAGAGAATAATGCAAGCAGCAAAAGAAGGAAAAGACGGGATTTATGAATACTTTAATGCTCAAGGTAATGAAAGTCTAACGGCAATTAACACTTTTCAAATCGGTAGAGAGAGTATGAATACACACTGGAGCGCGTTTGTAACAGCACCTATTGACTCTATTACAGAGCCTGTTCGATCTCTTACAACAATCATTGTTGTTTGCACACTTATCGCTTTAGCCATTATTGGATTAACCTTATTTTTCTATATCCGCACGCAAGTTATCACAAGAATCAATACACTTTATAACTTACTCTTTGGTTTCTTCAAATACCTAAATTACGAGACAAAAACACCACCAGCTTTCATCAAGCCTCGTGCAGAAGATGAAATTGGCTTAATGACGGTAGCAATTAATGAAAATATCCAAAAAACTCAAAAAGGGTTAGAGCAAGACACACAAGCAGTTAAGGAATCTATTGAAACAGCAAACAGAATTGAAAGTGGGGATTTAACCGCAAGAATAACAGCACAGCCTTATAATCCACAACTCAATGAGCTTAAGAAAGTGTTAAATAAAATGCTACAAACCTTAGAAAATAAAATCGGAAGCGATACTAATGAGATTGAACGCGTATTCCAAAGCTATACAAACTTAGACTTCACAACGGAAGTGAAGGACGCTAAAGGTGGAGTAGAGATTACTACAAACACCTTAGGGCAAGAAATTAAGACAATGCTAACCACATCGGCAAACTTCGCAAGCGCACTAAACACGAAGTCTAAAAACTTAGAAGAGATGATGGACAAGCTCGTAGAAGGTTCACACCATCAAGCATCATCTTTGGAACAAACCGCACAAGCAATAGAACAAATCACAAGCTCTATGCAAAATGTGAGTTCCAAAACACAAGAAGTGATTAACCAAAGCAGTGATATTAAGAATGTTGTTGGTGTGATTAGAGATATTGCAGATCAAACAAACTTGCTAGCATTAAATGCCGCTATTGAAGCAGCAAGAGCAGGTGAGCACGGCAGAGGCTTTGCAGTTGTAGCAGATGAAGTTAGAAAACTAGCTGAACGCACAGGAAAATCATTAAGTGAAATTGACGCAAACATTAATATCCTAGCGCAAGGCGTGAATGATATGGGCGAATCTATCAAAGAGCAAACCGCTGGAATTGAGCAAATCAACGAAGCTGTGGGGCAACTAGAAAAAATCACGCAAAACAATCTGAGCATTGCCGATAACACTTCAAGCATCTCTAAAGATGTTGAGCAAATTGCACAAGACATTACAGAAGACACAAACAAAAAGAAATTTTAACTTAAAAAAGATTCCAATTTTTTGGGTCTTTTAACTATCCATTAACTTCTCTACTATATAATCAAGTATTCCACAAACAAGGGCTTCAATGGGGCTTTTTAGCAAGATTTTTAAGCAAAACTATGGCACTAGCGTGCGTGATAATCAAGTGCGCACTCTTTCAAACACAAAGGATTCTATTGTAGATAATCATAAAGAACAATTTATTTTGAAAGTTTCAATGTTTAGCGCTTTACTTTTAGCGATTTTTGGAATCGGATTTGGGATTTTTGTTAAATCAATGGCGGTGATTTTTGATGGCTTTGTTGCACTTGTTAGTGTTGGACTTGGTGCGCTTAGCGTAGTAACTTCGCGCTATATTTATAAAGAAGATGATGATATTTTTCAATATGGTTATGTGCGTTTTGAACCTATGGTAAATCTCTTGTATTAGTCTTTGTATGTATTTATGCCTTTATTAACGCGCTAAAAAGCATTATCCACGGGGGATATGCCGTAGAGCTAGGTGGTGCAGCTGTTTATAGCCTTTGTGCCTTTATCTTTTGTACGATTTTATTTACCTATACACATATTTATACAAAAATATTAGAATCAGATTTAATTCAAGTAGATAATACAGAATGGAAAATCGATTGCGTGCTATATTTAGGTGCTTTAGTCGCATTTGGAATCATCTATTTACTTCCCCAAACAAATACCGCATTTGCACTTTATGTTGATCCAATTTTGCTTGCTGTATTATCTTTGTTACTTTGTATCACTCCCACACGCATTGCTATTGCAAACTTCAAAGACTTAATAATGGTAGCCCCCATAGATATTGATGAGAGAATTACAGAAATAATGGAGCACATTAGCAAAGAGTTCGGCTTTAAGGATTACGATACACACACTGCAAAATCAGGACGCTTTTATATGGTTGAAGTCAATATTCTAACGCAGGAAAATTTTAAGCCTAAAAGTATGCAAGAATTTGACGCCATTAGGGAGCATATCGCAGAATCACTTATGATTCCTAGCTATAAAATTTGGCTATCTGTTAGCTTTACTGCAAACCCTAAATGGCTATAACCCTACTCCATCTCCTTATGCCCTAAATCTGTAATATACTCTGCTAGTTGTTTGATTTCTTCTTTAGTGTATTGGTATTCATCCATTACTGCAAACATAATAAAGTTATTTCCCGGTGTTCCTCCTTTATCACTTGCATAATCAATAAGTCTTTGATACACATAATCTTTTAGCATTGCACCAATAAGTTGTGTTTCTCTACCTCCAGGTGGAGCTTTTAATCCATTTGCTCCATGACAGATAGAACAATTTTGTTTATATTCTTTACTAGGATTAAAATTGTCTTTTGCTTGTGCAAGATTTAAACTTCCTAATAAACATAATCCTAAAAAAGAAGTTAGTGTTGTTTTAAAGACTTCATAGGAAGTCTTTTTGTTTTGTTTGTTGATTTGTTTAACTTGTTTTATTTGTTGTTTGCTTTGTTTATTTTGTTGTAAAGCCTGCTGTATTTGATAGCTTAGACTTTTGTTTTGTTTTATTTGTTTCTCTTGTTGTAAAGTTAGTATTATTCTTTGCATTTTCTCTCCTTACCACCAATATCCAATTCTAGCAAAGGCAGTATGTCCTTGAATATCTTTTGCAAAGTTTCCTTGATAGTTTAGACTTAACTCTACATTATCTCCTAGAAGTTTAACAAGACCAAATTGCACATAATAAGAAGTATCTGGAAGTTTAATATCTCTTGTAGCAAACAAAGGATTTGCTAATGTCTCTCCTGCAATTTTCATTTGACTTTTGCATCATCATAGAGTCTAAACTTAGCTCCTAGTGCTGCATTAAAGCGTGTAGTTTGATTATAAGCGTGATGGAATCTTAATCCTGCAACCCCTTCTAAGAGATTAATTGTTGTTTTATCATAATATTCTGTAAGCTTTGTATGTTTAATCTCATAAGAATCTACTGCCATTCCTGTATAGATTAAACCTAACTCTGGTGTCCAATAACTATTAGTTAAGACATTATAAATATTAACTCCAGCTCTTAGTTCTGCTCCATAATTTAATGAATCAAAGTCAAAATCATCTTTATAAGAATCACTATCTATCATAGAGACATCACTCTTTGTAGTTCCTAGCATTGTATTAAGACTAACATAGAGTTCTTTATTAGAAAATCTATGGAAGGCATTGTAATAAGTTAATCCTGCTAAATAACTTGTGCTATCTGTATCTGTGCTTGTTGTGTTGTTTTCTCTCTTAGAGTTTTCTAAATTAATATAAAAGCCATAAACTCCATAATTAGAATTTAATTGTCCTCCAGCTAGCAATCCATAACTATTTGTTTTTGTGGTGCCTAATCCTAAAGATTTATCTTTAATGTAATTATAATAAGGCACTGCATAAGTATAAAGATCACTTTCTTTTTTATTTTGCTTAATAAAAATATCATCTAAGGCTCTTAAGAGATCTAAATCTGTATAGCCTTTATTGATTTCATCATAGAGTAAAGCATCAGATGCACCAGCTTGTGCATAAGTAGCATAAGTAGTAATTTGTTCATCTGTGGCATAAGCTTCTAAGTTAGTGTTATTTGAAACATTGCTTAAAGTGTTATTCCCTGAAGTGTTGCTTGCAGGATTTGTCAAAGCATTTATATTACTTACATTACTAGCAATATTTGTATTACCTGGGTTACTAGTATTATCCAATAGATTTATATTATCATTTAAAGAATTCTTTGCATTATAACTCAAGAGATTATTATTGGTATGATTTTTTAAATTATTACTAGAAAGATTCTTGTTTGTAGGATTGTTATCTAAAGAATTATTCTTTGAAGCATTTTTAGAATGATTATAAAGAGCATAAGCTACTTGTTCTTTTTAGAGTATTATAGCTTGAGAGATTAGTATGCTCTGTTCTAAAAGTTTTAGTAGAGATTTCTTTAAGGGTGTTAAAGGTTTGTGTCATATTAGTATTTAGTGCATTAATTTGATTAGAACCAATAGTGGAGCCGGGAGTATCATCATTAACTTTTAATTCACCAATTAAACCATCTGCTTGAACAACAGGTGCAATAGTATCTCCACCACCAACACTAAGTTTAATGACTTTTCCTTCATGGAGTAAGGTTGCAAAGTTACTTTCTCCATTAGCTCCTGCTCCCCCTTCAATAAAATGTCCTGCTACATTATGTCTGCCGTCTTTATCATAGATACTGATTTTTCCATCTTTAAGATCCTTTTCTTCTTCAGGGGTTAAAACAAGGTATTGGACATAAGAGCCTTTAGCGAAGATTTTATCATCGCCAAAGAGGGTGATGGTTCTAGGAATCTCTTTACCATCTACCCATTGTGTTGAGCGAATAATGTTACCATTAACATCAAAATATGAGCCAAAAGCTACTTTATTTAAATTCTGCTCTCTTGTGCCGTCATTCCCACCATTTCCTGTATCTATTACAATTCTACCATTACCCTCTTTTTCTCTAAAATCCCAGCCGTCAATTGCTATTTTACCGCCATTTATATTTTTGAAGTGATAACCGTCTTTTTTGAGAAATCCCAAATAACTTTCATCATTATTATAACTTGTAATATTAACAATTCCACCATCATTATCAATACCATTTTCAATTATTATATCATTCGACGATAA
Source organism: Helicobacter winghamensis ATCC BAA-430 (assembly GCF_028751035.1). NCBI lineage: Bacteria > Pseudomonadati > Campylobacterota > Epsilonproteobacteria > Campylobacterales > Helicobacteraceae > Helicobacter > Helicobacter winghamensis. Next base: position 644,737 of record NZ_CP063533.1, on the reverse strand, counting down.
TTGGCTATTGATATCAAAATTCAGGAAACCTTCGTTAGTAATTTTATTTGAAATCACTCCTTTACCTTTATGAAATCCCGCTATATCTTTGATGGTCATAATCCCATCTTTTTCTATATTAATTTCTCCACTTATTTCGGTATTATCCCCCATAGCCAACATCATACTTCCTTGTTTAAGATTAATATCTCCTTGCATCTGGGATTTTATCAGACCTGCTTGTAACACAAGAACACCGTAACCATATTCGTTCTCAACTAATACATCTCCTAGCATCTTAGCACCATTTGCTAGACTTATATGTAATGATCCACTAGAACTTTCCAATAAATCTCCTTCCCAATCAAAAGCTGGTATCATTTCTGAAGACATAACATATGCATCCCCACTAATAACCCCTTCTCCAGTCACCCATACTTCTATTCCCCTGCTGCCACTTCCTTTGGTGTTAATATCTCCATCAATATGTCCTTTTTCAGTATATATCGTTATGTTGCTGTGCGCCCTCAAATTTGATGGAAAGGAAGAAGAATGAGAAAGAACATAATCAACTTCGGAAAAACCGATAGCCTCTTTGCCTTTCTCTCCTATCACCCCCTCTTTAAAATCTATATAGAGCCCACCAGCACCATTTTTTATGCTATCTACTTTCAATTTCTCCGTCTTAATAACAATATTGTGTTTATTATCAATTTCAGTAATTGTTAAATCCTTCCCAACTAGATCCAAACGCTCAGCTTTGGGAATTGGATTAATATCATCAAAACCATATTTAAACCACCAATTGTCATATGTGCTTTTATCATTAATATCTACACCAGCATCTTTAAATAAATTCTCCATTGTTTTTTCTAATAATCCTTTAGATGCTAGTTTGTTAATTGAAAGGTTTTCAAAACTAATTTTTGTAGCGCTATCACCTGTGTCTTGTTTATTAAATTGCAATTCATCTAATTTTGTCTCACCCGTATAAGTTATATTTTGAGTATTATTGTCAATCTCAAGTTTATTTTCTGTAGCTTTTACAGAAGAAAAAGTCCTAAGTTGTCCAGTATTATTTCTATTTGTTTTTAAATTAGAATCTAATTTAACCTTAGAATTTTTAAGGTTTTGAGCAGGATTTACCAAAGGATTTTGCGTAACATTTAAAGCAATAATTTGTGGAACAGATTTTTCATTATTTGATTGTGCATAAGCTTGTGAGTGAAAGATAAAAGTAGAAAGTGAAGTTGCAAGAACGCTATAATAAATTGCCTTGCTAGTAAATGGATTTAAATATCTCTTAAATGCCCCCCCCCCCGCAGGAATATCAATCATACTAGAATGATTATTCAATGTTTTTTCCATTGTTTTTCTCCTTTGTTTAAAGTGTGATTTTTATTTTAAACCCTGCCATTTTATAATAAATCCTTTTAAAATTTAAGTGATATTGTTACTATTTTTTAAATGAAATAAAAATCATTTTTATTATGTAAAGAAAAATATAAAGATTAATTCCATATTATAGGGATTTATTAAGTTTTATAAAAAGATTAAGTATATTTTATAAATTTAATTTAGAAGTTACATTTGGTAACAGATAATAAAAATATTAAGAAAGTTTTATTGATTTTTAAAACAAATAACACAAAGCAAACATAGAACAAACAACTTAGCTTATATCAACCATTAAAGCCCAAACAAAGTAAAACTTAAAATGAAAGAATTAATCCCTACGAAGCAAATGCAGAATCCAACACAATCTTATTACACTCTCATCTCCGCACTGTCCTACTTTACCACTCCTGAAAGGAGCAGTATCATCAGCGAAGAAGAGCTTAACTTCTAGGTTCGGAATGGAGCTAGGTGGAACCTCTTCTCTATTAGCACGAAGATGACAATGTAATACTCATAAATAATACTAAGCCTATATAAGCTTTATCCCTTTAAAGCATAACCTAAGTAACTTTACTAACACTTTAGCAAAGATTTTAAAAGAATCTAGGTTTAATATTTAAATTATGATACTAAGCCTATATAAGTTAATTTGATTAAATACTTTAAAAGAAAAGTAAAATCAACCAAATAAGTCTTTAATCATTTAACTCTTTAAAGTTTCAATTTTTAAAGCTTGAATTCTTTAGAAGCTTTTAAATCTTTATCTTAATATCCTTTTAGCTACTTAAACTATTCTAAAGGCTTTAAAGATATTAAGAGATACTATAAGTAATGCAATAACTAAAAATCTATCTTAATGGATTACACTCATTAAGGCAGTGGCTTTTTATCAATTAAGCCAAACGGTCTATTAGTAGTAGTCAGCTAAACATATTACTATGCTTACACCCCTACCCTATCAAGCAGGTAGTCTTCCTGCGACCTTCAGGGAAAGTTCATCTTGGAGTTGGCTTCACGCTTAGATGCTTTCAGCGTTTATCACATCCATACGTAGCTACGCTGCGATGCCCATAGCAGGACAACAGCTACACCAGTGGTATGTCCATCCCGGTCCTCTCGTACTAGGGACAGATCCCCTCAACTTTCCTACGCCCACGGCAGATAGGGACCGAACTGTCTCACGACGTTCTGAACCCAGCTCGCGTACCGCTTTAAATGGCGAACAGCCATACCCTTGGGACCTGCTCCAGCCCCAGGATGCGATGAGCCGACATCGAGGTGCCAAACCTCCCCGTCGATGTGAGCTCTTGGGGGAGATCAGCCTGTTATCCCCGGGGTACCTTTTATCCTTTGAGCGATGACCCTTCCACACAGAATCACCGGATCACTATGACCGACTTTCGTCTCTGCTTGACTTGTTTGTCTTACAGTCAGGCTGGCTTATGCCATTACACTCTACAAATGATTTCCAACCATTTTGAGCCAACCTTTGCAAGCCTCCGTTACTTTTTAGGAGGCTGACCGCCCCAGTCAAACTACCCACCAGGCATTGTCCTACTAGAGGATAACTCTAGCTAGTTAGCAGACAGAAACATTAAGGGTGGTATCTCAACGGTGGCTCCATCTCTACCGGAGTAAAGATTTCAAAGCCTCCCACCTATGCTGCGCATAATGCTCCCATCGGCAGTGCCAAGCTGTAGTAAAGGTCCACGGGGTCTTTCCGTCTTGCCGCGGGTAGGATAATTTTCACCTCCACTACAATTTCACTGAATCACTCTTTGAGACAGCTCCCATCTCGTTACGCCATTCATGCAGGTCGGTATTTAACCGACAAGGAATTTCGCTACCTTAGGACCGTTATAGTTACGGCCGCCGTTTACTCGGGCTTCAATTCAAAGCTTCACCTTGCGGCTGACTAATCCTTCTTAACCTTCGAGCACCGGGCAGGCGTCACACCTTATACTTCCTCTTACGAGTTGGCAAAGTGCTGTGTTTTTGGTAAACAGTCGGGAGGACTCTTTGCTGAGACCACTTAAAGTGGCACACCTTATCGCGAACTTACGGTGTTAGTTTGCAGAGTTCCTTAAAGAGAGTTCTTTCACGCGCCTTAGAATACTCATCTCATCTACCTGTGTCGGTTTACGGTACGGGCAACATTAGCTAAACTTAGAGGCTTTTCTTGGCACGACGATCTTAACAATTCACACCGCTACCCGAAGGTTTTGGTATGCCTGTTGGGTTTGGGATACGGGAGCGGATTTACCAATCTCCTAACTTGCACCCTTCGACTGACACTTCTATCCGTCAGCTTGTCTTGACCCTATGCGTCCCCCATCGCACACTAATGTTGGTATAGGAATATTAACCTATTTTCCATCGACTACCCATTTCTGACTTGTCTTAGGACCCGACTAACCCTACGATGACGAGCATAGCGTAGGAAACCTTAGATTTTCGGCGAAGTGGATTCTCACCACTTTTATCGCTACTCATTCCTGCATGCTCACTTCACACCGCTCCACCACTCCTTACCGGTATGGCTTCAACGCTGATGTGAACGCTCTTCTACCACTGTGCATCAGCACAATCTACAACTTCGGTGTCTATCTTAGCCCCGTTATATTTTCAGCGCAGAATCACTAGACCAGTGAGCTGTTACGCTATCTTTAAAGGATGGTTGCTTCTAAGCCAACCTCCTGGTTGTCTGAGTAACTCCACATCTTTTTCCACTTAGAATAGAACTTTGGGACCTTAGTTGGTAGTCTGGGTTGTTCCCCTTTAGACGATTGATTTTATCACCCACCGCCTGACTCCCAAGATACGGTAATAGGTATTCGTAGTTTGACAGGGGTTGGTACCGCGGTGAGCAGCCCTAGCCCAATCAGAGCTCTACCCCTATTACTATCACTTGAGGCTATACCTAAATATATTTCGAAGAGAACCAGCTATCACTGAGTTTGATTGGCCTTTCACCCCTATCCACAGCTCATCCCAACCCGTTTCAATGGGTACGAGTTCAGTCCTCCGGTAGGTGTTACCCCACTTTCAACTTGGCCATGGATAGATCACTCAGCTTCGGGTCTGCAGCATCTGACTAAATCGCCCTTTCAGACTCGCTTTCGCTACGGCTTCACATTAGTTTAACCTTGCCAGATACCACAACTCGCAGGATCATTATGCAAAAGGCAGTCCATCACCCTGATAAATCATAGGGCTCTGAATGATTGTAGGCAAATGGTTTCAGGTTCTATTTCACTCCGCTCACTGCGGTTCTTTTCACCTTTCCCCTCACGGTACTGGTTCGCTATCGGTGTAGTAGTAGTATTTAGGGTTGAGAGTGGTCTCCCCTGCTTCAGCCCGGATTTCACGTGTCCTGACCTACTCTGATCCTGCTACCTAGAAAGACTCTTTCATATACGGGGCTATCACCCTCTGTGGCTATCCTTTCCAGAATGTTCTATTAGAGTCTCTCCGTGGATGTTGCAGTCTCAACCCCAGTAGCAAGCTACTGGTTTGCCCTGTTCCCCGTTCGCTCGCCGCTACTAAGAGAATCTCTATTGATTTCTTTTCCTCTAGTTACTGAGATGTTTCACTTCACTAGGTTCGCTCCATTTAAGGTAATACATATTGCTATGTATTGGGTTGCCCCATTCGGAAATCTATGGATCAAAGCATCTTGACAGCTCCCCATAGCTTATCGCAGTCTAGTACGTCCTTCATCGCCTCTACTACCCAAGGCATCCACCATTTGCCCTTCACAAGCTTAACTGACTTTATATTCTAACGCCACTGCCTTATCGAATGCAATGCAAACATTAAGACAATCTTTAGTTATTTGCGTGATTGTAGTTATTACTTATATAGGCTTTGACAATGTGTTGTTAAATATCATTTAGAATCTCTACTAAATCTATTAGGTTTTATAAAGATTCTAATGTAAATGTTTGAGATTTAAAACACTTACATTAGAATCACTTGAGAATCACTTTAATTATCTAAGTATATCCCAGAATTACTTTAAAAATATTATTTAAAGAAATAAAAAGTTTATCTTTTATTGTTAATTCTATTACATTAGGCATTAATATCACATACTAACAGGCTTACTTATATTTAAAAGTTAGCTTTTATAGATAACATATTTAAGTATAACTCATTTACAAATAAACTGCTCTACTAAATTTGTTATTAGCGCATTGTCTTTTAAGACTTGGTGGAGAATAGCGGATCGAACCGCTGACCTCCTGCGTGCAAAGCAGGCGCTCTCCCAGCTGAGCTAATTCCCCAAAAGAATTTCATCTGGTGGGCTTAGGAGGACTTGAACCTCCGACCTCACCCTTATCAGGGTGCGCTCTAACCACCTGAGCTATAAGCCCCTACTTAAAGTCTTATGATCTCTGAAAACTAAGCAGGATAAAGAACAACTTAAACTCAATAAACAAATATTGAGTTATCTCTCTTGAAAGGAGTGATCCAACCGCAGGTTCACCTACGGTTACCTTGTTACGACTTCACCCCAGTCGCTGCATCCGCCGTGGGCGGTAGCCAGTTTGGCATTCCGACTTAAGGCGAATACAACTCCCATGGTGTGACGGGCGGTGAGTACAAGACCCGGGAACGTATTCACCGCAACATTGCTGATTTGCGATTACTAGCGATTCCAGCTTCATGTAGTCGAGTTGCAGACTACAATCCGAACTGAGATATGTTTTATAGATTTGCTCCACTTGCTCGGTATTGCTTCTCTTTGTACATACCATTGTAGCACGTGTGTAGCCCTAGGCGTAAGGGCCATGATGACTTGACGTCATCCTCACCTTCCTCCTCCTTACGAAGGCAGTCTCCTTAGAGTGCTCTACCGAATAGTTAGCAACTAAGGACGAGGTTGCGCTCGTTGCGGGACTTAACCCAACATCTCACGACACGAGCTGACGACAGCCGTGCAGCACCTGTTTTCAAGTTCTAGCAAGCTAGCACTCCACTATCTCTAGCGGATTCTATCAATGTCAAGCCTAGGTAAGGTTCTTCGCGTATCTTCGAATTAAACCACATGCTCCACCGCTTGTGCGGGTCCCCGTCTATTCCTTTGAGTTTTAATCTTGCGACCGTACTCCCCAGGCGGAATGCTTAATGCGTTAGCTGCATTACTGGAGTGACAAGCACCCCAACAACTAGCATTCATCGTTTAGGGCGTGGACTACCAGGGTATCTAATCCTGTTTGCTCCCCACGCTTTCGCAGCATCAGCGTCAGTAATGTTCCAGCAGGTCGCCTTCGCAATGAGTATTCCTCTTGATCTCTACGGATTTTACCCCTACACCAAGAATTCCACCTACCTCTCCCATACTCTAGAATAATAGTTTCAAATGCAGTTCTATGGTTAAGCCATAGGATTTCACATCTGACTTATTATCCCGCCTACGCGCTCTTTACGCCCAGTGATTCCGAGTAACGCTTGCACCTCCGTATTACCGCGGCTGCTGGCACGGAGTTAGCCGGTGCTTATTCGTTAGATACCGTCATAATCTTCTCTAACAAAAGGAGTTTACAATCCGAAAACCTTCATCCTCCACGCGGCGTTGCTGCTTCAGGGTTTCCCCATTGAGCAATATTCCCTACTGCTGCCTCCCGTAGGAGTCTGGACCGTGTCTCAGTTCCAGTGTGTCCGATCACCCTCTCAGGCCGGATACCCGTCATAGCCTTGGTGAGCCATTACCTCACCAACAAGCTGATAGGACATAGGCTGATCCTTTAGCGAAAAACCTTTCCCCGTAGGGAATATCCGGTATTAATCACCGTTTCCAGTGGCTATCCCAGACTAAAGGGCACATAACCTATGCATTACTCACCCGTGCGCCACTAATCCACTTCTAGCAAGCTAGAAGCTTCATCGTTCGACTTGCATGTATTAGGCACGCCGCCAGCGTTCACTCTGAGCCAGGATCAAACTCTCCATAAAAATTATGGAAGTTTGTATCAAAAATAAATAATGATTGCAAACTCTCCATAAGATAAAGAAAGAAAAGCTTAAAAGAATAAAGATTTAAAGATTCTCTAAAGAGTTTCTTTAAATTTTAAGATTTAAGTTTTACTTGGTTTTAGATTCTTATTAATAAGTTTAAATTATCTAAAAAGAATCTGTGTTTGGATTAGTTTGTCCTAAAATCTCAAAATCTCTGTTTTAGATTTGTGTTTTATGCAAACAATCTTTAGTGTGCTTTAGTTATAAGTTTAGTAAAAGTTCCAAAATATAAAGAAAGAATTAATCTTTCTATAATAAGAAACTCAAAAAATATAAACTTTTAACAAATGACATAAAGACTGCTTTAAAGAATAAAACCACAAAGCAATAAATTGAGTTTGTTGTATAAGAATTTAGAAAATAATTTAAGAAGTTGTTGTTCTTTATTATTTCCTGCTTAGTTGTCAAAGATCATTTAACTTTAATGCGCATACTACATTAATATGTATATTACATAATCTAAAGTTAAAGAACATTTTTACATTAAAGATTAAACCTTAGAAAAGCCTGCATCTTAAGTTTTAAATAAAATCATTTGCTGGATTCTTGATTATAATCAAGAAAAGTAAAGATTTATAAAACTAAGGATTAAATGAGTGAAATTCACTTATTATAATCTGTTACAATGTGCTAATTTAAGGGATTAAAATTTAGCGCAAAAAAGGAAGTGGAATTATAGCTAGAAAAGCTTAAGGGGAGATTAAAATTGGGGGGGATATTTATTCTACCCAATCTCCAAATTGCAATGCCTTACCATACCACAAATCCTTACTAGCGCGCTTCCCCACTGCTTGTTTTAAATATTTTGGTGCGATTCCATGCCCCGGACGAATAGATTTTATTGCATTTTCTTGTATTAATTCACCTTTTTTAATGGCTTTTGCAATATACAAAGAACGCATAAAAACACGCCCTTCTTTAGACTTTTCATTTAAAGTATAAGTAGAATCTCCAAGCAACTCTTCTGTTTCTCTAACTGCCTTTGCCATTTGTGCAAACTCTTGTGGCTCTAGGCTAAATGCACTATCTACACCACCTAAAGAACGATTTAAAATAAAATGTTTCTCAATCACTTTTGCTCCAAGTGATGCTGCAACAATAGGGGCTGTAATACCTAGCGTATGGTCAGATAAGCCAATGGCAACACTAAAATCTTTTTGAAGTCGTGGAATCAACGATAAATTTGCACTATTTAAGGGAGCTGGATAAGAGCTTGTGCATTGCAAAAGCGTAATAGAATCATTGCCAACCTCCTTGCAAACATTAATCGCTTCTTCTATTTCTTCTTTTGTGGCAATTCCTTTTGATAAAATCATAGGCTTGCCTAAGCACGCCATATACTTAATAAGCTCTAAATCTACAATTTCAAAAGATGCAACCTTATAAATAGGATTTTCCAATGTTTCTAAAAAATCTACTGCTTCTTTACTAAAAGGGCTTGAAAAGCAAACTAATCCAAGCTCTTTTGCATAGTCAAACAATTCTTTATGCCACTCCCAAGGCGTCATCGCCTCCTTATAAAGCGCATAAAAATTCTTCCCCTCCCACAATGTGCCTTTAATTTTAAAATCTTCCAAATCGCAATCTAGAGTCAAACAATCTGGTGTATAGGTTTGTAGCTTTATTGCATCAGCACCTGCATCTTTGGCAGCTTTTATGGTTTGCAAGGCTAAATTTTTATCTTGATTATGATTTGCAGAGAGTTCAGCCACTAAAAAAATTTTATCTTTTTGCATTTGTTATCCAAAATTCTGTGATTTTTGGATAAGATTATATCTTAAATTGTTAAAAATTTAAGGGATTTTTATGGTGAAATACTATTCAGAATTACTCTTTTTAGGGGCTTTTGTGCTTTTATCCACAGGCTGTGATGAGAAAAGTTTGAATGATTTAGAAAATAAAGCTGGGCAGACTTTACAAAATGCAATGCAAGATTCTGGGCTAAAAGATACACTAAATTCACACACACAAAAACTTAATGACTTTTTATATAGCAACAAAACGCAAGAATTTGTAGAAAAACAGACACAAATCCTAAAAGAAGGCGCAAATGAGCTTGAAAAAATCATAGAATCCAATAAAACAAAAGAATTCTTACAACAACAAATGGAAAATTTAAATGAATTCCTAAATAATAATAAAAGCAACACTCAAAACACGGAATCCATTTAGATTCCACATTTCTGATTCCAATTTTACTCCATTGTCTGCATCCTTAATTCCATACTCTTCTCTAAACTCTCTTTAAGTCCGACTTGTGCAATTTCTCTTAATGCTATCTTTAAACATTGCATTTCCTCTCCCCATTCTTTCCAAAGCCCCCTTTTTTCATCTCTTGCAATAGATTCTAAGAGTTCTAAATCCTTGAGTGTTTTTTCTTCACTCAAATCAAAATGTTGCACCACTGCATAGCCATCACGCACCACTTGCGCGTTAAAAAGATTCCCACCCTTTTGTAAAAAACACCAGCCATTCTTATAGCCTAAGCGAAATTGTTGTTCTAGTTTAATTTGATTTTGTGCATATTGCATTGCAAAATGGCGCATTTCTTTGAGTTGTTGCGGTGAAATCTCACATCCTTCCCATTTGAAACTTTTACTAACGCTAGCCACGCCATAAAGCTGGCAATACATCATTCCATAATCCTTACTATACACGCTAAAATGTGTGGGTGAAAAAATATGCTTCATTAGCACCTGCATACTTACAGGGGGGATACTAAAGCCAAAACCCTGCATACTTATAATTACAACCAAAAACCAAAGCCTAAAAATCATTTACGCTCCCTATTATACTTGCTTGCAATAACTCTTTTACATAAGAATCCCTAGGTGCATTAAAGACTTCTTTTGTGGCTCCACGCTCTAAAACTCTTCCATCTTTTAAGACTAAAACATTTTGGCACAGCGTTGCAATCACACTTAAATCGTGGCTAATACAAATATAACTTAGTCTATATTCTCTAGCAAGTTTTAATAATAACCCTAGAATTTGCCCCTGTGCTGCACAATCTAACGCGCTTGTCGGCTCATCTAAAATCAGCACCTTGGGGCGTAAAACTAAGCTTCTAGCAATACTTACTCTCTGCCTTTGTCCCCCGCTTAATTCATTAGGGTATCGCTCCAAAAAATTCCTATCTAATCCCACATCATTTAAAGTTTTTTCTATAAGCCTTTTTTGCTCTGCAACACTTAATTTAAAATGCGCCTGCAAGCCTTCTTGTAAAATTTTAAAAAGATTCATTTTGGGATTTAAAGAGCTAAAAGGATCTTGAAAAATCAACTGCATACACGCGCGAAACTCCCTTAAATCACTCCCTTTTAGACTAAAAAAATCCTTTCCTAAAAGCTTAACTTCTCCTTTTATGCAATCCCTATCAATCAAGCGACAAAGCGCGTTAGCAAGACTACTTTTACCGCTTCCAGACTCCCCAATAATCCCTAAACTCTCCCCCTTTCTTAACACAAAACTTAAAGGCTCTAAAGCCACAAAGGATTCCAAAGTTTTACCTAAAAAACTCTTTTTTCTAGGATATTCCACGCTTAAATTGCTAGCTTCCAAAACAATCTCTTTACTAAAAGATTCCATATTATAATGAAATCTCAAAGCATTAAGAAGCATTTTTGTGTAAGCATTTTTAGGTGTTTTAAAAATCTCATCTCTTTCCCCACTCTCAATAATCTCGCCCTTTTGCATTACAAGCACGCGTTTGCACAATTTAGACACCACTGCTAAATTATGGCTAATAAAAATCACGCTAAGATTAAATGTTTTTTGCAAGCTTTTTAATAACTCTATGATTTGTGCTTGCGTTGTGGAATCCAACGCTGTTGTAGGCTCATCAGCAATTAAAATCTTAGGGTAATTTGCTAGGGCAATAGCTAGACAAACGCGCTGCCTTTGCCCACCACTTAGAGCATAAGGATAAGCCTGTAAAACACTTGTTGGAAGTTGCACGCTATGGAGCAATTCTTGCATTCTCTCTTGCAAGACATTTTTAGAAATCTTAGGGTTATGGATTAAAATTGCCTCGCTTAATTGCCTATGGATTTTTTGCAAAGGATTTAGCGCGCTAAGTGGCTCTTGAAAAACATATCCGATCTTTAAACCACGCAAATTTTGCATTTTAGATTCCAACATCTCTAAAATATTCTCCCCTAAACATTCAATCTTGCCACTTTGTAAGTTGTATTCCTTAACAAGCCTTAAGATTAAATGACTAAGCAAGGTTTTCCCACTCCCAGACTCCCCAACAATCCCTAAAAACTCCCCTTCCTTTAGGCAAAAATTAATATTCTTTAAACAAAACCCATTCACTTCTACGCTTAAGGATTCCACCTTCAAAAGACTCATTCTTTTATCCTTTGAATCGCCTCCACGCGCATTGTATCGCGCAAACCCTCTCCAATAAAAACAAGCAAACACAACAAAGCACTCAAAGCAAAAAATCCACTTAATCCAAGCCAAGGCGCATTAAGATTGTTTTTACCCTGTGCTAAAATCTCCCCCAAACTTGCACTAGGAGGCGGCAATCCAAGCCCTAAAAAATCAAGCGAAGCAAGCGTTATAATACTTCCACACACAACAAAGGGCAAATAAGTCAAGACCGCAACTAAGGCATTTGGCAAAATATGGTGCAACATAATGCGTGTATGGCTAACCCCTAACATTTTTGCAGCCTTTATGTAGTCAAGATTCCTTACCTTTAAAAACTCCGCACGCACAAAAGGCACTAACGCCACCCAAGAAAACAGCAACACAATGCACAAAATACTCCAAAATGTGGGCTGTAATAACCCCGCAAAAATAATCAACACGAACAACACAGGCATTCCACTCCATATTTCAATCAATCTCTGTCCAATCAAATCCACCCTTCCCCCAAAATATCCGCAAATCCCACCAACACAAAGCCCAATAAGAGAACTAAAAAAAGCTAGTGCAATCCCAAAGAGTATGGAAGTTTTTAAGCCATAGAGCAATCTTGCTAGCACATCTCTACCTAAATCATCTGTGCCTAAGAGATTCTTTGGAGTTGGGCTAGAAGGGGCTGGAGTTTCTAGCGTATAGATAACAGAATCATAAGAATAAGGAATCAAAGGCATAATCATAAAGCCCTTTTGTGCGATTTTTTCTTGCAAGTACATATCATTATAATTTGCATTACTTTCAAAATCCCCACCAAAAGTTGTTTCAGGATAATCCTTTAACAAAGGAAAATAATTCTCCCCATTATAACGCACAAACAAAGGCTTATCATTTGCAAGAATCTCTGCACACATACACAACACAAACAACACACCAAAAACCCATAAAGATAGATATGCACGGCGATTTTTCTTAAATGCTTGAAATCTACGCGTTGCAAACTGCATTATTGCACCTTTTGAAAATGAATCCTAGGATCCACTAGTACATACACCATATCGCTAAGGATTCCAACAAGAAGTCCAAAAAGCGTAAAAATATATAATGTGCCAAAAATCACAGGATAATCCCTTGAAATAATAGCTTCATAGCCTAAAAGCCCTAAACCATCAAGTGAAAAAATAATTTCAATAAGCAAAGAACCACTAAGCAAAATCCCAAGCAATGCTGAAGGAATAGAAGCGATAATTAAAAGCATTGCATTACGAAAAATATGCCTATATAAAACCTGCCTTTGTGATAATCCCTTTGCATAGGCAAGCTGAACATATTGCTTGTTGATTTCTTCTAAAAAAGAATTTTTAGCAAGTAAGGTCAAAGTGGCAAATCCCCCAATGCTTAGGGAAAGCACAGGTAGTGTAATATGCCAAAAATAATCCTTAATTTTTCCCAACAAACTTAAAGACTCAAAATTATCCCCCACAATCCCACGCAAAGGAAAAATACTAAAATAAGTCCCCCCAGCAAAGAGAATAATTAAAATAAGCGCGAACAAAAAAGTTGGAATCGCATTTCCAATAATAATCATCGCGCTTGTAACACTATCAAAGGTGCTTCCCTCACGCACTGCTTTTTTAATCCCCAAAGGAATAGAAATACAATAAATTAAAAGAGTGCTCCAAAGCCCAAGACTAATAGAAACAGGGAGTTTTTCTAAGATTAAATCCACCACCTTTGCATTCTTATAAAAACTCTCCCCAAAATTAAAAGTGAAGTAGTTTTTGAGCATTAAAATATATCGCTCTAAAATAGGCTTATCAAAGCCATATAATGCGTTGATTTTCTCTAGCATCTGTGTATCTAAACCTTGATTTCTATACATTCCTTTAGTGTTTGCTTGCACTTCTGCTTGCATTCCAACACCTTCAAGCTTCGCAATCATCTGCTCCACAGGACCGCCCGGTGCTGCTTGAATGATGAAAAAATTTAAAGTCATAATTCCAAGCAATGTTGGAATTATCAACAAAAGTCGCTTAAGAATATAGCTTCCCAAAACTATCGCCTAAAATTAGGATATTTCTTTTGAATATCTTGCAACTTTTCAAAATCCACCCACCAAGTTTCAAACCCTACATCATAAAGGGGCGTGATTTTAGGGTGTTGCAAAAATTTCCAAAACGCTACGCGAAAGGTTTTTGTATGAAAATGCGGTATCACATAATACTCCCACAACAGCACCCTATCAAGCGCACGCACGCTACTTAATAACTCTTCATAATTACTTGCTTGAATCACTTTTGCAATCAACGCATCTACCACAGGATTTTTCACACCAATATAATTATAGCTCCCTTGCGTATCTGCTGCTTCACTCCCCCAAAAAAATGCTTGCTCATTGCCCGGCGATAAACTTTGTGGAAACACGCTTACTATCATATCATAATCAAAACTTCGCAGACGATTAACATATTGCGCAACATCCACCAATCTAATGTGTAAGGTTATTCCTAAAATTTGCAAATTCTTTTGAAAAGGGATTGCAACACGCTCCATTGCCGGACTTACAAGCAATAGCTCAAATGCAAAAGGGATTCCATCTTTTTGTAATTTGCCATTTTTAATGGAATATCCCGCTTCTTTTAACAAACTTTGCGCCTTTTTCAAATTCTCTCTATTATCACCATTACCCTGACTTTGCGGCAAAGAAAAACTTTGCGTAAAAAGTGCGCTTGGAAGCTGACTTCTAAAAGGCTCTAACAATGCTAGCTCCGCACCTAGTGGAATCCCAACACTTGCAAACTCTGAATTATCAAAAAAACTCTTAGTGCGTGTGTATTGATTGTAAAAAAGATTCTTATTACTCCACTCAAAGTCAAACGCAAGCCCAATGGCTTCCCTAACACGCCTATCACTAAAAAGATTTTTGCGCATATTAAACACAAATCCTTGCATTCCACTTGGCAAAAAATGCTCAAACTCTTGTTTTTGAATATCCTTATTTTTTAACGCATTTCCATTATAGCCCAACGCCCAGTTTTTCGCACTAACTTCTTCTCTAAAATCATATCTCCCAGCCTTAAAAGCCTCTAGAGCAACAGAATCATCTTTATAATAATCAATGGTGATTTTATCAAAATTAAAATGCCCCACACGCGCTGGGTGATTCCTAGCCCAATACCCTTCCACACGCTTATAAGTTACACTTCGCCCCGCTTCAAAAGATTCTATTTTATAAGGACCACTGCCTAGGGGAATCTTTAGGGGATTTTCATTGAAATCCACTTTTTCATAAGCGTGCTTAGGTAAAATCGGCAAATCCCCTAAAATCAACGCTAGCTCGCGGTTTTTATTGTCTTTAAAATTAAAGCGCACCGTGTGTTTATCCACCACCACCACATCTTTAATATCTGCATAATAGCGTGCCATTGAGGGATTCTCCCCCCTTGCAATCGTATTAAAACTAAATTCCACATCAAAAGCCGTAATTTCCTTGCCATCATTAAAACGCGCATTCTCATTTAAATGAAAAATCACAAAAGTATTATCTTTTGCCCTTTGCACTTGCTTTGCAACAAGTCCATATTGACTGCTTGGCTCATCAAAAGAGCGCACCATTAAAGTATCATAAACAAGTTGCAAGCCCTTTGCGCTAACGCCTTTAAGCAAAAAATCATAAAAACTATCATAACTCCCAAGCGCGTATTGCTTAATATGCCCTCCCTTTGGAGCGTTAGGATTGACATAATCAAAATGCTTGAAATTCTTATATTTTACTTCCCCCTGTGCGCTTAATGCAGGAGTGCTATAAGTTTGCGCATTTAACAACGCTCCACAAAACAAAACAAAAGCCATAATAAAGCGCATAAAAATCCTTTGTTTTAAAAATGCAAAGGTTCATTTTAACAAAATATTTACAAATTAACAGACAAGAATTAACATTTTCTTCACATTTATTCATTAAACTTCCGCAAATTTTTCAAAGGAGTCTTTAATGACAAAACAATTTCGCAATATACACATTTATTTAAGTCTATTTTTCTTGCCCATTGCACTAATATATGCACTTACTGGCATTTTATATATCAGTGGATTCAATCAAGATACAGGGGCAACAAAACAAAGCTATACACTCACGCAAAATATTGAAAAAGGCAAGGAAATTGAAGTTTTAGTGGAATATCTAAAAAGCAATAATCTAGATGTTCCCTCTAATCTAACTCCAAAAACAGGCAAAAATAACGCATTAAGCATAGGAGGCACGCACTATAGTGCAAGCATTACCAAAAATACAGATTCCACCTATACAATCACAACACTAAAGCGTTCTCTCATTGGGGATATGATTATGCTTCACAAAGCAAAAGCAAAATGGTACTTTGATGTGTTGGCTATAGGATTTGGCATTACTTTGATTTTGCTTTATCTTTCAGGGCTAATGATTACACTTTTTAATAGCAAGAAAAATCGTAAAATTCAATATGCTACTATTCTAGCAGGCTGCATTGTCAGTATTGCTCTAGGCGCATTGAGTGTAATATAAATATGGAATCCATTTTTTTGGATTCCATCAACAATTAATCTTTAGATTCTTCAAATTTCTTTTTATCCCATCCACCACCAAATGCTTTGTATAAACTAATTGTAGCACTTAAGGATTCTAATCTTGCACCTTCTTGCTCTAATTCTGCTGCAAATAAAGCACTTTGAGTGCTTAAGACTTCAAGATAGCTGACATAACCTTCTGCATAGCGCAAATTCGCAAGCTCTAATGTGCGCTGCAAGGCTTCTACTTGCTCTTTCAAACTATTTAACCTTTGATTTGTCATCTGAACATTAAATAAACTCTCTCTCACCTCTCCAAAAGCTGTGCGTAAAGTCTGTCCATAGGTTAATAACATTTCTCTATATTGTGATTTTGCTAAATCCACATTTGCACTTGTTCTGCCAAAATCTAAAAGATTCCCTATAAAATTACCCCCAAAATTCCAAGTTGAATTTGAAGTCCTAAAAAGTTCATTTAACTGAGGGCTTGCGTAGCCAAAAAGCCCAGTTAGGGAAATCGTTGGAAAATAAACACTGCGCGCAACGCCAATAGAAAAGTTTGCTGCCTTTAGATTCTGCTCTGCTGCTTCAATATCTGGGCGTTTTTGTAAAATACTTGAAGGCAAGCCTGCCTTTATACTAGGTGCGCTCACCAAAGCTTGTGGCTTAGTTGGAATCTTATTTTCAAACATTCCCTTGCCATCACGCCCCAAAAGAATTAAAAATGCACTTTGTGCAGAATTTTGCTCCATCAAAAGACTTTGTAATTGCGCTTGAACACTTGCCATTTCAGATTTTGCTTGCTGCATATCAATCTCTGAAATTTTACCTGCTTCAAACTCTTTTTTGCGATATTCGTAATTTTCTGTACGACTTTTTAGTGTGTTTTGGGAAATTTGCACTTGATTGTTAAGCGTTAAAACACCAAAATAACTTTGCATTATGTTTGCAACTAGACTCAAGCGCACCATATCCCCATTTGCCTTAATTGCAAGTAATTTTGCCAAGGCGCTCCTATCTGCATCTCTAGCTCTACCCCATAAATCAAGCTCAAAGCTAAGCACAGCACTCAAGGAAAAATTGTTATAATTTTCTCTTTGTCCTAAATTTAAATTTTTACGATTCCGTGTTGCTTCACCCTGCGCACTCAAACTGGGATAACGATCACTTCTTGCATAACCCCACTGCGCACGCGCTTGTTCTATGCGCTCCATTGCTACAAGCAAATCATAATTATTTACTAACGCTTCCTCAACAAACACATTTAATTGCGTATCACCAAAATCTTCCCACCACTTCTCTTTAATCTCTAAAACTTCAGAATTCTGCAGTCCTTCTTTAATATCTGGAAGATTTGTAGTAGGCTTAGAATACTTTGGCGATAATGAACAACCACCAAAACCTAAGGCTAAAATCGCAACAAAACTTAAACCAAATTTGTAAATTTTAGGATTCATTTTTTCTCCTTAAATTTGCAATAAATTCACTAAAACGCGCAAAATAAGTATAAAATAGCGGAATAAAGAAAGTTGCAATAAAAGTTGCTGCAAGCATTCCTCCAATTACACCTGTGCCTATTGCGTGCCTACTTGCCGCTCCTGCACCAGTGCTAATAGCAAGCGGTAAAACACCAATAGTAAAAGCTAAAGAAGTCATTACAATAGGACGGAATCTAAGCCTTGCTGCCTCAATGGCAGAATCATAAATATCCTTGCCCTCCACTTCTCTAGCCTGCATTGCAAACTCAATAATTAAAATAGCATTTTTTGCTGCAAGGGCAATTAGCATTACAAGACCAATATTAAAATAAATATCTACATTTAAGCCTCTAAGCCAAGTTGCAAAAATCGCACCAAAAACCGCAAAAGGCACTGCTGTTAAAACCGCCATAGGCATAAGCCACCGTTCATATTGTGCTGCTAAAATCAAAAACACAAACACAAGTCCAAAAACAAAGGCAAGAGAGCCTGTATTGCTACTTGCTTTTTCCTGATAAGAAGTCCCAGACCAAGCAATTGTATAACCTTCTGGTAAGACTTCTTTTGCTACCTCTTCGATTGCCTTTAAGGCATCCCCCGAAGAATAACCCGGTGCTGCATCCCCCATTAACTTTGCCGCTGGAAAGAGATTAAATCTCTCTAAAATATCTGGAGCAATGATTCTTTTAAAAGTTACAAGTGCGCTAATTGGCACCAACTCTCCACTGCTTGAACGCACATAGACATTACGCAGATCCTCTGGGCTCTCTCTAAAAGCACCATCAGATTGAATATTAACTTTATAAGTTCTTCCATAAAGGTTAAAATCATTCACATAATAAGAGCCAAAAGTTGCTTGCAATGTTGAAAAAACATCATTAATATTAACCCCCAAAGACTTAGCTTTTTCTCTATCAAGCTGCACATTATATTGTGGCACATCAGCACTTAATGTTGTTCTAACACTTGTTAATTCTTTTCTTTGTGTAGCCTTCTGCAAAATTTCTTGTGTATATTTTTGTAAATTTTCAATAGAACCACCCGTTCTATCTTGCACATACATCTCAAAACCATCTGTCAAACTAAGTCCCATAATAGGTGGAGGATTAAGTGCGAAAATAATCGCATTAGGATTACGCATTAACTGCCCTGTTAGAGTATTTGCAATAGCTTGAGAATGCTGATTATCTTTCTTGCGCAAATCCCAATCTTTTAATTTCACAAATGCTGCCCCTCCAAATGTTCTAACAGCACTTGAAAGCAAGTCATATCCTGCAAGTGCCATAATTGCTTCAGTATCGGGATGATTTCTAACGGTTTGCTCCATAAAAGAAGCGACATCAGTGGTTTTACTAAGTGCTGTTGCTGGGGGAAGTTTCATAGAAATTAGCAAAACTCCCTTGTCTTCTGAAGGAACAAGACCAGTTGGAACACGCGTAAATAATCCATAGGTAATTCCAATAAGCCCCACAAACAAAATAACATATAATGTTCCGCGACGAATCGCATGCGCGACTTTATCAGTAAATTGATGTGTAAGCCAATCAAAGAAAATATTAAACTTTCTTACAATCCAAAAAGGTTTAGGCTCTTTTGTCTTAAGCAAAGACACACAAAGAGCTGGAGTAAGTGTTAATGCCACAAAACCAGAAATAATAACAGAAATTACAATAGTAATTGCAAATTGCTTATAAATCTCTCCTGCAAATCCACCAATAAATGCTACAGGGATAAATACTGCTGAGAGCACCAAAACAATTGCAATTACAGGACTTGCAATCTCCTCCATAGCCTTTGTTGTCGCTTCTTTTACAGAGAGTTTTTCTTCATGGATTAATCTCTCTACATTTTCAATTACAATAATAGCATCATCAACTACAATCCCAATAGCAAGAATCAACCCAAAAAGTGTCAAAAGATTAATAGAAAATCCTAAAATATACATTCCCGCAAATGCACCAATAATAGATACAGGCACAGCTAAAACTGGAATAATCGTTGCTCTAAAGTTTTGCAAAAAGAAATAAATTACAATTACAACCAAAATAATTGCTTCAATAAAAGTCTTAATCACTTCTTTAACAGATACATCAACAAATGCTGTTGTATCATATGGAATTGCATATTCTAGCCCATCAGGAAAACTTTTAGATAGCTCTTCTAACTTTGCACTCACACTCTCTGCCACATTAAGAGCATTTGCTCCAGGTTGCAAGAATACACCAAAAGCAACTGCTGGCTTGCCATTATAAAAAGCATTTACGCTATAATCCTCAGCCCCTAAAGATACTTTAGCTACATCTTTTAAGCGTAAAGATGAACCATCAAGATTTGTACGGATTAAAATCTCGCCAAACTCATCAGTACTCGTAAAACGCCCCTGTGTAGTTACCGAGTAAGTAAAATCTAAATCTTTTCTAATAGGCTCTTGCCCAAATGCACCCACTGCAAATTGCGAATTTTGCTCTTGCACTGCTGCAATCACTTCAGTAGGTGTTAAATTATACTTGGTAAGCTTATCTGGAGCAAGCCAAATACGCATAGAATATTCCGAGCGACTAAAGAGCGATGCATCTCCAACACCTGGAATCCTTTTTAATTCATCCAAAATATTAATTGTTGCATAATTTGCAATAAAGACTGCATCATGACTTGGAGTATCTGATGAGAGCGAATACACAGCTAAGATTGTAGAAGATCGCTTCTCAACAGTAACACCCATTCTTTGAACTTCTTGAGGCAATTGACTTAAAACAGCTTGAACTCTATTATTTACATTAATAGTTGCTTGATCTGGATCTGTTTCATTGGTAAAATAAATATTAATAGACAATGCGCCACTAGAGGTTGAAGAAGATTGCATATATAGCATTCCCTCAACTCCATTAATACTATTTTCCAAAACACTTGCCACACCACTTGAAATAACCTCTGCACTAGCCCCTGGATAGGTTGCTTGCACAACGACTTGTGGCGGAGTAACCTGTGGATATTCTTCTACCGCAAGCGAAAAAATTGACAGCGAGCCTGCAATCACAATGATAATAGACATTACCATTGCTAAAACAGGACGATTAATAAAGAATTTTGAAAACATTTATGATTCCTTATTGCTCATTCTGTTGCATTGGCACCACAGAGGCTCCAGGTCGCAACTTAATAAGTTGACTCGTAATAATCACATCATTATCACTTAACCCACTCTTCACCACCACAGAATTACCAATAATATGCCCAGTAGTAATATAAACAGGTTGCACTTTGCCATCAACAATTTTAAAGACATAACCCCCTTTTGAATCTTGCATCAATGCCTTTTGAGGAATTACAATAGATTTTTCCAAAATAAATCCCTCTAACTTAATGCGCGAAAACTCTCCAGGAACTAATAAATGCTCTGGATTTTCAACTAATGCACGCGCTTTAATTGTCGCAGTTGTAGAATCAATCACACTGTCAATAAAATCAATCTTGCCTTCTTTTTTATATTGACTTCCATCTGGCAAAATATAATGCACACTTACATTTTCTTGATTTAGTGTGCGAACAAAATAATAATCATTACTCGGAATTGAAAACTCTGCATGAATAGGATCAAGTTGCGTGATAGTTGTTAAAACATTATTTCCACCTGCCACTCCAACTAAATCGCCAATATCATAACGCTTCATGCTAATTTTTCCGCTCGCTGTTGCCATTACATCAGTATAATCCAAATCAATTTTAGCAACATTTAAGCTTGCTCTTGCATTTGCAACTGCAGCATCGGCACTTTCAAACGCTGATTGGGCAGAATCATACTCTTTAGGGCTAAGGGCTTTTTCTTTAAAAAGCTTTTGCGCGCGTTTCCAATCACGACTTGCTACCTTAAGAGTCGCTTGTGCCGAAAGAAGTTGAGCTTGTGCCATATTATAAGCAGCTTGATACTTGGAAGGATCAATTTTAAAAAGCTTATCTCCTTCTTTGACAAGTCCACCTTCCACAAAATGCTGCTCAAGCAATGTTCCCTCTACCCGCGCGTAAATATCTACACTTTGTAAGCTTTCAAGCTTCGCTGGAAAATCAAAACTTACAGGAACATCTGCAGTTTTAACTACATAAGTTCCAACCGAAATTGCTGCATTTTGCTGCATTGCTTGCGCATTCTCATTTTCTTTAGAGCACCCCACAAAAAGAAATACTCCACACGCTAAACCCAAAAGAGTTTTAGAAAACATCATACTAGTTTTTTTCATTAATTTCCCTCATTTAAAAATCAACTTGTAATTTTAATTACACAAAAGATTTTGAAATTCTAGCTAAAGTTAGCTTAAAAACTAAGCTAACTTTACTACAGAAAACACCTTTTAAGTGTAACTAAAAAGTGTGAAGTAAAAATAAATTTAATAAATCAAATAAAACAATCCCAAAACAAAGACAACATCAATACTTTTTAAATCACCTAACATTTAAAAGAATCAAGCTGTGCGTTTAACATATTTGCTTTTTGCGCCATCTCTTTTGAAATCGCATTAATCATATGCACCGCTTCACTATTGTCATTTGTGAGTTTATCCACTTCGCTAATTTGTTTTAACACCATTTGCATTGCTTCAAAAAGAGTATTTGTTTTCTCTAATGCTTTACTTGAAGCTTCAACTGCAGCTTCAAGAGATTTTGTGCTAACCTCTAAAATTTCTGTTCCTTCCATTGAATCATCAGCAACACTTACAATTTTTTGGACATTTGTGCGCATTGCGTTGTTTGCATCTGTAATAGACTGAATAATCATATTAACCACAGCATTGATTTCTCCTAAGCTTTTTTGTGTGCGTTCTGCTAACTTTCTAACTTCATCAGCAACTACCGCAAAACCACGCCCAGCTTCTCCTGCACGCGCTGCTTCAATATTTGCATTAAGTGCAAGCAGGCTTGTTTGATCGGCAATTTCTGCAATAATCGTCAAAACACCCTTAATTTTATCTGTTTCTTGCGTGCTTTGTTCTAGTTGTTCAGCGATATTATGCTCAACACTTACATTTTCTTGCACATTATTTGCTACTTTTAATAATAGCTTTTTAGTGCTAGCTAGCTGATTAGAGGATTCCCGAATATCTTTTGCGCTAAGTTGCACTAAGTCTTTTGCTGCATTTAACATTTCTTCTATTGCTTTGCCAAGACTTGCACTCTCTCTTACAACTTCAACAGAACGCTCAATACGCTCATCAATCTCACTTGAAGCACTAAAAAGCTGATGTGATTGCGTGATATTTTGATGACTAATATCTTTTGCGCTACACACTGTGTTGCCAATTTTTTGAATAAATCTATTGATATATGTGCTTGCTTTTGCAATTTCATCATCATTTTTAACGGGCAAGCGTTTCGTTAAATCCCCATCTCCTTGAGCTAAATCAAATGCCACTTTCGCAAGATTTGAAATTGGGTAAAACACCCAACGATTAAATAGCAAAAGTAATAAAAACAAAGCAACAATACCTACTCCCGCCATTAAAAAAATAATTTTATTGCGCACAGCATTAGAATCTTGTGTCAATTCTTTGATGGAAATTTGCATTTCTGATACACCAAGCACATCGCCCACTTGCGAAGTTGCGTGGCACATTACACAAGCATCTTCCGCCAAAATAGGCTTTGCCATCAAAAATCCCTCATCACTCTCAGTTTTATATGTTCTAATTAATTCTTTTTTACTCTCAAAAACCTTTAAGATCTCTGGCTTTGTAGTAAATTCCTTCTGTAGTCCCATAAGATCGATTACATTTTGAGCTGCAAAAATCTCTAAATTTGCGATTCCATTAACTTTCTTAGAGCCCTCGATAAAGCCACCAATTATAATAGGATCTCCAGTATTCATTGCAACTTTTAACCCCTCTGTCAGCATAGCATTTAGCTGGTGTAATTCCCTTGTAGAGCTACTTTTAGCAATGCTATTAAATCCATTTTGCAGATTATAATACACCATTGTCAGCAAAACTAGCAAAAAACCAATAATCATTACAATAATCTTAGAACGGATAGTTTTTAGCATTTCTCCTCCTAGGAATCTTAAGTTATAAAAATCACTCTAAAAATTTTAAAATTTTAAATCAATAACGCTAAAACACTTGTTAAAAGTATAATATTACTACAAATTTATAGAGTTTATCTTTTCTCTTATGCATTTTTGTTACTCAATGGTAACTCCACTTTAAATTTTGTTCCATCTTTTTCATTTGCAAAAGAGATTTCACCTTGCATAGAGCTTAAAAACATCCGCACCATAGATAAGCCAATTCCAGTGCCACTTTGCTTTGTTGTAAAGAATTTATCAAACACTTTTTTTGCAATCTCTGCTGGGATTCCACCACCATTATCTTTAATATAAAATACACAAACTTTCTTTTTGAAAATATTTTCTTCTAACACACAGCAAATTGTAATCCTTCCCTCTTTAATTTCTTTTTTCTTCAGACGATCCTTAATTGCCTCAATTGCATTATCTATTAAAATAATAATTAGATTTTGGAATTCACTTTTAATTGCATTAATTTTTAATATTTTTTTATCTTTACAAGATAAAAATTTTATGGAAATATTATTATCTAAAATGCTATAAAATAACTCTAAAGTATTTTTAATTACCACACAGATTTCAAACTCCTCCTTTTCCTTAGAGGGAATATAAAATGAGCGAAATGCATCAATGGTATTTGACATAAATTTAATTTGTTCTATCATAATTTTCAAATACTTTTTAAACTCAATATCATCAAGTGTTCCTAAAGATTGCATTTCTTTTAGATTTTGGCACACAAGATAAAGCGCATTTAGTGGTTGCTTCCATTGGTGAGCCACATTACCAAGCATTCTTCCCATTTCTTCATCTTTTGTTTTTTGCGCCAATATTAAATGTCTATTTTGCAATTCCTCTTCAAGCTTTACTAAATCAGATATATCAATAAATGTAAAATATAATGTCGTTTTTTGTGCAAATTCCAAGAAGTTAATAGAAGCCATAACAGGAATTGTCAAATTTGAAATCTGTAATTGCATTCTAAAATTTTGGCGTTGTTTGCTTTGTTTAAGTTGTTCAATCTTCTCTAAGACAAACTGCCTACACTCCTCTTCCTCAAAAAGATCCAAAACATTATAATACAGCATTTCTACTCCAAAAAGACTAGAAGCCGAACTATTGTATTTGATAATTTTTAAATCCTTATCTTGAGCAATAATAATTGCATTTAGACTACTTTCAAACAAATAATTATGCGCATAATCGCTTCTTAAACGCTGCGCAACTTCTTGTTCAATTTGACTAGCAAGCTCCTTGCTTAAGATCTCAACAATTTCTCTTTTGCTTTGAAGATCATTAATAAGCTTTTCACTCTTTTTTAACTCATTATTTAATCGCCTATACTGATTAACAAAATAAATCCCTACCAAAACCAAGCAAACAAAAACACCAAAAAACAAATTTTCAATCAAATAATTCTCCCTCCAATACATAAACCATTCCATTTGCACGCTTCCTTGTCTCTTGAAATTATACAACGCCAAATGCGCTTTTAAACATTTTTAGCGTTTTTTAGCTTTTGTTTTGTTACAATCTTTGGATTTTTTTAAGAAGGTATAAGGAATGACAGCACAAACTAGCCCACTTTTACTTGAAATTGGAACAGAAGAATTACCGGCAATTCCATTTTTAGCAGAGTTACCAAATATCAAAAACAAGTTCCAAAAAATCTTAGAAGCAAAACGCTTAAATTGCGCATTTGACTTTTACTACACACCCCGTCGCCTAGTGATCATTGCAAATGATTTTCCAAAAATCCAAAACGCTGAGATTTTAGAATTTTTCGGACCACCTTTAAGTATTGCCTATAAGGATAATACACCAACGCAAGCAGCATTAGGATTTTTTAAAAAATGTGGAATTGAACCTAAAGACACTCAAACCATAGAAAAAGACGGAAAAGAGATTCTTTATTGCCAAAAAAGCGCGGAGCAGTTGCCTTCAAACACCTTGTTAGAAGAAATTATTAAAGAATTTTTAGAATCCTTAAATTTTGGCAAAACAATGCGTTGGGGGAGCCTAAAAGAATCCTTTATTCGCCCAATTTCTTGGATTTTATGCCTTTTAGATTCCAAAATTATCCCCCTAAAACTTTATGGAGTGGAGTCAAAAGCACAAACTTATGTGCATCGCAATGTGAGTTTTGAACCTTTTGATATTAATTCTTTGGAATCTTATTTGCAAACTTTGGAAAATAATGGCGTAATTTTAGATCAAAATAAACGCAAAGACAGAATCCTAAATGCAATTACTCAAATTGAAAAAACGCAAAATATCCAAGTAGAAATTGACGAAGAACTACTCAATGAAGTTGTAGCAATTACAGAATATCCAACCGCACTTTTTGGTGAGTTTAGCGCACACTTCTTGGAGCTTCCAGCCCCTTGTATTATCACTTCAATGAAAGTAAATCAACGCTATTTTGCCACTTATAAAGATGGGAAACTTCACCACGGATTTATCCTAGTTTCAAATAGTTTGACCGAGAATCCAGAAGAGATTATTACTGGAAATGTGAAAGTTTTACGCGCGCGCTTAGAAGATGCACTCTTTTTTTACCACAACGACTTGAATAATGGATTTATGCCAGAAAAATTAAAGGAGGTTACCTTTGTAGAGGGCTTGGGCTCTATGTGGGATAAAACAGAAAGAGAACGCCTTATCGTAAAGGCTTTGGGTGATTTGTTTAAGGAATCCTTGCAGAAAGGAGAACAAAATTTAGGGTTAGCCTTTGAAATTTTAGATCAAGCTTGCTTGTTTAGCAAAGCAGATTTAATGAGCGAAATGGTGTATGAATTTACGGAGCTACAAGGGATTATGGGATATTACTATGCAAAAGCATTGCGCTATGAAGAGCGCGTTGCACTTGCAATCAAAGAGCAGTATTTGCCAAACTCAGAAGAAAGTGTCTTACCTTCAAATCTTATAAGTGCCATTATTGCCCTTGCTTACAAACTTGATAATCTTTTAGGGCTTTTTAGTATCGGAAAAATTCCAAGCGGTTCGCGCGATCCTTTTGCATTGCGCCGTGCCGCAAATGGTGTGATTAAAATTATTTTGCATTTTAATTTGCCTTTTAATTTAAGAGAAGTCTTACAAACACTTAAAAATCATTATAAAGATTTTGACACAACAGGGCTAGAAAACTTTATTCTAGAGCGTTTAGATTCCACATTAGAGTTTAATCCATCACTTTTACGCGCAGTTTTAGCTACAAATGAACGCGATTTGGCACAAATTTTTCAAAAGCTAACTGCCCTAGATTCTGCACTTAAAAACCAAGACAAGCAGCTTTTAACACAAACTTTCAAACGCCTAGCGAATATCACAAAAGAAGTGGATTTAAAAGGTGAACTCCTCATTAAAGAAGACAAGCTTTTAGCAAGTGAGGAAATAGAACTTTATAAGAGCTTTAAACAATGCGAATTTAGCGGTAATGATTATGCCAAACACTTGAAATCTTTGCTTGCTTTAAGCCCAATTTTAGAACGCTTCTTTGACAAAGTGCTTGTCAATGCACCTGATGAAGATTTTAAAAACAATCGCAAACATTTGATTGCGCGCATTTATAGAGAGTTTTTAAATATTGCAGACATTAAAGAAATTAGCTTTTAGGATTGCATTTGCAAGTGTTTAAGGGGATTGAAATTGAGCAAATTAAAAAAGCTATTGAAGCTAAAAAGCAAAATTTTGATATACAATGGCTTGGAAAAAGTCTTGCTTACACTCCCTATCAACCCCGCCCCTTAGACTTAAAGCGTGAAGACTCACTCAATGTAATTTATAGTCTTGCAAATTCTAATGATGAGAATTTTTTATTTCAAGCAAAAGAACTTGAAAAGAGCGCAAAAGCCTTTATTATAGAATCTTTAGAAATTGCAACATATCTTAGGCGTTATATTAGTGTGCCTTTGGTTTATGATTTTTTGATTTTGGATTCCTATCAGCTTTTAGAAGCACTTGTTTATGGGACTGATAGCGTAATGTTATATCCAAAATATTTAGAGCAAAAAACGCTTAAAGAACTTAGCCAATACGCATTAAAACTAGGCTTAGAAAGAATATTTTGCATAGAATCCAAAGAAGATTTAACAAAAGCAATTTTTGCCAAGGCAGATATTTTAAACCTTAATAAAAATTTCTCACTTATTCCCTTAATCCCTAAGCAAAAAATTCTTCTTTCAAATTTGCAAAACGCCAATCCTGAAATCTTCAACACACTCGATGCGCGTATTCTCTAAAAATATATCTTTTAAGCGTTAATTTAGATTCTTTTAACTAAAAGCTACATTTCATTTTAATTTGGGAGCTTTTTATGTCTTTAATGATTAATGAAGAATGTATTGCTTGTGATGCTTGTCGGGAAGAATGTCCAAATGAAGCAATAGAAGAAGGAGATCCTTACTATATCATTGATCCAGAACGATGCACGGAATGCTTCGGTTTTTATGATGAGCCTGCTTGTCTTTCTGTTTGCCCTGTAGATGCGATTATTTCAGATCCTGATAATGTAGAATCATTAGAAGAATTAAAGTTTAAACATTCACAAATCCATCAAGAAGACTAAGGACAATAGACACAATGGCAAAAATCACTGCCATCATTGATATTGGTTCAAACTCTGCTAGAATGGCAATTTTTGAGAAAACAAGCCATTTGGGATTCCATCTTCTTTATGAAACAAAAAGCAAGGTTAGAATCTCGGAGTTCTCCTACGCACATAATGGCTACTTACAGCCAATACCTATGGAGCGTGCAATTTGCGCTTTAAAAGACTTCTTACACATTGCAAAAGCCCATAAAGCACGCAAAATTTTATGTGTAGCAACTTCTGCTGTGCGTGATGCGCCAAATAAAGCAGAGTTTTTGAAACTCGCACGCAACATTGGCTTAAATATTAAAGTTATCAGTGGTGAACAAGAAGCTTATTTTGGAGCATTAAGCGCACTAAATCTTTTGCCCTATGCAAGCGGAATCACCATTGATATTGGTGGCGGAAGCACAGAATGTGCCCTTATTGAAAACCATAAAATTATTGACAAAATTTCACTAGATATTGGCACAATTCGTTTAAAAGAACTCTTTTTTGATAAAGGCAATTTAAAAGGTGCGAAAGAATTTGTGCAAAATGCACTCCACAAGTTACCAGAGCATTTTTCACACACGCGCATTTTTGGAATCGGTGGAACCGCAAGAGCGCTTAGTAAAACAATCCAAAAACGCATTCAATACCCTATTGATACACTTCACGCCTTTGAATATGACTTTTTTCATCACACAGAATTTTTCCGCACAATCTATTGCGCAAATCCTAACGAACTTCCAAAACTAGGTATTAAAGAAGATCGCATAGATTCCATACAAGGCGGTGCATTAATTTTTCATCTTGCGCTTTTACATTTTGGAACAAAAAGCGTTGTTACAAGTGGTGTTGGTGTTAGAGAAGGCGTGTTTTTAAATGACTTATTGCGCAACGAAAATGGGCATTTTCCGCCAAACTTTAACCCTAGCGTGCGCAACTTAAAAGATAGATTCCTAAAAAACACCGCACAATCAAACGCTCAAAAACTCTTAGCTATGCGCCTTTTTAGCACACAAGAAAATCTAGCCCTTATCCCACAAGCCTACAAAAAACACCTAAGTATAAGTGCAGAACTTTGCAACATTGGAATCGCTCTTAACTTCTATGAAAAAAGCTACCACAGCGATTATATTTTGCTTAATGCCCTAAATTATAGACTAACTCACCAAGAACGCTTGCTAATTGCTACCCTTGTGCGTTATTCAGGCAAAAAAATTCCAGAATCTCTACCCTATTTAGAATTATTACCAAACTTACAAACTCTAAGAATCCTTAGCTTTTTTGTAGCATTAAGCGAAATTTTAAGCAACAACGATAATCCACGCGATTTTCACTTCATCTTATTTAATGGCTTAAATGGATACACATTGCAAATCACACATTCAAACCTTTCTTATCTTGTGCAAGAAAAATTAAAAAAACTCACACTTCCCAGCCCATTTTCACAGCTTGTTTTAACAAGCTCTAAAGGGCAATAATGCCAAAAAACCTAAACCTTGCCATTGTGCGTTTAAGTGCAATGGGTGATATTATCCATAGTGCAAGCATTTTGCCAAGCCTGCTTGAAACACTAAAAACACACTATACAATCAATCTTAGCTGGATTTTGGATTCCAACTTTAAAGAGATTTTAGACGACTCACCCTATATTCACCAACTCATCGCTCTACCACTGAAAGAAGCCATACAATCCAAAAATCCAAAAGCCCTATTTGCAATTTACAAGACACTAAAGACCAAAACCTTTGATATGGTGCTTGATATGCAAGGGCTTTTAAAATCTGCTCTCATTGCAAAATCTCTAAATACGGAATCTATTTTTGGATTCCAAAGCCCAAAAGAACCCTTAACAAAGCTTTTTTATACAAAAAAGATTCCAATCCCCTATTCTAGCCATATTCTTTTGCGTAACGCCACGCTAGCCTTTGGTGCTTTTGATTTAGAGATTCCAAGCTTAGAATCACTAAAGCAATGTAAATCTTTTTTAGGATTTGCACCTATGGATTTTCCTTTTTTACAAAAGGATAAAAATATCCTTTGTGTGCTTGAAACTTCAAAGCCCAATAAAACCTATCCCTTGGAAAAGTTTTTAGAGCTTGCAAAGTTACTAAATGCCAAAGGATATACACCAATATTTTTGTCAAAAAATCCTATCATAATTCCTAACACAGCTAACTTTTACCACGCACACAGCTTAGGGCTTAAACAGATTAAAAGCCTAGTTGCGCAAATGGATTTAGTTATCGGTGGAGATACAGGAATCACGCATTTAGCGTGGGCGCTTCAGCGTCCTTCTATCACACTTTTTGGAGCAACACCACAAGAACGCTTTAATTTAAACACAGAGCAAAATCTCTCTTTAAGTGCTAATGCTAATGCTAGCTACAAAAAAGACGATTTTAGTATCAAAACCCTTGCACCAACTGCGATTTTAGAGCTTACAGAGAAGCTTCTAGATAGGAAAATGTAATGTTAAGAACTTTTAAACAAAAACTTCTTTTTTTATTTTTAAATAGCTTAGGCTATTTCTTTTTATATCTTCCGCATTTTTTGCGCTTAAATTTTGCAAAAGGAATCGCTTTTATTCTTTATATTTTAGATTCTAAACGTAAATTTGACCTACTAAATAACCTAGATTTTGCCTACAACAACTCACTCCCTAAAGAAAAAAAACAAGAAATCTTAAAAACAAATTATTTAAATTTAGTTTATAATAGTATCCACTTTTTTATGCTTGCAGTAAGCAGCAAGAAAAGAGTTTTAGACAACATCAACATTGATAAACCAGAGATTATTACTAAACTTTTACAAAATAAGGAAAAAATTATTTTTGTAACTGCACATTTTGGAAACTGGGAATACACAACCCCAGCCTTTACCTGCACTTTCAATCACACAATTACTGCTATTGCCAGAATGACACCAAGCGCGCTAGTTAATTCCTATCTTACAAAAATTCGTGAGCGATTTGATATTACAATTTTAGATAAAAAGGGAGCAATGAGTGGTTTAATCCGTGCATTAAAACAAATAGGAATTATTGGAATCGTAACCGACCAAAACACAGCCGATAATGAAGGATTGCTTGTAAAATTCTTTGGTAAAAATGTTCGCCATACACCAATTGCCTCTTTACTTGCTTTAAAATATGATGCAAAAATAGTGCATTTTATCGCAGAATATTCTAAAGATTATAAAAAAATTAATATTAAAATATTTCCACCATTAGAATTTAAAAAAACAGATAATCTACAAGATGATATTCAAGAACTAACTCAAATGCAAAGCAATATTTTAGAACAAATTATTAAAGAAAATCCAAAAGAATGGCTATGGTTTCACAAAAAATTTAAAAATCAATATCCAGAAATTTACAAGTATTAAATAATGAAAATTTTAATTATTAAACTTAATAAAATCGGCGATGTTTTGCTAACTAGCCCTATTTTTTCAAATTTAAAGGCACATTTTGGACAAGATTGCCAAATTGATATATTAGTAAATGACGGCACACAAGGGCTTTTAGATACCACACATCTAAACACTATCCATTTACTAAAACGCCCTAAAGGATTTTTTACTAAATTAAAATCCGATATTGCTTTGCTTTTTGCTTTAAAATTACAAAAATACGATATTGTGCTTGGGCTTACAGGTGGCGAAAGGACAGCATTTACTGCCTTTTTTACAGGGGCTAATACGCGCGTTGGAATCCCCCCACCAAGCTTTTGGGCAAAGCGTCTCTACACACACAAAATAACCCCATATAAACCCCAGCACAACATAGAATCCAACCTTGATGCCTTGCGTGCGCTTAAAATTCCAATCCTTAGCAAACGCGTTTGTCCTAAAATCGCTAAAGACTCCATTGCCTTAAGAAATCTACCTAGCAGATTTGTGCATTGCCATTTTTTTAGCGACTGGGATTTTAAGTGTTTAGAAAACTCCTTTTGCGCAAACATTATAGATTTCATCACGCAAACCTATCAAATCCCTTGCGTGCTAACTGCTGCTCCAAATGCCAATGAAGCACAAAGGATTCAAGCTATACAAACCCTAACACAAAGCAATCCTATAATTTTTTCAGGCAATCTTTCTTTAGATGAAGTTACCTTACTTAACTCTAAAGCCAAAGCATTTATAGGCGTGGATACTTCCATAATGCACTTAAGTGCAGCAAATGGGATTCCAACTTTTGCCTTTTTTGGACCAAGCTTTACGCAAGTTTGGGGACCTTGGGATAATTCCTTGCAAGATTTTCCCTACAAAAACCAAAAAGGCGGAATCCAAAAACTAGGCAAACACTGCATTTACCAAGAAAAAATGCCCTGTATGCCTTGTGGAATGGCAGGTTGCAATAATAGCCAAAAAAGTGATTGCCTAACAAGCAAGCTTAATCAACAAGTCGCCTTGCAAGCTCTACAAAGTTTCCTAAATCCCTTGCTTAAATAGCAATCACACTATAATTACTACCTAAAAGCGCACTTGCTGTATCTTGCATATTTCCAACACTACCAACTTGCAACTTTTCAAGCACTTTAAAATATCCTAAACAAGTCTGGCAAGAATAAATTTTAACTCCCTTTTCTTCTAAACGCTTTAACACCTCTATACCTTCAATATCTATTGTCGCAAGCAAAACCGCTCGATTCAACAAATACATTTCTTTTGGGATAGATTCCATCGTTAAAAGTGTTCCAAGGAAATTTAGCATAAGTTTTCTTCCAAGCTCCCCACTTTCGCCAATTCCATCACTTTTTAGCAACAAAATTTTTTCCATTAAATATCCTTTATAATTGATAACACTGCTTCAAGCTTACCTTTTTCTCTTGCGACTTCTAAAAAGCCTCTAAAGCGTTTTGGAATCCTTAAGTTACGATATTTTTCCTTAAAAACTTTTGGAATCGCTTTTAAGCTAGTCTTAAAAGGTGCAATAAAAATGCGATTTTCTAGCTTCTCCACACTTACTTTGTGTTGTAGAACAACTGAAAAAGAATTGTTTTGCAACTCTTTTGCTAACATTTCTTTTTGAGCACGAGAAAGTAGAGCTCCACACATTTTGCACGCTCTATCAATTTGCTCTAAACCTCCATTTCTAAAAACACAAAATGGCTCTAAAGTTGGAATCCTAAATAGTTCCACACTTACAACTTCACCACTTATTTGCTCCAAACTAAAAGCGATTCCATCTTTAAAGTCTTCAAGCAAAGGATTGCTAAACTTTTTCCTAAAAGCATTACGCAAAAACTTGGAATCTAAATTACTAAAATCCTCAAAATAAAAAATTTTTCGTTTATTTAAATACTCTAGAATCTCTTGCCTTGAAGTTTTAAGCAATGGTCTAACTACTCTATAATCTACAATTCCTTGTCTTTTATAGCACCCTTGCATTTTTAGCAAACTTGAACCCTTGCAAAACTGCATTAAAAACCACTCAAAAGCGTCATTTAGTTGATGGGCTAAAATAAGATTATGATAATTTTGTGCTTGTATGATTTCTTCAAAAAACGCATAACGCACCTTGCGTGCTGTATGTTCAAAATCCTTTAAAATCGGCTCTTCTACCTTCACAAAACACTGTCTCTTATCCCAAAAACAAAGTGTTTTAGCCCTATCTACTTCAAGCCTAGATTGCTTCCTTATTCCATAATCCACAATCGCTATATCAAAAGAAATTCCACACTCACGCAACAAAAAATACAATGCGCTAGAATCTACCCCTGCTGAAAAGGCCAAAAGATTCCGCTTATCCCTTAAAAACTCTAAAAATTCAAGCCTAAGCACGCGCAATCACACGCCCAAGCACATTTTCCCCCACCACTTCTGTAATCTTAACCTTATAATACCCCGCTTCAAGCTCACCTTCAAGCAAAGAATCATTGATTAAAATCTCCCCATCAATACTAGGAGCAAAGCGCACATCTCTTGCGCTATAAAAATATTCTGACTCTTCTGACTTTCCTTCAATAATGACTACAATCTCTTCGTCCTTAAGTGCCTTTAAATCCGCTTGATACTGCTTTGTGAAAATCGCATTGATTGCCTTTAAGCGTGCATTAATAGTCTTTTGT
Organism: Helicobacter winghamensis ATCC BAA-430; assembly: GCF_028751035.1. Classification (NCBI taxonomy): domain Bacteria; kingdom Pseudomonadati; phylum Campylobacterota; class Epsilonproteobacteria; order Campylobacterales; family Helicobacteraceae; genus Helicobacter; species Helicobacter winghamensis. Next base: position 610,243 of record NZ_CP063533.1, on the reverse strand, counting down.
GGAATCTGCTCCATTTCCGCGCTTTTTGTGCCTTCTTCTTTAGAAAAGGCAAAAAGATTCATTCTATCAAAAGGAAATTCTTCAATAAACGCACAAAGTTCTTCAAAATCACTCTCACTCTCTCCGGGGTGTCCAATGATAAAACTTGTGCGCACAAAGCTATTTGGAGTTTTGCGCATTTCTTTTAATAAATCCTTAAAATGATGGCTTCTTCCCATAGTCTTTAACACACTAGGGCTTGCGTGCTGTAAAGGCATATCAAAGTAATTGACAAAAACTTTAGAATCACAAATTGCTTGAATTAACTCTTTAGAAGTGGTGGAAGGGTAAAGATATAAAATCCTAGCGCTTCTAAGATCTAAGCCATTTTCAACCAGCTTATCAATCCCCTTAATCAATGCAACAAGCCCATCTTTAACCCCTAAATCACGCATATAAGAGCTAGAATCTTGAGAGATAAAGCTAAAATCCCTAAAACCTTGTTTGACTAAAGCCTGCACTTCTTTAAGCGTGGATTCTAGCGTGCGTGAGTGCAATTTGCCTTTAAAACTTGGAATTGCACAAAAACTACATTTTTGGTTGCAACCCTCTGAGAGCTTAATGTATGCGTGGATTTTTGAACCACTAATCACGCGCTTAGTTGTTTCATTAGCCAAAAACACGCCATTTTGACTTTGACAAATCTCTTCACCTTTTTTACGCTTTTGTATCATCACATCAATCTTATCATAATCCCCAACGCCTGTGATAATATCAATCTCTGGTATTTCTTGCTTTAATTCCTTTGCATACCGCTCACTCAAACAACCACTTGCCACTAAAATCGCCTCATCTTTTTTAGCCTCTAGGGCATTTAGTAGTGTTTGAATACTCTCTTGCTTTGCTGCTTCGATAAACCCGCAGGTATTAACGATTACAACATCAGCTTCACTTACATCTTGCGTGTTTTCATAAGCGCTTAAACACCCAAGCATTACTTCACTATCCACTAAATTTTTCGTGCAACCCAAAGAAATTAAATGAAATTTTTTACTCATTTTTATCCTAAAATTATAATGTTTGCAAACGCTTTAGAGCCGCTTTGACCATTGCGCTTACTTCATCATTTTCTAATCCCTTAGTTACCCTTGCTATCACATCATTTTTATAGCCTAAAGACTCTAGGGCTAAAATCACTTGCTGCAAGTTGGAATCCTTTTTCACATTTAAGCTCTCTCCTTGCACAAGATCTAACGACCAGCCAGAGAGCTCTACTAGAATTCTCCCCGCACTTTTTGGACCAATGCCCGGCACGCGCTGCATTGATTTTATATCATTACTTTCTACTACTTTTGCAAAAGTTTGGGGCGTGTAAGTAGAGAGAATTGCCATAGCCACCTTTGGACCTACGCCATTAATTTTAATCAAGCGTTCAAACAAAGTTTTCTCCAGCAATTCTAAAAATCCAAAGAGCATTTGCGCATCTTCGCGGATAATTTGCGTAGTATGCAATGCTAGCTTTTCTCCTATATTTGCTTGAATTTGCTGTGAAGTTTGCAAGGATATAAACACTTCATACACAACACCAGTGCATTTTAACCCTAAACGCGTAGGTTCTTTTAAAAAAATCTCCCCCTCTAATGCGATAATCATCATTTTCTCCTTATAAAACTAACTCGATTTTGTCATTTTTATATATTACCTTTGAAGGTTCACCCGGCTTTGGAATACACAATAAATCCTTACTTGGCGCGTAAAAAGTATAATGCACTTCATTATAACCTACCCAGCCACTATCTATGCTAATTGTTGCGTCCTTTGTTTGTGCATCTAACTCTACAAGCGCATCACGCGCATTTTTAAAGGTTTCGCTTAGAAAATTAATTTTTTCTCTTTTTTCACGCAATGCCACAACACGCGCACGATATGCTTCAAACTTTTCTAACAGATAACTTGGCGGCTTTGTTTTGGTATTTTTATATTGAGTTAGCACTTTTCGCACTTCATCGGCGATTTCTTTGAGCTTTGTTAATTCCAAACTTTCCACTTTTAGCTCTTTTGTTAAACGAATTGCTTCTTTAATGGAATCGTTTTTTTGCGCTAAAAGTGTATCATACTGCTTTTTATTGCTTGGGCTATAATTTGCCGCTAAAAAGAATTTATTTTCTCCCTTTTTCATATGCACGATATGAATACTCTTTGTCGCATATAATAACGCATTAGAATGCAAAGTTTGAATCACAATTTCTTCTGCATAAATCTTGCCCCCATACATCTTACCCACTTCTACGCGTTTCCCTTCAATAATACCAGCTTCAAGCATATCAATTTGAACTTTTTCTCCCTTAATATAACCTTTATGTGTAGAAACTTCTACACTATCTGCATAGATCTTAGAGCTTTGATGTGTTAATCCTCCAATATGCACTCTCTTAGAATGCACAATCGCATCAGAACCAACATTGCCTTCAATATTTACTTCCCCCGCTTGAATTTTCATTCCCTGCCCTAAGGCTTCTTTCATTGTATCAGTTTCTGTGATATTTACAACCGTGCCACTATCAATCGCCCCAATTAACGATCCTGTAGTTTTAAACGACACTTCTTGAGCTTCAAGGGTATCTTCAATGCTTAATACATTATCTTTATAATCTAAGATTCCACCCATTGCACTTTTATACTCTATCTTATTGGGATAATCTACTAGCACAATACTTGCATTATCATATCTTAAAGGACTTGTTTGCTTCTCGCTCTTGGGGGCTTGTGGAACAATATAATCCCCCCTAATGTTTCGTCCGGGCTTGCCTTGTAAGGGCTTTTGAAACTCACAAATGACTTCATTAGCCAACACAGTCTGGAATTGCGCAGTTACATCTTTTTTGAAACTTAATTTTGCTTCTGTACTCGCAACTAAATTTACACCACGCACTAATAAATATCGTTCCTCTTTTTTAAGTGGATAAGTCAATGTTTTTAAAAACTCCACTAAAGCTTTTTTTTCTCTCTCCTCATCAAAACACAGAATTTTATTCCAAACTTTTTCTTTTTTAATTTGCCCATAAAGGCTCTCAAAATTTTCTTCTTTATAAGTAAATCCGGGATGAAAATATAAAAACGCTTCGCTAAACCCTTTATCTGCGCTTAGATGGAATCGTGTTTCTTTGCGCTCTTTTTCTTTTATCAAAATACAATAACGCTGAGAAATAACCAAATTTGGCTCTAGCATATTGTCGCGGTTTTGAAAAAATGCCTCCACTGCATCTTGATGAATTTGCTCCAGCTCATAGTCATAAAGATTTTTTTTATAAGTTGTAATAGCTTGAAGCTCAAAATCAAAAGAATCCGCATCGCGATTATACTGGGAAGCAACTTGCTTAATAGCAAATTTAATATCTTCACATTCATTAATATAATAAGGTCGAAATGTATGCGAACCTTTCTTTAACATATTTCTAAAACCTTTTATGTAAAAATAGAAAGCAAATTTTAACCAATCTTGCTATAAGTTTAATTTAAAATTTTTGATTTTATGCTAAAAAGAGATGCGCAATGTTTCTAAAAGGCTTTTTTACAAATTCTAGCGGCATCCTAACTTCAAGGATTCTAGGATTTTTTCGCGATTTACTAACTGCAAACACGCTTGGTGCTGGAATTTATAGTGATATGTTTTTTGTGGCTTTTAAGCTTCCTAATCTCTTTCGCCGTGTTTTTGGAGAAGGTGCATTTAACCAATCCTTTTTACCCGGATTCTTTAAAGCGCGCTTTCGTGGAGGATTTGCACTAAAAATTGGCTTAATTTTTTGTGCGATTCTTTTGGTGTTATCTTTATTTGTGTGCGTATTTAGTGAGTCTATTACGAAGCTCTTAGCCTTTGGGTTTTCTAAAGAACTAATTGCACTTACTGCACCTTTAGTCGCTATTAACTTTTGGTATTTGCTTTTAATCTTTATTGTTACGCTTTTTGGAGCAATGTTGCAATACAAACGCAATTTTACTGCTTGGGCTTACTCCCCTGCCCTTTTAAATCTTGCGATGATTATTGCGCTTTTGCTTGCGCAAAAGAGCGAAGCTTACACAGCGGTTTTAATCCTAAGCTATGGAGTACTTGCTGGGGGTATGGCACAAATTCTTTTACATTTTATCCCAATGCAACGCTTAGGCTTTTTAAAACTGCTTGTTTGTGGCACAAAAGAGCTAAAAGATTCTACAAAACACACTCGCAAAAACAGCATTAATGCAAGCGTAAAGCAGTTTTTTAAGCAGTTTTTCCCTGCAATGCTTGGAAGCTCCACAGCACAAATTGCTTCTTTTATCGACACACTTTTAGCGTCCTTTTTGGCAAGTGGAGCAATTTCTTATCTTTATTATGCAAATCGTATTTTTCAACTTCCTTTAGCCATTTTTGCCATCGCCACTTCCACAGCACTCTTTCCAATAGTTGCTAAATTTATCAAAGAATCTAAAGAAAAAGAAGCCCTAAAAGCCCTTACAAAATCTTTTTGGCTACTTTTAATTCTTCTTAGTATTTGCACCTTAGGTGGAATCTTATTAAAAAATGAAATCATTTGGCTACTTTTTGAACGGGGCAAATTTATGCGCGAAGATACTTTAATTTGCGCAAGTGTTTTTGGAGCATATCTAATAGGACTACTACCCTTTGGGCTTTCTAGGATTTTTTCTTTGTGGCTTTATTCTCAAAACAAACAGGCTCTAGCGGCAAAAATTTCAGCCTTTTCTTTGCTTACTGGAACAATCTTTTCACTTATCTTAATGCAATTTTTTGGCGCGGTCGGATTAGCACTTGCTGGAAGCATTAGCGGATTTGTAGTATTTTTCTTAACACTACATTATTTTAGCTGGCAAGCATTTTTTAAAATTTTATGGAATCTAAAATTTATCGCCTTAACTTGCGCGCTTTTGCTCTTAGAAGCCCTAATTCTCTTAGGATTTAAAGCCCATATTTTTAGCCTTCAAATTCCGCTTTTTTAAAAAACTCCGAAATTGCTTCACGCATTAAAATTGGCTCTGTGATTACATTTACCTTGCTTCTAAACTCACTTGCGCCCTTTAGCCCTTTAGAATAGGCATGTAGATTTTTCCTAAACATAATCGCCCCATAATCCCCCCTAAAACTAATGGTGCGATCAAAATGCTCCAACACTACTCTTTCCCTTAATTTCACACTATCTTCTGTTAAGCCTTCTTTAATTTGTGCAAATATCCAAGGTTTCTCAACAGCAGCTCTTCCTATCATCACGCCATCAGCTCCTGTTTTTTCTAAGACTTCTTGACTTTTTTTAACACTATTTATCTCTCCATTTGCAATCAATGGCACTTTTAAATTTTGCTTAATTAGCGCAATGGAATCATAATCAATTTTTTCTTTTTTATAGCCATCAACTTTTGTTCTTCCATGAACAACGACATAATCAATGGGGGTATCTTTTAGGGCTTGTGCAATTTCTAGCGGAATTTTTTGATCAAAGCCTAAACGCACTTTTACACTTAAATAAGGAATTTCACTCACCTTACGGATTAATTTTAAAATCTCTACCAACTTATTTAAATCTTTCAACAGCGAACTTCCACTCCCGTGGCTTGAAACTTTAGGAGCTGGGCAACCACAATTTAAATCCAAAATTTGGATTCCATCTTTTTGTGTGTTTAAATACTCCACCGCACGCGCAATAATCCCAAAATCATTTCCTGCAATTTGCAAGGCAAAGGGATTTTCAAGGGGGGATTTTTCCACCATTTTAAGCGTTTTTTTATTTTTAAATGCTAGAGCATGCACACTTATCATCTCGCTAACCGTAATATCGGCACCAAACTTCTTAGCCACTTCACGCAAAGGTAAATCGCTATAACCCGCTAAAGGTGCTAGCATTAATGTATTTTTCTTAATAAGAGATTCCAAAAACAAACCTTAATTTTATAAAAATTAATGGAATATTAACAAAGACTTGGTAAAATCTAGCTATCTTAAAAATAAAAAGGATGTAAAATGCTAAAACAAATTCTAGCAACTGTGCTTCTATCTCTCTCTCTTTCTCCACTTTTAGCGGATAATGATATTGAAATACAAGGACAAATCACAAAGATTAATAATGCGCAAAAAACTATTTCTCTCTCTAACGCAAATGGTGAAGTTATCATTCAAGTTTTCCCATACACTGAGCTTAAAGGCGATAATTGCGGAGCTTTTGGTAATGATACACAAGAAAAATTTAGTGCTTTAAAAACAGGAATGTTTGTGGAAATAGAAACATTACCACAAGCAAATGGAGGCTTAGGTGCAAAAAGCATTGAATGGAAATGCGGAGCAAAAGCGTATTAATCGCTTAACTACCACCTTTGTGGTAGCTTTTCTTGCTATCTTAACAGAAAATTGACAATATTCTACTACAATAACTTCAAATAATTTTTCAAATTAAGGATAAAAATGCAAATCAAAAAGTTTTTCATTACTTTGGTTGTATTTAGCGGTTTAAATGCTTTTGGAGCTGATAATATTAGACTCTTTGGACAAATTATCAATATTGATAATAACAAAAAAACAATCACAATCCAAGAAGCGCAAAAAAATGTTGTGGTGCAAGTCTTTCCAAATACAAAACTTCATGGAAAAAATTGTGGCATGTTTGGCTCATTTTCTGCAAATGAAAGCTTTTCTTCCCTGAAATCTGGAATGTTTGTAGAGGTTAAAGGTTACCCAAAAGGGGAGATTTTTAACGCCTATAGAATCAAATGGCAATGCAATACAGCTTATTAAAGAGACAACAATGTTTTTAAAAACCGCTTTAATTTTTCCCTTACTTATTGCAGTAAGCCTAGCAAGTAGCTTCAAACTTCAAGGCACGATCGCTAAGGCAAATACAAAGGATAAAACCATCCTTGTGGATTCCATTTATGGAGATAGCGTTATAGTGAAAATTTTACCCAATACTGAAATTGATATGGATAATTGTGGTATTTTTGGAATTGATAAATATGGAACATTTAAAGATTTAACTCCAGGAACTTTCGTAGAAATCAAATTGTATTTCCAAGATTTAAATAATGGCAAAGCAAATCCTATTGCTAGAGAAATTGAAATAGAATGTTACAAAAATAAGGCTTACTAAATTTTATACAAAAATAAGATTCCATTTTCTGCAAGCTTTTTATAAACTTCTAAAGTTGGAATTTTTTTTTGTGTTGTTAAAAAAAAGTAGATTTTAGTGCCAAAGCTTTGGATTGTTTTTAGATGATTTTCTTTTAAATCTAATTTCATATTTAAAAGAACCAAAACTTCTATACGCTGATTCTCCTTTAATCTCTCTAGCACAAACTCCACTGCTTTTTCACAATGCCTATCCACTCCAAAAACGCTAAAATCTCCATATAAAAATTGTGGAATCTTAAAAAAGGATTCCAACTTTTCACTCTCACCAAAAACCACACACATTTAAAATCGCTTATACATTAATAATCTTACCAACTTCTGCATAATCTAACTTTTCATTTGCCAAAAGTGCGTTCTTGATAGAATCTAAAATCAAGCGATAATTCTTAAAAAACACAAAGCGATCATCCTTGCATTTTTCTAAGATTCTAAGCACATCTTCTTCAATCCCTAAAAGATATTCCCCCATTCCATAAGATTCTACCATTTTATGCGCAATCGCCTTTGCCCTATCCAAATCCACTTTTGCGTGAGAGTAGCGCTCATCAAACAACAATTCTAACGCTGCAATCCCAGATAGGTGGATTTTTATTTGGTTTTCCATTTCATTTTTACTCAAAAACTCTTTATCAACATACTTTAGCCCATCACTCATTAAAGTTGCCTTCTCAAAAGGCACTTCTAGGACATAAGCGCTAAAAGCCTTTGCCGCTTGATAATAGGCTAAAATCTCACGCTCTTTAGCACTAAAACTAAGCTTTTTACGCACACCAAGCATTACCTTATCACGCACATTTAAAATATCCTCTTTAGTAATTACTTCTGAATTTCTCTTAATTGCACAAAGGGCAGCTTCATTAACTAAAGAAGCAAGCGCAGCTCCACTAAAGCCTACACAAAGCCTAGAAATCTCTTCATAATCAAAATCGCAGCGTTTATTGCGTGTATGCACTTGCAAAATCTTAATGCGCTCTTGCAAGTTTGGCAACTCCACAAAAATACGCCGATCAAATCTACCACTTCTAAGCAACGCTTCATCCAAGGATTCCATATTATTTGTAGCACCTATTACAATTACACCTGAGCTATCTTCAAAGCCATCCATTTCTGTTAAGAGCTGATTAAGTGTAGCTTCTCTTTCATCATTGCGCATTCCACCGCGTGCTTTGCCTACTGCATCAATTTCATCAATAAACACGATTGAAGGCGCGTTTAGCTTTGCTTGAGCAAATAAATCACGCACTCTTTTTGCACCCATTCCTACATAGATTTGCACAAAACTTGCCCCACTTTGATAAAAAAATGGCACTTGCGCTTCTCCAGCTAACGCCTTTGCAATCAATGTTTTACCAACTCCGGGAACCCCTACTAAAAGCACGCCTTTGGGGAGCCTTACACCAAAGTCTTGATATTTTTTAGGAAATCTTAGATAATCAATAATTTCTTCAAGTTCGTTTTTTGCCTCACTAATCCCAGCAACATCTGCAAAAGTAACATTTGAAGTTATCGGCTTAATGTGATAAAAGCCAAATGTATCATTTGCTAGGGATTTTGCAGCATTAGAATAAAAATCTTCACTTTGTTTTTCTTGCTTTGGCTTATAAGCTTTATTCTGTTTAGAAGCATAAAGAAATAAAAGCGCTACAAATATAAAAACAAAAATCACCATAACTTCAATAACATTTTGCCAAAAACTCCATCCATTTTTAATCTCTAAAGGCACTTTTTGACCAAAGGCTTGTAAATCTACACTCTCTTTTGCCACCTTATAATGCTGTGTTCCTAGCGTAAAATATAAATAATCCTCTTTAATGATTGCCATTTTAGGAAGAGTTTTCTCTGTAAGGCTATGAAGCTCCATTGAGCTAATAAGTTTCACTTCCTGCTTAAAAAACATTACTCCAAATAAAATTCCCGCTAAAATAATCGCTAAAATCCCAACAATTTTAAATTTCTGCATAATTTTTATCCGCTTTTGGGTTAAAGTTTTCTATCATTATCCAACTATCCTTTGCTATTGGTTCTTGAGATTCTATTTTCACCTTATTATAATATTCATCAAATCCTTGTGCAATATATTTAGAATCTTTTAATTCTACACTTTCAATCAAAATATTTAAAGGAATCTTTTTTTTATTTAATATTTTTCTAAAATTTAAATTGTTTTCTTGCACCTTTCCTTCAATTTGTTTTTTTCTCTCTTTTGCAATATTTCCATTAATTCTATCCTTTAAAAGAGCCGATGGTGTATTATCGCGTGGAGAGTAAATAAAACTATGCAAATGCGTTAAAGGAAACTTAGAAAAGTTTAAAAACGCTTCTTCCCAAACTTCTTTATTCTCTCCGGGGTGCCCTACAATAAAATCACTCCCTAATGCAAATCCTTTTTGACTTAATGTGTTAAATAATTCTAAATCTTTTTCAAAAGTGTTATAACGATTCATCAACTTTAACATTTTTGGTGAAGTGTGTTGTAAAGCAATATGCAAATGGCGTTCAATCTTAGGATTTTCCAATACGCTTAAAAAATGTGTGTCAATTTGTGATGGCTCTAAACTCCCTATTCTTAAGCGTTTTAATAAAGGAATCTCACACAAAGACTCTACAAGAGTAGCGATATTTAATCCAAAATCCTTTCCCCAACTTCCCATATTTGTGCCAGTAATAATAAACTCACTAAAGCCTTTTTGTGCTAAACTCTCCACTTGCTTTAAAATTTTCTCTTGTGAAAAACTCCTAGCTTTTCCTCTAACGCTAGGGATAATACAATACGAACATGCAAAATCACAGCCTTCTTGAATTTTAATAAAAGCACGACTTTTACCTACAAAATCACTTAAAATATCATTTTCTAAATATTCTAAATCATCGCTTAAAAAAAAGCTGGAATCCTTTTTTAAAAGTGTATTGATTTTCTCTTTATGTGAGTGTCCAAACACACCCCTAACAAGTCCTCTATCTAAAAGTGCTTGTCCCTGTGTTTGCACACCACAGCCTGTAAAAAAAATCCTTTTGCCTTCATTTTGCAAGCGATTAATATAATTTCTAACGCCACTATCGGCACCATTAGTAACCGTGCAAGAATTTACCACTACAATATCACTCTCTTCTTCATAAGGCGTTTGTGCGAAATCTTTTAGTGCATTAATCATTACTTGTGTATCAAATAAATTTGTCCGACAACCAAAGGTTTTAAAATACACTTTTTGTTTTACCATTATTTCTCTTTATGCAAAAATTATCTTAATAAAAACTCTCTTTAATACAAATCTCCAACTAAAAGCTAGAAGGCGGAATTGCACCATCACCTACACGCACACTCTTAAAAGCTTCTCCTTGTAAATTCTCTTTAACCTTACGCTTACCTTCATAAACTGTTGTGCTAGGATAAGCAATCTGAATATTTGGCTCTTCTAAAATTGCATCAATAATCTCGGCGCTAATACTGCTACGCAAAGCAAGCGTTGCATAGGCATTTGTAAGATACCACACAGAAATCCTAATTCCATTTTGCTCCAACAAACTAAAAACACGAGGTTCAACATTTGTATTGCGCAAAGTAAATCTGTCGCGCAATTTTGTAAATTGCTTACGCGTAGATTCTGTATAGCCCCTAGCGTATTTTTTAGCGCATTCTCTTGCAATATGGCAAGCTTTTGCGTGATCAGAATCAAAAGTAATGGTAAAATCAATCCCATCCCATACTGTTTTCATTCCGCCATGCGTGTAATTTGAAAACATCGTAGTAAAGACAAAGTTGTTAGGCACAAAAATAATTCTTCCAGCGCGACGATTTTCTGCATAAGTTGTTAGCGTAATGTCTTCATAAAGCGTGATTCTAAGCACAGAAATATCCAAAACATCACCCACATACACTGCACCATCTTTAATAACTTTAATCCTATCCCCAGCATGCACTGCACCACCTACAACAATCACAATCCAACCAAGCACAGACATAAATAAATCTTTCATGGCAATTGCTAAACCGGCAGATGCAAATCCAAGCACAGTCACAAGATAACCAACATTATCAAGATAAGAAAAAAGCAAAATAATTACAATTAATGTGATATTTAAAAAATTAATAATTTTATTTGTTGTGTAAATTCTCTCATTGTCGTGAATATATTTACGCACCCCAAGCTTTAAAGAAAAAGCAATTCCAATAAGAACCAAAATTGTAATTCCAATATAAATTCCTTTAAAAAACTGCGCTTTTATCTGCTCTAATAAGCGTGCTTTATTTTCCTGTGTTTCTTTAGTGAAAATCTCCAAAGTTGTATTAAATACTTCTTTTGTTGTCTCTAGAACAGTGAGTGCATTGAGATTTTCTTCATAAGCTTTTGTAATCTCTTCTGTACTCACAAACAAACAATAATTTGAGCGGCACACATTGCGCAACTCATTTGGTACATTTTGATAAATCTCTAATAAGCCTTTAAATGCAGAATCCTTTTGGTTTAGCCACTTAAGATTTTCTTGCAAACTTTTATAATTTGCATTTAAAATCTTTAATTCTTCATCAGCCTTTTTAATATAAGAATATGCGCGCACAATTAATAGTGGGTTTGTAACGCTTGGCATCTCTTCTAGCTCTTTTGCTTCTGTTAGCTCCCTAAAAGGCAAATCCTTATAAATATCTAGCACCTTTTTTTGCTGCTCTAATGCGATTAAATTACGCTTTAAAACACTCAATTCATTTTGGACAGCAATTGTTTGTGGTTTCTCTTCTAGCTGCGCGATTGCTTCTTTTGTATGTGCTAGATTTGCTAATGCTTGCTGATAGGATTGATAGTTTAAATAGCGTTTCATCCACGCATTATTGCCATCTTCTAAAAAGCGATTTGCATTTGTAAGTTCTAATTCTAAGGATTTTATAGTTTTTATATCATCGACAATAGCACCAAAGACTACATTGCACACAAAAATCAAAGCAAAAATTACAAGACGCATCAAGAAAACTCTCTTAAAATGTCAATCACTAGAGCTTTTGGAATATCATCTTTAAAGCACACTCCACCGATACTCTGCGGCAAAATAAACTTAATACGCGCATCAAGGCTTTTTTTATCCAAAAAGAAGCTTTCATAAAAGGATTCTACATTTTTAATCATATAAGAAGTTGGAATCCTAAATTTTTCCAAAAGTGTTTTTATAGCTTCAAACTCTTTTTGTGTAATGAGATTCAATGCAAGCGCAAGTGTGTTTGCCATAACCATTCCAATCCCAACTGCTTCTCCGTGCAAATACTTACCATAGCCACTTTCTAGCTCTATACTATGTCCAAAGGTGTGTCCATAATTTAACGCTGCCCTAATTCCTTGCTCTTTTTCATCTTCTCTAACCACTTGCGCTTTAATGCTAACTGCCCGTTCAATCACAGATAAAAGTGCATTTTCATCTCCAATATCAAGGTTTTGGAGTGCTTGAAACAATGTTTTATCAAAGCACACTGCCATTTTTACAATCTCAGCAAGCCCCGCTCTAAACTCCCTTTGTGGAAGCGTGCGCAAAAAATGCGGATTAATAAACACTGCTTTTGGCTGATGAAAAAGCCCAATAAGATTTTTGCCAAAGGAATTATTGATTCCTGTTTTTCCACCAACACTAGAATCCACTTGCGCTAAAAGCGTTGTTGGTATCTGAATAAAATCAATCCCACGCATAAAAATCCCAGAAGCAAACCCTACCATATCCCCAATCACCCCGCCCCCAAAGGCAATCATTAAAGACTTTCTATCCAAGCGATGATTAAATGCCGCCTCTAAAATAGATTCCACACTTTTAAAATCCTTATAAATCTCACCATCGGCAATTGTGTGACAATACACTTCTCTTGCTTGAAGCTTTTCTAAGAGTGCCTGCAAATGCAATCCAGCAATTTTTGGATTTGTTACAATTAGAATCTTTTTATCTAGCGTTAGTTTGGGTAAATCTCCAAAATAAATTGGATAATAATCCTCCTTACTTTTTAATAAAATACTAAAAGATTTTTTAAAATTTTTTGAGAATTGATCTAAGTTTTCTTCTAAGCTTTGATACACATATTTACCTTTTTAATTTCTATTGCGTAATTCACTACCATTTTAGCAATTTTTTGTTTTATCTATCCTTTTTGTGTTATAATTTTTTCCTTTTTCTAAATTTTTAAGGAGACGGTTATGCTAAAAGCATGGATTTTTCTAATTCTTGCTATTGTGTGCGAAGTTTTTGGGGTTTCTGTGATGAATTACTCACAAGAAGAAAACCAGATTTTCGTGTATGGCTTTATGTTTGTTATGATAGGGATTGCATATTATTTTATGTCCATCTCTATCCGCACTATCAGTGTTGGCGTGGCTTATGCGATTTGGGAGATTGTGGGGCTTAGTTTAATCACAATTATCGCGGTTTTTATCTTTGGAACTTCACTAAAAACACAAGAATACATCGGCTTAGGGCTTGCCATTATTGGAATCACACTTGTAAATTTAGGAGAGGATCACAATGTTTAATATCTACCTACTCTATGTTGTTCTAGCGGCATTCTTAGATATTATCGCAAATCTAGCACTTAATAAATCTGATGGATTTAGGAATTTTAAATGGGGGGCAATCTCTGTTTTGCTTGTATGGCTTGCATTCTACTTGCTTGCATTAAGCTTAGAAGGAATGAAACTGGCAATTGCTTATACGCTTTGGGGAAGCATTGGAATCTTAGGCACAACTTTGGGCGGTTGGTATTTTTTCAAACAAAGGCTCAAGCCTATAGGTTGGGTTGGAATCTTTATTATCATCATCGCAGTAATTACGCTAAAAACAGCGTAAATAAGAAGCTATTTCCCTAGACAAAAATCACCAAACATCACATCTAACATTTGTGAGTATTCATAGGGTTTTGTGATAGTGGAAATTGCTCGTAATGCCTCATTAATGTGGAAGCTAAAGAGTTCCAGCTCTCCATTTTCAAGTGGATTAAGAGAGTTTTTTAGTGCATTAATACACTCTTGCACCGCTTGGAATTGATATTCAGAAACCAACAAAAGCGATTCCATTTTTTCATTCTCATTTAAAAGCTCTTCTAGTCTAAGTTTAAATCTCTCAAGCAAGGAATCTTCATTTAGCAAATCCCCTTTTAAACTTAATAACAACGGATTAAACTCATCTAAAACTTTGGATTCTAATTGCATTTTTAAATCTGTTTTATTGATTAAAACTAGAATCTTTTTTTGTAATTTATAGGCTTTTAAAAGTTCAATAATTTGAAAATCTTCCGCACTTAAAGGAAGCGAACCATCAAACAGCACAAGAAGTAAATCGCTTTCTTTTGCCTTTTCTAAACTTCTTTTAATCCCTTCATTCTCTACCGCATCAGTACTTTCTCTAATTCCAGCTGTATCAATAAGACGCAACAAATATCCACCTAACACAAAGTTTTCTTCAATGCTATCACGCGTTGTACCTGCAATATCACTCACAATGGCGCGATCATTACGCAAAAGAGCATTAAGAAGCGAGCTTTTCCCCACATTTGGCTTGCCTATAATACAAAGCTTATAGCCATCAAATAACACTCTTTTATTTTGGGATTGCTCCAAAAGCGCTTTAAGATTTTTAAGCACTACCTGCAATTTTTGCTTCAAATTCTCCAATAAATCCTGTGGCAACTCTTCATCGGCATAATCAATAAACACTTCACTATGCGCTAAAAAACTAATTAAAGTTGCGCGTAAATTCTCGCAAAACTCTTGCATTTCGCCTTTTAAATGACGCATTAACATTTGATGTGCATTTACATTTTGTGACTCTATAAGTTTTGCCACAGCTTGCGCTTGAGATAAATCAATGCGACCGCCTAAAAATGCGCGTTTTGTAAATTCTCCGGGATTTGCAAGCCTTGCACCAAATTTCAAACAAGTTTGCAAAATATTTTGTGCAATAAAGCTCCCTCCGTGGCATTGAAACTCTATCACATCTTCTGTTGTGTAACTATTTGGAGCTTTAAAATACAAAAGAATGCACTCATCTAAAAGTGTTCCATCTTCAAAATAAATCTTGGTTAATCGCGCTAGGCGGGGCTTAATTAGGCTTTTAATAGCATTAAAATCAAGCCTAGCAAGCTTTGAAGCAATAAATAAAGCATTTGCCCCACTTAATCGTAAAACATTTAAAGATGATTGTCCATAAGTTGTTGCTGGGGCTATGATTGTGTCGTTATTTAACATTAGGAATGATAAAAAGCGTTTACAATAATATAACGCTCTCCTTCGCTATTTAAGCGAAAAGAAACATATTTATCTGGAAATTGCTCACGCAGTTGCTTTAAAGCAATGTGCGCTAACACTCCATCTAAAGGTTTAGTTTGCGCTTTACCTGTTAGCTTCACACTTTCTATTGTTGGCAAAAGATAATTTGCAATCATCTCTTCTTGATTATGTAAAAACTCAGCAATCTCAAGTCGAATCATTAGTCCATAAACATGATTAACCCAATTAAAAATTAAATAAGAAATTGCTTTGTAACGATAACCTTCTTTTCCAATTAATAACGCAGAGTCTTCCCCATCAATCTTCACATATAGCGTATTTTCATCATAAGGCTCAACAAGAACACTATCAAGTTTATAAGGCAACATAGCTAGAAGTTCATCAAGCTCTTTTTGCACAGCTTTAGAAATTTCTTGCATTTCTTCTTTTCTAAATATTGACTTTTTGCTTTTCTTATCTTGCTGCTCTGTTTGCATTTCTTTGGCAAATTCTTTTGCATTCTTTATAAAATCTTTCTCAGCCACATCACTGCAAATTATATTAGAATTTTTTTTAATATTTGACTCTTTAGGTTGAACACAGATCATAGCTTGTTTTTTACCAAATCCTAAAAATCCCTTGGAAGGATTTTGAATAACCTCATATTCTAAATCCACAACAGAACAATCAAATTCCTTTGCTGCAGCAATTAGTGCTGCTTCTAAAGTTTGAGCCTCTATCTTTTTCATTAACTATGCTTTATGTTTATGTTCAGCAATTTCTCTTGCTTTCTTACGCTCTAAAGATTTATTAATCAAAAGTTGCTGCAAGATTGAAAATATATTATTAACAAACCAATACAGCACAAGCCCTGATGGAAATGTTACAAAGAAAATTGTAAAAATTAAGGGCAAAAATTTAAAAATTTTCTCTTGCATAGGATCATTGAAAGCAGTTGGTGTTAAATGCTGCTGTAAATACATTGTTGCACCCATTAAAATTGGCAATACAAAATAAGGATCCATTACCGACAAATCTGTAATCCAAAGCAACCAATCAGCCCCTTTAAGTTCAATAGCATTAAACAATACGCGATAAATAGCAAAGAATACAGGAATTTGTAAAAGCAATGGTAAACACCCGCCCATAGGATTTGCACCATGTTTTTTATATAAATCCATCATATGCACTTGCAATTTTTGTGGCTCACCTTTATATTTTTGCTGCAATTCTTTCATTTTTGGTGCAAGCTCTTTGAGTTTTTGCATAGATACCATACCCTTATAAGTCAAAGGATAAAGCACAATTCTAACAATTAGAGTTAGCAAAATAATCGCCCATCCCCAATTTCCGCAAAAATCATAAAGCTTCTCAAGCAATAAAAATAATGGTTTGGCAAAAAATGTAATCACTCCATATTCCACAACATCGGTTAAAAATGGATCAATGGATTCTAACAAACGATAATTCTTTGGTCCTATATAGCCTTCCAATACTAACTCTCCATTACCACCAATAAAAGGCATTGGATCTTCATTTGCATTACTTAAAATTGTCGCATTGAAACCTTTATCATTAAAAAATAAGGTTGTATAATAACGATCCACCGCTGCTAAAATTTTTGCATTAGCGAAGTTTAGCTGCCCTTGTGCATCACCATCCTCAATAGTAGTAATCGTATCATCAGCTTCTTTAATAATTGCACCCTTAAAAACATAAGCATCATTTTCCACATTTGGACGCATACCCGGAGAAACGAAATAAATGTAATTTTGTGGAATCTTAATGGTTGCCTTATAATAACCATTTGGATAAAAAGTTAAAACTTTTTGCACTTTTAAACCATTTAACTCTTGAGTAAGTGTTAAACTCTGTGGGGAATCTGTCAGCACTAAATGGTTTGCACTTGCGCTATATGGGGAGTTTAATGCTTGATTATTTAAAACAGAATCTGAAAATCTAATCTCTAGAATCTTTGGATTTGTTTGGCTTGCCACATCATTTGAAAACAAAGAAAGCGGCTTAGAATCCTTGTGATATTTTTCTTCTTTAAGCTCCACAATCGCAATTCTGCCCAATTTATCAATCTTATAAATAAAGCCCTCCGCTTCAATTGTTGCAATTATCGCAGAATCTTCACTGCTCATATTTGTTGGCAAGACATTAGCAAGTGCTACATCTTGTGCTTTAGGAGTAGATTCCAACTTGACCATATCATTATTGACTATAGTTGCATTATTTTCTAGGGAATTAGGTTGATAAAAGTAGCTATAAGGAATAAAAAATACAAGCGCTAAAACTACTGCAATCATAATTCTAGCTTGGGAACTTAATTCATTAATTTTATTAAACACGAGAAGCCTTTGGATAATTTTTAATAATCTGAAATGTTTGAGATTTAATTTCTAAAAAAGTACAACTTGGGATATTATAAAAAGCATAGCTTGGAGTATGATTAGGAATCAACCAATATCTTACCAAACAAGGCTTGAAAACATAAATTTGCAAAGACAAAGATGCACTAGGATAAGCGATTCCACCTCTAAATAACTGGTTGCAAGATAAAATTCTACCCAGCGTTTTAAGTGTGGCAATAAAAGGATTTTGAAATAAATACGCTTGCTTGGCATATTCTGAACAACTAGGGTAATAACGACAATTTGTCCCTAGCAATGGAGAAAGATAACGCTGATAACTCTTAATTGCAAAAAGACAAGCTGTTTTTATCATCTTTTACACCAAACCAAGTCTTATTAATGCATATTTATAATTACTTTGTAAGGTTTTATATGCAACCTTATCTAATCCATTTTTTGCTAACAAAATCATATCCCCGCCCCTTAAATCCAGCATAGACTCCCTGTAGATAGCACGCAACCTACGCTTTATGCGATTACGACATACCGCGTTGCCTACCTTTTTTGATACAGAAAATCCAATTCTTTTCTGTTGTGCATCCTCTCTAAAGAATAAGACAAAATAAGCATTATGCCAGCGCTTTTGGCTCCTATAAACACGATTAAAATCTTGTTTTGTGTTTAATGTTACCAAAATGCTATTCCAAACTTAGATTGCTAATCTTTTTCTGCCTTTTGCGCGTCTAGCATTAATAATCTTGCGACCATTTTTTGTCTGCATTCTCACTCTAAAGCCATGCGTGCGCTTACGCGGTGTATTATGTGGTTGATATGTTCTTTTCATCTTACAAAACCTCTTTAAAAAAATAAACGCTGATTCTAGCGCAACCTTACTTAAAACTAGATTTATTTAACATTTTCTTCCAATCCAAAAGCCAAAGCAACTGCAATTGCAGCAACCAAATCACTCTCATCGCTACTTTCTTGTGGCATTAGCTGTCCAACCTTTTGCTCCAAATACGAAGTATCAAAATTCCCGCGCCTAAAATCTTTATCATTACAAATATTAACCAAAAAAGGAATTGTCGTTTTAACTCCGCGAATTTTAAACTCGTTTAATGCGCGCTTAAGTTTATTAACCGCTAAATCATAGCTTGTTGCACGCACAATCAACTTTGCCACCATAGAATCATAAAAAGGCGGAATCGTAAAATCTTTATAAATATAACTATCCACACGCACAAAAGGACCTAAAGCTGGATAATATGCCGTGATTGTTCCAGGATTTGGAACAAAGTCATTATGCACATCTTCAGCATTAATCCTAGCTTCAATCGCAAATCCTTGAATATGCACATCACTTTGTGAAATATCCAAAATCTCCCCACTTGCAATTCTAATTTGACGCCCTATCAAATCAAAGCCTGTGATCTCTTCTGTAACGCCGTGTTCTACTTGAATCCTTGTGTTCATCTCCATAAAATAAAAATTATTGTAATCATCTACCAAAAATTCCACCGTTCCAGCATTTGTGTAGTTTGCAGCTCTTGCAGCACCCACTGCCACGCTTCCCATTCTACGCCTTAAATCCGTACTCATTGTAGGGCAAGGCGCGATTTCAATAAGTTTTTGATGACGCCTTTGGATAGAGCAATCTCTCTCAAAAAGATGAATCACATTTCCATAATTATCTGCTAAGATTTGAAACTCTATGTGGCGCGGATTTTGAATGTATTTTTCCATAAAAACATCTTCATTCTTAAAAAAAGTCAATGCTTCTCTTTTACACGCTTCAAATGCGCTCTCCAAATCTTTTTCTTCCCACACAACACGGATTCCAAGCCCTCCACCCCCACTACTTGCCTTTAAAATCACAGGATAGCCAATCTTGCGCGCAATCTTTTGAATCTCATACAAACTTAGTGCATTAAGCGGTTCAGTTCCTGGAACAACAGGAATCCCATTTGCAATCATTAGATTTCTAGCCGCATTCTTATCCCCCATTTTTGCGATCACCTCACTATCTGGCCCAATCCATACAAGCCCAGCTTCTTTTACCTTTTTTGCAAACAAAGCATTTTCACTTAAAAACCCATATCCGGGATGAATTGCTTCTGCTTCCATTTCTTTGGCTGCTTGAATAATTAAATCCGGATCTAAATATCCCTTAATAGGATCTTCACTAATAGCATAAGTGTGCGTTGCCATTTTAACATGCATACTATCCCTATCAGCACGCGAGTAAATCGCCACAGACTCAATATTTAAATCATTACAAGCTCTAATAATACGCACAGCAATCTCACCACGATTTGCAATCAAAATTCTTTTAAACATTGTTACTCCAAATAAAAGCAATCTTAAATTCTATAATTTTATTTTTAAGGCATTGTTAAAGTTTTACAAAATTTGGCAAAAAGAGTAGATTTGTGCTACAATTTAGGCATTTTTACACATTTGGGCGTATGATTATGGAATTTATTTATGCAATTATTTTAGGCATTGTAGAAGGCTTAACAGAATTTCTGCCAATCTCATCAACCGGACATTTAATTTTAACTTCAGAGTTATTAGGGATTCCACAAAACACATTCCATAAAACTTTCGAAGTTGTGATCCAACTAGGTTCAATTTTAGCTGTAATTTTTGTTTTCTCGCAAAAACTTTTTAAAAACAGCTTGCAACTTTGGATAAAGCTTGGAATTGGATTTTTACCTGCTGGGATTTTAGGATTCCTATTTTATTCCTATATTAAAGCACTTTTTGCCCCTATTACCGTATCAATTATGCTAATTTTAGGTGGAATCATTTTTATTATTTTAGAGATTTTTTATAAAGAAAGAGAACACCACACCACAGAAGTTAATACAATCTCTTACAAGCAAGCTTTATTAATAGGACTCTTTCAAGCCTTAGCGATGATTCCAGGAACATCACGCAGTGGGGCAACAATTGTTGGAGGATTACTCTTAGGCTGCAATCGTAAGGTAGCCACAGAATTTTCCTTTCTCTTAGCATTGCCTACAATGGTGCTAGCAAGCGCTTATAGTCTTTATAAAAATCACGAAGTTTTAAGTGTAGATAATGCACTAATTTTAGGGACAGGATTTGTTGTAGCATTTTTCAGCGCATTACTTGCAATTAAGCTTTTTTTAAATTTTGTTTCGCGCTTTAACTTTATCCCTTTTGGAATTTATCGTATTGTGCTGGGGATTATATTTTTATATTATTTGGATATTATTTAAGCATTTCTTTAATCTGCGCTTTGATTGTCGCACTTTTATCTTGTAATTCTATGATGGAATCTAAATTTAAATCCGCAAGTTTTTTTATTCTCTTACCTTCACTTAAAGCGCAAACATAACCTTCTTTTTGATAATTTTCTGGATTTTTGGATTCCATTTGTGCTTTTAAAATTCCCAATTTTGCTTGAAGTTGAGCTAATTTCTGCTCCATTTTTAGATGGACTTGCGTCTGTGGAACTTGTAATTTAAAAGATGATAAAGCTAACTTGTGTTCCATTTTTTGTGTAAAAAATATTTCTTGTTGCTGGCATTGCGCTTGGAATTGTGTAATTTTCATAAAAAATGGATTGTAATTAAGCTTTTCTTTAAATGCTTTTAGCGCATTAGATTTTGCTTGTAAAGCCCGCATTAAAAGCTTCTCTAAATCTATTTGCAACGCATCTAAACGCATTAACCATTCCTTTTCATCAGGCAGTAATAACTCCATTGCCGCAGAAGGTGTTGGGGCGCGCAAATCTGCCACAAAATCACTAAGCACCACATCAGGCTCATGCCCTATGGCTGAAATAATAGGGGTATTTGATTGATAAATCGCTTCTGCTACCATAGGTTCATTAAAAGCCCATAAATCCTCTAAACTTCCACCCCCGCGCGCTAAAATAATGCAATCTGCACCTAAGGTATCGGCAATTTTAAGATTTGCTGCAATGCTTTCTTTTGCTCCATCGCCTTGCACAAGCGTATCTAATAGCACAAATCTTACAAGATTCCATCGTTTCTTAGCAATACTTAGCATATCGTGCAGTACGGCTCCAGTGCTTGAAGTAAGTAGTGCAACTTTTTTAGGGAATCTCGGAATAGGCTTTTGCTTTGTGAAATAACCCTTTTTTTCATATTCTTGCTTAAGTTGCTCATAGGCTAACAATAAAGCTCCTATGCCTTTAGGAATAGCATCTAAGCAATTTAGTTGATAATCTCCACGCGGCACATAAACACTTATCACACCTTCTAAAGTCAAATCCATTCCTTCTGTGATTTGAAACTTAAGTTTTGCTGCATTACCACGAAACATCACACATTTTAAAGAAGAATTTTTATCTTTTAGAGTGAAGTATAAATGCCCGCTTGTATGCTTTGTGAAATTGCTCACTTCCCCACTTACGCGCACTTGCACAAAAGTCGCTTCCAATAAACTCTTAATTTGTGTATTTAAATCTGTAATGCTTAAAGTTTGCATTATTCAACAAGCATAATCGCTAAATTTGCACTAATTTGCTGCCCTTCTTTTGCATAAATTTCTTTGATTTCACCACCCACCGTTGCTAAAACTTGATTTTCCATTTTCATTGCCTCAACAATAGCTAGCACATCTCCCTCTTTGATTTTATCACCTACTTTCACTTTAAGTTTTGTTAGATTTCCTGGCATTGGAGAAATAATATGTCCAGGCAAGCTTGCTTGTGGCAAGGAATCAGTTTTTTTGACACCTCCTTTTTTATCGCTAGAATCCAACTCCACTAAAACTTCCCTTAAATCCCCATCTACGCGCACAAAAAATGGACGTACACTTGCATTTTTTTCACCACTTCCTTCAATTTTAATATGGTAAGTTTCGCCATGTAAATTAATAGTAAATTCTTTTGGCATAGGACCTTGAACACCTTCAAAAGTCGTCAATGCTTCTGGGCTTAGGCGATTTTCATTGCGTTCATCTAAAAATTTCTTTGCAATTGCCCCAAAAATCGCATAAGAAATCACATCTGTTTCACTTTTGGCAAATTCTTGAGATTCTTCTCTTGCTTTTTGTAACTCTGGTGCAATTTTGTCTGCTGGACGACTTGCAATAATTTCCTCACCTTCTTGCTTAACGCGTTCAATCAATACAGAATCAATCAGTGCTGGAGTTTTACCATAATAGCCTTTGATGATGTTTTTAGATTCCGTTGTCAAAGTCTTATAACGCGTTTGTGCTAAGACATTTAATACTGCTTGTGTGCCTACAATCTGACTTGATGGAGTAACTAAAGGCGGATACCCAAAGTCTTTACGCACATTTGGAATCTCTTCTAAAACGGCATCCATTTTATCTAGCGCGTTTTGCTCTCTTAATTGATTGGCTAGATTAGAAATCATACCTCCAGGTATTTGGCTAACAAGCACACGCGTATCAATATTGTTATATTCTGATTCAAACTTTTTATACTTTCTGCGATTACGCTTTAAAATCTCTGCTGCTTTTTCCATTAAGGATAAATCTAATTTGCTATCCCATTGCGTGCCTTGCAATGTTGCTACCATTGATTGCGTGCAAGGATGACTTGTGCCTTCTGCTAATGCGGAATTTGCAAGATCTAAAATATCCACTCCAGCTTCAATAGCCTTTAAATGCGAGCCAAAAGCAAAACCGGCAGTAGAATGTGTATGTAATGCTAAAGGCAAGTCAATTTCTTCTTTTAAAGCTTTAACAAGTTCAAATGTTGCATTTGGAGTAATAAGCCCAGCCATATCTTTAATTGCCAAAGAATCACAACCGCGCTTTTCTAACTCTTTGCCATACTCTACAAAACTTTTAATAGTATGCACAGGCGAAGTTGTGTAGCAAATCGCTCCTTGCGCGTGTTTTCCTTGTTTTTTAACCTCTTCAATAGAAACCTCAAGATTACGAATATCATTTAGAGCATCAAAAATTCTAAAAATATCTACACCATTTTGCGCGGATAATCGCACAAACTCACGCACAATATCATCAGCATAATGGCGATAACCAATAAGATTTTGTCCGCGCAACAACATTTGAATGGGAGTTTTTTTGAAAATCTCTTTAAAAGTTGCAAGACGCTCAAAAGGATCTTCTTTTAAATAGCGCAAACAAGTATCATAAGTTGCCCCGCCCCAAGCTTCAATGCTATGGAATCCAACTTGTTCAAAAATCTGCGCAGCCTCTACTAAATCTTCTGTGCGCATTCTTGTAGCTAGCAAAGATTGATGTCCATCTCTTAAGCTATTTTCAGTAATCTTAACCATTAAAAACTCCAAAAATTTTCATTTTAATGTCGCATTATAACAATAATCCCGATTAATTAAATACAACGCGTGGATTTTGTAATTTCTTTTTAAAAAACTGCTTCTTTTAGTATCACGCCATAGAAGCCTAGAAGCTTTTAAGCTATGAAAGTATCGCTCTTTCGTTCTTTCTGTATTCCCTTGACTTAGATAATAATTTATGCAAAATACAACCACAATGGAATGCTAACAAAACTTACTAAAATTCCAAAAGTAACTGCATTTAAGGCAACTTTAGCATTGAAACCTGCCTTATAAATAATAGCCGCTCCACTAACAAGTGGTGGCATTGCAACTTCTATTAACGCCATTTTCCAGGCGTTACTAAATTCTCCATAAAACACCCTCACAAACACAAATAAAACCAAAGGCGCTACAAACATTTTTGCCCCCAAAAGCAACACTGGATACTTCCACTCTAAAATTCCGCGCAAATTTAATTGCACTCCAATAGCAAAGAGTGCCACAGGCGTGGCGGTTTGCGCAAGGGATTTTAACGGCGTAAATAAAACTTCTGGAATCTCAAAGGGAATAAGCCTAAAAAGCACACCACAAATAAGAGCTAAAAACAAAGGACTTCTAAACAATCGCTTAAAAACTTCTACAAAGGAAAATGCGGTTTTACCATTTAAACTTAGCAAAATCGGGGCTAAAAACGCAAAGGGAATTCCTGTTACAAATTGATCAAAAATAATCACTTGATTTGCTTGTGCTTCACCTAATGCACCTTGCACAAATGGGAAACCTAAATACAGTGTGTTTCCAAACGTTGCCATAAAACAAAGCGTAATTAACACACTCCGTTCAAGCCTAAAAATTCTCCCAAGAAACAAAACAAACAGCACGGAAAATAGGTTTGAAAACAGAGCAATCAAGCACACAAGCAAAAAATCCACACTCACACTAGCATGATATGTTCCATTAAAAATTTGTGCCGGAAGTGCAAAATTTACCAAAAACCCAAGCAAGATTCCGCTTTGTTTATTCCCCAAAAGGCGCAAAACATTTGCCATATAACCGATAAAAATAAAGACAAAAATACTATACATCGCCAAAAGCATTATAATTCCTTGTTAAATTTGGGATTTTACCACTTTTGCCAGCAAAACACAATGTAAAAGTTGGAATCTTTTTTATAAGTTTTTGTAGTTTTCTTTGTTAGAATCCAAAACATAATCTTTAAAATTTAGGATTAAAATGCAAAACCACACTAAAATTCGCGGATCTTATAAATTTAAACTCATTTTTATTCTAGCTCTTATGTCAAGCCTTGCGCCACTCTCCACAGATATGTATCTAGCCGCACTAAATCGCGTGCAAGAGAGCTTCCAAACCAACCCATTTTTTACACAACTCTCTCTTGCTAGTTTTTTTATCGCCTTTGCTTTTGGGCAGCTTCTTTATGGACCTTTAAGCGATACTTTTGGACGCAAGAAGCCAGCACTTATAGGAATGTTAATTTTCATCACTTCAAGCTTTGGTTGCGTAGTGATTGACAATATTTATAGCTTTATTATTTTGCGCTTTTTTGAAGCCCTAGGTGGCTGTGCTGGAGTGGTGATTGCAAGGGCTATTGTTAATGATTTGTTTGACTTTGAAGAAGCCGCTGGTGTGTATGCTTTAATGATGGTTTTTAGCTCCTTTGCACCGATGTTATCGCCAACACTTGGAGCATTTTTGATTCAATACTTCCCTTGGCAAAGCATTTTTGCCTTTTTGTTTTTGCTTGGAATCTTTTTGTTTTTAATGGTGCTTTTTGGGTTAAAAGAAAGCGCACCACATTTAAAAAAGCAAAAATTCTCTCACAAAGAAACGCTAAAAAACTATTATTTCGTCTTAAAAGATCGCGCATTTTTAGTCTATGTGCTATGCTCTGCTTTCACAATGGCAACAATCTTTGCTTATATTACAGGTTCAAACTTCGTTTTTGTCAATTTTTTTGGAATCTCTGAACAAAACTTCGCCTTTTTGTTTGGATTAAACGCACTAGGTTTTATGCTTTGTGCAAATCTCAACACAAGATCGCTAAAAAAACTTAGTGCAAAAAGAATTCTAGCTATTGCGCTTTTAGCGATGCTTCTAGCACATTTTATAATGCTTTTAAATGCGTATTTTAGCCCACAATTATGGCTCTTTGAGTTCTCGCTCTTTAGCATTCTTGCCACACTTGGTTTTATTATGCCAAACACCACTATTTTAGCAATGGCAAGGTTTAGAGATTGCTCTGGCACGGCTTCTGCTATTCTTGGCACAACGCAATTTGCCTTTGCTGGGCTTATAGCCTTTATTGTAGGTGCATTTGAAGCAAACACACCCATTTTTCTAAGTCTTATAATGTTTGTCTCTGTGCTTTTAGCAAATCTTATTTATTTTAGCGCAAGGCATAAAAATTCACACCATTAATACTTTTTTGCTTCACTTTGCCTATCTCTATAAGAGATTCCAATATCTTTTTAGATTCCATACTCCAAAGCATATTAATATCGCTCTCACTCATTGGGCGTAAAGCAAGTGTTTTTAAAATCTCATCTTGGCTTAATTGCAAGTTCTCTTGCATACTACCTTGCTTGCGTTTAGGCACAAAAGTTGGAATCTTATAGTGCAAAAACACTTGCCCAATGCGTTCTAATTCTTCTAAACTTAAGGATTCCACCTTGTAAGCTGGCGGGCGATCAATGGTGCTAATATCTAATCTCTTTAGCGGCATAGGGGCTAAAAACCGCGCCATTTCTTGTATTTCCTGCGGATTATCATTGACTCCCTTTACAAACAAAATCTCCGCATACAATTCCCCTTTAAAATCTGCGCTAAATTGATAAATCCCCTTTAAAATCTGCGCTAAATCCACACTTTTATACGCCCTATCAATTTTTTTAAACACCCTCTCACTCACCGCATCTAAAGAAAACTTCACCTTATCAAAAAGCAAACAAGCCCTAGCAACACACAAATCCCACAGCAATGCGCCATTTGTTAAAAGTAGCGTTTGCTTATCCCCTTTAATATCCTCTAAGCGCAACATTAACTCATACAAATGCGGATAAAGTGTAGGTTCTCCATTTGCAGTAATTGTTAGAGATTCCACATTAGGAAACTTCTCCAAGCCCTGCTTTATAGCTTCTAAAATCTCATCTACGCTTAAGACTTCCCGCATACTCTCTTGCGCTTTTTTACCTTCTAATTCACAATACAAACAATCATAATTACACTGCTTTAACTTTGGCGATAAATCCACACCCAAAGACTCTCCAAAACGCCTTGATTGCACAGGTCCAAAAATAATATCCATAAAATCCCTTTTTAGATTCTGTATTTTAAATCCGATAATTCTACACTATTTTACGAAACTTTTGCGATTCTAATTTGACTGAAGCTAAAATTTATATTCTTTTCTATATACTCACAACTTAAACCAAATTCTAAGGAGAAATTATGGCTGTTAAAATTACTGATATTTGCATTGCCTGTGGTGCTTGCATTGATGAATGCCCAGTAGAAGCAATTGTTGATGAAGATGATAGCCCAAATGATGATGGATGCTACTTTGTTTATAATAACAAATGCGTAGAATGTGTAGGACATAACGATGAGCCAGCTTGTGCAACTGCTTGTCCAACTGAAGGCTGTATTGTTTGGGATGCTGTTGCAGAATCACCATCTCACAGAGAAGATATTGGTGATGATAAAAGAAGCGCACACACGCCAGTTGTTGAATAATTTTTAAGCCCTTGTGGGCTTTTGGATTCCAACTTCATGGGATCCTTTTCTTTCTATTTTTCAAACTCCACAAGTGTTTTAGCAAAGTTTAATAAATTTTCTTTCCAAGGCGTTTGCAAAGGTGAAAAATACCCCAACTTCGCTCCACTCTCTTTTGCGATAAATTCCGCTGCTTTTGTAGAAAATTCAGGTTGTGCAAAAATTGTTTTAAGATTTTCCCTCTTGATTGTTTCAATCACTACAATCATTTCTTGCATTTTTGGGCTTTTGCCCTCCACTTCAATAGAAATTTCATCTAAATGATAATCCCTTGCAAAATATCCAAGCATCGGATGAAACACAACAAATTTTTGATGTTTTGGCAGATCCTTTAAAACCACCTTTAACTCTCTATCTAACGCATCAATCTCTAACATTAGCGCATTATAATTTTGAGAAAAGTCCTTTTTGGATTCCAACTTTTTTAAGCTTTCATAAATGTTTGTGGCAATGATTTTTGCATTATTAGGGGATAGCCAAATGTGTGTATCTCCATTATGATGATGATTATTGTGATAATGTTTATCTGAAAAGTTAATCCTTGAAATATTAGCCCCTGTATTAAAAACTTGTATTGTTTGATTTTGCCCTTTAAAGCGTGGAAGCCAAGATTCCTCAAACTCAATTCCAATCGCAAAATAAGCCACCGCTTCATTAACCTTTCTAATCTCTGAAATCTTTGGTTCAAAATCATGAGGATTTACACCTGGGGTTACAAGTGATACCACATCATAGAAATCCCCAGCAATTTTTTCTACAAATTCCTTTTGCATAGGAATACTTACCGCTATCACTTCACGCGCCAAAGCAAAATTTAACAGCAAACACACAAACATTAGAATCTTTTGCATTTTTTATCCTTTTAATGCATATTAAAACTTTTTTGGGATATTATTTTACACTATTTTTAAGCGTTCATAGCTCAATTGGATAGAGCATCAGACTTCGGATCTGAGGGTTGGGGGTTCGACTCCCTCTGAGCGTACCAAACTTTTTTAATCTTATTTTACAGATAAAATACGCAAAAATTAGCAATAAGGCCGACCACTAAGCCAAATATTTTTAGACATTGTCGCTTTAGAAAATACTAATCTTCTTCCCTTATGCGCAAAAACACAGGAAAGCGTGGAAACCCATTTTTGGTAAAACCTTGATATTTATAAGTGATTGTTGTGCCAATTTGTGGTGGATTTTCACGCTCTTTTTCACTAAATCCAGAACCTATTTTAAAGCGTTTTTGGATTCCATTAATCATTACTTCACAAATCACAGCCCCCAATTTACCGATATTTTTGCCCTTTCCCTGTGTATGTCCTTTAACAATACATTCTGCATCTAAAAATGGCTTTAGCTTGTAGCCTACATTTGAAAATACATTATTTCGAATAATCACACCTTCACCGCCTTTTTCTAAAATATTTCGATAAAACTCGTCTAAATGTAATTGACTTTTAATAGGAATTTGTGGAATTATTTTTATAAATTTATTAGGATTTTTATCTAAATATTTTTGCAATATTTTCAAACGCTCTTGCAAGGTGCAATGTTCACATACTCCACGCACATCAAAAACTTGTAAGGTAATTTTCTCCCATCGCTCTTTATCTGCGCTTTTAATTACGCTTAAAGTCTTTTCAAATGCGTTTCTCTCAAGCCATAATTCTCCATCTAAAATAAAAGGTGGAAAATTCTCTAACCAAAATTTAGGTGGCTGCATAGGATTACCATTACGCGTTTTTAGGGATTCTCCATTCCAAATTCCACGCACACCATCAAGTTTTTCGCTCATTACAAAGGCTTGAAGTTCTGCATTGCTTAAATGGGTTTCATAGAGTTGAAATCGCAGAATCTCTCCGAGGGAAAAACTCCAAAAGAGATTCCAAATGAAAAGAAGTTTAAAAAAGATTTTCAGACTATAAACCTTGCTCAATCATCGCATTTGCAACTTTTCTAAATGCTGCAATATTTGCACCAAGCACCAAGTTTGTAGGCTCTCCAAACTCTTTTGCCGTTTCATTTGCGCTTGCGTAAATGTTTTTCATAATTCTATGCAATTTTCCATCCACTTCTTCAAATGTCCAAGAAGTCATAGAAGCATTTTGACTCATCTCAAGCCCACTTGTTGCAACACCACCAGCATTTGCAGCTTTGCCTGGACCATAGCAGATTTTAGCATCCAAAAATTTATGCACAGCTTCAATAGTTGAAGGCATATTTGCCCCTTCACTTACACACTTACAACCATTTTTCAAGAGATTTTCCGCATCTTTTGCATTTAATTCATTCTGTGTTGCGCTTGGAAATGCCGCAAATGCTGGGATTGCCCATAGTGGATTATGATCGCTTGGATAATCTTTTACACTTGTCCATTTTGCACTACTTCTTTCTTTAGCATAAGACTCCAAACTCTCGCGTCTGACTTCTTTAATCTCTTTTAAAAGAGCTAAATCAATCCCTGCTTCATCATAAATCATTCCTCTTGAATCACTAATTGTTACGGGCTTGGCGCCAAGCTGCTGTAGCTTCTCTACCGTATAAATTGCAACATTTCCACTACCAGATACCAAACATACTTTACCTTCTAGCGGACCAAAATTACTATGTTCCAACATCTCTTGCGCAAAATACACACTTCCATAACCTGTAGCTTCTGTTCTTACTAAACTTCCGCCCCACAACAAAGACTTGCCTGTCAAAACTCCATCATAACGATTTGTTAGCTTTTTATATTGCCCAAAAAGATAGCCAATCTCACGCCCACCAACACCAATATCACCGGCAGGAACATCTGTGTGTGCTCCAATATGACGATATAACTCATTCATAAAGGCTTGACAAAAACGCATAATTTCTCTATCGCTTTTTCCTTTTGGATCAAAATCACTTCCACCTTTACCACCGCCCATTGAAAGCCCCGTTAAAGCATTTTTAAAGATTTGCTCAAATCCCAAAAACTTAATAATTCCTTCTGTTACGCTAGGATGGAATCGCAAACCACCTTTATAAGGACCTAAAAGTGAGCTAAACTCAATACGATAACCGCGATTAACTTGGATTTCTCCATTATCATCTTCCCAAGTTACACGGAAGTTAATTTGACGCTCTGGAATTACAATTCTTTCTAAAATTTTATTTTTTTGAAACTTAGAATCTTTTTGTAATGCTGGCTCAATAGATTCCAACACTTCTTTAACGGCTTGATGAAACTCTATTTGCTCAGGACAAAGTTTTTGAACTTTTTGGATAACTTCTTGCGCGTAAGACATTTTTATTCCTTTGATATAAATTGCATCAAATGATTTTCACCAAATTATTTTTTGCGCGGAGATTATAATAAAATTAATTTTAAATTAAACTTATAATTTAATATTTTTTGTTAATTTTAGAATTATATCTAAAACTTGTTACTTTATAATGCTGTAGCATGCATAATGCATACTTTTTAGATTTTAAATATGCTTTTAAATTTTAACAAATACTTAACGCGTAAAAAATTTGCACTTTTAGTTTAGTTTTTAAAAAATTTGCCGATATAGTGAGTGCTAAACAAAAAATAAAAGGAGAAATGATGCAAGCAGGCATTAATTTCTCTTCTTTTAAGGCTTTTGACTTTTCACACACTTCAGCCACCACGCATTTAAGTGTAAATCAAAAAAGTCCTAAAGAAGAGATCACAAATAAAGAAGCAAATAGCGTTCCACAATCCAGTATCAACAAAGATGCTAACGGACAAACTTCAGAAGTTCTATCTAGCAACTCTCTAAGTAATGGACAACTTAACGACTTTCAAAAAGTTATTGTAGATAAGGCGCTAGAAAAGCTCTCACAAATTAAAGATGAAATGTTAAAAATGTGGGAAGAAGTTTTTGGTATTAGACCAAATAATTCATCTAGCAACTCACAAAATGTTAATTTAAGCTTAGATTCCTTACTTAATACAAGCTTAGGACAAAAAATTTTAGGCAATGGAATTAGTATTTCACAAGGCTTTTCACAATCTTTGCAAGTCTCCATTCAAGGCACAATTGTTGCAAGTGATGGCACAAAAAAACAACTTGATATTAGTATTGGCATCTCGCAAAGCTTTATGCAAAATCTTCAAATTAGTGGGATTGGGAACAATACACAAGGTAACGCGCAAACGCCCAATCAAAATGTGATTGACCCGCTTGTGATTGATTATGAAGGCAATGGAACAGAGTTAAGCGATACTAAAATGCAATTTGATTTAGATAGCGATGGAACACCCGATCAAATTGCAACACTCAAAAAAGGATCTGGATTCTTAGCACTTGACAAAAATAATGATGGTAAAATCAATGATGGCAGTGAGCTTTTTGGAACAAAAAGTGGAGATGGTTTTAAAGATTTAAGCGTTTATGACTCCAACAAAGATGGTAAAATTGATAAAGAAGACCCTATTTATGATAAATTAAGGATTTGGGCTCCAGATGGCAACGGTGAAGGTAAACTTGTAGGGCTTGGGGAAAAGGGCATAGGAGTAATCTATCTTAACCCAAAAGAAAGTGAAGAGTTAATGCGTGGAGAAAACGGTGATCTCTTAGGAATCAAACGCAAAAGCGCAGACTTTCTCTTTGAAAATGGCAAGGACGGAAAAATACATCACATTGACTTAGTTTCTGAAAAAATCAAAAATGAGGCTTTGCAAAATCAAGCACAAAATGATGTCTTGCAAGGTGGGCTTGCACAAATTCTTGCTGGAAAAGTCTATGGAAACAGCCTTTCGAATATACAGATAATCTCCACACAAGGAAGCCTTAGCGCGGGCAATCCAAACATTGGAATTCAAAATACTTTAGGAAATCTTGGAAATGGAATCTTAAGTGAAATCCTAGAAAAGAGCCACATTAGTTTTACTCAAATTTCTAGGCTTGAAGTCAATATCTCTGTAAGTATGAGCTCATTACAAAATGGTCAAAATGGCGTAAGTTTTGAATTATCACAAATGTGGGCAAAACTTGAAAGCAGTTTTGGAAAACTCCAAATTAGCGGAAACCAAACAGAAAACAATCAGTCTAAAGTAAATAATACAGATAAAAATGGTTCTAACTTAATAACAGGAAATCTTGTAGAATCCTTACTAGAACATTTTGAAACAAGCTATAAAGAAATTAATCGCTTGCTCTTTGATCCAAGTAAATTCAAAGAAAGCACTGAAACTTTTAAAGATAATATTCTAAGCTCACTGCCACTTACAAAACTCTTGGGAGCATAAGCATTACTCTATGGAATCCAAATTTAATTTTGGATTCCAAATTTTAAATAAAATTCTAAAGATCACTTACAACTAAAGATCGCATTACCCCATAAGGTTTTTTGCTCCTTTTTTGCACTTGGCAATACAATGTCTTCTAATGCATTCTTGGAACTTTGCATTAAGCGAGATTCCGCTTTAAAAGTTATCTGATCAATATCTCCAATATCACCTAATGTAATCTCTTTAATAGAGCATTTCTTTTTGGTGAGTTTTCCATATTCTTTTGCTTTTTCTAAAGCAAGCTTTAAAAGCTCTACATTTAGCAAAGCATCGCTTTCTTGAAATTCCGCTTTATTTACACCTAAATCAACTCTAGGGACAGTAAACATCAAGAAAGGATTTTTAGAAACTTCACTCTCAATTTTTTCCAAAATAGTGTTATACTCTTGCTTTTGAGATTCCACAAACTCACAATACAAAATAAAATTTGTCTCAAATCCTTCTTGTATTTTTTTCCCATCCTTATAATAGTAAGAAGGACTTATTGCAAAACCTCCTCCCTTGCAAATACTATCACTCCCTAAAAAATCATTAATTCCATTAAAAGTCTTAATGATTGCATTTTTATTTTCAAGACTCAATGATTTTAACTTTTGAAGCTCTTTAGAACCAGAAACTACAAGATTACTAGAATATTGTTTAGGTTCAATATCTATAACAACATTTAAGCGTTGCTTAATTAAAGTTTCAGCACTAGCTGAAACAGACACAACCACACATAGAAATAAGAGATAAAAAAAACGCATCATAAACCCTTTAAAATTAAGATCAATATCACAATTTCAAAAGGCTTAGAGAGATTCTCTCAAAGAATCTCAAAGCCAAAATTATAACGCTTTTTTAGCGTTTTCAACGATTTTTGCAAACGCAACTGGTTCGTGCATCGCAATATCTGCCAAAATTTTTCTATCCAGTGTAATGCCCGCTTTTTTAAGTCCAAACATAAATCTAGAATAACTAATTGCATTGATTCTACAAGCTGCATTAATTCTTACAATCCAAAGTTTTCTAAAATCTCTTTTCTTTTGTTTTCTATCACGAAACGCATAACATAGACTTCTTTCTAATTGCTCTTTTGCTTTTCTAAAGTGCTTATGTCTTGCACTATAAAAGCCACGCGCTAATTTTAAAACTTTTTTGTGGCGTCTTCTTCTCACTACACCTGTTTTTACTCTTGCCATTTTTTATCCTTTACCATATTGTGGTGTGGTATTTCTACCAAACTTGCCCTAAGTTTAGGGGAATGACATACTTAAATGTATGAAACTTCTAGCCTATGCCATACAGAGCATTTTTTTAACAGACTCAATATTAGCATCATGCACATATTTTGGCGCATTAAGATTTGCAATTTTTCTAGGGCGTTTTTTTGTCAAAATATGACTTTTAAACGCAGAACCACGCTTTACAAGATTCTTTTTTAGCTTAAATCTTTTTGCTGCACCACGATTTGTTTTCATCTTTGGCATCGTTATTCTCCTTTCATAAGATAAATGTACCTAAATGTATCTAATTAATCAGCCATTATATACTTGCAAGACTTCAAAAAAGTTTTAATGTATTTTTCTACTACACTAAAGCAATTTGAAGTAATTTGATTGAAGCGACTAAAATTTGAAGCGACTAAAATTCACTCTTACATCATCAACCTTTTTGCTTTTTTTGCACTTATCATCACAATTTAAGGTGATTATATAAATATCTTTAGGATCTTTTTTATTAACTGCAAAAACCAAAAGTCCATTATTTTTTCCTATCTCTTCTCTATACTCTTTCTTCTCTGCTTCTTTTTCTTTTATAATATTATATTCAAATCTACTATCATCATGATAGAAATTATATTCAGAAGTTTTTAGTGATAAATAAAAATCATGAAGGTATTCGCTTTTTGATAATTTTTCCATATACAAATCATATATCTCTTGATCTATTGTTGGATTCTTATTTTCTAACTTCACCAATCCATCACCGCCACAACCAACCAATAATCCTGCTAGTATTACAGCAACACTTAATTTTTTCATTTTGTCTCCTCAAAAATTAGTAAATTATTTCTTAGGCGTTACAAGCATATTTACATAACGCCCTTCAACTTTAAAGTCTCTTTCAATATTTGCCACATCTTCTAACATTGCAGCAACTTTATTAAGAACTTCAAAGCCACCTTGTGGCTCACTAACCTCTCGCCCGCGCAAAAACACGCGGAATCGCACATGCTTATTTTCTTCTAAAAACTCTTTGGCATGCTTAACCTTGTAATTTATATCATTACTTGCAATTTTGACAGAAAGCTTAATCTCTTTAATCTCAATTTGCTTTTGCTTCTTTTTTGCTTCTTTTTGCTTCTTTTCTTGTTGATAACGGAATTTTCCATAATCCATAATCTTACACACGGGAGGCTTTGCATCAGGCGCAATCAACACCAAGTCAAGCCCCCTACTATCTGCAATACTCAAGGCTTCATCAGAGCTAATCACTCCATATTGCTCACCATCATCACCTATACAACGCACTTGCGGAAAATCAATATCCTCATTTAGGATTACATTATCATTTTTACTCAAAAGCTAACCTCACGCATTTTCTCCTTAGTTAATGTTATAAAAGATTCAAAACTCATATTTGATTGCTCTTTTAAGCGACGATCACGCACAGCAACCAATCTCTCCTCCTTCTCTTTTGCCCCTAAAACCGCAATCATTGGCACTCTTTGTTTTTCAGCATTGCGGATACGCTTATTTAGCGTTTCATTTTTATTTTCAATTTCAGCATAAACGCCAACTTTCAATAACGCATTGTGTAATTCCTTTGCATAGTTATATTGCGCTTCACTAATAGGAATAATAATCACCTGTGTTGGAGCAACAAAGAATGGAAACTCTCCACCAAAATGCTCTGTTAAAATTGCCACAAAGCGCTCAAAGCTCCCTAAAATTGCGCGATGTATCATTACAGGCTGTTGCGTGCTATTATTCTCATCTGTGTAAGTTAATGCAAAGCGTTCTGGCAAATTCATATCAATTTGCACTGTTCCACACTGCCATTTTCTGCCAATAGCATCAGTGATTTTAATATCAATCTTAGGACCATAAAAAGCCCCACCGCCTTCATCAATCTTATAAGCAATACCACATCGCTCCAAAGCGCCTTTTAAAGCTTGTGTAGCCTCTTCCCAAACTTCTTCGCTACCAATAGACTTTTCAGGCTTTGTAGAAATCTCCATTTCATAGCTAAAACCAAAAGCGTTCATAATCTTTTGCGTAAAATCAATTATACTCTCTACTTCGCTTGCGATTTGACTAGGACGGCAAAAAATATGCGCATCATCTTGTGTAAATTCTCTAACACGCAATAATCCGTGCAACACCCCACTTTTTTCGTGGCGATGCACCACCCCATATTCATAAAATCTTAAAGGCAATTCACGATAACTATGCAAAGAATTCTGATACACTTTAATGTGTCCCACGCAATTCATCGGCTTAATTCCATATTCTACTTCATCAATGGTTGTAAAATACATATTTTCGCCATAGTTTGCATAATGTCCGCTTGTTTTCCACACTGCACTTTTTAAAATCTCAGGACCGCGCACAGGCTCATATCCGCGTTCAATCAAAGCCTGCGTTAAAAGATTTTCAAGGTTGCGCCTAAGCCTAGCCCCCTTAGGCAACCAAATAGGCAATCCAGCACCCACTTCTTCATCAAAGGTAAAAAGTTCCATTTCCACGCCAACTTTTCTATGATCACGCTTCTTTGCTTCTTCTAATTGATGCAAATATTGAGTTAAGCTTTCCTTATCTGCAAAAGCGATTCCATAAATTCTAGTTAGCATTTCCGCTTTTTCATCGCCGCCCAAATACGCGCCCGCAACTTTTGTAAGCTTAAAAGCATTTAATAGCTTCAATGTTGGCAAATGCGGACCACGACAAAGATCTTCAAACTCCCCTTGCGCATAAATGCTTAATCTCCCATCGCCTAATGGAATCCTACTGATAACTGCTTGTTTTAAATCGTCATTTTGAAATTTTTGTATTGCTTCTTCACGCGTTAGGTAATATTTGGTGATTTTTTCGCCTTTTTTGGCGATTTCCTTCATCTTTGCTTCAATCTTACTTAAATCTTCTTCACTAATTTTATGATTTACGCGAAAGTCATAATAAAATCCTTCTTCCACCACAGGCCCTACAAAAAACTGTGCTTCAGGATAAAGCGCCTTAAGAGCCTCTGCCATTAAATGCGCACAGGTATGGCGCATAATAGATAAAGCATCTTCGGAATTATCAAAATAAATAGGCTCACCACTTATGCCTAGCTCTTCAGCACTTTGTGTATCATAAATCGCGCTATTTGCTTTAATACCAATAATTTGCGACATAAAACTTGCCCTTAAATTTAAAAAATAAGTCCTGATTATACCAAAAAATTAAAAAATTCACTCTTAATTTACAAAGAATTACCTTGAATTTAAGGTAATTTTGGTGATGGCAAATCTGCTTTGCGTGCTGCTAAAACAATTAAAAGAATCGTAATCGCGATAAAATAATACAAAAACACAGGGATAGGTAAAGGATCTCCAGCGGCATAAGAATGCAAACCAGAAAGATAAAAATTTACCCCAAAATAAGTCATTAAAATAGAATAAAACGCCACTACACTAAGGGCTGCAAACACATAAGGATTATTACCTTTAGGAATAAATCTAGCGTGTAAGACAATCACATATACCACAATAGAGATTAACGCCCAAGTTTCCTTTGGGTCCCAGCCCCAATATCTTCCCCAAGATTCATTTGCCCACACACCTCCTAAGAAGTTACCAACAGTTAGCATTGCAAGCCCTAGAATCATCGCCATTTCGTTAATGGTATGCAAAGTTAAAATAGTGCGATCTAGCTCAAGGTATTTTGGCTTTCTTAGAATAAAAAGTGCTAGCGTTAAAGCCCCAAGCATAAAGCAAAGCCCTAAAAATCCATAGCTTGCTGTGATAATTGAAACATGGATATTTAGCCAATAAGATTTAAGCACAGGCACTAGATTTCCAATTTGTGGATCCATAAAACCTAAATGTGCCACAAAGAGTGAAATCCCCGCCAAAAAACTTGCCATGCTTTGTGCTAAATAACTCCTTCTAAAAAAAACCACACCAGAGATTCCAGCTGCCCAAGCAATATAAATCATTGACTCATACGCATTACTCCAAGGCGCGTGCCCGCCTACATACCAACGTAATCCAAGTGCAATTGTGTGCGTCAAAACCAAAAGCGCAATAATCCAATGCACAATGCGACTTGCTAAAACCTCAGCACTTTTATGGCGAAAAATCTGCACCAAAACAATCCCAAAAAGCAAAATCCCAAAGCAAATATAAAGCGGTGTTAAATTATCAAACAAATTGTAATGATTTAAAAAAATCTCTAAATCAACTTGCAATTTAGGCGGAATCAAATCCGCTCCAAACTTATTTTGGATTCCGCCTAATGCTTCTACCACAAAATCAGCATTCTCCCAATCATTTTCAACAAGCCCATAATGAAAGCTATTAAAATACGCACCAAAGAGCTTTTGAAGTTGCTCGGCATTTTCCTTGTCAAAACTTGCGATAGCTTCACTTGGTGTAAACCATTTGTCGCTTGCTTTATTAAAATCCGGAAGAATCTTAAGACTTTGCGCCGTGTAAATCAAATAAGCCACATTCACGCGTTCATCAAGACTCATCACATCTTTGTCAAACTTATCACGCATTGCTGGCTTTTTGCGATTTGCCTCTTCCAAATAATTAATTAGCTTGTAAGTATCATTAATAAACAAATCTTCAAAGGCTACATAATCTGTCTTTTTATCCACACCGATAATCTCTTTTAGCTTTGGCGTAGAAACAGCAAGCATTTTAACCTTTCTAAACTCATTAGGATAAACCATCATTCCCAAAAACAACTGCATATTATTAAGCCCTAAAAAGCCATTCTGCTTTGTCATTTTAAGAACATATTCCATCGCCAAAGTATCCATAGGCTTCATTCTACCGCCAAAATCTTGCACAATCAAACGCCCAAATTTTTCACTATGTGCGCCACTTTTTTCTTTAAGATTTTTAATTAAATCCAAAATACTCTCTGTGGTAATAGGCAACTCTTCAAATATTTCATTATCATGTAAATCACTAGAATGTGCCTTATCGTTTTTAGACTCCATATTTTTTGGGACTTCTAGCTCATTTTGTGCCTGTTGTGCCATTTGTGGAGTTGCGTGCAATGGGATTGCACTTAAGATTCCAAAACAAAAAACAAAAGCAAGCACAAGATTTTGCGCCTTTAAATACTGCCCTAAACGATAAAATCTCCCATTTCTAGCAAACATTGCCCACAGCAAACCAAGTGTAAGCATTGTATAGCCAATGTAGGTTGGAATCTTTCCGGGATCTTTATTAACCGATAAAATCGTTCCTTGCTCATCTAAATCATAAGAAGATTGAAAAAAGCGGAATCCTCCATAATCAAGAACATTATTCATATAAATTCTATGGGATTCTTCTATGCCATTTAATGGATCAAGTATCACAACTTCTGAAGCATACGAAGATGGACTCATAGAACCCGCATAGCGCTCTAGCTCAAAATCCTTTAAAGCAATTGCAAAGGGCAAAACAACAGAGCGACTCCCCCAATCTAATGCAAATCTCTTACCCCCAAGCACAAAAGGCATAATTTGATCCATACCTTTAGCAATCTCTAGCTCTTTACTTTCACCATTAAAGCTAACTTTTACCTTGAGTTTATCTGTATCCATCTTGTCTTTTGCTGGAATAAAGCCCACATATTGCACTTCTAAATTTTGATTTTCAAAAGGAAAGATGTGCAAAAACGGCTTTTGCACCAAAGGTGTGATTGTTGTTGGAAAAAATGCACGATAAAGCTTGTTCTCTTGTTTTACTAAAATCGTTACAAACTCTTCTTGAGATTCTATGATATTACTCTGCTCCCCTTCTCTTATGTGCATCGTTCCTTCAAAGCCATAATACCGCGTGATTGCCGCCCCTATAAAAATCACAACCAAAGAGAAATGAAACAAAAAAGAAGCATACTTTTTGCGTTGCAATGCTCTTGAAAGAAATAAAACACCAATAAGATTTAGCACAAGCAATAAGTGCAATAAATCAAACCATTGTGTATTATAGATTAAAGCTCTAGCGCTTGGTGTGCCATAATCATTTTCTACAAAGGTAGCAACTCCACAGGCGCTTCCATAAGCAATAAGCAAAACAATCGTTACCCAAAAATTACAAAATCCCTCAATCACACTTTTTATAAATTTTTGTGCTATATCCATTCATTCCTCTAAAAATTAAAATTAACCCAGCATTCTACCCAAACCGCACTTTATTTTAATTAACAAAAGGCAAATAAAGACTAGCATAATTTGGTATAATCACACAAAAACTCCAGGAAAACTATGGAATCTAAAATCAAAAAACCCACATTAAACTTCCCGCTTTTACAAAAAATTTTTGTTGCTGCAAATATTAGACGCTGGAATGATCAAGCCACACCAGTAGAGTTTATAGAACTTGATAAACAAGCGCACAAAATTGTCATTGCTTATCTTTTGGCGCATTATGAAATGCTAGAAAACCACAGAGAAATTGACTTTGAACGCTTGATTTTACAATTTTGCTATGAATTTTTAGAGCGCATAATTTTAACCGATATTAAGCCCCCAGTTTTTCACAAACTTGTAGAAAAACACAATAAAGCCTTAGTAGATTTTGTTTGTGAACAACTAGAAGAAGATTTGCAAGGATTTGGTTTTTTAGAATCAATGCGAAGCTATCTTTATGGTGAAGTGAATAATATAGAAAAACAGATTTTAAAGGCATCTCATTATTATGCTTCCAAATGGGAATTTGACATTATTTATCACTTTAATCCCTATCTTTATGATGTGCAAAGTATCAAGAATATTATCGATAAGCAAGTGCAAGAACATTATCATTTAGCTGGAATCAAACACATTGTGCTGTACAAAGACGCACGCGAACTTATCAATATGTTCGGGCAACTTCGTTTTCAAAAGCGTTGGAGTCAAACACCGCGTGTGCCTTGCACTTCTGTGCTTGGACATACTTTAATTGTTGCGCTTTGTGCTTATTTATTAGGTTATGATTTGAAATTTTCAAAAACAATGCAGATTCAACATTTTTTTTGTGGGATATTCCACGATTTGCCTGAAATTCTAACACGCGATATTATCTCACCAATTAAGAAAAACATTGAAGGACTTGATGCTTTTATCAAGGAGATTGAAGAAGAGGCAGTCAAGGAAAAAATCTTAAATATCGTGCCAGAAAGTATTGCTAAAGAGATTGTGTATTACACACAAAATGAGTTTAAAAACCGCTACAAAAGAAATAACAACATTGTGTATAGCAGACATTTAGGCGAAGAGTTTTTACAAGAAATTGCCACACTAAACCCAAAAGCCCCTGTATTTGGAGAATTTTTAAAGTATTGCGACCACTTAAGCGCGTTTTTAGAAGCAAAAATCTCCATTTATCACGGAATCAAAAGCAGAGATTTAGTAGAAGGAGCTAAAAATTTGGAGTATTCCTATAATGCAAAAACTCTAAATGGAATCGATTTAGGTTATCTTTTTAGGGAATTTAGGGAATAAAATGCTACTCACAAGCTTGTATATTATTGGAATCACAGCAGAAGGAATGACAGGTGCACTTGCAGCAGGCAGGCATAATATGGACTGGTTTGGCGTGGTATTTATCGCGTGTGTAACGGCAATTGGAGGAGGTTCTATCCGTGATGTTCTCTTTGGGCATTATCCACTCACTTGGGTGGCACACCCAGAATATCTAGTTATTATCTGTATTGCAGCTCTTCTAACAACAAGAATTCCATATTTTGTGGCACGCTTTGAGCGCACTTTTTTAGTACTTGATGCACTTGGGCTTGCTGTTTTTAGTGTAATTGGAGCACGCATTGGGCTAGACTTGCATCCTAGTGGCTCAATGGCAGTTGCCGGCGCAATTATTACAGGAGTATTTGGAGGGATTTTAAGGGATATATTTTGCGCTAGGATTCCACTTGTGTTCCAAAAAGAGCTTTATGCAAGTATTTCTTTATTAATAGGAAGCTTATATGTAGCTTGCAATTATGCAAGCAAACACTATTTTCCCTTGGATGAAAACACAATCATTATTGCGTGCTTAACCATAGGTTTTATCATTCGTCTAGTAGCAATCCGCTATCACTTAGGATTGCCCACTTTTAAGTTTAATCCCAAAAACTAAACTTACTTCACAGCTCCACTTCTATGCGCTGGATGCTGATATTCTTGCTTTTCACAGCCGCCCAAACTAAATACTGCTACAAAAATCCCTACTGCCAATAAAAACTTTTTCATTTCTATTCCTTTTCTTAAATCTTAGATTATACACATTCTTTTAAAATTTTTCTAGTTTGCCCACGAAAGAATTGTCTCTTTTTGACTTAAAAAATTTTCAAATCGATGCGAACCACCTTCTTGTATAATACATTTACAATCCAAAAAACGCTCCTTTGCAATTCTATAATCAAGCACCTTATCACCTTTTTGCAAAAGCACACAATAAAGCTCACTTTGAAGAGACTTGACATAATATTGCTTTAAACTCTCCACCAAAGACAAATCCCAAAAAAATGACTCACTGCTATAAGACACAAAGACTCTTCCAATAGCTGGTAATAAAGTTTCATAAGCATTAACCACAGGATTGACAAGAACGGCTTTAATTGCATATTTGTCCGCCAAATAGGTTGCATAATACCCACCAAGCGAGCTACCAACAAGACAAAGATTCTGCGTGCCATATTTTTGAATAATAGATTCTACATACGCAATTGCTAAACTTGGAACATAAGAGAGATTTGGAGTTAAAGAATTTGGGGCA
Source organism: Helicobacter winghamensis ATCC BAA-430 (assembly GCF_028751035.1). NCBI lineage: Bacteria > Pseudomonadati > Campylobacterota > Epsilonproteobacteria > Campylobacterales > Helicobacteraceae > Helicobacter > Helicobacter winghamensis. The sequence continues at coordinate 567,229 of NZ_CP063533.1, read as the reverse complement.
AAGGAAGCAAGCTCCCTGCCCTTATAGCAAAGACCAACACTGCGGAACCCATGAAGATAAAGCAGTGTTTTTGACATTACTTTACCGCATTTAATGCTGTATCATAATTTGGTTCAGTTGTAATTTCATCAACAATTTCTTTATGCACGATTTCACCATTTGGATTAACAACAAATACAGCGCGCGTTAAAAGTCCAGCAAGCGGAGAATCTTCCAAAAGAACACCATAAGCATTTCCAAAATCTTTATTTTTAAAATCACTTAGAGCTGTAACATTTGCAATTCCTTCTGTTGAGCAAAATCTTCCTTGCGCAAAAGGTAAATCAAGCGATACAACAAAAACTTCCGTATTAGGAAGTGATGCCGCTTTTTCATTAAATTTGCGTGTTTGTGTCGCACAAACCCCAGTATCAAGAGACGGAACAACATTGATAATTTGGAACTTCCCACTTGCTCCACCTACTTTTTTTTCACTTAAATCACCTGCCACTAAACTAACCTCTGGTGCTTTATCGCCTACATTTACTGACTTTCCAGTTAGAGTTACTACATTCCCTTTAAAAGTTGCCATATTATTTTCCTTTAATAACTAAATTTTTAGGCTTCAATTATTAAATATCAAAACTAAAATTAACATTAAAAGGTATCAATTCTAGGACGTGTCTGCAAAGAATCAATTACACTAAATTCTTCGCGTTTATAAGATTCCACAGCCACGCGCCCAATCATTGCGGCATTATCCGAACAAAATTCCAAAGGTGCCAATAATAATTTTACATCATAAAAGTTACACATCTCTAAAATATTCTCTCTTAATGCCAAATTTGCACTTGCTCCCCCAACCACGCCAAAATACTTCCAACCCTTAGTATTTCTTGCATTTTCTTCAAAAAAAATCTTACATTTTTGCATTAAATGTGCAATAGCACATTTTTGAAAACTTGCACATAAATCTGCTTGAAAACTTTTATTCAAAGAATTTTCCACCTTTTCAATCTCTAAACGCACAGCATTTTTAAGCCCAGAAAAACTAAAGGCAAGCTGCCTTTTAGAACGCAAAGGAATAGGCAATTCAAATCTAGCAGTCCCTTTTTTTGCAAAAGATTCCACAATTGGACCGCCCGGATAACCTAAAGATAACATTTTTGCCACCTTGTCAAAACTCTCCCCAAAACTATCATCTAAACTCTGCGCTTTAATATTAATTTTCTCAAAACTCTCCGCTTCTAAAAGCATTGTATGTCCGCCAGAAACAAGTAAAACACCCAAAGGAAATACCGCCTCTTTTTGCAAAAACAAAGAATATAAATGCCCTTTTAAGTGATTCACAGCAATTAAAGGCAAATTCAGAGCATAGCTTAGTGTTTTTGCCACCATTACGCCTTCTAAGAGTGTTACATTTAAGCCCGGTTCATTTGTTACAGCAACAGCTTTAAGGCTTTTAAAATAAGGTTTTGTTTTTTCTAAAATAAGAGGTAAAGATTCCGCGTGCAAACGACTTGCAAGCTCAGGGACAACGCCACCAAAAGCACTATGTTCTGTTTCTTGTGAAATTTTTTGATGAAAGATTAACTCATAAGTATCAATCGCAGTTAGAGCGATAGAACTATCATCACAACTACTTTCAATACTTAAGATAAGATCTTGCAAAGCCACCCTTATGCGTTTGTATCTAAGACATTTACGCCCAAACTTGCTAACTTTTTATCTACTTTTTCTAAAGCTTTTTCTAAAGTTTTCTGGCTAATTTCAGGAAGCTCGCCACCCCAAGATTTTTCCGCTTGTTTATAGCCCTGCAAGATTCCTTCGCGCCCAGCTTTTAGCTTCTCTACATCATCGCCTGCACCCGCTAACACAAAATCTGCAATTCTTTCAGAAGTTTTTGGAATCCCAAAGAAACCATCATCACTTATTAGAGCTTTTGCCTCATCTTGCGTTAATTCATTCAAAGGCTTTCCATTATATCCGATAGAATTTAAATCTAGCCCATTAATGATACTATTTAAACGATCAGGATTACTTAGTGCATTTCCGATTCCACCTATCACACTACTTTGTCCACCAAAGTTTGTAGAAACAGAAATATTAATGCTCATTTGAAATTCCACAACATAACTTGTCATCAAAGACTTTGCATCAATTTTTCCAGCTGCTTCTTTAATATTCTGCTCACGCTCTTGCTTATTTGTTGTGTCCTTTTTTAAAGGATTTGAAGACATCGCACTTTGCAAATCTTGCATATTACTCATTGTGCTTTTTAAAGAATCCATTGCCATATTACTATCCTTTGTAAAAATTTATGTAATAATATCGTCAATTTTTTAAAAAAGAGTAGAAATAATGAAAAAATTTTACGCAGAATGGGAAAAACAAGATGGAATCCTTTTATCCTTCCCTCACACAAACTCTGATTGGAAGCCTTATTTAGACGAAGTGCGCCAAGTGTATTGTGCAATTATTGTAGAGATTTTACAAGTGGAAGCTTGCCTTTTAGTTTGCAATTCCAAGCAAGAAACACTAGAAATTATCCAAAATTATTGTAATACCAAGTCTATCAACACAGAAATTTTAAGACAGCTCTATTGCCTTGAGATTCCAAGTAATGATACTTGGGCGCGTGATTTTGGCGGAATTACCATTTGCAAAAATGGCAAAAATATAGTGTTAGATTATGGATTTAATGGTTGGGGGCTAAAATTTGCTTCTAATTTTGATAATCAAATCACACATAAACTCCATAAATTTGGAATCCTAAAACGCGTTAAAACCAAACAATTAATCTTAGAGGGTGGAAGTATTGAAAGTAATGGCAAAGGAATCTTGCTAACCAACACACAATGCCTGCTAGAGAGCAATCGCAACCCATTTTACTCTAAAGCACAACTTGAAAAAACCCTAAAAAAAGACTTAGGAATCCAAAAAATCTTATGGTTAAATTTTGGCTATTTAAGTGGTGATGATACAGATAGCCACATTGATACCCTAGCGCGCTTTATCTCTCCAAACACCATTGCTTACATTGCCTGCGATGACAAAAACGATGAACACTATATTGCCTTAAGCCAAATGGAATGCGAGCTAAAAGCACTCAAAAATCTAAACAACAAGCCCTTTAAACTTGTAAAACTACCTTTTGTTACACCAAAATACTATGACAATGAACGCTTGCCTGCTACTTATGCAAACTTTTTGTTTATCAATGGCGCAATTTTATTACCTATTTATAATGATAAAAACGACACTCTAGCTATTGAAACTCTACAAAAAGCTTGCCCAAAACATAAAATTATCCCTATTGATTGCTCCGTGTTAATCCGCCAGCACGGGAGCTTGCATTGCATTAGTATGCAGTTTCCAAAACACACGCTAGATTTTAAACGGCTTCAATCTCTCAAGTAACTTTAAGTTTATTGAAGTATAATTTTGCCCTATCTTTTTGCGGAAATGGCGAAACTGGCAGACGCACCAGACTTAGGATCTGGCGCCGCAAGGCATGGAGGTTCAAGTCCTCTTTTCCGCACCAACTCTTCTAGTTTTATCCAAAAAATTTAACTTTTTGCTCTCAAACTCATTTAAATACAAAACTCTTCTAAAAATCATAAAATCCAAAAAGCAAATTTTTTGCGATTCCAACTATAATGCCTTTAACATTGTCTCATAAGCTTCTTTTGTGCCTTGTCGCACTTGCGTTAAAAGGCTTACAATAATAATCGCTAAAGAGGCAAATAAAAATCCCGGAATAATTTCATAAACATTTAAAAATCCAAAGAAGTTTTTCCATACAACTACAACAAGAGCACCCATTACCATTCCTGCAATCGCTCCTGCACGCGTCATTCTGCCCCAAAAAAGCGAAAAAAGCATAACTGAACCAAAACTTGCCCCAAACCCAGCCCAAGCATATGCGACAATACTTAAAATGCTAGAATTTTTATCACTTGAAATCAAAAATGCAATCACAGCCACAATTAAAACACCAATTTTTCCAAGAGTTAGCACAACAGAATTTGACGCATCTTGTCTAAAAATCTTTTTATAAAAATCCTCTGCAAGTGTGGAACTAGAAACCAATAATTGCGAACTTGCTGTACTCATAATCGCTGCTAAAATTGCACTCAGTAAAATTCCAGCAATCCACGGATTAAAAAGCAATTGCGACATTACTATAAAGATTTTTTCAGGATCTTTTAACTCTAATGCAAATTTATTAACATAAGCAATCCCAAGTAACCCTATCAAACACGCTCCAGCAAGACATAGCACCATCCAACTAATGCCAATAATTGTAGCAGATTTTATCTCACTTGTAGAGCGAATTGACATAAATCGCACAAGAATATGAGGTTGTCCAAAATAACCAAGCCCCCACGCAAGTGATGAAATAATTCCTAAAAGCGAAATTCCACCAAACCAACTCAAACGCTCTTTAGCTACAAACTCCACACCTTCTAAAGCCTGTAAAATTGCTTTTAACTCTTGTGTTTTACTGCTACTTTTAGCAAACTCAAATGCACTTTGCAAAGATTTAGCAATACTTTTGGGATACAACACACCACTTTTATCAAAAGGCAACACGGAATCCATTTTAGATTCCATATTTTTAGTTTTCACAAGAGTGCGATCCTGTGTGGAATCTAGGGCGATAATTAATGCCTCAATGTGTTCTTGTAAATTTTGATTTTGGATTCCATTTTGATTCTCTAATGTTTTTAAGAAAGTTGGAATCTCTTTTTGGAGCTGTAAAAGATTTTTACTAGAAATATCAGAGAGTTTAATATATCTTTTAGCCTCATCAAATCCACCAAGTTGAGAGAGCATAACTGCTGGCACAACAACTAATGCACCTAACATTAAAAGACCCTGTATCATATCTGTCCAACACACTGCTTTATAGCCACCTAAAAATGTATAAATTACAATAATTAGCGTCCCAACGCTTAGGGCATAAGAATATTCAATACCAAAAGTGCTTTCAAAAAGTTTTGCCCCACTAACAAGCCCAGAAGACACATAAAAAGTAAAGAAAATCAAAATCACAATCGCACACACAACTCTTAAGATATGTTTATCATCATTAAATCGCGTTTCAAAATAATCCGGGATTGTAATGCACTCCGTAATTGCTCCTGTATAAACCCTTAAGCGTTTAGCAACAAAAAGCCAATTTAGCGTAGCACCAATAGTTAATCCAATAGCAATATAAGTATCAATAAATCCACTCACATACAAAGCACCCGGAAGCCCCATAAGTAGCCAACCACTCATATCAGAAGCACCAGCACTAAGCGCAGAAACCACTGGACCCATAGCGCGTCCGCCAAGAAAATAATCCTCTACATTTTTGTTCTGGCGGTAAAAATAAAATCCAATAAATAACATTAGCGCGGAATACGCAATGAACATAATGGTAATTTCCGTGTTAATTTGCACAACTTCCATTGTTATCCTTATAGTAATTTTATTTAAGATTCCACCTTTTGAATCAACACCCTTGCAAACTTTTCTTTTCCATTGATAAGTGGCATATATTTCTTATTTTGCACAATTTCATATCCACACTCTAGCACGCCATTTAAAATCTGCCTTGTTGATACCGCAAAAGAAGAGTCATAATCGCTTGGGATATAATTATTATCCACGCATAAAAAGCCCCTATCATCAAATCTTTTATAATCATCTGGTATCTCATCAAGTGGCATAAATTTTAAGCGTTTAATATTGGGGCGATTTTTAATAGGAAAATTAGTAAAAAAATGCCCTGCTGCTTCAACAGGCACACGCTTGGGATTGAGATACCAATCTACTCTTGTATATCCTGCCCACGCCTTTTTATCCATAAAATAAGAGATAAAAGCGGTGGTTACACAATTTGTAATGTTTGAAATGATGATAAATTTCTTTTTGCTTTTTATAAGAAGTTGCCAATACTCTATCGCACGAGAAAAGGGTGGATTAGTGCAGACAATATCTGCTTCTTCGTTTAGAATCCTTACAGATTCTGCCTCTTCAAAGCCACCTGTGTAATTTGGCGGTGTGTGTATCATCTCTCTAGCACCATCTTTGGTAAAAATATAGCCCTTTGTCCCTGCGTTAAACAAATCCTGTTTGCTTCCATAATGTGTGCAAATAAGCTTTTTAAGTTCTAATCTAAAAAAATGCTTTAAAAAATATAAGGCAAAGGCTGAAGAATCTGTATAGTCGCGTTTATCCCCTATGGCATCATCGCAGTTACAAAAGACAACTTTATCTTTCCAAATCTTTGCAGGATACATTGAGAGTTCTTTTTCTATATCTTCCATACGCGTATAAAACTCATCATCCTTTACTCTCATCGCCTTATCTAGCAAAGTCTTTCTTGTAACGCCCCTTTCTTTCATGCTCGGTTTAGGCGTTTTTGGCTTAGCGATTTTTGGCTTTTTAGATTCTTTTAGCACAACTTTTTTGAGAAAATGCTCACTCGCACAGATAAAATCCACATACATATCAAAAAGACTTGGATTATAAAAGTAGATTTCTCTATTGCTCTGCTCTCTTAGATGGGCAAAGTTATTTTTAATATCCTGTTCTAAGGCTCTCATATTACTAACTTCTGCCGCAAAGAGAATACTATAAGTATTATCGCTTGATATGCCTGTGATGGCGTTATACTCTTTTAAACGGCGTTGTAAATCATTTGTAATGCCGATTTTACATTTGCTTGGCTCTAAATTACCTTGAACGATATAAAGATATTGCTTCAAACTATTCCTTTTGAAATTATTCTAAATTTTTAGCCAAAATCCCCAAAATGTTGGAATCTAAAATTATCTAATATTTAAATACGCTCCTAAACTATCATTTGTCCAAGCTTTTTGCTCATTTTGGAATCCTTGATAGCTTGCTAATACTCTTGCAAAATCTGGATTTTTTGCACTTTCTTCTTCTAAAACTTCTGCTAAAGTCTTTTTGAAAGTGTCCAAAATTTCAGTAGAAAATGTCCTTACTTGTGCGCCTTGAGTTTTTAAATCTTCCATAGCTTTTGCATTATAGAATTGCCCCATTGCCGTCATTTGCAAATGCGCCTCCCTGCTTGCCACTTCCAAAATACTTTGGACTTCCTTAGGATAACTCTCCCATTTTTGCTTATTAAAGACAAATTCTGTAATAGATCCAGCCTCTTGCCAAGGTGTGTAATAATAAGGTGCAACTTTATGAATATCAAGCTTCAAATCAAATGCTGGAGATACCCACTCTGCCGCATCTAACACACCCCTTTCCAAATTAGGCACAATCTCCCCACCCGGAGTGCTTTTTGTTGCTGCTCCAAGTTTTGAAAGCACTTGTCCAGCAATTCCTACTATACGAATTCTTAAGCCTTCAAAATCTTTTATACTTAACATCTCTTTTTTATACCAACCAGCCATTTGAATGCTTGTTGCTCCGCCTAAAAGCGGATAAAGATTATATTTTGCAGCAATTTCTCTCCAAAGACTCATTCCCTCTCCGTATAAAAACCACGCATTTTGTTCAACATCTACCATACCAAAAGGGATTCCAGAAAAAATATTAAATGCTGTATTTTTGCCCTCCCAATAATAAGGTGCTGAATGATAGGCGTCAATTTGTCCGCTACTGACTGCATCAAATACGCCAAGCGCTGGCACAAGCTTGCCTGCTGGGAAAATCTCAATTTCAATTCCGCCGCCACTTAACTCACTGACAATTTTCGCATAATGCTTCACAGTATCTGCTAAAATAGGCATAGTGATTGGCCAAGTCATTGCAAGACGAATTTTCATACTCGCCTTTTTAGAATGTTCCACATTTTGCACTGCGCCTTGTGTCGCACTCCCTTTATCTTCACCACCACAACCTACCAATGCTGCAGCCCCTAAAACAGAAACTGCACCTAAACCTGTATTTTTCAAAAACTCTCGTCTTTGCATTTTAACTCCTTAAATTAAAAGATAAATTCTAAAATTTTAGCCCAATCATCGCTTGTTAGCGTTAATTGCGGGAATAAAAAAACAACTCCCAATACCAAAATTTGTAATATAATAAATGGGATTACGCCCTTATAAATTTCACCAATTTTAATGGTGTCGCCAACTGCAGACTTCAAAAAGAAAATTGAAAATCCAAAAGGTGGCGTTAAAAAACTTGTTTGCAAATTTATTGCAACAAGCAAAGCAAACCAAAGCATATCAATTTGATAATGCATTGCAATCCCAGCTAAAATCGGTAAAGCAATGTAGCAAATCTCAAAAAAATCAATCAAGAATCCTAAAATAAAAATCACAAGCATTGCTACAAGCATAAAATAAAAAGGGGAATTAAGATATTGTGAGAAAAACTCCAACACAACGACATCGCCACCAAGTGCGTTAAACACAAGTGTAAAACAATTTGCTCCAATTAAAATCATAAATACCATACCACAGAAAATAATCGTTTCTTTTCCAGTATGTTTTAATAAATCAATATCCAATCTACCATTTAAAAATGCTAAAAGCAATGCTCCTACTACACCAATAGCTGCTGCTTGAGTAGGTTCCACAAGCCCTGTTAAAATACTCCCCAAAACAAGCATAATAAGCACAATAGGAGGAATTGCCATTTTAAGAGCTTCCAAAGCCAATGCGCGAAGTCTTTTAGAGTGATCTGGGCTTGCTGGGGCAAACTTTGGAGCAAAAATCACAACACCAAGCACAAAAAGAATATAAAGCCCAACCAAAATTGCACTAGGCAAAATCGCTGCGCTAAACAAATCTCTAACACTAACATGTAAAACATCTGCTAGAATAATTAAAATAATAGAAGGTGGAATAATCTGCCCTAGTGTGCCACTAGCTGCAACTACACCAGAAACCAAACTTTTATTATAGCCCGCCTTTAACATTGTGGGCACGGCAATAACTCCCATCATCACAACCGTCGCTCCGACAATCCCAGTGCTTGCAGCAAGCAAAACACCAACTAAAATTACTCCTATTGCCGCTCCACCCCCCAAAGATCCAAAAAGTTTTGCAATAGAGTTTATCAATCTCTCTGCAATCCCACTTCTCTCTAAAATCATTCCCATTAAAATAAAAAGCGGAATCGAAATTAAAGTTGCATTGCTAAAAATCCCCTCTAAGCGATTTGGCAAAAATGTTAGCACATAAGGATTATCCCCAAAAAGCATTAGATAACTTCCTACAAACAATCCGCTAGAACCAAAGGCAAATGCCACAGGAACACCCAAAATAAGCAAGAAAATAGCAATTCCAACCAAAGCTAACAATTCCATTTAGATTCCTTATCGTTTTGTTTCTGATTGCGCTTTTATGCGCTTAAATTCTTCTGTATAAATATCTTGTGGAATTACATAATCTTTCTGTCTAATCTTGACAAACGCTTTTAAAGCTTCACTAATGCTTTGCAAACTTAAAAGCACAAAACCAAGCACTACAAAAGATTTAAAGATAAAGTAATAAGGAATCTTGCCATTTGGAGAGGCTTCATTAATAACATAAGATTGAATCATAAAATCTAATCCATATTTCACCAAAATTAAAGAAAAAGGCAGAATAAATAAAAGATTTACAAAAAACCAACTTATAATTTTTGCTTTTTGAGAGTAATGCACATAAATCAAATCCACACGCACATGTTTATCCACCTTAAGTGTATGCGGAATAGCAAGCAAAACAAGCAAGGCAAAACAATACAAACTTAAATCATCTAGCTTACTATTTACATAAGAAAAATTAAGCGCAATTGACAATCCAAAAACCAAAAAAACAAGCACCCAAAGTGCCACCATAGAAACCCTTGAGCTTGACAATGCGATTTTATCTAAAAATTCTGCAACCTTTAAAACTTTTTGCATAATAACGCTTTCTCTCCCAATTATTATTATTGTAATTTTAATTTTTCATAAAATTTAATATTATCTCAAAATTTTAAATAAAATACAAGAAAAAGCATTAAAAACTTTTAGAAGATCCCACTAACAAAAACTACAAGAATCAAAAATGGGATAAAAAACTTCACATAATAAAACCAAGCATTAATGATTTTTTTATTGTTAAATCCATTAGAAAGCTCTTCTTTTGCGTCATTTCCTAAAATCCAGCCTACAAAAATCGCTGCACCAAGCGCCGTTAAAACAAAGAAAATGTTACCGCTAATAAAATCAAAAGAATTGAAAATCTCATCATCTAAAATACAAGGAATATTTCCCGCAATAAAAGTTAAAATCAACACCCAAGAAACTGCTTTTGTGCGACTTAATCCTAACTTCTCTTGCAAGGCTGTAATTAAAGGCTCATAAAGTGTAATAGAAGTCGTAAATGCCGCCAAAAGCAATAATAAGAAGAATCCAATAGCAACAGCAGAACCAAAATACATTTTTGAAAACACAATAGGCAGCACTTCAAACACAAGGCGCTCCCCAGAATCTGGCTCTAATCCAAAAGTAAAAAGTGATGGGAAAATCATAAAACCTGCTAAAAGTGCGATGATTGTATTAATAACCCCTGTAATTGTAGCAGTTTTGACAAGATTTTCTTGCTTATTCAAATAAGAAGAAAGCGTAATCATTACCCCAAATCCCAAAGAAAGCGCGAAAAATACTTGCCCTAGCACTTGAATAAATAATTCTGCTGTAATCTTGCTAAAATCCGGATATAAATAAAAACGCACACCCTCATACGCTCCATCAAGCGTAAGATTTCTTGCAACAACACCAATTAAACAAATCAATAATAATGGCATCAAAAACTTTGCTGCTTTTTCAATTCCATTAGAAATTCCTTTAACAAGCACAGCATAATTTAAAAGCACAAATACAATTGTATAAAAAATAATCGCCCAAGTGCTATTACTAATATGTTCTGTATAAAAACCTTTTGTAATTTCCTTTGTAATAGGTGCGGTTAAGTCAAGGTTACCTAACACAATGCTTGTAATATACACAAGCACACGCCCACCAAGCACCATATAATACGCAATGATTCCAAAACAGCCAATAAGCCCCATATAACCTACAATCTTCCACGCTTTAGAAATCTCTTTACGCTGATACTTGCTATCAAAGGCATCTACGGCATTTTTATGCGCTCTTCTTCCTATAACATTTTCTACTAAAATCATAGGGATTCCAATTAAAAGCATTGCAAGAATAAACACAAGCACATATGCCCCACCGCCATTTTGCCCCACTAAATAAGGGAATCTCCAAGTCGCACCAAAACCAATGGTAGCACCTGCTGTAACTAAAATATAAGTTAAACTACTAGACCAAGAATATCGCATATGCACTCCTAAAAACAAAGCGTTATTATAGAATATCTTTTAGATTTTACTAGTGTTAGGGTATAAATTTTAGGCAAAATCAATCACTAATTAAGAAAAAACTCCCTACAATCCCTTTTTATTTTACTAAAGAAGGAATCTTATGTTTGAATGGATTGCAAACCCTGAAATGTGGGTTGCATTAGCAACTTTAATTGCATTAGAGATTGTGTTAGGGATTGATAATATTATTTTTATTGCAATTCTTGTGGGACGCTTGCCACAAGAGCAACGCCAAAGAGCGCGTATTTTTGGGCTTGCTTTGGCAATGGCAACGCGTTTATTACTTTTACTCTCACTCTTTTGGATAATGAAGCTTACCACACCACTTTTTAGCATTTTTTCGCAAGAAATCTCTGGGCGTGATATTATTTTAATTTTAGGGGGATTATTCCTAATTGGTAAATCCACACTTGAAATCCACCACGACATTGATAACGCCGGAGAGCCAAGTGATGAGCAAATTTTAAAAGAGGGGGCAAAAAAGGGGTTTTTTAGCATTTTAATCCAAATTGCGATTTTAGACATTGTGTTTTCACTAGATTCTGTAATTACAGCAGTGGGAATGGTAGATACTATTGAAATTATGATGATTGCAGTAATTGTTGCAGTAGGCGTAATGATGGTAGCTTCAAAAAGCATTTCAGAATTTGTGGATAATAATCCTACTATTAAGATTCTGGCTCTAGCCTTTTTAATTTTAGTTGGCGTTACTCTTGTGGCTGAAGGTTTAGATTTTCATATTTCAAAGGCTTACATTTACTTTGCTATGGCATTTTCTTTAGGTGTGGAATCTATAAATATTTATATCAAGAAAAAACGCTTACAAAGCAATAAATAATGAAAACACTTACTATCATTGATACATTTGGATTCCTATTTAGGAGCTATTTTGCCCTTCCACCTCTTAAAAATAGGGAAGGATTCCCCACGGGCTTATTAACAGGGTTTGCAAAGCTTATTTTACAAATCTACAAAGATTACCCTAATGATTATCTTGTTTTTGCTTTAGATTCCAAAGAAGAAAATTTTCGCAAAAATATTGATCCACTCTATAAAGCAAATCGCCCAGAAGTCCCAGAAGATTTAAAGCTCCAATTAGAAGTGGCGATTGCTTGGGTAGAAAAAATGGGCTTTAAAAATATTAGCATTGCAGGCTATGAAGCTGATGATGTGATTGCCTCTATCAATAAATGCGCAAATGCACTAGAGGTTAGCGTTAGAATTATAAGCCACGATAAAGATTTATACCAACTTATAGATGGTGATACATTTTTGTTTGACCCTAAAAAAAAGCAAGAAATTAGAGAAGAACAATGCATGGAAAAATATGGCGTAACGCCAGCACAATTTGTAGATTATCAAAGCATTGTGGGGGATAGTGCCGATAATGTTCCGGGCATTAAAGGAATCGGTGCAAAGGGGGCTTCAAATCTCCTAAAAACTTATGGTTGTCTAGATAATATTTATCAAAACTTAGATTCCATTGCTCCAGAACGCACACAAACGCTACTCAAAGAAGCCAAAGAAGACGCATATCGCAGCCAACAACTTGTGCGCCTAAGAGATGATTTGCTAAGTGATTTTAACTTACAAGATTGCCAGATGCCAAGAGTTAATCCTCTTCTTAATATTGTAGATTCCTTGCAAGAATATGAAATTTACAGCGTGCTAAAAAAACTTCCCCTAAAGAATAATGGAGAAAAATCTATCAAAAAAGAAACTTCAAGCCACTTTAACTACAATGCTATTTTAGTAGAAAACCAAGCAATGCTTAAAGAGTTAATGGCTCAAATTACGCCAGATTCCATTGTTTCTTTTGATACAGAAACAACAAATTTAGATGTCTTGTGCGCTAAAATTGTTGGCTTTTCTTTCTCTTTAGATGGAATAAATGCCTATTATGCACCTATTGCCCATAGTTACTTAGGTGTTCCAGAGCAAATTAGTAAAGAACTTGCTTTAGAATTTATAAATTCTCTTTTTAATGCAAAAGTAGTCATTGGGCATAATCTTAAATACGATTTAGAAATTTTGCACACAAACTTTAATTTCACGCCCAAAAGTTATCACAATATTAAAGATAGTATGCTTTTAGCGTGGCTTTATCAAAGTGATATGCCTTGCAATCTTGATGATTTAATGGCACGCTACTTTAAACATACAATGATTGCTTTTAAAGATATTATTAAAAAGGGCGAAAACTTCTCTCAACTTCCTATTGAAAATGCTTTTACCTATGCGTGCGAAGATGCCGCTGCGTGCTATCAGTTATTTTTTAAAATCAACTCACTATTGCCAAAATCTCTACAAGAAGTCGCAAATAATGTAGAATTTCCTTTTATTCAATGCTTAGTTAATATGGAATTAAGTGGCACAAAAATTAATATTAAATATTTCAAAAATCTAAAATCTGAAATGACAGAAAAACTGCAAGCACTCTCACAAGAAATCTACACATTAGCCAATAAACGCTTTAACCTAAACTCTCCACAGCAACTATCTATTGTTCTCTTTGAAGAACTAAATCTACAAAGTGGCAAAAAAACAAAATCAGGTTTAAGCACAAATTCTAGCGTGTTAAACTCTTTAAGAGATTCTCACCCTATTATCCCAAAAGTGCTAGAATACAGAGAGCTTTTTAAGCTTTATAGCACCTACATTGAACCTTTAATTGAACTAGCAAGCCAAGATCCAGCACATAAAGTTTATACTTCTTTTATGCAAACAGGAACAAGCACTGGGCGTTTAAGCTCTAAAAATCCAAATCTACAAAATATCCCTGTTAAAACCCAGCAAGGAAGACGCATTAGAGAGGGCTTTATTGCTCAAGAAGGACATCTTTTACTAAGCTTAGATTATTCCCAAATTGAATTGCGTCTTTTAGCGCACTTCTCCCAAGATAGTGCCATGATTGAAGCTTTTCACAAAGAAGCGGATATCCATCTTGAAACCGCTAAAAAAATATTTGGAGAAGAATTAGCGCAAGAAAAGCGTTCTGTGGCAAAAAGCATTAATTTTGGACTAATTTATGGAATGGGAGCTAGAAAACTTTCTGAAACGCTACAAATTAACCATCAAGAAGCAAAAAGCTATATTCAAAATTATTTTCAATCCTTTCCCACTGTAAAGAATTTTCTAAAAGAACAAGAAGAATTTATTTTGAAAAATGGATACTCTCTAACACTTCTAGGAAGAATGCGAAAATTTAGCTTTGAAAATATTCAAGAGTTTCAAAAAGTTGCATTTTTAAGAGAGGGAATCAATGCAATTTTTCAAGGAAGTGCGGCTGATATTATTAAGCTGGCAATGATTCAAATCACACAAGAAAAATTAGAATCCAAATTACTCTTGCAAATGCATGATGAACTAATTTTTGAAGCCCCAAAAAATATTGCAGAAACCGAAGCAAAAAAAATTGCACAAATTATGGAGAGCATTACAACTTTACGCGTCCCATTGCGTTGTGGTGTGAGCTTGGGAGCAAACTGGGGCGAGCTTAAAGGTTAAAATCCACACGACTTAAATACAAGCCATTTGGCGCAATGGGAATTCTATATCGCATTTCGCCATTTAGTTGCGCTTCTAATGCCTCTAAAGTTAGGTTTCCCTTATCAATTTCTAGCAAAAAACCAACCATTAAACGCACTTGAGAGCGTAAAAATCCATTCCCCCAAAAAGATAAAATCCAAAATCCCTTAAACTCTCTTAAATCTGCTCTAAAAATGCTTCGCACACTAGATTTTTCACCACTTCCTTGTTTTTTAAATGCACCAAAATTATGAGTTCCTACCAGAAGTTTTAATGCCTGCTTAATTAAATTTGGATTCTTAAGATTATAATGCAAAGAAAATGGTGTTAAAAACGGAGAAAAATGCTTGCTTAACACATAGCAATATCCTCTCCTTGTTGCACTAAATCTTGCGTGAAAATCATCTCCAACTTCCCAAATATGCTTAATAAAAAGATTTGGTGCAAGTTTTGCATTTAAGCAAACCTTTAAATTCTCCAAATTTTTCCAAAAATATGGAATCTCTAAAGAAATAACTTGCGCGCTTGAATGCACTCCCTTATCGGTGCGTCCGCTTGCAGCAATCTTACTAAAGACTCCAACGCTCTTAAACACATCTTCTAGCACATTTGCTACACTTTGCACATTGCTTTGACTTTGGAATCCAAAAAATGCACCTCCATTGTAAGCAATGCGCATTGCGACTTTAAAACTCTCTTTATGCTCCATCACAATCAATAAAATCTTGCCACATAATGCTTATACAAAGCATACCCTATATACCCCCAAATACACGGCAATAAAACCATTCCTGCAAGTGGCAAATAAGTTGCCACAATATACATTAATGCAAAAAATACCCCAACCACAACCATTGCTTGAAGGATTGTATAATTTTTTTGATAGCGCGGATTTTTAACCCCAAGAAATGGAAAGTAAAATAGACTAATTAACGGAAAAAGCGAGAGCAACACATACATACTAAGGTTGCGTTTTGTCTTATCCTGCCTAGAATTTTCATAAAAAGCCCTATTCCAATACTCCACTAGCCCCACACTTCCATCACCTGTGAAATCCACAGCAGAGCGTAAAATCATCTCATCAAAGCTAATGCGTTCAACCCCATCACTAACCTTGCGATAAATTTTTCCATCGCTCAAATGTGCTTCCATTACTCCATCAACATTGCCAATATTTGCTTGCTTGGCAAACACTAACCCATCTTTTTGACTGCCTTTTGCTTGCAAAGACAACAATACAATATTTTCATAAGTGCTATTTTTACCCTTTTGAACATACACAAGCCATTCACCAAGCTTCTGACCAAATTCTCCTGCTTGCAAATTTACATCAATGCTACTTTTACGCTCTTCTAAAAATTGCCGATATGCAATATCACTAAGTGGCGTCAATATAAGAGATAGAACAAACAAACTCACACTAGCAAGCAAAGCAATAGGAAAAAAAATCTTAACAATTTTCTTTGGATTCATTCCAAGCGCAAATAATACAGGAAGCTCATAATCAAAGCTAAGACGCGATAATCCAAGCACGCAAGCCACAAAAAAACTAAGAGGAATCACAAAAAACAACATTGTAGGCAATGTGTAAAAATACAAAGTCAAAAGCTCTAAAAAACTAATTTTTACAACAAAAGTTACTCCAGCTATACGGATAAAAATCACCACAGAAGCAATAAAAAACAACACTAGGAAAATAGGGAAAAAAACTTGTGCAAAACTCTGAAATAAAAAATTTTTAATTCTCAATATTTAAACACCTTATAATAAATTCTTAAATTCTCTTTATGAGCATTAAGCCACAATCTTGCCCTTTTTGGATTTACATCAAACTTCGCTACAAAATTCCAAAAATCCTTGCTATGGTTTTGATATTTTAAATGTGCTAATTCGTGGATTATTACACTATCAATACAATCTTTAGGCATTAAAGACAAGCGCAAAGAAAAGCGGATTTTTCGCGTTTTTGCGTAACAACAACCAAGCTGGCGATAACTTTTACCAAACTCTATGGCGCTAGGATATAAATCCATAGCTTTTGTAAAAATATCCAAGCGTTTTATTATATAAGATTCCAATATGTCTTTATAAAGTATTTCTAATACCTTTTTATAACGAAAATCTTTTATTGCATTGCGCCAAAGCATTTGCAAAAGTCGCACTTGTAAAACCTTAAGATCTAAAGTGGAATCTAGCACAAATTCCACTTTAGATTCCAACTTTTTAAACACCTTTTGTATGCGCCCTAAAACCCCATCTAATCTTTTTGCCTCTTCTAGCTCAAACAATACAGCATTAAAGTCTAGCCATTCCCCAAAACAATACATTTGGTTTTCACGCATTTTAAAGACTTGCATTTCCTTAAAATGCGCCAATACCCATTCCATATTAGCATTTAAAAATTCCAAACAATACTTTTTAGAAATTCTCTTGTGCTTTTTAAGCACCAAAGCACCCATTCCGTCAAAAACCATTCTAACGCCCCTGCAATGATTATTCTCCACAAGTTTAAACGCTAAATTCTTAGGAAAGTTCTCTGGTAACTGCAAGATTCTATCCTATGGCTTTAAAGGCGCAAAACGCGTATTTGTAGGCTTTAAAATCTCAATATTATATTGCACCTGTTGATGAAGTATTTTTTCTTTAAAATACCGCTTTGCTCCGGGCACGCTTTTTGTATAAAAATACTCAATTCCAAATGCTGTAGTGTAATTAATCCAATTATATTCCAAGTCCGCATTTAAAAACTTTGCATTCTCTAAAAGCAAGCCATCAAGAGGCATAATAGAGTTTGCAACATACATATTTGCCCGATCTCTCTCTTGCGTGATAGAAAGCAAGCTTGGATTGTAATTAATCTGCGTAGAATACACAGCTTGCGGACGAATATCATTAAAAGTAAGTTGTGAGAGAATAATACTAGAATTTGTTACAGGTGTGTTTAGAAAAATACGCGTAGAACGCAATGTGCTTTTTAGATTTTTTATCTCTTTATGGAAATTTGGATTCTGCTTTAAATTAAAGCTTTGCGAATAAATAAGATTTGGATTTGCCTCTTGTGTGTAAGCCTGCATTTGCTGACCCACAAGGCTTCCATCATAAAAGCTTGTAGCACTCACGCTTGGATTTAAGTCTGATAGTTTTTGAATCTGCTCTGCATAGCTAATCCCACCAAAAATCACATTTGGTGCGCTAATCTCTTGTAGTTGTGCTTTATGCACACTTGGGATAAATACAAGCATATTAGGGTTTATCGTATTAATTGCATTTGCGCCATCTTGCGTTACTACTGCAATTACTTGGCGATAACCCTTAGCATAAATATCTTGCAAGACCGCCTGCATATCTTCTAGCGATTCTGTTTTAGAATCAAAAATTTCAAAATTAAATCTCCCTTTTTGACTCAAAAGATAACTTAAAATTACATTTGTAGTTGTGCTAGAATAGCGTCCTATGCTTTTACGCGGAAACATTAAAGCAACACTAAAAAATGGCTTTTGTGTGCCCACAAAATAAGGAATCTCAGAGATTTCTAACGCACTTAAAAGCGTGTTTAACTCCGTTAAAATCGCTTCATTTTGATTTTCTTTATTAATATTTGCAATAAAAGAAAAGACTTGCCCATTCTCTAAATAATTCCTTAAACAACTTGTGCTACAACTTCTACTCTCGAGATTTAAAACCTCTGCACTTGGCAAGGGCAATGGCGAAAGATATTTTCCACTAGCTAAAATAAATTGCGGATACATCAACACCATTAGACATAAAATTATCCTTTTAAACATTTTGCTCTCCCATTAAGCGTTTTAATTCTAGAAATTCCCTATGTGCATTAATTTTTAATTCCGGCTGGCGTATAAGGAGCGATAAAGCAAATGTCGGAAACACTGCGCAATGATTCCATTTTAAAAGTTTTCCTTGCACACTTTCATAACTCTTATTATCTTTTGTTAAATAGCTATATGCTTCCGCTCCAAAAATTACAAGCGTTTTAGCACTACAAAATTCTAATTGCTTCAAAAAATATCCCATACACGATTCCACACTTGCTTGCTCATTTGCCTTTGGAATCTGACATTTTAGCAAGGATAGAATAGAAACTTCTTGCAAAGAGAGCTTAAAAACACCTTCAATAATATTTTTTAGCATTATAGAAGCCTTAGAGCCAAAGCGCATTTGCCCATCAAACAAAGGAGAAAGTGTAACAAAAACTAGCTTAGAATTTTTATTACACAAGCCAAAATTTGGTTCTGAAGATTTTTGCGCACAGAGTTTGCAGGATTCTACAATGGTTTTTAAATCCCTTGAATTTTGACTTTGGAATCTCTGTTGCGTGGGTGCTAAAAATTGTGGCTCACAATAAGAGAAGCCACAAGATTGTAATAAATAAAGTTTTTTTAAAAGCAAGGCTTGATGAAGTGTTTGCAAGGATTCCTCATTAAATAAACGCAATTATAAACTAAAATTATTAAACACTTCTTATTTAAGTCTGCGCCGATACCAGAGAAGTGCTAGCATTATCACTCCAAAAAATATAATTTCAACCAGTAGTGATTTTAGCTCCACCTAAGCACTCTCTATTATATTTTTTAACAGCGCTTCACTTTTTAAAACATTTGCGCGTTCAATCTCACCTAAAGCCTCTAAATAATTTTTATCAGCGTATTCTTTTATGTCTTTTTTGTCTGCAACTTCTACTTTTGCTTCATCTTTTGCCCCAAGATTTAACAAGGTATCCCCCAAAGATTCTTGTGTTAAATCAAAGTTAAACTTCCAAATCACAAACATTTCAACATTACCGCTTGCTTGCTCGCCCACCTTAAACAACACCGCCTTGCCATCATCACCCATCATTTCGTTTAAAGTAATCGCTCCATCAAAGTCACTATCTTGTGCGATAGAATGGTTAATAAAATCACTAATATTATCAATAAATCCAACTTGTTCTAAAAACTTCTTTTGCGATTCCAACTCTCCACCAAGCCTATCAGCAATAGAATAATAACTCCCATCACGCAAGCTAACAAGACTCTTTAAATGCACGCCCTCTTCTAGGCTAATTTTGCCATCACCATCGCTATCACCACTTAAATACCCCATTTTATAAGCCGCATCATAATAAAAGCCCTTCACATAATCACTTGCTTCTTCTAATGAGCCAAATTTTTCAATAAGTTTTTGTGCATTTTCATCACTTAGCGGCACGCTTATCTTTTTACCGCTCACTTCATCGGTAAATTCCACCGCTTGCTTTATAGATTTGTCGCTTTTTTCTGTAATTTCTAAAGGATTATACGCCTCTTTAACTTCTTCACTAATATCACTTGGGGCTTTAGAATTTGTTTGAACAATAGCTTTATCTAAGATTCCGTCTTTTTTGCTTCCTCTTTTAACTAAAGTATCATTTTCTACGCTTTGTAAAATATTTTCTTTCATCTTTTTTTGAGCTTCTAGCTCTTGTTTTTCTTTATCTAAAGCATTTTGTGGTTGATTTTGCATTTTATTTTCAATATCAATCGCAGAAGCTAGCGTTGATTCTTTTAATGCTTCATTTTTTGCAGACATTAGACTTTGCTTTTTTGCCTCACTAGATTCTGCACTTCCTAGCATTTCAATGCCTGATGATTCGCCATTATTTGCTTTTTGCAAACTCTCTTTTAAAGCTTCTACATCAACTTCTTTGGCAATCTTTGGTTCAACATAACCATTATTTTGAAGTTGTTGCATTGCCTCTTTAATCATTTGTTGCTTTTTAAAATAATCCTCTTGTGAAGAGCTTATACTAAGTCTTTCATTCTCTTCACTTTTATTTTTTGGATTTAACGCATCTTGCATCAATGCGCCATAATTTACACCTTGCACATAGGACTGAACGCCTGTTGCTTTAGAATACCAATACGACATTTGTGATCCTTAAATTTAGATTTTATCCTTAAACTTAAGCAATTCCTTTAGTATTCTACAAGCAAAAAGTATTCCCAAATTTTACTTTTATTAATTTTAAATTCCGATTCTAACTTTTAATACTCTATTCTAGCTTCCCTTAGTGCATCACGGATTGCACGCATTTGGATATTTTTATCAAAACACCATTTAGGAGCAAGCAAAGTATCATTACGCACACCAGCACTCACCCTATGCATCACAACGCTTTGTGGAATCATCTTTAATGATTCCACAATTAAATCAATATAATCATTAAGCGTAATAGGTTTATACTCTCCCTTTTCATACATATTTGCCAGCAAAGTTTTTTCAATAATATAAAGCGGATGCACTTTAATCCCATCGCTTCCCCAATCAAGCACAGTTTTTAGGCTATAAAGCATCATCTCTTTTGTTTCATTTGGTAACCCATAGATAATATGTGAACAAGTTTTTAATCCCCGCTTTTTGCTCTCTGTAATACAAAACTCCATATTTTCTGTGCCGTGTCCGCGGTTAATAAACTTTAAAGTTTCATCATACACAGATTGGATTCCATATTCCACCCAAATTTCCTGCCCTTTTCTTTGTGCAAGCTCTGCTAAAAAGTCAAGCAATTTTAAATCCACACTATCTGTGCGTGTGCCAATAGACATTCCTACAACATTTGGCAAACTTAACGCTTCTGTATAGAGTTTTTGAAGAGTATCAAAAGGCGCATAAGTGTTCGTAAAAGACTGAAAGTAAATCATATATTTACCAACGCCAAACTTATTATAATGAAACTCACTTTGCCATTTAAACTGGCTATGAAGTTGCTTTAATTGCATATCTAAAAGCGGATTTTCTTTCATATTAGGATGCATTGTCAAACGCACTTTAGGCTCTTTATCAAGCGTTGGAGAAAAGCTTTCATTTTTACAAAAAATACATCCACCACGCGCTACGCTTCCATCAATATTAGGGCAAGTAAAACCAGCAAGCGCAATAGGAATCTTACGCACTCTTTGTCCAAAACGCCTTTTGCAATAACGCCCAAATGTCAGCATTTGCTTCACTATTAATCCTTAGATGATATATTTGCCATCAAAACAGGCTTGACAATATTGATAATCTTGCGCATTAATGCTACGCTTCAAGCCTTCAAGAGATAAAAATGCCAAAGAATCCGCACCGATAAACTCACACACTTCACTTTCAGTCATTCTAGCACTAATTAGCTCTTCTTTATTTGGAGTATCCACCCCATAAAAACAAGGAGAGATTGTAGGCGGAGATGAGATTTTCATATGGATTTCCTTTGCGCCACAATCACGCAAAATCTTTACAATCTGTCGGCTTGTAGTCCCACGCACAATAGAATCATCAATTACAATCACGCGTTTATTCTCAATTAATTCCCTAATAGGATTTAACTTCAAACGCACTTTTAACTCTCTAATTTGCTGTGTTGGCTCAATAAAAGTCCTGCCCACATAATGATTGCGGATAATTCCTAACTCAAAAGGAATTCCACTTTGTTGAGAGTATCCAAGCGCAGCTGCCACGCCACTATCTGGCACAGGAATAACCAAATCTGCTTCTATGGGATTTTCCTTAGCCAATTCCTTTCCCATATTTTTACGAATATCATACACCAAACGCCCAAAAACCTTGCTATCAGGGCGCGCAAAATATACATACTCAAACACGCAAGGATAAGGATTTTTAGGCATAATGCTATGCGATTGTATTCCTTTATTTGAAAACACAAGCATTTCACCCGGCTCTACATCGCGGATATACTTTGCGCCAATTAAATCAAACGCACAAGTTTCACTTGCCACAATATACCCCTTGCTTCCATCAGCATTTGTAACTTCCCCAAGCGATAAAGGACGGAATCCATTTCTATCGCGGATTACAAACATTTTCTTTCGGCTTAAAATCACAAAGCAAAACGCACCTTCTAGCTTATTAACCGCTTCTTTGATTCTATCAATTAAATTTTCTTTTTGGGATCTAGCAATTAAATGGATAAGATTTTCTGTATCCATATAACTTTGAAAAATTGCCCCTTCCCTAATAAGTTCATCACGAATTTTACGCGCATTTGTGAGATTTCCATTATGCACAATAGCAACTTCCCCTAAATCATAACGCGCAAAAATAGGTTGCGCATCAGAGATAGAATCCCCGCCAGCTGTGGAATAGCGATTATGCCCCACTGCGCTAAAGCCTTTAAGTTTATTTAACTTATCATCGCAAAAAACTTCTGTAACTAAGCCGTGATTTTTAATCGTTGTGATTCTCTCACCATTGCTTGTAGCAATCCCAGAAGCTTCCTGACCCCTATGTTGCATAGAAAAAAGCGAGTAATACGCCAAGCTTGCTGCATTTTGCGCATTATACACACCTACAACTGCACATTCTTCTTTCCAGCCTTGCAAGCCTCTACTATTTGTCATAAACTTTGTTTCCACTTACAACCCTAACGCATCATCAATGCCATATAAGCCATTTGGCTGGTTTTGTAACCACAATGCAGCTTGAATAGCACCTTGCGCAAATGTCGCACGAGAAGTTGCTGTATGGATTAGCTCTAAATACTCTCCATTGCCATAAAATCCAACATTATGGATTCCAGTTACATCACCTCCACGCAACGCCATTACTCCAATCTCTTCTTTGCTTCTTGCTCCAATGTTACCATTTCTACCACTTTGACGCACGGAATCTAAATTTAACCCTCTAGCTTCCGCACAAGTTTGCGCTAAGTGCAAAGCAGTGCCACTTGGAGAGTCCTTTTTATGCCTATGATGTGTTTCAACAATTTCAATATCAAAATCACGCAGCGTGCTTGCTACAAGCTTGACCGCTTTATTTAACACTGCCACACCTAAGGACATATTACTCGCATATAAAATAGGCATTTTTTTAGAAGCTTCTTTGATGAGATTTTGATGATGCTCTTCAAGCCCAGTTGTTCCAATAACTATGGGCTTTGGATTCTCCAATGCAACTTCAAGCAATGCGCTTGTGCCTTCTGCGGTTGTAAAATCAATAATAGCTTCTGTGCTGTCCAAAAAAACTTTTAAATCCTTTGTGATTAAAACACCCGGATCAATAGAAAAGTCTAAATCCTTACGCACATACACAGATTCCAACTTAACTGCATTGCTTTTTTTTGCTAATTCAACAAGAAGCTGTCCTACACGCCCACCTGCACCAAAGACTCCAATACCTAGCATATCTATCCTTTATTTGTGATGATCAACATATTCAATCGCACCAAGTGCAGCTGTCGCACCATCTGCTGCTGCACATACAACTTGTTTTGGTGCATCAATTCTTAAATCCCCTGCAACAAACAATCCGGGAATATTTGTTTCCATTTTCAAATTTACAAGTGCTTCACCAAACTCACTAAGCGCGCAAATGCTACTGCCATTTTCTTGCAAAAGCACAGAATTATTCACATTATAACCAATTAACACAAAAAGGCACGCGATTTCTATTTTTTTTGCCTCTCCATTTTCCAAGTTCTTAAGTTCTAATCCTGTAACCCCAGAATCATCACCCAAAATCTCATTAATCCCATAGGGCGTTAAAAATTCAATATTAGATTCCTTTTTTGCTCTCTCTAGCGTAATAGGTGAAGCACGGAATTCATTTCTTCTGTGGATTATAGTAACTTTTGAACAAATTTTAGCCAAGTAAATTGCCTCTTCAATAGCTGTATCACCACCGCCTAAAATTGCAACTTCCTTGCCTTTATAAAAAAATCCATCGCAAGTTGCACAAGAGCTAACGCCCTTGCCCCAAAACACATCTTCGCCTTTTACGCCTGATTTTTTAGGGCTTCCGCCAGTTGCTACAATCACAGATTTAGATTCTATCTCTTTACCATCACTTAAAAGGATTCCAAAGTGATTGCCCACTTTTTTTACTCTCACAACTTCTGCCATTTCGTGCTTTAGCCCAAAGCGAAAGCATTGCTCTTGCCAAGGCATCATAAAGTCAAATCCACTCTTAACTTCAGCAACACCGGGGTAATTTTCCATTTCACTACTTGAAGTGATTTGTCCGCCGGGCATTCCTTTTTCAAACATTACAACATCTTTTAAGCCGCCTCTTGTTGCATATAATCCTGCACTCAATCCTGCAGGACCACCGCCAATAATTGCTAATTCCAACATTATTTCTCCTTATTATCTGTCTTAAAATTAATAACTTTGTAAAATCCAAAATCTTTTAAATGCGTATATTGCATAGGATTCTTTATATCTTGCTTGATAATAAAACATTGTGGCAAGGTTTTAAGGTTGAATCCGTGGATTAATTTTAGCATTAAACTGCTTGAAATTCTTATTAAATTAAAATTTTTTTCCTTAAAAATATTTTGTCCTTGCTGATAAAAATCAATGGCTAAAAGTGGAATCCCATTTCCTAATTGCCTTTGCAAAAACGCTTCTTGTTCTTTTAAAAAACCATTATAAATACAGAGATTATAACGCTTAGATTCTGGGACAAAAAGACTCACACCCTCTTGCGTATAACTATAAAAAGAATCTTGCGTAAAATCAATCTTTAATAAAGAAGTGAAAGAATATTGATAGTAGATAAAAGCACTCACTATAAAAACAATAATGAATGCAATAGGGAGCTTTGGACAGCACTTTTTCACACTGCCCTCTTTTGCTCCAAAAATATAGAATTTACAAGATTACAACAAACCATCAATCTTATCTTTAAACGCCTGCTCACTAGCTGCACCAATCATTTCATCTACTTTTTCTCCATTTTTATAGAAGTAAATTGTAGGAATTGATCGGATTCCAAACTTTGAAGCTAGAGTTTGTTGCTCATCTGTATTAACCTTACAAATTTTTGCCTTTCCTGCATAATCTGCTGCAAGCTTGTCAATCACAGGTGCAATCATTCTACAAGGTCCGCACCAAGGCGCCCAAAAATCCACCATTACAACACCATCTTTGATTGTTTCTTCAAAATTTTGCTCTGTTAATTCAATATAACCAGCCATAATTTTCTCCTTAAATGTTAAAAATATCTGCGCATTATACAACCAATTACTTAAAAAAATAAAAACTTTTTAAAATAGATTCCATAAATTTATTTAGCGCATTATATCAATGAGTTTTTGCACACTTTCTTCATAGGTAATCGCCACATCACAATCTTGCTTTAGATACTCTTCCATTACCCCTTTTTTAGAAATAGCTTCGTCTAAATCCTTATCGCTTCCTGCTTGATATGCGCCAATTCTTATTAACACTTCATTTTCTTTTAGCATTGCATATAAGCGACGAAACTTCCTAGCTGCTTCAATATGTTCTTTGTTTGCCACATCACCCATTAGCCTTGAAGCAGAGTTTAGCACATTAATAGGCGGATAAATCCCAAAATCCGTTAAAGAACGATCAAGCACAATATGTCCATCTAAAATACTTCGGCTTTGATCTGCAATAGGATCGCTCATATCATCACCTTCCACAAGCACGGTAAAATAAGCAGTGATTGAACCCTGCCCCTCTTCTTTTCCAGCACGCTCCATAAGTTGTGGCAGAAGTGTCAAAACAGATGGGGGATAGCCCTTACTAGTTGGTGGCTCACCTAGTGCCAGCCCAATTTCTCTTTGAGCCATTGCAAAGCGCGTTACAGAATCCATCATAAAAAGCACATCTTCACCCTTTGCCTTAAAATATTCTGCAACACTCATTGCAGCAAATGCGCCATACTTTCGCATTAGCGGGGAATCATCACTCGTTGCGACAATTAACACCGTGTTTGTCAAATCTCCACCTAAGTTTTTTTCCACAAACTCTGGCACTTCACGCCCCCGCTCACCAATGAGCGCAATCACTTTAATCTTAGCAGTTGCACCGCGCACAATCATACCCATTAAAGTGGATTTTCCAACCCCACTTCCCGCAAAGATTCCAAGCTTTTGCCCCTTGCCACAAGTAAGCAAACCATCAATACTTTTAACCCCTACACTAAAGACTTCATTAATCATTCCCCGCTTCATCGCCTCAATAGGCGCGCGGATAATTGGCATAGCCCCTTGCGCTCTAATTGCTCCCTTGCCGTCTATGGCTTCCCCTAAAGGATTAATCACTCTTCCTAAAATCTCTAAACCCACAGGAATTTGCAATCCGCGCGTGTTTAAATACACCTTATCGCCTACTTTTGTGCCTTCAATAAACGAAAAAGGCGTGATTTTAAAGCAGTCTTTTTCAAGCGCGGTAACCATTCCCATACTTTGATTATCTTCGCTCAAAATTCTTACAATATCGCCAATGCGTGGAGTTAATCCATTTGCTAGCAAAAACCCTTGCTCAACCTTAACAATAAGCCCAAAAGTCGGCGATAAATTCAAGCCATTTAAGCGTTCTCTTAAATTTCTTAAAGCCATTTATAAACTCTTTTTTAAAAATGTGGTGAAATTTTAATATATTTTTACTAAAATTTCAGCCCTAGTGCGTGTAGCACAAACTTTAATCAAAGGTTTAAAATGCCTAAAATCAGCGTTTTTGGTGGTGGAGCTTGGGGAAGTGCGTTGCACTTTGCTTTTAAAGAAAAAAATCCCGCTTTTATTATCTCGCGTAAAAATTTGGATTCCACATTTCAAATCACGCAAAAGCAAGCCCAAGACAGCGATTATTTTGTTGTAGCAATTGCTAGCTCGGCGTTACATTTATGGCTTAGTTCTAATCCACTTCCTAAAAACGCTAAGATTTTAGTTGCTTCAAAGGGGATTGCAAATGGGCAATTTGTTAGCGAAATCTTTGAATCTTTCTATCCAAATGCAAGTTTAAGCTATCTTGCTGGACCAAGTTTTGCCAAAGAAGTGCGAAGCTCACTGCCTTGTGCGTTAAATATCCACTCTCACAAAATGGAGCTTGCAAAAGAATGGTGCGCGCTTTTTCCTAGTTTTATTAAACCTTATATCTCTTTAGATATTATCGGTGGTGAAGTTGGCGGAGCATATAAAAATGTGATTGCTATTGCTAGTGGGATTTGTGATGGTCTAGGGCTTGGAAACAATGCCCGCGCCTCGCTAATTGCTAGGGGATTAGTAGAAATGGCACGATTTGGCAAGTTTTTTGGTGCGTTAGATTCCACATTTTTAGGATTATCAGGTGCTGGAGATTTGTTTTTAACCGCAAATTCCACTTTATCACGAAACTTCCGCGTGGGACTTTATTTAGCACAAGGAAAGACACTTACAGAGATTTTAGAAACACTTGGTGAAGTCGCTGAAGGCGTGAAAACTTCACAAGAAATCTACGCGCTAGCAACTAAACATAATATCTACACACCTATTGCCAAAGAAGTGGCATTAATTATCAAAGGCAAAAGCCCAAAACAAAGCCTACTAGATTTAATGCAAAGCTAAACAATAAGTTTTAGATTTTTTATAAAAGAATGATTTGTAAAGAGTGATTTTATAATTCTTTGAGATTAAGAAAAGTTAAGGGAGTTAAAAAGATAGAATCCCAAAAAGGGATTCTGTAAGAAACTAGAAAGAGTATTTTACTTCTACCCTTGCTCTGTTTCTATCTTGATCTGGTGACTTCACACCATTTGTTTTATCTTCTGTATTTAGCATTGCATAAAACGCAGAGATATTTAGGTTTTTATTGTGTTGCCAACTAATTGTTGGAGTGATTTCTGTAAATTCAACTTTACTCACTTGAGCACCACCTTTATGAGCTGTTAATTCGCTCTCACCATAAACACCTTCAAGACCTACTCTTAATCTGTTTTCAATGAAGCCATAGCTAAGTGCGCCATAGAACACATTAATTTCTGCTTCATTTGCAAAATCGCTAGTATCAAAACCACCACCGATTATTTTTCCTAAACCAAATGTAATACCTGTTGTAGGGTTTTGCCACCATAACTTACCAGCTTTTGCTAATGCACCCTCATCATCAAACATTACCGCTGTTCCATCTTGGAAGTTTGTGATATAACCAAGTTTTGCTTCTAGTGGGATATTGAAATCATTTGTGAAATCCGCACCAATTTGGAATGAAAGCAAATCATTTGCTTCAGCAGCTCCACGATTAATAATTTCTTCATGGTTTGCAAGTTTTGCAAGAGCATATTGTAATTTAGCGTTTAATAAGCTTCCTTTCCAAGATAGCTCTAAGAATCCTGAAGCATCTACTAAATCTTGCACATAGAATCCCCAAGCTTGCGCACCGATATTACCAAAACTTGTATCTGTATTATAAATCGCAGCTAAAGTATAAAGTGGCTTATCTACTGAAGTTTCATCACCATTATACCCAGCATACATATCATCTAAACTCCAAGAGTCAAATGCACCACCTACTAGAGTAAGTCCTGTGATATCGTTGTTTAGAGCTAAAATACCTGTTGCTCTATCATCGCCAGCATCTGTTATAGGAGTAGCAAGGCGTTGCTTACCGATCATTACAGTTGTAGCTGTTACATCTGGAGTGATTGTCGCATAGAATGTGCTTACACCAAAATCTCCATCTTTACCAGCACCTAGACCATCACCGAACCCAGGAGTAATAGTGCCAGCGCCAAAGTCCTTGCCATTGCCATGATTGACATTTTGGTTTTCATTGTTATACATAATTCCTAAGTTCATTGCTACGCTATTAACAACAGGAGTTTTGAAATCTGCTTGCGCTCTCCATCTGTGTGTAGCGTTGCTTCCACTTACATCATCATTACCATTATCATATCTGTCATCATTGTAGCGGTATCTTAGATATCCACTTACATCTACACCTTTGATTGCTTCCTCTAGTGGTTGTGCAAAACTTGCTGTAGAGAATGCACCTAGTGCAACACTTGCTGCCAAACTTAATTTTAGAAAATTCATTCTAATCTCCTTTATAGAGTAAATTGTAAAAATTACAAGGCGCATTATACAAGAATTTAAAAATAAAAAGCAAGCTTTTCTAGTAAAAAAATCATAATTTTGTGCATAAAAATATTTTTGCTTTACTCTTTGTTTATAAATCTCTTGTAAAATTAAAAATTCTTATTTACTTTTAAGATTATTATGTTTTAAGCTGTTATTGTAGAATATGTAGTGCTTTAAGGGCTAGAAGTCTAACTCTTAATGCCTAGAAGTGTGTTTATCATCTCGTCAATAGTTGTTATCATCTTCGCATTTGCGCTATATCCACTTTGGAATCTAATAAGATTCACAAGCTCATCATCAACAGAGACTTCGCAAAGTGCCTTATACTCTTGCTTTGTGGCACTATAAACTGCTTCTTTTGTGCTTTGTGTAGTTTGCGTGGCTTGTGTCTCTGAAGCAACTTTACCTGCAATGTAACGAAAATACCCACTAATTGTTTCTTCGCGCTGTTCGCCTTTATAATCTGTAAAAGTAATCTTGTCAAATTGAAGTTGTTGCATTTTGTTTGCTATAACAAAGTTTCCATCTACTGCTTCCCTATAAGCTCTAATTAGTGTAGGATCTTCGCGGTATTGTTGAGCTAGTTCAATATTACTTGCGTCATTTCCGTCAAAAAAGCGATTTACTCCAAAAGCCCCAGCGAAATTTGTGCCATTATCTTGGATTGAGATAAAAATATCTTCTGCGGGATTTTTAGAAGTGATACTAAAGGTTTTAGAATCATTATTATACACTGCTTGAAAGCGATCATCAAAGTCATTTAGTGGATTTCCATCTTTATTATCATCAACATTACCATTTAGCTGATTAACAATATCTTGCATTGTTGTAAGATTATTAATAGTAACTTCCCTAGCGCCTAGCTCTTTGCCGTCTTTATCATACATTACAACTTTAAATGTCCCTTCACGAACATTGTAACCACTTGTTGTTAGTGCGTCCCTTGCATCTAGTGTTAATTGATCACTCTTTGCGCTTCTTTGAGAAGATTCTGCATAGATATTATTTGTAGCTTCTATGATTCCATTTGCAAAAGTATCTAAATCATTAATATAAACTTGAAGCTTACCTAGTGTTCCATTACAATTTAATACATCTTCTGTGCGGATTAAGTCTAACAATGCTCCAACTTTACCTTGATTTAAAGAGTTTGTTAAGTCGTAGGGCTTATGATCGCTTCTTAGATATTTAATCGTATAGATTCCACTTGGATTTTCGGAATTATCCAAAACCAAAGGATGAAAAGAAGTTCCATCTACGATAGATTTACCGCCAATTGTTAGTGTGTAATCATCATCAAAATCAGCAATATCTTTATCTACACAAGCGCTTCCTTGCACATTTTGTTTAAAGACATCGCAACCAATTAAATTATTAATTTCAAATTCATATTGATCGCGCAAATCACGCAAATCATTTGCCTTTTTATTCATGTCTTGATTTTCGTATTCTGCAATCTGTTTATTTAAAATCGCAATTTGCTCGCCTAGTCGATTAACTTCATCAACTGCTACTTTCATTTCATCATTTAAGCGTTGTTGCAAATACTCTAAAGATTTACGCGTTTCTTGGATATTTTTAGTTAATGTTTTTGCCTGCTCTGCTAAGGCGATTTTTTGCGCTGGATCTCCTGCTTTTGTAGAGAGATCTTTCCAAGCGTTAAAATAGCTTTGCAAATCCTTGTAGATTCCAACTCCATCAACTTCTGGGTAATATGCCGAAGCTTCCTTAAGCCCTGAAAAGCTAGTATCATAAAAAGTTTTTTCTGAACTTGCCTTTTTATAACGCATAAAGCTGTATTCATCATGCACACGCTCAACGGTTAAGATATTTAAGCCTTGCCCTAATGCATAGTTTTGCTTCCAAAGGGGAGTTTGCGCAGAAGAACGCACCACTTGACGAGAATAAAATTCATTGTTTGCATTAGCAATGTTATTTCCGGTAACATCTACCATAACTTGATGTCCAGTTAGCCCAGTGTAAGGGGTATTTAAAGATGAGAGTAATCCACCCATTGCTTACCCTTTAGACTTCTGCTTGTAAAAATGACGCATTGCCTAGCGACTGCTTTTTATATCCTCCATCTTCCACAGGAACGATTTTTCCTAATAGCGAACTATAAAATTCAGAAACCGCTAAAGACATTTTGCCAAAACGAAGATTTAAATCTTTTAACAGATTTAAACTATCGTGCAAGGCTGCTGTGTATTGACTAGCACCCTCACCAAGCAAGCGTTGCTTGTCTTCATAAGTTAAGTCTTCTAATGTAGCATTTGGATATTCATTGCGCAAGCGTTGTTCTACTTCTTGTGCGTAGGCTTCCTTTTTGCGGATAAATGATGCGGTTAATTCTTCTTTTTGTGGAATTCTTGCAAAGATTGCGTCATTGTTAGCAACCTTAATATCTGCAATATCTTGTTCAGTGATTGCAATTAGAGCTTTAATATCCTCTAATGCACCTTGTAAAAACTGCAAAGACATAGATAACTCCTAAAAATTTAAGTTATCCTTTATCTAAGCAATTCTTGTGCCAATTTTTCTGCACTTCCCCTTAAATCAAGTTTATATGTCCCATTTTTAATTGCGTCTTTAATTGTATCAACCTTAGAACTAGATTCTAACTTTGCAGTTTCTTTTGTCTTTTGCTTATCATCAATGGAATCATTTTTTACATTAATCTGCGAAGTGTTTTTATTATTTGCTTGATTAATAGCTGTTGAAAAAGTCGCATTGCTCATCAAATGACTAATCACTTTTACTCCTTTATATAAAATCTTGCTAGCTATATCGGCTAAAATTTAAAAAACTAAAACGATTCACGCACACTTTTTGAAACATCTTGCAAAAATTTTTCTGTATCTGTCTTTGCTGGAGTAATATGTTGTTTTTCACCATACAATGGAACATTAGCTCCGCCAATTTTAATGGTGTATAAAATCACAAAAAGCATAAAATAAACAAATAATCCAAAACCAATTGATGGCACAAACCAATCTTTCATCAAAATTGCTCCCAAAGACTTTTTGCGTGAAATAAATGTGAGATTATAGCAAAATTTCTATATTTTAAAAGATTTTTTAGAATTTATCTCCCTAAATTGCGGATTTTGTGCTATAATCTTTGGCTACATTAAATCAAAAACTTATCTTTATAAGGGCTTAGAATGCACATTATCAAACAGCTAAAAACTTCAAAATTCTTTAAAAATACACTTAAATTTTGCTTTACTTTTACAACATTTGGGGCATTTTCGCACGCTGCGACAATCCAAGAATCCAAATGGGAACAAGGACAAACACTTCTTACTTTCTTTGAAAAAAATGCGATTCCTTTAAAGACTTATTATGATCTTGCTCCAGAAGATAAAGAACTTGCTGATGAAATTATTGGTGGAAGCACTTATTACGCGCTTTATGATGATTCCGTGCTTTTACAGGCATTAATTCCTATTAATGAAAATTCTCAACTTCATATTTTTAAACAAGGTGATAAATACGGAATGCGTGCGATTCCTATTGTGTATTTCTCAAAAGAACATACCATTTCACTTTCTGTAGATAATTCCCTTTATAATGATATTATTCATCTAACTGGAGATAGCTTTTTAGCAAGTGATTTTATCCAAGCCTACAAAGGAAGTGTAGATTTTCGCCGTGAAGTGCGCAAGGGCGATCAGTTAGCAATCATTTATGAACGCAAATATCGCTTAGGCAAGAACTTTGGCGCACCAAATATTAAGGCTTCCACACTCAAAGTTAGCAACAATAATCAATATGTAATCCGCCACGAAGATGGACATTTTTATGATTTAAAAGGGAATAATTTAAGCAAATATCTTTTAACGATTCCTTTGCAATACAAAAGAATATCCTCACATTTTTCAATGGGGAGAAAACACCCTATTTTAGGATATAAACGACCGCATTTAGGCACAGATTATGCTGCACCTAGGCATACACCAATCCGTGCTTCTGGCAATGGCAAAGTTATATTTGCTGGAACAAAAGGTGGTTATGGTAGAACCGTGATTATTCAACACGACAATGGATACAGAACGCTTTATGCGCATATGCACAAAATTGAACGCGGAATCCGTGCTGGCTCACAAGTCAAACAAGGGAGAAAAATCGGCACAGTTGGTAGCACAGGACTTAGCACAGGACCACATTTACACTTTGGCTTATACAAAAATGGAAATGCTGTTAATCCTATCAAGCATTTAAGGGTTACACAATCCAAACTTCAAGGCAAGGAAAAAGAAAGCTTCTTAGCCACAGCAAAAACCTATGAAAAAGCACTTCAAGCAGCCCTAGAAGAAGATAAACTGCAAAATACGCCTTTTAAGCGTGCAAAAAATGGCTATATCGTATATCTTAATCAAAACAATGAGAATCTTAACTAATGCAACCAAAAAATATTTCAAATATCCGCTTTTGTGCGTGTGAAGATTCCAAATACATTAAACCAAAAAGAATGCAATTTACAGAAAATGGCAAAGAACGCAGTTGGGATATTATTGAAGCGCACGATAGCGTTGCTGCGCTGCTCTATCACACACAAAAAGAAGCCTTTGTTATTGTTAAGCAATTTCGTCCTGCCGTCTTTTTAAAAGAAAGTAATCGTAGCACAAAACATTTAAAAAGCGAGATAGGCTACACCTTTGAACTCTGTGCTGGAATCACTGATAAAGACAAACCACTAAATGTAATTATGCAAGAAGAGATTTTAGAAGAATGCGGATACAATATTCCTTTAGAAAATATTACACAAATTACAGAATTTTACAGCTCTGTGGGCTTTGCTGGAAGCAAGCAAACGCTGTTTTTTGCAACATTAGATGAGAGTTATCGCCAAAATTTAGGTGGCGGGGTTGATGATGAAAATATAGAAGTTATCTTTATACCTAAAAAGGAAGCTTATGACTTTATTTTAGATTCTGGATTCCCCAAGACTTCCGGGATAATGTTTGCCTTTCTTTGGTATTTTAGGAATCACGCATAATGCAAAATCTCTCCGCTTTAAAGGAATTAACACAAAAACTTGATGAAATCAAAGAGGCGTGGCAGATTTATACAATCTTTGAAGAAGCAAGAAAAAAATTTAATGAAGAATTTGATGCTTTAAAAAAAGATAAAGAAGCCTTGATAGAATCCTACAATACAATCTCGGCAAAAAATGCGCTTTTACTTGCTCAAAATAAAGAGTTAGAAGCAAAAAACAAAGTTTTAAAAGAAAACAATATGGCTTTAGAAAAATCTGATTCTAATTTCAAGAATAATTTGCAAAATAATTTAGAAAATTTAGAATCTGATGTTGTGGAATCCAAAGATTTTTCAAGCCTTTTTGAACAATACGAGAGCTTGCAAGAGATTTTAAAAACAATACAAGAAATTTTTACTAAACTCCCAACCGCACTAGAACCTGTGGCAAAACTAGAAGTTTCTTACCAAAAACACCAACGATTACTTGCAAATCCTGCAAAAGATTATGTGCCATTAGAAAATGCAAAAGAGTTATTGAATGCACTTATTAATGTAGAATCCAAACTCAAAACTCTTGATTTAGAGCTTTCTAAACTACACATTGAAATGCGTGATTTGCTACAAACTCCACAAGGGCTAGAAAAGCAAGAATCCTTGCAAGAGACTTCAAAAGAAGCTTTAGAAATGGATTCCATAATTTTAGATTCCACAAATAATGATAAGACTTGAAGCCTGTTAAAATCTTTATCTCTGCATTAGAATATTCCGCAAATTTACACCTTTTAAAACTCTTAGATGTATTTAGCAAAAAAGAGATTCCATTTATTCTTTATGGAATCTTTGATACAGAAGTGCTTAAAAGTTATAAAAGCAACTTTAAAAGTAATTTACACAACAATTCACAAAATATTTTAAACCCCTCTAGCTTTCGCGTAATGGGCTTTAGCGGAATCTTAAAACTAATTCCAAAGTTTTTCTCTATCAAAAAAGAGCTTGCAAAGCTTGCTAGCACAAGCGATATTGCGCTTTTTATGGATTCATCATCTTTTAATATTCCACTTATTCGCTCCATTAAAAAACACTCCAACAATACTAACCATTCTCCACACATCGTGTATTATATCCTGCCGCAAGTTTGGGCGTGGAAAGCCTATCGTGCAAAAATCTTAAGTGAAATATGCGATTCTCTTTGGGGGATTTTGCCTTTTGAGTGTGATTTTTATCCTAGTAACGCGAACTTACATTATGTGGGACACCCTTTGCTTGATAGTATTCCCTTCTCTTTTAAAGCGCGCCAAAATTCTCTAAAAATCGCCTTTATGCCCGGTTCAAGAAAAGCCGAAATTCACACACTTTTTCCTATTTTTAAAACTTTAGCAAAAATCCTTAAAAATCAAGGAAAGATTCCGCTACTTATCATTCCACAGACTTTTAAAGACAAGGATTTAAGCGTAATTTATGGTGATTTTAGCGATTTTGAAGTTGTTTTTGATACTTATGCAGGACTAAAACAATGCGCCTTTGCCTTTGTGTGTAGCGGAACGGCAACTTTGGAATCCACACTTTTAGGGATTCCAACAATTTTAGCTTACAAAACACGCACATTAGATTACTACATTGCTAAAGCACTTGTGAAGCTAAATTTTATAGGGCTAGCTAATATTTTCTTAGAATTTTATGCCTATAAAACGCCAAAAAACAATCCAAACCCTAAAATTCCACCCATTCACCCGGAGTTTTTGCAGCATTGTGTTACACCACAAAATTTGCTAAATGCGTATGAAACCTTTGATTACACGCATTTCTTTACTCAAAAAGCAAAGCTTATAGAATACTTAAAACACGGAAGTGCGCAAACTTGTGCAATAAATTTAGAAAATTTAATAAAAAATTTACAAAAATAAAGGGCTTTTTAACTCTCTTTTCTTTACTATTATAAATTATTTTATTTTTTAAGGAATCTTTGTGGAGCCTATGACAGAATATGGCTATAATAAGCTAATTACTGAACTTAAGAATCTAAAAGAAGTGGAACGCCCAAATAATATTATTGAAATTGATACCGCTAGAGAACACGGCGATTTAAAGGAAAATGCAGAATACCACGCCGCAAGAGAACGCCAACTTTTTTTAGACGCGCGCATTAATGAGCTAACACAACTTGTTGCAGAAGCGCGTGTGATTGACCCAGCAACGCTCCCACACGATAAAGTTAGTTTTGGTTCAACAATCACACTAGAAGATTTAGATACAGAAGAGAATTACACATACACCATTGTTGGCGCAACTGAGAGCAATCCAGAAAAAGGCTTAATCTCTTATCACTCTCCCCTTGCTAAACAACTCTTGGGCAAGATTGTAGGCGATGAAGTGGCGGTTACCTTGCCTAAAGGGCGCGTGGATTATGAGATTTTAGAAATCACTTATAAACCAATTGTATTTTAAGGATTTAAGCAATGGCTGTGCTAAAAATCAAACTTTTAAGTCCAAATGCAACGCTTCCACAATACCAAACAAGCGGTGCTTCTGGCTTTGATTTGTGTGCTAGTGAAAACACTATTATAAGAAGTAAAGAATTCGCGCTTGTGCCAACAGGTCTTAGCTTTAGTTTTAATGAAAAATATGAAATTCAAATCCGTCCTAGAAGTGGTTTAGCTCTAAAATATGGAATCTCTGTTTTAAATACACCCGGGACAATTGATTCAGATTATCGCGGTGAAATTAAAGTGCTTTTAATCAATCATAGCAAAGAAGACTTTAAGGTTAATATTGGTGATAGAATCGCACAAGCTGTGCTTTGCCCTATTGAAAAGGCAGAAATTGAAGTTGTGAAAGTTTTAGAAAACACAGAGCGTGGAATAGGTGGTTTTGGAAGCACCGGAAAATAGATAAAAGGAGAAAGCTTGAGTTTAAAGCAAAATGTGGAATACATTAAAGAAGAAATGACTAATGATGAAAAAATGTTAGAAGGGCTTTTGCGCCTTGAAAGCTGGTTTAGGCGTTATAAACTTGCACTTTTTACATTGCTTGGAATCCTTATTGTAGCCATTATTGGTTATATTGGTAATAACTACTATCAACACAACAAGCAACAAAATCTAGCAAACGCTTATGAAGAGGCATTAAAAGGTGATGAAGTTGCACTTAAAATCTTAAAAGATTCCAAGAGTAGATTGTATGATTTATATCTTTTTCAAAACGCATTAAAATCCAATGATACCGCTATGCTTAAGACTTTAGAATCCTCTAGAGATCCTATTATTGCGCAATTTGCAACAGCACAAACTGCTTCACTCAATAAAGATATAAATTTGCTAAACTCCCAAAATGCTGGAGATTTTGGCTATTTACAAGCGGCACTTTTAGAAATAAAAGCAGGAAATCTACAAAAAGCTAGAGAGATTTTAGCAAAAATCAAAAATGATTCCCCAATTCGCGATCTTGCAAATTCTCTTACGCATCTTAGTATCAAAGGAACAGAAAATGCAAAATAATCTTTCAAAGCATATTTTTAAACTTTTATTTTTCAGTGTTATTGGTATTTTAATACTAAGTGGTTGTGGCTCTAAATATTATTTTGAACCTAAAGAAGATACCATAAAAGGAAAAGTTTCTTATGCTGGTGGAATCCCTGCTGATATTAAGTCCATAGTGCGCAATGGAGCCACATTAAGGAATGGGCAATTTATCACAAAAAATGGTGAAATTCCAAATATCCACTTAAAAAAAGATGCACAATATTTAAATGAGAATGAAGAATACTACATTGCACAACTTGGAAAATCCCTTATTTTAATCAATAAAGCCAATAAACAAGAAACTCCAATTGCACTTGAAAGCATTCCAATAAGCGCCACTATAAACAATAATTTAATTGCAATTATTTTTGATACAAACACAATTGCAATTTATGATTTAGAACAAATGAAAATTGTCTATCATCAAGAAAATACCCCTGCTCCAGCAAATAATACCTTGATTGCTTCTCCTTATTTTTTAACAGATATTGTTGTTATACCAACACTAGATGGAAAACTCATTATTGTAGATAAGACAAGTATGCGCCTTGTTAGAAATATCGTGGTAAATGGAGATAATTTTTTCAACAATGTTATTTTCTTAGAGGCTATTGGAAATCGTATGGTTGCAGCAACTCCAAAGCGTATTATTTCTGTTAGCCCAAATGTTATTAATACTTTTGATGCTAATGTTAAAGATATTTTATTCTTTGAAGATAGAATTTTTATTTTTTCTAATGAGGGTGAAATTATCTTAACAGATAAAGATTTAAATGAAACACTCCGTCAAAAATTCCCTTTTGCGCACTTCTCTGCTGCCAATCACGGAAGAGATATTGTTGTGCTTGAAACACAAGGTTATATGATCTTAGTTGATGATGATTTGCAAACAAGCACTATTAAGAAACTACCTGATGAGATTTCCACTCCCACTTTTTCCGCTTCGGATAAAATTTTCATCAAGAATAAATTTCTCAACATTCAATAAGGGCATTTAATGATTCTTTGCGATATTGGCAATAGTTTTTTGCATTTTTACTATCGCGGAAGAATCTGGAAAGAAGATAAACACGCACTTACTCCAAAAGATCCTAAAGAAACAATCATATTCATTAGTGTCAATAAAGATTCTACAAATGCACTCTTGCGTTCGCACAATCGTTGTTTTGACTTATGTGATTACTTAAGTCTTGATACTACTTACAAAGGTTTAGGAGTAGATAGAGTTGCCGCTTGTATGGCTATTAATGATGGAGTGATTGTAGATGCTGGAAGCGCTATAACAATCGATGTAATGCACCAAGGAATTCATCTAGGCGGTTTTATAATGCCCGGAATCTCACAATATCGCAAAATGTTTGAAAATATTGCAGTTTTAGATCAAGATATGAACTTTGCCGTAGATTTATATGCTTTTCCACAAAACACAAAAGACGCCATTAGCTATGGAATGCTAAAATCTATTGTTTTAATGCTGCAAACCACCTCCAAAAATAAAAGAATCCATTTCACAGGTGGTGATGGAAAGTTTCTTTCACATTTTTTTAAAAATTGTTTTTATGATGATTTGCTAGTTTTTAAAGGAATGCAAAAAGCAATTGAAATTAATTTCACAGCAAAAGGGATTTACTTATGATTAGAGTTGCACTGCCAAAAGGGCGCAATGCAGACAAAACACTAGAAATTTTTGAACACTTTTTAAAAACTCCATTGCACTTTGAAGATCGTAAGCTTATTTTACAGAAAGATAATTTTAGTTTTATGTTAGTAAGAAATCAAGATGTCCCAGCCTATGTAGAACGCGGAGTGGCAGATATCGGAGTGGTTGGACTTGATGTTTTAGAGGAACAAAAAAGCCCACTTGTGCGCTTGCTTGATTTAGGCTTTGGAAAATGTCGTGTGTGTATTGGCTCTCCAAACTCTTACGCCTTTAGCTTTGCAAATCCAAATTTAAGAATCGCTACAAAAATGACAAATATCGCAAAAGCATTTTTTGCCAAAAAGGCAATGAGTGTAGAGATTATCAAGCTTTATGGCTCTATTGAGTTAGCCCCCCTTGTAGGAATGGCTGATGTGATTGTAGATTTAGTAGAAACAGGTGATACAATGCGCCAAAATAATTTAAAGATTGACTACACAATTATGGATATTAGCGCGTATTTAGTAGCAAATCCTAATAGCTTTTATCGCCAAAAACAAAGGATTTTAGAAATCCAAAACTATTTTAAAAATGCGTTAAATCTCTAAAAAGGAATGCAAATGGGACAGACAATTACAGAAAAGATTTTTTCAGAACACGCCAAGAGAAAAGTATATGCCGGGGATATTGTAGATTCCCCCATTGATATGGTTATTGGCAATGATATTACTACTCCACTTTCTATTAAAGCCTTTAATGAAAGTGGTGCAACAGAACTTGCAAATCCCGATGGATTTTGCATTGTAATGGATCATTTTATTCCAGCAAAAGATATTGCAAGCGCAAATCAAGCAAGAATTAGCCGTGATTTTGCCAAACAGCACAATCTTAAATATTTCTTTGATGAAAAGGATATGGGGATTGAACACGCTCTTTTACCAGAAAAAGGCTTAGTTGTTAGTGGTGATGTGATTATAGGTGCAGATTCTCACACCTGCACGCACGGCGCATTAGGGGCTTTTAGCACAGGAATGGGAAGCACAGATTTAGCCTATGCAATGATTACAGGAAGAAATTGGTTTAAAGTGCCAAGCTCCATTAAAGTGGAGTTTATAGGAAAGCCAGCAAAACACATTTATGGCAAGGATTTAATTTTAGAGATTATCCGCCAAATTGGCGTTGATGGCGCACTTTATCAAGCCTTAGAATTTTGCGGTGAGGGGATTTCTTATTTAAGTATGGACGATAGATTTTCTCTTTGTAATATGGCAATAGAAGCAGGGGCAAAAAATGGAATCATAGCTCCAGATTCCATTACCCGAGAGTTTCTAGCAAGTCGCTCAAATTTACGCGCAAAACCTAAAGAGTTTTTTTCAGACATCGATGCAAACTACACACGCACCCTAACTATTGATATTAGCAAGCTTGAACCAGTGGTTGCCTATCCCTTTTTACCAAGCAATGGAAAAAATATCTCACAGGCTGTCAAAGATAATTTAAAAATTGACCAAGCATTCATAGGAAGTTGCACAAATGGGCGGTTAAGTGATTTAAAAATCGCAAGTGAGATTTTAAAGGGCAAGAAAGTGCATAAAGATGTGCGTTTAATCATTACTCCGGGCACACAACAAATCTATAAAGATGCTCACAAACTAGGCTATATTGATATTTTACTTGATGCTGGTGCGCTTATTTCAAATCCAACTTGTGGCGCTTGCCTTGGCGGATATATGGGGATTTTAGGGGATAATGAACGCTGTGTTTCTACCACAAATCGTAATTTTATTGGTAGAATGGGCGCTAGAAACTCTGAAGTATATCTTGCAAACTCCGCTGTTGTCGCAATTAGTGCGATTAAAGGTAAGATTGCAGATCCACGCCTCTTATAAGAAATTAATAAAATTTTCCTTGCGCTTGTGCTTGTTGAAGTTGCTCTTCTGAAAAAATTTCTTCCCCCATATACTGCCACTCTAGCTCACTAGGGATTGAAAAATCCCTGTATTGCTGCGCCGTAGGATTCCTATCTCTATTTTGAAAAGAACGCAAACTATATCCTGCTATACTTCCGCCATTTAAAAAATACGCTGTTGTTCCAGCGCCAATTCCTGCTCCTAATAAAAATGCATCTGTCTTAGGAGAGATACACCCACTAAAACCCACTAAAGCCCAAACCAAAAAACTAATAAAAAAAACTTTCCTAAACACTTCTATACCCAAAAATCTCTTTGCCATTTTTGCACCTTCTTATGAAAATTCTAAACTTTTCTAAGCACACTTTATTCCAAAATTAGATAAAATCCCGAGTTTAGCTAACAAAAAAGGCAATTTAGCAATGTTTGGAATGGGATTTTTTGAAATTTTAATGGTTGCAGTTGTGGCAATCATCTTTTTAGGACCAGAGAAACTACCAAAAGCACTTGTAGATATGGCAAAATTTTTTCGCGCCGTCAAAAAAACAATGGAAGATGCCAAAGAAAGTCTAGATAAAGAGATTAATCTTAATAAAATCAAAGAAGAAGCTCTCGCTTATAAAAATAGCATTACACAAGGCGCACAAAACCTAACAAAAGAGCTTGACTTAAAAACCCTTGAATTAAATGAAAATCTTTTAGAAGATTCCAATTCCAAACATACTCCGCAACAAACATTACAACAAATGCCACAAAACAAAAAAAATATCCAAACCTCAAAACAAGATTCCATAGAACAAAAGTTGGAATCCAAACCACAAAACACAAAAGAAGTTAAGCTAAATACTAGCAACAAAACTTCGCTAAGTTTTGGCGAAAATCTTAAAAAGGAATCTTAATGCTTGAAGATTTAAAACCCCATATCCAAGACTTACGCCGTTGCTTAATCCGTATTACAATCGCGCTTTTTATTACTTTTGCGGTGTCTTTTTATTTTTGGGAGATTATTTTAGATTGGATGGTAGCACCTTTAAGCACTGCTTTGCCAAAAGGGCGTGAGAGTGTAATTTTCACACAAGTTGGTGAAGCATTTTTTACAGCAATTAAAGTTGCATTTTTTAGCGGATTTATTT
This sequence comes from Helicobacter winghamensis ATCC BAA-430, assembly GCF_028751035.1. Taxonomy (NCBI): domain Bacteria; kingdom Pseudomonadati; phylum Campylobacterota; class Epsilonproteobacteria; order Campylobacterales; family Helicobacteraceae; genus Helicobacter; species Helicobacter winghamensis. The sequence continues at coordinate 524,364 of NZ_CP063533.1, read as the reverse complement.
TCACACTTCCTGTGATTTTTTGGCAAATTTGGGCGTTTGTCGCTCCCGGTCTTTATGAGAACGAAAAAAAACTCGTTGTTCCTTTTGTGATTTTTGGAACTTTTTTCTTTTTATGTGGCTGTGCATTTGCTTATTATGTAGCATTTCCTATTGGCTTTGGATATCTTATTAATTTTGGTAGCCAACTCTTTACCGCGCTCCCCAGTATTGGAGACTATGTTGGATTTTTTGCAAAATTAATGGTAGGCTTTGGTGTGTCCTTTGAACTTCCTGTTATTACATTTTTCTTAGCAAAAATTGGGCTTGTTACAGATAAAACGCTTAAAGATTATTTCAAATTTGCCATTGTCTTTATTTTTATCCTAGCGGCAATACTTACTCCCCCTGATGTGCTTTCGCAATTTTTAATGGCAATTCCACTAACTCTGCTCTATGGGCTTTCTATTATGATTGCAAAAATAGTAAATCCTTATCAAGAAGAACCACAAGAAGACTAATGAATATTCTATCTCTTTCAAGTTACAACTACACACTTCCAAAAGAGTGCATTGCGACAGAACCTATAACACCAAAAGAAGCAGCAAAGCTCCTTGTATTTAACCGCAAGGATTGCATCATTACACATAGCACTTTTAGGAATTTTGCAAATTTTTTACCAAAAGATACCTTACTTGTGTTTAATAATACTAAAGTTTTACCAGCAAGAATTTATGGTAAAAAAATCTTACAAAATTTAAAAAATGATTCTAACTTATGTGGTGCAAAAATTGAAGCATTATTCCACAAAGAGATTTCAGAAAATCGCTATTTAATGCAATTTAAAGGACGCTTAAAAGCAGGTAGTATAATTTCCTTTGGTAGCGTGTATGCTAGAATTTTAGGAAACTTAGCAAATATTGGAATCGGATTTAAAGAAGCGGAATTTTTTATTTTAAAAGAAAACAAAGAAATTCCACTAAGTCGTGATGCTTTCTTTGCCTTTTTAGAACATAGCGGGCATATCCCTCTACCCCCCTACATTAAACGCGATGATACTCAAGCAGACAAACAAGATTATCAAAGTGTTTTTGCAAAACACTTAGGAGCAATCGCTGCCCCTACTGCTTCACTGCATTTTAGCAAGGAAGCCTACAAATATTTAAAAGAGCATTTTAGCACCACAGAAATCACCTTGCACACTGGAGCTGGAACCTTTCTTGGAGTAAATACGGAAAATATTTTAGAACACAAAATGCACACAGAGTCTTTTTTTATTCCACAAGATTCTGCAAAAAAAATGAAAGTTGCAAGCCATATCACCGCCATTGGAACAACCGCAGCACGCACTATTGAAACCTATGCAAGAAGTGAAGCCTTTAAAGAAGGCAAGGCTTTAAGCGGAGAATGTGATTTATTTTTACATCCACAAAATCCACCAAAAGCTACAAGTGCGCTTTTAACTAACTTTCATCTACCAAAAACCACGCTTTTAATGCTAGTTGCATCTTTTATAGGGCTAGAGCAAACTTTAAAACTTTATCAAGAAGCTATTGCAAAAAATTATCGCTTTTATTCCTATGGAGATGGAATGCTAATTTTATAGGATTAAAATGTTTTTAAGCACGGCACAACAAGAACTTTTGGAAAACTACACGCAAATGTTACTTTCTTGGAATGCAATCCACAGCCTAAGCGGGGCAAAAGATACTAAAGATATTCAAAAAAATATTGAAAACTCCCTGTATCCCTTAAGCAAAATTGATCTAGGCCACAAACACTTATTACTTGATATTGGTAGTGGCAATGGCTTCCCAGCAATCCCTTTACACATTGCTCTTAGGATTCCAACAATTCTTTGTGAGCCAAACGCCAAAAAAGCGGCTTTTTTGCAAAATATTAAAGCAACTCTTAAACTTCAAAACTTAAGTATTCAGCGCAAAAAAATAGAATCCTTAGAACTTAAAAATCTACCCGATTTAATCACTTCAAGGGCAACTTTTGCAACTAAAGTCTTATTAGAAAAATGCAAACATTGTATAAAAGATAACACTACACTTCTACTCTATAAAGGCTCAAATGTGAAAAATGAAATTCCAGATAATCTCAAATATACACATTTTACACACACCTTATCGCAATATCTTATAATAAACGGAAAGGATATTTTATGCTAAAGTGGATTATTTTCATACTTTGTATTATTGGAATCTATTTTTTCTTTTTTAGAAAGCCCACACAAAAAAGAAATAAACAAAACAAGCAAGATTCCATAATGCTAGAATGCACTAAATGCGGAACTTATGTATCAACTGATGAAGCCATTATCCAAGATGGCAAATACTTCTGTTCTAAGGAATGCGCACAATGCTAATCTTAAATCATCCATTAATTACACCTTTAAATGTGGTTTTTATTAAGAAAAAAGATAAAATCCAAAACACACTTCCTAATGATTTTTTGATTTTAGAAAATTGTGATTCTATCTTGCATTTGGCAAAATATTGCCAAGAGAATCACTTAAGTTTTGGCGCAATCGTAACAAGCATAACAGAAGCCTTGCTTCTAGTCAATCTTAACACGCGCTACTTACTCACCAAAGATTTAAAACTTGCCAACGCATTACAAAAACTTGCAGAAACCTATCTCTTTGATGCTAAGATTCTATGGTGCATCACACAAGAATCAGATATTGAAATTGCCGCAAAAGATGGAATTGATGGCGTTATTTTGTTAAAAATGTAGAATAAATCCACGATCTAGCCCTGCTAAATCTTTATAAAACTCCACGCTTTTATGGGGAGTGTTTTTCAAATGCGCCTTAACACTCTCTTTTTGATCATAGCCCATCTCACAAAGCAAATAAGGAATCTTAAATTTTTGTGCCAAATCAATAATATTTAATAGCATTTCATCACCCCTAACACCACCAAAAAGAGCTTTTTGCGGCTCATAGGATAGAGATTTTGGAAGCATTTCACCTTCTTTAATATAAGGTGGATTTGAAACCAAAATATCAAAATTAATTCCAAGTTTTACATTAAAATCCAAATATGCACTTAAATGCAAACTTAGATTTTTTACCTTAAATTTTTCCCTATTCACACACGCGTTAAACAAGGCTTCTGGGGAAATATCACTTGCGTGAAAACTTAAATTAGAATCACTTTTCAAACCTTTACTTAAGTATGCCAATAAAACACTAATTGCCCCACTTCCCACGCCTATTTCTGCAATATTTTTACAATCTTTGCTCACAATTAATTCTAATGTTTTTTCTAATAAAATCTCTGTTTCAGGGCGTGGAATCAACGCACCATAAGAAACATACAACTCTTCTCCATAAAAACTTACTTTCTCTATTAAATACTCTATAGGTTCGTAATTTACGCGGCGTTTAAGTAATCTTAAATAGGATTCTACAAAAAAAGATTCCACATTTTGATGAAACCTTGCGTGCAACTCCACTCTTTGAAGTCCCAAAACAAAACCTAGCAAAATCTCCGCTTCTAATCTTGGTCGCTCTATCCTACTCTCTTGTAAAACCTCAACCCCAAAACAAAGCAAATCTTTAATACTATGCGATTCCATTTTTTCCTAAACGCTCACAACCTAAAGCAATAAGTCTTGCCATTAAAGGTGGATGACTATAATAAAAGCGCATATACAAAGGATGTGCAAGCGGAAAAGAATTATTCTCCTTAACAAGCACAATAAGTGCGTTTGCTAGAGCTTCATTACTTGTTAAACTCGCACCAAACTTATCAGCATTAAATTCATTTTGACAACTTAAAAAATTCACCACAAGCATAAAATAAAACCCAAAAGGCGCACTTAAAATTAACAAAAATACAAGACTTGCTTGTGGACTTGATTCTAAATTCACACTTGCAAACAATGCTTCAGGCATATTTGCCACAAAAAACATAAGTGTGGCAAAAAACATAAGAATTAACGCTATCATCTTATAAATATCATTATGCTTAAAATGTCCCAATTCGTGTCCCAACACTGCCAAGAGCGATTCGCTCGAAATCTTATCTAAAAGTGTATCAAACAAAATCACTCTTTTTGCCCTTCCAAGCCCTGCAAAATAAGCATTTAACCGCCCATCTCTTTTAGAAGCATCCATCACAAACACACCCTCACTCTTAAACCCAACGCGCACAAGTAGCGCATTGATTGCTTCTTTCAACTCCATATTTTCTAAGGGTGAAAACTTATTAAACAAAGGCGCAATTATTGTAGGATAAAGCACATTTAAGCTAATAATCAACACAGCTCCCAATACAAAGGCGTAAATCTCCCAATTTGCCACAGACAAAATAATCCAACTAAACGCAAAAATTAAGATTCCACCAAAGATTAGAAGCAAGCTAAAAGACTTTAAAGTATCCATTATAAAAAGTTTCACTCCCCCTCTAGCAAAGCCAAATTCCCTATCAATAACTAGCGTTTGATATGCACCTAAAGGCAGTGCAACTAAAAATTGCGCTACCAAAAAACATAACACAAACACCACAGATTCCACCAAAGGTGAAAAATTTAGCGCATTTTCTAACGCTCTAAACCCATACAAAAGCCAAAATCCGACAAATGCCAAATCCAAAAGTGTGTTTAGCACACTGATTTTTTCTCTTAAAATCGCATAGCGTGCGGCTTGCAAAAACTTCTCTTGCTCTAAAATATAAGGCTCTTTTTTAGCCTCTTTGCTTAAAAATCCTAGTTGCAATACAGATAATACAAGCTTTGGAAGGCTTAAAAGTAGCATATAACACAAAAAAATAAACATTAAAATCCTTAAAAAATCCTGCAAAATTAACTCTTAAAACTTTGTTGCATTATAACAAAAGCGCGTAAAATTTGCTATTTATAATGTATAATTTGCTAAAAATTTTAAATGAGATTTTAATGGCTTTATTTGACAGAAATGATATTGCAGTAGATTTAGGAACAGCAAATACCATCGTGCGCAACAATACTGATGAAGTGTTGTTTTGTGAGGCAACTTGTATTGCTTTAGAAACAAAATACAACAATGTGCGCACAATTGCTATTGGAGATAATGCTAAAAAAATGCTAGGTAGAGCTCCCCAAGAAATCTGTGTGATTAACCCTATCTCCAAGGGAGCAATTAGCGATTTTGAAACCACAAAAATCTTTATGCAAGCCTTAATTGATAAAGGCAGAACAAACTCCCTAGCACCCAGAGTTGGAATTAGTATTCCACAAAACCTAACACAAGTGGAACGCCACTCCCTTTATGAAGCTACAATGCTTGCAGGCGCAAAAGAAGTCTTATTAATAGAAGATCCCTTTAGCGCGAGTGTCGGAGCTGGACTTGATATTAGCACAGCGCGCGCAAAAATGGTTATTGACGCTGGGGGCGGACTTGTGGAAGCTAGCATTATCTCTTTAGGCGGACTTGTTACAAGTGCTTTCACAAAAGAAGCTGGGGATTTTATTGATTATGCAATTATTGAATTTTGTCGCCATAATAAAAGCATAGGTATTAGCAAAGATACAGCAGAAATGATTAAGCAGCGCATTAATGTATTCTCTGATAATCCTAGCGTTGCCATTGGTGCCAAAAATCTAGTCAATGGAATGCCTATTGCTTATGAATTACAACTTAATGATTTTAAAAATTTACTCTTAAATAGTATGGAAAAAATCAAACGCGTAATCTTAGAAGCAATCCATGAAGCTCCTCCGCAAATTGCACCTGATTTAATTGATGATGGAGCTGTCTTAACAGGTGGATTAGCCCTAATGCAAGGCTTAAAAGACTACTTACAAGAGGAATTAAAAATAACAATCAATCTCTCACCTAATCCATTATTAGACATTTCCAAAGGTGCGTGTAAAATTATGCAAAACTACGCAGATTATAATCAAGAGTTATAATTTGGATTCCAACTTTTTAAGCGTGCAAAAAACACAAATCCAAACACCAAGTGGATTGTATGCATTCTTAAGCCACTCTCCACTAAATATCGCCTTTCACGCTGGCAATGATTGCAAAGAAAATGTTTTAAAAAACAGAAGTGCCATAATCTCGCCTTTTCAATTAAAAAATCTAGCCTATCTTAACCAAATCCACGGGAATACTATTATAGAGGCAAAATCTGGAGAACTGTTAGGCGATGGAGATGGAATCTTAATCACACAAAAAGGCATAATAGGTATGGTTATGGTGGCAGATTGCAATCCTATCTTGCTTTATGACACTAAAAAGGGGATTTTACTACTACTTCATTGCGGGCGTGTTGGCTTACAAAAGGGCATCTTAATAAATGCGCTAGAACTCTTACAAAAGCGATTTCATAGTTGTTTAGATGAACTCTTTGTGTATATTGGACCTTCTATTAGAAAATGCTGCTATGAAGTTAGAGAAGATATTTTTAGCAGCGAAATTTTAGAAAAAGGCAGAATTTTACGCAATGGTAGGCTTTATTTGGACTTAATTGCTGGGATTAAAGCACAATTGGAATCGCATTTGATAAATCACTACACAATCGCTCCACAATGCACTTGCTGTGATTCTAGCTTTTTTTCTTATCGGCGCGATTTAAATTGTGGGCGCTTTGCTCTTTTTGCATATTTGGTATAATACAGCCTTACGAAAATATTTAATTTAATGTTTGGCAATTGCAAGGGTTAAAGAATGATTGGTTATTTAATCGGACTAAATGCGCAAGCAAAACGCGGTTTGATTGAACAAGCACATAACAAACGACGCTTTGAGTTTGATTTAAGCGTTTGGGACGCGGATTTAAAAGAAATCTCCCCAAATTTAGAAGTGGAATTTGAACTTAGCGATGACAAAACACGCGTTAATGTCGTGCGTCCTAAAAAAAATCCTAATCAAGCCTTTGTAATCCGTCAAACGCGTAGCATTAAGGATTGTATTTATGATCATTTTGGTGGCGTTGAAAATCTAATTAAACGCTACGAAAAAGATATTAATTCCAAAAAAGACTTAGATTTTTTGCGCATTAAACGCTTTTTATTTACTGCTTATAATGACCTTTTTGAGTTAGATAGCACCATTTCAAACACCGCTTTAACAAACCTAAAGTCAGAACTTGGCGCATTAGATAGAGAGTATGAATCCTTTATTAAAAAGGCTTCCTATCCCCCACAATATTCTTATGAAAAAATCTTTCTAGCACGCCAAATAGAATTTGTAAAAATGGAAGAGCTTATTGAAAGCACACAATCTATTATCAAAAGTGCTACAATCCAACAAGCGGCTCTAGGAACAACACTAAAAGCTATGGAAGATCAATTTGCAAAACGCAGCGATACCCGTAGTGCTGCTTATGCACAAGCCCTAAGCAATCTCAAAAAGCTCCGCAAACGCTATGTAGATTTACTCCACTATCTCTCAGAACAAAAAGACAAGCTTGCAAAAGCTTCCAAAGCAAGAGATGAATTTTCTGAAAAATTTTTTGAAGAATTTCTAAAAGGTTATCTTCCTTTAACAAATGCCCTAAAACAAGATTTTATTAAACTTCTAAACGCAAAGGCTTATGATTTAGATACACTTCTTTGGCAAAGGGCAAAGCGAAGTTTAAGCGTGCGAAGATTTTTTATTAAGGCTGGAATCACTGGAACTTATAGCTCAAAAACATTTTTAAAATATTTTTTGCACAGCCTAGATAAAAGCAAAATCCGTAATGAAACCAAAAAACTTTTTGATCTTTTAAAATACCTTGAAGCATTTTCTAGAAAAAACATTCTTCTAATCCAAAATTCCAAAGATGATAGCAAGCGTTATAAGGAATATTTAAAAAATTTTGATAGTGATTTACAAATCACAACTTCCAATGATCCTCATAATCACTTAAGTATTTCTAATCCCATAGATTACCATGTTATTGTTATGGAATGGGAAGTGTGCGAGATGAATCTCTTAAGTTTTATGCAAAAATACACTGAACTCTTTAGCGAGAGTGTCTGCACGCCAAAATTTTGCGCCATTATGCCTAAAAACGCTAGCAGTTTAATTCTTACAGAAATTAGGGAAAAAGGCGTGGATTACTATGTTACACAAGGTAATATAGATCAATTTATAGATATGATGCGTATGATTTTATAGTTTTTATGTTTTTAGACTAATTTTTTGCTACAATAGCAGATTATTTTTTGTTGGGGTTTTAAATAATGACTTTTAATACAGCTTTGGATTCCATTAAGACTTATGAGGCGGGGCTTCCTATTGAACTTGTAGTTAGAGAATATGGAATTAAGGAAAATGAAGTAGTTAAGCTTGCTTCAAATGAAAATCCACTAGGGGCTAGCAAAAATGCAATTAATGCGATCATACAGGCAGCGCAAAATGCACATTTATACCCCGATGATTCTATGTATGCCCTAAAAGAAGGTTTGGCAAAACATTTTAATATTCCAAACAATACTCTAATAATCGGTGCTGGTAGCGATCAAATCATAGAATTTTGTATTCACGCCAAAGCAAATCATACAAGTAAAATTTTAATGGCAAAAACCACTTTTGCAATGTATGAAATCTACGCAAAAGCTGTTGGAGCTGAGATTATCCGCACGCCAAGCCACACACATAATTTACAAGAATTTTTAGAATGTTATAAGATACATAAACCAGCAGTTATATTCTTATGTATTCCCAATAACCCATTAGGGGAATGTTTAGGCTCAAAAGAAGTTTTTGATTTTTTGAAGCACATTGATTCTAATTGCCTAGTTATCATTGATGGTGCTTACCAAGAATACGCAAAAGCAAAAGATTCCAACAAAGCACTTGATCCTAAAGCTCTTATTGATACTTTTTCAAATGTGATTTATACAGGCACTTTTTCTAAAGCCTATGGATTAGGTGGAATGCGTATAGGATATGGAATCGCAAATGTAGAAATTATCCAAGCACTTTCAAAACTTCGCCCACCTTTTAACATTACCACACCATCTCTTGCAGCAGCCATTGCCGCCCTTAAAGATGAAGAGCATATTCAAAAAAGTATGCAAAATAATTTAGAACAAATGCCATTATTTGAAGATTTTGCTAAACAAAATAGTTTTAACTTTACTCCAAGTTACACAAATTTCATTACCTATTATTTTGAAACACCGCTAGATTCCAAAGAAATTTCAGAGCATTTATTTAAAAAAGGAATGATTGTTAGAAATCTAACAAGCTATGGCTTAAATGCGATTAGAATCACTATTGGCACTCCAAAGCAAAATGAAAAATTTTTCACACTTTTTAATACATATCTTAAGAAAAAGTAGGCACTAGACTTTGGATTTAAAAGCACTTTTTGAACAAATTAGAAACCTTTATAAAAAACTAAACAAAAAACAAAAAATCGTTATTTTAGCGACAATTGTTGTTGTAGTAGGCTTCATCTCTGCGCTTATTGTGTGGAATTCTACCAGCAATAAAACAGGAATTTTATATCCAGGTTATGCGGTTTTATTTGAAGGGGTTAGCCCAGAAGATGGTGCTTTAATTATCCAACAACTCCAACAAGATAAAATTCCTTATAAAATCCCAAAAGATAACACTATTTTAATTCCGCAAGAATTTGTTTATGAAGAAAGAATGAAGCTTGCAAGCAATGGAATCCCAAAAAGTAGCAAAATTGGCTTTGAAATTTTTGATACAAAAGATTTTGGCGCAACAGATTTTGACCAGCGCATTAAATATTTACGCGCAATTGAAGGAGAACTTGCACGCACCATTGAGAGCTTAGCTCCTATTCAAAAAGCAACCGTTCATTTAGCCCAGCCTGAAAAAACCGTCTTTATTAGCGAACAAACACCACCCACAGCATCTGTTGTGCTTGTTTTTAAACCTGCACAAACTCTAACGCCTAAGCAAATTTCAGGAATTAAAAATATTGTTTCTTCCGCTGTGCCAAACCTAACCATTCAAAATGTTGAAGTCGTTAATGAAAAAGGTGAGCCCCTAAGTGAGCTTGATGAGCTTGGAGGTGCTAGAGAACTAGCTGTGGCACAACTCCGCTATAAAACAGATTTTGAACACGCTCTAGAAGAAAAGATTGTTAATATCCTGTCTCCTATTGCAGGGGGAAGAGAAGGTGTTGTAGCAAAAGTTACTGCAGAATTTGACTTCGCTCAAAAAGAAAGCACACAAGAATATTATGATCCCAACAATGTTGTGCGTAGCATTCAAGACTTAGAAGAAAAACGCGAAGGATTCCGTCCTAAAGAAATTGGTGGAGTTCCGGGGGTTGTAAGCAACATAGGTCCTGTTCAAGGATTAGAAGATGACAACACAAAAGAAAAATATGAAAAAACTCAAAATACAACAAATTTTGAAATCAGTAAAACTATTTCAAACATAAAAGGAGAATTTGCTACAATCCGCAGATTATCTGCCGCTGTTGTTGTAGATGGTCGCTATGAGAAAGAGCTTAATGAAGAAGGTGTTGAACAACTTAAATATATTGCACTTAATGAAGAAGATATGACAAAAATCTCCGCTCTTGTGCGTCAAGCAATCGGATACAATAATCAAAGAGGAGATGAAGTGTCTGTAAGCAACTTTCAACTAAATGGACAACTCTCTGGCTTTAAAGCGCGCACCCCATTAGAGCGTTTCTTGGAGGCTTCTGCAAAGCTTTTAGAACCTTTTATGCCACTGCTTAAATATGTACTTGTAGGAATTATTCTATTCTTCTTTTATAAAAAGGTTATTGTTCCATTTAGTGAAAGAATGCTTGAAGCAAAAGCTGATGAAGAAGAAGAATTGGAATCACTTATTAAGATTGATGAAGATGAAGAAGAAAATAGTGACCGCTTAAATGAAATGCGTCGCAGAATTGAAGATCAACTTGGCTTTGGAAATGGCGGAAATGAAGATGAAATCAAGTATAATGTGCTTTTAGAAAAAATTAAAGAGCTCACAATGGAAAAACCAGCCGAGCTTGCAAACTTATTCCAGACGCTAGTGCATGATGAACTAGGAATTGACAATATAGGAGGAAAACGCTAATGCCTTCCATTTCATTAAGCCCTCGCCAACAATCACAATATGATGAACTCTCAATGGCAGAAAAAATTGCCATTTTACTTGTGCAATTAGGCGATGAACTCACAGGAGAAATTTTTTCCCATCTTGATTTAGATTCCATTACAGAAATCTCTAAATACATTGCACAAAATTCCGGCGTTGATAAGGTGATTGCTGCGGCAATTTTAGAAGAATTTTATGCAATTTTTCAATCCAATCAATATATCTCTACAGGCGGTTTTGAATACGCTAAAGAATTGCTTTATCGCACACTTGGACCAGAAGCTGCTAAAAAGGTTTTAGACAAGCTTGCAAAATCTATGCAATCTTCCCAAAACTTTGCATATCTCTCACGCGTCCGCCCACAACAGCTCTCAGATTTTATTATCCACGAGCACCCACAAACCATCGCGCTTATCCTAGCACATATGGATCCCACAAATGCAGCAGAAACGCTAAATTTCTTTTCAGATGATTTGCGTGCCGAGATTGCGATCCGTATGGCAAACTTAGGGGATATTTCACCAAATGTTGTAAAGCGCGTATCAACCGTGCTAGAAAATAAATTAGAATCACTCACAAGTTATAAAGTTGAAGTGGGTGGAATTCGTGCTGTTGCAGAAGTCTTTAATCGACTAGGACAAAAAGCAGCAAAAGCTACTATTGCCTACATTGAACAGATTGACGATCAACTTGCTGTTGCCATTAAAGAAATGATGTTTACCTTTGAAGATATTGAAAAACTTGACAATAATGCAATTAGAGAGATCTTGAAAATCATTGACAAAAAAGATTTAATTCTAGCGCTCAAAGCATCTCCAGAAGAATTGAAGCAAAAGTTTATGTCTAATATGTCCCAAAGGGCAGGAGAACAATTTTTAGAGGAAATGCAATTCTTAGGTGCAGTGAAGGTTAAAGATGTAGAAGCTGCACAACGCAGAATCGTAGAAACCGTTCAATCACTCTCTGAGCAGGGCATTATCCAAATTGGAGAACAAGAGGATACCATTGAATAATATTAGCGAACACGAAAATATCATCACAGAACAACATAAGAATCGGCACGATATTAAAAAATACAATTTTCGCAATATGGAAATTGCTCCAAAGGCGGAATCCCAACCTAATATGGAATCTAGTATCCAAGAAGAAACACCCAAACCACAACCTACAATGCAAATTGTAGAAACCCCGCAACCACCGATTGAACAAAGCATTGATGCACCAGCGCTCAAACTATTTGAAACAGAAGTTGTAGATAAAATTCTACAAAAAAGTGATGTGCTTGCAGAATCTCTACAAAAACTCCAAGAACAATTTGATAAACAAGAAAAAGAAATTAATGAAAAAGTATCTCTTGCGAGAAATGAAGCAAAAGAGCAAGGCTACAATGAAGGCTACCAAAAAGCAAAACAAGAGCTTGAAGCGCAAATTAATAGCCAAAAAGAACTTTATGCTCTAAGTATTCAACGCATAGATACAAATATTTTGGAATCTAAAAATCATATTTTAACTTTAGAAAAAGAATTAAGCTCCATAGCCCTTGATATTGCAAAAGAAGTTATTACTGCTGAAATCAACACAAACAGCGCAAAAATTGCATCAGCACTTGCAAGAACACTTTTACAAGATATAGCACAGAATACACAAGTTACACTTAAAGTTTTCCCCGGAGATTTAGAAGAACTTAAAGAGTCTTTAAAAGATTTAAACAATGTTCATCTTGAAGCAGACCCAGCTATTGCTAAAGGTGGAGTCGTCATTTTAAGCAATGAAGGCAATATTGATGGCAATATCTTTATGCGCTTTGAAACTCTAAAAAAATCTATTTTGGAGAATAAATCCTAATGCCACTTGATCCAAAATATCTAGAAATTCTACACAAAGATGTATTTAGCGAAGAGGATTATGCCGCCTTAAACACGCTAGCACAGCTTATGCGTAAGAGAATTTTAGAAGTTGTTTCTAAAAATGGAGGACACCTTAGCTCAACACTTGGCGCAGTGGAGTTAATTATAGCAATGCATTGCGTATTTGATAATCCAAATGATCCTTTTATCTTTGATGTCAGCCATCAAGCTTATGCACATAAACTCTTAACAGGGCGTTGGGATTCCTTTGAAACATTACGGCAAAGTGATGGAATTAGTGGCTTTACAAAACCAAGCGAGAGCGTGCAAGATTACTTTATTGCTGGACATAGCTCTACCTCTATTTCACTTGGCGTTGGTGCCGCAAAGGCTTTCAACCTAAAGGGAAGCAAGCAGATTCCAGTGGCACTTATTGGAGATGGGGCAATGAGTGCAGGACTTGCCTATGAAGCATTAAATGAACTAGGAGATCGCAAATATCCAATGGTTATTATTCTTAATGATAATGAAATGAGCATTGCTGAACCCATTGGCGCAATTAGCAAATATCTCTCCCAAATTATTGCAGGAAAGTTTGTGCAAGGGATTAAAAATAAAATTGGAAGCGCAATTAATAAAATGCCAAATGCAACTTATATTGCAAAGCGTTTTGAAGAGTCTTTAAAGCTCATTACTCCAGGAATTTTATTTGAAGAATTAGGATTAGAATATATAGGACCTATTGATGGGCATAATCTCAAAGAAATCATAAATACCCTAAAGCTTGCCAAAAACACTCAAAAACCAATCGTTGTTCATGCGCAAACCCTAAAAGGCAAAGGCTACACTCCAGCTGAAGGACATTTAGAGCAATGGCACGGAGTTAGCCCATTTGACCCAGTAAAAGGTGAAGCACTTTTAAAAAGCAACTCAAAAACTCCAACTTCTGTTTTTGCAGAATCCTTGCTAGAGTTTGCAAAAACCGATTCCAATATTGTAGGAATTACAGCAGCAATGCCTAGTGGCACAGGCTTAGATAAACTTATAAAAGCCTATCCAAAACGCTTTTGGGATGTTGCCATTGCCGAACAGCACGCAACCACGCAAGCAAGCTCCCTAGCAAAAGAAGGCTTAAAGCCCTTTGTGGCGATTTATTCTACCTTTTTACAACGCGCTTTTGATCAGTTAATTCATGATGTTAGCATTATGAAAATGCCTGTGAAATTTGCTATTGATAGGGCTGGAATCGTAGGAGAAGACGGCGAAACACACCAAGGCGCATTTGATATTAGCTATTTAAATATGATTCCAAACTTCACTCTCTTTGCCCCTCGTGATTTAGCTACACTCTCTTTAGCAGTAGAATTTGCAAAAGATTATTCAAGCGGACCTTGTGCATTTCGTTACCCTAGAAAGGAGTTTTTACTCCAAGAAGGGATTTTTAATAAGACGCCCTTTAAATATGGAAAATTAGAAATTCTAAAAGAATGCAATACTGAAATTTTATTGCTAGGTTATGGCAATGGGGTTGGACGCGCGCATAAATGCTTATTGGAGCTAGAAAAACAAGGGATAAATGCTAGTTTAGTGGATTTGCGTTTTGCAAAACCTTTAGATAAAGAAGCCTTAAATACTCTTGCTAAAACTCACAGAAAATGGTTTATCTTTAGCGATAGTGCAAAAATAGGTGGTATTGGACAAATTCTAAGCGCATTTGCACAAGAAAACGCATTGCAAATCCACATCATTTCTTTTGAATTTGAAGATGCTTTTATTTCACATGGAAAAATAGAAAAAATTGAAGCAAAACTAGGACTTGATACACAAAGTCTTATTGCAAAAATCACACAATACATTTAGGGGTAATCAATGTTTAAAGGATTAATTTTAGGGATTTTATTGACTTTTAGCATCTCTGTTTATGCACAGGATTCCGCAGATTTCTTACAAGATTTTGAACAAGAATACAGCATAAAAAAATCAAATGATCCACTTTATGACTACAATCACTTTATACACAGAGTAAATTGGGGTTTTTATGATTATGCACTCAATCCACTACTAAACACTTATAACAAAGCTATTCCACTAGGCTATCGCTATGGAATTTATAATTTCTTTGAAAATCTTACTTCACCCTTGCGCTTTTTGGCACATTTACTTGCCTTTCAACCTAAAGAAGCAATGGATGAATTAGGGCGTTTTGCGCTCAATTCCTCTGCTGGAATTTTAGGGCTTTTTGATGTTGCCTCACAAAATGGGCTATATTCTCACAAAATTGATTTTGGAGTTACTTTTGGAAAATGGGGAATAGGCAGTGGAGCTTATCTTGTTTTGCCTATTTTAGGACCTAGTAGCATACGCGATACCATTGCAATACCCTTAAATGCATTAGCAAATCCAACTACTTATCTTAATCCAACAAGTCTTAGTGTGGCTAGCTCTGCATTTAAAGAGTTTAACTATATTGCATACCATAAAGATACAATTGATAGCTTACGACAAGGAGCAATTGGTGATGACTATATTTTAATGCGTGCTGCTTACTTTCAGCGTCGCAATGAACTTATCAAAGGAGATTTATGAAAACATTAACAAAACTTTTATTTGCTTGGATTTTTCTAATTAGTCTTAGTTTTAGCATAGAATTTGACAAAATTGATAGCACAATGAAAACAAACATTAACACAACTTTGCGTATCTTGCAAAAACTCCCAAAAACAACGCAAAACACACCAAAAGATGAAGCCAATATTCAACAAGTGGCAAATCAAATCTTTGTGCTTTTTGATCCAATATTTGATTATAATCTTATGAGCCAACTCGCGCTCTCACAATATTACAAAACCTTAACACCAGAACAATTTAAAGCCTTTCGTGAAAGCTTTGAAAGAAATCTCAAAAAAAACTTTACAGACAAACTCAAACTCTATAAAGATGAAAAAATGGAAGTTGTTGGAGGAGACCAGCCAAAAAGCAATCGCTACAATCTCAAAACTTCTCTTATTTTAGATGGCAAGGTAAATTACATTACCTTTAAATTCTATGATAATAAAAAAGATTGGAAAATTTATGATGTGGATATTCTAGGCGTTAGCGTAATCCAAACTTACCGCTCACAAATTAGCGATTTTTTAGCAAAGTCTGATTTCAATGCGCTTTTAGATGGTCTACAAAGTGAAATTTCTTTTGAAACAAAATAATATATTTAAATCTCAAAAACTTATAGGAAGCGCTTTCTCAAAACTTTTTGCACGCTTTTATAAAAAAATCCTGCATGCACCAAAACGCTTTTTATTTGTTTGCGTGGCTTTGTTTTTCATTTTTGGATTCTTTGCTTTAAAGCTTCCCATTGATGCAAGTTCTGATAGTTTGATTTTAGAAAATGATAAAGACTTTAAAACCTATGAATCTATTTTAAAAAACTACTCCGCTAAAGATTTTTTAATCCTTGCTTTTAGTCCAAAAAGTGGCGATATATTCTCACCTAGCTCACTAGAAACTTTAAAAAAACTCAATGCTGATTTAAATGCAATCCCACAAGTGCAAAATGTGTTAAGCATTCTAAATGCACCCTTGCTCAAAAGCATACCAAACTTAGACTTACAAGAAACACTCAAACTTAGCCCTACTTTACTTTCTGAAAAAATAGATTTAAATCTTGCCAAAAAAGAGATTCTAAATCACCCTTTTTTCTTGCAAAATTTAATCGCAAAGGATGCAAAAACTGCTGGAATTGTTATCACACTCAAAGATAGCCCCCACTTAGAAAATCTAAAAAATCTTAAAAATACAGCAACTTCAGAGTTTGAAAAAAAAGAAATTCAAACACTCATAACTCTGGAAAAAAAACGACTTCAAGCGCAAAACGATTCCACAATTCAAGCACTCAAAGCTTTGCAAAAGAAATATGAAGGTTTAGAAATTGGAGGGATTCCACTAATTGCTAGCGATATGATTGCCTATGTGAAGTCTGATTTGATCACCTATGGCACCACACTTAGCGTAATTTTAGCATTTATGCTTTGGATATTTTTTAGAAACTGGCAATTTGTAGCACTCACACTTGGAATCTGCTTTTTTACCCTTGTTCTAAGCAGTGGAATTTTTGCGGCACTTGGCTATCAAATCACAGTAGTTTCTTCTAATTATGTTTCACTTTTATTAATTATTAATGTTTCCTTAGTGGTACATTTAATTGTAGCATATTTAGAGTTTTATGAAAAATTCCCAAATGCCACACAAAAAAGTCTGTTATATGCCACTTTAATTAGCAAACAAGCTCCGAGTTTTTTTGCAGTGCTTACCACAATGATTGGCTTTTTAAGTCTTGTATATTCTAATATTTTGCCCATTATTCATTTAGGAATTGTGATGAGTTTAGGCGTAAGCGTAGCATTAATTTTCACTTTTATACTCTTTGCTAGTGTTTTAGCCTTAATTCCTAAGCCTAAAAAAATTGCAAAACTCTCAACAATCCAAGAATCTCTTTTACACTTGTGTGCAAATCTTGCAATAAAAAAATCAAAAACAATCTACACTATTTCCTTGCTTTGTATAGCTTTTAGCCTATATGGAATCCAAAATTTAAAAGTGGAAAATAGTTTTGTAAATTATTTCAAAGACTCTAGCGCAATCAAACAAGGGCTTTTAAAAATTGATCAGGAATTGGGCGGAACAGTGCCTTTAGAAATCCTTGTAACTTTTATTAATACAGATAAAAAAGATTCCACAAATTCTTTTGAATCAGAATTTGAAGCAGAATTTACCGCTTTAGAATCCCAAGATGCTTATTGGTTTGACAGCCAAAAGCTCCGCATTGCAAAAAGTGTGCATAGCTACTTACAAACTAACCCATATATCGGATCAATCTTAAGCTTGCATAGCCTATCAATGCTTTTAGATAATCTGGGTATTGGCGCAGATGACTTTACTATTGCCTTTTTATATAAAAATGTCTCCCCAGATCTAAAAGCCCAACTTTTCACACCTTATGCAAACATACAAGAAAATCAACTCCGCTTTTCTCTCCGCACTTTTGATTCTAATCCAAACTTAGAACGCAACGCTTTTATCACGCAAATCAAAGCTGACTTACAAGAACTCTTAAAAAATGAAAATGTCAAGTTAGAAGTTAATGGCGCAATGGTGCTTTATAACAATCTCCTTCAAAATCTAATTGCATCACAAGTAGATACTCTAAGTTTTGTTATTGGTATGATTTTTCTAGTTTTTATTTTAATTTTTAGAAGTTTTAAGCTTGCCATAATTGCTCTCTTGACAAATTTGATTCCTTTAGGAACAATCTTTGGAATCTTAGGAATAAGTGGGATTCCACTAGATTTAATGGGGGTAACAATTGCCGCCATTGCGCTAGGAATTGGAGTAGATGATGTGATTCACTATATCCATCGCTTTATGGCTGAATTTAAAATCCATCCTTTAGAGCAAGCACTTCTAAACTCCCATAGCTCTATTGGAAATGCAATGTATTACACAACTTTGATCATCGTTGTAGGATTTTGTATGATGATGACTAGCAATTTTATCCCAACGATTTACTTTGGATTCCTAACCACTCTTGTTATGCTTCTAATGCTTGCAAGTGCGCTTATTTTACTCCCAGCGCTCTTATATAGCTTTTACAAAAAAGCATAATGCTCTAAATGCAACACTACATCTTGCCTGTAATTGTCCCATTGCAAATAATATAAACAGGCAATCTCTCTATCTTGTGCCTCTCTTAAATCTTTATTAAATACCACTGCTTCACATTTGGTTATGCCTTCTTTTAAAATTATTCTACTATGTTTTTCACCAAAATATCGCACATTTACAATCTTAGCCTTTGTATAAAACTTTGGAATCGCATTTGCACAGCCAAAAGGCTCGAAACTCTGTATCATCGCAAAAAACTCTTTTCCCACAACACTAAGCGGCAAATACCCTAAAGCTTCAGAAAAATTAGACTCCATTCTTTCTTGTTTATAATTAAAGCACATTAACGCTTTCTTAAAAGCCTCCAAGGATTCTTTCTTTAAGCTTAATCCAGCTGCTCCAAAATGCCCACCAAATGCTACTAAATGCTCTCTTGTGCTTTCTAGAACCTCCATACAATCTGTATAACTAGAACGCATACTTCCTTTTAAGATTCCATTCTTTTGAGACAAAACAATGCAGGGCTTACAAAACTCTTCACTCAAACGCGCTGCGATAATTCCAACAATCCCTTCGTGCCAGCTAGGGCTATAAACTAAAATCACAGGGAGTTTTTGATAATTTTTCTGCTTACAAAACGACTCTTTAGCTTCTGTATAAATTATATTTTGTAACTCTTTGCGCTCTGTATTAATACTCAAAAGCTTCTCTAATAACTTTTTAGAATCCACCTTATCTTCTGTAATCAAAAAACGATAAGCAAGCATTGCGCTATCCATTCTCCCAGCACAATTTAGCAATGGCGCAATATAATAGCTAATAAGTTGCCCATCAATTTTATATTTACAAAACCGCTCTTTTAAGTGTATAAATGCCGTTCTTTGACTGCTCTTTAAAACTTCCAATCCCTTTTTTAAAAGCACACGATTCATTCCAAGTAAGGGCATAACATCACTTACAATCGCTAAAGCAAGCAAATCTAGGAAATCTCCCATCGCCACATCAATACCCATCACTTGTTTTAGAGCTGCACACAAATACCACGCCACACAAGCTCCGCAAATTTCAGGCTCTGGGAAATCTTTAGACAACTTTGGATTACAAATTAACGCATTTGGTAAAATCTCTTGGGGGGTATGGTGATCTGTAATTAATAACTCAATCCCTCTATTTTTGCAAATCTCAGCTGCTTCAATGGCATTAATCCCGTTGTCCACTGTGATGATTACATCACAATCTAACCGCGAGATCACGGACTTTGAAAGCCCGTAGCCATCGCTAAAGCGATTTGGAATCTCAACTAAAATAGGATATTGTAATTTCTTAAAAAATGCGTGCAAAATTGCACAAGAAACAACCCCATCAACATCATAATCTCCCACAACAACAATGCGCTTTTTCGTATCTATCGCCAGCTTTATACGCCCTGCTATCTCTAGTAAATTCTTTAATTTTTCAGGCTTTGGCAAATCTTTTAAAGACTTAATCTCTTCTTTATCAAAACGCTGTTTTAAAAGCGATTCCACTTCCCTAAAATCAAGTTTTTTAAAATGCGGAATCATAAAAAAATATTTAATTTCGTGCAAATTCAAGAGATTGTTTGATAAACTCTAAAATTACACAATTTGGAGCTTGCAATCTTGAAGTAAATTCTGGGTGAAATTGAACTGCCACAAACCACGGATGATTTTCAAGCTCTACTGCTTCAATTAGCCCATTACTCTCCCCACTTACTACCATTCCATTAGTTTCTAACCTTTCTCTGTATTTTGGATTTGCTTCATAGCGGTGGCGATGGCGTTCTTTGATTACTTTTTGCCCTTGATATGCAGCTTGCAGCTTGCTGTTTTCTTTAGTTTGGCATTCATACTCACCAAGCCGCATAGTTCCGCCCATAGGCGAAGTATGTGTGCGGACTTGCTGATTTCCTGCTTGATCTATGAAATTTTCTATCAGATAAATTGCTGGCTCTTTTGTTGCAGGATTAAACTCCATAGAATCTGCATCTTTTATCCCTAAAACATTGCGACAATACTCCAAGATTGCTAGTTGCATTCCAAGACAAATCCCCAAAAATGGAATTTTATTTTCTCTAGCAAAAGTAATTGCGCGCATTTTTCCATTAATCCCCCGCTCTCCAAATCCTCCTGGAACTAGGATTCCATCTACATATTTTAACTGCTCTAACGCTTCTTCATTTTTCTCTAGCTCTTCGCTATCAATCCATTGAATATCTACCTTTGTATCCAAGTTTGCTCCGGCGTGGATTAAGGCTTCAATGAGCGATTTATAAGATTCTTTTAAACTTAAATATTTTCCTACAAAGGCGATTTTGACTTCATTTTGTGGTGCTAAAATCTGCTTAACTAGCAAATCCCATTCTTTCATATCTGGGCTAAATTCAGGAAGCTTTAAAAATCTAGCAATCGGCACCAAAACGCCCTCTTTTAAAAAATTAAGTGGCATTTGATAAATACTCTTTGCATCTTGTGCCATAATCACGCAATCATAATCCACATCGCAACTCATAGAAAGCTTGCTTTTGAGCTCTTTTGGAATCTCTTTTTCAGTGCGTGCGATAATAATTTGTGGCGTGATTCCTATACGCCTTAGCTCTTGCACACTATGTTGTGTAGGCTTTGTCTTTAGCTCTCCTGCTGCACGGATTAGTGGAATAAGTGTTACATGCAGGCTTATCACTCTCTCCATTCCATATTCGTGTTTCATCTCGCGCATTGCTTCTAAAAAAGGCAAACCCTCAATATCACCAACCGTTCCTCCAAGCTCCACTACTAAAATCTCATTTTCTTCCCCTGCAAGGCGGATTCTACGCTTTATCTCATCAACAATATGCGGTATAACTTGGATTGTTTTACCTAGATACCCACCTTTGCGCTCCCTATCTATTACACTTAGATACACCTGCCCTGTTGTGAAATTATTTTTTGAAGAGAAATTCATATTCAAAAATCTCTCATAATGCCCTATGTCTAAATCCGTCTCTGCTCCATCGTGTGTTACAAACACTTCGCCGTGTTCTAGCGGACTCATTGTGCCGGGATCTACATTGATATAAGGATCTATTTTTAAGATTCCAACTTTAAAGCCAGAATGCTTTAAAAGTGTTGCAATAGATGATGAAGTAATTCCCTTACCCAAAGAGCTTAACACACCGCCTGTTACAAAAATATATTTCGTTTCAATTTTAGACATTACAAACCTCGCAATTAAAAACGCAAATTATACTTTTAG
This sequence comes from Helicobacter winghamensis ATCC BAA-430, assembly GCF_028751035.1. Taxonomy (NCBI): domain Bacteria; kingdom Pseudomonadati; phylum Campylobacterota; class Epsilonproteobacteria; order Campylobacterales; family Helicobacteraceae; genus Helicobacter; species Helicobacter winghamensis. The sequence continues at coordinate 502,608 of NZ_CP063533.1, read as the reverse complement.
ACAACTTCATTTTTGCTTTTTATTGCATTTAGAATCTTGTTATAATAAACAAAATTTAGCTAAAGGCATACAATGCTTGAAAAAATCTTAGAATCCTATCCTAAATTAAATTTACGATTCCACAGACAAGTTATTCTAAAGCTTCAAAACAACACTTGCATTTATGGTGCAAATGGAATAGGCAAAACAGACTTTGTGCTACACTACTTCAATCAACCACATTTTAGCGCATTGAAAAAACTCTACATTGACTGCAATGACACGCGCTTAAATCCACTAAAGGATTTAGAAAATATTCAACAATTTTTAAAAGAAAAAAATATTTCTATTTTGATTTTGGATAATTACACTCCCTTAATTCCACTTGATTTTAAACTTTCTTTTTTAATTGTAATCTCTAGCACCCCTTTACAAGGATTTCACAATCTCAAAATGCCCCCCATTACCTTTGCAGAATTTCTAGCAATGCGCAAAATCCCACAAGAAGAAGCCCTAACGCAATATTTAAAATTTGGCAATTTATTTGAACAATTAAATGAGCAAAAAAAGGGAGAGTTTTTAAAACTACTCGCTTCTAGTCCAACAGATTTTTGGATATTACGGAATCTCATTTTACATTTAGGGCAAAAGGTAACGCCTTATTATGTATATTCTAAGCTCAAAAAAGAAGGTAAGCTCTCAAAAGACAGATTCTACACTTATGCGCAAACCTTAGAAAAAGGCGGAATCTTATTTTGGCTAGAGAAGTTTGAACACGCTTCAGCTCCTAAAAAACTTTATTTTTGGGATTTTACTTTAAAAAACGCAGTCTCATTTGAACGCAACTTTAACCTACTTTTTGAAAATATGGTGTTTTTAGAATTACTTTACCATTTTAAGCTAAAGTTTTTTTACACTGATAAGCTTGATTTTTACATTCCTTCTTTATCGCTTGGAATCCTTTGTGCGCCTTTCACACAAACGCTAGAAATGCGCTTAAATAAACTTGGCAAAGAAAGGGAATTTTGCGATTTTTTATTAATCCTTTCTTTAAATGAAAGCAAACAAGGTGAGCATTTAGGTATGCCTTATTTTATTATTCCCTTTGTAGAGTTTGCAAAAAGTAGTGTTTTAGATTCCAATCTTTTAAATTTCAATTTGTAGTTTATCCAAAAAACACTTGCGTAATTTTTCACATAAATGCTAGAATCCAAAATTACTTTTAAAGGTGCAAAATGTTTGAAAACATAGAATCTGTTACCTATATCATTGGTGTGGCAACTGTTACAATCATTGCCGTTTTAAACCCTTTTGGCAATCTCCCCTTATTTATTGCAATGACAGAACAAGTTCCCATTCGCCTACGCCAAAAGCTTTTTCGTAATATTTTATGGGTGGCGTTTTTGATTGTTTTGCTTTTTTTATTTAGTGGTTCTTTTATTATGCAATATCTTTTTCGCGTTAATTTAGATAGTTTGCGTGTAGCAGGTGGTTTAGTCATTGGCGTAATGAGTTTAAAAAACTTACTTTTTTCTCAAACACAGCAAGATTTTTCTAACTACAAAGATTTAGAATTTAGCGAGCTTTTAAAACATAGCGTTATTCCTATGGCATTTCCTATGCTTGTAGGACCGGGAACTTTATCTACGGTGATTATTATTGCTGAGAAAAGCAATATGCTTATTGCAGCTGGAGCAGTGATTACAGCATTTGTGTTTTTACTAATTTTATTTTATTTTTCTGCTATGATTGAAAAAATTTTAGGGCACTTAGTGCTTTTCGTTCTTTCACGCATTTCATTAATCTTCATCGTGGCAGTTGGAATCCAAATGATTGTTACGGGGCTTCAAGGAATGGGAGTTATAAAACTCCCTTAAAGAAGCTTCTAAAACTTATTTTTACTCCATCTCCTTATGCCCTAAATCTGTAATATACTCTGCTAGTTGTTTGATTTCTTCTTTAGTGTATTGGTATTCATCCATTACTGCAAACATAATAAAGTTATTTCCCGGTGTTCCTCCTTTATCACTTGCATAATCAATAAGTCTTTGATACACATAATCTTTTAGCATTGCACCAATAAGTTGTGTTTCTCTACCTCCAGGTGGAGCTTTTAATCCATTTGCTCCATGACAGATAGAACAATTTTGTTTATATTCTTTACTAGGATTAAAATTGTCTTTTGCTTGTGCAAGATTTAAACTTCCTAATAAACATAATCCTAAAAAAGAAGTTAGTGTTGTTTTAAAGACTTCATAGGAAGTCTTTTTGTTTTGTTTGTTGATTTGTTTAACTTGTTTTATTTGTTGTTTGCTTTGTTTATTTTGTTGTAAAGCCTGCTGTATTTGATAGCTTAGACTTTTGTTTTGTTTTATTTGTTTCTCTTGTTGTAAAGTTAGTATTATTCTTTGCATTTTCTCTCCTTACCACCAATATCCAATTCTAGCAAAGGCAGTATGTCCTTGAATATCTTTTGCAAAGTTTCCTTGATAGTTTAGACTTAACTCTACATTATCTCCTAGAAGTTTAACAAGACCAAATTGCACATAATAAGAAGTATCTGGAAGTTTAATATCTCTTGTAGCAAACAAAGGATTTGCTAATGTCTCTCCTGCAATTTTCATTTGACTTTTTGCATCATCATAGAGTCTAAACTTAGCTCCTAGTGCTGCATTAAAGCGTGTAGTTTGATTATAAGCGTGATGGAATCTTAATCCTGCAACCCCTTCTAAGAGATTAATTGTTGTTTTATCATAATATTCTGTAAGCTTTGTATGTTTAATCTCATAAGAATCTACTGCCATTCCTGTATAGATTAAACCTAACTCTGGTGTCCAATAACTATTAGTTAAGACATTATAAATATTAACTCCAGCTCTTAGTTCTGCTCCATAATTTAATGAATCAAAGTCAAAATCATCTTTATAAGAATCACTATCTATCATAGAGACATCACTCTTTGTAGTTCCTAGCATTGTATTAAGACTAACATAGAGTTCTTTATTAGAAAATCTATGGAAGGCATTGTAATAAGTTAATCCTGCTAAATAACTTGTGCTATCTGTATCTGTGCTTGTTGTGTTGTTTTCTCTCTTAGAGTTTTCTAAATTAATATAAAAGCCATAAACTCCATAATTAGAATTTAATTGTCCTCCAGCTAGCAATCCATAACTATTTGTTTTTGTGGTGCCTAATCCTAAAGATTTATCTTTAATGTAATTATAATAAGGCACTGCATAAGTATAAAGATCACTTTCTTTTTTATTTTGCTTAATAAAAATATCATCTAAGGCTCTTAAGAGATCTAAATCTGTATAGCCTTTATTGATTTCATCATAGAGTAAAGCATCAGATGCACCAGCTTGTGCATAAGTAGCATAAGTAGTAATTTGTTCATCTGTGGCATAAGCTTCTAAGTTAGTGTTATTTGAAACATTGCTTAAAGTGTTATTCCCTGAAGTGTTGCTTGCAGGATTTGTCAAAGCATTTATATTACTTACATTACTAGCAATATTTGTATTACCTGGGTTACTAGTATTATCCAATAGATTTATATTATCATTTAAAGAATTCTTTGCATTATAACTCAAGAGATTATTATTGGTATGATTTTTTAAATTATTACTAGAAAGATTCTTGTTTGTAGGATTGTTATCTAAAGAATTATTCTTTGAAGCATTTTTAGAATGATTATAAAGAGCATAAGCTACTTGTTCTTTTAGAGTATTATAGCTTGAGAGATTAGTATGCTCTGTTCTAAAAGTTTTAGTAGAGATTTCTTTAAGGGTGTTAAAGGTTTGTGTCATATTAGTATTTAGTGCATTAATTTGATTAGAACCAATAGTGGAGCCGGGAGTATCATCATTAACTTTTAATTCACCAATTAAACCATCTGCTTGAACAACAGGTGCAATAGTATCTCCACCACCAACACTAAGTTTAATGACTTTTCCTTCATGGAGTAAGGTTGCAAAGTTACTTTCTCCATTAGCTCCTGCTCCCCCTTCAATAAAATGTCCTGCTACATTATGTCTGCCGTCTTTATCATAGATACTGATTTTTCCATCTTTAAGATCCTTTTCTTCTTCAGGGGTTAAAACAAGGTATTGGACATAAGAGCCTTTAGCGAAGATTTTATCATCGCCAAAGAGGGTGATGGTTCTAGGAATCTCTTTACCATCTACCCATTGTGTTGAGCGAATAATGTTACCATTAACATCAAAATATGAGCCAAAAGCTACTTTATTTAAATTCTGCTCTCTTGTGCCGTCATTCCCACCATTTCCTGTATCTATTACAATTCTACCATTACCCTCTTTTTCTCTAAAATCCCAGCCGTCAATTGCTATTTTTCCACCATTTATGTTTTTAAAGTGTGCATCAGTGCCAACATTGCCATCTTTTCCTCCACGTAGAAATTTAATGCCGTTTATATTTTTATCTCCATCCCAATTAACATTCCTTACAGCAAGAGTTCCTCCAATGTTGTCAATGGTTTGTTGGATAGTCAATCCTTGCTCGGTTTGACCACTAACATCCAAATACCCCCTATTTGTAATCTTTCCAGAGACTAGGTTGTTAGTGCCATAGTCAAGCCCTATTCCATCAGGGAAATATCTGTCATTATAGATACTAAAGTGATCTTTTTCACCAACTTTAATATCTCCTGTCATCTTAGCATTTCCTGCAAGTGATAGAAAACTCAGACTAGCTAGCTGATTTTGCACATAAATATTTCCACTCATTTCTGCTTTATCACCTATTAAATAAAATCCTAAACTATTTCTGTTGTAATGTTTTCTGTATGCATCAACAATCTCTTTATCTCCCCCCTTTATAGTTATATCGCCTTCTATTTTTCCATTGTCTGAAATGATATGAAAAAAAGAATCATACCAACTTGTACTTGCACCTAAAAGAGATCCACTATCTTTTTCTATTTTAATTTCCATATTTTGTGTATCATCTTCAAGAGTTATATTTCCTGTGATTTTCCCTCCACCATTTAAAAATATTTTTGCGCGACTTGCCCCTTTGGTGCTAATATCTGCTGCTATTGTTCCATTGGTAGTTTCAATATAAAGATCATCTGTTGCAAAACTTTTTCGACCATTACCATTACTCGCTATGTCAAAAATAGGATTACTAACACCATAAAATCCTATTTTTCCATTAATTATTCCTTCTTTAAATTTAATTTTAAGGGAGCCATAATCAGTTGTTATGCCTTTGTTGATATTTAAAGTGTCCGCTTCAATCTCCAAATGCTGTTTATTTTCAATCTTACCAATAGTTAAAGAATCACCCTTAAGCTTAAACAAATGAAAATGTGCAACATTGCTGTATTCAATAAACTTTGTTATTATGTTTAGCCAATCCTTATCTGGTGAAATTACAAACCCAAACCCTGCATCTCCATTAGAAGTAAGATTTGCTATTTTAAGATTATTAAATTTCATTTCTGTTGTTGTAAATAATCTTGTTGGTTTTTGATTTTGATTATTGTATTTCTCAATATCAATCCCCTGATGACTAAGTGTTAGATTATCAACCTGTGTTTTCCCTGTTAAATCTACACTCCCACCAGCGCTAGTATCGTGAAATTGACTACCAACTTGAACTCCAGTCTTAATTGTATTGCTAGTTTGCAATTGATTAGCACTAGATCTTGCTGAAGGATTTTTAATATTTGAAGCAATAATTTGTGGAACAGATTTTTCATCATTTGATTGTGCATAAGCTTGCGAGTGAAAGATAAAAGTAGAAAGTGAAGTTGCAAGAACGCTATAATAAATTGCCTTGCTAGTAAATGGAGCTAAATATCTCTTAAATGCCCCCCCCCCCGCAGGAATATCAATCATATTAGAATGATTATTCAATGTTTTTTCCATTATTTTTCTCCTTTGTTTGAAGTGTGATTTTGATTTTAAACCTTGCCATTTTATAATAAATTCTTTTAAATTTTAAGTGATATTGTTACTATTTTTTAAATGAAATAAAAATCATTTTTATTATGTAAAGAAAAATATAAAAATAAATTCCATATTATAGGGATTTATTAAGTTTTATAAAAAGATTAAGTATATTTTATAAATTTAATTTAGAAGTTACATTTGGTAACGAATTTAAAAAATAACAATATGAAAGGTTGTAAGAGATGTGTTTAAAAATAAGTGGTAATTGTAATAAAGAATTAAAAAGTTTAAAATTCTGGCAGAGAGGAAGGGATTCGAACCCTCGAAGACTTGCACCTTACACGCGTTCCAGGCGTGCTCCTTCAACCACTCGGACACCTCTCTAAGAAAAGGGAATTATAACTAAAAAAGATAAATCTTATCTTTGAATCCCAAAAAGGGATTCTTTATTTTATTATTTGACGACTGCCATTTTGCGGCGCAAATAAGCGATTTTACTTTGTAATGGCAGGTTTTTTGGGCAAACATCGTGGCAAGCAAGCAAGCTCATACAGCCAAATACACCATTATCATCGCCCACTAGCTCATAATAATCTGCATCACTTCTTTCATCGTGTGGATCTAGCATAAACCTAACCACGCGATTAAGCCCAGCTGCTCCTACAAAGTCTTCACGCATAAGCTTTGTTCCACAAGAAGCAATACAGCAACCACATTCAATACATCTATCTAGCTCAAACACTTCTTGTGCGACTTCAGGCTCCACACGGTCTTCAAGCTGACACATATGTTCTTCACTCTTTTCTTGAGCGTGAATCCAGCTCTCAACGCGCTTGCTCATTCCATTAAACCAATTTCCTGTATCCACAGATAAGTCTTTAATCAACTTAAATGCCGGCAAAGGCATAAGCGTAATCACACCATCTGGGAAGTCTTTTGTAAGCGTTCTACAAGCAAGTCTTGGACGCCCATTAATCATCATTCCACAACTTCCACAAATCCCCGCACGACATACAAAGTCAAAGCTTAAATCTGGGTCATACTGCTCTTTAATCATATTTAACACAATGAAAATTGTCATAGAATGCGCTTCTTTTAGTTTATACTCCACAAAGTGTGGCTTTGAAACCGCACTATTTGGGTCAAACTTTAACACTCTAATTGTTAGCTCTCTATTGCTGCTTTGCACTGCTCCACTCATTGTTTATCTCCTATTCTTTCATTGCGTGCTTTGTAATACGCTTGTAGCTCAAATGGCATTAATGCTTCTTGGATTTCATAGCGATCTTTACCTTGTGCTTCCATATCTGCACGAATTTTGTCAATTTGCTCTTGGCGTTTTAGGCTTTCTGGGTTTTCAATAATCATTCCCTTTGCTCCATATCCACGGAATCCTGGCGCAATTTCCATTGTAGAAATCTCAATGTCTTCATAAGTTAGTGTTGGCATTGTTTGGTTTGGATCTTCCCAACTTGCTAATGTGCGCTTTAACCAATTCACATCATCGCGTTTTGGGTAGTCTTCACGGCTATGCGCTCCGCGTGATTCTGTTCTATCAAGAGCACCTTTTGCAACACAAAGAGCGAGTTTTAGCATTTTTGGCACACGATAAGCTTCTTCTAATTCTGGATTTGCCGATAAACGCTTGGTTTTGATTCCAATATTTTTACTTCTAATATAAAGCTGCTCAAGCTCTTTAACAGCAGAATCTAAATGCTCTCCGTCTCTAAAGATTCCAACTTTATCGCCCATAATTTGACGCATTCTATCTTTAATATCAAACACATTTTCTGTGCCTGTATTCTCTACAATGCTTTCAAGATATTTTTGCTCTTTATTGATGAAATCTTCCACAACTTTCGTGTCAATTTCCGCATAACTTCCCATACAATTTTCAGCAAAATAATCGCCAATAATCATACCGCTAACCACTGCTTCACTTACAGAGTTTCCACCTAAGCGGTTAAAGCCGTGTAAATCCCAGCACGCAGCTTCTCCTGCTGAAAATAAGCCTTTAAGTGCGGTTTCGCCCTTAGCATTTGTGCGGATTCCACCCATACAATAATGTTGCATTGGCTTAACAGGCGCCCATTTTTCTGCTGGATCAATTCCTGCAAAACACTCACAAATCTCTTGCACATCACGCAAGTTTGTTTCAATATGCTTGCGTCCTAAGATAGAAATATCAAGCCACAAATGCTCTCCATAAGGTGAGCTTACACCTTTGCCCTCGCGGATTCTTTGAATCATTCTACGGGAAACAACATCACGGCTTGCAAGCTCTTTTTTCTCTGGCTCATAATCTGGCATAAAGCGATAACCATCAACATCACGCAATACACCACCATCGCCGCGACAACCTTCTGTTAGCAAGATTCCACTTGGAAAAAGTCCCGTTGGGTGAAACTGCACTGCTTCCATATTGCCAAGCTTTGCAATTCCTGTTTCTAACGCGATTGCTGTTCCTGTTCCCTCACAAATTACAGCATTTGTTGTGTCTTTATAGATTCTGCCATAACCACCTGTTGCAATCAAAGTTCCTTTTGCAACATAACCGATAAGCTCACCATTAATGAGATCCCTAACAACAGCGCCATAGCATCTTCCATTTTTGTGGATTAATGCGATTGCTTCTTTTCTATCGTGAATATCTACGCCGTGCTTTAATGCTTCATTAGCTACTGCAAAAAGCATTGTATGCCCAGTTGCGTCTGCTGTGTAGCAAGTTCTCCATTTTTTTGTTCCACCAAAATCCCTTGAGTGAATTAATCCGTGGCGGAAGTCTTCTTCTGTGATTGTTGTTTTTTGTGCATTAATAACTGCTGTTCTATCGCCTTTTTTAATCCTTGTCCAAGGCACCCCCCAAGCTGCAAGTTGGCGGATTGCTTTTGGTGCTGTTGTTACAAACATTCTTGCAACCTTTTGATCACAACCCCAATCGCTTCCTTTAACTGTATCCATAAAATGCAAGTCTTCATTATCTCCATCACTCATTTTTGAGTTACCAAGACTTGCTTGCATTCCACCTTGTGCTGCTGCGGAGTGGCTTCGTTTAACTGGAATTAAACTTAAAACAATCGTGCTTAACCCCTTTTCCTTACAGGCTACTGCTGAACGCAATCCTGCCAAACCACCGCCAATTACTAACGCATCGCAATATACTATATTCATCTAAACTCTCCTTATTATAGACTCTTGCCTAAAGCAATCCAAGTAAAGTCTGCAATAAATGCAATGACACCAAGCACAATAAAAATTGCAAATACAGCAATCTTTACATTGCGTCTTTTAATGTTGCTTTGCGCAGTTGTTGGGGCTTCTAACGGAATCCATTTAATAATAACACGATACATCCCAATGCTTGCGTGCAATACCATCACCACCAAAAGAACCAAATAAAACTCTGCTAAATTTCCATCTACAAAGCGAGTTGCTGAAGTTAGAGCGTTAATCTCAGTAGAAACCGCAAGAATTGTAACAAGATGCGCTCCACCTAAGAAGAATAATGCAAAACCTGTTAAGAATTGTAACCACCAAAGCGTTGTATCACAATGCTTCATTAAAGATTTATGCGTTTTAAACAACATTAATTGCTGGAAGTTTGCAGGAAACTTGCGCATTGCCAAAAATGCGTGTGCTACAAAAAATACACTAATGACAACCACCACTAATGTCGTCAATAATGGAATCCCATGTCCTCCAAAAATAAATGAACCCTCACTAAATGCCACTACTGCATCAAATGCATCTGGTCCAAATAAAATAGAAGATGTAAAACACATATGAAACAAAATAAACACCGCAAGAACAACACCTGTAATGCTTTGCCATAAATCCCAACGCGCAGGATTTCTTCTTTTTTTGCGTTCTGAAGTTACCTTTAAGTAACTCTCAATTACTACTTCATCATTTTGCATAAATTCCTCCTAAAGCAGATAATCAGTGCTTCCGCACACAGCATAAAACCTAAAAACTCGCAATTATAAACAATTTTTAGATAAAATTAGATTAAAGTTTTTTAAGTTATTTTTTATATCAACTTAAGCAAAGTTTAGTAATATCTCACGCCATAAAAAATACTAAGAAAATCTAGTCTAAACATTTTTTAAGGATAATCTATGCTTCCATTTAGCGATACAGAATTATTAAAACCCGTAGAAGCTAGCATTGATAAAGTCCGCCCTATGCTCATAAAAGATGGCGGCAATGTAACACTAATTAAAATTGAAAATGGTAAAGTGTATGTGCGTTTAGAGGGAGCCTGTAAGGGCTGTCCTAGTAGCACACAAACACTAAAATTTGGAATTGAACGCACACTAAAAGATGATATTCATCCAGATATTGAAATTATTAGCGTTTCCTAAGATATTTCGCAAGGATTTGAAAAAATTTGACAACACAGCAATTAAGACTTTATACTAATTTTAAGACAAAAGCCAAGCGTGCCTTTGTTGGGCGCAACTATACACAGGCGCTAACATTACTTTCTTATGCGCATTCTTTAAATTTGGATTCCAACCTTGATACAGATTCTAAAGAATCTCTAGTGCTAAAAACACTCTGTGCTTTAACAGATATGGCAATAGAACATGAAGAAGAAGCACGCGCACTTTTTGACTACTATCAAGTAATTGCCAAAAAAAACAAAAGAAATCTTAAAGAAAGCCCAGAAGAAATCATCTTAGATATGGTGCAAAATTTTGATCAAAACATTTATGCGCTAAATCTTGCTATCTCTCACTTAGAAAATATTGAAGTGGATAAAAATGATGGGATTTTATATGAGGATTTTGAAAATTTGGAGAAAAAAATTGGTTTTAAAGAAGCCTTTGTAGATTTAATGTTTAGCACAAAGATTATTTTCACAAGCAAAAATGAATTTTTATTTTTTATGAAAAATCTTGTAAAACACGGCTTTAAAGACATTGCACTCCATTATTTTGAAAGTATCGGCAATAATCTGTTTTTTGATAAAGATTTTGCCAAACTCTATCAAAAAATCCTACAAAATCCCTAAAATCTCTTAAGGAATAATGATGCGCTATAATTTAGATTCCAACTTTTCAAACTCCCATATACGCTTTATTAGCGATGATTCTAGAGAGGTTTTAAGCAATGAATGTAATGCGAAAAATTGTGCATTTTTAATCACAAAAAGCAATAAATGCTATCTTAAAAACGCTAAAGAAAATGGCTTTGAAATCTTTATCACTCCACAAGATTTAAAGCAATTTTTAGATTTAAACTTGAAAATTATCGCAATCACAGGCACAAATGGCAAAACTACAACTGCTGCGATGATTTATTCTATCTTGCTTGATTTAGGGTATAAAGTCGCGCTTTTAGGAACAAGGGGATTTTTTATTAATGGAGTAAAAAAACGTGAAAAAGGGCTTACCACACCTTCTTTACTAGAGATTTATAGTGCCATTACTGAAGCAAGAAAAGAGAATTGCACATATTTTGTAATGGAAGTAAGCTCCCACGCAATCGTGCAAGAACGCATTGAAGGGTTAGAATTTACACTAAAAATCCTAACAAACATTACAAGTGATCATTTAGACTACCACAAAACGCTAGAAAATTATATCGCTACAAAAAATTCCTTTTTTTTAAGTCCGCTAGACTTAAAACTTATTAACAAAGATGAGCCAAACGCTCGTTATGCTTTACAAAAAGCAATCACTTACGGAATAGAATCCCCAGCAACTTTTCAAGTAAGGGCTTATAGCCTAAAAGATGGAATCACCGCGCAAATTGCCTATGGCAAGGAAGAATCCTCCTTGCAATGCTCTCTTTTTGGCAAGCACAATCTCTACAATGCTCTTGCTGCAATTAGTGCGGTAAAACTTTTAGAAAATGAGCCTTTACAAGAGATTTGTGAAAAGCTAGAAAACTTTGGTGGCGTTTTGGGGCGTATGCAAGTGGTTTCACAAAACCCATTAATCATCGTGGATTTCGCACACACTGAAGATGGAATGGAAAAAATCTTTCAATCTTTTCCACATAGAAAAATTGCTGTTGTTTTTGGTGCAGGCGGCGATAGAGATAAAACAAAGCGTCCAAAAATGGGCTTATGTGCTGCAAAATACGCACAAAAAATTTATATCACAAGCGATAATCCACGCAGTGAAATCCCAAGTGCAATTATCCAAGAAATTTTTAATGGAATTCCACAAACTTTAAGAGAAAAACTAGAAATTTACTTAGAAGAAAATCGTGCTAAAGCCATTAATATGGCAATTAGCGCATTAAAAAGTGATGAAGTATTGTTAATCTTAGGCAAGGGCGATGAAACCTATCAAATTATCGGTGATTCTACCTTGCATTTTGATGATACAGAAGAAGCGCAAAAGGCACTTGCTCTAAAAATCTAGATTCCAATTAATTGGTGTTTTACCTATGCTTTGCAAGTAAGTATTTGTTTTAGAAAAATGCTTACAACCCATAAATCCACTTCGCGCTAAAGGCGATGGATGGGCAGCTTCTAGCACACAATGCCTTTTTGTGTCAATCAAAGTTTTTTTAGACTTCGCATAATTCCCCCATAATAAAAATACGATTCCATCTTTTTGCTTGCTTAAAGTTGCAATCACAGAATCTGTAAATTGTTGCCAACCAAAATGCTGATGAGAAGCTGGCTTATGTGCTTCCACACTTAAAATACTATTTAAAAGTAACACGCCTTCCCTAGCCCAAGCACTCAAATCTCCACTTTTGCTTTGTGGAATCCCTAAATCCGCTTCAAGCTCTCTGTAGATATTGCGTAAAGATGGCGGAATCCTAACTCCCTGTGGCACAGAAAAAGACAGCCCCATTGCTTCATTAGGATTATGATAAGGATCTTGCCCTAAAAGCACAACTTTTACTTTTTCAAAGGGTGTAGAATTAAAAGCATTAAAAGTTAGATTTGCTGGGGGATAAATCACTGCTCCTTTAGATTTTGCTTCCACATAATGTTTTTTAATCTCTAAAAAATATGGGGATAGAAACTCTTTTTCTAGGGCTTTTTTCCAACTTTCTTCAATTTTAATAGAATCTAATTTTATCATTTTAAGCCTATTTTGGACGATTATCGCGCATAATAATATTAAAGCGTTGCAAGATTAAAGGATTACTTGCAATATCAAAATGTTCCACAACATACTGCACATCGCGCTCTTCCAGAACTTTTAAGGCTTCTTTAATAATCTCCCCAAAGGCTAATTCATCTTCTTGTGCAATTGCTTCACCCACTTTTTTAATATATTGCTTAATGAGTGCTTTCTCTTCTTTCTCTCGCTCCTTATCACGCAATAACACGCGCTCCATATGTTTTAAAACCTGAAACTTTTTAGCTTTCAATTGCTGTCGCTTATAAGCCCCAGTTAAAGCCATAATACGCTCAATAATTGCGTCTTTTTCCTCATCATTTTCATAAAATTCCTCATAACTTTCATACATCATATCCGGATAATAATCGTGGATAATAGAAAACTTTTGCTGTGCGATTCTGCTAAAACTCGCTTGATTGCTTTGAATGCGCATTTTTTGAATACTTTTGCGCAAAAATGCGACATCCCCACGCCTAGAACTATAAAATCTCATTTGTTCAAATTTCTCTTGAGGCGGATAAAACTCACATAATCTCTCAATTTCTGCCAATAGCTCTTCTTGATATGCTCTATATGCAACCTCTACAATTTGTGTCATCTGCCTATAACGCTTATCACTAGATTGCGATAACACAAGCTCAATGGTTTCATTTAAACCATATTGATCAAAAATCTTTTCAATTGCATCATAAAGGGCTGTAAAGTTGATTAACTCTCCAGAAATCGCATAATAAATCTTCCCAACTTCGCTCTCAATATGACTTGCATCATCTTCATTGGCAATTTCAACAACTTCATTTTGCTTGATTGCTTCCAAATAATCTGTAATCCTTGTCTTACTATTTTGCTTAAATAAACACTCCAATTCCAAGGTTTGCATCTTATCTAATGTTTCTTTGGAATGTCCATACTGCATTAAATGCGTAATTATCTCATTGCGACTCAACACAATTTCTCCCTAAAAACTTCACCTAAAATTCCTGTAAATTAACATTTTGGATTGCCTGCCATACTTTTAAAGCTTGCAAATGCTCAAAAGTATCGTGGCAACGGATAATACTTGCTCCGTGATTTAAAGATTCTAGATGGATTGCCAAAGTGCCAGCTAGGCGATCTTCCACCAAACAAGGCGCAATTTTATCAATCATACTTTTACGACTTGCACCAACCAAAAGTGGATAACCAAAATGTAAAAAATGTCCCAAATGCTGGATCAAAGCGCAATTATGTTCTAGTGTTTTTCCAAATCCAATTCCAATATCAAGGATAATTTTTGTGTTATTTTGCTCTAACAAAGCCGCAATGCGATCAGCAAAAAATGTATCTATTTCTAAAAACAAATCCTTATAATTAGGGTTTTCCTGCATTTCTTTTGGGCTTCCTTGCATATGCATTACCACACATTGACAATCATACCCTTTGACTGCTTCTAGCATTTTTGCATTGCGAAATCCTGTAATATCATTAATCATCGTAAAACCATAATCTAAGCATTTTTTCGCCACACTCGGAGTGTAAGTATCAATGCTTAAAATTGCATTTTCATAGATTTTTTGGCACTTAATAAACTCTAAAATCTCTTTTAATCTTGTGTGTTCTTCCTCTTCACTCACCCAAGAACTTCCCGGACGCGTGCTTGCCGCTCCAATATCTAGAATATGCACGCCTTGTTCTAGCATTTTTAAAATCTCTGTTTTAGCGCTTTTAGAAATCTTGCGTGATTTTTCATAGAAACTATCTGGAGTAATATTGATAATCCCCATAATCTTTGGTGTGATTTTATGGAATCCTAAATGCGATTCCAACTCTTGTGCGACCTTTTTTAACCCAAAAGGCTGTATTTTTAATTTTTTCAAAAGTGCCTTTGCTTGCGCGCGTGTTAGCATTAAGATACCACTATAAAATTCTCTTGTATAAAGAATCGCGTCTTTTGGCAAGGCAAAATCCGCCCCAACTGCCAATGCTTCTTGTTTTAAAATATGTGCTGCTGGGACTTTTAAATCCTTAATTAAAAAATTAAAAACCCTATCTTTATTGCACAAAATTCCATAGCCCACACTATCACAATTTAATTGTTCCAAAGCAAGTTTAGAATTCTCTAAATACTGCACAAAAGCCATTATTACTCCTAGTTTTTAAGCGTTGCATTTAGTTGTTGCTTCTTTTTGCGCAAAACAAGAAGTAAAAGCACAGCAAAAATATTGCTTGTACTTTCATATTGATCTTCCCAAGATATTGCCTTTTCAAAAAGTTGAGTCTCTTTGTTAGAAAAACTTAAGCCATACTTAATGGAATCTAAATACAAACTCTGTATTTCATCTTTTAGAAGCGGATTGTTAAATTCTTTTTCACGCTCTTTTAGAAACTGATATATACTCTCCAAATTTAATGTTTTAAGGGAAATTGGAAAATGTGGCAAGCGTTGCGCTTTAGCGTGATTAATGATAGGCATTCTTGAGCGAATTGTAGGTAAAAGCAAAGATTTCATTTTAGCATAAATAACAAAAATCGTGCCACTTGGTGGCTCCTCAAGCACCTTTAAAAGCGCATTTTGAGCATATAAATTATAACTTAAAGCTGCAATTAGAATCTGTTTCGTCCCTTTACTTGCAATATAACTCTCATCAATGATAGAACGCGCAGTGTCAATATCCAGCTCATTAGAGCAAAATAAACGCGTATTTTGAGGATCTTGCGTGCTAAAATAAGCACTTGCACTCTCTATGGGATCATTAACTAACTCAATATGCCCAATTTTTATCATCTCCATCTTATACCTAATCTAATCGCACATTACCAAACATCACTGCTTCAAGAGCTAAATTAAAAATTTTATACATCTGTATTAACTTAATATCCACTAAAATATCTGTTGATTGCAGTGTAAAACTATTTTGTAAATTTGTATCAAACATCCACAAAAACCCATCTTCTTGACTTAAAGCAAGCTTTGCACGCAGGGCATCATTACGCCCTACATACCAAAAGCCATATTTTTGTGAGAAAATATTACCAAAGTAGTCGTGAATAAGTGCGATTTCCATCTCATCTTTATGCGAGATTTTATCAATTTTTGGAAAAAGTGCATTAATAGCAATTATAGGTACATATGGACGATTATTAGAGCGGTTAATAGATTGCACCACATAATGCATAAACCATTCTCTTTCATAATCTGTAACCAAAATCAAACTCTCTCCATTAAAGATTTTTTGCAATGCACGCTTTAAGAGTGGAATCCACTCAAATTTACGCTCTTCAAGCCAAGTAGGATGACTTGCATCGTGACGCAAAGTTTGCAAAACCCAACTGGATAAATCTTGCATTATTTATCAAGTGCATACACACTATGAAGCGTGCGGATT
Organism: Helicobacter winghamensis ATCC BAA-430; assembly: GCF_028751035.1. NCBI lineage: Bacteria > Pseudomonadati > Campylobacterota > Epsilonproteobacteria > Campylobacterales > Helicobacteraceae > Helicobacter > Helicobacter winghamensis. The sequence continues at coordinate 486,255 of NZ_CP063533.1, read as the reverse complement.
GCAAGTTCTGAATATTTAAGCCCAATAATCATAGAGATTTTAATCTCACTTGTGCTAATCATCATAATATTAATATTATCTTCTGCTAGAGCTTGAAATGCCTTTGCTGCCACACCACTATGGGATTTCATTCCCACACCAACAATAGAAACTTTAGCAATATCAGAGTCATAATCAATGCTTTCCACATTACTTTCAAATGCTTTTAAAACACGCTTTGTGTTTTCTAGCTCCACTTCAGGGATAGTAAAATCCACATCTGTTTTACCATCACGCCCGATAGTTTGAACAATCATATCTACATTAATATTTGCTTCTGATAGTGCGCCAAAAATTTCTGCCGCAATCCCAGGTCTATCTTCTACATTACAAATGCTCACTCTTGCTTGATTTTTATCTAATGCGATTCCGCTTACAATTGGGTGTTCCATAATTTCTTCTTCCTTTGTAATTAATGTTCCTTCGTTGTGATTAAAACTATTTCTTGTAACTAAATTAACATTGAGTTTTTTTGCCATTTCAACAGAGCGATTTAGTAAAACTTTTGCCCCCATTGAAGCAAGCTCTAGCATTTCGTCATAACTGATTTTATTGATCTTTTTTGCTTTAGGTTCAATTCTTGGATCTGTTGTATAAACTCCATCGACATCTGTGTAAATCTCACACAAATCTGCCTGCAATGCTCCAGCCAAAGCAACAGCAGAAAGATCACTTCCGCCACGCCCTAGCGTTGTAACATCGCCTTGCTGCGTAACACCTTGAAATCCAGCAACAACGACAATATAATCTTTCGCAAGCAAATCATTTAAGCGCATTGTATCAATAGATTCAATCCTTGCCTTTGTATGCGAAGAATCTGTAATCATTCCCGCTCCCCTTCCACTAAGAGAAATCGCCTTATATCCTAACTCTTCTAATGCAATGGCAAGTAAAGCACTTGTTACACGCTCCCCAGCACTTAACACCATATCCACTTCACGCGTATTAGGAAGTCTTGAAAAAAACTGCGTATAGCCTAAGAGCTTATCTGTTTCACCACTCATTGCTGAAACCACAACAACAACGCTATTTCCAGCTCTTTTTGCTTCAATCACGCGTTTTGCAACATTTTGGATTCTCTCACAATCCCCAACACTTGTTCCGCCGTATTTTTGAACAATCAACATTATAAATAACCCTTTCTTCTAAAGTATTCCAAAACCTGCCTATAAACAGGACGCTTAAAATATGTTATGTGGCCAAACAATTCCTCCATTTGCACAAATTTATATGCATCAAACTCTGGCTCTTTTGTATTAATATTAATCTCACTTTGTTCTTGCAAACGCACCAAAAAATATTTTTGAATTTGTCCATCATAAGGATACATTTTTTTTACAACTTGACTTGGAAAGTCATAGCTAATCCACTCAGGGTATTCTGCAACAATATCAATCTTATCCGTTCCTATCTCTTCTTTTAGCTCACGAAATAAAGCCTCCCTTGGTGTTTCTGATTTATCAATTCCTCCTTGCGGAAACTGCCAAGCATTTTTAATATCTGTGCGACTTGCGATAAATAACTCACACACTAAGGGATATTTAGAGGAAAGGACTATGGCGGCAACATTTGGGCGATATGTTTTTGTTTCTTTTTTCACTTGCCATTCCTTACACAAAATATTTTGGTAATGATAATTTAAAAGTTTTTAAATGCAGTTGATATTAAGTTCTTTTTTTATAGAATTGCAAGCATATTACATTTTGTATCATAAGGGGGTAGGCTTGGTTCAAGAATCCAAAAAAGATTTAATCACCACCAAAAGACGCATTTCAAGCAAAGCAAACAAAATTAAATACAAAGAAAAACAAGAAAAAATCCTAAAAATTGCTTGGAAATTCTTTTTGCAATATGGTTATAAGAAAACGAGTTTGCAAATGATTGTCAAAGAAACAGGCGGTTCCTTAGCTACAATTTATAAGTTTTTTAAGGATAAAAAAACGCTTTTTTCTGAAGCCATTAGGGAAAATGGACAAGATTTTATAGATTCTTTAGACAAAGACTTTACTGAAGTGATGGCTTCGCAAGTAAATTTAGAAAAATACTTCTATCGTATTAGTGTGCGTCTTATCCAACAACTTTTCAATAAGGATAATATTGCCTTTAATCGTCTAATTATTATTGAAGGCTACGAAAACCCAGAATTAATCGAAATCTTTCACCATATTGCCGTAGATCGCACACGCCACTTCTTTTTAAAGGCATTAGAAGATTACAACACTACGCATAACATAGGAATTAAAAACATTAATGAGAGTTTGCGCGTTTTTACAAATCTTATTATTGAACCTTATCTTATTGATGCAATTATGATTCCAAATTATACTTGCCCAAATGAAGATGAAATCCATTGCACTGTAACGCGCGCAATTAAAATTTTTATGCTCTATCTTAAACATTACAAGGATATCAAATGACTATTGACACAGCATTATTAAATAAACTTACAAGACTTGGCGGAATCACTCTAGAAGATGAAAAGCTGGAGATAACAAAAAATCACTTAAGTGAAATTGTAAATTTTGTAGAAAACATTAATGCACTTGAGCTAGATGCGATTCCAGCCTCTTTTAATCCACTAGATTCCAAACTTCCTATGCGCGAAGATATTGTAGAATTCAAACCAGAAATCGCCAAAAGCGTACTAGATAATGCTCCAAGCACAGAAGACAACTTCTTTATTGTTCCAAAGATTATTGAGTAAATTTCACACTTTCCATATTTAAAAGAAATTGGAATCCAAAATGGATTCCATAATTATGACTCAAACTGCACAATCACCCTATTGACAAAAAACAGCTCTAAGTATGCAAGCTGATAAAAACGAAAAAGTCAAGAAAAGATATATTTAGAGGAAGAATAAGATTCCAATGCGGAATCTTATTTAGAAATTATACAAGTTCAATAAATGCCATTTGAGCAGCATCGCCTACTCTTAGTCTTGTTTTGATAATTCTTGTGTAACCACCATTTCTGTTAGAATATTTTGGAGCAATTTCTGTTACAAGCTTCTTAACAGATTCTTTATGTTGCAAATGTGAGAATACTAAACGATGTGCCATAGAATCCCCTGCTCTTGCCTTTGTAATTAATTTTTCAAAATAGCTTTGTAATTCTTTTGCTTTTTGCAAAGTAGTTTCAATTTTACCGCTAGCAATTAAAGCTAAAGATAAATTTTTTAACAAAGCCTTTCTATGAGAGCTTGTGCGCCCTAGCTTTCTATATCCATGTCCGTGTCTCATTTTTTATCCTTTAGTTAGAAAATTTTTTCTTAAGTAGAGCGGCTAAATCTTCTGCAATTACTTTACCAATAGGATAACCCAACTCTTCTAATTTTACTGTGATTTCATCTAGTGATTTTTTGCCTAGATTTTTAATGTTTTTAATCTGATCTTCACTCAATAATACAAGTTCACCTAAATACTTAATGCCAGAACGATCTAAACAATTAAAGCATCTTGCGCTAAAGTTCAAACTATCAATACTTTGAGATAATACCCTAATTTCAGGGCTATCTTCCTCTCCCAAGCTAACTTCAGGAACTTCTATATTTAACTCAGAATTAAAAATCGCCATTTGTTTATGCATAACACTTAGAGCATTTTTAAATGCAGTCAAAGGTTCAATCTGCCCATCTGTCTGAATATTAAATACTACTTTTTCGTAATTTGGATCGTCTTCCACAAGCACATTTTCCGTATCATATGTTACACTTGTAACAGGGGTAAAATATGCATCCAATGGCATATATCCTTCTGAAATCAGATTCCTAATGTCCTCACTTGGAACATAACCGATTCCTTTACGCACAATAATAGAAAAATTCAAAATTGCATCTTCGTTAATGGTTGCCAAATGAATATTAGGCGTTACAATATCAACTAAATCATTTTTTAAATCCTCACCTGTAATAACTTTTGGACCTATAAATTTATAGTCAATACTAACACTCTCGCTATCGTCTTTTACCTTAAAACGAATTGTTTTAAGATTTACAATGAAATGTGATACATCTTCCACTACACCGCGCACAGAATCAAACTCGTGAGCCACACCTTCAATTCTTAATGCAACTGGAGCAAATCCAACCGAACTTCCAAGCAATAAACGACGTAAAGGATGCGCTAGAGTAATTGCGTATCCTGCCTCAAAAGGATACGCTGTAATCTCTATTTTGTTGGCACCAACTTCTTTGACTTCAATTTTTGTTGGAATATGCGGAGAAGTTTTAATACTTTTCATACTAACCCTTTCCTACAAATTATTTAGAATACAACTCAACAATGAGCTTTTCTTCAATTGGAATAACTACCTCTTCGCGCTCTGGAAGGCGTGTAAAGATTCCAAATACTTTATCCTGATCCACATCTACCCAAGGAGCAATTCCTGTTTGTTTTGTCAATTCAATTGCTCTTTGAACTTGCGGATTCTTTTTAGTTTTTTCGCAAATCTCAACTTTTTGTCCAACGCCAACTAGCGCAGAAGGAATATCGAGCTTTTTGCCATCTACTAAAATATGTCCATGCACAACAAGCTGTCTAGCAAATCTTCTTGTTGTTGCAAATCCCATTCTATAAACAACATTATCCAATCTTCTTTCAATAAGCTTCACTAGATTTTCTCCAGTGTTCCCCTCTAATCTATTCGCTTCTACGAAAATTGCACGAAATTGTTTTTCAGAAACTCCATACATCATCCTTGCTTTTTGTTTTTCACGCAACTGGATTCCGTATTCTGAAATTTTTCCGCGTCTTTGTCCGTGCTGACCCGGACCATAAGGACGCTTATCTAAAGCACTTTTTCCCGCTAATCTACGCTCACCTTTCAACGCAAGACTAACGCCAAATCTTCTTTCAATCTTTTCAACAGGACCTCTATATCTTGCCATTATCTCTCCTTACACTCTTCTTCTTTTTGGCGCGCGGCAACCATTATGTGGCAATGGTGTAACATCTTTAAACCATAAAACCTTGATTCCTTCAATACTTCCTAAGCTTTTCACAGCAGTTTCACGACCACTTCCTGGACCTTGAATTTTTACTCCAAGCTCTTTAATTCCATGCTCTTTTGCCTTAGAAACTGCATCTTCAACCGCTTGTTGTGCCGCATAAGGAGTTGATTTTTTACTTCCTTTAAACCCTAATGCACCCGCTGTGCTCCAGCAAATCACATTACCCATTTCATCTGTGATGGTTACGCTTGTATTGTTAAAAGCAGCAGAGATATGAATAATACCCCTTGCAATATTCTTTTTAACTACTCTTTTTTTATTTACATTTCTTTTAGCCATTATTTACTCCTATTTTGATGCACTACCAACTGTTTTTCTCTTGCCTTTTCGTGTTCTTGCATTATTTTTTGTTGTTTGACCACGAACAGGAAGTCCTTTACGATGTCTTAAACCGCGATAGTTTCCTAAGTCCATAAGAGCTTTAATGTCCATTGTAACTTTTTTGCGCAAATCACCCTCTACGATATGATGAGCTTGAATTTCTTTTGCAATTGAAGAAACTTCATCCTCACTAAGGTCTTGAACCCTTTTGTCATAAGAGATTTTTACTGCATTTAAAATATCTCTTGAAGTCTTTAAACCTACACCATAAATGTAAGTCAAAGCATATTCAATTCTCTTTTTTTTGGGTAAATCAACACCAGCAATTCTCGCCATTATTTTTCCTTTTAACCTTGTCTTTGTTTATGTTTTGGATTCTCGCAAATTACTCGAATCACGCCTTTTCTTTTAATAACCTTGCATTTGTCGCACATTTTTTTGACAGAAGGTCTAACTTTCATAGCTTACTCCTACTTCTAAGGCTACGCCTTATAAAATACTGCGTCTATGGGAATTCCCACACATCACTTTGGAATGCTCTAAATTTAATTATCGCTTCCTAAAATAGGCATTGAGTTTATAGTCCTCCAAGGCATTTCCAAACACCTAAACGACTGTGCAAAACAAAAATTTTGCAATAAAGATTTGATTATACTTAAAAAGTTATTAAAAACTACTTATATCTAAAAGTAATTCTGCCCTTATCTAAACTATAAGGTGTGAGTTCAATTTTCACCTTATCGCCTTGCAGAATTTTAATATAATGCATACGCATACGCCCTGCAATATGACACAAAATAATATGCCCATTTTCAAGCTCCACACGAAAAGTTGCATTAGGCAATGCTTCCTTTACGATTCCATCCACTTCAATTACATCATCTTTTGCCACTGTACTACCTTTTTTATAATTATTCTACGGATAGAATCTCCGCCTTTCCATTAATAATTGCGACTGTATGCTCATAATGGCTACCCCTTAAACCATCTACTGAAACAACACTCCAATCATCCTCTAAAATCCTTGGCTCTCCATCTTTTTGGCAAATCATAGGTTCAATGCAAAATACCATTCCTTCTTTGATTTTGTCGCCTTGCTTGGCTTTTTTTCCTTCCAAATAATTAGGGATCTCCGGCTCTTCATGTGGTCTTCTACCAATTCCGTGCCCACAAAAACCACGCAAGGGGACATATCCATATTCTAAAATAAATTGCTCTAAAATTGCACTCAATTCCTTAAAGTGCATTCCTGTCGTAATTTGAGAAATTGCAAAATACAAAGCATCTTTAGAACAAGCAATCAAACGCTGATCAGCTTGTGAAATTTCACCAACACCACAAGTTATCGCTCCATCACCATACCATCCATCAAGTTGTGTTCCAATATCAAGCCCCACAATATCGCCAACTTGCAATTTATAATCTGTGGGGATTCCGTGAATAATCACTTCATTAACAGAAGTGCAGACAGAACCACTGAAGCCATACAGACCCTTAAAAGATGGAATCGCGCCACAAGAACGAATCATATCCTCACACATTTTATCCAACTCTTTTAGTGCAACTCCAGGCTTAATTTGACTTTTTAAGTGATTGAGCGTTTTGCCAACAATTCTATTTGCTGCCCTAAGCGCTTTAATTTCATTAGGCTTTCTAATTGCAATTGCCATTTACAAGCCTACTGCACTTAGAGTTTTGTATTTGTTCATATAAATCTGTGCTTCAATCTTGCGCATTGTATCTACGGCAACCTGCACAACAATAAGCACCGCTGTCCCTCCAAAATAAAAAGGCACGCCAGAGGCTTTGACTAAAATCCAAGGCAATGTCGCAATTAAAGCTAAATATAAAGCCCCCCAAAGTGTTAACCTACTCGCAATATCTGTTAAAAAATTTGCAGTGCCTTCACCTGGTCGGATTCCTGGAATAAAGCCACCCTGTCTTTTTAGATTCTCCGAAATATCTTTTGGATTAAATACAATAGAAGCATAAAAATATGCAAAAAACATTACAAAGAAAAACATTAGCACATTATAAGTATAACCATTAGGATTTAAAAAATCCGCAATTTGCATAACAACGCTATTTGAAGAACTTTGCAAAATTGTACTAGGAAACATCAAGAGTGCAGAAGCAAAAATAGGCGGAATCACTCCGCTTAAATTCATCTTGATAGGAATATAATTCATAATACGCTTATCTTGATTTTGCATTACAACTTTACGAGAATAAGAAACTGGGATCCTTCTTTCCCCAAGCTCAATATAAATGATACAGCCCACCGTAATAATGATAATTGCAGCAATAAACAATAATACAATCCAACTAATTTGATTTGTATTGACAAGATTAAATGTTCCAGCAATAGCACTAGGAATTCCAGATACAATCCCACTAAAGATAATTAGACTAATTCCATTCCCAATTCCTCTTTGCGTGATTTGCTCACCAATCCACATCAACAACATTGTTCCACAAAGCATTGAAAGTGCAGAAATTGCAATAAATACATTCATATCAATCATTATTGCGCCATTTGCCCCCGTTCCCAAACTCTTTAAACCAATGGACACACCGACAGCCTGAACAATCGTAATTCCAATAGTTGCATAACGGATAATTTGCATATATTTTTGCATACCATCGCGTTCTTTTTTCATTTTACCAAGATTTGGAAAGGTGGAAGCCAAAAGTTCCATAATAATGGATGCAGTAATATAAGGCATAATTCCTAGTGAAATGATACTAAGTCTCTCCACAGCATTACCGCTAAACATATTAAATAAACCCAGTGCATTAGAAGCGTTATTGTCAAAAAATGATTTAATCACCATTGTATCAACACCCGGTACTGGAACATATGCCAACACGCGGTAGGCTAAAAGAAAGCCTAGCGTAATAAGAATCTTATTGACAATTGCTTTATTCATTATTTTTGTCCGCTTGTTGTAATTCTCTCATCTTTAATTTTTGATGCAAGATTTTTAGCCTCTACACCAATCAGTTTAATTTTTGTTGTGTAAGATGGGAATTTATGCACACCCTTGATGCTCTCAAAAGTAATTTCCATTAAACTTGCTACTGCTTTGATAGCATCTACATTAATTACATAAGGCTTTTCAATGCGACTAGTAAAACCAATTTTTGGCAAACGACGCTGTAAAGGCTGTTGACCACCTTCAAAACCTCTTTTTTGTTTAGAACCTGTTCTTGCAGTTTGTCCTTTACCGCCTCTTGTGGAAGTTTTACCCATACCACTACCTTGTCCACGCCCTACTCTTTTAATTTTTTTTACACTGCCTCTAGCAGGTGCTAAATTTTCTAATGCCATACAATCTCCTTATGCTTTTACCTTAGAAAGGGCTTCAATAGTTGCACGCACAACATTATAAGGATTATTTGACCCTAAAGACTTTGTTAAAATATCCTTAATTCCTGCCTTTTCTAACACTGGACGCACTGAACCGCCTGCAATTACGCCTGTTCCTTCACTTGCTGGCTTTAGCAATACAATGCTTGAATTGTATTTTTCTTGCACATCATGAGCAATTGTAGTTCCTTTAATATTAACTTTAATAATATTTTTAAAGGCATCATCAATGGCTTTTTTAATCGCGTCTGGAACTTCTTTTGCTTTACCTAAACCGAAACCTACCAAGCCCGCCTTATTTCCAACAACAACTAATGCATTGAAGCGGAATCTGCGCCCACCTTTAACCACCTTCGTAACACGCCCAATATTTACAACATATTCTTCAAACTCTTCTCTATTAATTTCCATAATTACCCCTACAGATTAATTCCGTTTTCACGGAGAGAATCAGCAAAACTTGCAACAACACCATGATACAAATAGCCATTTCTATCAAAAAGAACTTTAGAAATATTTACCTTTTTAAGACTATCTGCAAATGCAGCAGCAATTTTTTTCACATCTTCTTTATTATTTTTTAAGCCCATTTTTTTACCATCAACACTTGCTAGAGTTACGCCCTTTGTATCATCAATCGCTTGAGCATAAAAATATCTGTTTGAGCGAAAGATACTTAATCTTGGAGTTGTAGCACATCCAAAAACTTTTGCGCGAATTCTAAGCTTTCTTTTAAGTCTTAAACTTCTTTTTTGTCTAATAATTTTATTTGTCATTATCTATCCTTACTTTTTAGAAGTTTTACCAGCTTTGCGAATAATGCGCTCATCAGAATATTTCACACCCTTGCCTTTATAAGGCTCTGGTGGTCTAAACTCTCTAATCTCTGCTGCAATCTGTCCGATTTGTTGCTTATCAGCGCCTTTAATAAGAATAATATTCTTATCAACGCTAATTTCTATACCTTCTGGAATATCATAGTTAATAGGATGAGAAAATCCAAGAGCAAGTTCTAAAACTTTACCTTTTACTGCTGCTTTATAACCTACACCATTGATTTCTAATTGCTTACTAAAACCATCTGTTAAACCTATTACAATATTATTTGCTAGTGCCCTATAAGTCCCCCAATATGCTCTAGCTTGCGCACTTTCGCCATTCAAAGAGAAACTTAACTCTCCATCTTTAAAAACGACTCCAACACGTCCATAGGTCTCTAATTCTTTTGTAAGCTTACCACCCTTAAAAACTATTTTGCTTCCTTCAATGCTCACCTGAACACTACTTGGAATGCTAATAGGTTTTTTTCCAACTCTTGACATTACTCTCTCCTACCAAATACTGCAAAGGGCTTCACCACCCACATTTGCCTTATAAGCATCTTCATTAGCAATCACACCTTTGCTTGTGCTTACAACAATCGTTCCATAACCATTTTTAAAGCGTTTAAGTTCATTTCTACTTTTATAAACGCGTCTTCCAGGCTTTGAAATTCTAGTGATTTCATTAATCACAGAATGTCCTTTTTCATCATATTTTAAAACAACATTAATGGACTGTTTTTTATCTTGCTCGATAACCTTAAAACCTTCAATAAAGCCTTTTGCCTGAAAAACTTCTAGAATAGACACGACAATTTTTGCATAATACAAATTTGTCGTATCCAAACGACGCATACTTGCATTTCTGATTCTTGTTAACGAATCTGCAATAATATCATTTACCATTTTCGCCCCTTTACCAACTTGCTTTTCTTAGTCCAGGTATTAAACCTTCATTTCCCATTTTACGAAGGCAAACACGGCAAATACCAAAATCTCTATAAACAGAATGTGGTCTCCCACAAATAGAACATCTTGTATATGCTCTTACTTTAAACTTAGGCTTTCTTGCTGCCTTTGCAATCATAGATTTTTTAGCCATTATTTCTTCCTTTTGCAAAAGGCAAGCCAAAGAGTTCAAGCAATTTAAACGCATCTTTATCATTTGTAGCAGATGTTACAAATGTAATATTCATTCCGTGGCTTACCATAATATCATCATACACTACTTCTGGAAAAATTAATTGCTCATTCACACCAAAGCTATAATTTCCTCTTCCATCAAACCCATTGCGTGGTATCCCTCGGAAGTCTTTCACTCTTGGTAGCGCAATCACAATTAACTTCTCTAGGAAGTTATACATTTGATTACCTCTTAGTGTAACCTTTACACCCATAGGCATTCCCTCACGCATTTTAAAGCCAGCAACAGACTTTTTAGCAATTGTAATCACTGCTTTTTGTCCCGCAATTAGCGAAATCGTATCTGCAATATTTTGCATAATTTTTGTGTCCTTTGCATGCATACCAGCACCAACACTAATTACGATTTTTTCTAATTTTGGTAAGAGCATAGGATTTTTAACGCCCAACTCTTCTGCTAACTTTGCTTTAATTTCATTTTTATAAGCAGCTTTTAATGCGAACATCGATTAATCCTCCGCTTTCTTAACATTTGAAATATGGATTGGCATTTCTTTGTCTATAAAACCACCTTTTGGATTCTTATCACTTGGCTTTACAGATTTTTTTGCCACTTTGCAGCCCTCCACAATTACTTGCGAAGTTTTAGGTAATACACGCAAAATCTTAGCCTTCTTACCTTTGTCGTCCCCAGTGATTATTTCTACCAAATCACCTTTTTTAATTTTAAATTTAGCCATTATAATACCTCCGGCGCCAATGATACGATTTTCATAAAATTAGCATAACGAATCTCTCTACCGACTGGTCCAAAAATACGCGTTCCAATAGGCTCTTTTTTGCTGTCTAAAATTACAGCTGCATTATCATCAAAACGGATTAATGCACCATCTTCACGATGCAATTCTTTTTTTGTTCTCACAACAACTGCTTTAACGACTTGACCTTTTTTAACCTTACCACTTGGCAGAGCTTTTTTAACAGAAGCAACAATCACATCTCCAACGGTTGCATAGCGTCTTTTACTTCCGCCTAAAACTTTGATGCACATTACTTCTTTTGCTCCACTGTTATCAGCAACATTTAATCTTGTAAAACTTTGAATCATAATTCAACTCCTACAGATACAACTTTATGAAGTGTAAAAGCCTTTCTTTTTGAAAGTGGTTTACATTCAATTGCCTCAATCACATCACCTACTTTTACACTATTATTCTCATCATGCACAATATAGCGTTTAAATCTTTTAACGATTTTTCTATATTTTAAATGCATAACGCGCCTTTCAACAAGAATTGTTACACTCTTATCACCTGTTTTTGTTACTACCTTGCCAGCAATAACTCTCTTGTGCGGTTGTGCGCCACTCATTTACGCCCTCCTTTTTTCATTAAGAGCTGTCTTGATTCTAGCAATATCTTTTTTTGCAACTCTTATTTCACTAGAATTTGTTAATTGCATTGTTCTTAATTTTAAGTTTAATTCAAACAAAAGCGTTTCTTTTTCTTTTAAGAGAGTATTTAACTCTTCAATTGTTTTAGTATTAATATCAGTATATTTCATTTTCACCCTCTCTTGTTACAATTTTTGTTTTAAAAGGGAGCTTACTTTGTGCAAGAGCCAATGCACTCCTTGCAAGTGTTTCATCAACACTTCCCATTTCATAAATGATTCTGCCCGGTTTAATATTCATTACCCACTTATCGACAGCACCTTTACCTTTACCCATTCTTGTTTCAAGTGGCTTTGCCGTTAAAGGTTTATCTGGGAAAACACGAATCCACACCATTCCTGTTCTTTTTGTTGCGCGCGTCATTGCAACACGCGCTGCTTCAATTTGGCGGGAATCGATTCTCCCATGCTCAATTGCTTTAATCCCAAATTCACCAAATGCTAATGAGGTTCCGCGAAATGCTTTGCCACGATTTCTTCCCTTCATCTGCTTTCTATATTTTGTTCTTTTTGGCATTAACATAATTATTGCCCCCTTCTCTTTCTAGCTGGACGGCTTGATTTCTCTTCACCATCTTCATTTTGCTTTTCAGATTGGATTCCTTTTTGTAAAACTTCACCTTTAAAAATCCAAACCTTTACACCAATATTTCCATAAGTTGTTAAAGCTTCTGCAAATCCATAATCAATTTTCGCTCTTAAAGTGTGCAATGGAATTCTGCCTTCCATATACCACTCTGTTCTTGCCATTTCAGCACCCGCTAAACGACCAGAAACACGAACTTTAATTCCTTTTGCGCCAGATTTAATAGCGCCTTGCATAACCTTTTTCATTGCACGCCTAAATGCAATACGGCGCTCGAGTTGCGTTGCAACACTTTCTGCTGCAAGTTGTGCATTGCTTTGTGGTTTCTTTACTTCTTTAATGTTGATAAAAATATCTTTATTGACAATTTTCTTCAAAGATTCTTTCAGCTTTTCAACATCTGCACCTTTTTTTCCAATAATAATTCCCGGACGCGCCGCAACAACAGTAACACGCACTTTTTTTGCTGTGCGTTCAATCAAAATATCACTAACACTTGCATAATAAAGTTCTTTTTTCAAAAACTTTCTGATTTTGTAATCTTCAGCAATATTTTGCGGAGCACTGTTAAACGCAGGAAACCATCTTGATTCCCAATTTCTATTTATTCCAAGTCTTAGACCAATCGGATTAACTTTTTGACCCATTACTTATCCTTACTTTGTTGTGATACTTCCACAAGAATATGTGAAGTTGGTTTTCTAACTGGAGTTGCTCTACCTCTTGCTCTTGGCGTAAAGCGTCTAAGCACAGGACCAGCATCCACCCTACAAGAAGAAACGATAACATTTTCAGCCTCATAACCGCCGTTCGCAACCGCTGAAGCAATAACTTTTGAGATAATTCTTGCTGCTTTATTTGGCATAAACTCCAAGGATGCAATTGCTAACTCTGCATTCATACCCTGCACTTCCCTAGCAATTAATCTAGCTTTAGTTGGAGATAATCGGATATATCTTAATAATGCTTTACTCATCAATCACTCCTTACTTGCCTATTTTCTTTTGGACACTACCTTTGTGTCCTTTGAAAGTTCTTGTAGGTGCAAATTCGCCTAGTTTGTAGCCAACATGATTTTCTGTTACATATACAGGAACGAAAGCTCTGCCATTATGCACATTGAAAGTTAAACCGATCATATCAGGAATAACCGTGCTTCTACGCGACCATGTTTTAATGGGTTTATTGTCTTTTGTTTCTTTTGCCTTAATGACTTTTTTCATCAAATGTTCATCGACAAAAGGACCTTTTTTTATTGATCTAGCCATTGATATTCCTTATTTTTTTCTTCTTGAAATAATTAGCTTATCGCTTGCTTTCTTTCTGCGTGTTTTATAACCTTTAGCTGGCATACCCCACGGAGAAACAGGATGTCCACTTGAACCTGTCTTACCTTCGCCACCGCCGTGTGGGTGATCCACTGGGTTCATTGCAGAACCTCTTGTCTGTGGGCGCACACCTAAATGACGATTACGACCTGCCTTACCAATAGAAATGTTTGCAAAATCCTCATTTCCTACTGTTCCAATAGTCGCCATACATTCCCCTAAAATATAGCGCATTTCACCACTTGGCATTCTAAGAATTGAATATTTTCCTTCTCTACCCATAAGTTGTGCGCTAGCCCCTGCGCTCCTTGCAAGTTGCCCACCACGCCCAGGATACATTTCAATATTATGAATCACTGTTCCAATCGGAATATTTTTAAGCTTCATTGCATAACCTAAGCGAATATCTAATCCACCTTCAGCTGCAATGACTTTATCACCAACGCCCAATCCACTTGGTTGAATAATATAACGCTTATCGCCATCTGCATAGGTAATCAATGCAATTCTACAATTTCTATATGGATCATACTCAATCGCACTCACTTTACCCTCAACATTAAACTTGTTACGTTTAAAATCAATAATTCTATAGAGCTTTTTTGCTCCACCTTCTTTATGGCGACTTGTGATTCTACCATTATTATTACGCCCTGCGTGAACTGGAAGCTTCACCAATAATTTTCTTACACTTGCTTTAGCAGTAATATTTTCTGAGCTAAGATTACTCATAAATCTTCTACTAGGAGTGTATGGTTTATATGTTTTAATTGCCATCTTTGACTCCTTATACCGCTAGTGATTCAATTTTTGCGCCTTCTGGAAGCTTCACATAAAACTTCTTGAAGTCATTTCTTTTACCAATAACACCGCGGAATCTCTTAACTTTCCCTTCTTGTCTTAAAGAATTAATGGACAATGGCGTTACACCAAAATACTCCTTAAACACTTCCTTAAGCTGTGTTTTGCTTAATTTCGGAGAAGTTTGCACCACAAGCACACTTTGCTCTTGAAGTTTCAAAGACTTCTCTGTATACATAATAGATTTAATATCTGTAATACTTGCCATTCTTAATCCTCTTTAGTGATAGATTCAAAAAGCGATTTTTCAATCACCACAGATCTAAAAGTTGCCACCAAGTAAGCATTTAACTCAACGCCGTCAATTAAATAGCAGTCTTTAATATTTCTAAAAGCTAGAAATGTTTTCTCATCAAAAAGCTCAGAAACAAATAAAGTATTTCTTTGATTTAATGCCTTAAACATCATATAAGCATCTTTTGTTTTGCCACTTTCTACTTGAATTTTATCCACGATAAACAAACTGCCATTATTTGCTTTTTCCATTAAAGCATATTGCAAGGCAAGTCTTTTTTGCTTCTTGTTCACCTTTAGATTGTAGTTTTTGTTATTGCTAGGACCATGCGCAACACCACCACCTACAAACACAGGAGAAGTGATACTTCCTGCTCTTGCTCTACCGCCACCCTTTTGATTCCAAGGCTTTTTACCACCGCCGCTAACTCTACCGCGTGTTTTTGCTATAGCATTATTTGCACGCATTGAAGCCAAAAATGATTTAATATAAAGATAGAGATTGTGTGAATTGATATCTTTATAGCTTTCTGGCAATTGTGCTTCACCAGATTTTTTTAAATTTTTATCTAAAATAATTGCTGCACTCATTTCACAACCTTTTAACCTACGATTTTCAACTTGCCAAATGCGCCATTAAAACCAGGAACAGAACCTTTCAAAACCAATACACCATGCTCTTTATCAAAAGAAACAATCTCATTTTGAACAGTAACTTTTTCATTACCATAATGTCCTGCCATTTTTTTACCTGGCTGAACGCGACCTGGCCACTCACGATTTCCAATAGAGCCAGGTGCTCTGTGGAATCTACTCCCATGTGCTGCTGGACCACCTTGAAAATTCCAACGCTTCATAACACCACTAAAGCCACGACCTTTTGTATTAAAAGAAACTTTCGCTCTTTTTGCATTCTCCAAAGAAGAGAAGTCTAAATCTCCAACTTCTGTATTATTCACTTCAAGTGTAGCAAATCTATTATACTCTTTATCAAGATTGTATTTTTTTTGCTGTCCTGCAATAGATTTATTTGTGCTTTTACCTTGATGATATGCCACTAAAGCCTTACCACCCTCTAACACTTCACATACTTTTGCGGTTTTTACCTTTAGTAAAGTCACAGGAATACTCGGCTTGCCAATTGTTCGGCTCATTCCGATTTTTTCTACTAAAAATTCCATTTAAACCCCTTTATTTACCCATTGAGCGGACTTCTACATCCACTTCAGGAGCCATATCTAATTTTGTCAAGCCATCCACTGTTTCAGGAGTTGCTGAGACAATATCAATGATTCTTGTATGCACTCTAATTTCAAATTGCTCTCTTGAATCCTTATTGATATGAGGAGATTTTAAGACTGTGTATCGTCTCTTTTTTGTTGGAAGTGGGATAGGACCACGAATCTCTGCACCAGTTCTTTTCACGGCTTCAACAATTGAAACAACTGAACGATCAAGAACACGATGATCATACGCTTTTAACTTAAGTCTAATTTTTTCCATTTATTTTTCCTTCAAAGAACTCATTAACATTGCTGTTAATGTAATTTTGGAAGCTGAAATTATACAGATAATCGCTTTTTTTAGCAATACTTTTGTGCAATTTTTAATGTGTTTTTTGTAATTTATTTCCTTATATTAAGGAAATAAATTACTTTTTAACAAGAAAGTCATGAAGTTGAAATTATTTTTAAGAATTTAAAAATTCTTGAAAAGATTGTTTGATACTCTTAGGTTCCATATTTTCTAATGCTGGATTTTTAAAAAACTCTAAAGCTTTTTGAAGTCTTTTTTTTGGCATATAACCCGGATACACAAACAATTCTTTGCCTTGTGCACTTAAAAAGACAAGTGTTGGCGTAGGAGAAATTTTGTATAATTTTACTAAATCTGAAGTTTGCACACTTTTATCTAAAAACTCTACAAAATGTAACTTAGAATAATTAATATTAATATAATATGATGCGTAATTTGTTTTTAAAAACTCTTTGATATCTACATTTTCTTTAATAAGATTCTTTAATCGATCACAATATACACAACCATTTGCTCCAAAAACTACAAAATAAGGCTTTCCACCGCTTTTAATTACATCTGTTTCCTTAAATACATCGGCAACTTCTCTATAAGAATTAATATCAATACTTTCCATTTCTTTTTGTTGCTTTTTTGTGTAATTTGTGCCGCTTGTTACCACCTCTGTATCTACTTCATCTTGGCAACCATACAGAACAAATAGCATTACAACCATCAAACACACTCTCAACATTTCTTACTTCTCCTTCTTTTTGTCTCAAATTCTTTTTTCAGCTTTAAGATATCAAATAATAGCTTGATATAGCCCCCCCCCACTAATAAAGGAAGTATTATTTGCTTTTATTAATGCTTCTCCAAGTTTATAAGTGAAGCATTCTTTTTCTTTTAGGGCTTCTTTATAATCAGGGTAAGATTCCAATTGAGAGAGTTTGACTTTTGGATTCTTTTTGATTTTTTCTTGGTATTGTTTTTGTTCTTTATTATGTTGTTCTGTAATGTATGAAAGAACATAAGGCATTCTAATATATCCTAGAAAGGATTTAGAATTTTCTATCATTGCATGACCTAATTTATAAGAAAGGTGATTATGGATTCTAGATTTTGCTGTATTATTATCAATCACCAAAGTCTTTGGAACTAAATCATCAAGATTAATCTTTAGTTTTAAATCTTTGGAAAGCTTTTTAATTTGTAGCTTTTTAATTTTTAATTCTTCTTCAAGATTTTGGATTTCTAAATTTTGCTTTTTTGTTGGCTGAGAATTTAAAGAATGTTGCAACTTAGTTTTTTCATTTGTCAAAGTAGTAATATTTTCTTGAAGTTGATTAATTTGATCTTGTAAAGGCTTTAATTTTCTTGGATCCATTATCAAACAATATTCCTCAATAATCTCCTTATATGTTTCTATAGGTGGAATAACAGAATTATGATAATACTCCTGTGAAATCACAATCATCTCATTTCCCAATGTCTCAAAATCTATAGATTCTTCATAATAATTTCCATCTGGAGTAGCAAGAAAAAAAGCAATTAAATTGCAAAATGGAAGTTTTTTAGCATCTTCTCTCCAAGAATGCACAATATAATGAAATTCCCTACCCTTATTCTCATAATGATCAATATTTACTAATGTCTTATCATCTATCAAAAAAAATTTTTGCATCTCCAAAAAACAATTAAATGAATGTAATTCCTTTATTAATACCTGCCTTTGATTAGAGATTTTTAGGCTTGAATAATTTAAAATTGTCTCACTTCTCGCGGGACGATCATTATCTGAAATACGATTCCAAGTGTGGACTCCTATCAAAACAAGACCTTTAAACTCCTGCTTAAATTTCAATAATGCTTCTCCTTCTTTCAAGCAATAAACAACTTCATTATACAAGCTGTTCTGTTCATTTCTCTCTTCCAATGTCCCACTAACTACTTCCATGTCTTTAGGTGTGCAAATAGTAAATTTAGGGTTATTATATTCAACAGATAAATTTGATAGTTTAAAAGACTCTAAATTAAAAATAATATTTTTACCAAATTCACGCATAATTCTAGGCATCATATGTAACCGATCTATATTCTTAAAAAAATCATTTAATTTATAACTATCCAAATATTCTTGCATATCAATGCAATTAAATCCAAATTTTAATACCAATTTTTTGTGAATTGCGTTAATAATTTTACTATTTCCATAATGGCAAGTTGGCAAAATAATTACCAGTATTCTCTTTTTTAAACCATACAATTCTCCATAATACCAATTTAAATTTCTATAAATAAGATCAAAACTAAGTTTTTCTCTACTACCATAAGATCTGGCATTTGAATTTACATCATTAATATTTGATTCTGTAATAATTAATTCTGCATTTTTAAAAATCTCTTGATTCCTATCTCTTTTTAATTCATAAAAATTTTGGATATGCGTTGTAGTCCCCAATGCAAAATTATAAAACCCTAATTTCTCATCTTCTGCCCTATTCTTATTTAATTTTTCAATTCCTTCTCTAATTCCTTTTTGCAATCCATTAACTATTACGGAATTACTACCACCCAATAAAACAACATTATTTCCCATCTTCTATCTCCTTAACTATATTTAAAATGCATTTTGCAAAATCTGCATTTGCATTTAAACATTTTACTACACGATAATCCAAAATTCCATTTTTGTGTGCAATTTCCCTGTATTGTATAGAAAGTTCAAAATCTGTTTCAGAATTATCCATTGTAAAAGAAATAGGGTAAATTAGCAGTTTCTTGCCCCTATACTTCGTCAAATAATCTTTTAAATTTGGCTCTAGCCACTTAAGCGGTCCAATTTTAGATTGATATGCTACCTGTATGCTTGCAAACTCTAACCCAAATTCTTTAAAAAGTGATTCTAAAATTTCTACATTTTCTAAAATCTCTTTTTGATAAGGATCGCCATTTTCTATATTTTTTTGCGGCAAAGAATGTGCTGAAAACACTAGATGAAACCCTCTAGAATCTTCACCGCTTAAGGCTTCTTTAATGCGCTCTAAAACCGCTAAATTATACGCCCTATCCTTATAATAACGCTCCACTTGCACCACTTTTGGAGCAAAACCACACGCCTTAAACGCTATTAAAATATCTTCCATTGACGATGCTGTTGTGGTATAACTAAAATGCGGATACATACTAAAAAGCACCACTTCTTTAACTCGACGCCCTTTTAAATCCTGTGCCACCACATCAGCAAAAGGCGGAGTATAGCGCATAGCATAGGTAAAGTAATGTCCTGATTCTAGCGCTTTTAGGGCTTCACACAGCGCGAAAGTGTGCCCAACTAATGGCGACTTTCCGCCAATTTTTTGGTAATTACTCTGTGCT
This sequence comes from Helicobacter winghamensis ATCC BAA-430, assembly GCF_028751035.1. Taxonomy (NCBI): domain Bacteria; kingdom Pseudomonadati; phylum Campylobacterota; class Epsilonproteobacteria; order Campylobacterales; family Helicobacteraceae; genus Helicobacter; species Helicobacter winghamensis. The sequence continues at coordinate 466,196 of NZ_CP063533.1, read as the reverse complement.
TCTTCTAAGCGTTTATTTACGATAAACCCACCCACCATTGCACGCAAAAATGGACTTTTAATCGGTAAAATATAAGGGTCATTAAACATATTTTTCAAAAAAGTTTTTACTTCAAAAAGAGAGTTTGGACCCCCCATATTTAAAAGCACAACAGCTTTAGATTCTAAAAAGTTGGAATCCAAAATTTCCGATTCCAACTCTTGCCCTAATTCCACTCTTTGCATCTTATTCCTTAACACATAAATTTAACATTCCACAAAAATTTTCCCCCTCATACAATTCCACACGAAATGCCTTACCTTGCCTATCTAGTGCGTAATTTTTATCAATCATATTTTGACTAAGTCTTAAATTATGCTCATTTCCAACACCCTTTTTAGAGTAACCAATTACATTCACACGCAATCCTTCTTGCTCACGCACCAAAAAATTCTCTCTAAACTCTAAAATCTCCCCAATCTTTGCTACAACTTCCTTGCCATCTAGCTCTACTTTTAGCGATTCTAACTTACATTGCATAGGAAAAATATCTGCCTTTAAATGCGTGATTTTCTTATGCCCAATATAAAGATCAAAACCATCTTTTACTCTTTTAACCCCACCAATAGGATGCGTAAAAACAAAACGATTCTTATCTGCAAGCAGTGGCACAAAATTCAGATATGGCTTCACATTATTCAAGTCAAAAGTAATATTTTCATTGATTTTAACACTTCCAAACTCACCTATCTTTTTCCCCACATTTTTTAAATCTAGCGTGAAGTTGCGCTCAAACTCAATCCCCAAAATCCCCATTAATACTTCAATGGAGCTTAATTGATAGAGCGTTTTTAGAGGTAATTCTTTAATATTTTTGCTTGTCTCAATCGCCAATGCAGGTTTTAAGCGTGTAATAGCAAAAAATGTCAAAGAATTTTGTTGCTCTTCATCTTTAAACTTTGTTTCGGTGTTGCGCACGCCAAAGGTATGAAAATCATAATGCAAAGTTTGATTCAAACGCGTTTCAATCTCTTTTGCAATGGAATCCAAATTCCCAAAAGGCACATTATCTAGCGTTTTTTGATCTATCACATAAGTTTGTCCCCACGCCCTAGGGTTAAAAATAGAATTTTCCCACTTCTCTCTATAAAAGCCGTGTCCATCGTGCAAATTAATCACAAAATCTACTTTGGAATCCTTAATAATATCTTTAATACGCTCTACATTTTCAAAATCTGGATCATTTTTAGCAATTTTTGCAAACTTACGATTCATATCCTTATAAATCCCGCGTCTAAAAGCCATTATGCTATCGGGATTTAAATTTGGCACAACTAGCACATTGCCCTTTTTTATAGTGTAATTATCTACCAAAAGCGCTGGAGCAAAATACCCCCCCGGTTCATCTCCGTGGATTCCACCTATTACAAGCAATGTAGCTCCATCTTCCTTGCCTTTTAGGGCGTAAAAGCTAAAAGGTGCGTTTTGCTTAGAATTTTTCGCACTCACTACAATTCCCTCATTGCTTTCTTGAATCCTTTCATTGCTCTCTTGTCCCAAAGCAATGCTTGCAAAAAATAAACACAATATAATTTTTTTAACTATTTTTTTCACTTTCTTTCCTTGTTCTCTCTTTGCAAACATAAAGCGCCATTTCCAAAATCCTATGTGAATACCCCCACTCATTGTCATACCAAGTCATAACCTTTGCCATATTATTCTCCAAAACAAAGGTTAAATCAAGCGCTACAACTCCACTTAAAGGACAGTTTAGAAAGTCTTGTGAAACTCCATATTCTCTATCTACGCCTAAAATTCCTTTGAGTTTTCCTTCTGCTGCCTCACAAAACACAGCGTTAATTTCTTCTTTTGTGGCATTCTTTCTAAGATTTATATTTAAATCCACCATTGAAACATCAGGCACAGGCACACGCACACTATGCCCATGTAATTTGCCTTTCATCTGTGGCAACACTAAATGCAACGCCTTTGCCACTCCTGTTGTTGTTGGAATCATATTAATTGCCGCTGCCCTAGAGCGACGAAAATCTCCTTTATGATGGGCAGCATCTATTAAATTTTGGTCATTTGTGTAACTATGGATTGTGGTTAAAATTCCCTTTTCCACGCCAAAATGTTCATCAAGCAGCATAACCACTGGTGCTAACGCATTAGTTGTGCAACTTGCATTTGAAATGATTTTTTCACCCCTATATTCTGTATGATTAACGCCCAGCACAAAGGTTTTTGTATCATCTTTTGCTGGAGCAGAAAAAATCACGCGTTTTGCGCCTTTTTGCAAATGCGATTCCACTTCACCTTGCGTTAGAAACAACCCACTTGCTTCAATCACTACATCAGCCCCGCAAATCTCAATTTCTTTAGGTGTTTTATACTGAAAAAACGGAATCTTATAACCATCAAAAATAAAATTCTTTTCATCAAAACTTTGTGTAATTTTGCTACATTGATGCACAGAATCATGTGTTAAAAGATAGCTTAAAATCTCAGGGCTTGCCAAGTCATTAACCCCTACAATTTCAATGCAATCTTGCATTTCACATAACGCCACACGAGCAATAGAACGCCCAATTCTCCCAAAACCATTAATAAAAATCTTAATTTTTTGCATTAACATCTCTCTAGTTTGCAGTTATTTATCTCAAAATTGTAGCATATTTATGGTGTTCCTAATATTTTTAGGGTATAATACCGTCTTTAATTTATTGTTAAGGATTGTCAATGTCTTTATATGATAGAAAACCTATGAATAGCAACTATGGTTATAATGCGGAGCAAAGCACTTTTGCTCAAGGTGATGTTGCGTTAATTAACTTTGTAAAGCAAACTTATCAGCTCTTTGCAGGCTCACTTTTAGCGGCTTCTGTGGGAGCTTATGTGGGAATTACAGCATTTGGAAGCGTGGTGGCGCAATACTACATCGGCTTTGTGATTTTAGAATTTGCCTTGCTTTTTGGACTAATGTTTGCCAAATCAAAACCGGGATTAAATCTTTTAATGCTTTTTGCCTTTACTTTTGTTACTGGCTTAACACTTACTCCAATTTTAAGTAGAGTGCTAGGGATGCCTGGTGGAGCAAATATCGTAGCGCAAGCTTTCTTGCTAACAACAGCAATTTTTGGTGTGATGAGTATTTTTGCACTTCGCACTAAGAAAGATTTAGCAAGTATGGGGAAAATGCTCTTTATCGCACTAATTGTTGTAGTTGTTGGCTCATTAATCAATCTTTTCTTGGGAAGCCCGATTTTACAAGTGATTATTGCAGGCGTTGGAGCAATTTTATTTAGCATTTTTATTGCCTATGATACGCAAAATATCGTGCGTGGCTTGTATGATAGCCCTGTAATGGCAGCTGTTAGCCTATATCTTGATTTCTTAAATCTTTTTATTTCCTTGCTACAAATTCTTGGAATCTTTAATTCAAAGGAATAATACAAGTAATACGCGAAGCCCCCAAACTTTGCGTATTCTTGATGCAAACCTTAACCGCTTAAGTGAAGGAATTCGCGTAGTAGAAGACATTTTACGCTATGGATTTAACCACAAAGATTTCGCTTTGTCTTTAAAAAATCTCCGTCACCAATGTAGAATTACAAGTTATTTTGCAAATTATTTCGAACTTCTAAACACACGCGATTCTCTCAAGGATGTGCTAAAACCTTCTACTAAAGATGAGCAAACGCGCGAAAATTTAGAAAATATTTTCCTAGCAAATTTTAAACGCGCACAAGAATCCGCCCGTGTTTTAGAAGAAATTTTAAAACTAGATAGCGTGCAAGAAAGTGAGCATTTTAAGAGTATTCGCTACACACTCTACACATTAGAAAAAGAGATTTTAACTACTCTTTTTACGCCTTAAGGATTTCTATGAAAGATTGCATTATTCTTTTTGATTTAGACGGAACACTTATTGACTCCACAGAAGCCGTGTATGAAGGATTTTGTGAAGCATTTAAGCATTTTAAAAAAGCGATTCCAACTTTTGAGTCTGTAAAGTCCCAAATCGGACATACGCTAGATACAATGTTTCACACACTTGGCGTTCAAGAAAATGAAATTCCACAATTTATTAGTGCTTATAAAGAGCATTATCGCCAAATTTGTAACGCTAAAACTACGCTTTTACCAAACGCTAAGGAAGCGATTTTAGAATCCCATAGTTTCGCACAACTTGGAGTAGTTACCACAAAAACTGGGCAATATTCCAAAATGCTTTTAGAACATATGGGAGTAGGCAATTACTTCACTTGCATTATCGGTCGTGAAAATGTGGTAAATGCAAAGCCTAGTGCAGAGCCTATTTTAAAGGCTTTAGAATCCTTTTCTCCCTTGAACAAAGATAAAATTTATATGATAGGCGACACGCCCTTAGATATTCAAGCCGCAAAAAATGCTAGAGTGCGCAGCATTGCTGTTACAACAGGTTATGCAAGCCTAGAGGTTTTAAAGCAACACACAACGCAGATCAAAAACAATGCACTAGAAGCAGTGCTTGCCATAAAACAAACTTTAAACGCATAAATTTAGCCTAGATTTTGCCAAACTCTGCTACAATTTCAAAAGGTGTAGCAAGTGGTTGCTTTAAATAAAGAGGAAAGTCCGAGCTGCTTTGGGATAGGATTCCATTTAAAGAATGGCTAGAGTAATCTAAGGGAAAGCGCAACAGAAAACAAACCGCATTACGCAAGGGTGAAAAGGTGAGGTAAGAGCTTACCGGAAGCATTGCAAAACGCTTCGCATTGCAAGCCCAATCCGCAGCAAAATGGGCATGGTTAATATCCCAAGTTTTAGCCCATTGCTAGAATTTTACTGCAAGGTAAAATGTAGATAAATAACCACATAAACAGAACTCGGCTTATAGCTACACCTAAAGGAAAGAGATGAAACATAATTTGGATTCCATATTACTAAGTCACGGAAGCGGTGGGATAGAATCGCAAAATCTTATTACAGAACTTTTTTACCCCTTTTTAGAAGGCTGTGTAATAGGTGATGGCGAAGATGCTGGAATCGTAAAAATGGATTCCAACATTTGTGCAATAAGCACCGATGGATATGTGGTATCCCCAATATTCTTTGCAGGTGGAGATATTGGCAAGCTTAGTGTGTGTGGAAGTTGCAATGATGTGGCAATGATGGGAGCAAAGGCGAAGTATTTGAGTGCTAGTTTTATGCTAGAAGAAGGCTTTAAGATTAGCGATTTATCTCGTATTGTGGAATCCTTTTCTACTACTTTAAAAGCAAGTGGTGCAAAACTTGTTTCAGCCGATACCAAAGTCCTTCCCAAAGGCTCTTTAGATAAGATTTTTATTACTACAACTGCCATAGGAGAGTTTTTATATCCGCATTTGCGCTTAAGTGCTTTTACAATTCCAACAGATTGTGCAATTATTGTTAGTGGAAACATTGGCACACACGGAGCTGTGATTTATTCCAATCGTGAAGAAATTAACCTAAATAGCACCTTACAAAGTGATTGCGCCTTGCTTTACCCCATTTTAGAACCGCTTTTTGCTTCAGGGCTTAATCTTTACGCACTAAGAGACGCTACACGCGGTGGAATTGCAAGTGTGCTTAATGAGTGGGCTAGAGCTTCAAATATTGGCATTACTATTTTGGATTCCAACTTGCCAATATTACCACAGGTGCAAGGGATTTGTGAATTACTAGGTTTTGAAGCCTATAATTTAGCTAACGAAGGGATGTGTGTCCTAAGTATAGCTAAAAATGACGCAAAAAAAGCCTTAGAACTTTTGCACGATAATGGCGCACCCAATGCGGCAATCATCGGCTACACCACAAATAAAAATCCAAAACGCGTGGTTTTAGAAACTGCATTTGGTGCAAAACGCTTTTTAGATTATCCCAGCGGTGAGCTATTGCCTAGAATTTGTTAAGGGAATCCGCTTACACCTTTTTCAAAAATTCTGTTTTCAAAATAATTGTGCCAAATTTATCTACCCTAGCTTCAATCTCTGTATCCTTTCCTGTTAGGCGGATATTTTTAATCGTTGTGCCACGCTTTAAAGTCGCACTTGCCCCCTTAACCTTTAAATCTTTAATCACACTTACACTATCTCCGGCGTTTAACTCTACTCCATTTGCATCTTTTACCATTTATTTTCCTTTAATTCTTAAACTGTTGCCAACCACAAGTAGTGAACTAAGCGACATTGAAAGTGCCGCAACAAGCGGAATTACAAACCCAGTCATTGCTAGTGGAATGGTTAGCGCATTATACACTAAAGACAATCCTAAATTTTGTAAAATAAAGTGATAAGTGCGCCTACCAAGCCTAAAAGATTCCAACACACCTTGCATACTGTCATCAAGCACCACAATATCGCTCACACTAATTGCCAAATCAATGCCGCCTCCCATAGCGATTCCAATATCACTTTTACTTAACGCCACAGAATCATTAATCCCATCACCAACCATTACGACAATCTTACCTTTTGTATGTAACGCATCAATAAATTCCGCCTTCTCTAGAGGACTTTGATTACCATAAAACTCACTAATTCCAAGCTCCCTTGCCACAGACTCACACGCCTTTAAATGATCTCCACTTAATAGCACGCAATGAATTCCTTGCGCTTTAAGTTTAGCAATCACAGATTGTGCGTCTTGCTTAATAGAATCTTGTAAGAAAAATTGCGCAATTAGCTCTGTGTCTTTTGCGAAATAAAACACGCTACAATCACTCTCATCTAATTGCGGAATCCTAACGCCCTGCTCTCTTAAAAGCTCCAAATTCCCGCCCAAATACACACTTCCATTGTATTGTGCTAGGATTCCACGCGCACTTTTTTGTGTGATTTTATCTAGTAAAATATTTTTATTATTATTGTAATTTTCTTTGATAAACTCTAGCACTCCGCAACTTATGGGGTGTGTGTTTTGCTCTAGCATTGCCACAAGCACACTAGATTCTAGCTCCCCAAATTTGCGCATATTTTTAACCTTAAGCTTACCTTCTGTGAGTGTCCCTGTTTTGTCTAAAACTAACACATTTGCCTTTGCGATAGTTTCTAAAAAGCGCGCTTCTTTAAAAAGGATTCCGCATTTGAAGGCTTCCCCTAAGCCTACCAAAGAAGCAATGGGCGTAGCAAGGGCAAGTGCGCAAGGGCAGGCAATGATAATCACAGAAATCATTACCATTAATGCCTTATCAAAAGGCGCATTTAGCGCAAATTCCCAATATAAAAATGTCCCAAACGCAAGCGATAAAATCACAGCAGAAAAATGACGCGTGATGAAGTTTGCCACTTCTTGAATCTTAGGGCGTGCATTAAGCGCATTTTCCACAAGGGATACAATTTGCATCATCAAAGATTCTTTATAAGTCTTACTCACACGATACAAAAAGGGTATTTCAAGGGCTAAAGCACCAGAATAAATGGAATCTTTTTCACTCTTTTGGCGCGGTAGTGACTCCCCATTAATCGCGCTCTCATCACACAGCGCACTTTGACTCAAAAGGATTCCATCTAATGCCACTCTATCACCTGGTAAAACTTGCACCACATCTCCCACTTTAACAGATTCCACACTCACTTCTTGGCTAACATCACCCTTGATTACACGCACACTTAAGGGCATTTGTGCATTAAGTTTATCTAGGCTATCTATAGCGCTTTTTTTGCCACGCACTTCTAAAAACTTGCCAATTAACACAAAGGTAATAATCATCGCCACAGATTCAAAATAAGTTTCTAGCCCCTTAAAACTTGCATAAATAGAATAAATATAGGCTAAACTTGCTCCGCTAATAACTAGCAAATCCATATTTGGTGTTTTAAACTTAAGCGCGCTTAATGCTCCACGCCAAAATATAATCCCACTAAAAAACATCACAGGTGTAGCAAGAGCAAATCCTGCGAAGTTTAAAATATTGCGCATTTGTGGTGTGATTCCACTAAAATACCCCGCATATTGTGCCACTGCAATCCACATTATATTCATCACACAAAAGATTCCAACAACCATTTTAATGTAATACTCACGCTTCTCTTTTTGTGCGTAACTCTCTTGCAAGCGTGGATCATAGGCGTGAGCATCATAGCCAATACTTCGGATTGCTTGGATAATCTCAGAAATTTTTATGATTTTGGGATCATAAAGAAGCGTAGCTTTGTTGCTTGTGTAGTTGATATTAACCTTTATAATGCCCTTTATTTTCTCTAAAATCTTTTCATTTAGCCACACACAAGCGATACAATGGATTCTCTCCAAAATAAGAGCCAACTCACAATATCCGTCCTTTTGGCACACATAGCGTTCAAAAAAGGGCGTGCTATCAAAGGAATCTAAGCTTTGCTTAGAATCTTTAACAGGTTCAAGCGAGTTTGTGCCAAGCTTGTTATAAAAATCTTCCAAACCCTCTGCGTGTAAGAGCCTATACACACCCTCACAACCTTTGCAACAAAAATACTCATCACGCCCATTGATAGGGACTTTTAATAGCATCTTTTCATCAAATTCTAAGTGGCAGTGGCTACATTGCATTAGGCTTCAAATTGTTTTAAAAACTTCTTAAGATTTCTAGCGGCTTGGCGGATTCTGTTTTCATTTTCAATTAAAGCAATACGCACATAAGAATCTCCGTGATTCCCAAAGCCAATACCCGGACTTACCGCAATTTTAGCTTCTTGCAATAAGCGTTTAGAAAATTCCATACTCCCTAAATGCAAGGCACATTTTGGAATCTTAGCCCAAATAAACATACTAGCCTTTGGTTTTTGCATTTCCCAACCAGCCGTGCCAAAACTCTCAATTAGAACTTCCATTCTTTTTTCATACTTTTTAGCAATCTCTTGGACACATTCTTGTTCACCACTTAGGGCGATTGTAGATGCAATTTGTATAGGTGTGTAGATTCCATAATCTAGCCACGATTTAATCTTTTGTAATGCACCAACTAAGCGTGTATTCCCCACAATACAACCCACACGCCAACCCGCCATATTATAGCTCTTTGAAAGCGTGTAAGACTCTACAGCAACATCTATTGCTCCTTCTACTTCAAAAATTGATGGGGCAACATAGCCATCAAAACTCAAATCCGCATAAGCAATATCATTAATAATATAAAATCTCTCTTTTTTAGCAAGTGCTACTAAGCGTTCATAGAAGCTTTTATACACCACAACAGTTGTTGGATTATGTGGAAAATTTGTCACAACAAATTTTGGCTTTGGCATTGTATTACATAATGTTTTTTCAAGCTCCGCAAAATAAGCATCTTCATCAAGCTCATATTTATCATTCCATTGCAAACCAAAGGTCGCAACATTTGCCCCTGATAAAATAAATGCATAATAATGAATAGGATAAGCTGGCTCTGCAACAATAGCGGTATCTCCTGGATTTGTTATTGCTTGAATCAAATGCACATAGCCTTCTTTTGAACCCATTGCAATACACACTTGAGAATCTGGATCAAGCTTAACGCCATATTTTCTAGCATAAGTATCTGCAATGGCAAGACGCAATTTATAGATTCCTTTACTTGCAGAATAGCCGTGATTTTTTGGTTTTTGTGCAGCTTCGCAAAGTTTATCTATAATATGGCTAGGCGTTGGGCCATCAGGATTTCCCATACTAAAATCAATCACATCTTCACCATCTTGGCGCATTTTTAACTTAATTTCATTAATTGCTGCAAACACATATTTTGGTAATCTCTTTATACGCTCAAACTCTATTTCTTCAAACACCTCTTATCCTTTTAAAATTATTGCAATACAACATCTAAGCCGTTTTTAATTGTAATAGGCAAATAAGTATCAGTGATTTTGATAAATTTCGTGTTTTTTGGAATCTCTTTTTGGATTTGGCGCATTAGTTTTTGACTACTTACAATCTCTAAGATATTTAAACTTTCATCATAAAACACGATTTTTGGATACCACACTACATTATTGCTAGACTTAATCTCTAACTCTTGTCCATTCTCAATACTATACCAATATTCCCCTTTTAAATTTGCCTTATGATTTAATTCATTAAAGACTAAAGCGCTTGCTTTTGGATATTTAAATTCCAATAAAAGTGCGATCTGATAATTCCACTGCGAAAGATTTGTTCGCTCAACACCTTGCACACCATAACCATATTCTCTCAATTTTTCTTGTAGCAATACAGGATCAATTGCGTATTCCGTATTCATAGAAAGTATAAATTTAAATTTCTTCTCATCAAGCAAACTTTGCTTCACTAAAAAATAATAATATCCCATAGCATCTAAAACATCATAAAGCACACTCACAAAAGTTTGAGGATTCTCTTCTATAACAAAGGAAATCTCTAGCTCCATAGGTTGCTTAAAAGCAAGTTTTAAAAGTCCATTTTGTTTTAATGTTTTGGAAATCTTATATAAATCTGGTTGCCCCTTTCCGTCTAAAAAATAGCCCTGATCACTAAAAAGACGCTGAATAAACTTTTGATTAATTCTATAATCTTCCACACCTAAGAGTTGCATTACTCTATAATCTATTGGATTTTGCATTGAAGCTTGCGCAAAAAGGGTGCCAGAAAAAATGAAAAAGGTGCTAAAAAGCAAGAATAAAAGGGCAAAAATACTTTTCTTTACCACCCTAACCCCCTGGTTTCTGTTTCATATTGCCCTTGTGTAGCCTGCTTAAAATTCCCATCTTTATCCACAATAAAAAACATTTTATTTGCAGAATTAAATGTAGATTTTTCTCCCTTTGCATCAATCTCTAACATCCCATGTCCTGTAATGATTGTTTGCGGACGCAACAAATCCACTTCAAACGCCTTTTCTGCCATAAAAGAAGTGCGTTTTTTGTTATCCAAATAAACAATTCCCACCCAAACATTACGAACAGGCATAATAGAAACCTTCGCCACAACTACTTCTTGCGGTTTGGCTTCTGTGCTTAAGCTATTAGAGTCTGTATTTTTAGATTCCAACTTTTCTAAAGAAGCTTCACTTTGTGTGTCCTTAGAGTTTTGTAAGCCTTGCGACAACACATTTATCGGAGTTGAAGCAGAGGCATCAAGTTGATTTGTAACTTCTAAATTGCTTGTGGTATTGCTTTCATTTGCGAAATCTTTATTAACTTCACTTTTGGATTCCAACTTTTCTAAAGAAGCTTCACTTTGTGTTTCTTCATTCTCACTAGAAACCACAGAGTTTCCATAAAAATTCATAAAAGCAAAGAATCCAACCCCCAAAAGCGCAACCAACAGAGCCCCTAAAATCACACCTTTTTTAGAATCATTTGAAGTAATTGTTTCGTGAGTAACCTTAAAATTAACTATTGGTCCTACTTCGTCATTTGAGCTATCATAATTTTCCCAAAATGCCTTATACTCCTCTTCCCATTCTTTTAAACTAATGTGATACTCACGCTCTAAAATCTGTAACAATCCGTGCGTTGTTGCACTATCTTTTAACTCTTTAAAATTACGCTCCAAAATGTATTGAATCTTATTTAAAGCAATATGCGTATTCTTTGAAATTTCCTTTGCCCCGATACTTTGCAACTTTTCAAAACCTTCCATTTACTATCCTATCTATTAAGATTGCACCAGCTGTGCTAACATTTAGAGAGTCAAACTCTCTTTTTTGAGCAATTGTTAAATTTATATCCATTTTTTTCAAAATTTTCGCGCTAAGACCATTACCTTCAGCGCCTAAAAATAATGCCTTTTTACCTTGTGTGACACCATTAGATTCTACACCTTTCAAACTTGCACCATAGAGTCTAAACCCGGCAAATTTTAACTCATTTGCTACATCTAAGGCATTATACACAAGGCAAAATGGCATATCTAGCATTGCACCAGAGCTTGCACGCAATACCCCTTCTTGCTTAAAATCTTTTAATCCACAAATTACGATTCCATCTACTCCTAGCACAAAAGCCGTACGAAAGAGCGCGCCAATATTGCCTACATCGCTAATCCCACAAAGCACTAGCACAAAATTCATAGCCTTCAATGTGCTAAATTCTAATGGCACTAAAGGCGCGATTTCTAGCAAATATCCTTGATGATTACCACCTCTTGCTAAACTTTGTGCTTTTTTGGAATCCACACGCACCAAAGGCACATTAAGTCGCGCAAACGCTCTAAATTGCTTCTTGTCAATTTCTTTTGCTAAAAGCACTTGCTGAATTTTATCACTATGTTTTGTAAGGATATACTCCACAACACGCTTACCATAAACGACCACTGATTGTATCCTATTTTTCTTAAATTTTTTACCTATTTTACTAGGCTTTGATAATAATCACTTGCACTTCCGCCTTTTATTTTAGCTAAAATCTTCGCCTTAATTTTAGGAGGAATCTCCAAACTTAAAAGTGCTTCTTCACTAAGGGAGCAATTCTCTACCTTTTCTGCTTTATCTACAACCATAGCCCATTCCCCCTTTAATAAAGCTTCATTCTTAGAATCTTTTAGTGCATTTAAAACAGATTCTAAACTCCCTTTAAATGTATTTTGGTGTTTTTTTGTTAGCTCTTTTGCTAAAAACACTTGCCGATTTTTATCCACTTGCACCATTAATTCTAAACTTTCAAGCAAGCGATGGGGCGACTCATATAAAATTATTGGATAGGGGCTTTTAAAAACTGAATAAAAAAACTCTAACTTTTCTTTTATTTTATGCGGTGGAAAGCCTAAAAAACTAAATTCTTTCTCCACAATTCCGCTAAATGCAGCCATAAGTGTAACCGCACTAATCCCGCCTAAAACTTCAAAAGGGATATGATTTGTTTGTAAAAATCGCACAAGTTCCACGCCCGGATCGCTAATACAAGGCATTCCAGCATCGCTTAAAAATCCGATATTTTGGTTAAAAAATTCTAGTGAATTTTGCTCTAAAAACGCATTTTGATTATGCGTGTGAAAGGGATAATAAACATAGTCTTTATAGGGTAATAACTCTCGCTCTACTAGCAATGTAATGAGTTTTTTACTCACTCTTGTGTCTTCACAGAGCAACACATCGCAAAGCTTTAAGACCTCTAAAGTATGAAGAGTAATATCTTGTAGGTTACCAATTGGAGTGGGCAAAAAAGTAACCATACAAGCTCATTTGCAAGTGTGAATTATTTTAGATTATATCTTTGCTTAAACTTCTCAACCCTACCTGCTGTATCAACAACCTTGTCTGAACCTGTGTAAAATGGATGACAGAATGATGAAATATCAATTCTAAGCTCTGGTTTTACACTCATTACTTCAATCTCTTTTCCACTTGTAACGCAAGTTACTTTGCAGAGAACATACTCTGGATGGATTCCTTTTCTCATTGTTTTGCCTTTATATAAAGTAAATATAAAAACTGTTATTTTACCTAAAAAATACTAAATTAAGCATAAATTCTGCAAAGATTTAGAATATTTTTGTTAAGATTTGCTTTTTTATTAAAAAAAATAATGGAGCAATTATGGTAACACCACGCACTTTAAGCGGTTTTAAAGATAGACTTCCCAAGGAAGCCTATGCGAAATCCAAAATGCTACAAAGTATCGTGCAATCCTTTGAAAAATTTGGATTTGCGCCCATTGAAACCCCGCATTTAGAATATGCTGAAATCCTAAAAAAACAAGGAAGTGATGAGATTCAAAAGGAAATGTATCATTTTTTAGACCACGGAGAGAGAGAAGTTGCGTTGCGTTTTGATTTAACTGTCCCTTTAGCGCGTTTTATCGCACAATATAAAAATGAAGTTGGAATCCCTTTTAAGCGTTATTGCATCGGCAATGTTTTTCGCGGAGAACGCGCGCAAAAGGGACGTTATAGGGAATTTACGCAATGTGATTTTGACTTTATTGGTACAGATAGCATAGGTGCAGATGTTGAAATTTTACAAGTGATTTATCAAAGTCTTTTTGATTTGGGATTAAGGGATTTTACAATCCATATCAATAACCGCAAAATTTTTAACGGCTTAATGGAATCGCTAAATGCAAGCAACCACACCATTGAAGTACTAAGAATTATTGATAAGATTGAAAAAATTGGCAAAGAGAGCGTCAAACAAGAGCTTCAAAATAAAACTCCGCTAAATTTAGATTCCATTGCTATGCTTTTAGACTTTATTGCTAAAATACAAAAAGGAAGCGCGTTAGAACTCTTAAAGGAACTAGAAGCCTTTAGGGAGTTAAATCACACACTAAAAAGTGGAATTGATGAGTTAAGCACGCTTTGTAAAATCCTAGACCCACTAATCCCAGCTAAGTTTTATAAAATCAATCTCTCCATTGCACGCGGACTTGGCTATTACACGGGAATTGTTTATGAAACAACGCTTAATGCACTTCCCTCACTTGGTTCTGTTTGTTCAGGAGGGCGTTATGATAACCTTACACAAAACTTCTCTAAAGATTCTTTAAGTGGAGTTGGAGCAAGTATAGGATTAGATAGGCTTTTAAGTGGGCTTGAAGAACTAAATCTAATCCAAAGTGATAAAAATGTAGCAGATACACTTCTAATCCCTCTCCACTCCTTGGAATACGGCTATAAAGTCGCTCAAAGCTTACGCGATAAGGGATTAAAAATTGAAGTTTTTCCCGAGATTACAAAACCTAAAAAATCTTTTAATTATGCAAATAATAAAGGCTATAAATTTGTTGTAATTACAGGTGAAGAAGAAGAGCAGCAAAACACTTGCACACTAAAAAATATGGAAAGTGGAGAGCAATTTAACCACTTGCAGCTTGAAGCAGTGATTAACGCAATTAAATCCTAAATCCATTTTGGATTCCAACTATGGAATCCATTTGCTACTTAAACCTTTGCCTCTTCACGCCTTTGTAGATACTCCCAATATGCATCTACACGCTTTTGCCACTCAACGATTAAATATTCATTCTCCGGTTTAAATAAATGCTTAAATCTTGCTTGTGCTCCCAAATAATCCCTTACAGGCACAACATTTTTGGGGCGATAAGTAATCCTTAACTCTGTTCCATTAATAATTTCAAATAGCGGAAACACTAAAGAATCTACTGCCAAATCACTCATTTCAACAGTTTCATTAGCGGGAAATCTCCACTCCGTTGTACAAGCACTCAAAGCATTAATAAAAGTCGGTCCTTCTGTTTCAATAGCGGTTTTAATTTTCTTGCTCATATCCTTCCATTTATTAGGAGCAACTTGTGCCACATAAGGTGCACCATGAGCTGCCATAATAAATAATAGATCCTTCTTTTTATCTTTTTTTCCATAGCTTACGCGTCCTGCAGGTGTTGTTGTTGTGGAAGCACCAAGCGGAGTTGAACCACTTCTTTGCCCACCTGTGTTTGCATACACTTCATTGTCCAAACACACATAAGTAAAATCGTGTCCTCTCTCAAAACAACCGCTAATAAACTGGAATCCAATATCATAAGTTGAACCATCACCACCAAATGCTACAAACTTCGGCTCTTTATCACTATAAAGCTTATTTTTACGCTTTAACGCCTTATACATTGCCTCAGCTCCAGCAATTGCTGTAGAGCTATTTTCAAAACCAATATGAATCCAAGGCACATCCCAAGAAGTATAAGGATACACAGCCGTGCTTACTTCCAAACAACCTGTAGAAGTTGCTACCAATAAAGGATAATCTGTGGCATTTAATACTTCACGCACAATCATTCCATGCGCACAACCTGGGCATAAAAGATGCGCTCCTTCAAAACGCTCGCTAGCTCTTGAATATTGTTTTAAATTTTTAATTTCACTCATTTAGCACTCCTTAATTAAAACCAAGCTTTGGACCTCTAAGCCCGATAAATTGCTGCGCTGGATGTGTTAATTTTCCAACTCTTGCATTTTCTTGCAATTCTTTGATGATTTCTTGCAAATGACTTTGCGTTAAATCTCTTCCTCCAAGTCCATAGATATAATTGCTAGCCACTGGTTTATTTGCCCCACTATAAAGTGCTGCCACGCCTTCATTAAAAAGCATTCCCATTGCGCCTGCTGGCAAACTTCTATCTAAAAATGCAACAGCTTTCACACCTTGTAATGCAACGCAAAATTCTTGATATGGGAATGGTCTAAGCACGCGAATGCTCACAACGCCAGCCTTAATTCCATTTTTTCTTGCTTCCTTCACCGCAACGCGCGCGGATTCCACAGTGGTTCCAAGCGCTACAATCGCAACTTCCGCATCTTCCATATCATAAGTTTCCACAATATTATATTTACGCCCTGTTAGCTTTGCAAACTCTTCAAATGTGTGTTCAATAACAAGTTTAGATTGCATAATTGCATTGTGTAATTGCGCCTTATGCTCAAAATGCCAATCTTCTTCAGTTTGTGAACCATAAGTTGCAGGACGCTCAAAGTCCAGCATTGCATTTTTAGGTTTATAATCTCCAATAAATTTATATGCTACTTCATCACTCAAAGGACGCACACTTTGTGCAGTATGTGAGCAGATAAATCCATCTTGATGCACCATTACAGGCAATCTTACCTCATAATCTTCAGCAATCTTAAACGCCATTAGGTTAAAATCATAGGCTTCCTGTGGATTATAAGTACAAAGATTTATCCAACCTGCATCACGCCCTAGATACATATCAGAATGATCTCCATTAACATTCAAAGGACTTGCAAGTGCACGATTTACGACATTTAAAACAATCGGCAAACGCATTCCAGAAGCTTGATAAAGCACTTCTACCATTAAAGCAAATCCTTGCGAGCTTGTTGCAGTTGCGACACGCCCGCCTGCTGCTGCAGCTCCTACACAGCCACTCATAGCGGCGTGTTCAGATTCTACCATTACAAATTCACCATCAATATAACCATTAGAAAGAAAAGTGGCATAATTTTGCACAATCGGTGTTGATGGCGTGATAGGATAAGCAGAAACAACATCAATTTGTGCTTGACGCATTGCGTGGCTTGCCGCCATATTTCCATCCCAAACTTCTACATCTTGTAATTCATAAACTTCAGCCATTACTAATCCTTTAAGTCTTTTGATACGCTTTTCTTGCTTTCTTTTGCGGGCCACTTCGCAAGTGCTACTTCATTGGTTTCATAGTCATTAAACATTAATAAAGATTTTGGATTTGTAGGACAAACCTCAACACACACACCACAGCCCTTGCAATGCACATAATCAACTCCACTCATTTTTTCATCTCTAACCAAAATTGAGGAATCTGGACAATAAACCCAACAGAAATAGCAGTTAATACAATGATCGTGGTTAAATACTGGCTTTTCTACACGCCAATGTGCGACACTTGCCGTATAAGAGCTATCCTCTCTATATACTCTAGAATCCGCATGCTGTCCTACCATTTCATTTCCTTTTTTGTCAAAAGGAAATAGCACAGATCCCGCTTCAAACTCATTCCAACCTTTATATTCCATTGCCTAACTCCTTTATTTTACTGCATCATAAGCTTTTTTAATAACTTCCATATTTGCGTCAATCACTTTTTGTGGAAGTTTTTTACCTAACACTTTTTTAAAAGACTCTAAGAAAAAATCTAACTCTAACGCACCTGAAATTTTCAAAAATGCTCCAAGCATAGGTGCATTTGGAATTGATTTTCCAAAAGCCTCCAAAGAGAGTCCAATACAATCTAGTATATACACTTCCTTACTTTTAAGCTCTGGCTTACTCTCCAAAAACTCTTCTTTACTCAAATGTGTTGTAATAATATATTTTGTTGTTTCTTTGGCGTTTGCACAAATATCTGTGATATAAACTAAGCCTGGATCAATCACTAAAATATAATCTGGATTCATAAATTTTTCGTGGTTTAAAATTGGGTTATCATCAATTCTATTATATGCAGTCATCGCTGCACCTCTTTTTGCTGAACCATAAAATGCAAATGCCTGCACCTCCTTACCTGTGCCAGCAATCACATCAGCCAAACCTTTTGCACCAGTTACTGCACCTTGTCCTGCGCGGCTATGCCATCTAATCTCAAGCATACTGCCTCCTCAATTGATTTATTACACTTAAATTCTAAAAAATCGGTACTAAAAAATCTCTTTTTCAGCAGCAATCACTAAATATTTTTTAACAAATCTCAGAAAATTGTGTAAAAATAACTCAAAAATACTCACTACATCCTATTTTATAAGCTTTTTATTGGATAATTATATGTCTTATATGTTTCATTTAGTTACAAATTATAACTTTTGCTTTTTAAAACAGATTCCATTACAATTCTAAAAAGTTGGAATCCAAAATTTAAGGATAATAATATGGAATCTAAAAATTTATTTGAAAACATTTTTTTAGCTCTAAATACAAAAACCTCACACGAAAAATGCGCTCTTGTCCAAGAGATTTGGGAGAATTTTGCGCATATTAACACTGATTATGATTCTGCAATTCTTCCTCTAGAGATTCCAACTTTTGCTAACTTTTGCCAAATTCTTCCTCCCAGAAAAGTCCCACAAGGCAAATATCTTAAAACAGATTTAAATGTTGCCCATTTGCTCCACTCTATTGCACACATTGAATTTTCTGCCATTGATTTAGCACTAGATTGCGCCTATCGCTTTAGAGGCCTACCAAATGCGTATTACAAGGATTGGCTAGAAGTTGCAAACGAAGAAGTCAAGCATTTTTTGGCCTTAGAAAATCTTTTGCACAATCTAGGCTTTAAATATGGGGATTTCGGTGTGCATACCTTGTTATTTGATGCTATGAAAAATTGCAATGTTTTACTAGATAGAATCGCATTGATTCCGCGCGGAATGGAAGCTGTGGGGCTAGATGTTAATCCCTTTTTGTGCGCTAAAGTTAGTAGCAGCACACATAAAATTAAAAATTCACTTTTAGAAGCTTTAGAAATGATTTTACACGATGAGATTAACCATGTCAGCAAGGGCAATGTGTGGTTTCATTATATTTGTGATACAAAAAAGATTCCACAAAAAGTACGCCCTAGTACTTATATAGAGATTCTAAAACGCTACCATTTCTCATTCCCCAAGGCAAACGCAGAGTTTAACACACAAGCAAGACTACAAGCCGGCTTTACCCAAGCAGAACTCACACTTCTCCAAAACTCTTCTTTTTCCTCCAAAAATCCTAAATAATTATAGAATCTAAAATACAATCTAAGCCTATAACAACCAAAAATCATTATATAAAATTGCTATCATTTTATGCACACTTTAGAATAATTATTGCTTACAATTTTATAAATGAGCAAGTATGATTAAACATTTAATCAGTGTTGCGGTTACTAGCATTTAAGTTATGGTAGCACTACTACTGCAATAAGACTTCCTTGCAGGAAACCAAGCTACATTATTTGATTACGCTAGAATTGATATTGATAGTGCTAATAGTATAAATTCAATAAATAATTCTAGGAATATTAATTGCTATACCAAATTTAATCCAAAAAATATTAAGAATTTTTTCTTTCTAGTGTTGCAGAATTTGCAAATGCTTTTAAATCAGAAAACAACGCTATAAAACTAGATGATGCTAACAAAATATATCTACCCTTAAATAAATACACAATTAAAAAAGGCATTATAATGATTTATATAATAATGCAGAATTTAGAGATAGAAAAAATAGGGATATCGATTTTATTTAAGCAAATTATTACAAGAGATAAAAGTTTAACTATCTCGCATATAGAGAGTTTTCTCTCTGCTTTGTAAATATTCTTGCTCTGTTTTACCATTTAATGCGCAATTGCTGTTTAAATTATTTTATTTTTTGCTTAGTTTTTATTTATCTAAGACTACATAAAAAATCTCTAAATCTTAGTAAAATTTTAAAAAGAAGATAAAAAGTGGTACGCCCGGAGGAATTCGAATCCCCGACCTACAGGACCGCAACCTGTTGCTCTATCCAGCTGAGCTACGGACGCATAAAGAAATGGTGGAGTGTAGGAGGATCGAACTCCTGACCTCAACGCTGCCAGCGTTGCGCTCTCCCAGCTGAGCTAACACCCCTACACTTTAAATAAAAACTGAAATTATAGCTAATAAAACTAAATTAAATTTTAAAATTGTGGCAAATGTTCTCGCAAATAACATTCTAGCTCTTGCTGCAAAGATTCTAGGCTTCCGCAATTTTCAATCACATAATCCGCCATAACACGCTTTTGCTCTAGTGGCATTTGTGCTTTTATGCGACTAATAACTTCTTTTTCACTTAAGCTATCTCGCTTTTTTAAGCGTTGTATTTGCAGCTCTTGCGTGGTAGCAATCAAAAGAGAATGCGCAATAGGATAATCCCCACATTCAAAAAATAAAGGAATATCCACAAAATATGGAATCTTTTTTAATTCTTGTGCTTGTGCTTGTATTAAAATCTCTGCTCTAATTTTTGGATGCAAGATTACTTCTAATTCCTTACGCAATGAAGCATGAGAAAACACGATTTTACCTAGTTTTTTGCGTGCAATCTTGCCATCACTTCCTAAAATCTCATTGCCAAATTTTGCCACAACACTCTCTTTACTCTCATCTAACACCTTATGTGCAATAGAATCTGCACAAATTACGCAATAACCATAGAGCCTTAGCAAAGAAGCAATTGTGCTTTTGCCACTTCCTATCCCGCCACTTAACGCAATGGCATATTTCAAACTCAATTTTTTGCCACGCCAAAAAATGCAGATTTTACAGATTTTGGCAACACAAATGCACTTAAATGCAAATTTGCGTGATAATACTCTAAATCTTCTAACATATCTGCTTTTTGAAGTTGAATATCTGCTGCTGGATGATAAAGCTTGGAGGCAAAAATATAACAATCTTGCAATAAAGATAGAGGTGCAAAAAAGGGCATTTTCACACTAAAATCTTCCAAAGATTTTAACTGCTCTTTTACCTTTTGTGTATCTAGTAAAATCTGCGAAGTGCGCGTAATTAGGATTCCATCGTCACTTAAAAGCTTAGAATAAGCATTAGCATTAGAATCTAAAGAAAGAATAATATCATATTTCACGCTATCTTCTTGGGTATTTTGTGCTAAAAATTCTGTGCTAAGTTGTGGAATAAGTTGGAATCGCTCCGCTTCCATTACTTCCCTATAATGCGGTAAAAAGCTAATCAAAGATTCTAAAACCTTTAAGTCAAATTGTAAAAAATCCACTTGCAACGCACTATGGCGCAAAAACTCATAAGCAAGTTCAAGATTAAAACTTCCAACAATCAATGCACGCTTAGGATTCTTATGTGAACAAGCACTCAAATGTGCCAAAAGTTCGCTTTGCACACACAAGAGATTTCTTAATAATAATCCTTCATCAAGCAAAGCAATCTCTCCAAAGGCTTCAGAGTTAAACAACTCCAAAGTATTCTTTGCCCCCTTAGCTTCTAATAATTTACGCTCTATCTTAAACTCTTGCTGAAATTTCTCATTATAGGATCTTGTAACCCACATATATAGCCTTTATAATTGCCTTATGGCTTTTTAGAAAGCCTATTGTAACTTTGATAAATGTTTCTTTAAACTTTTCTTTTTAATCTAACACTAGATAAAAATCCTTTCCCAAAAAGAAAATTTTACCCATTTCATTATTTTCTTTAACAATCAAAATCTTTGTTTGCGTGTTTAAAAAATGCTCTGTCATCATCGCTTCATTCTTCATTGTCTTTTCATCACACATTTTGCGTGTCATTCCCGCATTTTCTATTTTTAGCATTCCTTCTTTTAAGCTATACGCTCCAAAAAAGTTATTACAACCCAAACTTCCGTTAATCATTCCTTTTTCAAAACGCACACTATAATTACTCTCTGCATCACTTTTCAATGGGGTTACTGCGTGTTTATAGCTATATGCGCTAATCTTCCATTCTTTAGATTCCAATACCTTATTATAATCAGTATCATCACAATTTCTAGCAGTATTTGTGCCCTCGTTATAACATTTTACAGACTGCGGATTATTTGGAACAATATTATATTTATCTTGCGAGTCCGCACAGCCACTCATCATTAAAGCCCCCATTCCCATAAAAAAGATTCCAACTTTTGCTAAATTTCTCATCATTTCTCCCTTATTTTAGTTTAAACGCACAATATTAACTTTTGCATTTGAGCGCAATTTTTCAAAATATTCATAAATCACATAATTTTCCTTGCGTTGCATAATCTTTTGCAGAGCAATATTCTTAGCACTCTCATAAGGCAAAAGCACAGGATTATGTTTGCCTTTAATTAAAAATGTCACATAATCATCCCCTATAGGAAAAATCGAAGTGAATCCCCCAACATTTCCCTGTGCAAAAGATAAAACAATCTGTGGATTTAATGCCGCGGTTTGTAGCACTTCATTTTCACTTTTTACATTTGGCGCAACGGATTTTCCGCGACTTTGCACCACGTGTTCAATCGCTGTGCTATCCTTACTATAAAACTTCACAACATCAATGCTTTGCGGTATCAAAAACTCTCTTTGATTTGCATTGTAATACTCAAGGATTTCCTTATTGTCTACCATTTTTAAACTTTCTTGCGTGATGCTTTGATACAACTTACGCTTTAAAATCTCTTTTTTAATATCTTCTTTGTAAGTATTCCAGTTACCACCATTGCCTTCTACATATTTACGCACTTTTTCAAGTGTTGTTTTATTTTGCTTTGCAACTCTCCGGATTTCATCTTCAATTTCCAAATCATTAACACTAAGCTTGCGCTTTTTTATCTCTTCTTCGTGCAAACGCTCATTAATCAGCCTATCTACTGCTACATCTTGTGAAACTTTTTCTCTTTGTTGTGTTTTGTATAGCTCAACCAAAGTTACAGGATCGCCATTAACAAAAAATGCAATCCCACTAACTAGCGATGGTGCCGCAGAGACTGCAGAAACACTCAAAATTATACTAGTAATTAAAACCTTCCATTTACCTTGAAACATCATAAAATCCTATTTAAAAATTCCAAACAATTATATCAAAAACTCTTTTGTGTTTTTCTAAATCGCTTCAAATCTTTTTAAGATCTTGCTTAAATATCCTTTAAAAATTTCAAAACTCTCCACATCTAGTCTTTCTTTCACAGAGTGTGGATTAAGGATAGTTGGACCAATGGAGACAAAATTGCTTTTTGGGAATTTTTGTTTTAGGATTCCACACTCTAGCCCAGCGTGGATTTCTTTTAACTCCACATTTGCGCTAAATTCCTTATAAATCTCCCACACTTGCTCAATAAATGCGCTGTTTTCTCTCTCCCAAGGCGCGTAATAATCCTGCACTTCTACGCTAAACCCTAAACTCTTTAACTTTTCTTTTTCCTTTTGTAAATGACCTAGCATTAGAGATTCTTCATTCCCTCTACCCATTGCAATGAGCTCAAAAACCGCCTGTTGATTTTCTAGGCTTTGCTTTAAGATTCCAATATTGCTAGATAAAATTGGCATATCCTTACGCATTACAAGCGCGCCATTTCCTAAGTTCAAAATCGCTTCAAGTAGAGGCTTTGCGTCAAAATAATGCATTTTGGATTCCAACTTTTTAATACTAAAATTCCTTAAATTCTTTAAAAAACTCTCACACTCTTGCAAGTTTTTTTTAGGAATTGCCACACAAAGTTTTGCAAACACCGGGATAGAATTGCGCTTTTCACCACCACTAAACTCCACAATAAATGCTCCACTCTCCATAAGCCTATCAGCGATTTTTGCGCATTCTATAAGCGCATTTGGAATCTTTTTAACAATCATAATCCCACTATGCCCACCGCTAAAACCTTGCGATTCCAACACATAAAACACGCAATCTTGGGGAAGCTCTAAAAGTGGAAACGTGATTTTACCTTCTAAATCATAACCTCCAGCACAGCCACAAACCACCTCATCAATCTCCTCACTATCGCAATTTAGCACAAATTTAGATTCCAACTTCAACGCAATATGATTTGCCCCCACCATTCCCACTTCTTCATCGCTTGTAAAAAGACATTCTATATTCTTACAATCCCTTAACGCAACCAAAGCACAAGCCACAGCGATTCCATTATCCGCCCCAAGAGAAGAATCCTTTGCTTGTAAATACAGCTTTTCACCTTCTTTAACAAACTCGGGCTCCACGCTAAATTCCTTATTGCAAGAAACATACACCATATCATAATGCCCTTGCAAGCATAACTTCGGACTTCCCTTGATGCAATGGATATTCCCAGCCCTATCGCATTCCACTTTTGCACCACAATGTTTTACATAACGCACAATCCATTCTCTAAGCGGCTCCGCATTCTTGCTAGCATGTGGAATCTTACAAATCTCTAAAAACAAATCCAACGCGTCTTTTTTCAACAAATTTTCCATTATTTTCTCCCTTTGGAATATTCTACAATTTTTCCGTGAAAGCGCGCAAAAAGCAAGTTAAGCGGCATTTCAAAACCATAAAGCACACAAACTTTAGCATAATTTTCCACCAAGCCCTGTGTTAGCCATTCTTGTATTGCTTCATAGGATTCTAACTCATAACCAAACTCCTTAAGTAAGCGATATGTATAAGTATCTGCTACCATCACTTCACGCCCTAAGGCATAGTTTAAAATCACATCAGCACTTTCAAATCCGATTCCTTTTTGTTCTAAGAGCCATTCTCTATCCACACTCTCACAAAAGCAAGCATAACTCTTAAAATCTCTTAAAATATTACAACACAAGCTTTGCAATCGCAATGCTTTTTGGCGGAAAAAACCTACATTTTTGAGCATTTCTTGTAAGTTTTCTAAGGGCAATTTCGCTAGAGATTCCACATTTAAAACTTCTTTATTCTTAAGCATATTTAGCGCAATTTCTACTTGCTCCCAACGCGTGTTTTGCACCAAAATCGCCCCCACAACCACTTCAAAACTTAGCGCATTAGGCCACCACCAATGCCTTTCATCCCTATAATCAAAATCCGATTCCAACTTTAATAACAATTCTTTGCTTTTTAAAAATTCTAAAAGCGCGAAACTATCTGTAATTTCTATCTCTAAGCCTTTGTTGTAAAATTGCCTGCAATTTTAGCAACTTTTTAAAAGATTAACATATAATTTTAAATCTCAAACTCAAAGGACTTCTATGCAAGATATACGGCAAGTTTTTAAAAACATTCCTTTAGGACAAAGGATTCCAGCTTTTGGTTATGCAGTTAAGAGTAAGGATTCTAAATTTGAAAAGTTTTCTTTTACGCGCCACCCTATGGGGGAGAAAGATATTGTAATTGAAATTTTGTTTGCTGGAATTTGCCATAGTGATATTCACTCCGCACGCAGCGAGTGGCACGCAGGGATTTACCCTATGGTTCCCGGACACGAGATTGCAGGAAGGGTTGTTGCTATAGGAAGCAAAGTTAGCAAATTCAAAGTGGGAGATTATGCAGGCGTTGGCTGTATGGTTAATAGCTGCGGGAAATGTGATGCGTGCAAGAGAAGTCAAGAGCAATTTTGTGAAAATGGACAATGCGTTTTTACCTATAATTGCCAAGATTGCTTCCATAATAATGAGCCAACTTATGGCGGATATTCTAATAATATCGTCGTTAATGAGCATTTTGCAGTATGTGTGCCAAAAGATGCGCCACTAGATAAAGTCGCTCCCTTGCTTTGTGCAGGAATCACAACTTATTCTCCACTTAAATTTAGCGGTGTAAAAAAGGGCGATAAAGTCGCTGTTGCAGGCTTTGGCGGACTAGGCGTAATGGCAGTTAAATACGCCTTAGCAATGGGGGCTGAAGTTTATGTCTTTGCACGCAATAGAAATAAAGAAAAAGAAGCTCTAAATTTAGGCGTAACAAAACTTTTTGATAGCACACAGGACATCAAGGAACGCTTTAATCTTATCATTTCTACGATTCCAACTTCTTATGATCCTATGGAATACATAAATCTCTTAAAATTTGGCGGAGAGCTTGCCATTGTTGGGCTTCCACCAAGAGAAGTTAGCCCGGATATTAATATCACTAACCTTGTATATAACGCAGGACGAAAGGTTTATGGCTCGCTTATTGGCGGAATGCAAGAAACACAAGAAATGCTAGATTATTCCTTAAGACATAAGATTTACCCAGAAACTGAGATTATCCGCGCAGACCAAATTGATGAAGCCTATGAAAATCTAACAAGTGGCAAGGCAAAATTCCGCTATGTGATTGATATGCAAACACTACAGGATTAAAGTGATGAAAAGCGCTATTTTTGAACTGATAGAAAACTGGGAAGACAACGAAACAACTGCTATAGCTAGCGCAATGGAATTGCTAGAATATGCCGATTCTTTAGGTTTTGATGAAGCGTGGATTGGCGAACATCATTTTAATAGCTTCACACTCTGTCCTTCACCCATTGCACTAATGAGCCACGCTCTAGCGCGCACAAAACACATTAAAATTGGTTCTGCAGCAATCTTGCTTCCGCATTATCACCCCATTAAACTTGCCGAAGAAATTGCTATGCTGGATTTATTAAGCAAGGGTAGATTTTTGTTTGGATTTGCGCGCGGTGCTTTTCCTATTTTTGATATTGCTATGGGAAATAACGCCTCAAATAACCGCAAAATTATGCTAGAAAACGCAGAGATTATCCACAATTTGCTTTTCAAAGACCAAGTACGTTTTGAAGGGGAGTTTTTTGAAATTAACAATGTCTCCATTCGCCCTCACCCAAAGGGACTGATTCCATTTTTTGTAGCAAGCTTGGATAAACAAACACTTATAGACTCGGCAAAACGCGGTTATAGCTTTCTAGGAGCTTTTACGCTAAGTATCAAAAATGCTAAAGAAATCTATGAGCTTTTTGCACAAAATGCAACTACAAAATCTTTTGAATTTGCCCTAACACGCGCAATTTACATTGATGAAGATAGAAACAAAGCACAAGAGAAAGCTCACATAGGTGCGGATATTTTCTCCCAATGTATGCTCCGTGCTAATGAGTCAAATCCGACTTTTGAAGCTATTATCAAAACTACAGATTATGAAGAATTTAGAGCAGATTTTTTTAGCAAGGAAAAAATTTTAGAAAATATGATTATAGGAACACCACAAGATTGTTTAGAACAAATTTTAGAGCTTAAAAAGCAAGTGCCTATCACAACACTTTCTTTAAAGCTGCTCTCATCTAGGCTTGAAGATTCCAAAAATATTCTAAAACTCTATAAAGAACGGATTATCCCTTATCTTTAATGCAGATTAAAAAGCTTCAAACTGCCCTTCTTAGCTGGTATCAGACAAATGGTCGCCACTCTCTTCCGTGGCGCAATAAAACACTTCCAAACCGCCCTTATGCCGTGCTGCTTAGTGAAATAATGCTCCAACAAACTCAAGTAAAGGTTGTGCTAGAACGCTATTTTTACCCATTTTTAAAAAAATTTCCCACTCTAAAAGCCCTAAGCCAAGCCAATGAACAAGAAGTTTTACGCGCTTGGCAAGGCTTAGGCTATTACACACGCGCTAGAAATTTACACAAACTCGCACAACTTTGCGCTAACACGGGATTGCCTACAGAAGTCAGAGACTTAATAAAACTTCCTGGAATTGGTGCTTACACCGCTGGGGCTATTGCATGCTTTGGTTATGATTTAAGCGTTAGCTTTGTAGATTCCAACATTAAGCGCATTTTAACACGCCTTTTTGTGCTAAGAGACCCTACACAAAAGCAGTTAGAACGGCAAGCAAACACTCTTTTAAATCTACAAGATTCCTTTAATCACAACCAAGCCTTGCTAGATTTAGGTGCATTAATTTGCACCGCAAAATCCCCAAAATGTGATATTTGCCCTTTACAGAAATTTTGCAAAGGCAAAAATATGTTAAACAAACTTACTCAAAGCAAGCCTAGTCGCATTACAAAAAAGACACTACACTATGCAATTTTCATTAAAGCGCATAAAATCGCACTTGTTAAAAGCACGCAAAAACTCTATTTTAATCTCTATAACTTCCCAGAAATTTTAAAAAAAGATTCCACAAATCTCCAAAATATTGGAATCCTAAAGCATTCTTACACAAAATACAACCTAAGCGTGCATTGCTACTTGTGCGATAATTCAACAATTTTGACACAAAATTTAGAATTTTTCACACCACAAAAACTTACCACCATTCCCCTATCCGCTCTTGCGCTAAAAATTTTAAAACTTTTAAAAACAAAGGGGGCTTTTTGATTCCAACTTTTACACTAAATTTTAAGTTATTGTGTTAGCATTCCACTTTATTTTTACACTAAAGGAATCTTATGCCGCTCCTAGATAGTTTTAAAGTTGATCATAAGTTAATGCCAGCCCCAGCAGTGCGCCTTGCTAAAACAATGCACACGCCAAAGGGGGATACAATCAGTGTATTTGATTTGCGCTTTTGCAAACCCAATGTTGAAATTCTAAGCGAAAAAGGAATCCACACACTAGAGCATCTTTTTGCCGGCTTTATGCGAGAACATTTGAACAATAGCGCAGTAGAGATTATTGACATTTCCCCCATGGGCTGTCGCACAGGTTTTTATATGAGCTTAATTGGCGCACCAAGTGCAGAATCTGTTAAAAATGCTTGGGAAAAAAGTATGCAAGATGTGCTAAAAACTACGCAAATTCCTGAAGCAAATCCACTTCAATGTGGCACTTATGCAATGCACTCCCTTGATGAAGCAAAACAAATCGCGCAAGATACGCTAAATAAGGGTATTGGAATTATAGATAATGAAGCCTTAAAGCTTGATTTAGAATGACACAAGATTCCTATTTACAAGCCATAAAAACCCTCAATCTGTGGGCTAAACATTATTATGTATTAGACGATCCTATTGCAAGCGATGAAGAATACGATCTTTTATATCACAAAGTCCTTGCCTATGAGGCACAAAATCCGCAGTTTATCGCTCAAGACTCGCCAACGCAAAGGGTTGGGGATAAGGTTTTAGAGGGCTTTAATAAGCACACACATCTTAAAAGAATGTGGAGCTTGGAAGATGTTTTTAATGAAACAGAAACTCAAGAGTGGATTTTACGCGCAAAGCGTGGCTTGGGGCTTCTTTCTGACGCACCACTAATCTTTAGCGTTAGCCCAAAGTTTGATGGTGCAAGCCTTAATTTGCTCTATGAAGATGGAATCCTAAAATGTGCCGCCACAAGGGGCGACGCCTTCATTGGAGAAAATGTTACGCAAAATGCACGCACCATTCCTAGCATTCCCTTAAGTATCGCTTATAAGGGACGCATTGAGATTCGCGGAGAATGCGTTATTGGCAAAGATGACTTTGAAGCCCTAAATTTAGAGCGGCAAAACAAGGGAGAGACTCTATTTGCCAACCCTAGAAATTGCGCAGCAGGAAGCTTGCGTCAATTAGATTCTAAAATCACAGCAAGTAGAAAACTACAATTTATCCCTTGGGGCGTTGGAGAATGCGACACTAAGGACTTTATGGACTTTGCCAGCAAGGAAAAAACACGGAATCCAAATAGCTTTTTTGCTCTAATGGAAGGAATTTACGCGCTAGGATTCCAAAAACCTCCTTTTACTGAACTTTGCACAAATTACGATTCCATTCATACCGCCTACCAAACACTTCTTAAAGCGCGTGAAGATTATGCCATTATGCTTGATGGAATGGTGCTTTGCGTTGATGCGTTTGATTTACAAGAAAAGCTAGGCTTTACCATCAAAGCCCCGCGCTTTGCGTGTGCTTATAAATTTCCAGCTCTGGAAAAACGCGCAAAAATCCTAAGTATCACACTTCAAGTGGGAAGAACAGGTGTTATTACCCCAGTAGCAGAGCTTGAACCCGTGTTGCTAGAAGGAGCTAAAATTAGCCGTGCAACCTTACATAACTTTGATGAAATACATAAAAAAGACATTCAAATCAACGATTTTGTAGTGCTAATCCGAAGTGGCGATGTGATTCCAAAAATTATCAAATCCTTACCTAAATTACGCGATGGCACACAATACCCTTGTGCAACTCCAACACAATGCCCAATTTGCAATAGCACGCTTTTGATAGAAGAAAAACTCATCAAATGCCAAAACCTAAATTGCCCCGCGAGAGTGAAAAACTCTATCACGCATTTTGCCAGCAAAAAGGCACTAAATATTGATGGTTTGGGCGAAAAAATCGTGGAGCTTTTGTTTGAATGCAAAAAGATTCAAAGTATCGAAGATATTTTCACACTAAAAGCTAATGATTTAGAGGGCTTAGAAGGCTTTAAAGAAAAGAAAATTAATAATCTTATCGAAGCGATTTTAAAGGTTAAGGGTGTAGAACTATGGCGATTTATCAACGCGCTTGGGATTGAACATATCGGAGAGGGTGCTAGCAAAAAGCTAGCAAATGCTTATGGATTGGAGTTTTATAAAAAAAGCTATGCAGACTTTATCGCACTTGATGGCTTTGGTGGTGAAATGGCGGAATCCTTAGTGGAGTTTTGCACTGTAAATCAAACAAGGCTTTTGCGCTTGCTAGAATACATTGCGCCAACTTGCAACACACAAGTATTGGAATCTAAAATCAGTGGCAAAACTTTTGTAATTACTGGCACACTTCCTAAAAAGCGTGAAGAATACCAAGAACTCTTAGAATCCTTAGGCGCAAAGGTTAGCGGGAGCGTGTCTAAAAAAACGGATTTTTTACTTTGCGGAGAAGATGCTGGCTCAAAACTCACAAAAGCTAAGGAACTAGGTGTCAAAATCATCAATGTAGAAGAATTGCAAGCATTATTAGAATCTTAGCTATTAAATAACTCAATAAGGTGCGATGGAATTTTTCTTGCAGTTTTTAGAGAAAGAAGACTAAAAAAATATTAAAGGAGATACTATAGGTAAATATTTAAGTATTTTTACATCTCTTATTTATTCGTAACTTACCCTTTTACAAAAACTTCTTGTAAACCTATTTCTTTGCAATAAAGCTCTTTTTTGAAATTTCTGAAAACTTTAACTATAACTGTAAATCTATGCAAATCACACTTCTCAACCACTCGTGGCAACCTTGCGATAATTCGCTCTTGTGTAGTTTTAAAATGCTTTTTCTCTCCTAGTATTGTCAGCACCAAAATATGACAAATGCTATAAAAAAGCCGATAACAAGGCTTAGGAATTTTGATTTAAGTGAGAGATTCTTATAAAACTTCATAACCATTCCTTTATTGCATTAATGTATGCTTTCAAAAAGAGTAGCACAAAATTTACAAATCGGTATGTAAAAAGACATAGTCTTGCCTCTCGTTGCAGAATCTTTACAAATTACTAGTGATAAAGTAAAACGCACTTGGATTTAGATTCAAACTTTGCAAAAGGTTGAAAACTTAGAATTGATAACTCCATATAAATATCATATAAATATGTTGCTCTACTTATTATGCAAATAGCTCGCAAATCTGTGCGGCAATATGCCCTTCAAAATCCTTTGGCACACTAGATTCTTTGTTGTAATAATACAAAGCTACTTCTATACCTAATCCTTGAAAATCTAGCGTTTTATTACAAAATAATTCTTTAAAGCCTTGCAATTTATCCCTTGCGTTTGTTAAAGCACTATTGATACCCTTAAATGTATTATTAGAATCTTAAAAATTAGCTCACTTTCTCCACTTATCCATCACAAAAGGCATAAGGCTTTGGCAGACAAACCACACTCCCTAAACAAAGCGTTTTTATCTTTTCCAACACTCTTTTTATGATTTTTCAATATATTTTGTCTTGTAATATTCATCTAGTTGATTTTTAAGCTTTTCTTTCAAATCTCCTTCGTCTTTGTAGCGGACTTGTTGATACCCACTTAGGTCAAAGCCTACTTCTTTGTTATTTTCATTTATGAGCAAGATGATTTGATTATCAATCCCTTTAGCACGACAAAGTGCCATCATATAGCCAACTTCAAAATAAACATTAGCATTTTTCTTTGAAATGTCTGCTATCATAAGTCCCCTATGCTCAATTTGCCCAAGAATTTCATCAACAATCTTAAAAGTTGTGCCTTTATTTAATTTATCAATACGCAAGTGATCAATATGCAAAGGTGGGTTATTTGCAAATTTTTCATCATTGATTTCTTGTATTGTGGTTTCTATTGCATTTAAAATATGGTCATTGTCTTTAAATTCCATAGCAATAAAAATTTTAAAGCTTTTTGGAATATAAGTATTGACATAAACCTTGAAAAGATTTTCAAAATCTTGAAATTTTTCTAATTTCGCATCTTCTAATAGCCATTCGCAAAAATATTTGATTTCATTTTCTGGTTTGCTATTCTCATAATTTTTATTATATAGAAAGAATATAATGCAAATAAGCTCTGCCAACTGATTGTATGTAGAAAAATCTCTTAATATCTTTTTAAACCATCTTTCTCAACAACATCCCTTAAAAATGCAAAAAAATTATTCAGCCTATCTTCATTTTGAATATTTTTTGCTAGATAACTACAGGCCTTAGCAATGACATCTTTTTCTAGTTTTCCCTTATATTCTTTCAAAATATCTAAAAGCTTATCATTAGATTCTCTAAAAACATAAAGCCACCAATCAATGTTTTTTAATTCATCTGCTTTTTCAAATTCCACGATGGTTTTGCTTAAATAATCCTTAGGCAAGAGCGGCTTAGATTTGGAGTTAAGATAATAAAACAATGCCAATTCGTCTTTAATGCTATTATCATCAGTGAGAATAAAAGTTACACCTATATAATTTTCACCGGGAGTATTTTCAGATTTTTCTAAAAGCTTTTTTATCGCAGAAAGCCTATGATTCCCATCAACAATTTTGCATTGCTTATAACCTTCTTTGGTTTTAATCTGTAATCGCATAAGATTATATGACTTCAGTCGAGAAATGCGAAGATCCTTTTTGTCAAGCAGGATTCTTGTCCTATCAAATCGCAAATCATTATCTCTAATAACAATGACAATATCGGGCAAATAACGATAATAATCTTTTTTAAGATACTCTAATATTTTATCCTCGTGTTCTTGGTTTATGTCTCTTTGATACTCATCGCTAAAGATATCAAAATTAGCCAACTGATTAAATGTCAAATAACCCTTAGCTATATGATAATTAAAGATTTGCTTTTGCCATAAATATACATCAATAGTTTCAAATACCATACTTAACCTCCTAGTATAATATGCTCTACTTCTTTTTTAGCAGATTCTAAAAGTTCTTTTGCTTCTTGCTTGAGTGCCTTTGCCCTTGCTTTTCTTTGGCTTATTTCTTTAGCGATTCTTTCTTGCTCTATGAGTGGTGGCAGGGGGATTTTTAGGTTTAGAAACTCTTTTTGATTGATTGAAGCCATAATTGCCCCACTAGATTCTCGCATAAGTAATTCTTGAAAAAAGTGCGTTCTTAACAAATCCATTAAAAATTCTTTCAAGCAATTTGCAACATTTGAAATAATAAAAAATCCTGTTGAAGCTATAAGATTTTTTTCATCACTTTCAACAATCGCAATAGCCTTTTGTGAGCCACTTAAACTAGAAATAAGCAAATCGCCCTTAAAAACTCTTTGTCTTGCACGACTAGGAAAATCACTTTTAAGAAATTTCATTTTTTCTATTACACCTATTTCCTTTGAAACAGAAGCAATGTCAATATAATTCATAAATTCATAATTATCAATATTTTCTAATTTTGTATTTACTCTTGCAACTTCCCCCAACCTTACCACAGAATATTCCCTCTCATTCCAAATTTTTGCTATTTTGTCAAAATAATGCGTTTGTGTTGATATAAACGCTTCAAAGCTAAATGCAAGGGTTACCCCCCCCCCCGCAGTTAGCAAGAGTGCTTCTACATCAATTTTTGCTTTATGCAGAATCTCTTTTGCTTCTTTTTCTAAGCTTAGGGCTTGAAATTTAGAGCTTTTTAGCCTGTTGGCGATTTGCGTTTGGATTGCAAGGGGTGGCAGGGGGATTTTTAGCTTTAAAAACTCGCCTATATTTAAATGCTTAATCACCGCACCAATGCTTACGCGATTTGCAAAAACATTTATCATATAAGAGCCAAGCAAAAAGCATAAAAAGTCTTTATCCACTTCCGCCTTTAATTCTAAACGCAAAATCCCTCCGCTAATGATATAATCACGGCTCACATCAGCCTCTAGGCAAATGCCTACCGTGCCATCTTTAGAGTATAAAAGCTCGTTTTGCTTAGGCTTGTAGGCTTTAAGATTCTCAAACAAAGAAGCGGAAATAAACTTTTGCACATTGTCAAAATCTATGCCATTATTTGTAATATCACTCACGCGGATAAATGGAATTTCTTTATTTTGAGAGTATTCGCTGCTGCCGACTTCTATGCCCTTTTTAAAATTGTTGATTAAAGAGGCGAGATTGACTAGGGGATAAGGTGAAGAGAGTAAGGATTTTTCTAAATCTCTATAATATTTTTGATGATAGTTTGCATCAAAGCGAGAGCCACTTAAGGCACTTATTTTTGCTGTGTAGATTCTAGAATCTAGAGTGTTATTTGCTCTTAATGGCAGGATAATACCAAGCTCTTCTAAAAGATAGCTATCAATAGAATCTAAAAGTTCTTTAGCTTTATTTTCTTTCTCTTGTTTAGCTTTATAGGCTTTATCCATAAGGTCAATAATGTGCTGTTGTGTGGAAAGAGGCGGAATAGATGGAATTTGCAACTCTTTGATTCTCTCGATTGCTAGTTTTGGTATGGTGGTTTGGATATATTGTCGTTTCATTTGGCTTTGCAAAAAATTTGTTTTTAAGATAAGACTTAAAAACTTTGGCAAAAGATTATCTTGTGCTTGAAGCTTGACGCAATTCTCTGTCAAAATAACTCTATTGTTCGTTGCATTATGAAAAATAAAAACTTTTCCAATAGTTCCAGCAATAGATAAAGCCACTTCATCATTATAAATCTCATAACGCTCAAGCAATGTAAAAATATCCTTATCTATTGATTTTAATTTATCTATATCAATTTCTAAGATTTCAGAATCTAAATCATCAACGCGCAAATATTTATAAGCTGTTGTGGTATTTGCATAGCTTCTACCTTTTGGAATTCTTTTGCCACTTTTGATTTTTACAAAATTTTTAAGCGGATAGGTTACAATCTGTATTGTTTGTCCAATATAAAACTCAGGGTCAAACCTCCCGCCACTGACTTCGCTAAATTTTCTTGTAAAAATTTCAGCCATTTTCCCCCCAATGCTTTTGATAAAATTTTTTAAATTCTAAGGCTATGGTGTGAAGTTCGCTTTTCTCATATTCGCATAATTCCTTGCCTGTGGCGTCAAAGCCGATGTTTTCAATGATAGCCATAAAGACTTCATAGCTCTCTAGCTGCTTTAGCTTTTCGCTTACTTCAGCACAAATTTTATCACGCACAAGCTCTTCTTTATATCTGTATGTTTCTCTTGCATTTGCTATTTGTTCTTTTAGGGTGGCAATTTGCTCCTGCGTTTTTAAATCTTTATCTTGCATTTTCTCTAAAGCCTTTAACTCCTTTTGTAGTGGTGTAATCAAGGCTTTTAGCTCATCTCTTAGGGTTAAAATTTCGCCTTTGTGCTTTTGGGTAATGGCATTTTGTATCGCTTCTTTTTTATCTAAAAATGCTTTCATAGCCTTTTTGTCCTTTTTCTTTAGGACTAAAATGCTAGATTTTACCCCTGCGCCATAGTTTGAAAAGGTATGCTGGGGTAGAGAGAAAGAAGCGAGTAAATAAAAGCGTTCTAAAAGATAATCACGCACATTTTGCAAACTAGAATTTGTCAAAATCCCATCAGGCAAGACACAAGCTACAATGCCACCCTCTTTTAAAAACTCAAAATACCGCTCTAAAAATAAAATCTCGCTTTTTTGTCCGCTTAAATCTTTAGGGGATTTTTTATCAATGATTTTATCAATGAAATGCACTTCACTTTTTGCAAAAGAAAAGTCCTCAAAATAAGGCTTACTTGCGGGTATGCTAGAGCCAAAAGGTGGATTTGTAAAGATGAAATTAAAGGTGTTTTTTTGAAATTTATTATTTTTTCTTATGAAATTTTCAAAAGAGTCAAGCCCATCGGCTGTGATGACATTCGTATGCCCATCATCGTGGATAATCATATTCATTTTAGCTGTTTGTGAAATCCCACCGCTAATTTCTATGCCATAGAGATTTTTCTCCGCAAAAGAATGCCAAAAGCGTTTTTGTGCTTCTTTCTTTTTTAATTTTTTGCTTTTTTCTTGCATATATTGCAAAGTTTGGAGTAAAAATCCACCACTTCCGCAACTTGGGTCTAGCACTAAATCATCTTGTCTAATGTCAAAGCACTCCACCATAAAACGCACAATATTAAGTGGTGTAAAATACTGCCCAGCTGTGCCTTTAAAAAAATCTGCAAAAAACTTTTGAAATACCTTTCCTTTAATATCTAAGTCTGTTTCGCTTAGGCTAATGCCCTCAAGATTCTCTACTAAAAATTTAATCTCATCTGCATCTAAAATCAGAGCATTATCAAAGACATTGCTATCTTTTTCCTTGTATTTTTGATATAGCCCTTTAATACGCTTTTCTAGGGCAAATTTATCTTCATCGCGATTTTTTTGAAATTCGTAATATTTAAGTTTATAATCTGCGTCGTATTCGGCGATTTTTTCGTCCATTATCTTTGTAAAGATGATTTTGCTAAATTCGCTAAAGGCTTCGGCTGGATTTCTTTTGCCACCATTCCAAAGATAATTATGGATTTTTTGCAAAAGTGCTTTTAGCTCTTCGGTTGTTATTTTTGCAATATTGTTGTTCTTAGAATCTCGCAAGTATTTCCATAATGGTGCATTACCGCCATAAGGTGGAATATCATCAATCAAATCATTGCTATCCTCTTTAAAATAAAGTGTGATTTTTTCTTTACCATTAGTTACTTGTGCGTAATCTACTCCCAAAAAATTTGCATAGCTTAAAACCTGCTCTTTTGCCTCTCGCAAATCTTTTTGGCTTGACTTTTTTAGCTCTATGGCGATGAAAGCCTTTTGATGCTTGGCATTTTTATAAACGACGATATCCGCTCTTGTGTTACTTTTATTGCTACCTCGTGTAACACGCACTTCTATGGCAATGTGAGAGAGTGGATACTCTTTTTCAATAATAAGCTTTGCAAATACTTCTGCACGCACTTTTTCTTCTGGATTTGTATAGTTCTGCTTACTTGAATTCTTAGTGTGATAGATGATACTATCCCCCTCAAAACTAAGATAGCCTTGCTTTAGTGCTTTTTCAATTATGTCGCTCAATATTTTACCTCGCTTTTGTTTTGAAGTTTTTAGTTCTCAAGAAAATTTTTCAATGGCTCCAAGTAAGGACTATTGAAATCTAGGGCTTCTTCTAATTTTTCATGCTCTAATTTCTCTAATTTATTTGGTTTATACCCAAATGTTTCAAAATAGGCATAAATTTTATCCTTTTTATTTGGAAGCTTAAACTTCGAATTCTTTTCTTGCAATTTTTCAATACATTTAAAATAGAAATCAAAACAGCGCAATACACATTTGTCCTTTGCTATTTCTTTAAGTAAATCTTCTAGGGTTCCATTGTCTTTATCATTTGGCAAGAGAAACATTTCATATTTGCTATCTATTTTTAATTCATTTAATTGTTTTTCAATATTCTTTTTTGCCTCATCAAAATTATTGTCGGCATCAAAAATTATTTTGATTTTATTTGCCTGTTCTAAATCCGCTTTTACATTAGACAAGCCTTTATTTCCACCACTTATTACTATTTTTATATTATTCTTCTCTAAATACTTTAAGTATAAATTAATAAAATGCTTATCTTGATTTCCTTCCACAACAATAAGCATATTCAATCCCTCATTTCATTGTTATGATTTGTGTTAAATATAAAATTCTCTTGCGAGTATCTACCAGTCTTAATATTTTGCTTTGCGTCTTCATACACCTTAAAAATACTTGCCAAATTCTCGGTCCCTTTATTCTCTAGTAAGCTATTTAAGTGTTTTAATATTTCCTCATTGTGCGTGGTTATAAAAAACTGAGCCTTAGTATCGTCATCTAAAATTATTTGGAGCAATGAGTTAATATCCTTAAAATGCAATCCATTTTCTATTTCATCAATTAAGATATACTTCCTATTTTTCAAAACCGATAGGATAATTGCAAATATTTTTTGAAATCCAGAACCCATCAATCTAAGATTTAACAAAGTATCTAAGCCTTCTTTTTGCACTACAATCTTGTTGCCCAACATCGTAATGTCTTCAATATCATTAAAAAAGTTACGAATTTTTTCCATTAAATCTCTTCTTTTTCTAGCACTCAAAAAAATATCTTTAACATTGTTTCTTAAGGTTTTGTTGTATGCATTATCCTCACATATAAATTCAGCTTTTTTATGAAGAGCTTTTTGTGCCTTGTTTAGTTTTAATTTTAATTAATTTTGAAATTGCATTTGAAAAGGATTTGCTTGTTTTCTTGAAATTTTTATCCGCTCTATTATTTCGTTGTTTGAATAATCAAAAATTATGGTATTGATACCTTTTATACTCATATCGTTGAATGTTATTTCTATATTTTCTTGGTGCTTCTGTTGAGAATTATCCACAAGAATATTGGTATATATATCATTGCAAGAATGTATTTTTATCTCCCTTTTACCTTCATTTAAGACAATCATTTCTTGTAAATTATAGTCATAAAAAAAACTTTGAAAACAATCTTCATCAGAGACTATACCTCTAAATTCCAGAATGTCGGTTATTGATTCAGGATGGTCTGATAAGTAGAGATATAAAGCCTCTAAAATTGATGTTTTTCGCATATTTGCTTTGCCAACAAAAATATTTATCTTTGAAAAATCTTTTAGAGATATATCTTTTATGCCTCTAAAATTTTTAATTCCAATTTCTTTTATCATAAAATCTCCTTTCATCACCTCATATAGCATTATCTTACCTATCTCTCCCATTCTCTAACACCTTTAGATTGCCATTAGATTCTATCTCGCATACGATATAGGGGAGTCCTTGTTGGTTTAGCTCACACATAAAGGGGTCAGGATCATTCTGCTCCATATTCCACACACCACTGCCATTACTAGAATCTATGCCTTGTTCTTCTCCACCTTTTGGCATATCGCTGTTAAGTTTTAGCCGCTCTGCGTTGTAGGATTCTATGCTAGAAGCTTCACTGCTATGGCAAGAGGTAGAATCCACTTTTTTAGATTCTGCATTGTTAGAATCTAAAGAATGTAGATTTTGCTTAAGATTTGTGGGTTGCGTAGAAAATTCTGCGGAGACTAGCCTGTCTTGGCTGTCGCACAAAGAATTTTCAAGCTCCCGCAAAGATTGAGTGAAAGCTACATTCTTAGGCGCATTTAGCCCCCATTTATCTTCACAAATAAGCTTCGCCCCAATCATCGCTGGCACACCTGTAGTATAGCTCACACCTTGTGCATTGACTTCCTTGTAGCAAGCCTCGTGGTCGCAAATATTATAGATATAAATCGTGCGTTCTTTGCCGTCTTTCACGCCCTTCATATAGCAGCCAATATGCGTTTGCCCCTTTGTGCGAGAGGCTAGACTAGCAGGATCTGGCAAAAGTGTCTTTAGCACTTCAATAGGCACGATTTTGCCACCCTTGTGTGCCACCTCATCAATGCGTAAAAAGCCAATATTCTCTAAGCACTTCATATGCGTGAGATAGCTCTCGCCAAAAGTCATAAAAAAGCGGATTTTTCGCAAACCTTTGATATTGCGGATAAGCGATTCTAGCTCTTCGTGGTAGAGCAAATAGCTATTTTTCACGCCAACTTCTGGGTAATCCCACTCTTTCATAAGCGCTAGGGGCGCAATATCTCGCCATTGTCCGTTAAAGTAAGATTCTACTTTTAAATCCTGCGTATTAGAATCTAGCGTAAAATGCTTCTCATCTCGCTCAAACTTACGATAAATAGTATCTTGCTTTAAATCCAGATTCAAGGCTAGATCAGCTTGTGAAACAAGGCTTTTAGATTCTGTATTAGAATCTTTAATGTCTTTCGTCCAATAACGCGCTTTAGAGCTAACCTCCCTTAAGTTAATTTCAGGGTTAAAGTTTGTAGCAAACGCATAGCCGTGATCCCCTGCATTACAATCTAAAATATCAATGCTATGAATCTCATCAAAATAGTGCTTCTGTGCGTAAGCACAAAACACATTTGTAACGCCCGGATCAAACCCACTGCCAAGCAGTGCGAAGATTCCAGCTTGTTTATAGCGTGTATCATACGCCCACTGCTCTTTATACTCAAAATGTGCTGAATCTGGATGCTCGTAATTTGCCGTGTCTAAATAATGCGTTTTTGTGCGAAGACACGCTTCCATAATGCTTAAATCTTGGTAGGGCAATGCAACATTTACCACTAATTTTGGGCGGTATTTTTCAATCAAAGCCACCACAGATTCTACGCTATCGGCATCCACAGAATCTATCTCAATCTCACCTAAGCCTTTTTGGCGGATAGAATCTGCTATCGCTTGGCATTTGCTAAGGGTGCGAGAAGCTAAGATAATGCGAGTAAAGCTCTCTCTATTGCTCGCCATTTTATGTGCCACTACGCCACCTACGCCACCTGCTCCAATTTGTAAAACACAAGCCATTTAAATCCCTTTCGAAGTAAATGTGCTATTTTACAAAACTTTGCTTTAAAAATATAAGTTCAAAAATTTGATTTACTTACTAACTCTACTTCCCATTGTTTACTATCAAACCTAACATTTGCAGGGCTTGTAGATGGAAGGGATTTTGCCATATCTTTCAAATGTGGATAATATTTATTCAAAAGAAAATAAGCCTTCTTTCCATTGCACAAAATAGTTTTAATTTGTGTTTTAGCCAGCAATGCTTCAAGATCAGAAATTTCAGTAGCCAATAAAGTCTTATCCATACTGCTCTCTTTATCGCCTTGCATATTACTTCCCAAGCAAACAATATCCCATAATGCAATACGATAATGGAGTAAAAAATCCTTTTTTGCTTCCACACTCACTAACTCAACCTTAAAAAAATCTTGCAGCATTTTCCAAAATCTATTTCTAGGATTTCCATAATAAAATCCTATTTCAAAAGACATTTTACTTGGAAAACTACCAAGAATTAAAACTTCACTTTCATTATTAAAGATAGGTTCAAATCCTCTTTTTAACATTTAACAACTATTTTTTAATAAAATATTCTTGAATAATACAAACAAAATCATCACCAATTTCAATTAAAGCCTCACCTTGATAACGCCCCTGTTTTTGCACTTCAAAATAATCACTTTGCCACAATCCATCCACAAGCTCTCCGTTTCCTAGAATCTTATCCTCTTGGATTGTATTAGGACGCGTTAAAAAGAATTTCACTTTGGCTTCTGTCGCAATCTTTCCAGTTGCCTTATCACGGATGCGCAAAAAAATCTGACGAAAATTATTTGGACTTTGCTCTTCTGCACCCTCAAAAGCTATATTATATTGCTTAAGCAATCTTGCACGCATTTGCGCAATAGTGTTTGCGTTTTCATCAATGTATTGAGAATTTTTCTGACATATCCCTTGTAATTCCACAGGATTTGAGATAGCAACTTTAAGTGTTAGTATGATAAGCCCAACAACAACCATAGCAAGTAAAAAGATTCCAAGAGGCCAATAATTTTTCATCATTTTCTCCTTAAATACACAAACACAAACAATAATAATATTACAAATAGCATTACATACAATAAAGTGCGAACAGCAATTTGCACTCCCTTATTCTGTTTAGGAAAACTATGCTCCAATTCCACACCATGATATTCTGCAATCCTATCAGCAATATCCACAAAACCATTTAGCAAAAATGCTGAGATATTCTGCGGTGTTAGTTCAGCATCTTTTTTTGGAATCAATGGAACAATATAATCCCAATATACCTCCTTTTTGTCAAACATTTTTTCAGCTTCTGCGCTTGTTACAATATTAATTTTTTTTTCAAATTGCGTAAAAAAAAGAAGCACATAAGGGAATTTAAGATTTTGTATAAAAAATTGTTCTTGCTCCTGAAGATTCTTACTTCCTAAACCCTTAAGAGCAACAACATACAAAGAAACACCAGTTTTCTCATACACTTCATCTGATAAAATTTCAACAAAAGCTACCGTTTTATCAATTAATTGATTTTGATTTTCTAAAACATAAGGCTTAGCAAACAAAAATGAATAAAAAAATAGGGGAAAAAACCCTATTTTTAGTATTTTAAGCATTAATCAGCCAACAAAAAGGAGCATATCAGGAATAAAAACAACTGCAATAGATGCGATAATTGCAACAATATGTGCCACAAAAAGAATCTTTTCCAAACCACTATACTTAATCATTACTACTCTCCTTTTGGTGCATCTTTGAAATGTTGCGCATTCGCTTTACTTGACATCTGCAATGCATTTGCATCTTCAATCACATAAGGATTGTTTGCTTGCGCTTTCTGTGTAACCACAGCCGCATAACCTAAACCAAACACAACAGAAAGCAACAACACAACTGCCACGAAATACCCCAAAAGTCCATTAACTCCAAATAATCCGTTCATTACAAATCTCCTTAGTTCTTGTCTGAATAGATAAAATGCGCTAAAGCTTCTTTTTGCTTATCCGTTAACATTTGCGATTTAAAAGAAGGCATAATACCAATATGCCCCTTTTTGCCTTTTTCGAGAACTTCAGCAACAAAGGCTGGTGTTCCATATTTACTTAAATCTGGAGCCATACCATCCATTCCTTTACCATCATCACCATGACAAGCATTGCAAGTTGCCACGCTAAAAAGTTCTTTTCCTTTTGCAACAAGATCAGGATACTTTGTTTTCTTAGCCTCTGAGATTTCTGCCATCACATATGCTGCAACCGCCTTGTAATCCTCATCTGTATTTAAAACACCTGGTGCTGTTTCACTCATTGGTAACATATCACCAAGCATATAACCCAGCCCCTTACTTCCTTCTTTCATTGTGCGGATAATACCTTCTTCTTTACCCCATTCAAGTAAGTTTGCAGCAGTGCCATTAATTCCTTCTGTCGTAACTCCGTGGCATTGTGAACATTGCACTAAATAGAGATTCTGTCCCATTTTTGTTAATGTTTCCACATCAATGTTCTGCCACTTTTCTTCAAATT
The DNA here is from genome assembly GCF_028751035.1 of Helicobacter winghamensis ATCC BAA-430. Classification (NCBI taxonomy): domain Bacteria; kingdom Pseudomonadati; phylum Campylobacterota; class Epsilonproteobacteria; order Campylobacterales; family Helicobacteraceae; genus Helicobacter; species Helicobacter winghamensis. The sequence goes on along the minus strand of NZ_CP063533.1, from coordinate 423,159 downwards.
TTGCATTATATGCTTTTACTTCCTCATTATATTCCCCAATTTGAGAATAAGAATTCAAAGGATATCCCACAAACCAATACCATAATGCCCAAATAATTAGCACCAGATAAGTGACTCCCCAACCAATAGGAATATCGTTTTTAAACTCCTTAATGCCATCCCATTCTTCTTCTGCTAGCTCACCATCTGCTTTGCTATCCTTCATTTTTTTGATGTAACCACCCACAATGAAAATAGTCAAAGCTAAAATTACTACGGCTCCAGCTAGCCCAAGCATATTTATGCTATCGCCTAAATTAAACCATTCCATTTAGCTCTCCTTCTTTTTATTTTCTTTATTACGATCTTCTATCAAACGATCATCTAATTCATCATCTAAGGCTAGCCTTGCGTATTTTTCATAATCAATCTTACCACTTTTTTGACTTTTATATAAGTGATAGATATAGGCATATAACAACACTACCAATAATAGCGTAATAAACCAATACGCATAACCTTGAATAATTTGTATCGTTTCATATTTCACGATTAATTAGCCCTTCTTTTTTGCCCTAAACTATTAAGATACGCAATCAATGCAACAATTTGCTTAATCTCGCCTCTCTCTAATGCGGCTTTAATTTCTGGATCTTTCATATCCTCTACTAAAATCTTAGCTTCTGCTAAAATTTCAGCCTTAGCTGCTTCCAAATCCCCCAATTTTGGATTATTTTCTACATCATAAGGAACAGCAAACACAACTTTTTGCGTATAAGCCTCTGCATATGCTGTCTCTACATCTACATTTTTCTTATATAAATGTGCATATGCTGGCATAATAGAGCCTGGAACAACTGCTTCTGGATTTAACATATGTTCTTCATGCCAATCTGTTGTTCTATAGTCTCCAACGCGATGTAAATCCGGACCTGTTCTTTTAGAACCCCAAAGAAAAGGTCTATCATAAGCATATTCGCCACTTAAGCTATACGCACCATAGCGATCTGTTTCCGCTTTAAAAGGGCGCACAAGTTGAGAGTGGCAAGCATTACAGCTTTCCGCAATATAAATTTGACGCCCCGCAGTTTCTAAAAGAGTATAAGGCTTAAGATTTTCTGTTGGACGCGAAGCCTTTGCAAAATCAGGCAAAATCTCAACCAATCCTGCAATTGAAAACACCAATAAAAATACTACTGTAAAGAAAAATGGATTTTTTTCTAACCAATGAAACATTACAACCCCCTTTACGCTGCCATAGGCGTTGCAAATCTTGGTTCTTTCTCAAGAGTTTTGCTAGCCACAATTGTCATAACAATGTTATAAGTAAAGATAATAAATCCAATCAAATACATTGCTCCACCAATCGCACGAATTGTATAATAAGGCATTAACACAGTTACAGTATCTATAAATGAATATGCCAAACTTCCAAACTCATCTGTTGCTCTCCACATCATACCTTGTGTGATTCCTGCAATCCACATACTTGAGAAGTAAAGAATGATTGCTGTTGTTTGAATCCAAAATTGAATATCCATAAGCTTCTTGGAATAAATTTCACGCCCAAATAAACGCGGTGTCATATGATAACAAGCTGCAATGATTGTAAATCCAACCCAACCTAAAACACCATCATGCACATGCCCTACAATCCAATCTGTAAAGTGCGCTAGTGCATTTACGGATTTAATAGACTGAATCGGGCCTTCAAGTGTTGAAAGCATATAGAAAGTTGATGCAAGGATAAGGAATTTAATCAGTGGAGATTCTTTTAATTGATGCCATTGTCCTTTCATAGTAAGTAGCATATTAACAGCTGTCCCCCAAGAAGGTAAAATTAACACAACTGAGAAAATTGAACCCATAGTTTGCATCCAATCAGGAACTGTGGAATAAAGCAAATGATGACTTCCAGCCCAAATATAAACAAACATCAAGCCCCAAAATGAAAATAATGTTAGTTTATAAGAGAAAATTGGCTGTCCAGACTCTTTTGGCAAAAAGTAGTAAATCACTCCAATAATTCCTGAAGTAAAAACAAACGCAACAGCATTATGCCCAAACCACCATTGCACCATTGCATCATTGGTTCCTGCATAGAGCGAAATAGAATGCCACATAGAACCTACGCCTGAAATTAAATAAGTTGGCACAGAAAGATTGTTAAAAATATAGAGTGCTGCGATTGCCACAAAAGTTGCAATAAAATACCATAAACTAATATAAATTGTCTGTTCGCGTCTTACACCCATTGAGCCAAACAAACTGACACCCCATAACACCCACACAACAACCACTAGCAAATCAAGTGGCCAAATTAATTCAGAATATTCTTTAGATTGTGTAAGTCCAGCAAACAAGCTAACCACTGCTAAAGCCATAAGTACAATATAGACCCAGAAATGTAAATGCCCGATAGCTTTCAAAAATGGATGCTCATTATAAGAAATTTTTAAAACTCTTTGCCCTAAATAATACCAAGCCGCCCAGATACCACTTAGCGTAAAACCATAGATGATTCCATTTGTGTGCAAAGGTCGCAATCTCCCAAATGTTCCAAACTCACCCGCAAGATAATTAAGGTTTGGAAAAGCCATTTGAAAAGCGATCACAACACCCAACAATAACCCAACAATACCAAACGCAATCGTCGCAAAAAGAAATAACTTCGCAACGGAGTAGTCATACTCTAACGCAGGATTTGATTGCATATATGCTCCTTCCTCTAAGATTTCCCTTCCAAATTTATTTTTAAGAGAATCTTATAATTTTATAAAATTTCACATAATCACTAGCTTAAAAACAGTTAATATTTAACCAACCAAAAAACTAAAACCCTTAAATCGTAACGCCCAACATACAAATATCAAAAATTTTACTGCAGAAATGGAGAGAAAAACACAAAATCGCCTAAACTTTTTTTAAGATAATCGCGCACCACATTGCATTTAATTTTAAAAAGAAAAAACACACGGCAATCGCTTCTAGCAAGCAATTCCATAGATTCAAAATTTCCCATTCCCTTTGCCAAAATCACATCTGCATTTTTATAAATTTCTTTTGCTTCCACACTTGCCAAAGCTTCTATAAATCCAGGGCTTAAAACTCCACTATCCACAACTTTACATATTTTAAACAATGCAGAATCGCTATTTTTCAAATCCTTTAGCGTAATATCATTAATAATATCAGCTCCACGCACAAAATAATAAATCTCTAAATTAGGATACAAAGCCTTAAGCGCAACAATTAAAATCTCATCAAATTCATTCTCTCCAGCATTATCACCAATCAACACTATTTGTTTTGCATTCTCTACTCTTTTTATAAAAGATTCCAATGAAAAATACGCAAAATTTGTCTCTAAAATTTTTTTAGATTCTAAGTTTAAATCAAAACTATATTGCGATCCATAATCAATTACATTCCCAAGCACACAAATACGCACCGCATATTCTAAGACTTCCTCCGCACTCAAACCTTGCCCCAATATTTCTTCTAAATTTCTCAAAAAACCTTGCTTATAAATTCTTGCTTGCGCAATACTCCTAGTTTTAATCTCTAAATAAGGCTGAGTATTACCTAAAATTTCTGAAATTTTTTCATACACTAAAACCGCAAGAAGCGTAGGTGGAATTTCAAAATCACTCTCTAAAACGATTCCTTTATTTTTAAAAAATACTCTCAATTGCTCTTGAAGTTTTGCTTTGTCTTGATTAGTCAAAACAGAAAAGTCAAAATGATTTTTCAAAAAATTTTGAAAATTATCCAAATCCTTAAAGATAGCCACAATAGCTTCTAGCACACTTTTTTCTAAAGAATCATTTTGGAGTTTTGCAGTAGAGCTTGCTTGTTTTAACAAGCATTCAAGACAAGCATATTGCAGATTAATGGCTTATTCCTTTGCTTTAATATCAATCGCCTTGCCCCACATTAGACGATATTTACGCTTTAAAAATTCAATCTCTTCTTGCGCAACGCGTAATTGTTCGCGCAAAATAGCAATAGTTTTTTTATCATCTTCATACACTTCTTGTGTGTTAAAAAGTGCATCTTTTAAAAACTGGTTTTCATTTTTTACACTTGAAATTGTTTCTTCCTTGGAGCTTACAACCTTTTCGTGCAGACTCAAAATAGTTCCGATAGTTTTTTCAACAAAATCACTATCTACAGTTACATTTGTGGTGTTTGCAAGCATCACAGCATTACCTGCACTCTGCACAAGCGCTTGTGTGCCACTCTTTGCATCAATGAGAAATTCTCCATTTTCTTGTTTGCTTTTTAACTCCCCACTTGCCACCATTTCTAAAATCTTTTCCTTATCTAAATGCGCTAGTTTTGCAAATTCCTCCAACCCAACCCAAGATTCCATAATATTCCTTATAAAATAACTTCAATTTCGCTAGAGTCTAGCTCAACATTTTTTGCTTTCATTACACGATCCTCTTTAAGCTTCTCCCCAAGCTCTGTATTGCTTAGTGCTAAAATTTGCATTGCCAAATACGCACTATTTACAGCCCCTGTCTTTCCAAGAGCAAGTGTTGCCACAGGCATACCAGAAGGCATTTGCACAGTAGACAATAAAGAATCTAAGCCATCTAGCACACCACCTTTTAGCGGCACACCAATAACAGGTTTTGTTGTCATTGAAGCCACAGCACCAGCTAGGTGTGCTGCCATCCCAGCTGCTGCAATAAAAACTTTTGCGCCTTTTTCCTCTGCATTTTTTACATATTCCTTTGTCCGATTTGGGCTTCTGTGTGCCGATGAAATAATTACTTCATAAGGCACATCAAATTTTTTCAGCACCTTAATACATTCTTCTATTACAGGATAATCACTCTTGCTACCCATTAAAATTGCTACAAATTCCATTTTTGCTCCTTAAAATTCCATAAGTGAAATTCCTAAACCAAATAGGAATCCACCTACTAAAACAAATAAAAAAAGATATAAAAAAATATAAATAATCATTGGCAACAAAACAAGCCACCACGACCACTGGATCTTATTGGCAAGTTTTAAGCCAATAAACAGAACTTGCAATAATACTAAAAATAAATCAAACATTTACTATTCTTCACTAACAAATGGCTTTTTTGTGGCTTTCAATCGCACAATTCTAGCCCCTTCTGTTGCCAAAACCTCATATTCACAATACTCATCATCAATCACATCGCCCACCACTGGCATTCTTTCAAGCAAATTAAAGACATATCCACCAATAGTTACTTGCTCTGTATCCTCTTCAAAAGAAATTCCAAGCACATCAGCAACGCGCTCTAAATCCAGCATCCCATCAAAAGAGTAAGAATCTTCACTAATTTTATGGCAATCATCACTTTTTTTATCGTGTTCATCACTGATATCGCCCATAACTTCTTCTAAAATATCTTCCATTGTTAATAAGCCTGCTGTTCCACCATATTCATCCACCACAAGCGCAGTATGGATTTGGCGACGATTCATTTGATTTAAGATATTAGAAATGGATGCACTCTCTGGAACGATAATCATCTCACGCACTAGACTCTCAAGCTCTTTTGAGGGATTATTACTCAACATTGTTTCAAGCAAATCTCGCAAATGTACCATTCCAATAATATTATCTTTACCCTCTTTGCAATAAGGATAGCGTGTATGTTTTGTAGTTGTTACAATTTGCATATTTTCTTCATAAGTATTATCATCATACAAACAAATCATATCTTTTCTAGGTGTCATTATCTCTTTTGCCATAGTATCAGAAAAGCTTACAGCATTTTGGATAATCTCATTTTCAATGGTATCTAAATATCCACCTTTTAAACTCTCACCTACAATAATTTTTAACTCTTCTTCAGAATGCGCACTCTCTTCCCCTTCGCTTGCAGGTTTAATATGCATTGCGTGTAAAATCACTGTAGCAATAAAATCAAAAATCTTAATCACAGGATAAAACACAATCCAAAAAATATGTAACGGACGAGCGATGAGCAATACAGCCTTTTCCGCCTTAGCAATTGCGATAGATTTTGGCACAATCTCCCCAACAACAACATGCAAAAGCGTGATAAAACTAAAAGCAATCACAAAACTTACAGAGTGCAACAATACGGGATTTTCACCAATGAAATACTTAAATGGAGCTTCTAATAGTCTAGCAATAGCAGGCTCTCCAATCCAACCAAGCCCAAGAGACGAAAGAGTAATACCAAGTTGCGTTGCAGAAAGATAGGAATCCAACTTTCCAGTAATCTTTAAAGCAAGTTTTGCACCACTAACCTCTCTCTTTGAAAGCTCCTCTAGACGAGAACGACGAATTTTAACAATTGCAAATTCTGAAAGCACAAAAAAACCATTTAATAAAACAAGAAACAATGCGAAAATTGACAAAAGAAACGACTCAATTTCCAAAAAAACTCCTTTAAGCTCAAAGAAAAATTTTATTATTCTAGCATAAATTTAATCACAAAACTTATTTTACCCTCATTATCAATTGTTAAGTCCTTTCATTTTGTGATTCCAACTCTTTAACAAACATTTCATCAATGCCACGACTCAATCCCATTCCAAAAAGTAAAATTGCCCATGAGAGATACACCCAAATAAATAAGAACAACACAATACTAAATGAGCCATATAGTGTTAAATATGCTTTATTATAAAACACATAATACACAAATCCCCATTTACAAAAAGACCACAAAAGCGCCGTAATAAGAGAGCTTAACAATGTGTTTTTTGTGCTAATTTTCGTATTTGCCGAGATTTTAAACAACATAAAAAAGACAATCCAAATCAAAAAATAAGGAATCAATCTAAACAGCCATGCCAAATAAGTGCTATAACCCAACCCATCTAAATACGCATATGCCTTTGCGCTAAGAAAAATAGAGAAAAGCACACCTAGAGGAAAAAGTGTCATACAAGTCCAATACACAGATAAAGAATCCCAAAATCCGCGTCCTTTAGAATGAAAAATCTTTGTAGTAATATTTTGATAATTCCTAAAAAACAAAATAGAAGTGATAAATGCATACAAAAGCCCCATTCCACCAAGCTTTGTAGAATTTTTCAAAAATCCATCTAAATATTGCAAAAACACATCAGAGTGCGTAGGAATAAAATTTTCAATAATCAAACTCTTAAAGCTCTCAATATATTCCTTAAAATCTGGCAATGTCGCTACCAAAGAAAACACAACAAGCAGCATTGGCAAAAGCGCAAAAATCGTATAAAAACTAAGACTTGAAGCAAAATAAAGCAAATCTCCCTTTAAAAACGCATACAAATACCGCAAAAGCACCCAGAGCTTATCCACAATTTCTTGAAATATTTTTAGAGTCCATAGACTTTGGAATCGCCCTATTAATGGATTTTTATTTTTTGCATTTTCCAAGTCTTTAAAAGTTTTTAGCATATTTTTATTCACAACTTATTGCGATTCCATATCCATAACTTTTAATACGCTCTATCTCATCTTTTGGCGTATTTCCTTTGGTTGTCAGATAATCCCCAAGCACCACAGCATTAATTCCGCATTCAAAAAGTGCCTTTTGATTCTCCCCAAAGACTCTTTCTCTCCCGCCTGCAATCATTAATCTTACATTTGGCAAATACTCTCTTGCTAGCTTCACACATTCTAGGGCTTCTTCTTGGCTTAAAATCTCTTGTGTTAGTGGTAATGCGGGATTTGGGATAAAGAAGTTAATCGGCACACTATGGGGATTTAAGGTTTGCAATGCGTAGAGTAAATCCATTCTATCCTGCCAACCCTCTCCCATTCCAAAGATTCCGCCACTACACAATCCAAGCCCTGCTTTTAGAGCATTTTCACAGGTTTCATAGCGTTCTTCAAAACTATGCGTTGTGCAAATTTTTGGAAAAAAGTTTCGACTTGCTTCTAAATTATGGTTATAGCTTGCAATTCCTGCGCTCTTAAGTTCCCTCAATGCTTCCACACTTGCTATCCCACTACAACCTATCAAATGTAAATGCAGCCTGGAATCAACAATCGCCCTTGCTGCTTGTGCAATATATTCTGTGCGCTTGTTATCTAGCTCCCTACCACTTGTTACAAGGCAAAATCCTAGCGCTCCATTCTCACTTGCCCTTTTTGCTTCCTCTAAAATTTGTGGAATTGGTTTGTATTTGTAGCGTTCAATATCTGCGTTATACTTCGCACTTTGCGTGCAATACGCGCAATCCTCTGCACAACTCCCACTTGAAACATTGCAAATTGTGCATAAAAAAATCTCTTGCATCTTAGCCCTTTATCACTTCATCACGCCCACTAAAACTCTGTATCTTAATACTAGGCTCATCAAAATAAAACACTGCAAAATCAGGATTATCAGGGCTTTTATAAATTGCCTGCACCACAGGATATTTTTCAAGCATTTTTTGTTTAATTTCTCTATTCTCATCAAACACAGCCTTTGCGCGGATTCTAATCCACATATCCTTTCCATCAAATGCACTAAGCTCAATCCCAGCAAAGTTTTGCATATGCTTATACATTCCCTTTTTCTTAGAAGTGCAAGCATACAACTTTCCCTTGCAATACAAAGGGGATTGCACAGGGCGCACGCGCGGATTACCACAAGTCCCCTTAGTCGCCAAAAAGCCTACATTTTTATCTAAAAAATCTAAAATTTCTTGTGTCATTGCATTCCTTTAAGATTCCAAATTATCAATGCGTTCTTTACACGCAAGACATTCTAAAACTGGTTTTTTGCGATATGTTCGCTTTAGCATTACTTCATTGCATTTTGGACAAGTTTGATTTGTGGGTGGAAATTTTGCGATAAAATCACATTTTGGATAATTTCCACAGCCATAAAACTTTCCAAGCCTACCCATTCTCTCTAAAATTTCACCTCCACATTTTGGACATTTTACATTCTCTAAAACTTGCGGTTGCACTTTAGAATCCTTTAACGCCTTAGCATTCTTGCACTCTGGATACCCACTACATGCTAAAAACTCTCCATTTCTACCGCGTTTTTTAACCATTGGCTTGCCGCATTTCTCACAAACACCTAAGTCTTCATCATCACCTGTAACACTTTGCTCTTTTTTAATATATTTACACTTAGGATAACCACTACACCCCACAAACTCGCCAAATCGACTTTTGCGTTGCACCAACTCCTTGCCACAAAGCGGACAATTCTCACCAGTTGGAATCGCAATTTTTTGACTTGCAATGCTTGTTTTGCCTTCGCTAATCTTTTGAATAAAAGGATTATAAAACTCCCATAAAAGTTGCTGCCAATCCTGTTTGGATTCCGCAATCGCATCAAGGCGTTCTTCTAAATTTGCCGTAAATTTGGAATCCACAATTTCATTAAAATGCCCCTCTAAAAGCTCTACAACCTTAAAGGCAACTTCTTGGGGCTTGATTTGCTTTTTCTCCACGCTAATATAATCCCTTGAAGTTAAAAGCGCAATTGTTGGCGCATAGGTGCTAGGGCGACCAATTCCTAGGGATTCTAGCGTTTTAATTAAACTTGCTTCAGAATACCGCGCTGGTGGCTCTGTTTGATGCTTGCTAGCAGTGCATTTTTCAAGCTTAAGCACTTCTTCTTTTGCAAACTCTGGAAGCAATTTATCCTTATCTTCATTGCCAAGCACGCGATAAAATCCATCAAATACAAGCTTTCTGCCACTAATTTTAAGTTGCGCAACCTTGCAATAAATCATAATATTTTGCAACTCAAACTCTGCATCTTGCATTTGTGAAGCCAAAAATCGTTTGTAAATTAGCGTATAAAGCTTTAGCTCATCACCCTTTAAATATTGTGCTGCAATTTGTGGAGTGAAGTCCATTAGAGTTGGGCGAATTGCTTCGTGTGCTTCTTGCGCACCCTTTGTCTTTGTTGCATACACCTTTGGCTTGCTTGGCACATATTCCTTGCCATAGCTTTTTGCAATCAGCTTCCTTGCTTCATCTTGAGCAACTTTTGCAATATTTAAACTATCTGTTCGCATATATGTTATAACGCCCATTGAACCTTTATGTGTCATTACACCTTCATAAAGCTTCTGTGCTGCCTGCATCGTGCGCGAAGGAGAAAAACCTAGTTGCGAGCTTGCACTTTGTTGCAAAGTAGAAGTCATAAATGGTGGTGGAGTGGCTGTTTTTCTACGCTTTGTTTCAATCTCTTTTACATTAAAACTTTCACTCTTTAGTGCCTCCACTATCTCTTTTGCATCTGTGGATTCTTGCAAAGTTAGCTTCTCAATCTTTTTGCCTTTAAACTCTACTAAATCTGCTTCAAGGCTGGTTTTGTTTTTTTTAAACAAGCTTTCAATGGTGTAATAAATAATAGGTTTGAAATTTAGAATCTCTTTTTCTCTATCTATAATAATCTTTAACGCACTACTTTGCACTCGCCCCGCACTTAGCCCCCTTTGAATCTTAGAGGCAATTAAAGGGCTTAGACGATAACCCACAATTCTATCTAGCAAACGCCTTGCCTGCTGTGCATTAACCCTATCCATATCAATGTGGCGCGGATTTTTCAGCGCATATTCAATTGCCTTTTGTGTAATCTCGTGAAACACAATTCTAGGAAGCTTGCTAGGATCTTTACCAATAGCAGTTGCAATATGATAACCTATCGCCTCTCCTTCTCTATCCTCATCAGTTGCGATATAAATTTCTTTTGCTTCTTTTGCAAGCCTTTTTAGCTCATTAACAACTTCTTTGTGCGAAGTATCTATCTGGTATTCTGGAGTAAAGGTTTCATTTTCAATTTTGATTCCAAAAGTGTGCTTTGGTAAATCTCTAATATGCCCTTTTGAAGCGATAACATTATATGCCCCGCCTAAAAAATTCTTTATCGTTCGCGCTTTTGCTGGTGACTCTACAATGATTAGATTTTTCAAATGTCTTGCCTTAGTTATATTTTGCTAATCATACAAAAATTTACGTCAAAATTTCAAGGCATTATCTCTAAATACAACACATAGTAAGCTACTAAAAATTCCCATTTATAATATCTTTATAAATCTCTTTACCCACTTGTGCCTTTGCAAATGCTACAAAATGATTATTTCTAAAGCTCTCTTTATTATATGTCAAAGGCTTTTTGGTTACACAATCTAGCACCACCCCCCCACTCTCTTCTAACACAATCTCACAAGCTGCAATATCCCATTCACTTGTGCCATTAAAGCGCGGATAAACATCAGCCTTTCCTTCAGCTAATGCGCAAATCTTAAGTGATGAACCATATTTTTGCACTTTTAAATGGTATTTATTGATAAAATCTTGCGTGGCTTGCGTGCTATGAAACACGGAATCACAAGCGATAATTTGCTCATCTTGCGAGATTCTCTCACCCTTTAAGAAAATTTTGTTTTGCTCTAGCCAAGCTAAATTTAATGCGCCACTCTCTCTTGCACCCTTTAGCGATTCCACATTATACTTAAAGCCCCCAAAGCCCTTTAGTGCAATATAAAGCTCGCAAGACGCAGGGGCAAACACCACGCCTAAAATGGGGCGATTTTTATGAATTAATGCAATATTAATGGTAAATCCTCCATTTTGCGCTAAAAAATCCTTTGTGCCATCAAGGGGATCAATGAGCCAAAAATACTCTAAATCCTTGCGCTTTGCATACTCTAGCACTGCTTCTTCAGAACACACTTGATAAGGCGCAATTTCTTGTAATTTTTGCATAATTAAGGCATTAGATTCCAAATCTGCCTTTGTTAAAGGCGAAGAATCTTGCTTTAAATCAAAATCCTCTAAACCATAATACTTTAAAACAATATCCCCCGCTTCTAACGCAATCAAAGCGGTTTCATAAAGCAAAGATTCCACAAATTTACTCCAAACTAAATTTTACCCTTAATTGTATCCCAAATTTTCCTATCCAGCAAAAATAACTCTTCTTCATCTTCTAGCTTTATGCGCAAACCATCATAAGGGGGATACCACATAGCTCTAATCTTTTTGATAATCTCATTAGATTCCAAAGATTTTATATTCTCAATGGAGATAAATTTTTCTCTATTAAGCCTCTCTCTACCGTAATATCCCCCCCCCCCCGCAGGTTATTTTTGAAGTTTTTTTTTGAGAAAATCCCTCTATTTTATTTTCTTTTATCATAGATACAATCTTCTTAACAGCATTAATTCCCACTTCATTCCAAATATGCTCAGCAATTTCTTTTCCTGTTTTTTCATAATCTAGGGCAAATTTTTCTATTAAAATTATCTCTCCTTCATCAAATTTTTCATTCACAAAATGCGCTGTCATACCCCATTCTTTTTCTCCATTTATCATTCCATAATACAGCGTATAGCAACCCTTATACTCAGGCAACAAACCCGGATGAAAATTAATGCAATACTTCACAGAAGAAAACACTTTCTTTGGAATATAATGGGTATAACCATAAGATAAAATTACATCAATTCCACTGCATTTTATCAATTCTTGTTTGCTTAAGATTTGCAATTGATATTCTCTGCATAAAGCTTGTTTGTCTTCTGCAATTACACATTGCCCAAAACAAATACCAAATATTTCAAAATTATTATCTAATAAAATTTTAATAATATTCTCTATTTTAATACGACAATCTGTTAATAAAATTACATTCAATATCTCTCCTTAAAAAATTCCCTTAAAACACAAATCAATTCAGCATTTAAAAATTCATCTTTGATAGCTAACCTAAAAAATCTACCATTTTTTAAGCCTATTTTACTAGAACAATCTTTGATAAAAAAATGATTTTCTAAACAAAAAATTGCCAATTCCTTAACACTAATACCTTCATTTTTTATGGAGCATAAAACATAATTGCTTTGAGATTCAAAAACCTCTATTTGTTTTATATCTCTTAATGCACAAATAAAATCTTTTCTTGTCTCTATTAATCTCTCACAAGATCTTTTATACTCTTTTTTGTATTTAACTATAGTTTGCAAAAAGTATTCAGCAACAGAATTGATATTCCAAATTGCACTTTTACTCTGTATTGCTTCAAGTGTTTTTTCATTAGAACTAGCTAAAATACCAAGCCTAAACCCTGCAACCCCATAAGATTTTGAAATACTCTTAACAAGAATCAAATTTGGATACAAGGCTAATTTTTCATTAGTCAAAAATGTATAATAAGATTCCGCAAAATCCATAAAAGATTCATCTAAAATAACACTAATATTACGCTTCTTTGTCCAATTTAAAATCTCTTCTAAATCCCCTTTGGGAAGCAGAAATCCGCTAGGATTATCAGGGGCTATAAGAAGCATTGTTTTAATTGACTCTTTAGACATAAATGCAATAAGCTCTGATGCATTGTAAGCAAACCTAGATTTTGTTTCAAAAAATGCAACTTCTTTTGCACAATTCACATATTCATCAAAAGTTGGAACTACTATACCAACCTTACCCTCTAGCACCACCATCAATGCTTTAATTAACTCGCTAGCCCCATTACCAACTAATAAAAATCTTTCATCAACATCAAACATCGTCCCCGCTAATCTCTGAATGATTTTCAAGCCAGATGGATAATTTATTGCTAGATTACCAAGCATTAAACCAAGCTCTTCTAAAAGTTTAGGCGTTGGAAAATAAGGATTTACCAAATAACAATAATCTTTTATTTTTGGAAATCTCCAATATCCACCATAACTTTTTTCTAGTTTTTCATAACGCTCATTCAGCTCAGAAAACATAATATCGGCAATTACAAGATCATTTGGATTATCGATTTCATACCATAAATCACTTTCTACAATCTCTACATCCAATATGCCATTATTCTTTAAGGCTTCCTTTAGAGCTTTTTCATAATAAAATTCAATTTTATTCTCTCTAATATAATCTTCTAAAATAGGAATATAAAACTCTTTTAAAAAGTCTTTAGAAAATTTATAAATATTAGCAGTCTTATAATATAAATCAATATTTTTAAAGTTAAAATCATCTTTAAGAATTATTTCTTTGATCCTATATTTTTCATCAATTGTTACAACAGTTCCTTCCATCCAAACTTCATTGTGTGAAACTAATGCAAAATTATCAAATATCGAATCAAATACTTTTTTTACCACAGAATCATCAAAAACTAAATCAGCCTCAAACAAAACCATATCATCATTTAAATATTTTTTAGCGCTATATAAAGAATAAATATTATTTGCATAATAATATTTATCATTATAAACAAAGTCAATAACAACCTTTGATGACAACTCCAAATTTTTAATATAATTTGTTAATACATTTTCCAAATACCCAGTAACAATGACAATCCGTTTTGGTTTTCCATATTGCACAATTTGTTTTAATAATCTCTCTATAATTGTAATCCCACCAACTTCTACCATACATTTTGGTTTATCTTTGGTGTATTTTTTAAGTCTATTTCCTATACCTGCTGCTAAAATTACTGCTATCATTTTGCCAAATCCCCAACAGATAATTCCTTTTTAAACCCAAATCTTACTTGACTAAAGCCACATTTTTCAATCCAAAATTTATGCGCTTTTTCTCTTGTGATTCCACTCTCTAAGGCAATCTCATTAAACCCATTTTCACAAGCAATTTCTTGCATTATTGCAAATATCTTTTTCCCATATCCCATTCCTCTAACGCCACTAGAAACAACAAAATCACTAATAAACAAACATTGTTTGTGATAAAGAAGATATGAAGGCATAAAACCGCACAAGCCAATTAATCTTTCATTATCATAAAACATCAAAAGGCGAAATTGCATTGTTTTATTTAAAAACAGAATCCTAGAAACAAAATCATCTAAGCTCAAATAAGGACGAAACTCTTGCATTATCATATAGGATTCTTTAATTAATGTCGGAGTATGCGCAAATCTTACTTGCAAGTCTAAAGTTTTAGAAATAGACAAAGAAAACAAAAATTCCATAACTTTCTGGTGTAAAATATCAACTTTTGGCTCTAAATCCTTGCACTCAGAATTATCAAGGATAAAATCTGCGTTAGGAAAGTCACAAGATATATCTACACCATAGACATTTTTAATCTCCCCTTTTAAAGCTCTGCTATAAAGTTGCTTTTGATCCCTTTTTACAAGCTCTTCAAAAGAGCAATCAATCAAAATTTCAAAATATCTCTTAAAAACCTTTCTATTGCTAAGAAAAATTTCTTTTTGCATCGTAGCAAAAGAAACAACAACAATACAGCCACTTTCAACTAGCATTGCGCAAAGTTTCTGCGAACGATACACTAAATTTAATCGATTTTCCTTGCTATAATTAAAATCATTATAAATATTTCTTAAATAATCACCATCTAACAAAACCACGCTGCTAAACTGCTGCTTAAGCTTATCTACAAGCGCACTTGCCAGTGTTGTTTTACCACTTCCACTAAGCCCGCATATCCAAATTACAACACCAGAGCTCATGCTGCATTACTCAAATTAAAAATTGAACTTAAAAATAAAAGAAGAAGAGAGAATATTAAAAAGTAATTAAAAAAATAATGCCCCCCCCCCCGCACAATACAACAGGATGGGAAAATATCTATTTTGCATAAATATCCTTTAAATAGTATAGAACTTTCTCGCAAGCTGAATTTATATCAAAATTATCTTTAAAAATTAAATGGCTATTTTTAGGTAACTCTACACTCTGATTAAATCCTGCCATATCTATTGTATTGCGTTTATAAAAATCTTTTGAATCTCTTTGTTTGCGAATTTCTTCTGAAACTTCCAAATACACTTCTAAGTAATGTTTAAAATTCTCCACATTAAACGCACGCACTTTATCAAACATAGAAATTGTCGATAGCACCACGACAAACCCTTGATCTACTAAAAGTTTAGCCACTTTTACATAATAAGACGCCATATTAAAACGCCCTTGTGTAGAATAATCATTATTAACTACACATTCTCGTAAAATATCACCATCTAAAAAAATAGATTTAATTCCTAGTGTGTTTTCAATCTGTTTCACCACAGCTTTTGCCAAAGTTGTCTTACCAGAACCGCTAAGTCCTGTGATATACACTAAAGCCCCTTGCAAAACTCATCCTTAAGTCTTAAAATTTCTTTTGGTCTTCCAAGATTTGCACGCGTCTGTTTTTTTACCTTAACTTCCAAAAGCACCAAACCTTGCATTTGTGGAATCTCTTTTAAGGCTTTTTGTAGTTCTTCTAAACTCTCCACACTAAGCGCATAATCATACCCACAAGAATAGGCTAGCTCCACTAAATTTGTATTGCCAATATTAGTCGCTTGCCCGCCTACGCTATCATGTGCATAGTTATTTAACACAATATGATAAAAACTAGCCCCCTTAAAACTCAAAAGAGAGCCCATATGCATAATAAACGCGCCATCACCATCAAGACATACAAATTTTTTATTAGAATATTTTGACAAAATAAATGCTAATGAACTTGCATATCCCATAGAACCCACCACCAAAAAATCATTCTTATGGCGCTGATTTTTAAACTCTCTTAACTCATAACATTCCCTAGAAATCATTCCCGTTGTAGTAACAAATTTTGCATCCACAAAAGCATCTTGAATTAGATTAATAACTTCCTCTCTAATCAAAGAAAAAGAATTTCCACTCTGTGGAAGCGATACCTTATCAAAGATATTTTTCTCTACCAAAAACGCAACCGTCCCACCGCTCTCTCTGCAATAGAGCAAAGAGTTATCAATCTGTCTTTTTGCCTCTTCTATCTCTTTAGAAAGCTTCAAAGTTTTAATTCCACAAGCAATTAAGATTTGCTCTGTTACTTCGCCTTGCTTTAAATGCTGTGGTTCATCATCAATACCGCCTCTAAGTCCAACAAACAAAATCAATGGAATCTTATAAACCTTAGGATCTGCTAACGATAAAAGAGGGTTTATAGCACTACCCAAACCACTATTTTGCAGATACACAAGTCCGATTTTAGAAGTTGCTAAATGATAAGCACAAGCAAAAGCTACTGCTTGCCCCTCGGTTGCTGTGGTATAAAAATCCTTTCGCATTTCTATTTCAAGAGCTTGATTTAAAGGTTTTAATAAACTATCAGGCACACCCGCGCAAAATCCGATTCTATCTTTTAAAAACTTTGCAAATTCTAAAGCATTAAGCATTAATTTCCTTCAATCAAATTAATAATTTCTAGTGCTGAAACATAATGTTTATCCGCTTCTAACGCTCTTTTATGCTCCAAAATAGATAATGCTGTATTTTTCATTGCCGTATAAGACGCTCTTAAAAGTTGATTTGCATACACAACAATATTCACTCCAGCATTTTTCAAATCTTCCTCACTCAAGATAGGATAGTTAGTTGGCACTGCCATTAATGGCTTGCGATTAGCAAAAGTATTGTAAATTTTACAAAACTCTAAAATCTCTGCTCCATCTTTTTTGCGTGAGTGAATCATAATTCCATCAGCTCCAGCTTCTATATAAGCCCTTGCACGCGCGATAGCATCTTCCATTCCCATCTCTAAAATCAAACTTTCAATCCTTGCAATCACCATAAAATCATTTGTCAATTGTGCTTGTTTTCCAGCCTTAATCTTTGCACAAAAATTTTCAATGGAATCTTGCGTATGCCTAGCAGACTCACCTTCACATAAGGAATTTTT
This sequence comes from Helicobacter winghamensis ATCC BAA-430, assembly GCF_028751035.1. Taxonomy (NCBI): domain Bacteria; kingdom Pseudomonadati; phylum Campylobacterota; class Epsilonproteobacteria; order Campylobacterales; family Helicobacteraceae; genus Helicobacter; species Helicobacter winghamensis. Next base: position 405,581 of record NZ_CP063533.1, on the reverse strand, counting down.
CTTTAATCCAATTTTATCTTCTATCACAACAGCACTCACACCTAACCTCTCCAAGCGTTTCACCATCATTGCAAAATGCGGAATCTGAGATCCTGTATCTCCATCATAAATAATAGGCTTTGTAGAAACCTCTAAAATATCATTAACAGTAGCAATCCTAGAAGTCAAATCCACAAACTCAATATCTGGCTTACCTTTAGAGCTAGAATCCGTAAGGGAACTTAACCATAAAAAATCAAAAGCTTGATTGATTCCATTTTTATCTTTTACACAAGCTTCCTCTATAATCAAAGCACTCATTCCACTATGCGATTCAATACCTCTAATTAATGGTTTTGCAAATAAAGCTTTCTTTAAAGCCCCTAATCTAACTTGTGGCAAAATCCCTAACTCTTTTAAATTTTTATTGAGTTTTGTTGAAGAAATGCCTTTTGTATACTCTGGTTCTATAACTTTTCCTCCCCAAGATTCCATAAGAGCGATTGCCTTTTGTCGCTCCTCATTTAAGGGACCTGTATTCCAATCACTACCATGCACAAGAAAATTAGGCTTGTATTGCTTTAAATTTGCACTATAATCCTTTTCATCTTGAATTACAACTTCATCAACACCTTTTAAAGATTCTACAATTTGCTTTCTTTGCTCATAATTCATCAATGGCACTCTCTTATAGCTTGCAATTGCCTTATCAGAAAAAAGCCCAACCATTACATAACCTAATTTTGCAGATTCTTTAATAATATTTAAATGCCCAGTGTGGATAATATCTGCCGCCATTGGAACATACACTAGTTTCTTATCCATACTCTACCCCTTAAACAAACAAGTATCGCAAAGTTTTGTTTTACTTAAATCTCCATTTTTATGTGCTTCTCTTAACTCTTGCATTCCCTGAGAATGCCAAATTTCATACAAAGAATTGTTATAAATATTGCCCACTGCAATGTGTTTTGCCCTATGCGAAGCACAAGGGACAGCCAAACCATCTCCGTGAATAAAAATAGATTCAAAAGGATAAGAACAACTTTGTTTTCCAGCAATAGGAGCATCAGAGATTGCGACACTTCTTTCATCATCAAAAGGTGAAATTGGCACATAGCGTTGCACAGAGACATAATCAACTTTATCCACCCAAAAATTCTTAAATGCTTCTAGCTCGTGTTTATTTTTCTCTTGCAATAAAAAGCTCACACGCACAATAGGAAGCTCTCTACCAAGCTTCGCGCGCAAATTTAAAAAAGTGTCAATATTCCTTAAAACCTTTTTAAAATCTAATCCAACTCTAATTTTTTTATAAGTTTCCTCTGTGATTGCGTCAATACTAAAATTCATCCTTGTAACACTTGTATCAAGGATTTTTCTACTCACTTCCTCTGTCAATAAAGAAGCATTAGAGTTAAAATGCACATCCATAATATTTTGCTTCGTGCTAATATATTGCAAACGCTCAATAATATCGCAATCTAACAATGGCTCATTTGTTTGAGAAGGGGCAACAGATGGACATTGATACTCATCACATTCATCAACTAAACGCCTAAAAACATCAAAAGGTAAATACCCATCATATCCATAATCCGCCCTTAAATCAGCATGTCCATGCACACACATCGTACATCTTGCATTGCACTTAAACTGATTTTCAAATCTTACAAAAAGCGGAAAGTCATTCAAAATATGCTTAGAAGCATCTGCCCATTTTTTTCGATAATCTAGCCATTTTTGCCCATATTTTTTAACAAAAATAGCATCTACATCTTTTTTTGAGTTATTAACAACCCTTCCTGCTGAAGTTGATTCTTGTTTAATTGTATCTTTCATATTTATCCTTCCCTATTAAACTAGAGAAGGATAAAGCTTTTATTTTTGCGCAATAACTCTTATAAAATAATCGTCTTCATCTGCAAATGGAGCAAAGCCCCTATCTTCCCTAGCATAAATAATTTTAAAATCTTTTAACTCTCTTAAAAGTGCATCAAAATTCAGAAATCTTCTATAATGATTTTCAAAAATAAATGCATCTTTTTCATCAATTACTGGAATACCCATCTTATAAAGAGAATTTTTATATCCTCTCACTTCTATGGCAAAAATACCATCGCTATCCAAGCTATTTCTAACCCAACCAAACACTCTATTTTGTTGCTCTTGTGTAATAGAATGTAAAGTAAAACGCGAATATACTATGTCATAATGCCCCCCCCCCCGCACAGAAGAACATAAATCCAATTTAGTAAAATCTGCACATTGAAACTCTAATGAATAATTTTTATACTGCTGAAGAAATTCAATCACATTATCACACTGATCTACACCAAGAACATCAAGTCCATTTTTAGCAAAGTATAAACTATCTCTACCATTCCCACATCCAAGTTCAATTAAAGATTGCCCACTTTTAAAATATTTCATACAGAATTTCGCAAAATAACTCTCTTGTCCAATTTGCATATGATTCGCATAAAACTGATGCCAATACCCCTTATCACTTGTCTCATAAACTTTCATTAAAAAATCATCCACTTTTTCTTTCAATAATCGCTGATTGTCTTCTAAATTCTCCTTTTGATTGTTATTTAACACACAATGCGCATTAGGCTCTACAAAAGGAATATCAACACCCATTACATTACTGATTTCATTACTTTGAATTCTGCTATAAAGATTCTTTTTATCTCTTTTAATTAATTCTTGCATTGAACATTTTACAAAGACTTCAAAATAATGTGAAATATTTTGACGATTCATAGAATAAATCTCTTCAAATAATGAAATCGTAGCACATACAACCACCATCCCATTAAAGGCTAAAAACGAACAAAGTGCAGAGATTTTCTTGGCAACCCTTAATCTTCCCTTTGCAGTAAAATCTGGATCTTCTTGAAAAATATTACGAAAAACATCGCCATCTAATAAAACAACATTTTCTCTCTCTTTTTTAAGTGATAAATATAAAGATTGTGCATAAGTTGTCTTACCAGCACCCGCTAAACCACATATCCAAATCACTGCACCTTTTTGCATCATTGCTCCTTGCAAAGATTGTTAATAAACTCACTCAAATACTCACTAGAATGCCTAATATTATACACTTGCTTTTCTCTAAACTTCCTTATTTGCTCTTCAAATTTAAATACTTTAAAACTCTTAATATCTCCTACAATATCTTTCAAGTTATCAAAATTATCAATGATAAGATTTGCTTCCTTTGAATACAAATGGATTCCATCTAAAACCTCTACCCCAAACTTTCTTTTATTTGGCATATAAATAATAGCTGGTTTAAGGTAAGTTAATGGATAAGAAACCCCCATAGAACTCTCGTCAGTCAAAAGTGCAAAACTATTATTAATATAAGAGTTCAAATAACTTGAAGTTTCATCAAAAATAAAATTTTTATGCAAACACCAATTTTTGATTTCTTTATAAAATTGCTGTTTCTCATATTCCCTTAAATTAGGGTGTAACCTACAGACAACTTTCACTCCAGATTCCAAAATGGCATTAAGAGATTTTACAAAATCATCTGAAATAAAATTCGATAAATACGAAGGAGCAAATAATAAATAAGAGTTCAAAGATTTGTTTTTAGTCCGATTCAAAGCCCAATCTAAACTAGGGCATCCACCCTTGATGGTTTCAGTTTTAAGATTGAAAAAATTCTGCGCTTTAAACAAGAGCTTAAAGTCATTTAATGTATGTGCTACAACATAATGGCATCTATCCATTCTCTCTTTTTTTAAACTATTTAGCACAAAACTCTCATCTGTTCGATGCAATGTATATTGCAAGGCTTCATTGAAATTATGCCCCAAATGCACAATAATTGTTTTACAAGTTTCTAGTTTCACTAATGGCAATGGAGTATTTACGGATAATAAAACTTTTAATTTTGGAAAAGCAACATAATACATAGGATGCGAAATCATCACAAAACTTTCTTTTATTCTATCTTTTGCTAACTCATAAGCTTTGAAAGAATTACAACAATATACTAAAGGAAAAACAATATTTTCATCAATATTTCCAATATGTTTATTGTCTTTTGTATAACCTATCATTGTAATACCAACGCTCAAACTGCAAGCTTTTTCTAGTGGCTTTAACAAACTCTTAACATAATTTAAATGCACCTCTAAAGATTCTTTAAGATTATCTAAACCCTTATCGCTTAAATAATCTTGGAAATAAGCTAAAAGAAGCGTCAATGCTCTTTGATAATCACAAAATTCGATCTTTAATATTTTACCTTCTATTTCAATTTTTGGAATATTGCTTTCTAATACTTCACACATACAAGCAACAATAAGTGATAATGCACATTTATGCCCCCCCCCCCACTTATTATTTTGATAATCCAAGACTACATCTTGTGGAATTTTAATTTTCAGAAGATTAGCAATCTTATAATACTGTTCAACTTTATGCTTACCAAGTTTATCCATCATATCATTTTTCTTTATTAATAATTTGCATAATATTATCCGCTATAACTTCACTAGCGTTTTTGAAATTGACAACTTCTTCATCACGATATTTTAAAATCTTTTTTGATAAATCTTTATCTTTTGTTTGTCTTACTTGCAAAACAACTTCTGAACTATTACTTGCCTTAAAATGGATTCTATCATCAAAAAATCCAATCCCACCAATGTTTTTCTCAAATGTATTTTTATCTTTAAAATATAAAATTGCCGGGCATAAATGCTTAATGGGAAATGTATAAGCTACGCTTGAAGCACTTGTAATTACAACAAAACTTTCACTGGAGAAATTTTTAAAATTCTTATTATTATAACAGACAAAAAAGTTAGGATTATCTTTAATTGTTTCTATAAATTTCTGTATCTCTCCACTCCACTCATAACGATAACGCAATGCAACCTTAAACCCTAACCCTAATAACTCCAAAAGACTTTCTTTAATTTCTAATACTTCGCTCTCATCGTGCAAAGCAATCAAAACTTTATCCCGCAAACTTTCTTTAACTTCTTCCTCTACATCAAATGCGGCATATCCACTTAGTAAGACACTAGGCTTCTTATCTTTGCAAAATCCGTTAATTAAAAATTCTGTTACCTTCTGTGTTTTGCGGGAAGTTGCAAATAAATAATCTATCTTATCTTTAAGCACCGCTTTATAGTAATCTAATTTTTCTTCCATTAAAGCCTCCAAGATACTTGCATAGCTATGGTGTTGCACTAAATAAACCTGATTGGCATTTCTTGAATATGTACCTACAGTAGAAAAAATATATTTCACGAAATGCACATCTTTCAAATAATCCATAATAAAAGGAACAATAATAGCATTTGAGCTAATTTCTCTAGAAAAATTCTCCCCTGAATGATCCAAATACACTATTTTGCAATCTCTCTTTAGTAGCTCATAATCCACATTTCCTAAATGCTTCTCATCTCCTAATCCATACAGAATAACACCTATCAATAAATGCCCCCCCCCCGACTGCTTAAGCGTTGAACTTCTATTTGGGCTTTTTTGCAAACTTGCAAAGCAATTTGTTGGATAAATTCATTACCAAGATAACGATTAATTTCTAGTGCTTTTAATTTTTTTATCAATTTTTCCATTCTACTTTGCGTGATGACAATTCCCTGCGTTAAAGCTATTACAATTTCAGCTTCATTATTTTTAAGCTGCTTTTTAATCTTTGAAGCTTGTTCTTTTAATGTTATTCCCTTTTTATTATCATCTATAAAACTATAAGTGGCATTCATCTCACAATAATCCAGCATTTTACCTAATGTTCTTCCAGTTCTACCTGCAGGATAAATATAATAATGCATTAGCAATTCTCCTTTATAATCTTAATCGCTCTTCTAACTTCCTCATCTTCTAAATGCTCCCCCATAGGCAGTGATAGAATCTTATCCTGCCACACAAGCGCATTTTTACACTCTGTTTCCACAACATAGGGCTTTTTAGAAAATGCAGGGGTATTAGGAAGTGCAGCAGGATAGTGCAGCCCTGTTTGGATTCCAACTCTCTTAAGCGATTCCATTATAACCTTGCGATTTTCACATCTCACCACAAACAAATGCCACACACACTCCCTATCACTAGCCACCTTTGGCAGAACAAAACCACTAAGCCCTTCAAAATACATTTGCGCCACTTGTTTGCGCCTAGCATTCCAAGCTTCTAAATAGCGCAATTTCACTCGCAAAATCGCCGCTTGCAAAGCATCTAGTCTAGAATTTCTCCCTACAATATTATGCTGATATTTTTCCAACCCTCCATGATGAGCGATTTCCTTGCACTTTCTTAACAGCGCAGAATCCTTACTTACAATCATTCCCCCATCACCATAAGCCCCTAAATTCTTGCCCGGATAAAAACTAAAAGTTGCCACATCTCCAAAACTTCCGACCCTTTGCCCATTAAATCTAGCTCCGTGTGCTTGTGCGCAATCCTCAATAATTTTTAGATTCCATTCTTTTGCTAACCTTAAAATCTCTTCCATATTTGCAGGGATTCCATACAAATGCACCACCACAATCGCACTCACACTAGGCTCAATCTTAGCCTTCAAATCCACAACATCAAGCGAATAATCCTCCCCACAATCCACAAATTTTACTCTTAATCCATTGCTAACCACCGCTTCAGCACTTGCTACAAAGGTATTTGCAGGCACTAACACCACAGAATCCTTGGGCAACTCCAACGCCCTAATAGCAATCTCTAGCGCGTCAGTCCCATTTGCAACCCCCAATGCTTCTACCCCCCCACCAATGAAGCTAGCAAACTCTTTTTCAAAGGCTTCAACTTCTGTCCCGCCAACAAACGCGCTTGTTTCAATCACAGAAAATATCGCTCTATCAATCTCATTTTTGATACTTAAATATTGTTTGTGCAAATCTAAAAACTTCACAGCCATACAGCCCCCATTTTCCAAGTATTTTCACCCACAACATAGGCTTCTTTGTAAATTTTAGATTCCAATATTTCCTCCCACGCTTCTTGCATTCCACCACTCCAAGCAATATCATCAAAAAGCATCACTCCACCTTTGTCCATAAAAGGGCGGATTGTGTGAAAATACTCCAGCGTTGCAAACCTATCGTGATGCCCATCAATGAATGCAAAATCTAATGGCGCAATGCGTTCTAAAAGGCTAGGCAACACAAGGTTAAATCTCCCCACTAAAACTTCAATATTTTTAAGCCCAAAGATTTGATGATTTTCTCTCGCGATATTTGCAACATTCTCACTCCCTTCAATGCTATAAATCCTAGAATCTGACGCAAAATAACTCATATAACTACTTGAAAACCCACAACAAGTGCCAAGCTCTAAAATCACCTTAGGATTTAAGGCTTTAAAAATCTTAAAAATCTCCTGCGCCTTTTCTCTCTTAACTCCAATTTTTGCTAAATCACAAAGCGCAATCGCACACAAAACACCCTTTTCCATTTGCTCTTTTGTGCGTTTATCTCGCGGACTTCCCGCACCAAAATCCACCACTTCAATGCTCCTCTCACTTCCTTTAAGCACATCACGCCTAGATTCTACAATTTCTACAATCTTTTCAAACTCCATTTATGCTCCCTTATTACAACTCTCTTATTAATTTTGCAGGATTTCCTGCATATACGCCCTTTTTAGTAAGATTTTTTGTAACCACGCTTCCTGCACCAATCACCGCCCCATCACAAATATTAACAGGTAAAATCGTAGCATTAGAGCCAATACTAACATTATTTCCAATCTTAGTTTCTCTCCATAGCTTAGGATTTCCAGCAGGTTTCCCAAACTCAAATAAATCATTAATAAACATTACTCCATGTCCTATAAAGCAAGATTCCCCAATACTCACTAACTCACAAATAAAACTATGACTTTGCACACGCGTATTTGCACCAATCCTAACTCCCCTTTGGATCTCCACAAAAGGACCTACAAACACATTGTCTCCAAGAGAGCATTCATATAAATTGCAAGGCTCTACTAGCATAACATTTTCTCCCGCCTCCACATCTCTAATCTTGCTTTGCTTGCAGAAAATAAAATTTTCTTTTCCCAATGTAGCAATAGGGTGGCTCAAATCCGGGCATTGCTGTTGCGCGAATGATTTTTTCAATTAATGCCCCCCCCCCGCAAGCTTGTAAATCTACACATTTTAAAGCTTCAATTTCATTCCTTAAATGAAACTCTCTGCGTAAAGCCTTAATAGAATCTTGTGGGATTAATCCATATTCCCCCTTTAACATTTTTTCTAAACTTTCACAAAATAACTTAAATCCTTCTATATTTGCTAATTCCACAAGCTCATCTACAAAACAATCTTTTGGGATTTCAAACCGCTTTTGAAAAATAATATCCCCACTATCAATCCCTTTTGCTAAACGATGAATAGTTACACCAAATTCTCTATCTTCATTTAAAATCGCAAAGGAAAATTGATTGCACCCCCTATACTCTGGCAATGGTGCTAAATGCAGATTAAAGGCAATTTCTTTTGCACACTCAATTTGTTCTTGCGTTAAAATCGCGTGATATTGCACACTAAAGAGTATGTCAAATTCCAAACTTAAAAGCACGCTTAAATCCTTAATCATTGGAATCCCTTTTGCTTCTGCAAACTCCCTAACACCCACCCCTCTAGATGAAGTCCCAACTGCTATAAGTTTAAAATCTAAGTCTTTTTGTTTTTTAAACAACATTTCCAAACATTGTTTGCCAATCTCTTTTGCGCCCAAAAACACAATTCTTTTCACGCCTTTTTCCCCAATTTGCATTGCTTAGAAGCTACAGGCAAAAATACTTCCTTACCACTCTCAATAGATTCATACATAGCAATAATTAACTCTAAGCTCTTTCTTCCTTCTTCACCATCTACAAGAGCTTTTTTATTGTTCTTTAGACAATCCACAACACTTAAATAATATTCCTTATGCCCAAATCCATACACATTAGGTGGATTTACCGAATATTTCTCCATAACTTCCCCATCACTTGCTAGAGACTTTGCAAAATTCCAATGGCGCATTTGATTAACTGCAAAACCACCAATTTCTACACTTCCAAACTCACCTAAAATAGAAATACTCCCCTCTAAATCTTTAGGGCGTGTGGCAGTTGTAGCCTCCACCACGCCCAAAGCTCCATTTTTAAACTTTAATACCGCAATCCCGGTATCTTCTGTCTCTATTGCACTTAAAGCCGTTGTGCTTTTTGCAAACACACTCTCCACATCACCCAACATCCATTCTAACAAATCAATATGATGGCTTGCTTGATTTGTAAAAACTCCCCCATCATATTCCCAAGTCCCACGCCAAGAATCCTGCTTATAATAGCTATCATCTCTACACCACCTAACACGCACGCTTCCCATTACAAGCTTTCCAAACCGCCCTACTTCTAATGCTTCTCTTAGCTTTTGCACAGGCAAGTTATAGCGATTCTGCTTCACTACAAATAATCTTATGCTATTTTCCCTACAAACTTGTATCATCTTATCTGCATCTTCCAAGGTTAAAGCCATAGGCTTTTCTACAATAATATGCTTTTGATAGGGGGCAACTTCTAGGGTATTTTGCGCGTGCATCCCACTAGGCGTTAAAATAGAAACAATATGGATTTGCTCCCCGCACTCTTGCATCATCGCCTTTAAATCCATAAAATATGGAATCTTATATTTTGCTCCAAACTCTTTTGCGCGCTCTTCTTGCACATCACACACCGCCACAAGCTTTGCGCCTTTTATCTCGCCACTACTTAATAACTCCGCATGTCTTTTTGCAATTCTTCCACAGCCAAGTAACGCAACCCCTAACATAGAATCTCCTTTTCAATGCGCTCAATCATTCGTTCAAAATTACAAGTACCCTTAATGAAATAATTTTCTGATTCTACCTTTTTCCCCAGCATTTCTTTAGAAATTTTTAAAATCTCATCGCAATCTTGTGTCCAAAACATCAGTTGATTTTTAATTAAATATTGATCGTGGATTAGCCAAATGGAGCGCGTAGAAATCGTAGGAATCCCATAGCAAACCGCCTCTAAATTCATTGTCCCCCCTCCACCAATAAACAAATCAATGAAAGGATAAAACTCCTCTGGCTTTAACTTTTCTTCTAAAATCGTAGCAATTGCTCCAAAATCATTCTTTAATCTCTCTTTTTCATAGCGTGGCATAATCACTAAATTTGCATCTAACTGCGCCTTTAAAAGTGGAATCACTTCATAAATTGTTGGAATCTTTTCCTTAACATAATGCGCTTTATACTCCTCTTCCCTAATTAAAATTGTAGGCTTAGAAGCATCCATTCCATAGCGTTTTCTAAAGTCATTTTTAGATTCCTTTTTTATCCCCTTAATCCACAATGCCACATCAATAAAGGGATAAGATTCTATTTGTGTTTCGCTAAGTGCAAAACGAAGCATTAATTCCTTTGGCAAAATAAAAGGATAAAAAAATAGCTTAGAAAAAGGGAGTGTAAGGCGTGCTACTGCTGTAAGCTCCTTTGGACATTTTTCATCTCTAGGCTTACCAAATGCTGGCGTATCATAGATATTAACCACTGGAATCCCAACTCCATAAGCCACCTGCACGCTATCCACCACAGCCCCACAAATTAGAACTTTTGGCACTCCTTTAGCTCTAAAAAGATCCAAAATCTCTTTTTGACGAAAAATACGCGCCTCAAACTTTTGCAACAGCGTCTCACCCCCATATTCCCCAAGCACAATATGAGAAATCTTATGCAATTCTAAAATCTCTTTTGCCTCTGTGTAGTGTGGAGCATAACGCGTAGTAACTAAAATCTTATGATTCCTTTTTTGCAATTCTCTAATCATGCTTGCAAAAAACATTGCATATTTAGGAGTTGCCACATCAATCCAAATCATCGCCTATTCCTTAATTGCTCAAAAATCATAGCACGCACATCAAAAAGATTTTGCGCATTATAACCTAAACTCCGCGCTAATTCTAGCTCTGGCACAGCAAAACCTTTTTTATCCTTTCTCCACGCAAGATTTTTGCTCCCAAGCCGCTCTAGTAACACCCTTAAAAGATATTTGCCATAGCCTTGCGCCACTTTCAAATGCTCTGGCAACCTAAATGCAAACTCCACCACTCTATAATCTGTAAAAGGCGTGCGATTTTCCAAAGAATGCGTCATCGCATTTCTATCCTCATAGCGCAATAAATTTGGCAAATTAAACTCTAGCGTATCTAGCAAAAGCCCTTGATTAAAATCCAATAAAAACCGCTCCAAAAGATTTTCCAAAGATGGCTTAGGCAAGCCCATTTTTTCTAACTTTTCTAAATCTTTTGCATTGTCCTCCATAAATAATTGTAACTTCAACTCCCTATCCAAAGAGCATTTTAACCCAAACATATACTCATTTAACGCCTCTTTTCCATAAAGCCTAAGCCTATCTTTAAAGGCATCTTTATGTGTAAAAACATAGCGTCCAATATGATGATAATACCCCCCAAAAAGCTCATCAGCCCCCTGCCCTCCAAGCACTACCTTGCAAGTTTTTGCAATCTCTTTAAATAACACAAATTGCGCATAAATAGACAGACTTCTAAAAATCTCATCTTGCCCTAACACAAGCTTTCTAAAATCACCTCTAAGATTCTCTATCTTTGACTTAACTTCGCAAATCTCTACTCCAACATCTCTACCAATCTCATCAATATAAACACTCTCATCAACACCTTGAAACTCTCTAAAACTAAGCCCAAAAAACTTACATTCTCCATTTAAACGCGCTACCAAATGTGCCAAAATTGAGCTATCCACACCCCCTGAAACACTAAGCCCAACTTGCACATCAGATTGCAAACGCAACTTTAAAGAATCCAAAAGCAAATCTTCTAGTTCATCTAACGCGGAATCTAGCGTGTAATTTTGTGGAGTGATTTTTAGATTCCAATAACGCGTAAGTTGTAATTTACCATTTTTAAACACTCCAAAATGAGCCGATGGAAAAGGTAAAATCCCTTGGTAAATCGTTTTATCCTTACTACCATTGCTAAAGAGCAACCATTTTGCAATCTCTTCTTTATCAAATACACAAGGTAAAATCTCTAAAAGTCCCTTAATCTCTGAAGCAAAACAGATTCTATCCCCCTGTATTCCATAGAATAATGGCTTATTCCCAAGTCTATCGCGCGCCAAAAATAAGCTATTATCTCGTTTATCTAAAATTACAAAGGCAAAATCACCATTAAACTTTTCTAGGCACTTTTGCCCAAAAAACGCAAAGGCGTGCAACAAAACTTCCGTATCGCTTTTTGTAAAAAACGGAATCCCAAAACCCTCTAACTCCGCTTTTAATTCTAAATAATTATAAATCTCCCCATTAAACACAAGCACTAAATGCGGACAAAATGGTGAAACAAAAGGCTGATTTGCCTCCTTTTGCAAATCAATAATGCTTAGACGATTATGTGCTAGAGCAATTCCATTACAATAAAAACTTCCGCTAAAATCCGGACCCCTATGCGCCATCACACTAGACGCCTTTTTAATCGCTTCTAAAGGATAGTTTCCCCCGCAAATGCTACACATTGATAAACCCTATACTTTTTCATTTTCTTGCCACACAATAACCGTTTTGTCGTTGGCTTGTTAATTGCACTTTACAAAAATCGTCCAAATCAAAAAATTCAATACTCCTAAAGCCAACATTTTTAAGATAAAATTCTAATTCTTTGGTGGAAAAGAATCGCATTGTATCATTACTTTCTAAAAATAAGGGCTTTTGACTACCATCACAAATCAAATAAGCATAGGAAACATTAATGGAATTCTCCATCAAATCAAACTCTGCCTCAGAAAATCTTACAATTTTAATCTCTCCATCTGCAACTTTTTTAATCCTTGCATTAAGATTATGCGTAAAAATTCCAGCCTGATGATAAAAATCAAAAACAAAGATTCCGTTATATTCTAAATTAGAATATGCATTACTAAAAACCTTTAATAAAGATTCATTGGAAACTTGATAGCAAATTACATGCGATAATGCACAAACTATATTAAAATTTTCAAATTTTTTTCTATTTTCTCTTGGAAAACTTCTAATATCATCACAATAATACTCTATTTGCCCCCCCCCCCCCGCGCGGAATGAAGATTGTGATTCTTTTTAGCATACTCAATCATATCAAAACTTACATCAACACCAACAACTTTATATCCATTCTTAGCAAAATATTCACAAAAAATTCCCGTTCCACACCCAAAGTCTAATATCCTATCACCAATCACACACTCTTTAAATAGACGCAACAAATAATCTCCAATGCGCGAAAAACATTTATCGCTAAAAAATATTTCATAATACTTAACAAATTTTCCGCTAAAAGTTTGTGATTTAAAATGCTTCATTATCCACTCCAAATAACTCTTTAAATTCACTTAGCATATTTTCTAAAGAATAAATATTCTTTGTCAAATGGTGATTTTTAATTGCACTATCATCAATTCTGCATAAATCAACACCACTATCAAAATCAAAAATTTTCAATCCATTTTTAAGCACTTCATTATAAGCAGTGGTTTTTCTCATATAGACTTTTTTACCCATTCCTAAAAGTTGTATGATATTTCCATAAGCTTGCTGATTTTTGTGTGCAAAAATCGCAATGTCCAAAGAAGAAAGAAGATCTAAATAAGCATTTAAAGGCATAAATTCTACAAGCGGTTTAAATTTGGCTCCAAAAATATTTTTACCATACTCTATAATTTCATCTTGATATTCTTTGTTAGAACCATAAGATAAAGGACAGATTAACTCTATATTAGAATCCCTATAAGGCTTTAAGGCGTTTAATATATCCTTATGTAAATTCAAAGGATCAGCAGAATTACCAATTAAAATCACCAGTTTTCCATCTTTATTAGACAGATATAACTCTCCATTAAAAACATTTGATACATAGAAACTTTTAGAATAGAAAACTTCTCCTTTTGTGTTATATTCCTTTTTGACATACTCATAATCTCCAGCAATAGAAATCAAATGCCCAACATTTTGCAAAACAAAATTATGTCTCCTGCTATAAGATTCCTTACCTAAACAAAAATCACCACCCCATAACACCCAATAACACTTTTTTAAAAGCCATTTTTGAAAATACAAAAGATTAATCACTTCATGTCGCCATAATCCGTGCAAAATAATCTTATCTGCCTTTTGCATTAGATAAATAAGCTTCAATTGTTGCTTTAAAGTAGAAATATGCTCCACTTCTTTAAAGTTACTTAATCCATATTTGCAAATATCAGGACGCACATAAACAAATTTATGTTTTTTTAAATCAAAATATTTTTGCATAAACTCTACAAATCTGACAGAATGTGTTGCAGAACTTAAAATGTGTAAAATCATTTTCCTACTCCTATTCAAAGCGTATTCTAAACCTTGGAGCACTCCATTGCCTACCTTGCATATCTACTACTTCGCATAACTTTACCAACCCACTTTTACACACCACCACACAACAACCATTATCCATAAAAATTACCTTCCCATAATCCCTATTAACAACTCTCACATCTCCAAAAATCTCTGCCTTTAATACTCTAAGAACATTACCTTCAAAAAGAATCTTTGCTCCATCATAAGGAAACCCTACTGCATCAACAAAACGCACAATCCTATCACTACTCCACCCCCACTGGATAAAATAATCCTTATCATCTCTCCACAAACTATAAGTCGCTTCTTTTTGCTCTTGTGGCACACCCAATATCTTTTGCCCTTTTGAAATTTTTTCCAACACTTCCACACATAATTCTGCATAAAGGTAAGAAATTTTTAAAATTGCTTCCCATATTGTAATAGGATAGAAAATTTTAAGACTCCTTTGTGCAATAATATCTCCCTTATCATATTCATTAATCCCATATAAAACACTAACCCCTATATATTCATCTCCATTAATCAAACTTGTTACAAGTGGATTAAATCCCCTATATTTTGGCAATAAAGAATCGTGCATCACAATCACTTGTGAAAAATCTTTAATAATCCATCGCCAAGCAATAGCAATAGCTATTTTCTTTTTATCAAGCATATCTATCATTTTTTTATGAAAAAATTTAACATTATTTTTCAAACATATTTCCTTAATATTTTCATAATAACTCTCTTGAGTCGTATCCTCACAACTCACCACACCACAAATCAATCCAAGCCTATTAAGTCTAGCAAGCTCTTGTAAAACAAAATATCCTTTATATCCCAAACAAAAAAGATAGCAACCCATTATGCTACCCCTTTTGAAGAATGGCAACAAAAATTACCCCCCCCCCCCCACACACAAGGTTTTATTTGAAGCAATCGCACTGGAATCCCAGCATAAACGCCATATTCTCTACACACCCCTTTAACAAAACTCAATGCCCCAACCGAGACATAATCACCAATCTTACTCCCGGCAAAAACAACACTATTTGCCCCAAAAACACAATGCTTCCCAATCCGCACCTTCTCAACAACTCCCGTATTTGCGCCCACATAATCATCACTGCGCGAAAAAACCTTTACTCCATAAGAAAACGCACTATATTCTTGGATTAAAACCCCACCTTCTTGCAAATCCTCAAGCTTACAGCCACCAGCCACTAGACAAAATGGAGCCAGCCAAACAGAATCTTTCAAAATTACATTTCCACTAACGACACAAAAATCATCAATCCTTACATTATCTCCAAGCTCCATTAAATGCACATCATACAAGCTTGCTTTAGTGGAAACCTTAACATTCTCCCCCAAGCTTTTAAAGCCTAAAGCCTTAAGCTCTTTTTGTGTTAAATACGCCATTTGGATTCCTTATTAGAACTTGTAAGAAATAAGATGATTTTAAAAGTTGAAATAAATAAATATTGAAAGAAAAGTTGAAAAAAAGTTTTAAGATAAAAAATAAATAAAAATGCAGATAAAGAGGGAATATTATCCCCCCCCCCCGCAATAAATTTATAATTCTATCTTGTTGCGTTTTATTTAAATCCACAAACATAGGCAGACACAATATTCTACGCGCAATATCCCTTGAAACAGGACACAATCCACCCTCAAAAAATGATAATTCATCTAAAGAAGGATAAAAATATCTTCTAGGAAAAATACCGCTATGATTAAGCCTTTTAAATGCTTCTATTAATTGCAATTCACTTTCAAAAATAATAGGAAAATAATGATAATTCATAGTAGCTTGCGTATTAAATGTTTGCAAGATAAAATCATCTTTTAAATGCGTTGCATAGTAGCTCCAGACTCTTTCTCTTTGCTCTAAAATATACTCCATATCCTCCAAAACACAAAGTCCCATAGCCGCGTGAAATTCACTATTTTTTAAATTAATCCCAAGCTTTACAGGAATAGAATCCCTAAGCCCAAAATTCATCATCTCTCTAGCCTCTTTAAACATTGCTTCATTCTTTAAAATCACAGCTCCACCTTCCACACAATGAAAAATTTTTGTTGCGTGAAAACTAAGTGTAGAAATATCTCCATACTCAAAAATGCTTTTATTTTTATATCTTACGCCAAAAGCGTGTGCCGCATCATAAATGAGCTTTAAATGATGCCTATTAGAATATTCTTGCAAAGATTCCACTTCACAAGGATTTCCAAACACATGCACACAAACCATCGCTTTAACATCAGCACTTAAGTATTTTGGCAACTGATTAATATCTAAATTTAAGCTGTCTTTATTAATATCGCTAAAAACAGGAGAAATACTCTCCCACAACAAAGAATTTGTTGTAGCAACAAAGCTAAAAGGAGTTGTAATAACTTTATCTCCTACCTTTAAACCTACTAATCTATAAGCTAATTGTAATGCCAAAGTGCCATTGCTAACTAAAACCAAATATTTAACGCCTAAATATTCACTAAGTTTTTCCTCTAACTCTAAACTCAAAGGACCAAAATTTGTAAGATGATGATTTTTCCAAATGCGTTCTAAATATTTTTGATATTTTGCAAAAGATGGCAAATAAGGCTTAGAAACAAAAATCATAAGCCACCGCCAAAACAAAATTTACGATTCCATACAAGAAAAAAGACAAAGAATAAAAGATAATAAAAAGAGAGAAAAAAGCTATAAAGGAGTAGAAATGCCCCCCCCCCCCGCATAATTAGGAGAATTAAAGCTCTTTAGATAAAAGGAAGCATTTTTGCCTGTATTAAAAAGCAAATCTAAAACACTTACATTATGGATAAATGGAGGATAAAGCTGTGTGTATTGTGGATAGTTATCATAATCAAACCAGCTTAATTTAATATTGGATTCTTTAAATAAATTTTCATCAATATAATTCTTAGCACTTGGACCACTTATATATTCACTTGCCCCAGTTTGCTTACAGATATTTATAAGCTTTTGTGTTTTATCTCCAAAAAGTTCATAATCCCAAGAATAAGAAATCTTTGTAACAATTCCAAGCAAAGCATTAATTTCTTTTAAAATTTTTGCATTAATCTCGCTTAAATAAACACTTGTAGTCCCCATAAGCAATTCCTCAAACCAAGCAAAATAATCCCTAAAATATAAAGCCTTAGAATAGTTATGGCGCAAACTCTCTAAATGCTCTCTTTTCCACTGCATATTCACAACCTTAACCTCTTTAATAGCCTGTGTAAATCTCCCTTTGACTTCCACAGGGATACTTAACCACTTAACACCATTTGGAGTTTTAATAAGATTCCGATTTCGCCAATCACGCCTTGTGTATTGCATATCATCATAAATCACAAATTCATCAACACTATTAATTAAATCAAAATACCCTTTCCAAGGGATATAATTTGACTGAGAAATAGCGATTTTTTTCACTGGATTTCCTTTTGCAACACATCATAAAACTTCTCAATCTCATCTTTAAAAAACTCATCACTAACAAAATAGCGCATTTTCTCCATATTTTCCCTAGAATCCTTACTATCCCACGCAATAAACTCTTCAAAAGGCGAATTCTCTAAATCCTCCGTTCTAAAAACTTTCACATTAAAGACAACTTTAGACATATTATACAGCGTATTTTGCGAACAAATATAACATTTTTTACCAAACGCTTCTAAGAGCATAACATTATGCCCAGCCTCTTGCACAAAATGATGAAAGATTCCAATATCAATGTATCCTAGCAATTTCACATATTCCACAAAAGGCAAATTTTCCTTTAAAATCCAAATTTTCTCTTCTCCAAAAACTTCTCTATAAGCACTCTCCACACTTTGCTGATAGTCCTTATTACAACCATAAGACAAGGGAATCACAATTTTAATATCCTTATCTTTGTAGCATTTTAGCATTTCTAACACCTCTAAATGCCGATTTGTGAAATGTCCGCTATTACCCACTTGAATCCAAGTTGTTTGCGATTCCTTTTGCGTTAAAGGAATCTTTAAAATATCTTGCGAAAAAGGAAAGAAAAAGCGTAAATTTTTCGCCCCAAAGCCCCATATTTTTTGATAATTTGCAAAATCCCCTTCAATAGGAGTTGCAAGATATGCAAACCTTGAAACCAAAAAGCGATTGTAAAGCTTTTTTAAAAGATTACTACAATCTCTAAGATACATATCAGCACTCCACACAATCCACACCTTTGGCTTAAAAATCGCACAAGCTAAAAGTTGCATTTGCAAAAAGAAGCGGTAAAAAAGCGCATTATAGACAACAACACGCGCCCCACTTGCAATCTTTAAAAGCTTCCAAAAATCTTTAATCCCTTGATAAATCATTACATTATCATAAGCTAAAAGCTCTTTTGGAAACTCTTTGCGTCCCTTTTTATCCACAAGCACATAAAAAGTCTTTTTATCCGCAAAGTATGTATTAAGCTTATAAATAAGCTGGGGAGTAAATTTATCTTCATACACGACAATGTGTAACATTTTCATAATAAATCCTCAGGCACAATCTGACGCATCATATCTGCATAATTTTTTCCATTCTCTTTGGGCCATCTTGTATGTATCCAATCTGGACATTGCCCACAAAATGCAAAGTTGCTAAAGTCATTTTCCAAATGCGCTTTTCTTAAAGCTTGCATTTTCTCCCCTTGCCACACTTCTTTAATGCTAACCTCTCTTAAATCCCCTAAAATCCCTTGATGCGCCCAATCGGTGGGACAGAAACCAAGCTCTCCTGTGGGCATAAGCAATAATCTCTCCCAAGGATAAATACAAGGTTTCCTTTGCACTTTTGCATAAGAATGAAGCATTCTCTCTTTAATGCCTTCTTTAAATCCTCCAGCAGAATGCAACTTTCTAATCACTACAAAATCTGCTCCAGCTTCCTCCCAAAAGGCCTTAAAATCTTGTGTTTCATTTTGATTTAATGGCTGTTCTACAAAGCTTACTACAAGTTTTAAAGAAGATTTTTCTTCTTCTCTTTGCTTAAGTAATGCTAAAATGTTTTCTCTAACTAACTTTAAATCGCCTTTAACTCTAATCTTTGCATAAGTCTCGTCTAAAAAAGCATCAAGACTAATATCTACAACATTTACACCGCATCTTAGAAGCATTGCGCGATTCTTTTCATTGAGTAGCATTCCATTTGTTGTTACATTCACTTTTGTTTTTGAGTTTTTACACGCATATTCTAAGAGCTTATCAATCTTTGGATGAATTAGCGTCTCTCCATTTGCTGTATAACGCAAATATTCACAATACCCAAACCCATCACTTGCCACTTCATCAATAAACTTTTGATGCACCATCTCATCTAAATGCGCCCCACTAAAACTAGGAGATTTTGCAAAATTACTATGCGGACAATGAATACAAGCAAGATTGCAATATTGTGTAACATCAATGGTGATTTGTGAAGGAAAATGTGGCGTTAAATGCTCTTGAAAACCATATTGCATAAAAATCCTTTACTAACAATCTTCTTTATGGATTGCTTTAATACTCTTTGCAATCTCTAAACTAGCACTCCCTAAATGAAACACTTGCGCATTTTTATATTCCATAATTTCTTGGCTTTTTTGCCCGCAAACAAGCTTGCTTACAACTTCTAATAACTCTAAAGGAGTGCTAGCTTTCTTATGTAAAATGGGGTTAAAATAAGCATAGCCATAGAAGTTAGAATCCAATTTTGTTCTGTCTTTAAAATACAAAATCGCTGGACAAAAAGTCGTAAGCGGGAAGGTATAACCCACACTAGAAGCAGTTGTTAAAACCGCAAAAGATTTTTGATAACTGCTTGCTTGAATCTTATCAGCATTATCAAGGCTGAAATTAGAATACACTAAAAAGTCATTTTGAAAATTATCCACTGCTGTTTTATTCCAATAAGGTCTTGGACGGAATATAACTTTAATCCCTTTTTCTAAAAGCAAGGCAATACCCTCTTTAATCGCCAGCAAATCTTCTTCATCAGAAACCGCCACCAACAAACTATCACGCAAAACTTCATTTTTGGATTCCAACATTTGCTCCCTTACCACCTCAAAGGCTGGATAACCCCCTTCTAAAACCCGCACTTTTGACTCCAAACAATACTCTTGCAATGCCTTTTTTAAAATCTCCACTTCCAACTTTGTAGGCGCAACAACATAATCAGCATGTCTAATGATTTCCATAGTTTCTTCAACACCACCAAAGCGCAAAATATTCTCTAAAAAATCCGCAATCCCGTGGGGCTGATAAAAATATTTCACGCTGGGATTTTTATAATTTAGCGGGGTTGTCATATAAATTCCCCACACAAAATCCACCAAATCAAAATGCTCAATAACTAAAGGAATTGCCAAGGAATTATTAGAATCTTTTTTTGAATATCTTTGATAAGCAACATCGTTACTGCATAAATATAACACATTAAAACTCTGTTTTTTAAGCTCTTCATCAACAAATCCCAAATGCTTCTCTCCAGCGTGATTATAAACACCAACAGCAAGAGTATTTTCCTTACTCCAACCTTTTTGAAGCACTTTTTCTCTAGCAAATTCTACAATTTTTGAAGAATACCACAAAACCGCCTTTGCATAATTTGCAATCTTTGCTTCTTTTAAATTTGCAATTAGCTTTTGCATAACCACACGACTATAAGGATTCTTTTGCTCTAACGCCAATAAAACCTTATCCCCACTTCTTAAAATCTCTTCTTTTTGCGCCTTTAAAGAAATCTCCGCATAATAATCATCAATAAATGCAATCTCGACGGAATGGTCTAAAAACTTTATCATTTCTGCCAAAGTTCTGCCGTGACCACCTTTTGGATAAATAAAATAACGCATAGATAACCCTTATAAAAACTCTGCATTAAAAACACTAAGTTGCAATCTGTCTAGCGTTTTATTAAAACTATCATTACGGCACAAAATTGGGCAAGTCGCACAATCTATACTTTCATACACTTCTCTAATCCTACTTCCACGCCAAATTTGCTCCAAACTCTCTTTTCTTAAATCCCCTAGCAAATGTTTTGGACTCTGCCTAAAGTGCAAGCAAGCCCACACTTTAAAATCCGCACTAATGCAAGTGCTAAAGAACATTCCATGGCACTTCTTATAACCTCTTTGCTCTAAGTTTTGCATTTCTTTATACTTTTGAAAACTTGCAACAATTTTAAAAGTATCACACTCATATTTTGTTTTTAATGCTTCTAAAAGCGGCAAAACATCAAAATCATCTCCAATAAAGGGGCGAAACTGCGCAAAATCCGCCCCATTTTCTTTTGCTAATCTCACAAAAGATTCCATATCAACGGAAGTTTCTCTGCTAGTCAAAAATCCAACCCCAAAGGAAGTTTTAGATTCTAACTCTTTTTTTACCTCTGAAAATAACTTAATATTTTGCAATGTTTTGTCAAAATCTTTAGCACTCATTCCGTGGATCTTTGCATACATTTCAGCACTTCCAGCATCTAAAGAAATTCTGAAATACTCCATATTGTTTGCGATAATCTCACATTTCTTTCTATCTAAATTCATTCCGTGAGAATTTAGACCAATCTTCATTCCATTTTCTCTAATGCACCGCACAGCATATTCAAAATGTGGGCTTAAAGTGGGCTCTCCACCACCAGATAAAATCACCCCTTTATTACCAAGTTTAGCTAATCCTTCAACAATCTTATCAATCTGTTCTTTTGAGAGTTGTGCATTATTTTCATTATTTCCACAACAACCCGGACATTTATGATTACATACATTTGTTAAGTCCAACTCTGCAACAACCAAAGTTTTATGAAAGTTTAAAAAATAATCAATCTTATCACTATAACAAAGAATCTTATCGCCTGCATTAAACGCATTAATTTCCATTAACAACACCTTTTAAATACTCACCATAACCACTTTTGCTTAAACTCTCCGCACGCTTTAAAAGTAATTCTTCCGTAATCCAGCCATTATAATACGCAATCTCTTCTAAACAAGCTACCTTATAACCCTGTCGCAATTCAATTGTTTGCACAAAGCTCCCAGCTTCCAGCAAGCTATCGTGTGTGCCTGTATCAAGCCACGCAAACCCACGACCCAAACCTTGAGAATACAGCTTACCCTGCTCTAAATACGCAATATTAACATCGGTAATCTCTAGCTCTCCACGCGCTGATGGCTTAAGAGATTTTGCAATAGAGATTGCATTATTATCATAAAAATAAAGCCCAGTAACTGCAAAATTACTCTTTGGATTTTTAGGCTTTTCTTCCAAACTTAGCACATTCCCTGTTTTATCAAACTCCGCCACACCAAAGCGACAAGGATCTTTCACGCGATAAGAAAAAATGCTTGCAATCCCATTCCTTGCTCTCTCTTTTGCTGCTAGTAGCATTGGCGAAAATCCCTGCCCATAAAAAATATTATCCCCTAAAATCAATGCTAAATTCTCACTATTAACAAACTCTTCTGCTAAAATTAATCCTTGCGCTAACCCATCTGGCGATTCCTGCACACAATATTGTATCTCCATTCCAAGCCAGCTTCCATTGCCAAAAATTTCCTTAAATCGTGGTGTATCTTTAGGTGTGGAGATGATTAAAACTTCACGGATTTTTGCAAGCATTAGCACAGAGAGCGGATAATAAATCATTGGCTTATCATAAACCGGCAACAACTGCTTTGAGATTCCAAGCGTTGCAGGATAAAGCCTAGTCCCACTTCCACCTGCTAGAATAATACCCTTCATTGTTCTTTCCAAAAATCATACAAACTAGAAATCACTTTTTCTTGGCTTGCTTTATCTAAATCATAATACAAAGGCAGTCTAAGCAATCTTTCACTCTCTTTGGTTGTGTATCTATCCAATCCAACAAATTCACCAAACTTCAAACCCGCTTTTGAAGCGTGCAAAGGAATATAATGGAATGTTGCAATAATTCCTTTTTTTCTTAAAAATTCCAAAATTTCTTTTCTTTGATCTAAATCTCGCACTTTTATATAAAAAATATGTCCATTATGTGCGCAGTGATCCGGGCAAAATGGAAGCTCCAAGCAACCCTTTTCTTTCAAGGGCAAAAGTGCTTTATAATATTCATTCCAAAGCATTAATCTCTTTTGTAAAATCTCATCAATCTCTTCTAGTTGTCCCATCAAAAATGCAGCTTGCAATTCAGACAATAAAAAAGATGAACCCAAATCTACCCATGTGTATTTATCCACCATTCCTTGAAAAAACAAGCTACGATTCGTTCCTTTTTCTTGTAAAATTTCCGCTCTTTGGCAAAACTCTTCATTATTAACAACTAATGCTCCACCTTCTCCGCCACTTGTATAATTTTTCGTCTCGTGGAATGAAAATGCGCCAAAATCCCCTATACTCCCTAACGATTTACCCTTATAAAATGCATTTACACCCTGCGCTGCATCTTCACAAACCGCTATTTTATAATGTTTTGCAATCTCTATAATCCTATCCATTTCACAACTAATCCCTGCATAATGCACAGGTATAATTGCTTTTGTTTTTTTTGTAATGGCTTGCTCTATCAAATTTTCATCAAGATTCATTGTTTTAGGATTAATATCTACAAATTTAACCCTAGCTCCCCTTAGAACAAACGCATTCACACTAGAAACAAATGTGAAACTGGGGGCAATTATCTCATCTCCTGCTTTAATATCTAATAGCAGTGCCATCATCTCTAAACTTTGCGTTGCAGAAGCGGTGAGTAAAATTTTTTTGATTAAAAAAGTTTTTTTAAAAAAATTTTCCACTTCTTTACAGAAAAAACCATTTCCACACAAAGACTGCTTACTTAAAACTTCTTCAATTTTATTGCGGACAATTTGGCTAATATAGGGCTTAGAAAATGGTATCACTATCTGTCCTCATCTTTATCAAAGATAAACATTCTTCTAACTCCAATATCAATCTTATTTGATTGCTCTTTTGCACTAGAGACTAATTTCCTAGAAGAGCAACCTTGACAAGGATTGAACTCCAAAAACTCTTTTAGTAAATTCTCTTTTCTTAAATTTTTATATCTAATCCCCCCCCAAATCTCTTCTAAACTATTCCTATAAACATTACCCATTAATAATGCCCCCCCCCCCGCACTATTTTTTTGAGAAACAGGACAACCGCAACTTGGATAAACATTTCCCACCGGATCAACAATTAACAAATCTGTAAGCCAAGGATCATTACACACGCGTGCATTATCACAAGCATCATTAATTTGCTTCTTTAAAGAGCCTCCATCTTGTGTGTAAGAATTTACATAAGTAAAATTTAAAGATTGAATTTCATTGGCATAAGGCTTCCATTTTTCAATAAAAGTATCAACTTCATTAATCGCATCGCCCTCTAAAGTGCAATTAAATCTAACTCTAATATCGTTATAATTTTTAGACTCTTCTAAAAAGTTACAAATATTTGACTCCACTAAACTTAATTTAACTCCACGCGTTTTTTCATAAGTTTCTTCAGTTGCTCCATCAACACTAAAATAAATCCGATTTAAACCACTATCTAAAAGCTTTTTAGCCAATTTTTTATCCAGCAAAGTTGCATTTGTGACAAGAGAAATCACAGGACAACCAGCTTTTTTGGCATAAGCAATAAAATCAGGCAAGCGTTTATCTATTGTAGGCTCTCCCTTAGCACTAAAATGCACAGTGCATTTATGCTTTCCTGCATAGTCTAAAATACCATATACAATAGAGCTTTCCAACTCTTTCTTACTTGCATAAAATTTTTTTGTTTCTTCATCGTGCATTGCTTTATAAATAGGCGAGAAATGCCAACACATTGTGCATTCCAAATTACAAATATTATTAAGCTGGATTCCTATTCCCTTTGGTGCTGGATAAAAATAAGTCGCCCTTTGTATTAAGTTGTAAGTATTTATTGTATCATCAACTTGATATTCCTGCCAAAAAGGAGAAAGCTCAAAAAGTTGCTTAGATTCTGGGTAAAAACGCTTAAATACAGAATCTTTTTTGAAATTTTCTTTATACAGCATTTGTTGTAAGCGTTCGTGCTGATAAATACTAATTGCCCCTTGTTTTTGTAAAATAGAGATTTTAAAAACATCTAAAGTAATTGATTCTTGCAAGGCAAACAAAGCAAAATTATTTAAATTAACCTTATTAGTTGGTTTTGGAAAATAATAATAATTTGCTTGTGTTTTTGTTGAATAATTAATAAACTCTTTAATAAAATTTCTGTCTTCTAAAGACTCTAAAGGATATTTTAAACCAAATAAAATTGTCTTTTTTTGTTTAATATCTTGGTAATTTCTACGTAAAATTGCATAAAATTGATCACTATAAAAATTTTCTATGTAATTCAACTCATATTCATAAAATTTCAAATTATTATCAAAGTTTTTTACATCTTTTAAATCATTGAATACCACAAAAATAGCTTTCATTTTATTCCCTTATTAGTAATATAACACGATTTGTTCCTAAGCGATAGAAAAATGTATGCCAACACAAATAAATTTTTACAAAAAAATCAACGCGCGACTTCCTTCCTTCCTTCCTTCCTTCCTTCCTTCCTTCCTTCCTTCCTTCCTTCTCTTATAGTTGTAAAGATCTTTTAAATTTCTCACACCATCTAATAAAAGTCTTGCCAATCTTCTTTTATAAGTAATATCTAATACCTTAAAGCCATTTTTTCTAAAGACTGAATCCATGGAAGCATAAGAACGAAAAAACAAGTATTTACGAGAAAATCTCCACATTTTTGCAATATCCTCTCTTTTTACATATCCGAGCTTAACCACCAATGCACAATAAATCTTATTTAATGTAGAAAAATGAGATTTTTGCATCAAATAAATAAAAGGTAATCCTGTATGACAATCTTTATATGGGTATGAAGCTGCAAACTCACTATAAACAATTCCTCCATTTCTTGTAACTCTAGCAAGCTCTTTTGCGCTTGACTCCAAATCTCTGATATGCTCAAAAACCTGATAAGAAAAAACAGATTGAAATGTTGCATCATCAAAAGGCAGTTTTTCCCCCAAATGGTAGTAAAAAATCTTATTTGTACTCTCATCAACCCCTTGTCTTTCTAAAAACAAATCTCCCCTAAATTTAGGAGCAATATCACACCCATAGGCATTTAATCCTTTTTCTTGCATAGCCTTAACAAATCGTCCATTTCCACAACCAAAATCTAAAATCTTATCTTGTTTCGTGCATTGCATTTGCCCTAAAGCAAAATCCAACATTTCAGAAAAACCTTTTTCTAGCATCTAAACCCCTTGCTATTAAACACTATCACTAATCAACCGTCTCTTCAAAAATATCAATAATTTTTTGAATTCCTGCTTTTTGTCTAACATCTAATAAATCTTCATATAGAAAGTCTTCCCTTTTTCTTATATCTTGATCTTTTGGTGTTGCAATATGTAAAGAAAGTTTTTCCTTATATTCCTCTGTATCAAAAGCAATATAGCTATTTCCCCTAACAGGTATGCACTCTAACATTTCATCAAAAACTTCTTTGCCAAATCTCTCAAAAATCTCTTGTTTGTGATTTTCTAAAATAAATTTAAATGTTGATGAAAAGCGTTCTTTATTAGTAAGACCAATCAATCTCTTTTCTTTGCCTTTTGCCTTAAACTCAGACCAACTTTCCCCTTGCCCCAAAGGAAAAGTCGAGCAAAAAATATCAATAATATGTCCATAAATATGTGCATCTACAAATCCAGGCATAAAGAAGCGATCTGAAATTCCAAGCTTTTCTACTTTCTCTCTAATTACAGGAATATTACCGCTTCCTGGAGCAATGAAAATTGTGTTTTTATATCTCTGCATAACTTCAGCAATACATTCTAAATATTCATCGCTATCTACTTTCACTAAACGCCCTATCACGCCAAGAACTACAGTATCTTTACTAATAGGATATTTTGCCCTCTCAGCCTCTATAACTTCTTTTGCGCAAGGTGGATTATAAAACTTTTCTTCATCCATTGGCACTTTGAAATCTTTAAAAATAAAATTAGGAGATTGTTGTGCAAAATGACTCATTCTTTCATCAATCCCAACTATATCATATCTTCCATTTCCATGACTCCAAAAAATTTGTTTAGGAGCACTTCTTGTAGCAAAAAGAAAATTGCTCGCATCTATATAACTTGTAGAAATCAAAATATCAATCCCTTCGCTTAAAATGGAGTTTCTAATTGCTAAGGCTTTTTGTAAATGTGGAACATAATAACTATACTCCCGCACCATTTTATATGCAGGGCTAAAGACGGAACAACCAATCTCTGCAAAGCTTTGCATAATTTGTATATCATCTGCACTCTTTTGAATATATGCCATAGAATACACAATAATTTCATATTTCTCTGCAAATTCTTTATTTCGCATTAATGCCTTACATAAGGAATATTCCACTTTATAAGGAGAATTCTCCACCATTCTTTCCTCTAAAAGTGCGATTCTAATTTTACGCCCATTGCTTGAATCAACCTTATCCTTGCACTTTGGAAGTGTCTTGCCATACTCCACAAAATAAGGCTCTACACGCTTCACAACTTTATCATTATATTCTTGCCAATCTTCCTGTGTTTGTGCAGAATTTCCAAATTTATGATAAATATAAAAGCTTACATACATTGCTAAATCTAAATTGCCCTGCTCTAACAAACGCTCTAATACTTCAAGCCAAACTGGAAAATTCTCTCTCCACTTTAAGTTATTATAATAACACTGCACATTCCAAAAAGTATGCATATTCCACAAAAAAATTGATTTTTTAATATGTTCATCTAAACTATCATAATTTTCAGCCTTTAATGCTTCCCTTTGTATCTCTAAAATCCACTCAATTGGAAAGGAATAATACTGGGCAATCCCTCTTACAAAAGGCTCTAGATCCAAAATATAATTCTCACGCAAACTTAAATAAATAATATGTGATAAAAAGAGTCTAATAGCCTTCTCAATCTCTCCACTTAATAACAATGCCACAGCAGAATAATCAATAAATAACAAACGCTCATAATAGGACAAATTAAAATCTTTCACATAAGGCACACAAAGATCAATATAGCTCTGAAATCTCAAATCCTTTAAAGCCTCTTTGCCTACTTGTTGTTCCAAATGCTTAAAGATTCCATATGCCCATAAAAAATCTCTATCTGGCACATCGCCTTTTTTAATAATTATTTCTAAAGCTTTCTCTCTAATAAGCCCTACAATCTCTTTAGATTCTTCTTTGCTTAAACTCTTTTGCCACTCTTGCCCAAATGCCCTAATTAAAGCCATTGCTGCATTAATTTCTTGCTTATTTTGTGCTACCTTTAAGCGTTCTATAATTTCTTGTGTTTGAAATTGCATTGCTACTCTCTTTTAATATTTTCTAAGCATTAAATATCGGCAGATTGTAGCAAAACTTTAGCCTTTTGTAAAACTATTGATCCCCTTTAAACAAACCATCAATTTTCATTTGTGTAACCCAATGTTTTTTATAGAGATAGTGCAAAATATCATCAGGCAACCCCTTTAATTGTTTGGGAACATTCACATAGATTGCATTTGTAAAGCCAGAAATTTTTACAAATCCATTCTCAACTTGCATTTTTCGCATATTTGTCGCATTAGGGATATAAGTTTCACATTGCTTACATTTATGATACATATACGCATCATTAGCCATAAAATCATATAATTTTTCAACAGCTTCATCAAAATTTTTGCATTTAAAAATATTAGGAAGTTTATCTTTAATTTCTTTTAAAAACCCTTCCATAGAACAGCAAGAAATCAATGTCCCATCAACCAAAACAAGCACCGTATAATACATACATAATCCGTGAATATACTCCCCCTTATACCCTCTTCCTCTTCTGACAATTCCCTTTTCTGAAAGATCACATTGAAATCCCTTGCGGATATTATTAATTCCTTCTTTAGAATAAAACTCAAATAAATTCTCAAACTCCCCCTTATTAGCTTCTTGCTCTACATAAGAAACACTAACATGCATTCCACTTTTTTTAGCAAGAATAGGAGCAAAAATAGCTGTTTTATAATTTCCTTCTTTTGCGCTTCTTACTTGCTTATAAGATTCTTCTGTTACTGAATCAATGCTAATATCCACCTCATCAAGCCCAGCTTCCCTTAAAAGCTTAACTTTATCAGCACTCATCAAAGCCCCATTGCTTGTTAAGACAACATACAACCCCTTTGATTTACAATACGCAATAATATCTAATATTCTAGGATGCATTAAAGCCTCTCCTGGTGCTGAAAGCAGGATTCTTTTTAATCCATACTCAACAACTTTATCTACAATTTCAACAACTCTTTCATAGGGCATATCCTGCTTCAGCTCAGAATTATCTGCAAAAAATTTACCATTTAAATAACCATCTCCGTGATAAGGACACATTGGGCAAGTATAATTACAACGATTTGTTAAGTAAAGCTTGACATTTGTAGCTTTATATTTAGAAAGTAAAGATTTTGAGATAAATTCTACCTGTTCTTTAGGTAAAACTTTAGGGATTTCTCCATTAAAATTATTTTTTGCTATCCATGGAGATTGCGTAAGTAACAAAGAGTGATTAGAGTAATTTACCCCCCCCCCGCCACTTTCTTTAGTTAAACCACCTTCTATTATGCTTTGAGTTTTATTAAAATTTTCATTAGTAATACAAAAACTCTCACCTTTTTTCTTCATTTCCAAAAAAATATCATTTAACATCTTTGGTACCATTTTAAGCTTCCTTAGGATCACATAGAATACAAATTCATTACAAAATTTAGCAGAAATTGTAGCAAAACTTTAGCAAGAATCAGCAAGCTTTAGCGATAATTCCCTATAATTTCAAGCAAAAAGGATGACAATGCAAACAACAAATCAGTGGGACACTTCCTTTATAAATGGTGAAAACTCCATTTTCTACCCCCACAATGAACTTTTAAGATTCCTAAATCGCTTTATCAAAAAACAAGTTGCTTTTAAGCAATTTATGCCAATTTATGCCCCCCCCCCACAGATAAATCCCTAAAAGCTCTAGATTTTGGCTGTGGCAATGGCAGACAAACTTTACTTCTCTCTGAATTTGAAATAGAAGCTTATGGAGTTGATATTTCAAAAACCGCAATAGATCAAGCACAATCCCTAGCAAAAAGCCTAAATCTAACCGCCAACTTCCTAATCTCTAATGGAACAACTCTACCTTTTGGAGATAACTTTTTTGACTTCTCAATTAGTTGTGGTGTGCTAAATTGTATGCCCCTTGAAATAGCAATCCATTTTTTAAACGAACTTGCACGCGTTACCCAAAAGTATTGCTTTCTGACCCTTCTTGGCAAATCTGATTCCACCCTTGGCTATACAATGCAAGACAAAAGTATTTTTAAGCCAATCATGTTTCGCTCAACACAAGAAAACATCACAGAAATGCTAAAACATACACCCTTCACATTAAAATGGGGAGAAAAAACTGTACATTCCAGTCTTTCAAACAATCTTGAAAGCACCTATTTTACGCTAGTTTTAGAAAAATAACTTCTAAAATCCAAAAGTGGAACACCATTTGCTTTATCCTTTGCAAATTCAAATTTTTGCAAAGGATGCATAATGAGTTATAGGATATACACCAATGTTAATGCGTTAAATGCGCATACTTCAGGAATTGTGAATAACCGCAATATGGCAAATTCACTTGAAAAGCTAAGTTCAGGGCTTAGAATCAACAAAGCAGCGGATGATGCTTCAGGTATGGCTATTGCTGATAGTTTGCGCTCTCAAGCAGCCGCGCTAGGACAAGCCACAAGAAATGCTAATGACGCAATTGGTATCATTCAAACTGCCGATAAAGCAATGGATGAGCAAATTAAAATCTTAGATACCATTAAGACAAAAGCAACACAAGCCGCACAAGATGGTCAAACAACAACAACCAGAAACGCATTACAAAGCGACATTTTACGCCTTATGGAAGAGCTTGACAACATTGCAAACACTACAAGCTTCAACGGTCAGCAAATGCTATCAGGTGCTTTTACAAATAAAGAATTCCAAATTGGTGCATATTCTAACACCACAGTTAAAGCTTCAATCCAGCCTACAAATTCCCATAAGATTGGGCATGTCCGCTATGAGACAGGTGGGGACTTAGCTCCAAGTGCTGGCGCTACAAACTTGGGCGAAGTTACACTTAAATTTCTAAATACAGATGGAACAAACAATTATGCCATTGAATCTGTAAAAATCTCTACAAGCGCTGGAACAGGGATTGGTGCATTAGCAGAAGCAATCAATAAAAACTCTGACACACTAGGTGTGCGTGCAACTTATAGTGTTATGGGACAAGGAGCTGGACCAATTGCTTCTGGAACAATCCGTGGCTTAGTAATTAATGGAATCTCTATTGGAGATATTAATGATGTCCAAAAGAATGATTATGATGGAAGGCTTATTAACGCAATTAATGCGCAAAAAGAGCGCACTGGCGTGCAAGCTTCTCTTAGTATCTCTGGAGCATTACAACTCACAAGTGTAGATGGGCGTGCAATTTCTGTTCAAGTTACAAGTGGTTCAGCGGTAATGAATGGCGCAACACAAGGTGGGGGAACACTAACAGGTGGCTCTTTTGATGGAGTTTCTGGGACAACACACGCAATTGTTGGTCGTTTAACTCTAATCCGTTTAAACGCTAGAGATATTCTAGTTTCTGGAACAAACTTCTCACAAGTGGGCTTACACTCAGGTGCAGCTTTCCAAGCAGGAACTGGACTTGCACAATACACGGTAAATCTTAGAAGTGTTAATGGTGAGTTTGATTCTAACATTGCTTCAGCCATTGGAGCCAATGCAAATGGTGCAGTTGCCGCAATTAATGCTAATGGAATCGGGGCTGGCGTTACAAGCCTAGAGGGTGCAATGGCAGTTATGGATATGGCACAATCTGCACAAGAGCATTTAGATAAAATTAGAGCAGATTTAGGTTCTGTGCAACAACAACTTGTAGCAACAATTAACAACATTACAGTTACACAAGTTAATGTGAAATCCGCAGAATCTCAAATCCGCGATACTGACTTTGCCGAAGAATCCGCTACATTCTCTAAGACAAATATCTTAGCGCAATCTGGTAGCTTTGCTATGGCACAAGCTAATCAAGTGCAACAAAACATTCTTAAACTTCTTCAATAATTTAAAGCCCTTTTTTAGGGCTTTTTTTCTAAAATACTTCCATACCATCGCATTATTTTAAGGATATATTATGCAAACAGAAGAATCCCTAAACCCTCGTTTTGATAAAAACATAGAAGCTCTTTTAAAAGTTAATCCTTTGCTTGCTGCGCAATTAAAAACGCTGGAAGTCAATAAAAAATACGAAGTCTATATTGGCGAAGATCCCCTTAATATCAATATTTATGATAAAGAAAATAAAGTTGCTCTCTATCAAAAAAGCCCACTAGAAGAAACATTGGATAAGATGAAAGAATTTGAACCTTTTAAACTCCATCCATTTTTTTACTTTTTTGGTTGCGGAAATGGCGTTTTTTATAGGCTTTTACTCAATGAACACAAGAAATCTATCCAAAAGGTTTTTGTCTTTGAGCCAGAATTAGAGTTAATTTACATTGCATTAAACTTTGCGGATTTTTCTGAGGAAATTCTTAATGGAAAATTCCTAATCTTTTGGACAAACACAACAACTTTTGGAGAACTTGATGAATTTTTAGTTTTGGATGGGCAATGGATTTACTCGCGCATTTATAATCTCCATTTATTCAACAGTTA
Source organism: Helicobacter winghamensis ATCC BAA-430 (assembly GCF_028751035.1). Taxonomy (NCBI): domain Bacteria; kingdom Pseudomonadati; phylum Campylobacterota; class Epsilonproteobacteria; order Campylobacterales; family Helicobacteraceae; genus Helicobacter; species Helicobacter winghamensis. The sequence goes on along the minus strand of NZ_CP063533.1, from coordinate 372,395 downwards.
CTATGGACGCTACTCTGATGAATGTTTAAAAATTAATGGAATCCTAACAAGAAGCTTAGAACATCATATTATCGCTGTTGGCAACGATTCTGCAGATGCACTAATTGGATTAGAACACCATTTGCAAAATCTCCCTACAATGATTACAACCCCATCGTTAAAAAATTTTGTTAAAAGCGCAAAAACAACAAGCACAGCGGTGATTGTATCCACTGGACCTTCTTTATACAAACAACTTCCTTTGCTTAAGGAACACGCAGATAAAATCACTATTTTTAGCGTGGATGCAAGCTTCCCTATTCTTGTCAAACACGGAATCAAACCTGATGTTGTTGTAACACTAGAACGCGTAGAGCCAACTGCAGACTTTTTTCTAAAAACTCCACAAGAAGCACAAGCCGGAATTGTTTTTGCGCTCACAAGCATTGTGCATAAAGCCACAGATTCCGCAATTACAAAAGGAATTAAAACATATAGTATGCGCCCCTTTGGCTACACAAGATTTTTTGATTTAGCAGATTATGGTTATGCAGGGATTGGAATGAGCGCAGCTAATATGGCATATGAACTTGTGGTGCATTGTAAATTTGAAAAATGTGTGTTTATCGGACAAGATTTAGCCTTTGGCGAAGATGGTAAAACGCATTCTAAAGATGCTATTTTTGGAGAAAAAGAAGAGCATTATAAACCCGCAACTAATATTTTTGATAAAATCTTTGTGCCAGCTTATGGAGGAGAAGGCGTAGTTGAAACAAGCAGGGTTTGGAATATGTTTTTAAACTTCTTTGAAAAGGATATTGCACAAACCCCTTACGCACTCGAAGTTATTAATGCAACAGAGGGCGGAGCTAAAATTTCTGGAACTAAAGAGATTCCTTTTAAAGAAGTGTTAGAATCTTTGCCTAAAATTAAAAAAGAGCAAATTAAACTCACACCCCCGACAAAAACAGAAATTGAGAACTCCCAAAAACATATTAAAGAAAAAGTTAGAGAATTCTTAGAATATGGCTACAAAACAAAAAAAGTTGTGGAGGATACTTTTTTAAGAGTGGTTAAAATGACAGAGGAATTAGAACACCTTAATCGTGAGAATAGACTAGAAGAAATCAATTTTCAAGAAATAGGAGATATTTTAGAAAAAATTGATGATATTAAAGATTTTTTCAAAGAAGATATTTTTATCAAAGTTTTCTCCGATGCAGTGCAAAGCTATATTGTGCATCAAGAATTAGAGTTTGCTAAAATCGTTGTGCGTCCAGTGCATACACTCATTGAAAAGCAAGTCAAACAAATTGACTGGCTCTATGCGCATAAATTTTGGCTTTTCTCTCTTGCTGGCGGAATGGACGCAACGCTAGAAGTAGCAAAACGCGCCATTAAAAGCTGGTTTAGCAAAGAAGAATTAGAAAAAATTGAAAAGTTAGCAGAAGATTACAAAAAGGATTCCAAATGACAATCCTTTATGCGCCATCTTTTAGAGAGGATTTTGACTTGCTTCACGCAAACTGCCTTTGCACATATGATCTTCAAATTTTAGAAATACTTTATACTCAAAAATGTGGGGGGGGGGGGCATAATAAAATCCTTTATCTACCCCACTCAAAAACTCCCACAAAATACAATAAGGTTATTTTAGAAGCCCTAGATTATTGCTCTATTACACAAATTTCAAACTTGCAAAAAGCAAAAGAGGCAGAAATTTTAATCACAGATACTTCCAATCTTACCCTAGCCTTTAGCTTGTCTTTTTTAAAACCTAGTCTTTTATATCTTCCTGCTTTTACCACCGTTGATTTTGGCAATGATAGACTCTATGCAGCACTTCAAAAAATTGCCTTTGTTACAACTTCATTAAAAGAGCTAAAAGCCACATTAAACGCATTAGAATTCACAAAAGATTCCAAACTAAAAGAAATCACAGAATTTTTACAGGGAGATTTATTATGACAGAAGAACAAAAACTTCTAGAGGAGTTCAATCAACGCTCAAAAGAGCATATTCAAAGATTTATTAGCAAGGATAAGAAAAATATTGCTGTGGTTTCTTACTATCCCACTTATCGCTCACAATTTGGAAATCTTATTACAAAACTCAAAGAAAAATATAATGTTATCACTATTGTTGATAGAGTTTTAAATGATGATTTTGAAAAAAGCGGACATCACAATGTGTTTTTTCCTTGGAGAGTTACAGAAGCAAATCAAACTTATTATCCTAATGTTGATATTGAAGAAATTGATTTGATTCTTGTGGCAGATCAAGTAGGCTATGAAGATGGCAGAATTGATAGAGAATTTTTAAGCAAACGCGCAAAAAGAATCTATTTTCCCCATCGTGCAACCTGCGTTTGTGGTGCAACGGCTACGATGGATTATATTATTGTTCCCTCTAAAACAGCAATGCAAGGCTTTCAATATCGCCTAAAAGGCAATCCACAAGTTAAACTGCTTCCAAGCGGATACCCACAACTTGACAAAGCCTTGCAAGAATACCAATATACTCCTAAAAATACAATAACCTATGCGCCAACATTACGCTATGTTGAAAATGACAGAAATGCGCGTATCAATGCCTTTGCGGGAAGTGAAATCACATTTTTAGAATGGCTTTTAGAAAACACAAATTACAATATCTCATATCGTGCCCACCCTCTTAATTACAGCATAGGGCACTACTTCTATCGACTCATCAATGCAAGTTTCGCAGAAGAAGCACGCTTTAGCATTGATGCGAATATGGGGAATGCATTTTTTAACTCCACAGATTTTTTAATCACAGATTGGAGCACCACAAGCTTTACTTATTCTTACACCACTTTACGACCTAGTTTTATGTTTATGCCAACTCCCCTAGATTCTAATTTAGAAAATGACGGGGGTTATATCTTAGAAAATCATCACGCAAAAAATCTAAAAGAACTTAAAACATTCTTAGACAATATAGACTTTACCAAGGAAGCACAATATTTTAAAGCCTTGCGTGATGAAAATATGTATAATCTTGGACACTCCGTTGAAGCAATCTTGCAAAATATTGAAGAGATTTTGGAAGGCAAACTTTGAAAGCCATTATTTTGTGCGCTGGACAAGGCACACGATTACGCCCTTTAACTCTCAACAAGCCTAAACCCCTTTTGGAAATTAAAGGGAAAACCCTTTTAGAAAATGCGATTTTGCATTTAAGAAAATGTGGAATAGATGAAATTATCATAGTTACAGGCTATAAACACCATCTTTTTGACCTGCTAGAAAAAAAGCTGAATTTTAAAAAAGTGGTGTTTGAAAACTATGCCTCCACAAACTCCGCTGCTTCTTTAAAATGCGTGCAAAAGGAAATCACAAAAGGCACTTTTATTTTAAATGGGGATTTATTTTTAACAAGCACCTTTCAAGACTCCTTTGAAACACAAATCAAATGGGGTGCTTCACAATTTCTAGCACAAAAGATTCTGCACGAAACACCTTCTTGGGGATATATCACAGATGAAAATTGTAAGCTTTTAGATATTGATATAAATGCAACAAGCGGTTATGGAGATGGAATCGCATTTTTTGATAATGAGCAAGATTTAGAAGTTATAAAAAATTCCCTAAATCAATGTGATGATAACGAATATTGGGAAGCTTGTATTTTAAAATCTATGGATAAAATTAACTTTTATGTTTTTGGTTTAGACTCCTTATATACCGAAATTGACTCTTTTGAAGACGCCCTTGTTTCTAAACTCATCACTCCAGAAGAAATTGCAAAGCAATGTGCTGATGACAATGAAGCAACAAGACTTTTTAGTGTTACAAATATTAATTATAAAATCAAATTTTTAGGAGAAGAGAAAGTTATTAGGATTCCACGCAACAACAGAGATGCAGTCATTAACACAGAGCAAGAACAAAAAATCACAAAGCTTTTAGGAGAGAACATCACACCCCAAGCAGAGTTTTATCCAAGCAATATTAAACTTACAACTTTTTTACAAGTCTATAAGCCTCTAACAAGAGAGCAGCTAAACCTAGCCACACTAGAAAAACTTATTAGCACAATCCAAACCTTGCACAACTTTAAGCACAAAAACCACCCTAACTTTTCAAAAATTCTTTTAAGTAATGAGATTAAGACATATGAATCCCTAGCCAAGATCCCGCTTTTAAGCAAACAAGAGCACAAAATCATCACCCAAATTGCAAAAGAGGCGGATTTAAAAGAATCTGTGCTATGTCACAGAGATTTACAGCTTCCAAACATTCTTTATAATGCACAAGATTCCACAATCAAACTTATTGACTTTGAATTTGCAGGCTTTTGCACTCCCATTTGGGAGTTTGGAAATCTAGCAGGCGAACTTGAATTGAGCAAAGAACAAATTAGGCTTATCCTAAAGCTAGTGTCAAATCTTACCTACAAGGAAATTCTACAAGGCAAGCTACTCTCTAGCTATGTGTGGGCGTTGTGGAGCTGGTATTATGATTGCATTCCACTAGGTAGGGAATATCTTATGCGCTTGCATTGCACCCTAGAAGAATTACAATGCGTGCATTAGGGCATTTTCTAGCCTTTGCTAGCGTATTTTTGTGGTCTAGCCTTTATGTGAGCGTTAAGATTCTTTTAGAAGTCTTTAGCCCACTTGAGCTGTTATTTTTACAATTTATTATTGGTTATTGCTTCTTGCTTCTTATTGCCCCAAGACTTTTAAAATCAGCCCTTAAAAGCGAGCTTTACTTCCTACTAGCTGGACTTTGTGGAATCACAATTTATAATCTTTTCTTAAATCTTGCAATGGATATTTCTAAGGCTTCAAATGTTAGTGTCATTATCGCAACTGCGCCACTTTTTACTGCATTGCTTGCAAACTTTTTAAAAATTGAAAAACTTTCTTTTGTCTTTTTTCCCGCCTTTGTTTTGTGTATGAGCGGAATTGTGCTTTTGAGCTACGAAGAAGGGGGATTTGCGTTTAATCCTTTAGGTGATACACTAGCATTTCTCTCAGCACTTGGTTGGGCAGCTTACTCGCTTTTAATCCTTAAAATAATGCAAAAAGCAAATAACCTCATCCTAGTTACAAGGCGCATTATCTTTTATGGAATCTTAGGAATGCTACCTAGCTTTTTCTTTTTGGATTTTTCGCCAAATCTAGCAAATTTGCTAGATTTAAAAGTTACCTTAAACTTACTTTTTTTATCACTTTTTGCTGGAGGATTATGCTTTCTTTTATGGAATCGCGCCACATTATTAATTGGTGCGGTAAAGACAAATATTTATGTGTATTTAACGCCTATTATTACCATTATTACTAGCTTTTTTGTTTTAGAAGAAAGACTTTCTATGCTAGCCTTAGTTGGTGCATTTTTAACACTGCTTGGGGTAATCTTAGCAGAATCTAAAATTTCAAAAAACCTAAAACAAAAGCTATCACAGCTCCTTCGCGCAAACCCTCATCAACCACCAAGCATTCCTTAAACCCTAAGGCTTCCATAAAGCAAGTAAATAGCGCGATTCCAAAAGGCACAACATCAGCCTTAAACTCCCCAAAACGCGCGATTTGCGATTCCTTATCAAGCCTTAAAAACTCCTGCAACATTGCTTCAAAATCATCCCTTACAAGAGTTTTCCCAAACACTGCCTTAGAATCATATTGATCCAAGCCAAGTTTAAAGGCGCACACAAGCGTTGGCGTGCCACTATTTGCCACAAGAAACTTTGGGATCGCTCCCTTTTTCTTACAAGACTCCACAAACTCCACAATCTCCCTTAAAAACTCATCTTTACGCGCCTTTAAATTCTCCACACTCTTAAATCTATCTTTTGCACTCACAATCCCTATTTCAAAACTTTTTGCAAGCTCCATTTCTACACCACACACGACAAACTCGCTACTAGCTCCCCCCATATCTATTAGCAAAAAGCAATCTTTATCGTATTTTGGGTTTTGTACCTTTAACTTCTCTAGTGCGATTTTTGGGGCTAGAGTTGTGATTTTTGCTTCCATTTCACCATTAACAACGCGGAATCTAATCCCACTTTTTTCAAAAATCTCTTGCAAAACTGCTTCTTTATTGCGTGCTTTACGCATTGCTTGCGTGGTGAGCGCCACCACCTTATCTGCACTAGCAATTTCTAGGGATTGGCACATTTGCAACAAGCCATCTACAATGCGACAAACTGCTGCTTTGCAAATCTCACCACTTGTTTCTAAACCCTCTGCCGTCCGCACCGTGCAATCCCACTCTTTTAAGACTACAAACTCCCTATCATTAGAGTTTTCAATCACTTTCATACGCACACCGCGCAAAGAATTGCTCCCTAAATCAATCCCTATAATTTCCATTATTCCCCTTACACTTTAGATTCCAACTTCATCACAAAGCAATGCACACCCTGTTTGTAAAAATACTCTAGCTTAAAATGGTGCAACTCTAGCACGCCTTTAACAATCCCAAGCCCAAGCCCATAGCCAGAAATTAGCGCGTGTTCCTTATCGCGTGAAAAAGGCTCAAGATAGTATGCAATCTCTTGCTGCAAGGCTTCTCCATTGTTTTTTACAGCAATTCTCTGCTCCCCATTCTCCACATAAGCCCTTAAAATCACCTTTCCACCACTTTTATACTTAAACGCATTTTCAATAAGATTCCTTAAAGCAATGGATAAAAACTGCAAATCTCCGCGGATTTTAAAATTTTCTTCAAGCATAATCTCTAAATCTTCTTCGATAAACAACTGCTCCAAAGTCCTAAGAAACAGAGTTTCTACATCAAAATCTTCTAAGTGAAGCAAATCCTTGCCTTCTTGAATTTTCTCAAAAGTTAGAATTTGACTGCTTAAATTATCAAGATGATGAATACATTTGCTAACTAAGCCTTTTTGTGGATTTTCAGGCATAAGCTCCAAAGCTAGCTTTGCCTTAGAAATAGGCGTTTTTAGCTCGTGGGCAATATTTCTTAGTACAAATTCCCTTGCTAGCATTAGCTTAGAAATCTTTTTACACATTGTGTTAAAACTTCGCGCAAGTTTTGCTTGCTGTGGTTCTTTTGGCACAGGAATGTGAGTTTGATAATTTCCTTGACTAAACTCTTCTAAGCCACTTTGCAAAACTTTTAAAGGGTGCAATAAAGCCAAAATCATAGAAAAAGTTAAAAGTAGCACCAAAAAATCTAAAAATATCCAAACATTTAACCCGCCATTATCCGCAAGTTCCACGCTAAAATCCCTAAATGCAATTAATTCCATTCCCAAATACTCAAGATGGAATCCATAATTTTGTTGCACCTTAAAAACTTGCATTAGTCCAAAAGTGTTTTTACTCTGTGTTAAAATCTGCGCATTAGACGGAAGTGCTTTAATAGGCTTAAACTCAAATGCATTAATTAGCCTTTCTACGCGCGCTATATCACCGCGCATTAGCTCCATTAGAGATTGTTGCGCAAAAAATGTGGTTTGCTTCAAAATAGCTTCTTCATTCTTTTTTAGCGTATTAAGATTTGCAAGATAAGTTACGATTCCACCTATGCCAAGCGATAGCACAAACAGCAAATAAATTTGCACAAATAAAGGTGGAATCCAATTTCTTAATCGCAAAATTTATATCCTATTCCCCAAACAGATTGAATGTATTTTGGCGTCTTAGCATCATCACCTAGCTTTGCTCTTAGGTTTCTAATGTGTGTATCAATGCTTCTTAGCGAAGAATCAGGAGCAATGCTTGCAATAGCTTGCGATAAGGAATTGCGCGAAAAGGGCTTTCCCTTGTGTAAAAAAAGCAAATTTAAAATTTCAAATTCCGCGGGAGTTAGTTCAATAGCGATTCCTTCCACCTTTACCTTGCGTTTTGTTGAATCAATCTCTAAGTCCTTATAAGTTATGCTTTGCGTTTTTGTGTATCGCTTAAGTAACGCATTAATGCGCGCAACAAGCTCCAAAGGCTCATAAGATTTTGCCAAATAATCATCAGCCCCATTTTTAAAACCTAGCATTTTGCTACTAATATCCCCACGCGCAGAAGACATAATAATAGGTATATCGCTTATCTCCCTAATTCTCTCACACAACTCCAAGCCATCCATTTCAGGTAGCATAATATCAAGCACAGCTAGATGGAATCCTTTTTGCTGTTTAATCCACTCTATCGCGGTGTTTGGGCTATCTGTGGTGATAACTTCCATTCCGCTTTGTTGCAAATAATCTTGCAAAAGTTTTTGCATTTCTAAATCATCTTCTACGATTAAAATCTTATACATTAGCCTTCCCTTAGTTTTTCAACACTCACTCATTAAGCATTTCTATCAATTTTTCAGTCTGTTTTTCCCCTAAGATTCCAACTACTTCACGATAAAAAGCTATCTTCGCTAAAATGTATTGCTCACTCACTTCTTTTAGTGATTCCACATATCGCGTAAGATTTGTTTCTTTTTGTTGCAGGGCAATGAGCATTTTATCCCTAATGCGATAATTGTTTTGCATATACACGCGCTTTTGTGTATAAAACTCCCCCACTGCTTCTCTTAATAAGTCTTGCTTTGTTGTATCAAATTGCATTGCTTGCAAGGCTTCAGTAATCTCCTTTGCACCCATAAATTGCACAATAAAACACAAAGATAGAATCCAGCGCATAAATCCCCTTAATATAAATTATGTGATTTTATCCAAGCACTTCTTAATTAAGAAGTAGAATTAATTTATATCAGTATTAAATAAGGATGTGGTTGGTAGAAATCTATTTTTTGTTTTACCTTTTTGTTTTTTCTCTTTAAAACTCTCCCTAACTTTATGGAGTTGTAACTCATTTTGCGCTTCTTGGATATAGTCTCTATAATTTGCAATTCTATGTTTTGCAAACTCTAAATAATTTTGAGAATTATCAATCCCTATAAATTCACAATTTAGAATCTTTGCTGCAATGCCACTTGTGCCACTCCCGCAATAAGGATCAAGCACAACCCCACTCTTTTCATTTAAAATAGAAAATATACAACGCAAAGGCAAAGCAAGCGGAAAAGGAGCTGGGTGAGCGTTGTTGCTCTCTGGGCGTATGCGCCAAATAGAGCTTAAAAGTGCGTGCCTACTTTGCAACTCTTCTCCAATTAAGTTTTTACCCTTTGGTTTTTGTAGCCAATAAATTCTCTCTTCAACTTGCCAAAATCTCCAACCACGAATATTTGCTGCAATCCCCCTATCCCAGATAATCTCCTGTCTTAGATTCCATTGTGTTTTTACTATCCATTCTAGTGGATGGATTAATCTGCCTTTTTCCCAACGAATTTTATGGTTATAAAAAAAGCTTCCTCCCTCTTTTGTTACCCTATACACTTCATCAAGCACCGCAATTTGACTCTTTTGATAATATTCTTCATCTAGCTTGTCACTTGTAGCATCATAAATCACATTTTTGACAAGCCAGCCTTTTTTATTTTCTTGTTTATTATAAGGTGGTGAAGTTACTCCTATATCCACACTATTGCTTTGTAATTTTTGTAATTCTTTTAGTGCATCTCCACACACTAACATACAAAATCCTTTAGAAATTTAAAAAGGCTTTTTTCTAAAAATTGTTGATAAATTTCTAATTCTTTGCAAACATAAATAATGCGTATATGCGCGTCCTTATAGTGCTTAAAGCTAAAGCTTGCACTCCGCAAATATTGCCCCGTTACATCTCCATTTGGAAATCTCTTGGTAAGTTGCTCCTGTAAATGTGTCAAAAAACTAGTGGATACAAAAGGGAATTCTAAACAATAAAGCATTTTTCCATCTACAAATCCGCTAATAACTAAATTTAAATGAGATTCTTTGTCTCTATTAAATCTCCCCCAAGTATAATCAGTAAAATTCCCTCCGCCATTTAACTTTTTTGTTGAATTAGAACGAATATTTTTAGGCTTTGCCTCACAATTAATAGGCTCACCAAAACTATCTTGCCTAAAACCATTAAATCCAATTTTTTCTGTATTATGCGTATATCCCGCAAGAGAGACACTTAAAATCTCCCTAATTGTAGAGCTATTCTTATCATTAATATAAAGTGTTAGAAGTTCGCTTAATAACGCAATCAAAGTATCCTTTGATTGCCCAAGCAAATGCGTGCTAAAATTGATATGAGAATCTAAAGCATAAATTTTAATCAATTCTTGTAAATTTTGCGTCATTGATTTACCTTATATCCAAAAATTAAGGCATTGTAGCTAAAATCTCTTAAAAAATACGCAAGCAAGTTTGACAAAAAGAAAGATTTAATAAGTAATTTTGGAATGCTTCTTGCTTAAACATTAAAAGATTTTAGCGAAATAAGGACATTACGCGATGAAAATAACAAAACTCTTAATGCTCTGCGTTATGGTTACGCTCCCAGCTTTTAGCGCAAAAGTGAGTGATTTAGCAAACATTGTAGGTGTGCGTGATAACCAGCTTATTGGCTATGGTTTGGTTGTTGGCTTAAATGGAACAGGAGATAAAACAACTTCAGCTTTTACAATGCAATCTATCTCAAATATGTTAGATAGCGTTAATGTAAAGGTAGATGCAAACGATATTAGCTCTAAAAATGTCGCTGCTGTTATGGTGACTGCAAAACTCCCAGCCTTTGCAAGACAAGGTGATAAGATTGATATTTTAGTTTCAAGTATCGGCGATGCAAAATCACTTGAAGGTGGAACACTGCTTCTAACTCCACTTAGTGGTTTAGATGGTAGAATCTATGCTGTGGCACAAGGCGCAGTAGGAATCGGAGGCAAAAGCGAGAGAGGTGGAAGCGCGAACCACCCCTTAGCTGGTGTTTTGCCAAATGGAGCAACAGTGGAGAGAGAGGTTAGCTATGATTTATATAATAAAATCAACGCCACACTAAGCTTAAAGGAATCTAATTTCCAAAACGCAATCCGCATTCAAAGAAGCATTAATGCTGCCTTTGCAAACTCAAATTCACAAGATGGGCAAACACAAGGCACACAAGCCCCTATTGCAACAGCCATTGACCCGCGCACAATCAAACTCCAACGCCCACAAGAAATGAGTATGGTAGAGTTTTTAGCACGCGTGCAAGAGATTGATATTGACGCCATTAAAGAAGATAAAATTATTATTAATGAACGCACAGGCACAATTATCGCAGGAATGGGCGTAGAAGTTACACCCGTAGTTGTTACGCACAATAATATTACCATTAAAGTAAGCAATGAAGCAATTAACGACCCAGAAGCTGTAAATATGGGCAATGGAGCAACATTTAGCGCAACAGAAGCAATGGTAAGCGCACAAAATAACCCAACAATTTCAAGTGTAACTAGAGCATTACAAAGAATGGGAGCAACTCCAAAAGATATGATTGCTATCTTAGAAACAATGAAAAAAGCAGGCGCGTTTAACGCCGACTTAGAGATCATCTAAAGGATAAAAATGCAAATTGATTTTAATGGAATTAGTGGATATTCTAAGGAATTACTTAACGCGGCAAAATCTACACCAACCATTCAAAAAACAGATGATGACTCAAGGTTAAGAGAGCAAACAGATGCCTTTGAAGCACTCATTTTAAAGCAAATGTTAGATATTTCTTTAAAAATGGACGATACACTTTATCCAAAAGCTCCCGGACACGATATTTATGAATCAATGTATCGCGATACGCTTTCAGAATCTCTAAGTGGTAGCTTTGGCTTTAGTGATTTACTCTTTGATTACCTAAAAGACTTACAAGGCAAACAAGGAATCAAGGCTTAAGCGTGATTGATGAACATTTATTAGAATCCTTAAGCAGTAGTGATAAGGAATCCTTTGCAAAGGGTTTAAAAAAGCTTATCACACAAACTTATGAAGTAGAAAAAGAGTTTGTAGAGCTAAAAGCGCTCTTTGAAGAAGTGCTAGATGTCTTGCCAACAGCGATTTGGGTGCTAGAGCAAGAAGGTGAGATTTTTTATCAAAACAGCCTAGCGTGCGAAATACCAGAACTCTTAGAAAAGCTTGATTTCTCTCAAAATAATCGCCAAGAAATTGAACTTCCAAACAGCAGAGTTTATCTTGTGCAATCTAACACCAAGCTCAATAAGCGCATAATATCCGCCACTGATATTACAAGCGAGAAGCGCAAAGAACGCTTAGCTTCTATGGGACAAATCTCCGCCCACTTAGCACACGAAATCCGCAATCCCGTAGGCTCTGTTGCCCTACTCGCTTCTACACTTATTAATCGCGTGGATTTAAAAAACAAGTCCCTTGTGCTAGAGATTAAAAAATCCATTTGGCGCGTAGAACGCATTGTAAAAGCCACTTTGCTTTTTTCAAAAGGCGTGCATTGCAATAAAAGCAAAATTGATTCTCAAAACATTGAAGATGAACTTAACGAATCCATTAGCCACTACACTTACTCTAAAGATATTATTTTTGATTTTAAGTTTAATAAAACAGAATTTGAAGCGGATTTTGATTTGCTTTGTATTGTGTTACAAAATTTCCTATTTAATGCCATTGACGCCATTGAAGAGGGCGAAAACGAAAAAGGGCTTGTAGAGATTAACTTTTATAACACAGATAAACACGCACTCTTTGAAATCTATGATAATGGCAAGCCTATTGAAAATCCAGAGATTCTTTTTGAACCCTTTAAAAGCACTAAATTAAAAGGAAATGGCTTAGGGCTTGCACTCTCTTTGCAAATCATTGAAGCACACAATGGAAGCATTACACTCTTACAAAATGGCAAAAAAGGCTTCGCAATAAAAATCCCACACGCCTAAATTTTGCTTAGGATTAAGGCATTTTTAGTTAAGATTCCCTTAACTATTTTATAAAAAAGGGTAAATATGAGTGAAAATATCCAAAAAATGCAAAATGTAAAAAGCATCCGTGAAGTCAATCTTAAAGACAAGCGTGTTTTAATCCGCGTAGATTTTAATGTCCCTATGGATAGCGAACTTAATATTAGTGATGATACAAGAATCCGCGAAGCAATTCCTACAATTAATTATTGCATTGACAATGGCGCAAAATCTATCATTCTAGTTAGCCACTTAGGGCGACCACAAGGCAAAAGCGATTCCTTTTCTTTAAAAAACATTTTAAAACGCCTAGAACGCTTGCTTTCAAAAGATGTTGTCTTTGTAGATAGCTTAGAAAATGCGCAAGTTACGCTAAATACGCTTGTAGATGGTAGCATTGTTTTACTAGAAAATATCCGCTTTTATGAAGGCGAAGAAAAAAACGATTCTGCTCTCTCCCAAAAACTTGCAAGCCTTTGTGATGTTTATGTTAATGACGCCTTTGGAACTTCTCACCGCAAGCACGCTTCAACCTATGGAATCGCACAATATGCGCAAGAAAAAGTTGCCGGCTTACTCCTAAAAAAAGAAATTGATTCTTTTGCTGTTGCACTCTCTAATCCTTTGCGCCCACTATTATTGATTGTTGGCGGTTCTAAAGTATCCTCTAAACTCACGCTTTTAAATTCTATCTTAAATGTTGTGGATAAAATCATCATCGGTGGAGCGATGAGCAATACTTTCTTAAAGGCAATCGGTTATGATACAAAGGCTTCTTTGACCGAAGATAACTTGCTTGAAGATGCTCGCAGCATTCTAAGAAGTGCTAAAGAAAAAGGCGTAAAAATTTATCTGCCCGTAGATGTTGTAGCAACTGATGATATTAAAGATCCAAAAGTAGTGAAAATTATCCCTGCACAAGATATTCCAGATAATCTAATGGCAGCAGATATAGGACCAGCAACCGTGAAGCTCTTTAATGAAGTGATTAAAGATTGTGAAACAATTGTTTGGAATGGACCACTTGGGGCTTATGAAACGCAAAAATTCTCACGCGGAACTTTTAGTATTTCACACGCGATTGCTGATACCTATGCTTATAGTATTATTGGAGGTGGAGATACAGCAGATGCAGTAGATAAAGCAGGAAATAAAGATAGTATGAGCTTCACTTCAACAGGCGGTGGAGCAAGCTTAGAGTTACTAGAAGGTGAAGTGCTTCCAGCATTTGAAGTTTTAGATAAAAGAGTATAAGAATGGACGAACCCCAGAATATTCTAAAAACGCTAAACTAAAGGGGATTATTCTCCTTTAGAATCTTAAAGGAGCAATAATGTTAAATCTATTTATTAAACGCAATGGAATGGTTGTAAGGGAGAGCATTCAATCCATAGAAGCCATTGACGCAAGCTCTGATGTGCTTTGGATTGACTTACTGCACCCAAGCGCACAAGAAATTGCTTATATTTCAAAAACCTATCTTTTAGATATTCCAACCAAAGAAGAAAGGGAAGAAATTGAAGAATCCGCGCGTTATTGGGAAGATAGCGAGAGCGTAACTATTAACACCTATTTCTTAACGCGCCCTAATGAAGAGAATATTTTACACAATGAAACCATTACTTTTTTGCTTACACACAATATCCTTTTTACCGTGCGTTATAGCGAGTTTAAAGTCTTTGATGAAATCCAACAACGCGTGCTTGCAAGCCCAAAAAACTTTGAAGATGGATTTGATTTAATTTCAAAAATCTTTGAATTAAGGGTAGAAAAAGATGCGGATATGCTAGAGAGTATCGCCAAGCAAACGCGTCTTTTACGCCGCGCAGTTGTGTTTGATAAAAAGCTAGGTGATGATATATTAGAAAATTTATCTATTTTACAAGAAATGCACCTAAGCTTGCGCGATAGCCTCTTTGACAAAAGACTTGCAATTACTGCACTTTTACGCACAAATAAAGCCGATTTAGAAGTCAAAAAAGATTTAGGAATTGTGCTAAAAGATATTAACTCTCTAGTAGAATTTACCAATGTTAATATGAATATTTTAGACAATATCCAAACTCTCTTTTCTAGCCAAATTAACATTGAGCAAAACAAAACCATTAAAATTTTCACTGTTGTAACTGTGGCAATGATGCCTCCAACACTAATTTCAACGATTTATGGAATGAATTTTAAATATATGCCCGAGCTTGAATGGACTTATTCTTATCCCATAGTTTTAGGTGTTATGATTATCTCAACCGTTCTTCCGATTCTGTATTTTAAAAAGAAAAAATGGCTGTAATATGGAATCTAAATTTTTGGGATTTTAAATTTTACAGACAATAAGGAAGAAAAAATGTTTGCATTTTTCAAGTTGCTTTTTCTTGTTTGAAAAATTTAAAATCCTAGAAGTTGTAATGCAAAAACTATCTAAAAGTTAGAATCCAAAAACAGATTCCAACTTTTTAACCTAAACTAAAGACTAGCCTGCAACAGAGCATTTAGGCGTTTTACAAACGCATTGACATCTTTAAGCTTACCACTCTCAAGCAATTTTGCTTCTTCAAGCAATAAATGCGCAATTTCCTTTGTTTTCTCACTATTTTTGCTCTCTAAAAGACTTGTTAAAATCGCGTGATTAGGATTAAGCTCTAAAATCGGCTTAGACTCTGGCATATCCCCTTGCATTCCCATTTGACGCATCATTTTTAACATTGCGTTATTTTGATCATCAGCTTCTACCACACAAGAGGGTGCATCAACTAATCTAGCACTTAAGCGCACTTCTTGCACCTCATCACCTAAAGCTTCCTTGAAAGTCTCCAACAAGCCCTTAAATTTCTCTTGTGTTTGATCATCAATGCTAGCTTCTCCTAAATCTTCCAAAGCTTCCTTAGAAGTAATCGCACGCAATGGTGTTTTATCATACTCTTGCACCATAGGCATTACGATTCCATCTATCTCATCGCCAAAGAGCATTACTTCAATGCCTTTTTTATTAAACGCATCAAGCAAAGGTGAGCTCTTAAGCAGCTCCAAATTCTCCCCTTGCAGATAGTAGATTGCCTTTTGCCCATCAGTCATTCTCTCTTTGTATTCTTTAAAAGAAATTTCTTTACCCTCACTCTTAGTGCTACTAAAGCGCAAAAGCTCCAATAATTTTTCTTTGTTTTCAAAATCGCTATAAACACCCTCTTTTAAACATCTACCAAACTCTTTATAAAACTTAGCGTATTTTTCTGTATCTTTCTGCAAAGCTTCAATCTCGCTTAGAATCTTTTTTGTAGAAGCAGATTTAATCGTAGCTAGGATTCTATTTTGTTGCAAAATCTCACGGCTTACATTAAGCGGTAAATCTTCGCTATCAATTATCCCCCTTACAAAACGCAAATAAGGCGGTAAAAGCTCCTTATCATCATCGGTAATAAACACACGCTTCACATACAGCTTCACGCCACTTTTATAATCCACGCGATACAAGTCAAAAGGCGCAGTTTGTGGAATATAAAATAAAGTTGTGTATTCTAAAGTCCCCTCCACCCTTGTGTGTATCCAAGAAAGTGGCTCACTAGAATCATAACTCAAAGTTTTATAAAACTCTTTGTATTCTTCATCTTTTAAATCTTTCTTTGCCACACGCCAAAGAGCTGAAGCCTTGTTGATTTGTTCGCATTTTTGCTCTATGACTTCCTTTTTATTTTCCCCTTCACCCTCGCTTTTGCTCTCAGTAAAATGCAAGAAAATAGGGAAAGGAATATGATCAGAGTATTTTTTGATAATCTCTTCTATACGCCAACGGCTTGTAAATTCCTTTTCATCATCTTTTAAATATAGCTTAATCTCACTTCCGTGCGATTCTTTCTCACAAGGCTCAATATCAAACTCCCCACTCCCATCACTAATCCACGCATACGCTTGACTCTCCCCTGCTTTTTTGGTTGTTACTATAATCTTGCTTGCCACCATAAAAGCAGAATAAAACCCAACACCAAATTGTCCAATAAGTGCGGAATCCTTTTTCTTATCGCCACTAAGTTTTGATAAAAAGTTTTTTGTCCCACTCTTTGCAATCGTTCCTAAATTCTCTATTAAATCCGCTTCATTCATACCCACACCGCTATCACTAATTGTTAGCGTGTTTTTCTCACTATCAAAGGCTATGTCAATTCTAGGCGTGAAGTTTAACGACTTTAGTTTCTCATCTGTTAGCGTTAAGTATTGCAATTTATCTAGCGCGTCTGAAGCATTGCTCACAAGCTCACGCAAAAAAATCTCTTTATTAGAATACAAAGAATGTATCATTAAATCCAAAAGTTGATTCACTTCGGTTTGAAAAGTATGTTTTGCCATAAATATCCTTTTTTGAAAAATTTTCGCGCATTATAGCAAAAAAATAGAAAAAATCAATAACCTTTATATTACTAATATCAACTTTATTTAGCTTAATAAAAATAATATTTTATATTTAGCTACTATAAACCTTTAAAAATGGGATTAAAAAATAAATGATAAAAGCAAAAGTTATAAGAAAACGAAGTTTTGCAACTCCGCAGAGTTATGGAGTTGCAATTTTAAGAAGTGTCAAAGCAAGAAAGTCTTTAATTACTGCTTTAAGCCTAGCAGTGTGTTTAGCACTTGATCGGCTGTGGTAATAGATTTAGAGTTTGCTTGGAATCCTCTTTGCACCACAATAAGCTGTGTTAGACCACGGCTTAAATCTGCGTTACTCATCTCAAGCTTAGATGCTGCAACACTAGCACGACCACCTGTTCCAGCCGTTCCTATTGTTGCGCGTCCAGAGTTTGCTGACTCTGCAAAAAGATTGCTTCCGCTCTCTTGTAACCCTTCGTAGTTTGCAAATGTTGCAATTGCCACTTGTGCTAAAGCTAGATTTTGCCCATTATCAAAACTTCCTATTAAAGTTCCTGTTGCGTCAAAATAATATTCTTTCAAAACGCCAGAAGCATAGCCATCACCATTAACATTTTGTGCTTGGGATTCCCTAGAAGTGCTTGTAAGTCCATCAAACCCACCGCCTTTTCCAAAGTCTAGTTCAATATTTTGTGGGAATGAAGCCCCTGTATTTGGCTTAAACTGAATGCTAGATGGATTTACCCCTAATAGCTCTCCATTTTCCCCAAAGGTTACACTACCGCCTTCTAAAATATTTGGGCGTTGCGCACTAGAGCCAATAAGTTCTGCTGGCTCTGGCACAATAATCCGGAAGCTCCATTCTGAATCTCCCACTTTTTCAAACTGCATTGTAAATTCGTGTTTATTTCCTAAACTATCATAAATATCCACAGTTTGTGCAAATGTAGCCATTCTTAAACCCGCTGTTGTTGTAACTTGTCCGCCTTCTACTAGCACACCTGTATTCATTGCTTTCATTTGATTTTTGAAAAGCACATTTGTTGTGTTGTTTTCATCGTTAAAGGCAGAAACAAAGATATTTAAGCTATCAAATTCTGGATTGTGGAATCCACCCGGACCAGCTGTTGCACTTGCTTTAATCCCATCATCTTGGTTATTTATCTCAAATTGTCCAAGACTATTTAAAGTAATCTTAACTCCATAAGCACTCTCGCCATAGTTATCTGGAACCCTACCTGCATTTTGCCCTGCCGCTTGCCCATAAGCAGTAGAATCTCCACCAAAGGCTTTTACGCGGTTTGCATCGTGCTGCATAAGTATGCGCAAATCTTCTGTGCTTCTAAACTGCCCATCATCTAAGCTTGGTGTTGTTTGCTTGCTATATCTGTATTCAAAAGCAGTGGTAACGGTTGCATCAGCATCATTACCCCCAAAACCACCACCATCAAAGATTCCGTTATTAAATCCTGTTGCACGGATATTTTTATTTCTACCATCACCATCAAGTTGATTTTTGTTTTGCAAAACTAATGTGTCGCCTTGTATGATTGCTTCTACACCTGTTTTGTCTTTATAATTATTAATCGCTCTTTGCGCGGCTAACAAGTGGCTAGAACCATTTGCAGTAGGATCATTTGTCCAAGTGATTTCTTGCCCATTAATATTAACTGTTGTTGTAACCGCACCTGCTGGTATGTTTCCTCCAAGCTCCAAAGGCTCTGCCGTAGCTGTTTGATAACTTATCCAAATCCCCTGTCCTTCTTGCAAGCGCATAGCCTCCCCAGCGTCATTAAACATTACTCCCATATCTTGTGGGATTTCGTGTTGCTTATCTGAGGTATCATAAAGCCTATCTAAGCCTCCTGCTACATAATTATTCGCACTTGAGCTATCAAGTGGGCTTGGACAACCGATATTTTCTGTTTTATTCCCACTTGTTAAATTGATATTCCCTACAACCACACCTGTTTTTTTAGCTGGGATTGTAAGGCGTGGATCAATGGTAATATTCCCAACAGGACCTGTGGAATCCACACGATTTAAAGAATCGCTTCCACACGCACAATTGAGTTTAGATAAATCTCTAACCCAACCTTGCACAATAAAACCGCTAGTATTTACGAGATTCCCTACTGCATCAAACATAAATGCACCATCTCTTGTATACATATTAGAATATCCGCCATTGTTACTAACAACAAACATTCCTTTGCCCTCTAATGCCAAATCTCCCTTTCTATCAGTATTCTGCAAAGAACCCTGCTCAAAAATTTTAGTTGTTGTTTCAATTCCAGTTCCAAGCCCAACAGAAAAATCATTTACCCCGCCATAACCAGCATAAGGAATCGTAGCAGAACGCTTTGTTTGACTAACCATAGTAGAAAAATCTGCTCTAGAATATTTAAAGCCCGTTGTATTGACATTTGCAATATTGTTTGACTCAACATCTAATGCAATTTGATGCGCTTGCATACCACTAACGCCTGACCATAAAGATCGTAACATTTGCAATCCTTTAAACATAAAGTATTTTGCAAAGAATCAAGCAATTACTATTCCAACTTTTACAGCTCCATTAAATTTAGATTCCATATTTTTAGAAATTTTAAAAGACTAAAAAGAGTTAAAAACAACAAGAGTTTAAAGCATTTTCTACTACAATACCAAACTTTAAGGGTGCAGGAGTTTAAATGATAAAACAACCACAAGATGAGATAGACTACAAAGTCAAATTTAGCCAAGAGTATTTTAACCCCAAGCTTTGCAAATATGATAATGAGCGAATAGACATTATCCTGCTTGATAAAAAGGGCAGTCCGCTTTTATACATTGAAGCAAAGCTTACCCTAAACCCACAAGAAAGAGCAAAAGCCCTAGCCCAAGTCGTGCTAACCAATAAAAAGCAAAAACAGATTCTAAACCACCTAGCCCTAATCTATAAAGAAAATGGCAATGATATTTTAGAGTTTATTGAGCTTTTAGATGATTCTGTGATGTTTAATAATGACTTTCATTGGGAGAGCGAAACTCCAAGTAATCCCACACGCGATGCGATAGATAGAATCAACGATAGATTAAGACAAAGTGCGAAAATCATAAAATATGTAAATAATGAGATTAAAGAGTTTTATGCCAACTTACTCAAAAGAGAAGATTTAGAAATCTCTATCACGCTTAAAAATATGATAACCATTTTTCACGCGTGGAAAAAAGCCTTAACTTTTAAAAATGAGATAAAAAACGAACAAATTTTAATCAATCTCTTTTTGGTAGATATGCTAAACAACACCAAATACAAAGACAGCCTTATAATCGTAGGCACAGACTTAGGCTCACAAAAGCCCCTAATACGAGAAGGCACAGACCTAAACGCCTTTAGCATAGAAATAAACGAAAACAAACAAGAAGTAAAATTTATAGATGATAAAAATGAAAAATTCTACACTATCCCAAATCTACAAGCCTATACAGCCTTTTGGGACAAATACAAACGCCCACCTGCAAAAGATGAATTTTTAAAAATCTTAGAAGAATCGCATTTGCTTTATACCGATAAATACCGCAAAGACACAGGCGGAGAATACACACCCTTTTTCTTTGTGAGTGAGCAAAACAAGATTTTAGAGCAGTATTGCAAAGATTCTAAAACAGACTTAAAAGACTATATCATTTATGACCCTTGCTGTGGCGTGGGCAATTTAGAAAATCAATTCCCAAAAGAGATAAAAAAGCAATGCTACTTAAGCACATTAGATTCTAAAGATGTGGATATTTGTAAGATTAAGGATTTTGAAAATGTGGTGCAATTTGATTATTTAGAAAATTCTAATGAGCCAAAATTTAAACACGGGGGCGATGAGCTAGAGATAGCCGAAATTGTAAAAAGAGAAAACAAAAAGCTAATGGTAATTATGAATCCACCTTATCAAAGACAAAAGGGCAGAAATGAAAATAAAGCCATAAGCTTTTTTAACAAAGTCTTAAGGCTAGAGCCTGAAGTCATTGTGTTTTATTATATGAGCGAATCTTTTATGCGTGATGAGATAAAACACTACATAAATTCTAAGCTAAAAATGTATAGCCATATTTTTAGCACAGCTAAAACCTTTAATCTAAGTGATTGGAGTATCTCTCAAATGATTTTTAGCAAACACTTAGGCGATGAAATCAATAATAAATCCTTTACCGCCAAGCGTTATGAGAAAGATAAAGTGGGCTTTAATTATCTCAAACCCTACACCTATGATCTAGAAAGACCAAGTTTAGTGAAAGAGATAGATACAGCGATAAAACAGAATCAAAAGGGAATGATTTTGGGGAATTATAGTTATCTTGAAAGTAGTATCAATATGACAAATAAGCCAAGCAAAAATCAAACGCCAATTACAACTGAAAATTTACAATATTGCCTACTTTCTAAAGGCTTAAATTTTAACACACATCATAAATATTTTGAACGCAATGATTATGTCTTAAAGGGCAAAATAAGCGAGATACCACAAGAATTATTTAACGATTCCATAGCTTTTTCTTTGTTTTATTTAAGAATGGCTTTCACAAATAAAGCCGTTACTAACGGGGGGGGGGGGCAAATTAGTCGCTCTTAAAAACTACATTATGCCCTTTAGTGCTGAAGACTTAGGTGGAGCGTGTAAGCATAATGACTTAAATGTGCTTTACCCTGATAGTGCCGAGATTATCGGCTATGATATAAGTGTTTTAGACACGCCTGAAGTGCAAAAGAAAAAGCGAAATTTAGAACTCCCACCCTTTGACTTTAGAGAGTTTTTAAAGCAATTTAGTTTTAGCAAAGAAGCTAAAAGCCTTTTTAACGCCGCACTAGAAATCTTTAAATACTATCACGCAAATCCTTACTATCAAAACAAAGATTATAACGACAGCTTTTATGACATCACAAATGCTATAATGGGAAAAGATACAAATGCTTTCAAAGACTTAGAGGGCAAAGATAGCAGAATCACACGCACCAAAACCACCAAAGGCACAAAAGGCTTTGCCAAAAACAACCTTAAAGGCGTAATACCAAGCAAGGATTTAGATCTTTTCTACCACTTTTTTGAAATGCGAAATAATCTAGCTATAAAAATCAATGAAGAACTACTAGATTCCAACCTTTTACTATGGAAGCGTGAAAATATCTTTTAGTAAGATTTTAAAGTGCTGCAAGCCTCTAATTCCACTGCAATCTAAACTCACTTCCCTTGCCCTCTTCGCTCTTGCAAGTGATTGTAATATTATAAAGCGTGCAAATTTGTTGCACTAGGGCAAGTCCGATTCCAAATCCACCTTGATTAGCATTTGCGCGGTAATAACGCTTGAAAATTTTATCCATTTTGTCTTTTGGGATTCCACAACCATTATCTTTTATGTTTAAAAAATTCTCGCCCAAAACAACTTCCACGCTTCCGCCACTTTGCGTGTATTTTAAGGCATTATCTAAAAGATTATCCACCACACGCACAATTCTGCTGTAATTTGCACTTATAACACTCTCTACACTATTTTCAAGCTCTAAAGAAAAACAAATTGCAATGTTTTTTTTCTTAAAAAATGGCTCAAAATACGCAATGCGTTCAGCGATTAATTGTGTTAAAGCAACATTTTCTAATTTTAAATCCTTTGCTTCATCAAAAGCATAAAAAAGCAAATCTTGATAAATCTGCTCTAGTGTTTGTGCTGCTAGTTTTATACGCTCAAATTTTTGTTGTTGATGTGTGCTTAACTCATACATTTTAATACGCTCAACACTCATCAAAATTACACTTAAAGGCGTGTTTATCTCGTGTGTAGAATCCTTAATAAACGCATTTAATTGCTGGATTTTTTCTTTTAAAGGCTTAAGACTCAAAGAAACTAAAAAATACGCAACCAAACTGATTGCTAAAAGCGCGGCAATAAAACTTGCAAAGATAACACCAAGAAGAGTATAAAGTTCAGATTTTATACCCTTTGAAGACACAAGCATATAAATATTGTTTTTAGATTCCATTTTAGAATTGCTAAAACTCTGCTGCATTAAATGCCAGAATCTCCCGCCTATACGCTGTGTAATAAGATACATTGTATCTTCTTTAAGCACAATTTTATCGCCCCTATGATTTGGAGCTTTTAAAAGAGATTGTGCATTTAAAATCGCTTGAATCTGTTTAGGATTTTGCAAATTTTCTAATGCATTAAAAAGGATTTCTCCATTCTCTTTAATAAGCAAAAAAGAAATTCCAAGTTCATTATGTGCAGAGCTTAAAAGCTTTTTATAATCTAAGTCTTTAGAGAGGGAATTTTGCACCTGTTCATACAAATACACCACCAAAGAATGCGCATTCTCAAAAAGCGTGTTAATTTTGGATTCTACAATGGAATCTTTCTTTGTGCCATACCAGCCATAAAACACAAGTGCCAAAAAAACAAAACTTGTTAGCATATACAATGCCAAAATCTTAAAAGCGGTTTTTTTGCTCATATCCATTTTAAATTTTGCCATTTTAAGCCCTTTTATAACAATATCCTTCACCGCGCCTTGTTAGAATATTATCCTTTCCTACAATATGGCGCAAGTTTTTGATATACACGCGCAAACTAAGCTCGCTTGGCTCTTCATCATATCCCCAAAGCACAGAATAAATTTGCTCCAAACTTACAAACTCTCCATTATGTTTTAACAAAAGCTTCAAAAGTTCTCTCTCTTTTGAGGGCATTTTTTGGATTTTATTTTCAAAATACAAAATCTCTGTTTTACTATCAAAGCAATATCCATTGCCAAAGTCAAAAAGTGTGTTTTTCCCCTTGCGCTTAAGCTGTGCTTCAATGCGCAAAAGCAATTCTGAAAGCTCAAAAGGCTTGCGCAAATAATCATCGCAGCCACTTTTAAAACCAACTTCTAAATCCTTTAGCGAATTTAACGCTGTGATAAAAATTGCTGGCGTATCTTTACCACTCTCTCTAATCTCTCTTAAGGCTTTAAAGCCATTTTGTCCAGCAACCATTACATCAAGCAATAAAATATCAAAATCCATTTCATAAGCCTTGTTTGCCGCTTCTAAGCCATTATCACAACACACTACAAAATAACCCTCTTCTTCTAAACACTCTGCAATAATTTCTTGCAATGCTACATCATCTTCTAACAATAGCACTTTTGCTTTCACGCGCTCCCCTTAAAGTTGGAATCCAAAATAATTTAAAGCCCCAAAAACAAAAAGACTAAACGCCCCGATTACATAATCCCAAATTCCCCCTGTTTTAAAGCGCAAAAAAGCGGGAATTAAATGCACAGATTTTGCACTAAAGGGCAAAAACAATGGCACTCCACTAGGCGTTAGCATATCTCCCATTAGATGAAACACACAACCTAATAAAACTCCAAAAACAAAAATTTCAAGCACCGCTTCATCTAAGTCTTTAACAAATCCACTAACAAGTGGAATCCCTTTTAAAAACTCTGCCCCAAAGGCACTTGCAAACAATAATAAGATTCCAACTATTATAAGAAAACTAAGGCTATGCGTTAGCCCCCTATGCCCAAAAATCGCTTTAATTACATTTGAAATTCCAATAGTTTTTTTACCAATAGTAGAATTTGGCTCATCAATATCAGGCAACAACGCGCCTAAGGTTATCGCGCCATAAAACACGCCTAAATCCTTAGCACTTAGCGAAGTTTGCGTTAGAGCAGAAAAGCCAACCGCTCCAAGCGCGCCAAGCCCAAGCGCGAAGGCAATATGTGTTTTTCCTAACATTTTAATCCTTGCTTTAACCTTGTGTGCGCACAATCAAACTCTTAGGCAAGCCAAACTTCTCTACAATCTTTCTTTCTCTCTCTCTATGCTCCCCATTATCCACTTCGTGATCAAATCCTAGCAAATGCAACACTCCGTGGATAAAAAGCAAGGCGATTTCATCATTTAAGCTATGCCCTAATTCTTGTGCAATTTTACTTGCAAACTCTACTGAAATTACAATACTTCCTAAAAGCAGAGAAAACTCTAAAGGAAAAGATAACACATCAGTTGGCTTATCAATCCCTCTAAATTCTAAATTTAATGCTTGGATTTTTGCATTCTCCACAAATAAAAGCTCGCATTGCTTATCTTGCAATCCTAAGTCTTTTAAAATTTCTAAAAATATGGAATCTAAAAATGCTAAAAAGCTAGAATCAAATTTGATTTTAGTTTGATTATCTATATCAATCAATTTCTATTCCCACAGGACAATGATCACTTCCTAAAATTTCAGGGTAAATGCTAGCACTTTTTAATCTAGAATCTAAAATTTTAGAACATAAAAAATAATCAATCCGCCACCCCGTGTTGTTTGCCCTAGCCTTGCCCATATAGCTCCACCAAGTGTAAGCCCCTTGCTTTTCAGGGTAAAAATGGCGATAAGTATCTGTAAAGCCAGAATCTAGTAGCGCACTCATTTTTTCTCTTTCTTCGTCAGTAAATCCTGCATTTCTACGATTTGTTTTAGGGTTTTTTAAATCAATCTCTTTATGTGCGACATTAAGATCACCACACACAATCACAGGCTTTTTAGATTCTAAGTTTTTCAAAAACGTGCGAAAATCATCTTCCCATTCCATTCTATATTCCAAGCGTTCAAGCTCTCTTTTAGAATTAGGCGTATAGACATTCACAAGATAAAAATCGCTAAATTCTGCTGTAATAATACGCCCTTCTTTATCGTGGTGGGCAATCCCCATATCATATTCCACGCTTAAAGGTTTTATCTTGCTAAAAATTGCTACTCCAGAATAGCCTTTTTTTTCTGCGCTATTCCAATATTCTTCATAATTTGGAAAATCAAATTCCGCCTGCTCTCTTTGCATTTTTGATTCTTGGATACAAAACACATCAGCATTTACAGAGTTAAAAAACTCCATAAATCCCTTGTTCATACACGCTCTTAGTCCATTAACATTCCAAGAAATTAATCGCATTATATTCCTTTATTGTGGATGTTTCACGCTACCATTATAAAATGGTGTGCAAGCTTTAGCTTCCCCTAAAACAGGCTCTGTAACAACTTCTGCTCCCTTTTTTAGCTTTTTAAAGATAGAATTTGCAAGATTTACTGCCGTTTTGATTGTGGTTTGTGTGATTTCAATTTTAGGATTATCTAGCGTTCCTTTAATCTTTTGCGCATATTTTGCACAATTTTTTTCATCTAAAAGTCCAATGGAGAAGTTTTCAAATGCATTATTATTAAGGTTAATCGCACCAATGGCTGCTAATCTAGTTTTACCTGTTGCAAAGGCTACATCTTGTGCGTGTGCTACTCCATTTTTAAGGATAAATTTTGCTTCTAATTCCTTAATCACACTCTTAGAATTTACCACAGAATTTAACCCAAGCATTCCTGCATTGCTTCCTTTTGTTGCGGCAATCCCAAGCGGACCTGCTAGCACAAATGCACCCACATCAAGTAAATTTACGCTGTTTGTGTTTTCATAACTTTTTGCTAACGCGTCAATATCAAGGCTATAAATCTCTAAATCCCTAGTGTTTAGCTCTGCACTTCCATTTAAATGCTTAATAATGCTTTTTGCATCATTCCCCTGAATACTTAAATCCGCATTAATATTTGCGATTCCACCTTTAATTAACTTACCATTATCTGTAAAGTTTGCAATTTTTTTCAAATCTAAATCTTTACCACTAAGAAGCAATTTTTCATTTTTTAAGGCTAGATTTAAGCTTCCAAAATCGCTATTTTGAAGAATTAGGCTTGGCTTATTATTTTCAAAACCTGCACTTCCATTAAGCGCTAACGCACCTTTTAGTGCCATTTTGAGAGGATTAATGTTTGCAATCTCAGGTGTGCTTAGAGCAAAATCCGCAGAATATGCATTGTTTTTTAGATTAACTTTTACATTTTTAATGATTGCTTGAATATCCTTGCCATCAATGTTTAAAGAAGCTGTGCCTTCTCCATTTTTTAACTCACCACTACCATTTAGAGCAAAACTCAAATCCTTTTTAAACTCCATTCCACTTAAGGCATTTAAAGTTTTCTTTGCAAGTGTAATTTGTTTGGAATCTAAACTAAAATCTCCATCAAAGCTTTCAAAATTCTTTAAATCTACTTTTGCATTTAAAGCACCTTGCGCATCATATTGTAGAAGTTTTGCAAGCTTTTGCAAATTTAAAGCTTCAATTTCTACTTGTGCATTTTTGGGCGCATTGTTTTGCAACTCTGCATTTGCAAGCATTTTAGAGTCAAACAAATCACTTTTTGCTTGCACCTTTAAATCCTTAGCATTTCCGCTAAATTCTGCACTTAGTGTGTTATTCTTGCCAAGTTCTAAACCTTGATAACTTAAGTTTGCAAGCGTGCTTTTTACATCACCTTTTAGTGTGTAACTTAATGGGGAAAGCTGGATTTTATCCACAAGCGCATTTAGATTTAAACTTCCATTTAATGCGTAATCTTTCATATCTACATAGCTTCCTGCTAGATTAACAAGCTCATTTAAGCTCAAATCTTGCGCATTTAATTTTATGCTTTGCGGTGTGTAGTTTGGCATTACAATATGCGCTAAAATTGGATTTGTTAGAATATTTAGGGCAAGTGTTGCTTCTTGATTTGTAATTTTGCTAGATTTTAAATTAAGATTTGCCACAAGCGGAGTTTTTAACATAAAATCATTAAAGCCGATATTTTTCACGCTTATTTGTATCGCGCCATTGCTAGAAAAATCTACAATGTTTGCTTTTAGATTTTTAGATTCCATTGTTAAATAGCTAGAAGTTGCAAGCAATTCTGTGGTGATACTATCACCCTTTGCAACGCCATTAATTGCAAGCTTAATAGAATCGTTAGGAAGCATTAGTCCATAAGCTTTTTTCAAAAGTGTAGCATTTGGAGTAATCGCACTTGAAGCAATGGTAAATCCCCCACTTGGTGCTTGCAAATTTGAAATGTCCATATCCGCATTAAGAAGAATTCTACCTGTGGCGTATTTAGGCTGATTTAAAAAGGCTAGCAAAGATTCTATATTAATACCTTCTTTACTATTTAAAAATAAGCGTTTAGGCTTGAAGTCTTCTAAACTCACATCGGCAAAAATCGCGCTATTAAACGCATTAATATTTGCTTTAACCACTAAATGATTGGCTTGCTTGATAATATCGCCATCTATACTAACGCCACCATTTAAACGCATTCCTAAAAGTTTTTCATAAGGGGATAAATCTTTAAGTATCGCATTAATTTTTGCATTTGTATTCAGCGTAAAAAGTGAATAATCCCCATTGATTGCGATTTTAGAATTTTGCTTATCTGTGATTGCAAACGCATAAGAATTAAAGCCTAAATTAAAATGCGTAAATTCTAAGCCTATCGGAGCTTTTTGGTTTGCTATTTCTGTGATTTTATCTTTTAAAAATGCATTTCCACTGCTTGAAAATAGCCAAGCCAACAAGCCCCCAACAACAAGTAGCAAAACAATAATAACGCCACCAAGAATTTTTAAAAACTTTTTCATAAACCTACCCTTTACTTAACTAGACTTAAAAGAGTGCAATTCTAACAAATTATTTAGAAACTAAATATAAATAAATTTTTTATTTTTTAGGATTTTGTAAAAACAGCCGATATATAATGCGTCAGTTCTTTTTAGTAAAGAATGATAAATCATAAGAAAGGAGTCTATTATGATTTCAGGTATTGACAGCAGTGCAGTAGCGTTAAGTGGAAACCTAAGCGTTCTTAAAAAAGCTATGGATAGCGAAGAAGCAATTATGAGTTCAATTCTAAGTGGAATGGAAGGTGCGCAAGGTAATTTACAAACACAACAAGCACCAAGCCAACCAACACAAGCTCCAAGCCAAAGCAACAATTTATTAGATATTATGGCGTAACTTAAGGCACCTAGTGTGCTTTAAGCTTTCTTAACACTTTAGATTCCAACTTTTCATTTATCTCAATTTAAAAATTATCTCTTATAATTCCGCGATTAATTTTTAAACATTATTGGCAATTTCTATGATACAGCAAAACTTTTCTATTTCACTTGTAAATACACTAATGCGCTATGCAACGCAGCGTTATTTGCACTTACGCCCAAGCTCCCTTACAAAACTCCCAGCACCAAACCCTAAAAAAGTGCAAGATAAAAGTTATCTTTTATATATGCACATTCCATTTTGCGCAACCCTTTGCACTTATTGTTCTTTTAATCGTTTTTTATTCCAAGAAGAAAAAGCCAAACTCTACTTTGAAAACTTGCGTAAAGAAATGCAAATGGTTAAAGATTTGGGCTATGACTTTAGCGAAGTGTATGTAGGCGGTGGCACAACTTCCATTATGCCTGATGAGCTTTGTAAAACACTAGATCTTGCAAAATCTCTTTTTAACATTAAAGAAGTTTCTTGTGAGTCTGATCCTAACCACTTGCAAAAAGAAACGCTAGAATCCTTTAAAGGAAGAGTAGATAGACTCTCTGTTGGTGTGCAAAGCTTTGATGATGGAATCTTACGCAAAATTGGGCGCTATGAAAAGTTTGGTAGCGGGGAAGAAACCTACAAAAAACTAGAACAAGCCATAGGAATCTTACCAATTTTAAATGTAGATTTAATCTTTAATTTTCCAAACCAAACACAAGAAATGTTAGTAAGAGACTTAGAATTAATTAAACAACTAAAGCCCAACCAACTTACAACCTATCCGCTAATGTCTTCACCCTCTGTTAAAAGTATCCTAAAACGCTCCATAGGTGAAGTGAGCTTACAAAATGAAGCACAACTCTATGAACAAATCCTAGAGAGCTTACAAAATGACTTCACGCCACTTTCAAGCTGGGCATTCTCCCACAAGGGAAGCGAAATTTTTGATGAATATGTTGTGGATAATGATGAATATGTAGGAATTGGATCTGGCTCTTTTAGCTTCTTAAATGGCACACTCTATACCAACACATTTTCTCTAAAAGAATACGCACAAAAAATCCAAAATGGACAAATGGGTGTGGCAAGGGAGCGCAAATACTCCAAAAAATCACAATTACAATACCGCTTAATGGTAGAACTCTTTGGCGGTAAGGCAAGCGCCAAACGCTTCAAAGAGCGTTATAACGCAAACTTAGAATGGGATTTGTTTAAAGAACTTTCTTTCTTGCGCCTAAGTGGCAATATCTACAAGCAAGGGCAAGATTATTATCCAACCACACAGGGTAAATATCTATTTTTATCAATGATGAAAGAATTTTATATTGGA
This sequence comes from Helicobacter winghamensis ATCC BAA-430, assembly GCF_028751035.1. NCBI lineage: Bacteria > Pseudomonadati > Campylobacterota > Epsilonproteobacteria > Campylobacterales > Helicobacteraceae > Helicobacter > Helicobacter winghamensis. Next base: position 342,063 of record NZ_CP063533.1, on the reverse strand, counting down.
ATGGATAGAGTGCGTGAAGAATCACGCGCGGCACTAAAAGAAGAGGATATGTAGGTATTTTGTTTTTTATGAAATTTTGCTACAATTTTAAAACTTATGAGGGAGTAGTAAGCGCATAGCGTGGCAAGCCAACATAATGAATCTTTAGATTCTGGTTTTGTCTTAAATTATGAGACTCATATATAACTTTATAGAGAAGCTATATATGATCCCTTTTTTAAAATTTTGGCTCATATTTAGCAAAAGGAGCCAAATTGAATCCTATAAAAACACCACAAGACATAGCGCTACAAACCGCTTTAAAAACTGATTCCGATTTCGGTTTAACACAAGCGCAAGTAGAATCTAATCGCACAAAGTTTGGTAACAATACTTTTAGCAAAACTCCACCACCCACACTTTTAAATGAACTTATTGAAGCCTTTAAAGAGCCTATGGTGCTTTTACTACTTTTTGCCGCACTCTTAGCGCTTGGCATTAACACTTATGAGTTTCTAGCTCACGGCAATGCGAACTTTTTAGAGTGCGTTGGAATCTTTATTGCAATCTTTCTCTCCATTGCAATTACACTTACAATGGAACGCCGCAGTCAAAAAGCTTTTGAAACTCTAAATGCAATCACGCAAGGCAACAAAGTGCGTCTTTTGCGCAATGGTGAAATCACACAAATCTTGCAAGATGAAGTCGTTGTAGGCGATATTATCTTATTAGAGAGCGGCGATAAGATTCCAAGCGATTGCGTGATTCTCCACGCACAAAGCTTGCTTTGCGATGAATCAAGCCTAACTGGCGAAAGCGTGCCAAGCTTGAAATCTGAAGCTAATTTAAACACACCTCTAGATGAGATTCCAAACTCTGTTATGCTCTATCGGGGCTGTTTTATCACACAAGGCAATGCAAAGGCTCTTTGTATCGCCACAGGAGATAACACAGAATTTGGTAAAATTGCAGCCGCCCTTGATTCTAAGCAAAAATCCACAACACCTTTACAAGAGAAACTAAAAACTCTAAGTGGCAAAATCACTCTCTTTGGCGCAAGTGCTGCAATGCTAGCTTTTTTTATCCAAATAGGATTCTTTATTTTTAGGGGTGAAGTTGCTTTCTCTAACATCGCACAAGCGTTTATTTCTAGTATTGTTTTAATTGTCGCTTCCGTTCCAGAGGGCTTGCCTACCATTGTTGCTATCTCTTTAGCCTTAAATATCATCAAAATGTCTAAGCAAAACGCCCTAGTAAAAAAGCTAATTGCGTGTGAAACAATCGGTTGTGTAAATATCATTTGTAGTGATAAAACAGGCACACTCACGCAAAACAAAATGTCGGTGGAACATTGCTACTTAGAACAAGAAAACCCCAAAGCCACGCAACACTTCTTAGAAAATTGCGCCCTAAACTCCACAGCAAACTTAGGGAGTAACGACACATTTATCGGCAATCCCACAGAATGTGCTTTGCTAGTGTATGCTAAAAAGCTAGAATTTGACTATAAGCCCTTACGCAAAAAAGCAGAGATTTTACACTCTTTCCCCTTTGCTTCACAAACAAAAAATATGACCACTCTAGCACGCTTTGATAATCAGCTAATGTGCTATTCTAAAGGCTCACCAGAAAAGATTCTCACGCAATGCAAGGCATTTGCAAATTTGGATTCCATAAAAGAGCAAATCAAATCTTATCAGGTTAAAGCCTATCGCGTAATTGCCTTTGCGCAAAAAGAGATTCCATTAAATGCTAATACCACAAAAATAGAGCGCGAAAAATTGGAATCACAAATGGAGTTTTGCGGGTTTGTAGCCATTGCTGACCCATTGCGTGAAGATGCCTATGAAGCGATTATGGAATGCAAGAGAGCTGGCATTGCGCTTAAAATTCTAACAGGCGATAACCTAGAGACTGCAAAGGCAATTGGCAATCAACTCCATTTATTAAACGAACATTCTATCGCCATTGAGGCTCAAGTTATAGAAAAATTAAGCCAAAAAGAACTCTTAAAAATACTCCCGGATATTACCATTATTGCCCGCTCCACACCAAGTGTAAAAATGCAAATTGTAAATGCTTTAAAAGCACAAGGTAATGTTGTAGCCCTAACAGGCGATGGAATCAATGATGCGCCAGCCCTTAAACATTCTGATGTAGGCATTGCAATGGGGATTTGTGGCACAGAAGTCTCCAAAGAAGCAAGTGATATTATCTTGCTAAATGATAGCTTTGCGACCATTGTAAAGGCGATAGAATGGGGACGGGGAATCTACCAAAACTTCCAACGCTTTATCCAATTCCAACTCACCGTGAATCTAAGCTCCGTGCTTATCGTGCTAGCCGCTGTTGTATGCGGATTTACCGCGCCTTTTAGCGCCTTGCAACTGCTTTGGGTAAATCTCATAATGGACGGACCGCCCGCCCTTACACTAGGCTTAGAACCTGTCTGTAAAAATGTCTTGGACCAAAAGCCCACAAAACGCGATTCCAACATTATTACACGCAATATGCTTGTGCTAATTCTAAGCAGTGGAATCTTTATTGCCATAATGTGCTTATTGCAGTATTTTACGAACTTTTTAGGCGCAAGCGAAGAGCAAAAAGGCACGGCGCTTTTCACACTTTTTGTGATTTTTCAGCTTTTTAACGCCTTTAACGCAAGGGAGCTTAATAATCACAGCATTTTTAGCAATCTCTTAGGCAATCGCCTTATGCTAGGGACTTTTGTGCTAACCTTTGCCTTGCAAGTGCTAATTGTGGAGTTTGGTGGAAGTGCTTTTCAAACACAGCCTTTAGAATTTATCCTTTGGTGCAAAATTATTTGCGTGGGCTTTAGTGTGATTTTACTAGGCGAAATCACACGCCTTTTCTTGCGTAAAAATTCCAAAGATATTTACAAAAACAATTTTATCAATCTTTAAAAAATTAAAAGATAGAATATAGGCTTTTGTTTTTTAAAAGGAACTTAATCAATTTAAAAGGCACTTAATCAATGGCTTTAAAAAAAGGTTGTGTATCAGTTGCTCTTGCCATAGTTTTAAGCGGTTGTGCAATTAATCAACAAAACATAGGTAAAGTTAGTGGAACTGCTGGTGGAGTTTTAGTTGGAGCTGGAACTGGAGCTATTATTGGCAAGCAAGTTAGTGGCAATAGTGGTGCATTAGTCGGTGCTGGAATTGGAGCAATAGCTGGTGGAATAGCAGGCTTTTTTATAGGAGATTATATAGACAAAAGGCGTGCAGAGCAACGCAAAATTTCAGAGGCAAAAAATGTAAAAATAGAGTTTGAGAACATTAAAAAAGATGGAACAAAACAAAAAAATGATAAAGTCATCATTAAAGATAACAATCAATTTAAATCCGCAAGCTCAACTCTTAATCCAAACGCAAAAGATTATTACACCCAAATTGCTAAAACCTATCAAGTAAAGGACAAAAAGATTCTTATTGTAGGGCACACGGATGATACAGGCAATAGCGCATTTAATCAAAAATTAAGTGAAAAACGCGCTAGAGCTGTTGGAAAAGTCTTTGCCCAAAATGGCGTCAGCACAAAAAATATTTACTATCAAGGAGCAGGTTCAACACAGCCAAAAGCAGATAATAATACAGAAAAAGGTAGAGCAGAAAATCGCCGTGTTGAAATTATAGAGCTTGACAATGAAGCAGATGTGGCACTCTATACTTCACAAAATATTACAAATACAAAATTTTTAACCAAAACCAAAAAAGAAGTTATGCAAAAGACTTCACAAAAATCCTTAAAAGAAACTCTAGCACAAACCTCCAAAAAGGATTCCAAACTTCCTATAACACAAGGAATGGACTTTGGTGGCATTAAAAGCAAAAATACACTTCTAGCATTAACAGATGAATTTGGAAAAATACAAAAAAATAGTTTTTTCTCTCTTGCAACAAAAGCATACGCAGATAATAATATTATGCTAAATTGTTTAAATACTAGATACATTGATGATACACCGACTAAATCTCTAGCAAATGATAAAGAGTTGCCCAAAACTTCAAAGTTTAGAAAGGGGCTTAACGCGAGCTCTTGGAGTGCAAATGCCGGAAATCATTTAATCGGCATAGCCCCTATTGCGGTGCTAGCAGATAATGAAGTTGCTAAAAACCCAAAAGTCTATCTTTACAAAGATTATGTTGTAGGCTCCAAAGCAAAGGCAAATCAAGCCATCTCTACAAAAACCAACACTTATAATGGAAGCAATGGCTTGCTTTATAGAGTTTATGCAGATAGCAAAAATGCTTCCTTTGAATGTATGGATATAGTCTTTGATAATAAAAATGCAAGTCAAGCTAAGGGATATATGTATTATAGTGCAAATGGAGATATTCTAGAAAAAGAATTTGAATTAAAGCCTATTAAAAAATAAGGAGAAAAAATGCAAGAAATTTTAGCATGGATTATGCTAAATAAGCTCTTGGCAGGGCTTATTATGGCAAGCTTGTTTTTGGTTTTATTGATTGCTTTATATGCTTTTAATAAAGCATTCCGAAATGCAGTTAATTTTTGGTGGTTAAATTTCAAAACAGATTTTCCAGCAATTGGAACAATTGCCAGAGTATCAACCAATGATGCAGCTATCCAATCTAATACAATATGGCGCGATTGCGAAACAAATTTGTGTTATAAATATTTAGACTACTACGACAGAGAAATTGAAGATCCAGAATACTACAATAAATGTGTTTCCTATCTTAGAAAAATTGGGGAGCAAGGCAGAAGTCCGACACCTTTTTTTATATGGATTGTGATTCTTGGTTTAGTTGTTGCAGAAGCGTTAGGATTTGCTTATGTTTTAGCAGGATACACAATCCCGGGCGCAAGTGAAAGCTTGCAACAAAAAGGAGCTATTGGAATCGCTTTTGTTATCTCAGCGCTTTTAGTATTTCTTACGCACTCTGCAGGAGGGGAAATTTATAAAAATAGTGTTATAGGGAGAATCCTGCAAAATCGTGGAGACAATGATTTAATCAAAGAAGAAGTTGATATCCAGAGTGATCATAAAGATGATAATGCACCAAGTTGGCAACAAGCCTACAATAGATTTAATGGAGGCGATAGTAAAACTTGGATTCTTAGCATTGTTACGACAATTTTTATTATCATTGTAGCCATTGGTGCTACATATGTGCGCGGACAAGTGCTAGAAAAACAACTTATTCAAGAAGTTTCCACAGCCTCTATTAGCATCTACGATACCGCTCCAGCCGAGTTGGGAGAAATTCAAAGTAATGCCGATGCTAAAGCATTGCAAGAACAACAAGAAGCAGATAGAAAAGGTGGTTGGGCTACTTTCATTGTATTAGCAGTACTTTTTATTTTTATTCAAATTTTAGGAATTCTCTTTGGATATAAATGGGGATTTGCTGGGAAAAATAGTGGCGATGCATATGAGGCTAGTCACAGATTTAGAACAGCTAGAGAGTATCAAAATTATATCACTCAAAAAAGACGCGCAATCACAGCAAAAGCAAATGAGAAATTAAGTAAAATGAAACGACAAATCAACACAATCGCAAAGAAAAGAGCGAATTTCAAAGTCGATAAAGACAATGATACTTATAGAACCTTTGAAAATTTCATTGTTGAAGCGAGAAAAAATGAAACACATACAGCATTAAAAACCAAAAGCATTGAAAATGACGGACAAAGAACACTTGAGCTATCCGAGACACAAAAAAACATTAATCACGAAGCAAATATTGCTTCTATGAAGTCAAGTATTCAAAGCCAACAAGAGTCCGCTCAAAATACAAATTCTGATGAAATTGAAACTTTAAGAAAAAAAATAACACGCCTAGAGCGCAAAAAAAATGCGCTCATAGAAGAGGGTGTCAAAAAATCTGATGATGAAATTTTAGATTTAGAAGATGAAATAGATACTCTAACAAAAAAATTAAAAGGACTAGAGAATGCGTAAGATTATACAAATCCTTCTGATTCTTTTTGGATTTGGAATTACATTAAATGCAACACCAAAAGGGTGCTATGAAATCTACAAGTTAGATAAACAAAACATAATAGATACTGCAATTTTTGTTCTTATTGATGAAACAACTTTGTTTGACCAAAATTTAAAAGATCAAATTATCTCAAATGCACTCTCGTTTGTTGAAAGCTCTAATCATATTTATATCGGTAAATTTTCTGCTCTGATAGGCGGAAAATATAATGAAACTTTATTTGATTTTAGTCTTGATACCCATTTAAGCAATCAAGAGAGATATGATATAAATAAATCAATGCTTAATAAAATAGATAAATGTTTAAATGATCAAATAGGCTTTGTTAGAAAAAACACAAAAAAATCCATTGAAGGCTCTTTTGGGACAAACGATATTGCAAAATCTGATATTTTATATGCCTTAAAGGATTTTGCTAAAAGTGTCATTGCACCATTAAATGCTAAACGAAAAATTGTAATTTTAGCTTCTGATATGCTAGAAAATTCAGCAATCACTAGCTTTTATGCAAACAATGCTGTGCGACAAATTGATTCTAATAAAGAATTAAGCATTGTTGCCAAAAATGATCTTTTTGGCGATTTTGGAGGAGCAGAAGTATTTATTATAGGAGCTGGAATCTCCAGCAAAAAAAGCTATGTCAATCCTAAAATGCTAGCATCTTTAACAAACTTTTGGCAAGAATACTTCGCTAAATCCAATGCGACACTAAAAAATATCGGCACTCCAGCTCTTAAAAGCGCAATCAGATAGCTATCAAAAGCAAGCCAACAAAAGAGAGCTTTCTCTGAAGGCTCTACACTTTACTCACATAACTTCCTAAAATATCTCTCACAAGCCCACCAAAATTTATTTTAAGCTTAACTTCTTTTCCGCTTTTGCTAACTTCTAGGATTCTACCTGCGCCAAAGATTTTGTGCATCACACAATCTCCCTTTTGAAACACATCTCTCTTACAATCACTCTCCACGCTTTTTTGAAATTGCGCCTTAATCGCACTCACGCCACTCTCCCCTAAAAACCTTGAAGGCATTAAAGCTGCGCGATTCCCACGATAAAACCTAGAATCTACATAACTTAAAAACAACTCTTTTTTCGCACGCGTAAAAGCTACATACCCAAGCCTACGCTCTTCTTCAATATTGCTATCTTCACGCACAAGCGGGAAAAAACCCTCTTCAAGCCCAATAATAAACACATATTCAAACTCTAGTCCCTTGCTAGAATGCACACTCATACAAGATACACCCTCCACACCCTTGCTTTCTGTGCGCATTTCCACATCTTCTTGATCACTTCTTAAGGCTAAATCATTTAAAAAGTCCTCTAACTCCATTAGAGGATTTTGCTTGATATACTCCCTATACACACCATAAAATTCTTCAATATTACTCACCCTATCAATTTCATCATTACTTTGACTTAATGCTTCACAAAGCCCAATTTTCTCTTCAAAAACATCAATAAAATTAAGGCTAGAATGCTTCAAACTCTCTTGCAAGCCCAACATTGTAGAAAAAAATTCTTGAAAACTCTCATATGCCTTTTTACTAATTGCACCTTTAAGCGCACTATAATCTTTAGCAAATAACCCATACACGCTAGTATTATGTTCTTGCGCAAGGCGCAAAACCTTATCAAGTGTTGTCTTACCAATTCCGCGTTTTGGTTTATTAATAATGCGCGCTAGTGAAAAATCATCTTCTAAATTCACAAGCACACGAAAATAACTTAACACATCTTTAATCTCACTTCTTTCATAAAAACGGATTGCGCCAACTAAAACATAAGGAATCTTAGCGCGATTAAAACCCTCTTCTAGCGAGCGAGAAAGCGCATTTAAACGAAATAAAATCGCAATATCTTTAGGGCTAATATTAGAATCTAAAAGCTTGCGGATTGCTTTTGTGATATTTTGCACTTCTTCTAGCTCATCACTAGAGTGAAAAATCTCTATTTTTTTACCCTCGCCTAGAGTGCTAATTAGCGTTTTTCCAAGCCTTTGCTTATTGTGAGCAATCAGAGCATTTGCTGCCTGTAAAATCGTATGTGTGGAGCGATAATTTTCTTGAAGCTTAATCACCTTTGCGCCTTTAAAATGCTCACTAAATTGCAAGATATTTTGTATATTTGCCCCCCGCCAACTATAAATACTTTGATCATCATCACCTACAACGCAAAGGTTTTGATGTGTAGAACACAAACATTTTAAAAGCAAATATTGCAAGTGGTTTGTATCTTGATATTCATCAACCATTATATATTGATATTTTTCGCTCACTTCCTTAGCAATTTCTTTATTTTCTTGCATAATTTCTAATGGAAGCAAAAGTAAATCATCAAAATCTACCATATTTTTTTGCAATAAAAATTCTTGATATTTTCCATAAATTTTTGCTATATGTTTATAGGTACCATTATGTGCAGATTTTAATGCTTCCTCTGGAGAGATTTGAGAATTTTTATAACGCGAAATTTCACTAAGGATTAGCGGAAGCGGTGCTAAATCCTCATTTAGATCTTTTATAATACGCTTAGTATCCTCACTATCTGCTAGAATAAAATTAGCCTTCCTTCCTAAATGTGTAATATAAAACTTTAAAAATAGCAATCCAAACTTATGAAAAGTGCAAAGCAATGGCGGGTGCATTGTGGTGTTTTGAATCATATTTAAAGCCCGTTTTTGCATTTCACCTGCTGCTTTGTTTGTGAAAGTTAGGGTTAAGGTGTTGCCAGGTGGAATCCCAACCACATCAATTAAATACGCAAGACGAGCAGTGATAGTCTTTGTCTTACCACTGCCTGCCCCTGCTAAAATCAAAAGTGCGCCATCTATGGTTGTCGCTGCTTCACGCTGGCTAGGATTTAAATCATCTAAAAAATCTTGCATATTTCACCTTTAAAAATGCAAATTATATCTAATAAATCCGATACATCACGCGAATGCGGATTTTTGTCGTTTCAATAGGATAAGGATAGTCTTTATAGGCAATCTTAATGGTGTGCAATGAGTTATCATCAAGAAGCGTATAACCGCTTGAATGCAATAATTTTAAATCCGTAATATCACCATTTGGATGGAGATAAAACTCCACGATATTATCGCCTTCTTGCCCAACTTTGCCCGCGATTGCTGGGTATCTTAAATAGCGTTGCGTGATTTTTCCAATTTTATCAAGATTGCTTTTAATGAACCTTTGCGCATTTGGACTTAAAGAACCAAATTCTATTCCATATAAATCTTGGATTTGTTGCGTTTGCTCACTCACTCCAAAATCATAAATTGAAGGTGATGATAGGCTTTTTTCTAACGCTCTAGAATTTGAAACTTGAGAAGCCTTAGTCTCCTTTGATGCTTTGGAGTTTTGGGAAGTTTTAGAAGTATTTAAAGTTTTAGATTCTTTAGTTTGCGGAGTTTTATTAGGTTGTGCAATGCTAACTTTTGGCTTTTGCTGTGAAATCTCTTTTTCAATCTCCTGTGTTTTAGACTCTTGTTTTTTAGATTCCATACTTGCTAAAGATTCTAAACTTGCTTTGGAATCATTTGTGTTTTTGGATTCCATATTTTGTGGTGCATTGGTCCCTTGCTGGAATCTAAAATGTTTCAAACTCACGCGCTCCCCTTGCTCACTTCCCATAGGTGGTGGATTATAGACATTTTCGAGTTTTGCTTCAAAACGCAAAAAAAGCAACAAAAAAAGAATCAAGTGGATTAAAAGAGACAGAAAAAGGGCAATTAGATTATTTCGCATTGTTTTCTTGCTCTAACATATCCTTAAATGCGCTTTTGATTTCATAAGAATCAATCAATGTTGTATCATTAGGATTTAAAATCACCAAATACCGCTTATTATACGCTTCAAATACTACCAGCTTACTTTGCACACCAAGCGTTGTTACAGACTGGATTTCTATTTGGTTTTCACCCTCTTTAACCTCCTTGCTAAAGAACTTTAAAGGATTTGTTCTTATTTTTGCCTTGGGAGAGTTTAAGCGATTTTTCACAACCCATAAAAACGCAAGCAAACCCAGTAAAATCAAAATCACACCAAAATACTGGAATCCACTAATGCCTTCAAGCGGAGATTGTCCCATTTGAAAAGGAAACTCATTGCTAGATTCCAATTTTTGCTCTTGCAATAAATCTAATATTTCCTTAGATGAAGTGGCATTATCTGCCCCAAAGGCAAAAATACAAAAAAATAAGACAAATAAAACAATCGCTTTCATACCGTGCTAATACTCTCACGCGTTAGATAATAAATAATCGCATTGGAATCTAAAATCTCATTCACACGGATTGCAAGGTTTTTTTCATACACCATAACTTCACCCTTGCCAATAATCCGCCCATTAATAAAAATCTCAACACTCTCACCCGCTGGCTTTTGCAAATCAATAATAGAACCTTTTTCAAATTGCAAAATTTCAGAAAGTGGAATCTTAGTAGATCCAAGCTCGGAGCGGAACACAACCTCCATATCCAAAAGCCCCCCATAATTATTTATAATCCCTTCTAAATAACGCGCCAAATCTTCTTGCTTGGGTGCTTGGATTTTTGCAAGTGTAAATTCATCTGCTGGCATACTTTTCCTTTATATGTGCATAAATAGCGAACAAGTCGCCCCATTTAATGCAAAGTTTAAACTCTTACAATGTGCATTTTGAAACTCACCTAGTCCAAAAACACGCGGTGTTGTGATATTAAAATTAACATTTTCCCTAACTGCTAAAACCTTTGCCAAACCAATGGTTAAATTTGCTAATTCTTGCGATAAATCACGCAATTCTAACTCACTAGATACAATCTCTCCAAACAAACCTTCTCCTAAAAATTCCAAAAATTCCTTAGAGCTTACAAAAGTAATGGTATTGTGCGTGCCATCTTCAAATGCCACATCAATGCTTGAGAGATACCCTTTTAAAAGCTTATTTTCAACGCACGCTGGAGTCGCACCTAGCGTATCTTTTAGCACTTGCATAAATGCCTTTTTAATTATTAACTCCATAAAGATTCCTGCTTTTTGTAAAATTTTGCATTATAGCTAAAATTTATTAAGCTTTGTGTGAGATATGAAATCTTTATAAATTGTTTTGCAAAAATTCCGCATTATTGCGTTTTTTAATGTTATTTGGCTAGAATTAAATTTTTAATTTTTAGGAGAAAAAATGGCTTTAGATGAAAATAAACAAAAAGCAATAGAACTTGCCATTAAACAGATTGATAAAGCCTTTGGCAAGGGAGCTTTAATTAGGCTTGGCGATAAGCCTGTAGAAAAGATTGATGCCATTAGCACAGGCTCTTTAGGGTTAGATATTGCACTTGGTATTGGAGGAATTCCAAAAGGCAGAATTATTGAAGTGTATGGACCAGAAAGCTCAGGGAAAACGACACTTGCCTTACAAATTGTAGCAGAATGTCAAAAATCCGGTGGAATCTGTGCCTTTATTGATGCCGAACACGCTCTTGATGTAACTTATGCAAAGCGTTTAGGTGTAGATGTAGAAAACTTACTTGTTTCTCAACCAGATTTTGGAGAGCAAGCCTTAGAGATTTTAGAAACACTCACAAGAAGCGGTGGTGTGGATTTAATCGTTATTGACTCCGTGGCAGCTCTCACTCCAAAAAGTGAGATTGAAGGCGATATGGGTGACCAACATGTAGGACTTCAAGCGCGCTTAATGAGCCAAGCTCTCCGTAAAGTAACAGGTGTGATTCACAAAATGAACACCACAGTGATTTTTATCAACCAAATCCGTATGAAAATTGGTGTAATGGGCTATGGAAGCCCAGAAACAACAACAGGTGGTAATGCTTTGAAGTTTTATGCAAGTGTGCGCATTGATGTGCGTAGAATTGCCGCTTTAAAACAAGGCGAACAAAACATTGGAAATCGCGTTAAAGCAAAGGTTGTAAAAAACAAAGTTGCTCCACCCTTTAGGGGAGCAGAGTTTGATATTATGTTTGGGGAAGGAATTAGCAAGGAAGGTGAGCTAATTGATTATGGCGTCAAACTTGATATTGTAGATAAAAGTGGAGCATGGCTAAGTTATGGTGATAAAAAACTAGGACAAGGCAAGGAAAATGCAAAAGTATTCTTAAAAGAAAACCCAGAAATCGCACAAGAAATTGAAGAAAAAATAAAGGCTTCTATCTCAATCACTGATGATTTATCAAACGATGGTGATACTGAAGAATAAGAAAGGATAAATAATGGTTTATATTGATGATATTAATGCGCAGGAAGTTTTAGATAGTCGTGGTAATCCAACCATTAAAGCAACCGCTCTTTTAAGTGATGGCAGCATTGCAAGTGCTATTGTACCAAGTGGTGCAAGCACTGGAAAAAGAGAAGCTCTAGAGTTAAGAGACGGGGATGAGCGATTTTTAGGCAAAGGTGTTTTAAAGGCTTGCGAAAATGTTCAAACAAAAATTGCTGAAGAAATCATAGGCTTAAGTCCTTATGATCAAGCAACTATTGACAATCTTTTAATCACATTAGATGGCACGGAGAATTTTTCAAATCTAGGCGCAAATGCAACATTAGGTGTTTCAATGGCAGTTGCAAGAGTTGCTGCACAAAGTTTGAATATCCCTTTATATCGCTATTTAGGGGGAGCAAATGCTCTTACACTGCCTGTGCCTATGCTAAATATCATTAATGGTGGTAGCCACGCAGATAACACAGTGGATTTTCAAGAATATATGATTATGCCAATAGGTTTTGATAGTTTTAGTGAAGCAATGCGTGCAAGTGCAGAAATTTATCAACATCTTAAAAAAATCCTAAAAGATTCTAAACATATCACAAGCATTGGTGATGAAGGTGGATTTGCTCCAAATCTTAAAAACAACGAAGAACCTATCCAAGTAATTTTAGAAGCGGTTAAAAAGGCAGGATATAAAGAAGGGGAACAAATTGCAATCGCGCTTGATGTTGCAAGTAGCGAATTTGTAAATGACAAAGGAATCTATTGCTTAAAAGGTGAAAATAGAGAATTATGCGCCGAAGAATTGATTGAATATTATGAAAAACTCATTGCTAAATATCCTATTGTATCTATTGAAGATGGCTTAAGTGAGGATGATTGGAGTGGCTGGGAGAAACTTACACAAAAACTAGGGCATAAGGTGCAACTTGTAGGCGATGATTTATTTGTTACAAATGCAAAAATTCTAGCACAAGGCATTAATAAAAATATCGCAAATGCAGTATTAATTAAGCCAAACCAAATTGGAACAATTAGCCAAACAATGCAAACAATCCGCCTAGCACAAAGAAATCGTTATGCTTGCATTATGAGCCACAGAAGCGGTGAAAGCGAAGATAGCTTTATTGCAGATTTTGCTGTTGCACTAAACACAGGCGAGATTAAAACAGGTTCTACTGCAAGAAGTGAGAGAATGGCAAAATACAATCGCCTTTTAGCCATTGAAAGTGAGCTTAGCTCCCCTGTGTATTTAGGAAAACAACTTTTTAAATAATGGAATCTCTAGAGTTTAAAAGGGGGGGATTTTACAAACTTCTACCCTTTTTTAGCTTTATTTTGCTAGTTTGTATTGTGGGCGTGTATATTGGCAATTTGCTTTTTGGAGATAATTCCTTTAGCGTGCTTCTTAAAATCAACCAAAAGGAAGCGCAAATGCGCCAAGAAGTAAATCGTCTAATGCACGAAAATGCAACCTTACAAAAGGAACTTTTTGAATTGAAAGGATTAGAACCTAAATGAAATCTTTAGCCCTTATTCTAACATTAACTTTAACGCTTTTACACGCGCAAACAGAACCGCAAAATACATTACCTGAAATCCCAAAACTAAGTATTGACAGCAATAATCAAAACAAAGAGCAAACAGAACAGAATATAAATAACACTAAAAAAGCTTTGCCTAATGAAACTTCTACAGAACCCACAGGGATTATGGAAAATCTAGCACCAAAGGAACTTGCAAACGCACAAGAAAGCAATGCGACAAAAAAAGCACGCGATCCTTTTACTCCTATTATTACACCAAAAGATAGCGGACAAATCACAAACGCTCCACAGCTTGATTTATTCACCAAAACAGAGCTTATCTTACCATCAACGGCAAGAAAAATTAAAAAAATCACTTTAGAATACCAAAACCTAAATGGCTCTATCACAACGCTAGAAAAAGAGCTAGAAGGTGATATTGACTGGCATTTTCCCCTAGTTTTAAGCCAAGAAGTGCAACCTAAAACACATAATATTCCAGAGAAAGAAAGCTTCGCCCTAGAGGAATATTTCAACTTTGAAATTACCAAAAATAGCATTGCTCTAAACACACACTTAACGCTTCTTAGAGACTTTACCCTTGCGTCCCCTACGCGTTTAATTCTAGATTTTAAAGCACCCAGCAAAAAACCCTTAAAAGCGTCTTTTACACCAAAGATTCCAACAATTCCACAAGTAAGCCTTAATTCACATTTAGACTTTTATCGCATTACACTAAATCTAGATGGGCAGTATAAATACAATTTAGTCAAAGATACAAAAACAGGAAATTACAGCATTGAACTCTACTAATTGTGTGCTAATTGGCTTTATGGGAAGCGGTAAAAGCACGATTGCAAGGGAGCTTCACAAACAGAGTGGAGCGTTTGCAATAGATAGTGACGCACTCATTACCTACAATGAAAATCTAAGCATCACAGAGATTTTCACACAAAAAGGGGAAGCATATTTTAGAGAGTTAGAATCTAAATTTTGCACATTTGCCGCACAAAATTTTAAGCGCACTATCATCTCCACAGGCGGTGGAATGCCGATATTTTGTAATGTTAAACAAATGGGAAAAGTATTTTTCTTATATCTTGATTTTGAAGCAATTTTCACACGCTTAAATACCGAAGAAATCTCTAAACGCCCCCTTTTTACAAATAAAGATTCCGCCTTTAAACTCTACAATACACGCCTAGAAACCTACAAAAACTCTGCGCATTATTGCATTAATGCAAACCAAACCCCACAAAACATAGCGCAAGAAATCTTAAGTCTATTATGAATATTTTAATTAGACTTCCAAATTGGCTAGGTGATGCTGTAATGGCAACTTATGCCCTTGAAATTTTATTTACAAACTTCAAAGAAGCACATTTTTATCTTATTGGATCTCAAGCTAGTATTGAACTTTTTGCACATTATCCAAATGTTACAACTCTACAAGATACAAGTAAAAAGGGTGTCTTTAGAATTCTAAATCTCTACAAACTTGCAAAAAAGATTCCAACTTGCAATCTTGCACTAACTTTTCAAAATAATTTTCTCTCCGCCCTATTCCTTGCTTTTAATGAAGCGAAATTCCGCGTTGGATTTGCCACAGAATTGCGAAGCTTTTTGCTACATTTTCATCCTAAAAAACCTAAAAGGATCCACGAAGCAATGCGTTTTGCCTTGCTTGCCACGCAAGCCCTACAACATTTTAAAAAACAAACTCTCACAATCCCAAAACAACTCTATTTACGCCCAAGCCCTATAAATATCACGCTTCCAAGCCATTTTACTAACTCTAAAATTGCCGGAATTAACGCTGGAGCAGCCTTTGGCGCAGCAAAACGCTGGGAAGAAGCATATTTTGCTAAATGTATAGAATATTTACTTGAGCAAGATTACAAAATTTTACTCTTTGGTGTAGAAAGTGAAGCCCCCATTAACACAGCTATTCTAACGCATTTGCCAAAAGATTTACAAACCAGTGATTCTCTTTTAAATTTAAGCGGACAAACTACAATCCCACAGCTTATCTCATATTTTTCACATTTAGATTTTTTGCTCACAAATGATAGCGGTCCTATGCATATAGCAGCAGCATTAAGGATTCCAACTTTAGCTCTTTTTGGCCCAACAAATACCCAAGAAACCTCCCCATTTAACGCTCCAAAAGCACACATTATCTCTTTAGAAACTCTAGAGCAAAAACTCCCTTGTATGCCTTGTATGCAGCGCACTTGCCCGCTCCCAAAAGATTCCAAAGATTACCATAAATGTATGCGCGCACTCACGCCAAATCTAGTCATCAAGGCAATTCAATCCCTTGTAAGCTAACTTTAAATAAAATCCCACAAAAGGAGCAAAAATGCGCGTATTACAGATAGGACATTCCCCTGATGCTGATGATTTGTTTATGTATTATGCAATCGCATTTGGCTGGGTAAGCCACGAAAACATTGCGTTTAACAATGTAGCACTAGATATTCAAACGCTAAATGAAAAGGCGCTACAAGGTGCGCTTGATATTTCTGCTATTTCTTTTGGAGTTTATCCTCTTTTATTCCAAGAACAATGTTTGCTAAGAACTGGCGTTAGTTTTGGAAGCGGCTATGGTCCAAAACTCATTAAGAAAAAAAACAAGCTCTTAAAATCTAATTTCAAAGTTGCCTTAAGTGGCGCGCACACAACAAATGCAATGCTCTTTAAAATCGCCTATCCAAACGCTAAAATTATATATAAAAACTTCCTAGATATTGAAAAAGCTGTGTTAAATGATGAAGTAGATGCGGGTGTTTTAATTCACGAGTCCATTTTGCATTACGATGAGAGCCTAGAAGTAGAAAGAGAGATTTGGGACATTTGGTGTGAGCTAAATAAACAAGATTTACCCTTACCACTTGGGGGAATGTGTATCCGTCGCTCACTTCCTTTAAGCGTAGCAATTACTTGCGAGCAAATGCTAACAAAAGCTGTAAAAATTGCCCTAGAAAACAAACCGCTTTTATCGCAAATGCTAGAGGAGCGCAATCTTATCCGCGTGGATTCCAAACAGCTTGAAACCTATCTCAACCTTTATGCAAATAATGATTCTATTACCCTTAGCCAAACACAACTTAACGCAATCAATGCGCTTTTTAAAATAGGCTATGATTACAAAATCTACTCACAAATCCTAAGCGTAGAAGATTGCCTAATTCCTCTAGAATACACGAACTTCCGCGATTCTTAAAACTGCCTATCTCCTAGGACAAGAGACACAATCTCTAAACTCTCTATGGTAACCATCTCTATGATCTCTATAAAGGTGATGAGGACCCTTCAATAAACCTTTTTCGCGTGCTTCTTTAACGCTCATAGCATCAATGCGCTTTTGTGTTTCTATACGAATTGCATCACGATATTCTCGGCGCTCTTTCAAGCTCATCGCATCGTGCGCATTGCGTCTTTGCTCGCGCAATCTTTCATTAAAGATTTCCGCATCTTTCACCTTCATTTCTTGCGTACGCTTAAACACTTCCATTTTATAATCTGGATAGTCTTTTGGTGCCACACTTCCAGAGATTTCAATTAACTTTTCATTGCTAACCTTAGAAAAATCAGCTCCAAAAGCACTCATACTTAACGCGCCCACAAGAGCGATAACAACTAACTTTTTCATAATAATCTCCTTAAAATTAAGATAATAAAATTGTAGCTCTAAAGTGTGAAGCCAATCTAAAGCAACTATAAAGAGAATGTGAAGTTTAATCCTTCACTTGCATTTTATAAAGTTTTTTGCGCTCGCTTGAACTTGCAATATTAAGTTGCGCGCGGTATTTTGCGATTGTACGGCGCACCATTGTAACCTTAAATCTCTCTGTTGCAAGCTTTAAAATTTTACTATCACTAAGGGGCTTTTGTTTGTTTTCATTACGGATAAGATCTGCTACAAAGTCCTTAATGGTGGTGTTTGAAGTTTCTTCATCAATGGCAGTTGCAAAAAAGTTTTTTAGCGGGAAGATTCCGCGCGAACATTCTAAATATTTATTAGAAATCGCCCTTGAAATCGTGCTTGGAGCATGTCCAAACTCTTCTGCTAAATCCTTTAAGGTCATAGGCTTTATCTCTCCGCCTTTAAAAAACTCATATTGATACTCCACAATCATTAAGCCAATTTTATACAAAGTAGCCTTACGCATCTCAAGCGCATCAACAAGATCGCGTGCTTCTTTAATCTTGGCTTTAATAAAAGCATCTTGTATGCTGTTTTTATCAGTTTTTTCCTGCTTTTGGATAAGAATACTGGGATAATATTTGTCATTAATTTGCACTTGGATATTGTCTTTGTCTTCTAGCACCAAAATATCTGGTATCACAGCGACTTCTTTTTGAAAGAAATCTAGGGCGGGCGGATTTTTAAAGCTCTGGATTGCACGCATTGCTTGCGGATATAAGGGATTATTTTTAAATCTTGTATGCTCTTGTAAATTTTCCAAAATCTCTAAACATAGCCCATACACATCACTTGGCACATCTAAATGATCAAGTTGGAATCTAAAAGATTCCATTACATCTAATGCGCCAATTCCGGGTGGTTCTAAATACGCAAAACGCAAGCGGATTTTCTCCACTTCACTAGCATAAATTTCTACCCCTAAATCTTTAGAGCATTCCTGTGCAATCACTACACAATCGCCATCAAAATACCCTTCATTGTCCAAATTTTCAATGATTTTTTTGGCAATCTCTTGGGAATTCCTTGTGGGAAATAAAGGCGGCTCAATTTGTCGCAAAAGTAAAACTTCTAAGCTTTCTTCTTGAATGCAAAATTGCTCGATACCATCTCCCTCTAAGCTTTTACCACCCTTAGCCCCACGCATTTTTTCTTTATGCTGCTTTTTATATGCTATGCTTTGTGTGCTTAATGTATCAACAATCCCAGATTTGACTTCAAAATATGGATTTTCCAGCCCAAAGCCATTAAGCGTTTCTTCTAAATCACCCATCCCACTTTGCAAAATCGGTAACCAGCTCTTTAGCGTTGATGAAAGTTTTGCTTTTAAGGTTGTAGAAGTTTGGGCGCGAAGTTTCATACTTTAAAATGCTCACCCAAATAATGCCTGCGCACAAGCTCATTTTGATAAATCGCACTTGCATCGCCACTTGCAAGCAGTGTGCCTTTATTAATCACATAAGCCCTATCACACACGCTAAGTGTTTCCCTCACATTGTGATCTGTGATTAACACGCCAATCCCAAAACCTAGCAATTTTTTAATAATATTTTGAATATCAAGCACCGCAATAGGATCTACTCCCGCAAAAGGTTCATCAAGCAAAATAAATTTTGGTTTTTTAACTAATGCGCGCGCAATTTCAACTCTGCGCCGCTCTCCCCCACTTAAATTGACCCCTTTGCGACTTCTAATAGGTTCAATATTAAACTCTTCTAAAAGCTCTTCAATGCGTTTATTTTGAGCCTTTTCTCCCTCAAAGCATACTTCAGCAGCAATGCGTAAATTCTCTTCAACACTTAAATCTTTAAACACGCTAGATTCTTGCGGCAAATAACCAATCCCAAGCCGTGCGCGCTTGTGCAAACTAAGTTTAGTAATATCCTTACCATCAAAACTCACACTCCCACCACTTGCCTCTAAAAGCCCACAAATGATATAAAAAGTTGTTGTCTTCCCTGCCCCATTTGGACCTAAAAGCCCCACAACTTCACCACTTTGCACACAGATAGAAATGTCTTTAATAATTTGTGTTTTTTTAATAATTTTACTTAAATGCTTTGCTTCTAATGTGTGCATTCATATTCCCCTTATGCTATATTTGCGCTTATTTCCTTCTTGTGTTATCAAAATGTGCCAAAAAGGCAAGCCAATATTTTTTAAAATTTTAGCCAAATTTTCATCACCCCACTCTATAAAATGCCAACCTTCTTTTTCAAGCTCTTCTAAAAAGCCTAGCGCAAAGAGCGTATTTAAGTCCTTTTGATAAATATCATAATGATATATACTCTCTCCATATTCTAAAGCTGTTAAATAAGTGGGCGAGGTTACATTTTCTTCTACCCCAAGTGCTTCTACCATTGCTTTTACAAGTGTTGTTTTGCCGCTTGCCAAATTTCCGCTAAGTAAATAGATTCCACGATTTTTGGACAACTCTAACACTTTTAACAATTGCGGAATCTCATTTTGCGCTAAAACTAACTCCATTATGCACCTTAGATTTCCACGGAATTTAGCGGACGCACTTTGACTTGCTTAATCTCTAGTAACTCTTGTGCGCTCTGTAAAAGCGGAGATTGCAAAGCCTGCGTTACTTCTCTTTGAATTTTCTCTTGTGGCGTTAATGTGGAATCTAAATTTTTGGATTCCACATTTTGTGGCGTTTTAGATTCCATATTCTGTATTTGTGCAACTTCTTTTATTTCTTCGCGCGGTTTGCTAATATTTTTAATTTGCGTTTGCATTCCAAAAACTTCTAGCACATAATTTTTAATAATACTATATGCGCCAATTAACCGCTCCCTATTCTTACCCACAGCAAGCGTTTCCCAAGTTAGCACAGAATCTTCAAAACTCACAAAACGCACATCACTAGCAAAAATCTCACCCAAATCATAATTATGCGCAGAAATCTTTTTACCTAAAAGCGCAAACAGGGTTTTTGCATGATCTTGTATAGAATCTTGCGTAATATTTTGCTCTGTCAAATTGGAATTTAAAATTTTAGATTCCATATTTTGTTGCATTAAAACCGCCTGTGCTGCCTCTTTTTTTGCAGATTCTAAAGTTGGAATTTCTTTTTGGCTTTCTAATTCTCGTGTTTGAGTCTGTATTTGTGAAATCTGTGTTTTAGATTCCAATTTTTGTGCTACGCTTTGCGTGTTTTCAAACTTTGGCAAACTCTCAAAAAAGCCCTTTTCTAAATGCGCAATGGCAATATCAATGCTTTCAACCTTTAAAGCTTCAAGCATTTTAAACGCACTTAAAGTCAACACAAACTCATTTTCAGAGCCTAAAAACAGCAATTCTTTTGCCTGTGTGATAATCCTAAAAAAGCGATCTATGAGTAAGCTAGAATAGCGCGTATCATTGCCTTTTAAAAGCTTCTCTTTTAAAAAAATACTCATTTCATCTAAAAGCATTCCACATTCATATTCAAAAAAGCCTTCAAGCATTTTAAGAAGCGAGTCCCTATCTTGCGTGAAAATACATTCAAAAAGCGCATTTAAACTCTCTGCATTAATAAGCCCTAGCATATTTGCGCAAACTTCGGAAGTTACATTATAGCTAGAATAGATAATGGCTTGATCAAGCAAAGTTAGCGTATCGCGCAAAGAACCAGCCCCGCTTCTTATAAGCATTCCCAGTGCTTCTTCTTGGTAAGGGATTTGCTCATTTTGTAAAATCTTTTTTAAATGTTCAAAAATGCTTCTATCCGAAATGCGTTTAAAACGAAAATGCTGTGTTCTACTTAAAATTGTAGCAGGCAACTTCAAAGGATCTGTTGTTGCTAGGATAAACTTCACATATTCAGGTGGCTCTTCTAGCGTTTTTAAGAGCGCATTAAAGGCTTCACGCGTTAGCATATGTACTTCATCAATTATAAAAATCTTAAACCGCCCAATATTTGGGTGGTATTTTGTTTGCTCAATCAAATCTCTAATATCGTCAATCTTACGATTTGATGCGCCATCAAGCTCCATAATATCAATGTGGCTCATTTTATGCGGATTTGCAGCAAGACAATTTGCGCAAGTGCCACAAGGCTTAGATCTAGGACCACTCTCGCATTGTAAAGCCCTAGCAAAAATCCTAGCACTGGAAGTTTTCCCGCTTCCACGCAAGCCTGAAAACAAATAAGCGTGCGATAAGCGTTTGCTATCAAGCGCTAAAGAAAGTGTGCGACTAACCGCTTCTTGCCCTACAAGTTCATCAAAGTCCATTGGGCGATATTTTAAAGCTAATGCTTGTTGTTCCATATCCTATCCTAAATTAAAAGCGCAATTTTACATTAAATATATTTTAATCACTCTTTATAGGGTGTAATGTCTGATTGAAACTTATAAATTTTATTTTTTAAACGCACAAGCAATCCCGTGTCAATTAACTGGCGAAATGTCTTTACCACCGTGGGCTTACTTACACCTACTTCTTGCACAATATCTTCATAAGAGCCATAAAAAATATTTTCTACATCACTATGTTCTATTAAATACTTGATAATCTCAATTTTTTTGCCACCTACAAAAATAGAAATCGCATTTAAAAGCGCGTTTTGCATTTTAATTTCACTGGCTTGAAACTTTGGTAACACAGCGCGTAAAATCGTTTTTAAAAGCTCTTCTACATCAATAGGTTTTAAAATGTAGCCATCAACGCGCAACTCAATACAATCTAGCAAATAGTGTGTTTCTGTGTGCGCAGTAACTACAATAATAGCCACTTCCAAGAGTGGATTTTTACGAATCTCTTTAATTAAATCAATGCCATTTAATTTTGGCATTAAAATATCAGTAATTACTAAATCAATGCTTTCTTGCTTTAAAATCTCTAGGGCTTCCTTTCCATTGCGTGCCACAAATAGTTTATCCACATAATCTTCAAGTACCATTGTAGCAAACTTCAAAATATCCTCTTCATCTTCTACATACAAAACTTTAAGGTGTTTTAAAACTTTTTCATCATTTTTACTAATCACACTCGCTCCTTTTGCGCATTTAATGGAATCGTAATAATAAATTGAGCCCCGCAAGTGCCATCTTTTAATTTGCAATCTTGCGCACAATCTCCGCCATTACACACAATATTAAACACATCATCATAACGCACATTATGCACTTCAATACTTCCTTGCATTTGCTTTTCTATAATTTGCTTAGACATATAAAGCCCAATTCCTGTGCCTACGGATTTATGTTTTGTTGTGAAGTAAGGCTCAAAAATCTTTTGAATATCATCAAGTTTGATTCCACCACCATTATCCATAAAAAGAATCCTAACACATTCTTTTATAGGATTATCTTTATTTTCTTCTTCTTGTAAGATTTCTGCTAAGATTTTAATCCTTGCTGGCACAACTTCGCGCTCTTTTAACACATCTTCAGAATTTTTTATCAGATTTAATAAAACTTGAGAAAATGCACTCTTATAACCACAAAGCATAATATTCTCCGCACATTCCACACTAATTTCAATTTCATTTTGTTTTAAAAACGCATCCACCAAAGAGATGGAATCGTAAATATTTTCTTTCAAATTAAAAGGTTCCTTATCGCTTGCCGAGTGAAAAAAGTTTCTAAAATCTTCAATGGTTTGGGACATTCTTTTAGCAATTTTTAGCCCATCTTCTACTTGAATTTCAATAAATTCTTTTGTAAGTTTGCCATTTTGAGATTTGATTTTAAAAGTTTGAATGAGTAGCATTAGAGCATTTAGAGGTTGTCGCCATTGGTGTGCGATATTCCCTATCATCTCTCCCATACTTGCAAGGCGGGCTTGTTGATACATAATTTGATCTTTTTTACGACTCTCAAGCACTTCTTTTTTTATATTTTCTTGTAAAGAATTATTTAAAATTTGGAGTTCTTGTGTTTTTTCTTGCACCTTTTGCTCTAGCGTTGCATGCAAATTTTTAATGTTACGCAAAATCAAATAACTTAACAACATCGTAATAAGCATAATCAAACATATAATCACTAAAATAACTTTTTGCAATACATTATGCAAAGCATTATTGCGCACTTTTTTAGCTTCTGTAAATTGTAAATTTAAATGCGCTATCTTAGAGATTTGATGGTTTAATGCACTAATACTTTGCTTAACTTCTTCACTTAGAGTTTGATGAGACATATCTTGTCGCCCCTCTGAGCTTAAAAGCTCTAAATACGCGCTAATTTCAGAATCTAAAATTTCCAAATTACTTTGTAACCCCATTTTTTTTTGCACCACAAAATTATCTTTTGCAAAAAACTGATAAATGTCTAGCAAAAAATGCGTAGATTCACTCTCATTTAAGAGTCTATTTTGCAAAGCTTTATAATTATTTAATTGCGTAATAATGCTATGCTTTGCTTGTAAAATCTCTTGGTTGCTTTTATGTGCAAAATTTTGTAAATCATTGAGTGTTCGCCGAACCTCTTCAAGCTCCACAAGAGATTGACTATATTCCATAAAAAGCATATCATAATCGTATTTCAAGCTGAAATGATACACAAAAGACACAATTGCAAGCGAGAGAAGCCCAGAAGCAATATTAAACACTAAAATACGCGCTTTATGTTCAAGCGTTGTTCCAAAAAAATGAAAAAATCGCAAATTTTATCCTTTTAATAAAGTGTTCATTATGATACCAAAATACAACATTTCATCATAATTTTGGGTTCTTTTTAAGAATAACTCGCACCAAAATCTCTAAATTTTATCATTCTTTTAAGTTAAAAAGTTATCATTACAAATACAAAAATTAACTTAAGGAGTTTGATATGAAAAAGATTTTACTAGGATTAGCATTAGCAACTGGTTGTTTAATGGCAGCTGATGGTGCGACAATTTATAAAAAATGTATTGCTTGCCACGGAGCAAAAGCTGAAAGGGTAGCACCTGGAAGTAAAGGAAATGTTAAAATTGCTGGTATGGCAAAAGAAGAACTTGTAGCACAACTTAAAGGCTATGCAGCAGGAACAGCAGATAATGGTGGCGCAAAAGCTATTATGTATGCAAATATGAAAAACTTTAAACTAACAGATGCAGATATTGATGCAGTTGCAGATTATATCTCAAAACTTCCTCCAGTAAAATAACTTAAGCCCCCCCCCTTTCTTTGGGGGATTGTTTATGCCTTATTTAGAAATCAGTAAAAAGAACTTTTTTCATAATCATCAAATGATTGCCCAAGCAATTACTCCCAAAGAAAAAAAAGGAATAAAAGGGGAAATCGCTATTGTCCTAAAAGACAATGCTTATGGGCATGGAATTATGGAAATAGCAAGCCTTGCCAAAGAAGTTGGAATCAAGACTGCATTTGTAAAAAATCTTCAAGAAGCCCTAAGTATTAAGACTTTTTTTGATAATATTGCCATTCTTTACCCAAATTCATTACCCAATAAAAATGCTTTAGAATCCGCCCTTAAAATTCCATCCATTTCATTTTGCACTCCAAGTTTAGAATCCTTACAAGAATATCCAAGCAAGACAAATATTGAACTCAAAGTTGATAGCGGAATGCACCGCAATGGAATTGACAAAACAAAGCTTAGAGACGCCTTTGAGTTAATTACAACACGCAATTTAAATCTTAAAGGAGTCTTTACGCATAATGGCTATGGAGATGATTTAAATAGTGCATTTTATGTGCAAGATATGGAGTTTTTAGAAATCAAAAAAGAAGCCCTAAAACTCTGCGAACATTTTAAGATTCCACGCCCAAAATTCCACTCTTTAAGCTCATCTGGCGCATTGCGCGCAAGCAACTTTAATGCAAGCTTGCCTAAAGAACTACAAGATGATTTATTTCGTATAGGAATCGCATTTTATGGCTATAATTGCAGCTCTCCAAATACACTAAAGTTAAAGCCTATTGCTTCTCTTTTTGCTAACAAAATCTCCACTCTTAAGCTAAAAAAAGGCACAAGTATCGGCTATAGTGGAGTTAGTATGCTAGAAACAGATGGCATAGTTTCTACCTATGATATAGGCTATGGTGATGGACTTTTTCGCGTGCGGGAAGGAATGGAACTTTATACAACGGAAGGGTATAGGATTTTACCGCGCGCTAGTATGGATTGCATTAGCATAGAAAGTGATACTTCAAGTGTGTGCATTTTCAATGATGTTAGCGCCTTTGCTAAGTCATTTAATACCATTCCTTATGAAATCCTAGTACATTTGCACGCTTATATTCCGCGTTTTATTGTTTAAGATTCCAACTTTTAGTGTGTTTAAAATTACTTTTGGTATAATTTTGAAATTTTTTTATAAGGAAATCTTATGAATCTTTGTCTTTTATTTGGCGGAAAATCTTATGAGCATGAAATTAGCATTGTAAGCGCAATCGCCCTAAAAAAGCTACTTCCAAAGATAAAACATTTTGTCTTTTTAGATTCCAACCATAACTTTTATTTAATTCCAAAAGAACAAATGCAATCTAAGTTTTTTAGCACCAAATCCTATGAAAAAACCCAAAAAATCTACCCCAAAAAAGATGGCTTCTACACACGCACACTCTTTGGAGAAAAACCCCTAAACCTGCCTGTAATCCTAAATCTAATCCACGGGGGCGATGGTGAAGATGGCACGCTTGCTTCCTTGCTAGATTTTTATGGAATCCCTTATATTGGACCGCGCAATCCCGCTTGTGTTCTAAGTTATGATAAAGAGCTTATTAAAGGCTTTGCAGCAAGTCGTGGCGTAAAATGTCTTGCTCATCGTGTGCTTTATCGCAATGATTTAGTACCTAGCGATTTAGAATTCCCAATAATCATTAAGCCCGCACGACTTGGAAGCTCGCTTGGTATCCAAGTTGTAGAGTCACAAGAGAATCTGCAATATGCTCTAGATAGTGCCTTTGAATACGATGAAAAAGTTATCATTGAACCTTTTATTGAAGGAATTAAGGAATATAATCTTGCAGGATTTAAAGGAAAAGATGGAATCCAATTTTCCTTTATTGAAGAACCAGAAAAAAGTAAGTTTTTAGACTTTGAAAAGAAATATTTAGATTTTTCACGCACAAGTAATGCAAAAGAAGCGGAGATTAGCGATGCCTTAAAACAAGCTTTGCAAGAAAGTTTCACAAGACTTTATAATAACGCTTTTGAAGGCGCACTTATCCGCTGTGATTTTTTTATAAAAGACAATGACTGCTACTTAAATGAAATTAATCCTGTGCCAGGCAGTCTTGCAAATTATCTTTTTACCGACTTTAAAAGTGCATTAGAATCACTTTTGCTTGCTTTACCAAAGCCTAGTGATATTAAGGTAGATTACGCCTTATTACATCAAATCCAATTTGCAAAAGGCAAATAGTGGCACAAAAGATTATAACCTATAAAAACGCGAAGTTTAGCCTATCTTATACCCTAACAAATCCCCAAACAAATGCCCCACTTGTAATTTTACACGGCTGGGGAGCAAACAAAAATCTAATGCAACAAGCTTTTAAAGATACTTTTAAAGACTATACGCATTATTACATTGATTTACCGGGCTTTGGAAACTCACAAAATCCGCCCTTTGCACTAAATACTTTTGATTATGCGGAAATTTTGCGCTTAATGTTAGAATCCTTACATTTAGATTCCACAAAAATTAGCATTATGGGGCATAGTTTTGGCGGAAAAGTTGCCACGCTTTTAAACCCTAAAACCCTAATTTTACTAAGCAGTGCTGGAATCCCTACAAAAAAAAGCCTAAAGGTAAGAGCAAAAATTGCCACAACCAAATTTTTAAACAAAATCTTTCCCAAGCTTAGTCAAACTCTAAAGAATCTTTTGCGCTCACAAGATGCGCAAAATCTCAATGAAACAATGTATCAAACCTTTAAAAATGTTGTAGATGAAGACTTTTCAAGTGTTTTTAGAACCTTTAAAAATCCTTGTTTTATCTTTTGGGGCAAAGATGACCTTGCAACTCCGTTAAGTTGTGGCGATCAAATCCATACATTAATTTTGGATTCTAACTTTTTAGCTCTTGAAGGCGACCACTTCTTTTTTTTAAAGCAAGCTAAAGAAATTGAACGCCAAATTCAACTTAAAATTTAATGATTTTTTGTTAAAATTCCGCAATTTTTCTCTAATAAGGATTCCTATTGCAAGATTTTGAAATTTTTATAATGGCAACACGCTGGATTTTTCTTGTAGCGCTTGGCTACTATGCTATGGCAAATCTCCAGTGGTATCACTACAAAATCGGGCGCGTCCTTTTTAAGCACCACAAACAACGCTGGCATTTATTCTACTTTATTTTGCCTATTTTATATTTTATCTTTATCCCAAGCGATATTTATTTCTATGCAGGGCTTTATTTCTATCTCTTAGCACTTGGAATTTGGATTTTTAATCTTAGCAAAAAACTAGTTCTAACAGGCAGGGTGTTGCGCTTTTTTGGATTCTATATTGTTTTTATTGTTTTTAACGAGCTTCTCCTTTTAGGGATAGATGAAAATTCTCCATTGATTCAATGCGTTTATCTTTTACCGCTACTCATCTCTATTTTTATCTCTTCTTTAACAGAAAAAATTCTTTTAAACCGCTATAAAAAACTTGCAAAAGACAAGTTAGAAAACTTTTCAAATCTTACAATTATTGCCGTTACAGGAAGCTATGGAAAAACAAGTCTTAAAAACTATCTTTCTCAAATCTTACAAGAAAGCTTTAAAGTCCATTCTACTCCACGCAGTGTAAATACCTTAACAGGAATCATCGCTGATATTAATCAAAATCTCTCACCCCTAACAGATATTTACATTGTAGAAGCTGGAGCTAGGGGTAGTGGCGATATTAAAGAAATTGTAGAATTGATTGCCCCGCAAATTGTTGTTGTGGGAAAAATCGGTGAAGCACATATTGAATATTTTAAAAATATTGAAAATATCTACCGCACAAAATACGAGATTTTAGAGAGCAGTCGCCTACAAAATGCTTATATCTACAAAGAAAATATCCAGCCAACAAATATTCAAGCAAGGATTATCAACTTCCCACAAGATCCAAGCGATATAGAAGCCACATTGCAAGGAACAAACTTTTCTCTTAAAGTCAAAGGTGAAAAACTAAGTTTTCAAACGCGTATTCTAGGAGCTTTTAATGTAATTAATATAAGTGCCGCCATTGCTGTTGGAAGCGATCTTGGAATCAGCAATGAACGCTTAGTTAAACAAGCTCAAAAACTTGAACCTATCAATCATCGTTTAAGCAAGATTGTTGTTAATGACAAAATCATTCTAGATGATAGTTATAATGGAAACTTAGATGGAATGTTAGAGGCTATCCGTCTTGCTTCTTTGCATAATGGCAAGAAGATTATTGTAACACCAGGGCTTGTGGAAAGCTCTAAAGAAGCAAATATTAAGCTTGCAGAAGCGATTGATAAAGTCTTTGATATTGCCATTATTACAGGAGAGCTTAATGCAAACACCTTACGCTCAAATATTCATAGCACGCAAAAAATCCTTTTAAAAGATAAAACCAATATTGAACATATGCTAAAATCTACAACAAATAGTGGAGATTTGATCTTATTTGCAAATGATGCACCAAGCTACATTTAAAGCGATATTTAGGGGCGAAAATGGATTATTTATATGCACCTTGGCGAAGTGACTACTTTGGCTCAAAGCAAGATTTATGCGTATTTTGTGCAATTTCTAAAGGATTAAATTTACACACAAACGCCAAACAAGATTTCTCTTTAAGCGATGAAACAAATCGCGTATTTTATAGAGATTCTAAGATTTTTTGCGTGATGAATAAATTCCCCTACACTCCCGGACATTTTCTAATCATACCTCATCAACATATACACTCTCCAGAGCTTCTCAGTTTAGATACATGGTTGCATCTCCAAACATTTGCACAAAAAGGAGTAGCACTCTTAAAGGAATTTGGCGCAAGTGGTGTAAATTTAGGAATGAATATTGAAAAAGCCGGAGGCGCTGGAATCCCAGATCATTTACATTTACATCTCGTGCCACGCTACATAGGAGATACAAACTTTTTCACTACCATCGGTGATACGCGCGCCTATGGCGTAGATTTTGACAAAATTTTCAAGCGCATTAAAGCGCTCTCCAAAACGCATTTTAGGAGCATTAATTGAAGCCAAAATATCACTTTTTCAAAAACACACAATACGCGCTAGAAGGCATTAAAGCGCTCTTAAAACACGAGATTTCTTTCCGCATTGAATTTTCTATCATTATTCCTTGCGCGATTCTTAGTTTTTTCTTGCCCATTGGTGTAGTGGAGCAAATTTTACTTATTGGTGTCTTGTTTTTAATTCTCATCACAGAAGCATTAAATTCTAGCATTGAAGCGTGTGTAGATTTAGTTACAACAAAGTGGCACAAACAAGCAAAAATTGCTAAAGATTGTGCATCAGCAGCTGTGTTTTTTAGTATAACACTAGCTCTTATTGTGTGGTTTGTGGTGTTATTACAATTTTTGATTCCAACTTTTTAACGCTAAATCTCAATCCGTTCTAAAATTTTAAGATTAAAACCACTTAATATTCCATCTAGCTCATTACTCTTAGAACCACTTAATAATTTAAAATCTTTTACTCCTAATTCTTTTAAAATCTGCGCTCCGATACCTAAACCTTTAATATCCCTATTATTTTGTGTCCGTAAAAAAATCAGATACCCACCTTGCTCTCTTAATCTCACAATAGATTCCATTAAAGAGTTAAATAAATTCTCATTTTCTAATAACTCCAAATCTTCCCTAATACTATGGAATTTTACTAGCGGAGTTTCTGAATTCCCAAAGCCAAATACAAAATGTTTTCTCCCCAAATGATCCCTAAATTGTATTTTTATAGAATCTGCGCCTAGAAACTTGCACACATTTTTACTCTCCATTACAATTAGTTGCTCAAATTGCAAGCGGTATTCTATCAAATCTGAGACATAAAGGATTTTTAAATTATGCTTTTTTGCAAACTCACTTAAAAATTTATCCCCTCTTCTTGCCATTAATCCATCTTCTTTCATAATCTCACAAATCACACTAATAGGCTTTAATCCTGCCAAGCGACAAATATCCACACTAGCTTCAGTATGCCCAGTGCGCTCTAGCACACCACCTTCTTTTGCAATAAGTGGAAAAATATGCCCCGGACGCACAAAATCTTCTGGTTTTGTGCTTGGCTTACACATTAGTTGAATTGTTAAATCTCTCTCATATGCAGAAATTCCTGTTTTTGCTTCTTTTGCATCAATAGAAACCGTAAAAGCTGTCTCGTGATTAGAACTATTTTTACTTACCATTGGTGGTAAATCAAGTGCTTGGGCAGTCTCTTTTGTAATAGAAACACAAATCAACCCGCGCGCTTCTTGCGCCATAAAATTAATTTTTTCTGGTGTGCTAAAAATCCCTGCCATCACCAAATCACCTTCATTTTCTCTATCTTCATCATCCATTACAATAATCATCTCACCATTTTGGATTGCTTTTATTGCTAACTCAACACGCAAAATTACTTCATTATCCATAATAAACCTTAATTTTTAAATCATCAAAACTTAAATTATAGCGCAATACTGCTAATTTTATCTTGACAAACAAAAAATATAAAGCTATAATTCCAACTTTTAAAACATTGGGGTATCGCCAAGCGGTAAGGCACCTGGTTTTGGTCCAGGCATTCCGAGGTTCGAATCCTTGTACCCCAGCCACTTCTTAAAAACCGCAAGAATTTCAGTAATTTTACTCTAAATTAGTTATCGCGGGGTAGAGCAGCCCGGTAGCTCGTTGGGCTCATAACCCAAAGGTCGGTGGTTCAAATCCGCCCCCCGCTACCAAATCTGACAACAAATCTTTACAAACTCAACTTTTGTTGTTACAATTTCTTAAAAATTTAAAGTGATTTTATGGAATTTGTTGGGACTGAGCTTATTTTTATCCATTTATTTCTTTCTTTTCCTTTGCTTTTACCTCCACTTTGGAATCTTTACGCACTTTTTACAAACCCTTCCCATACACAAAAACTTCGCACTCTAGCCGTTTGCGCTCCAGCGTATTATACGCTTCTTAGTGCTTGTGCTTTTAGCGGTTTTGTGATTTGGGCAATGCTAGGCTTTATTTTCACTTTTAAAATTATCTTGATGCTTGTGTTGTGGCTTGCAATTTTAATCGCAGAAATTAAACGCCATAAATTTCAAAAACAAATCCACGTTGAAGCAGATTTTACAAAACGCGAAAAGTTCTTCCACTTTGCTAAAATCAAATACAGCCTAGATTTTTGCGCCTTTGCACTCTTTTTTCTCTATCTAATTTAAAATGCAATTTACCTATCACAAATACGCAGGAAATACTACAATCACACTAGAAGGCGAGATTTACAACCATCTTTTTCGCTCCCGTAGAACGCGCAAATTAGACTCCATCACACTCTGTAATTTAAGTGATACAAATGTCTATATTTACACCATTGCTGAAATTGGCAAAAAATCCGCCACATTACAACTTAAAACCACGCAAAATATGGAATCCAAAACACCAAAAGGACATTTGATTTGGGCGATGATTGACCCTAAAAACATAGAAAAAACACTTCCCTTTTTAAACGAATTAAACCTAGCACACATCACATTTTTTTACGCAGATTTTTCACAAAAACACTTCAAGCTTGATAATTTGCGCTTAGATAGAATCCTAGAAAACTCTTGCGAGCAGTGCGGTCGCCTAACGCGCTTAAAACTAGAATTGCTAAATAATCTTACCGAAGTGTTACAAAAATACCCAAAAATTGCGGTGATGGATTTTAATGCAAAGCCCTTAGAATCGTCTTTAGAGATTCCTTTTTTAATTGGCACAGAAGGCGGATTTAGCCCAAATGAACGCAAACTACTAAGCACACAAACTACCTTTAGTGCGCCAAATTGCAATATTCTGCGTAGCGAAACTGCCGCTGTGTATGCCACAAGCAAAATACTTTAAAAAAGATTCTAACCAACCTTTACAAACATTATTTAAAATTGCTAGAATTTTTATATCTTAGTAGAAAATTTAAATTTGGGGAAGTAAAAATGCGCAATAAAAAAGCCTTTACAATGTTAGAACTTGTGTTTATCTTAGTGATTTTAGGAATTTTAGCTGCTGTCGCAATTCCAAAAATTTCCGCAAGTCGTGATGATGCAAAACTTGTTGCACTAAAAAGCGATATTAACACGCTAAAAACAGCCTTTCCAGCGTATTTTCTAGCACAAGGTCAAGGAACTTTTACAACCGCCATCACACTAAGTAGCGCAAATTGGAATCTAGGTGATTACGCCCTTACTAGCAAGCTTCAAGATTCTAACCAAAACCCTTGTATTAGCGCAAAGCTTCTTGATGCAAATAGCACGCTCGCCACAACGCCACAAAGTGTGCAATTTTTAGAGTTTTCTACACAAACTACAGGCAATGCAAATGGAGATACTTGCGCAAAACTTATTGAAAGCATTGGCTTAAATTCTACATTGAAAATTCCTCTACTTAGCAACTCTATCGTGTTTTAATGCGCAAGGCTTTCACACTCCTAGAGATTATCCTAACACTTCTTTTAATTGGAATTCTTTTAAGCATTGGAATCCCACAATTTAGCGATTACACTAGAAGTGCTTGCACAAAAAAACTCCAACTTCAAACCCTAAATCTCCGCCTAGACTTAAAAGCACAACTTCAAGCACGCCAAAGCATTAATTGGGATTCCTTATATAGCCACCTAGACTTCACTTCTAAAGATTGCCATTTTAGCAAACAAAAAGATGGTTTTATTATCAATCATCACGGAAACAAGGCGTATTTTAAGCTTAAGGATTCCCTCTTGGAATGCCAATACTCCAAAACTTCACGCTTGCATAATGGTGAATCAATGTGCGATATTTTTTAAAATTTGCATTATAATAACGCTTTTATTTTAGGAATCTAAATGCAAGAATTAATCGCTAATTTTGATTTTTATATGCTTTTATTGCTCTTTGTTGCAGCCTTTGTGGCTGGCTTTATTGACTCTATTGCAGGGGGTGGTGGAATGATAACAATCCCTGCGCTCTTGCTTGCTGGAATCTCTCCCTTACAAGCTTTAGCAACAAACAAACTCCAAAGCTCTTTTGGAAGTTTTTCGGCAACTTTACAGTTTTACAAAAAAGGCTATATCAACCTAAAATCTGGACTTCCCTTTGCAGTCATCGCCTTTGTTTTCTCAGCAGTTGGCACAATTAGCGTGCAGTATATTGAAGTAGAATTTCTCTCAAAAGTTCTCCCTTTTTTAATTTTAATTTTTGGCTTGTATTTTTTATTTTCACCTAGCATTAAAGAGGTGGAACAAACAAAAAAACTAAATCGCGCATATCTAAGCCTTGCAATCGCTGCTGTGGGCTTTTATGATGGATTTTTTGGACCAGGAACAGGATCGTTTTTTATGCTTGCACTAATTGTTATTGGCGGTTTTAATGTGATACAGAGTTTAGGGCAGGCAAAGCTGTATAACTTCTCTACAAATCTTGCTTCTTTAATCTTTTTTGCATTAGGTGGGCATATGCTTTGGAGCATAGGACTGCTTATGGCTTTAGGGCAATTTATCGGTGCAAATCTTGGCTCTAAAATGGCAATGCGTTATGGAATCCGTATCGTCAAGCCTCTTGTTGTTGGAATCTCCTTTCTAATGGCAGCTAAACTTTTATACGAACAATTTTAAAATTATGGAGATTTATCTACAAGGGCTACTGATTGCATTCTCTCTTTTTGCAACAATTGGCGCGCAAAATATGTTTGTAATTAAACAAGGGATTTTGAAAAATCACATTTTTTGGGTGTGTGCAACTTGCATCATTTGTGATATTGTGCTTGTAAATATTGGAATCTTTGGTGTTGGTGAGTTTATTGCTAAAAACAAAATTTTTACAATTTTACTTGGAATTATAGGCGCATTGTTTGTCTTAAGCTATGGAATCCTATCTCTACGCGCCGCTTTTAATGCAAATCAACATCTAGAATTAAATACAAAAGGACACAAAACAAGCCTTACAAAAATCATCGCGCAGACGCTTGCTATAACGCTTCTAAACCCTCATGTATATTTAGATACGATTCTAATTTTAGGCGCGATTGCTCTACCCTTTAACATTAATGAAAAACTCTTGTTAAGCGGAGGAATTATCAGTGCTTCTTGTCTTTGGTTTTTATGTCTTGGATTTGCTGCACACAAGGCAAGCGTACTCTTTAAGAATCCAAAATCTTGGGTGATTCTAAATTCTTTCACCACGCTTGTAATGTTTGCTCTTGCATATATGTTAGCAAAATTCACTTGGGAAGAATTACAAGTAGTTTTAGATTCCATTTAGCTTTATTGTGCAGAAGTCAAACTAGAATCTAACATCGCATTTTCTAAGCTTCTTTGTGAGAAAAGAAACCGCCCATCACATACAAATCCAAGCTCCTGCCAATCTGTGTGATTTAGCTTGTCGCATATTTCTTGCAACATTATAGAATCCACTTTAAACTTTGGAAAAATCGCTAAGATTGAGCCATCATAGGCTTTGCAAGGGTAAGAAAATGCAAGTTAATCTTACTTTAATACAAATAAGTTTTTATTGCATTTTTGATAAAATATTGTCTCTTTATATCTAAGGACATATTATGCTTGTATCACAATTTTTAGATTTAGATTTCACTATTGCGCCTTTTGATTTGGGAGCATTTTTTAGTCGCTATGTTATAAAAGATAATAGTATTATGAGTGTTTCTAGCTATAGACACCACAAAGACAACTATGTCAGCAATGATGAATATAATGAAAGTTTGGATAAGTATGAAAGTATTCTTAATTCTTGCAGTTATCATAATCTTTGGTATAGAAAAACTCCTACAAATTTTGCAATAACACTAGAAAATGACCTTAGGCTTAATAATGAGCAGTTTTTCGCACGATTGTTGCAGAAAATCTTTCTTTCACCATTTTTTATGGATAAGGATTTGAGTGAAAATAAAAAGATGTTTTTGCGTGGGTTTTTTGAGACAAGGGGAAGTATTGATACAACTCTTAGCTTTTTAACACTAGATTATTTTTATAACTCATCTTTAGAGCTAAAACGCATTAGATATTTGATTGATAATTTTAATATCCCAGCACAAGCCTTAAATGTGAATTTTAGAGAATTGCAAAAACAATATACTGAAAATATCAATAAAAGAAATGCACAATTTCGCATAAATCTCTATTGGTATTTGTGTCATATTGGGCTACTAAATCCATACAAAGCCTTAAAAGCAAGTAAGGCATATAATTTGGATTATAAACTAGATAATGGCATATATTACTTTTCGTGTGAAGAGCCAAGCTTTACTCAAAACTCTTTTGAAGAACGCATAGCACATTATCTACATATAATTTATGATAAGCATTTATCGCCTTATGAAATTGAGAAAATACGCAAGGATTTAGCATTTGAAAAAGAAAATGATAAAGAATCTTTTAGCAGAGATGGACAGATTGTAAAAATATTTAAATATTCAAGTGATGATATTTGTGCGGCTTGTAATGATTATTATGATATACAAGATAGAAGTTTTTTAACAAAAATGGGGCGGTATTACACTGAAATTCATCATTGCATTTCTGTTGGGAAAGACAAGCAGTTAGATGTGCTAGAAAATCTCACAAAGCTCTGCCCTGTATGCCACAGAGCATTAAAAAAGGGGGCAAGCAGTGAGAGCTATCAAAAGCAGATTATCAATAATATTTTTACAAACAATCCACAGAATCTAGAATTTGCTTCTATCATTTTTGCGAGTAATGATAGAGAGTTTTTGATTGATAAAGTGTATCAGTCTTTATTGTAGGATTCTAGTCGCTTTTGTGCCATAGTAAAAAACTTTTTATCTCTCTCTATGCCGATAAATTCTCTCCCTAGCTCTAGGCAAGCAGCCCCTGTGCTACCACTGCCCATAAATGGATCAAGCACGACTTCATTTAGATTTGTGTGGATTTGTATAAGATCTTTCATAAGTTTTAGACTTTTTTGTGTGGGGTGTCCTAATTTTTCTTTGCCACTTACAAGGGCGTGTGTAAAAATAGATCGCAAATATGGCACATCGCTAGGCTTGTTAAACACCCATTTTGCCCCACTTTTTACCGCCCACACCGCAAACTCTAAATCCTGCACATAACGCCTTGTTGTGTTGCGTGGCATAGGATTTGACTTCTGCCATATCAAAACATCTTTTACAATCATATTTGAGTTTTCTAAGGCTTGTGTGATAAAGCTTATAAAACGATAAGAGCAGAATATAATCATTGAGCCATTTTTGTCTAAAATCTCTGCATATTGCGGGATCCACGATACAAGGTCAAAGCCCTTATCCCACACGCCAAAATCTACCCCCTGCCGCCTTTGTCTCATAGACGGAAAATTATTGGACTTAGAGATATTGTAGGGCGGATCAGTGATAATGTGATGAACCTTTACTTTATTCTCTAGCATTTGCTGGATAAAGGTGTAAGAATCCGCATTGTAAAGCTTCATAAAAGCTCACTTGCAATGTGGTCTGCTAATGCTTTTGCAAGCAGTGGTGGCACAGCATTGCCTATTTGCTTACAAACCTGTGTCTTTTTGCCTAAGAATATAAAGCTATCGCTAAAGCTTTGGATTCTAGCAGCTTCTCGTGGTGTAATGGAGCGGTGCAAAAAAGGGTGTGAGTTTGTGCCATTGCTTGGAGTGTCAAACCTTGTATCAATCGTTGGGCTAATCTCATTCCATTTTAACCGCCCCCAAGTTGTGTTGAATTTTTGCTTGCCGTGCAGATTTTTAGGCAGATATTCTTTACCCTTTTCTTTGGGGATCATTTCTAACTTTTTTATTGCGATTTGTGAGTGATTGCTTGCTTTATGATATTGCAAAATCTCACCTCTTAGCATTTTTTGATACGCACTTTGTGGTGGGTTTTTGTAGGGGCTTGTAATCTCGCCTTGATTGCTTTGTAAATATGCTAAATCACTTATGGCATCTTTGACACACACTTGCATTTCGCTTGGAGCTGGGAAGCCTAAATACTCCTTTTTATGTGCGATAAAAAACGCCCTTTCTCTATTTTGTGGCACGCAAAAATCTTTAGCGTTTAAAATAGCAGAATCCACTTTATAGCCTAGATCTTGTATATGTCTTTCTATCTCGTTTTTGAAATATCCGTTTGCAGTGCTAAAAATGCTTTTGACATTTTCTATTATAAATAGTTCAGGCTGTAACTGCTTGACAATGTCTAAATACTCTAAAAACAAAAAGTTTCTAGGATCTTGCAGTCCAAGTTTTTTTCCCTTAAGGCTAAAGCCCTGACAAGGAGGACCTCCTATAATCATATTGACCTTAAGGCGTTTTGCTTGTTTGATAAGCGTGTTTTTTATCTTTATGTCAGTAATATCGCCGCAGATTACTTGCGCTTTTGGGAAGTTATGCGAAAAAGTGTTGATAGCAGATTGCTCAAAATCTAGCGCGAGCAGTGTCTCAAAATATGGATTCTGGTCAATCCCACTAGAAAACCCCCCTGCCCCACAAAATAGATCTAAAACTCTAAAGTGTATTTTACCCACTTACAACTCCGTTTTTAGCACCGCACCATTTGCGGCGTTGCTTACAAGCAGTGAGTAGCGTTTAAGCCATTTGCTCTTTATCTCTTTTTTGATGGGCTTCCATTTTGCCCTTCTAGATTCTAGAATCTTAGAATCTACTTTCAGCTCCAAGCTCCCACGCGAGACAGAAATCTCTATAATATCGCCATCTTCAATAAGTGCGATAAGCCCCCCTTCAGCAGCTTCTGGGCTTATATGCCCGATACACGCCCCCCTTGTCGCCCCGCTAAATCGCCCATCGGTTATGAGTGCCACGCTTTCGCCTAAGCCCATTCCCATAATAAGACTTGTGGGGCTTAACATTTCTTGCATTCCGGGTCCCCCCTTTGGTCCTTCATAGCGGATAACTACCACGCTTCCAGCCTTTACCTTGCCCCCTGCGATACCCTTAATCGCTTCATCTTGGGAGTTAAAGCAAATTGCTTTGCCGCTAAATTCTTTCATAGATTCTGCCACGGCGGCGACTTTTAGCACCGCGCCTTGCTCGCAGAGATTACCAAAAAGGATTTTTAATCCGCCCACTTGTGAGTAGGCATTGTCATTATGGCGGATAATTTCGGGGTCTGTGATATTTGCGTTTGCTATTCTTTCCCCTAGAGTTTCGCCAGTGATTGTGAGAGCGTCTAGGTGGAGAATAGAATTTTCTCTTTTAGACACCTCATTGATTACCGCTGAAACCCCACCAGCTTTGTTTATATCTTCCATATGGATTGTGCTAAGAGCCGGAGCGATTTTGGCGATGTGGGCGACATTTGCAGCGATGTTATTGATAGATTCTAGGTTAAAATCCACTTCCGCTTCCTTGGCAATGGCTAACATATGCAAAATTGTATTCGTGCTTCCGCCCATTGCCATATCCACGACAAAGGCGTTATGCACGGCTTTTGCATTCAAAATATTGCGGAATCTAAATTTTTCACTTAGGCTAGAATCTAGGGCAATCTCTACAATGCGTCTAGCCCCCTTTCGTAGCAACTCTTCTCGCTCTGGCGTTAAAGCCGGAATCGTGCCATTACCCGGTAGTGCCACGCCCATAGCCTCACACAGAGTATTCATAGAGTTTGCCGTAAACATTCCGCTGCAGCTCCCCCCACTAGGACAGGCTTGACACTCTATCTCGTGTAATCTTTTCTCATCAATTTTGCCGCTTTCATACGCCCCCACCGCTTCAAATGCGGAGTTTAAATCAAGTATTGTGCCATCTTCTAGTCGCCCTGCTTTCATAGGACCGCCACTCACAAAGATAGTCGGCACATTCACACGCAATGCCCCCATAAGCATTCCGGGCACAATCTTATCGCAGTTTGGTAGGCAAATCATCGCATCTAACGCGTGGGCATTCATCACAGATTCTATGCAGTCCGCAATCAACTCACGGCTAGGCAGAGAGTAGAGCATACCGCTATGCCCCATAGCGATGCCATCATCTACGCCAATGGTGTTAAACTCAAAAGGCACGCCCCCTGCCTTGCGGATTTCGTCCTTTACAATCTCGGCATATTTGTTTAGGAAAAAATGCCCCGGAATGATGTCAATATAGCTATTTGCCACGCCGATAAAGGGTTTGCTAAAATCTTCATCTTTTAGCCCTGTTGCCCTTAGCAAACTTCTGTGAGGGGCGCGATTATGCCCCTTTTTTACAATATCACTTCGCATAGAATCTCCTTAATAATTTGTATGAAATAATTATACTTGAAGATTCTTAGCTGTTTTTTAGATTCTATGTTGCTAGATACTTCGCCCTTAAAGGCTCAGTATGACAAGCTAGATTCTGCAAAGTGGATGTCTGTATAGTGTGTAAGCTCTAGCTCTAGGGTTTTTGCCCTCTTTGTTGTATTGTAGCTCTAGCTTTTGTGTTTTTTGCATTATTGTCCTTGCTTGGATTAATTGTGGAATTTTACCATTAAATATAAATGCTTGCTTGGGTCTTAATATTGGCTTAGTGAAGTTTAGCTACAATGTAGGGCTTAGAGTAGAATCTAAAGGAGGGCAAATGTATAAGATTCTAGTAGCTTTGACAATAGCGGTGCTATTATGTGGTATGCAAGGTTGTAGTACGCGAAGTGCGACAGATGTTGAGAGTAGCCCAATAGAACCACGCGAATATATCAGCAAATCTGTCGATAGCTTTTATAAAGGCAGTGAGTGGGAGGGCGTATGGGGAGAGATGAGCCAATGCGATCCGCTTAATAAAATC
This sequence comes from Helicobacter winghamensis ATCC BAA-430, assembly GCF_028751035.1. NCBI lineage: Bacteria > Pseudomonadati > Campylobacterota > Epsilonproteobacteria > Campylobacterales > Helicobacteraceae > Helicobacter > Helicobacter winghamensis. The sequence goes on along the minus strand of NZ_CP063533.1, from coordinate 301,848 downwards.
GGCTGGTGCTATAAGCAAAGTGCGATACAAATCTATGACTGCTATCAAACACAGAAATACAACTATGAAGATAAAAGTGCAGTATGCACACTTGGCTTAGTGATGAGCCAAATCCCTGACCCTGCTAAACAAACTGAACATCTTATCTGCGATAGTGGGGTGTTTCCGGGTGAAGTGGAGATTTTTATAAATGGTAACACAGCAAAGCCTAGTGGAAAGTATTTTGATCTTGTATGTAGCCACACAGAAGGGACAGAGCGGAGCAAATGTGAGAAAAATATGAGCTTCACTCTTAGCAAAGATTCTAAAGGGATTTATTTTCACTCTAGCAAGGGGCTAGATTCTAGCACTTGTGAAACGCCAAATGATAAAAGCAAAGCAGGCACTCTAAGTGGAATCTACCCACGATTTAAAGGGAGCTTTGATTGCGAGAAGCAGGGCTTAAGCAAGGTTGAAAAAGGCATTTGCAATAGCTTTTATACTCTGCGTGATGATGTGAGCTTAAATGCGATGTTTGAATATGCGCTTGCTTTTGCGTGGAGTAATGAGCAAAAATCTACGCTTAAAAAAGAGCAACTACAATGGCTAAAAAAGCGCAATATACAATGCAATAATGCAGAAAATGGCAAAGAACTTTTGCATTGTTTATATGGAATGATAAATCATCGCATAAGAGAATTGCACGAAGTGATAGATAAATCACAACAAGTAACGCTAGAGCTAGTAAGCCAGATAGGTGCGGTAAAAATCTATGAGAATCCAAGCCTAAAATCCCCTGTGCTTTATACAAAGATTCTCAATAGTGGGAGTGCAAAAAGAGACTATGGGGCGATACTACTTCTATCAAAATCTGTCAATGGCTTTACAAAGGTTATGCTAATGGAGTTTTCAAAGGATATAAATCCAAATAGCAATGCCATTGTAGGCTATGTGCAAAATGCAAATGTCAAAAGGGATAAAGAGCAAGAAAGCGCACTGCGAAAGTAGGCTTTGGTGGGGGAGATTGGGCTAGAATAAAAGCTAATATTTGTTGCAAAGAGAATCTAGCTTGTGCTTGCATAAATACAAAAAAGTTGGAAAATATGCAAGCAAACATTTATCTTAATCTTTGTTTATTTTGTTATGCAGTTATTTATCGCACCGATAAAGGGTTTGCTAACCTTGAAGCCTTTAGTAAGTCTCTGTGTTTTGTGTGATTTTAGCAAATTTTGCTATAATCAGAGTTTGTGTATAATGACGCAATTTTAAACAAAAGATACAAAATGGATTCCTTAAATCAAGCGTTTCAAAACGCTTTTAAACAATACGCAACAAACTGCGCCATAGAAGTGGATAAAGAGAGTATCACCTATGCGGAGCTTGAAACTCAAGCTAACGCGCTTGCTATCTTTTTAACACAAAATTGCGTGCAAGAAAATAGCATAATTCTCTTTGGCACACGCTCAATAGAAGTGTATGTTAGCGTCGTTGCTTGTGTGCTTGGGAACTTTACTTATGTGCCTTTAAATCCAAGATTCCCAAATGAGCGACTCCAAACAATGATTGCACGCACGGAATCTACCACAATGCTTTTATGCAAAGAATGCGTAAAATCCTTTTGTAAAATTGCAAACTCCATAAAATCTCTAAATATCTTGTGCTTTAAAGTGGATTTCACAGAGTTAAAAAAGCAGTTCCCACAGCATAATTTTGTAGAGATTCCATTAGAGTTTCCGCAAAAAACAAATTTTACAATTTCAAAATCTACCACACAAAACCCAGCTTATTTGCTCTTTACAAGCGGTAGCACAGGAATCCCAAAGGGCGTGTTAGTAAGCAGAAATAACCTAATCTCTTATGTCAATCGCATTCAAAATTTATACCATTTCACACCACAAGATAGAATCTCGCAATTTTTTGACTTAACTTTTGATTTAAGTATGCACGATATTTTCTGCACTCTGCTCTCAGGTGCAACACTTGTAGTAATCCCACAAATTTGGCTCTTAAACCCACTTAAATTTATTGTAACAAAGCAACTAAGTGTGCTTTTTGCCCCACCTTCTTTGATTGCTTACCTACAAAACCTAAAAGCCTTAAAAGAAAATGTTTTACCAAACCTAAAAATTGCGTTATTTTGTGGTGAAGCACTGCCTGTAAAGTCCGCCATAGCCTTTGCTAAAGCCGCTCCAAATGCCTTGCTTGATAATCTCTATGGTCCCACAGAAGCCACGATTAGCTTTACCCATTATCGCTTCATACAAAAAGGTGGAATCCAAAATGCGATTCCACCTTTACAAGAGGATATTTTACCGCTCGGACTGCCTTTTGATGGGCTTATGCTCTCTTTACGCAACACTCAAAATAAAGAAGTTAAAACAGGCGAGGCAGGAGAGATTCTACTAGGAAGCAAGGTTAAAGAAACTTCACAAATCGCACTTGGCTACTACAATGACCCTAGCAAAACACAAGAAAAATTCATAGAAGAAAAGGGAATTAGATGGTATAAAACAGGCGATTTAGGCAGATTTAATACAACACTTAATGCTTATTGCTTCTTAGGGCGTCTTGATGAGCAAGTAAAAATTCAAGGATTCCGCGTAGAACTCTTAGAAATAGACAATGCTCTAAGCCTTGCAAGCAATAAACAAGGACGCGCAATTGTGTTGCAAGAAAATGATTTCAATGTGCTTTATGGAGTCATTGAAGACAAGCAAAAAGATTCCACAGAAATCTTAAACACATTACGCCAAAAACTCCCCCACTATATGCTCCCAAAACAGATTTTTTACCTAGAGAGTTTTCCGATAAATGCCAATGGCAAGGTTGATAGAAACGCCATTAAACAATGGCTAATTCATCAAATTACGCCCCCCCCCCCCGCACACACAGCAAATTGACAGCCTCTTAAATTATGGGCAGGAAATGTATGCCTTAGCACAAACACTCTTTAAGATTCCACGCTCTCTAAGTGGCAAAGGCAATCGCCAGACGCTACAGATACTAAAAGATTCCTTAAAAACCGCCGATTTAAACATTTATGCGATTCCAACAAGGACACAAGCCTTTGACTGGGAGATTCCAAAGGAATGGAATGTCAAAGACGCCTATATTTTAACGCCCAGTGGAGAGAAAATCTGCGATTTTCACGCCAATAACTTACATCTTGTAGGTTACTCTATCCCAACACGCGCAGAATTAACCTTTAGAGAATTAAAAGAACATTTGCATTTTTTAGAAAACCAGCCCAAAGCGATTCCTTATATCACTTCATATTACAAAGAATATTTTGGATTTTGCTTAAGCTTTGAAGCTTTTAAAGCCTTGCAAAACAGCTATGAAAACTCACAAGAAAAATTCCAAATTGTGATTGATAGCACGCTTGAAAATGGCACAATGAATTATGGAGAGATAAAAATCAAAGGGCAAAGCAAGCAAGAAATTCTCTTAAGCACCTACATTTGCCATCCACAAATGGCAAACAACGAATTAAGCGGAATTTTGCTATGCCACAGCCTTGCAAAAATCCTAAGCCAAAGAGAGAACCGCTACTCTTATAGAATCTTGCTTTTACCTGAAACACTTGGAAGCATTTACTATTTAAGCCAGCACTTAAAAGAGCTAAAAGAATCTTGTATTGCGGGGTTTGTGCTAACCTGCATAGGCGATGGCGGAGAATATTCTGTGTTGCATTCTAAAAGCGCAAATAACCTAGCCGATAGAGCCGCACAACACATTTTAAAGCATTACTACAAAAACCACAAAGCATATTCTTATTTAGAACGCGGAAGTGATGAACGGCAATATTGCGCACCGGGCATAGATTTGCCCTTTTGCACGCTAATGCGAACAAAATTTGGAGAGTATAAAGAGTATCACACAAGCCTAGATGATTTAAGTTTGCTAAGTCCTAAAAGCCTAGCAAATAGTTTAGAATATGTCTTGCGCGTGCTAGAAGTAGTGGAGATGAATGGCGTGTATGCGAATACGATTTTATGCGAGCCAAAACTAAGCAAATACGACCTCTACCCCACGCTTAGCACTAAAGACACCTTTGCTAAAATTAAAGATATGCGCAATCTTTTAATGTATTGCGATGGTAAGTTAGACTTGCTTGAAATTGCCGAGATTTGCGACTTTAATTTGCTAGAACTCAAGGAATATTTACAAAAATTTATCACAAAAGGATTGCTAAAAAATGTTAAAGAATAGAATTTTAGAATTTTTAAAAGTGAAAAATCCCACATTAAACACAGAAAACTTTGAGGATTTTCCGCTTTTTAGTGCTTTAGATTCTATGGGCTTTTTGGAGCTTTTAAGCGTGCTTGAAACAGAGCTTGAAATTGAGCTTGACTTAAGTGAATTTGACCCTGAAGAGTTTAGCACGCTCGGGAAATTTTGTGCGATTATAGAATCTTTAAAAGAGTCTAAATGATTGATTGGGAAGCACTTTATAAATTAGAATTTGTGCATTTTAAGGAGTGCTATTTGACTTGCGATTCTTATTGTTGCAAGAATTTTTTAGGTGAAAACTTTAAGATTTTAAACCAAAACGCCGTAACACTCGCACTCGTAGAAGGTGAATACAATTATTACAAGCAAAAAGGTGGAATCCTAAATCTAACAACGCCCGCTAAAAAGGAAGAATTTACCTTACAAAATGGCAAAAAATTTGTGCTTTACTTTCTCTCTTGTGAGTGTGCTGGGCTTTGCAACCCCCATTGTATGCGCCCACTTTTGTGTCGCATTTATCCCTACTTTCCTATTGTGAATGCTAAGGGAGAGATTTTAGATTTTTATCCTGCTAGCCTTATGGATTTATTTTTTAGTCAAAAAGAAGCGCATAAATGCACGCTTGTTCGCGAACACGATGCGGAGCTTCAGACTATGCTAAGGACTAGTTTAAAGCCACTTTTAGAGATTCCGCTTTTTATTTTTATCTTTCAAGTAATGGAAATCCTTGCAAAATCTTTGCAAAAAATTATGCACGATAATGTAGGCAATTTAAAAGTGGATTTGCTAGATTCTAACAACAAGGACTTGTTTTTTAAAAAGCTTGAATGGAATCTTTTTTCACGCAAGGCTTGGAACACTTCTAATTTTAATGCGCAAATTACGCAAGCTTACACAGAAATTGCTAAAAACTTTGGGGAATTTCTATAAGGATTTTTATGAAAAGCTATTCCACACAAGAGATTTATAACGCTTTTAAAAGTATCAAAAGCGATTCCACTTTGCTTGTGCATAGCTCTCTTGCAAGCCTTGGCAAACACGAGAATGTAAGCTTAAATGTGATTCCAACTTTGTGGATAGAAACGCTCAGTGAGATTGCAAAAAACGGCACACTTTTAATGCCAGCTTTTAATTACACTTTTCCAAAAACACGCTTTTTAGACTTAAACACGGCTAGGAGCGAAGTTGGAATTCTAAGTGAAGCCTTTCGACAAACCACTAAAATTAGAAGCAATCACCCTATGTTTAGCTTCTGTGGCAGTGGAAAAAGAGCAAAAGAGATTCTAATGCCAAAAAGCACACTTGAAAATATGGGCGAATGGAATCCTTTTTTAGAAAATAGCGTGTATCACAGGCTGTATTTAGAAAATGCTGTGATGGCGTTTGTGGGGATTGATATTAGAGTTTGCACTTATATGGTGTATATTGAAGCGATGTGTGGCGTTAAATATCGGTATTTTAAGCCCTTTTTAGGTGAGATTCTAACCACAGAAAACAAGCGCATAAAGGGAGAGTTTTATCATTTTTGCTTGCCTTTAAGTGAAACTTTAAAGGTTAATTACTTCCGCGTCCAACAACAAATGCTAGAAAATGGAATCCTAAAAGCCTTCCCACTTGGCGCGTCTAGCATTTATCTCTTTTACGCACAAGAATTTTTTAATTTCATTAAACAATCTCTAGCCAACTCCCCTTTTATCCTACTAGAAACCCCACCAAAGCGTTTTTATACTTTCAAAAACGAAGAGGAAATAATTTTAGAAAAAACCTAGCAGTCTTTTACACGCCATTAACCCATCATTGTTAAATCCCTTATACAATTTCTGCCCTTAAACACCCTTAAAGGTTATTTAATGCTAAAACTCTCAAAAATCACATTTATTTTAATAAATACCATACTTTTAACACTGCTTAATACTGGCGCTTTTGTTTTTGTGGCAAAACATTTAGAAAGCGCATTTTTAGCTTTTGCTTTAGCGATGTGTTATTTTTGTCTCATTTTTGTTCTTTTAAATATAATTTTTATCAAGTATTTTACAAAGTTCATATCCATACTTTTTATTACTAGTGCCACTTTTAGCGTGTATTTTATGTCATCATATGGAATCTTAATTGACTCTGATATGATTCTTAATGTGATACAAACAGACGCCAAAGAAGCTTCTGAAATATTTAATATTTATTTGATTTTAATTGGATTTTCTTGTATTGTATTTGCTTATTTTGTTTTCAAAGTAGAAATCAAAAAGGATTTTAAGCTCCTGTATTGCCATTGCCTTAGCATTATCAATCTTTCTCCCCTTGACAAAAACCTATGTGCCTTTCTTTAGGAATTACAATATTGTTAGAATATATAATACACCTTTTTATCAATTCTATGTAATCTATCGCTATTATCAAAAATTCGTTAAAGAAAAACCAGATATTCAACATATCAGCAATGATGCTACTTTACAAAACACAGACAAAAGCCTTTTAGTTCTAGTTGTAGGGGAAACCGCAAGAGCTAAAAATTATTCACTAGGCAATTATACGCACAATGACACAAACTTTTACACCAAAGAAAAAAATGTAGTCTTTTTTGATAACTTTTTCTCCTGTGGCACTTCCACTGCCATAAGCCTTCCTTGTATGTTTTCTCTCTCTAAAAGGGCAGATTTTAAAACCACAGAATATCAGGAAAACACCTTAGATATTTTACAAAAAGTCGGCGTTAGCGTGTCTTGGTATGACAATAATTCTGGGGGTTGTAAGGGGGTATGTGAGAGAATTGCTGATACCAAAACCTATCCAAACCCTTTGATGAATCCTTGCTTGAACCTTTTAAAAACAAGCTAGAAAACCTTGAAAATCAAAATATCATCATCTTACATTTACAAGGCTTGCACGGACCAACTTACTATAAGCGTTATCCTAGTGCTTTTAAAAAATTTACCCCAACTTGTGACACAAACGAGCTTGCCAAATGCTCCCAAGAATCTCTAATCAACACTTATGATAACACCTTGCTTTACACAGATTTTATCCTAGCAAAAATCATTGAGTCTTTACAAACAAAAACAGAGTATAAAACCGCTCTGCTCTATGTTTCAGACCACGGCGAAAGTTTAGGAGAAAATGGAATCTACCTACACGGAATGCCCTATATCTTCGCACCACAAGAACAAACCCATATTCCAACAATCTTTTGGAGCAATGACTCCACGCTCACACAACTTGCCACAGAGCATAAAGGCTCAAAGCTCTCCCACGACAACCTATTTTCCACAATCTTAGGCTTTTTCAAGGTTACAACAAAAGATTATCTTGCAGACGATGATTTCTTGAATCCCAACATAAAAATAAAACCTTGAAGCTTAAATGTGAAACTAAGCAACTCTATTGTATTTTAGATTCCAAAGTTTTGCATTTGTTAAAAATGGAACAAAACTTGCTTTAGCTATCTTAAACTAAATCTTTTTACGGAGTTACTATGAGTATTTTTAGCTATAGCCCAGCCCGCGCATTAGCCCAAGAAGCACTGGATCACAGAGCATTACGCCGAGATATGATTGCGAGCAATATTGCTAATGTTTCTACTCCTATGTATCGCCCAAAAGATGTGAATTTTGAACAAATGATGGCATTAAAAGCAGATGACATCTTTAATCGCAATCGCGACTTAGAGCTTGATGTTGCTATCACAAATAAAAATCACTTGCTTCCAGCAAAAGATGAAAGTCCTTATCGTCCAACAATATTTTACCGTGATGGGCATTTGGCAAGAAATGATGGCAATAGCGTGGATTTAGATATTGAAACTAGTGAAATGGGTAAAAATGATATTATGTATCAAGCTCTTGTTGGTGCCTTGCGCAAACAAGGTGGGATTTACACCTATGCCATTGATTCATCTAAAAATATTTAAAGGGGAATAAATGTTTTTATCTAGTTTTGATATTAGCGGTTATGGACTCTCCGCACAACGCCAAAGAGTCAATTTAATCTCAAGCAATATTGCTAATGCAAACACTACACGCACAGATGAAGGCGGACCTTACAGAAGAAGAGAATTAGTGTTAAAAGCTTTTGATTTTGATAAAGTTTTAAATCAAAAGTATGAAAAAAGCAATAATTTGCTAGAATATGAAGACCCATTAAATGAAATGGATAGTTTTGATGAGCAGCGTAAGCCCAAGCCTGCGCTAATGAGTGTCTATGTTGATAAAATCGTGCGTGATGATACTCAACCTAGAATGAAATACGAACCAAGCCATCCAGATGCGAATTCTGAAGGCTATGTGGCGTATCCAAACATTAATCCCGTTGTAGAAATGGCGGATTTGATTGAAGCTTCAAAAGCCTATCAGGCAAATGTTGCAGTATTTCAAAGTGCCAAAAATATGGCTTCTACGGCGATTTCAATGTTCCAGGCATAAAGGATTATAAATGGAAATTAAAAAATACGGGGTAGATTTAGAAAAGCTTAATTCTAAACTTCAAGATGTCCCTAATTTATCACCAAATCAAGATCTAAATCCGCCTACAAAAAGTTTTGGTAGCATGCTAAAAGATGCGGTTGATGAAGTTAATACCTACCAAAAGACAACCGAACAAGCAATGGCAGATATGGCAACAGGACAAATTAAAGACTTGCATCAAGCTGCAATTGTAATCGGAAAAGCAGAAAATAGTATGAAACTTATGCTTGAAGTGCGCAATAAAGCCATCAGTGCTTATAAAGAATTAATCAAAACACAAATTTAATCTGTGAATAGCGCACAATCCAAAAAAGCAGGGAAAATCCTGCTACTTTTTATCCTAATTGCCTTTGGGTTTTGCATTTTTTTAGGCACGATTTTTTACCGCAATTTTACAGAACGAACACTTCCAAATCTCCATACAAAACGCATTGAAAGTGCTATTAGAGGCAACATTTATAGTAGCGATGGATTCTTACTAGCCTCTAGTAAAAAAGTCTATAAAGCGGTTGTAAATACCTATAATATCAATCCACAAAAAAAAGAGTTGTTTATCAATCTCTTTAGTATTTACAGCAAGATTCCAAAAGATGAAATTAAAAAAAAGCTAGAGCAAAAGGGCAATACAACACTCTCCTACAACATAGATTCCAAAACCGCAAGCTACCTAAAACAGCTAAATCTAAAGCTTAATCAACTCGGCGTCTTTCAAAGCTACGAAGACAAAAACGGCAATATTTTCAAATACGGACTTTCTGTTGTGGAGAGTGGGGAATCGCGTGATTATCTCTATGGCGATACAATGGAACCAATTCTAGGCTATATTAACAAAGAAAATGATTCCAAAATCACGCGTGTTAGTGGAATTAAAGGAATTGAAAAGAGTTTTGATGCAGAATTAACACCAAATAGCGATTTGTTAATGGTAGGTGCGCGCGACATCGGTTTTAATGTGGTGCTTAATAAGGATTCCACTTTTAAAGAACGCGCAGATGGTTATGATATTATTAGCTCTATCCCTTTAAAACTTCAAAAAAAGGTAGAACGACTAATAGATCGCCACACAAAAGAGCTTGGCGCAAAAGAGATTCTAGTTGGCATAATTGAAAGCAAAAGTGGAAAAATCTTAAGCCTAGCAAGCAATGCGCGCTTCAACCCAAACTCCATTTCAAAGCAAGACTACCCAAAGCTAAACGCAAACGCCATTGAGTTTTCCTATGAACCAGGAAGCATTATTAAGCCCATCATCTACGCAATGCTACTAGATAAAAACCTAGTGCAACAAGATGAAATCATTGATTTAGAAAATGGTCGCTTCAGGCTTGATAAATTCACTATTACAGACACACACAAGCTCAAAGAATCAACCGCAGAAGAAATCCTACTTTATTCCAGTAATATCGGTATGGCAAAAATCGCTCAACGCCTAAGCCCAGCAGAATACAACGCAGGCTTACAAGCCTTTGGTTTTGGAAATCTAAGTGGAATTGATTTACCTTATGAGCGCGTAGGGGTAATCCCAGATTCTAGGCGATTTCGCAGTGAAGTGTATCGCGCAACAGCTTCTTATGGCTATGGCTTGCGCACAACTTTTATCCAAATGCTAAAGGCATACAATACAATTATTAATCATGGAATCGCCTATGAACCTTATCTTGTAGAGTATCTCCAAGATTCCAAGTCTATCCGCTACAAGCTAAAACACCAAACCCCCATTAGAATCATTAGCGACAACACAGCAAATGCGGTAAAAAACACACTTATTAAAGTTGTAACCAATGGCACAGGCAAAACTGCTCAAATTCCAGGTCTTATTATTGGCGGAAAAACAGGGACGGCACACATCGCACAAAGCGGAAAATATGTAAGCAAATACAATAGCTCGTTTTTTGGCTTTGCAAACGACAATAAAGGTAACGAATATACCTTTGGTATTAGCGTGTTTGAACCCAATGAAACTAATGCCTATTTTGCTGCACGCACTGCTGTGCCACTCTTTAAGGAAGTAGTAGAGCTTCTCATCAAAGAAGGATATTTAAAGCCCACACTTTAATTTAGATTCTAACTTTTTAGAAGTCAAATTAAGCAACAATTAAAGTTTCCAATGTTTGGCATTACATTTTTTACAGGCAACAATGAAATCTTTAGGATTTTATAAATTAATCCTATACGCATTATGATTTTTGGTATAGCTTACCAAAAAATGCTAAAGCATATGGAATTTATTAACACGGGTGCTTTATTAATGCTAGCAGATTTAGTTATGTGCTATTTTATGATGATAAAATCAAGCTTGCCACGCAGCAAGCCTTTCTTTTGTATGGCTATTTGGTATTAGCATTTAGCGCATTTATAGAGTTTATTATATCCCTTTATTTTGGACATTATACATCACAAAAGAACCTCCTATTTCACAAGAAGTCTCCACAAATAAAAGCCAAAATATGCAAAACTCTTGAGCTAGATTAGTCTAGCTTAGACACATTCTCTTTGCTAAAAACAATCCCTATTGCTTCAATCAAATGTATCGCAATCTCCGCTACAAATGCGCTATCATTCAAGATGGAAGTGCCATTTGCTACACTAATTTTTTCTTCACTAATAAGCTTTTCCACATCGCGCATATTTTGATAATCAAACTCTTTTGGCATTTCTTTTGCTGCTAAAAGCTGTTTTAAAATCAAATGCGCATTCTCATCTTTCATTGTTTTTAGCTCTTCAACACTTCTCAAAAGCATTCCTAAATCTTTGCGCATAGCATTATATTTATCCGCTAAATAAGGATTTTTAGAGTTAGAATACACTTTCATATTTGCTTGAATTAACTTCAAGTTTTTTGTGGCTTCTGTGAGATTGCGCGCAGCAATTTTAAAAGAATAAATGCGATGGTTTTTATTCTCATCTTCTACATATCTTTGCGCCTTTGTCGCAAATTCCATAATCCCATCAAATAATACCTTAATCTTGCGTTTATATAGATAGTCTAAATCCACATCACCACTAAACCACTTCTTGTTTTTCACAATAAAGTCAAAACTCTCTTTACCGCGTATATCGCTACGATTAAAACCTATTGTATGCGCCACAAGCGCATAAGCATTGTTATAAAGATGCACAGATTCTTTTTGTAACGCATCAATTGCCGTATCTGGATACTCAATAATGTTGGAATCCAAATACAAAGGCGCATCCATATCCCTATCTTTTGGGGCTTTAATCATTTTATCTAGCACAAAAACGATTTGCCGAATAAATAATGAGATTAAAAGAACCGCCACAAGATTAAACAAAGTGTGAAAAAGTGCCGTCTTTAACGCATAATTTGCAGCTTCTATTCCTAAAAAATTAGCAATCACATTAACCAACTTCACAAAAAATGGAAAGGCGACAATCACAATAATTGCAATTGTAAAGTTAAAAATACAATTTGCAATCGCTAATTTTTTACCTTCAATGTTTGTGCTAAGGCTTGCCACAACCGCTGTTACCACTCCACCAACGCTTGTCCCAAGTGTAGCGGCAAGGGCATTTTCAAAGCCAATTTGCCCACTAATTAATGCAGAGATGATAATCGCCAAAGTTGCGTGACTACTTTGCACAATACCTGTTGTAAGCGCGCCAAGCCCTACAAATATCAACACGCCCCTAAAACCTTCAAAATTAAAGTGTGATAAATCCACGATCTCTTTATAAGATTCAAATCCAACTTTAATATAATCTACTCCTAAAAAGAAAAAGCCAATCCCCATAAAAATCGCGCCAGCCCCTTTAAGAATACTATCTTTTTGAAATCCTAAAAGCACTCCACATACAATTAAAGGAATCGCTAACATAGAAATATTAATGCTTGTTAATCCAACAATGAGCCAAGAGCCAGCGGAATTCCCAAGATTTGCCCCAAAAATGATTCCAATACCTTGCGCAAGAGTGATTAAACCAGCCGAAAGAAAAGAAATAGAAATAACAGAAACAAGCGTAGAGCTTTGCATGAGTATTGTTGTAACCACACCAAAAACGATGCTTTTAAAGCGTGTGTCTGTGGATTTCGTCAAAATATTTTCTAAGATTCCTCCACTAAATGCCTTAAAACCATTGCTTAAATTCATCATTCCAATAAGCAAAATTGCAACCCCAGCTAAAATCTTAGCAAATTCTGGGAACACAACTAAAACATACAACAACAAAACCACCAAAGCCATTAAAACATAACGTCTTATATTTTGCATTGCTAACCTTTTGCCAAATTAAAGAGTGAAATTATAGCTTACAAAATTTTAGTTTTAACTCCAGTAGCTTTATATCCCATTTTTTCTATCTCTCCAAAAGATTGCACCATCGCTCCACTTAAATCTGCAAGAGAAATTGTATTCTCAGCAAACTTATCAAAGATTGCAAGCACTGCTTCAATACTACCATCTTTTAAAAGTTTCTCCCTATACGCAAAAATCCTATTATCCGTTATCAAATATCAAATCAAACCCACTAATATGATTAGAATCACTATAAGCTTTATACACCATTCCATTATCTAGCGCAATCCCATTATTCTTGCTATCTGTTTGCTCTCTCCAATGGGCTTGAAAAATGGCTAAATGCTCAGAAACTAGCTCTTTTTCAAAAGGACTTAAATGCTCTTCTATTGCCCCAAAAAAGCCTTGTATCCAAGCCTCTCCACTCTCCACACCACGCGCAAATGCGCCAATACTCTGTTGTAACTCTTGGGCTTTTTGCAAATAGATTCCACCTTTGTCTTTGTCTAAATTCTTTGGAGAGAGCATTGCAAACATATCAGCAACACTTGTTGCATCTTTCTTTAAAGATTCCATAGTTTTTGGAAACTCCAAAAATCGCTCTTTAAAAAGTAATAAGGTCTGTAAAATAGGGTCTTTAGGGTCTTGTTTTTGCGTGTGTAATTCATTAATTTTCTCTTCCATTAAATCCCCCAAAACCGCCAAAGTTCTAGGATAAGAGAAAGGATTTAATGGACTACTAATCGTTTTTTGCGTTTCAAAAGGATAAGAACGCGCTAGGGATTCCAAATCTTGTAAAAAATATTCGTCCCCTTGCGCCACCCCAACAATGCTTTCTGTCATTTCCCTATCCAAAGTTAATTCTAAAGGCGGAATCTCTTTTGACTCTTTTGGCTTTAAGGCACTCTCAAAAGCCGTATTAAAAGCAAACAAAGACTTATCAAAAGTGCCTTCTTTAACTTGACTAAGATGGGATTGATATTTTAGGCTAACTTGCATTTTTAGTCCTTTGATTTTAAAGATTTTTAAGCAAAAAATATTCCCAAAACTACACATTTTAATTAAAAAATAAATTTTTATTTAACCTTTTAGTATTTTATTAACAACTTTATTTTAATATAGAATCCAAAGTTTCATCGCAAGGATTTGGGTATGCAGGAGTGCAAAAGGATTCTAATTATCGGTGGCGGATATGGTGGATTGAAGGCAGTTTTAGGACTTCAGCGCAAATACAAAGGCACAGCGGACATCACACTTATTAGCAAGCACGATTACCACTACCAAACCACGCTATTACACAAAGTAGCAATAGGCACACTAAGTGCGAGAAAGGCAAGGATTTATTACCGCAAGGTTTTGGATTTAAATAAGGTACATTTTATCAAAGATAAAATCAAGCAGCTTTGCCCAAAAGAAAACAAAGTTATTGGCAATGGTGGAGAATACTTTTATGATATTTTAGTTGTAGCACTTGGCTTTAAACCTAATAATTTTGGTATTAAAGGTGTTGAAAAATACGCCTATACGCTCTCATCTTTAAATTCTGCTTTAAAATTAGACAAGAATATAGAAAATAAGTTTAAAGAATTTGTGCATACTAAAAATCCAAAAGACTTACAAACAATCGTATGCGGCACAGGCTTTACAGGAATTGAATTTGCCGCTGAACTTGCTACACAACTTCAAGAGCTTTGTCTAATCTGTGGCATTAACCAAAGGATTCCAAAAGTAACTTGTATAGGGCGCTCTCAACATATTTTACCCGTCTTTAGCGACTCTCTTGCGAAAATTGCGGAATCCAAACTTAAAAACCTAGGCGTTGAGATCCTATCTAGCGCAGATATTCAAGAGATTAAAGAAGGCGAAGTGATTATAAAGCGTGAGGGCGAAACACAAAGTATTTATGGCAACACAATTATTTGGAGCGCAGGCGTTAAAGGGAGTGAGATTGTAGAGCAATCAGAAATCCCTAATAAAAATGGTAGAATTGCGGTAAATGCGCAACTTCAATGCAAAGAATTTGAAAACATTTATGTCGTAGGCGATTGTGCCATTGCCACAGACAAAGATGCTATCCACGCCCCCACAGCGCAACTTGCGGCACAAATGGGGGATTATGTTGCTGAACTTTTATGTGCAAAGCTAGAAAACAAATCTTTTGACAAGGTTTTTAAATTTAACCACAGAGGAACGGTTTGCTCCATAGGACACACAGATGGAGTGGGAATTGTGTATCACAAAAATGTTAAAGGCGAGATTGCCGCTTTTATGAAAAACACTATTGAAAACAAATGGCTATACAGCATAGGCGGCTTGAATATGGTTTTCAAAAAAGGGCAATTCCGCTACCGCACAAGCAATTAAATATCAAACAAATCTTGACTTTGCCTACTCGCTTCTAAAATAGAGCTAAAATGCAAAATTTTACAAGTGTTTTCTAAAAGCGCTAAAAGTTTGGAGAGCATTTGTAAATCCCTATGATACACATACACACCATAACCACGGATTACCATTATCTTTTTGTCACTCTCTTTAAAATAGCGATTTATCTCAATATCCGCCCTTTCATACCAATTATCAAAATCCTTTGGATCATACACATCTAACACTCCTAGCATTGTGTAGCCAAAATAATCTTTAGGGATAATTTGATTATGCGTTAGCGTGTAAGACACCGTAAAAGGTGGCATTCCATAAGCGATATATTTTGCATTGGGAATATTTTGATAAATCAAAGAATGGATAAAAGCATCAATGCTTGCTTCATTCCAGCGGTAATCTTGCTTGTGATAGAGCATAATTAGGGAATCTTGATTTAAATCATCAAAAATCGCGTCTTTTTTGTTGATAAGAAAATGCCCTTCTTCAAGCTTTGTTGAGAGCGAACCATGAAAAATTCCAAAGAAATTTTTACGAAACATTGAAAGCGAAATGGTTTTTAGATTCTTTAAAATCTCTGTATCAATATTATAATCCACGCTTTCCCCCTAAAATAGTCCATTAACTTGCGCGATAAAATCTAGCGGATCTACTTGCACGCCACGCACTAAAATTCCAAAATGCAAATGCGGGCCACTTACCCGTCCTGTTGCTCCACTAAACGCGATTAAATCACCCTTTTCTACAATCTCGCCAACCTTAACTTTAATTGCACTACAATGATAATACATACTAAACACACCTTCCCCGTGGTCTAGCACCACAGAACCCCCAGCTAAAAAGCGATCCTTTGCAATCACGACCTTCCCTCTATTGCTAGCAAAAATCTCTGTCCCAATAGCTGCTCTAAAATCTGTCCCGCTATGATAACTCTTAATTTCCCCATTAAACACACGCGCATTGCCATATGAGCTTGTAATTTTACTTTGCATTGGGAGCATAAAAGTGGAATCCCAAAGGCGTTTTTGGCTATAATTATTGTAAATTGCATTGGCTTCTTCGCGCTCTTTTTTAATCCGCTCTTGATTTTTAGGATTTGGCTTTGCCTTACTTGGACTCACTTGAATGCTCTCTTTTTTATAACTCCCTTGCACAACTTCCACTCTCTCACCATTTTCTAATACCACAACACTAGGCTTTGAATAATAAGGAATCGCTAAAATTACGATTTTTCGCTCCAAATTGCTAGGATGTGGAATCCAAGAATAAGTTTTTTTATCAATCACAATGGGTTTTGGATTCCGTATTGTTGTGCTTAAGATTATGGTTTTACCATTTTCTACGACAAATTCCGCATTTTTCCCCATCGCTTGTTTTAGTTTATCTGTATTTGCTTGCGCAAAGATTGACAATAGCACAAACACCATTCCAATTCCAACTTTTCTAAGCATTCCAAACACCCTTTAAATTTTAAATTTTGTAGCATAACGCAGTTTTACTTACAAAACAAAAAAATCCCAAAAAACGCCAAAAAACCTGTGTTTTTCAAAATTGAATCTTAATTTTTAAGAAACTTTAGTTTATTTTATTAATTAAACTTGACAATAAAGGACTAAAGTTATATAATTTTGCTTGAAATTTGAAAGAATAATTGCTAAAATTCACTTTTAAGTTGTTAATTCACCAAAAAGGAGCAGTATTGCAAGACAATCAACACAATGATCAAGACAATTTGCAAGAGACGCAGATGCAAGATTTGCAAGATTGCGATAACACAGCGGAAGATTCTGCAAATACAGAAGCCTTGCAAACACAAATTGCGGAGTTAAAAGAGCAATATGTGCGTGCTTATGCAGACTTTGAAAACACCAAGAAGCGTTTAGAGCGCGATAAAGACCAAGCTTTAGAATACGCGTATGAAAAAATTGCAAAAGATTTATTGCCTAGCATTGATACACTAGAGATTGCACTAAAAAGCATTCAAGATTCCAAAACTAATGATGCCACACAAAATGCAATCTTTAGCAAGATTGAAGAAGGAATCGCATTGACGCTAGATAATCTACTAAAATCTCTTGCCAAACACGGGATTGAGCCTATCGCCACTGATGGCGCATTTGACCCAAATTTTCACGATGCAATTATGCAAGTTGAAAGTGCCGAGCATAACGCAGGAGATATTGTTGCAGTAATGCAAAAAGGTTATACTTATAAAGAAAGAGTTTTGCGACCATCAATGGTTAGCATTGCAAAATAATTAAATTTTAAAAGGATAAAAAATGGGAAAAGTATTAGGAATTGACTTAGGAACAACAAACTCAGCAATGGCTGTATTTGAAGGCAACGAAGCAAAAATCATTGCAAACAAAGAAGGCAAAAACACAACGCCTTCTGTTGTGGCTTTCACGGATAAGGGAGAAGTTTTAGTGGGTGATCCTGCAAAACGCCAAGCTATCACAAATCCAGAAAAAACAATTTATTCCATTAAAAGAATTATGGGATTAATGTATAATGAAGACAAAGCCCAAGAAGCCAAAAAAAGACTTCCTTATAAAGTGGTGGATAGAAATGGGGCATGCGCGATTGAGATTGCAGGCAAAGTTTATACCCCACAAGAAATCTCCGCTAAGATTTTAATGAAACTCAAAGCTGATGCAGAAAGCTATCTAGGCGAAGAAGTTACAGAAGCAGTTATCACCGTGCCAGCGTATTTTAACGACGCACAAAGAAAGGCAACTAAAGAAGCGGGAACTATTGCAGGGCTGAATGTACTTAGAATCATTAATGAGCCAACCTCAGCAGCTCTTGCGTATGGATTGGACAAAAAACAATCTGAAAATATCGTGGTTTATGACTTAGGAGGAGGAACATTTGATGTTACCGTTCTTGAAACTGGCGATAATGTCGTAGAAGTTAAAGCTACAGGCGGTGATGCGTTTTTAGGCGGAGATGATTTTGATAATGCAATTATTGATTGGCTTGTTAGCGAGTTTGAAAGCGAGCAAGGGGTTAATCTTAAAAATGATGTGATGGCTCTCCAAAGACTAAAAGAAGCAGCAGAAAATGCAAAAAAAGAGCTAAGTAGCGCGCAAGAAACTGAAATTAATCTGCCTTTTATCACAATGACACAAGCAGGACCGCAACACTTGGTTAAAAAACTCACAAGAGCAAAGTTTGAAGGCTTAATTGAGCAATACATCAACCAAACTATTGACAAAATTGATAGCGTAATTAAAGATGCGGATTTAAGCAAGAGCGAAATTAATGAAGTTGTAATGGTAGGCGGTTCTACAAGAATCCCAAAGGCGCAAGAGCGTGTAAAAGAATTTATCGGTAAAGAGCTTAATAAATCCGTAAATCCTGATGAAGTTGTAGCCGTTGGTGCAGCAATCCAAGGAGGCGTGTTAAAAGGCGATGTTAAAGATGTGCTTTTGCTTGATGTTACACCACTCTCACTAGGAATTGAAACGCTAGGTGGCGTGATGACTAGAATTATTGAGCGCGGAACTACGATTCCAACAAAGAAAAATCAAGTTTTCTCTACTGCAGAAGATAATCAACCCGCAGTTACCATCCAAGTCTTACAAGGCGAAAGAGAGCTAGCAAGAGACAATAAAGTGCTAGGAAACTTTGAATTAAGTGGAATCCCAGCAGCTCCAAGAGGTGTGCCACAAATTGAAGTAACCTTTGACATTGACGCAAATGGAATCTTAACTGTTAGCGCAAAAGACAAGGCAACTGGCAAAGCTCAAGAGATTAAAATCACAGGTTCTAGCGGACTTTCTGATTCCGAAATTGAAAAAATGGTAAAAGACGCAGAGCTAAATAAAGAAGAAGACAAAAAGAAAAAAGAAATCATTGAAGTGCGCAATCAAGCAGATAGTCTAGTATATCAAACACAAAAAAGCCTAGATGAAATGAAAGATAAAATTGACACAAGCGATGCTGAAAAAATCCAAAACGCAATCAATGCGCTAAAAGATGTGCTTAAAAACGAAAACGCCAGCAAAGAAGAGATTGAAGCAAAGGTAAAAGAGCTTACAGAAGCAAGCCATAAACTTGCAGAAGCAATGTATAAAAAAGATGAGAACGCACAAAATCCAAACACGCAAAACAACAAAAAAGATGATGATGTAATTGATGCGGAAGTGGAATAGAGTTTTTAAAATCGGAATATTCGGAAATACAGGCAAAATAGGAGACGAATTAGTCTGTCTCCCAGCCTACTACACCATTAAACATCTTTATCCCAAAAGTTTTTTAACGCTTTTATGCAATACAAGTGTAGCACATAACATTTTTTCTCATTTAAATTTCATTGATGAAATAACCACCTTGGAAGCTTACAAAAATAAAATGGGGGGGGGGGCAGAATTTGATATTCTTTTAGTTATCAATCATAACAATCTTAAAATTTTACAAAAAGCTAAAAATATACCAGCTAAAAGAAGAATTACGACTTTTTCTCAAAGTTTAATGTTGCGACATGGAATCTTGTTTATTTCAGGATTTGAACGCTTTATTAATCCCTATTGGTTCCAAACACATAGAGAAGTGCAACGCAATCTTAATCTTGTAAGAAAAATTAATCCTACCTTATTTGATAAACAATTCTCTCTTATTAATTTTGCCCATGCAAAATTACAAACAAACCCCATAAATAAAGATTATATTGACAAATTTCTACTTAATGCTAACACTATTTTAACCGATAAAATCATAGGCATTGCACCATTTGGAGAAACAGCTACACGCAGAAAAATGAATTTTGATATAAAAGAGTGGATAGAAATAGCAAATATTTTATCGCTAAAATTTCCTTCTTTTTTATTTATATTTTTGAGCCATCCCAAAGGAAATATACCAAATTTGGAAAACAATAAAAATATTATTATTTTTCAAAATAATAATGACTTATTAAATCTTGTAGAACTTATCTCGCGCCTAGATTTTCTTATAAGTGTTGATACAGGAAATGTCCATATTGCAGATAATCTAAAAATACCTACTCTAGAAATCATTTCAAAAAGCAAAAAGAATCAATGGTGCGGAGGTGCATATGGAGGATTTTGCAAAATTATGTCCCTGCCAATAAATTGGCAAAAACACAAACAAAAATACTTCTTTAAATTTTTATCATTAGCATTATCCTGTCTAAAAAACTTAGCAAAAAATTCTTAGATATTAAGTTTATTTGATTACAAAATATTTAATATTTAAAACCTAAAAATTGTAGCAACAAGTTAAACAAATATGCAAAATATTTAATTTTGCTCTTGCAAAATCATCTTGCAAACAAGAATCCAACCCCTACACGCTCAATTGAACGATTATAATCTGCCAAACTTTCTCCATATCCATTAAAATACTGCACATATAAATAAAGATTCTTATAAATCGGATAAGAATAATCCAACATAAATGCCCCTCTGTTATCTGATTTTAAGTTATTGCGTAAAGTGAGTGTAAAAAGATGCTTGTCTATCCCATAAGCTAAATTCAATTCCCCATATCCCATATAATCCAAAATATCTGGATTATCGTCTTTATTTGCATCTTCTTTTATGCGATACCAAGCCTTAAGACCCAAAGCAAAATTTTCATATCCATAAATCCCTTCCACAAATAAACGCTCCCAGCTTCTTGATTTTAATAAATCTCCACCATTACTTTGATGCACATAGCCAAAATTCACACGATCAAAAAATACATTATATTGTTCCAAAGGATAGCTAAGAAACAATGCCGGCTCATAATTACTCTCCCTAAAAGGGCGAGAATGTTCATTGTCATAAAGCTGCCAAAGACTCTGCTGTGTATAAGCAAAATAAAGATCTAAATCCTTAAAAAACAAATCATCAATAAGCATTTTTTTAATGCTAATTTGAAATTTTGCTTCTGTGCGCTTTGTTTGTCCTTGTTCTTTATTAAAACTAATGCTTGCAGGCAAAAAATAATTAAACCTATAAGGCTCAAACCCTAAAAAATCTCCAAAAAAGCGATTTCTCTCAAAGCGTGCTTCATAACGACTAACTCCCTCTTCTAGACTCACATTTTTTACCTCTTCTTGCGGTGCTTCTTTTGTTTCTATGTTGGCAAAGTTTTTTAAATATTTAGAATCTTTTGCCAAGGGAGCATTTTTTGGATTTTCTACAAAAGTTACAAAAAGCTCATCAGAGTCTTGTAAATTTAATTTGAGTTCTTTTTGACCTTTCTGCACGCTAATTACTTTTAAAATTTGCATTTGTTTATCCAATATCAAAACCTTAGCGCGCTCATTTTCGCTAAAATCTAATTTCTCATAAAGTCTTTCTTTAAGCACATCACAATACACAAACAAAGGCAGGCATAACATACCTAAAATTCTAAACCACATTGATTTAATTACCCTTTTTTAATATCTGTTCCCATAAATACGCGCTTTTACAAATCACTTCTAAATCATCATATTTTGGATTCCAACTTGTATGCGCTAAAATCCTTTGGTTATCACTCACAAGCACACTAGGATCACCTTCTCTTCTTGGTGCAGATTCCACAATAAAATCCTTACCGCTTACCTTTTTAACACAATCAATCACTTCTTTAACACTAAAACCCTTGCCATAGCCCACATTATAAACTTCGCTTTTTTCTGTCTCCATCAACGCTTTTAAAGCCCAAAAATGAGCGCTTGCTAAATCATCGATGTGGATATAATCTCTAATACAAGTGCCATCACTTGTTGGATAATCTTCCCCAAAAATTTGCATTTTAGAACGCTTGCCACACGCACACTCACACGCAACTTTAATCAAATGCGTTGCGTTTTTCACTCTCTGCCCTAACGCGCCTTGTTGCTCCATTAACGCGCCAGCAACATTAAAATAGCGTAAAATCACGCTTTTAAAACTAGGATTTGCCACTTCTAACGCGTGCAAAATCTTTTCAATCATTAATTTAGACTCCCCATAAGGATTAATAGGGGCTTTTAAAGAAGATTCTACGATATTTTCTTTGCTTTTTGGTTCTCCATAAACTGCCGCAGTTGAGCTAAATAAAAAGCGATTGACTCCAAACTCTTGCGCCACTTCTAGCAAATTTGTCGTGTTTGCAACATTATTTTTAAAATACATTAGAGGTTTTTGCACAGATTCTTGCACAATCAAACTTGCAGCAAAATGGATAATCGCACAAATATTGGAATCTAAAAATACTTTTCTTAAAGCTTTAGTATCACTTAAATCCCCTTGTATAAACTCCACACGCTCCTTAAATGTATGCTGTAAAAACTCTATGTTTTCTAAAAAGCCTGTGGAAAGATTATCAAAAATCACGATCTTACAATCGCTGTTTTTTAAAAAATAATACGCCGTGTGTGAGCCGATATATCCAGCAGCTCCTGTAAATAAAAAGGTTTGCATTTTTAATCCTTAAATCCCTATTTAATCTAAGTTTAAGCACGAATTTTAGCATAATTTAGCGCATTTACCATTTCTTTACGCATTTTATGCAACAATATACAAGATTAGTTTTAGGAGAAAAAAATGTGTGGAATCGTGGGCTATATCGGCAATAATGAGAAAAAATCCCTTTTGTTAAATGGCTTAAAAGAGTTAGAATATCGTGGCTATGACTCCGCTGGAATTTCTGTTTTAGAAAATGGGGAATTACACACTTTTAAAGCCGTGGGCAAGCTTGTAAATTTAGAGCATAAATGTGAAAACTTTAAGTCTAGTGGCTTTGGTTTAGGCATAGGACACACGCGCTGGGCAACGCACGGGAAGCCCACAGAGATTAACGCACACCCACATATTGGGCATTATAGCAATGTTGTACATAATGGGATTATTGAAAATTACCAAAGCATTAAGGAATCTTTGCAAAAACAAGGTTATGTTTTTACTTCACAAACAGATACTGAAGCCATTGTGCATCTCTTTGAATCCTATGTTGCACAGACAAATGACCCTTTTAGTGCATTTAAAAAGACAATTGCGGATTTAAAAGGCGCATATGCAATCTTGCTTATCACACAAAAATCCCCCAATACAATTTATTATGCCAAAAACGGATCACCCTTAATCATTGGCAAAAATACAGATGAAACAGAAATCTTTTTTGCTTCATCTGATGCGCCATTAATCGGACTTGCAAGCGAAGTTGCGTATTTAGAAGATGGAGAAGTTGGCAAAATGGAGCTAGGAAGTTTTCACACTCTCTCTAACACAAAGCCTCTAAATGGCGATAAACTCTCCGCTCAAAAAGATGGATTTACCTTTTTCATGGAAAAGGAAATTTATGAGCAACACAAAGTCTTGCTTGAAACGATGATGGGAAGGGTTAGCGAAAAAGGATTCCATCTTGACGAGCTAGAAGCATTAAATTTGGACTCTTTTAGCTCCATTACACTTTGCGCTTGTGGAACAAGCTACCATGCAAGCCTTGCTGGAAGCTATTTGCTAGAGCGCATTGCTAAGTTAAAAACAAAGGTAGAAATCGCAAGTGAGTTTCGCTACAAAGAGCCAATTTTGCATAAAGATGAACTCTTTATTGTGATCTCTCAAAGTGGCGAAACTGCCGACACACTTGAAGCCCTAAAACTTGCCAAAAAAAGCGGACTAAAAACACTTGGAATTTGTAATGTAGATAATAGCTCCATTGTTAGAGAGAGCGATTATTCCTTGCTTACGCGCGCTGGAATTGAAAAGGGCGTGGCAAGCACAAAGGCTTTTGCTACGCAGGTTATGCTACTTTGGATTTTAGCAAATTTCTTAGCGCAAAAACGCGGAATCTTAAATGAAGAATCTATTAAAAACGAAGCAAACACAATGCTTGAGGCAAGCAGGGCTACAAAAGTGGATAAAAAACTCCACGAACATATTAAGCGCCTATCACGCCGCTACTTACACGGACACGGATTTTTCTTTATCGGGCGAGATATTTTCTATCCTTTAGCGCTTGAGGGAGCGCTAAAGCTTAAAGAAATTAGCTATTTGCACGCAGAAGGTTATCCTAGTGGAGAGATGAAGCACGGACCTATTGCGCTAGCGGATTTAGGGCTATTTTGCGTTGCGCTAATGCCACAAAATTTACTCCACGATAAGATTAAAAGCAATGTTGAAGAGCTAAGTGCGCGCGAAGCGATGATTTGTGCATTAAGCGCGGAGCATTATGAAGGCTGTGATGATTGGATTAAGATTCCACATTATCCCCATTATATGGTAGAGTTTTTCTCAATGATGGTTGTGTTGCAAATCTTTGCCCTTGAAGTTGCGGTAAGATTAGGCAACGATGTGGATATGCCAAGAAACTTGGCAAAAAGCGTAACGGTGGAATAAAATTATCTATCTACAAAAAATTTGAAAAATTTTCTTTAATTCTTAAATTTGTAAGATTGAAAAATCAGACTAATGGTGGCCACGACTGGACTCGAACCAGCGACCACTACCATGTCAAGGTAGTGCTCTACCAACTGAGCTACGCGACCTCAAATCTAAACAGAGTGCAGATTCTATCACAACGCGCTTTTATCTTTTCTTAAAAACATATTTAAGAGAATCAAGGCAACGCCCACATTAATCATCACATCAGCAAAATTAAAAATTGCAAATTCAAACTTATAATGCCAAAAAATATAATCCACCACTCCGCTGTGCATAAATCTATCTAAAATATTAGAAATCCCAGCGCCAAAAATCATTCCAAGTGCAATAGAATGAGCTTTTAAAATCTCTTTATGTTTGCATAAATAAAAAAAGATTCCAACTAAAAGTGTAATTTGCAAATACTTAAGCCACTCTTGCAAAAATGCAAACATTGAAAATGCCACACCCTTATTATACACAAGCAATAGCGAAACCACATTTGTGCTATAAATCACATCACCTTGCTGATAACCCCTTAAGACAAAATACCACTTAATTGCCTGATCTAGCAAAAATACAACGCACAAAGCGATAAAAAAGCAAAGCCAAGTGGAATTTTTAAAGTCCCCCTTTAGCAAATTTTACCCTTAAAATATTCTTCACACTCTAGCATAACCTTATCTAATAGTTTCACATCTTTACCTTCTAATAAAATGCGCAATTTATTCTCCGTCCCGCTATAACGAATTAGGTGGCGAATATTATGCGCTTCAATGGATTTTAAAAAGTTTTGATAATTTTCTAATGACTCTAAACTAGGCTTAGAATTTACAGAAAGATTTTTTAAAATTTGTGGATAAAGATTAAAACAATTTAACGCCTTAGAAGCTGGCTTTTTAGACTTTAAAATATAAGCCATTGTTTGCAAGGCACTCACTAAACCATCGCCTGTTTTTGCAAAATCACTAAAAATAATATGCCCACTTTGCTCCCCACCAAAATTTAAATTTTTATCAAGCATTGCCTCAAGCACATATTTATCACCTACATTAGAGCGCACAAGTGCGATTCCGTGAGATTTTAAAAACTCTTCTAAGGCGTAATTGCTCATAATAGTTGCGACAACAGCATTATTTTTTAGCATTTTAGATTCCTTTGCTGCTAGAGCTAGCACACCAATTAACTTATCTCCGTGAATCACCTCTCCCTTTTCATCAACAACTACAAGTCTATCAGCATCACCATCAAGCGCAAATCCAATATCCGCTCTCACACGACGCACCTCTTCTTGGAGCATTAAAGGCTGTGTCGCACCACAATTTTCATTAATGTTAAAGCCGTTTGGTTCATCATTAATCACAAACACTTCCGCCCCAAGCTCGCTAAAAATTGTTGGCGCAACCTTATATGCCGCCCCATTTGCGCAGTCTAAAACTACACGGATCCCATACAAAGACAAATCTTTCGGAAAAGAGTTTTTAATATGCACAATATAACGCCCAACTACATCATCGATTCTTTTAGATGATCCAATCTCTTTGCCCCTTTTTTGCGCTGTCTCGAGCATATTTAAATCTTTATAAATTCTCTCAATCTCCCCTTCATCTTTTTCATCAATCTTGTATCCACTACGCCCAAAAAATTTGATTCCATTGTCCATAAAAGGATTATGACTAGCACTCACCATTATCCCTCCATCGCAGCGCATATCCTCTGTCAAATACGCAATTGCAGGTGTAGGCATAGGACCAATTTGTATCACTTCATAACCCACTGCTGTAAGTCCGCTAACAAGTGCATTTTCTAACATATATCCACTGCGTCTTGTGTCTTTTCCTACAAGAATCCTATTTGTTTTTGCGTGCTCTCTATAATAAATCCCCGCAGCAATCCCTAACTTAAGCGCGCAAAACGCATCTAACTTCACACCAGCCTCACCCCTTACACCATCTGTTCCAAATAATTTCATAATTACGCCTTTTTATTTGCTTTTAATAAAATGTTAAATAGAATTTTAGCTTAAATTTTTTACAAAAGGATTAATACCCTATGGCAAATCATAAATCGGCAGAGAAACGCATTCGTCAGACAAAAAAGCGCACAGAAAGAAATCGCTATTATAAAACAAGAATTAAAAATATGACAAGAGCTTTAAAAGAGGCTATTGATGCGAAAGATTTAAATAAAGCACAAGAAACTATGAAACAAATCAATCAAAACTTTCATAGCTATGTTAGCAAAGGAATCCTAACTAAAAATACAGCCGCTAGAAAAGTTAGTCGTCTAAACGCTTCTGTAAAAAAACTTGCCCTAGCAAACGCTTAAATCTTAGCGTTTGTTCCCCAAAGCTCTTATATGTTAGCTTCCAAACTTCAGCCTTTCATTAAACGTTATGATGAAATTAGCACATTACTTGTTGATCCTAATATCTTAAATGATATTAAACGCATTACAGAACTTAGCAAAGAACAAAGCGACCTAGAAGAGCTTGTAGAAAAGGCACGCGCTTATCTTAACAATCTCCAAAGCATTGAAGAGAATAAAGCTTTGCTAGATGATAAAGAGCTTGGCGATTTAGCAAAAGAAGAAATTAAAGAAACAGAAACACAAAATGTGAAATTAGAAGCAGAAATTAAAGTCTTATTATTGCCCAAGGACCCCAATGATGATAAAAATATTTATTTGGAATTGCGTGCGGGTACAGGGGGAGATGAAGCAGGGATTTTTGTGGGCGATTTATTCCGCGCTTATGTTCGCTATGCAGATCTTAAAGGTTGGAAAGTAGAGATTATCAGCTCTAGTGAAAATAGTGTTGGGGGCTATAAAGAAATCATCGCACTTGTTAAAGGCAAGGGAGCATATTCAAGGCTAAAATATGAAGGTGGCACACATCGCGTGCAACGCGTTCCAGCAACAGAATCACAAGGCAGGGTGCATACCTCAGCAATCACAGTTGCCATTATGCCTGAAGTTGATGATGTAGAAGTTGTGATAAATCCTAATGATTTACGCATTGAAGTTTTTCGCGCAGGCGGACACGGCGGACAATGCGTTAATACCACAGATTCCGCCGTTAGAATTACACATATTCCCACAGGCATTAGTGTATCTATGCAAGATGAAAAATCCCAGCATAAAAACAAAGATAAGGCGATGAAAATCCTAAAGGCTAGAATCTATGAAGCGGAGCTTGAAGCACAAATGGAACAAAACGCAGAAGCTCGAAAATCTCAAGTTGGAAGTGGAGATAGAAGTGAGAGAATCCGCACTTATAACTATCCACAAAACCGCTTGACAGACCATCGCGTTGGACTTACGCTTTATAGCCTAGAGGAAATTATGTTAAGTGGAAATTTGGATTCCGTTATTGATCCTATTGTCGCGTATTTTCAAGCAGAAGCCTTGCAAAATAGTGGAATTGCATAATCTTTAAGCTCTCTTTTACTTAAATCCGCTATAATTACGCTTCTTTTTATTCTTTGGACAGATGGGTGAGTTGGCTGAAACCACATCCCTGCTAAGGATGCGTAGTCGCAAGATTACCGAGAGTTCGAATCTCTCTCTGTCCGCCACTCTTTATAAATCTCCACTGTAACAAATACCAAAAATGGATTCCATATTAAGTTAATCTAGTGATTGAAATTTGTGATTTTATTTACTTGCAACCCCCACGCATTTTGCACGCAGTGGTTTGAATATTTAAAGATTATTTTCTAAAAGATTTTGTTTTTGCATTGCTTGATGAATGCTATCATAAGCTCTAAGCTCACTCTCCCCTACTTTAACCCAAGCATTTAATCCTTCCATTTGCATCATTTTTGCAATGATAGGATTATCTTTTTTAGCATTTTGGCTAAGTAACATTTGGCTAAAAGATTCCGCTAAGTTGGAATCCAAATTTGATAAAACAGAAAAGTTACAATGGCAATACCCTGGGCTACTCCAAAAACTTTCAATATCAGGATAACTCCCTTCTTCTAGGATTCTAATCCAAGTGCTAGAGCCAATGCTTCCGGCATCTAACTCACCTTTTTTAATCGCTTCTAAGAGATCAAACTCGCTTCTACCTGTATCTCCGTGCTTGCCAACATCACTATTATAACGCACAATGGAGAGTTGAAAATCTAAACCGTCTTGCTCTTTTTGCAAATAATACAAAGGCATAATCGCCGCTTGAGCGGAATCCATAGAGCCTAAACCAAATCTTTTACCTGCCAAATCAGCAAGGCTTTGGATTCTACTTCCCTTTTTACAAACAAATTTCGTCGTAAAATCTATATCCGTATCACGCATAACCAGCGCGCTTGCCTTGCCTCCTGTCGCATGCAAAGTGCGAATCCACGCTACATTTGTATTCCACGCAATATCAATATGCCCCTTTAACAGCGCATCAACTTGCCTTTCATAATTGCTAAATAGCACATAATCTAGTTTAATGCCAAAAGTCTTTGCATTTTCATTTGCATAATCCCTAATAATATCCCAAATAGGCACAACCTTTGGGTCATACGCAACCGCGCCTAAAAGTAATGTTTGCATAGTTTTCCTTTATTTTGTAATCGCATTACCTAGCCATACCTTTAACACATCAAGACTAGGTGCCATAACTTGTGAAGCAAGCGCATCACGCATATAGCGTTCAAGTGGCAAAAGCTTGCTATATGCCTTTCCACCGCCTAAACGCATTGCAAGAGTGCAGACATCTAAGACATTATGTGTTGCATTAATGCGCGAAGCAAAGATTTTTACAACCGCATCATCAGCACCTTTATCAAAGCTACTTGCCGCATCAAGTGCTAATGCAATTCCACTTTGAACCTTAGCATACATATCAGCTAAGTGGATTTTCACAAGCTCCACATCACTAAGAGAAGTCTTGTTTGTGTATTGTCTTGTTTTTGTATGTTCTAACGCACAATCATACGCCGCTTTTGCAAGTCCGCTATACACTGCTGCAAGTCCAGTAATAAAATGCATTAAAACAGCCCCAGTAGCACTCTCCCCGTCTCCTTCTTTACCCACTCTTAAATGCTCACTCACACGCACACCATTATATTGCACAGGCTTTGAAGCATTACCACGCATTCCAAGACCATTCCATACATTTTCTTCGTGCAAAAGATTGTTAGAATCCTTATGCACAAGCCAAATATTTTTTGCACCTTGATTAATGCAGGAATTTGTATAAGTTAGATAATAATCCGCATTTTGCGCAGAAGTTACAAAGCTCTTTCGCCCATTTAGGATTCTATCTTCACCACTTAATTCTTCTGTAATATCAGGCTCTCCAAAATGTGTCCCAGAGCCACTTTCACTAAAGGCAAGAGCAAAGGCAATCTCCCCTTTAGCAACCTTTGGCAAAAACTCTTGCTTTAGCTCATCAGAACCGCTCGCGCAAAGCCCCGCCACAGAAGTATTGTGCATCATATAGCAAAGTGCTGTTGTAGCACAATATTGTGCCAAAGCATAGCAAACCTGAGTATGTTCAAAGTTTCCTCCACCTAAACCGCCATATTCCTTTGGCACTAAAAGCCCCATATAACCCTTTTGTTTTAAGGCATCATAAGCAGATTTTGGAAACTTTCCTTGCAAATCAGCATCTTGTGTAACAGGTGCGACAAACTCCGCTCCAAAGGCAAGTGTGGAATCCAAAAGTGTTTCTTTCTCTAGCATTTAAGCTCCTTTTTTTGTTAATAATCTCACGGATTTTAAGGATAAACCCTTTGTGATAGCGCAAATTGCGCCACCAAAAAAGATTCACATAAAGTTTGGTGTATGTGCCTTGCTTAACTCCCTTGCAAGCTCTTCATCAATTCTGCATTCTATCAAGCGTTTTGTGCGATTTTTTTCCATTTTTTTCTTTAACTCTTCTAAGGCTTCAAATCCTCTTTTTATAGCATTTGGAGAATTTCCACCACCAGCAATTACAGCTAATGACTCCAATAAAAGCGTAGATTCCCCACTTAATTCATCTAAATAACTTCTCCGCTCTAACACAGAGCGTTTTAAAAGCACGATTTTGTTAGGATTTTCGCTTAAACCTTGCTTAATATGTGCCATTCCATAGGCAACATGGCGCATTTCATCTTTTCTTGCAAGGCGCAAAAGCTTTTTTGTCGGCGCATCAGGGATATGCTCTTCTAAAAAATGTAACAAATCTACAAAAGTCCCCTCTCCCATAATGTGTAACAAAAAACTAGAAACAAAGTAATTTTCTTCTTTAAAAAGCGTATAAAGGCTTTGCTGAGTAGTTAGCGTAGAGTATTGAAGCCCTAAACCTGTGGCTTTTGCACGCTTAATGAAAACTTCAATATGCCTTGCTTCATCACCGATAATACTAGAGAGGAGTAAAGGCACTTCTGTGTAATAAGGCGAAACTTTTGGTAAAAATTTTGCAGGCACATAAAGGGCGGAAAACTCATTTTCTACGAGATAAGTCATAACTTGCGCAATGGCAAATTCTAAGGATTTATCATAAGTTGGAATCGCACCCCACTCAATCTCACTTGTTGCATTCCATTGTGCCACTTTAGAGTCTTCATAAAGACGTGTTAGATTCTCACTCCAAACGCTCTCTTTGTGGCTTAACATAAAGTCATACTCTGGGCTTGCAATCTGTGGTATAGAATCCCTAGCACTTAGCCCAAAATTACTTGGCGCAAGAGACAAGATAGAATCGGTTTTTAAAGGCGTGAAAGCATTTTTAGATTGCTTTTGAAGCGTGTAGCTAGAGCAATGCTTTAAAGGGGTTTTTTGAATGAACTTTTCGCCCTTTAAACGGCACCACGCATTAAGCTCGGACTCTAAATTATCAAAATCACTTACCACTTCAAGCGTTGCATTCTCCAAAGCAAGTAAAAACGCATTTTCAAGGCGCATAAAAAAGAGTTTTCCTAAAGGAATCTCTCCCATAAAAATTGTATTTGTAGGCATTTTTGGCTTTTAAAATAAATTGTAGCGTGAGCTATGGATTTTTCACACGGAAAACAACACGGCAATGGCAATATTGCAGTAAAGGTTTTGATTATAACACAAAACCTTTTAAAACTATCTAAAATGTTTTTCTTAATGCTTTAGACTCTTTTCTTGCCTTATTTTCTTAATTTTTCTTTGTAGGACAATTTATTGCAAAATTAGCTTTTTTTAGATAAAATCAAAGTTTTTTAAACTTAATCTTAATTTTTAAATGTAATTTTTAATGCAAGGCTATCTAAAAATGAAATTTTTTTATGTTTTACTTTGTTTGCTAACTTTTATAACTTCTAGTTTCGCGCAATTTGATGATTTAAGCTATGATATACATAGTGAAGAAGTACTAAAAACCTTTGAAGTAGAACCAGATTTTTTAAATAACCCCTACTTTCTTGATGTAAAAAACACATTTTTTAACGATACACATCAAAACTATTTACTTGCGAAGTTTAAAGACGGACAAGAGTTTATTCCAACCTTGAAAGAAATGTTTTTAAAGGAAGGTATTCCCCAAGAATTTTTATATCTTGCAATGATAGAATCAGGCTTTTCACTCACGGCAAAATCTAACAAACGCGCCATAGGAATGTGGCAGTTTATGCCAAAAACTGCGCAATCCTTGGGACTTTCCATTAATGCACAAATTGATGAACGCAAAGATCCCATTAAATCCACACAAGCTGCCATTGCGTATCTAAAATATCTCAAAGCTTCTTTTGGCAAATGGTATCTAGCCGCTATTGCATATAATTGTGGAGATGGGCGCTTAAGAAGAGCAATAGAAAAGGCAGGAAGCGACTCACTAAGTGTACTCTTAGATCCAAATGAGAAATACATTCCACTAGAAAGCAGAATGTATATCCGCAAAATCCTATCAGTTTCCTTATTTTTTCACAATATTGATACATTAAAAACAAATGATTATGACTACTTCTTAAATCGTGGAGCAAACTCTCTTCTAGCAACCATTAAAGTAGCTCCTGCCACACCACTTAGCCAAATTGCTGCTAAAGCTGGAATTCCTTTAAACAAATTAAAGCGCTATAACCCGCAATTTAAACGCGCAATCACCCCAACATTCGCCAAAACTTATAGCGTGCATTTACCCTATCAATTCCTAGCCCAATACAAAGAGAACGCCCAAAATCAAGAGATTAAAGTCAAACCTTATCTTGTGCATCGCGTAGGCAAGGGAGATACAATGTATTCTATTGCTAAACGCTACGGTGTCCCAAGCAAGCAAATCGCACAACACAATGGAATCCTAAATAGCAATACACTCTCTATCAATCAAGAGATTGTAATTCCACTAAATAAGGGATAAAAATGCAAATTATTGGAATCTTTTTTAAAGTTTTTTCAGGGATTTTCATAGCAATTTTACTGCTTGGTGGCTGTGGCTCCAAGAGAACAAACATTCCTTATAATGGCGGTGCTCCTAATTATGGCTCAATGAACAATAGCGCACAATCACAAAAAGCCACAATGCGTCCTTATCAAATCAATGGCAAATGGTATTATCCCACAACCGTAACACTAGGAGAAACTTATGATGGAATCGCAAGTTGGTATGGTCCAAAGTTTCACGGCAAAAAAACTTCCAATGGAGAAACTTATAGTATGTATGCACACACTGCTGCACATAAAACCCTGCCAATGAATACGATTGTGCGCGTAACGAGCAAAGAGAATGGTCGATCAACAATTGTGCGCATTAATGATAGAGGTCCTTTTATTGCAGGCAGAATTATTGATTTATCCAAAAGCGCTGCAGAAGATATTGATATGATGGCAAAAGGCACAGCGCGTGTGCGTGTAGAAGTTATCGGATTTAATGGCACAATCTCCAATTCTTTACCGCTCAACCAAGAAACCATTGCACGCAGTGAATACAAGGTTGCTACAACACAAAAAACAATACAACTCTCACAATTCCTTGTGCAAATTGGGGCATTTAGGCGCAAAGAAGGCGCGCAAAGCTACCAAAAAAGCCACACTGATATACACGGCTATCACGCCATCATTAAAGAATATATGCTTGATGGCGCACCCATTTATCGCGTAATGTTAAGTGGATTTAAAAGTGAGGAAGAAGCAAGGGATTTTATTGCTTCACAAAAAATTGCAGGTGCATTTATCACCACAGAATAGGCTAAAATATGCAAACATTAACACGCAACACAAAAGAAACACAGATCACCGCTTCTTTAGAAGTGTATGGAAAGGGTAATGGGGAGATTAAAAGTGGAATCGGATTTTTTAACCATATGCTAGAATCTCTTTGCAAGCACGCAAGTTGGAATCTAAATCTTAATTGCAAGGGAGATTTAGAAGTAGATTTTCATCACAGCGTGGAAGATTGCGGAATTGTTATAGGAACATTGCTAAAACAAGCACTTTTTCCCATTAGCCAAATAGAACGCTTTGGTAATGCCAGCATTGTAATGGATGAAGCATGCGTAGAATGCGACTTAGACTTAAGCAATCGCCCTTTTTTAGTGTATAAAGTCCCTGTTAGTGGCAAGGTTGGGGAGTTTGATTCCGAGTTAGCAGAGGAATTTTTTCGTGCTGTTGTGCAAAATGCTGGAATCTCAGCACATATCATTGCAAAAAGAGGAAAAAATCAGCACCATTTAATTGAAGCTTCTTTTAAAGCCTTTGCAGTGGCATTGCGTAGGGCTTGCGTGAAAAATAATGCGCTTGGAATCCCTAGCACAAAGGGCGTGCTATGATTAGACTTATTGTCTTAGATGTAGATGGCACTTTGAGTGATGGAAGCATTATTTATAGCGATAGTGGAGCAGAAATTAAAGCTTTTAATGTCAAAGATGGCTTAGGCATTGCAGCTTGGATTAAGCTTGGGAGAGAAGTTGCGATTATCACAGGAAGGGAATCTAAACTTGTAGAAAATCGCGCTAAAGAGTTAAAAGTTACCTACATTAAACAAGGAATTAAAGACAAGGCACAAGCCCTAAAAGAAATTTTAGAGCAAGCAAATATTTCCTTAGATGAAGTCGCAATTATCGGTGATGATTTAAATGATTTAAGTATGTTAAGACTTGTTAAGCACTCTTATGCTCCAAAAGATGCTGTAAAACTTGTTAGGCAAAATGTCTGCAAAGTGCTTAAGCAAAAGGGCGGCAAAGGTGCTGTGCGTGCGATGATTGATGAACTTATCAAAAAAGAAAATTTAGAGAAAAAACTTTATGAACTCTTTGCTTAACCCCCTAAAATCTTACCAAAGTGCGCGATTTGTAACTCTCTTTTTTATTGCTCTGTGCGGTTTTAGTCTTTTAATGGTGTTGTTTTTAGGCATTAAACAAGCCCGCATTGCACAAGCGCAACAAAATATCACGCGCTTTGAAGTCTTTGATTTTGAGTATTTTAAAATCACAAAAAATGGAGTAAATACCACTGCTAGTGGCAAAAAAGCAAGAGAAAATACAAATAAAGAAAGCGAACTAGAATCCTTAAATGTGAAAAATTTAAATAACGGAACTTCAGAATACTTACAAGCAGATTTTGCTCTTTATAACAATAGCGATATTTTCTTTCCACAAGGCGTTACTTACACGCGTGATGCTACAAAGTTTTGGAGTGAACAGGCGCGCTATTACCCAGATTCTAAAAATCTAGAAGGAGTGGGAGAGTTTGTGATTTTAGATAAAAGTGCCACAATTCGTGGGCGCAATATTATCTATAAAGATGCAAAAGTCTATGCAACAAATATTCACGGAATCCTAAAGGCAGAGCAATGAAATTTTTAGTTGGAATCCTGATTTTAGGGATTTTTGCGTTTGCTGATGAAATTGAGGTGAGCGCACAAGAATTTATCGGTGATGAGAAAAAAAAACTTACACATTTAAAAGGGAATGTAGAAATTAAACGCGCAAGCGATCGTTTGATTGCCAATGAAGCCTTTGTATATTTAGATTCCAACAATCGCCCTAATAAAATGCAAGCCATTGGCAATGTGCGTTTTTGGTTCGCATTAAAAGATGGAAGAGAAATTGAAGGGGAATCTAATGAAGCCTTATACTTTCCAAACACGCAAGAATATCAAATTTTAGGCAATGCAATTGTGCGAGAAATCGGCAAACAAAATATTGTGCGTGGTGATAAAATCATAGTTCGCCAAAAAGTTGGCTATATCAATGTAATAGGTAATGACAAAAAACCAGCACGACTAATTTTTAAGCTTGACAAAGAGAAATAATGCAACACTTTATCCTAAAAAACGCAAGCTTTCTAACTTCGGCGCAAAATCTCTCGCAATGCCCTCCGCCTATGCTCTCAGAAGTTGCGTTTTTAGGGCGAAGCAATGTAGGAAAAAGCACGCTTATTAATCTCTTATGCAACCAAAAAAACCTAGCAAAAAGCTCTTCAACTCCGGGCAAAACACAGCTTATTAACTTCTTTGCAACACAATGGAAAGCAAACTCGCAAGATTCCACACAAGAGGTTTTAAAACTTATGTTTGTAGATTTGCCCGGTTTTGGCTATGCAAAAGTTGCTAAAAGCCAAAAGGAATTATGGAATCGCAATTTAGTAGAATTTTTACGCAAAAGGGATTGTATTAGATTATTTGTGCATTTGGTAGATAGCAGACATCCAAGCTTAGAAATTGATGCCAATCTTGTTGCTTTTGTGGAACAATTTTTAAGGGGGGATCAACGCTTTGTGCAGGTTTTTACAAAGTTTGATAAGCTTAATGTTAATGAGCAAAACAAGCTAAAAGCTGCCTTTCCAAACGCTTTATTTTCAAGCTCTTTAAAAAAGCACAATACCCCTAAAATTGCGGATTTTATTGTAGCAAACACATTAGGATATGCCCTATGATTATTACACAGCCTGTATTAAATGATATTCCAGCAATGCGTGAAATTGTTCGCCCAGAAGTAGAAAGAGGCGTGATTTTAGAGAGAAGTGCCGAAGTTATGGCAAATATGATTCGCTCTTATCGCGTTGCTTGGGAAGAACAAGAAGTTTTAAAGAATAAAGAATTTTTGGATTCCAACTTTGGCAAACTCATCTTAGAAAACAAGCTCTTAAGAGCGATGAAAAACCCCATAATGTTAGGTTTTTGTGCCTTGCATTTACATTCTACCACACTTGCTGAAATTAGAAGTTTAATTGTTACTCCTAAAGCTCAACGGCTAGGGGTTGCCACAGCACTGATTAGAGATTGTGAAAAAGAAGCCAAAGCACTTGGAATCAAAGAAATCTTAGTGCTAACCTACAAACGCACACTCTTTGAAAAGCTTGATTTTATGGAGATTAGCAAAGATAAAATTCCTAATCAAAAAATTTGGGCGGATTGTATTTTATGCAAACATTTTCCACTATGCGAAGAAATAGCACTGATAAAAGAAATCTAAGAATTTTTTTCTTAGTTCTTTTTTTTATTGTTTATGTTGCAATCACTGATATTTATTATTTTTTGCCACCACTTTTTGGTGTTGCCTATGTGATTGCACAAGAAAAATATGAAGCACAATCCTTTGGAATCTTTTATTTTCTTGCACCGTTTTTTCTTTATTTTGAAGCAAGCAAGGGCTTGCCATTCCTTAGCACCCTACTTTTTATACTCTTTTCCTTTAAAATTTTACTTCCAAAATTCCGTAAATTCTTTGGATATAACAAAATTTTCATTCCACTTTTTATTTTTTATGCGTATTTTGGTTATTTTGCTTTTCTTTGCTTTTTTGGTTGGCTTTTTGATATCCACATTCCGCAGTTTTCACCACTTTTAGCACTCTATGCAGGAACTGAAGTAGTATTAATTTGGATATTTTTATGGATTTTGTAGATGAATTCACGCATTCTTTTTCTCTTTAGCGCCTTTGTATTGTTTTGGCTTTTATTATTGATTAAAATCTTTGACATTAGCATTTTAGAACATAAAAACTTTGAAGATCAAGCGAGTAAAAATATGCTCCGCCAAGAACCCATTATCCCAATCCGCGGACAAATCTTAGATCGCAATGGGCTTCCTCTTGCTACAAACACCGTAGGTTTTAGTATATCCTTGCCACCACGCCTATCTTTACGCGCAAATCTGCCCATTTTAGAGCAAGAGACAGAAAAGCTCTTAGCTTTTTTTCCAAAATATTCCAAAGAAGAGTTAATTAAAAAATATCGGCAAAAAGACTCCCCTTACAACCACGAGTTTATCCCAGTGATTGACTTTGTAGGGCACGAAGAGATTTTGAAATATTATCCTAAACTTAGCCAAAGCAATACACTCCGCATAGTCCCATTAGCACGCCGTTTTTACCCAAACAATGCCACTGCTTCACATATTATAGGCTATGTGAGTCGCGCAAATCAAAAAGACATAGAAAAACAGCCCATCGCAAAATACACAGGAAATATCGGTAAAGAAGGCTTGGAGCGACAATACGACACTTTTTTGCAAGGTGAGCTAGGCGAAAGGATTGTTAAAGTTACTGCACTCAATCAGGAAGTAGGTGTAGTCTCCCATAAAGAAGCTATTGAAAATCGTGTTCTCATCACAACACTTGATATAAAGCTTCAAAGCGCAATGGATTCCATCTTTAGCAATAAAAATGGAGCGGCAATTATTATGGACGCCCTTAATGGAGAGATTTTAGCAGCTGGAAGTTATCCAGAATATAATTTAAATCATTTTATAGGTGGAATCTCTCATGAAAACTGGAATGCATTGCGTGATAATCCCCATAAACCGCTTATTAATAAGTTTATAAATGGTTTATATCCTCCCGGCTCCGTTATTAAAATGGGAATGGGTTTAGCCCTTTTAGAATATACCGATATTAATGAAAACACTGAAATTAAAACTCCCCCCTTTATTGAGCTAGGTGGGAGAAAATTCCGAGATTGGAAAAAAGAGGGACACGAAAGTGCTGATTTATACAAAGCGATTAAACGCAGCGTTGATGTGTATTTTTACCTTTTAGCCCAACGCACAGATTTTGAAAACATTGCTAGCGTGTTAAAGAAAATGGGCTTAGGCGAAAAGACAGGTGTGGATTTACCCAATGAATTTATAGGAATCGTGCCAAGCCCTTCTTTTAAAAAGAAGCGTTACAAGCAAGACTGGTTTGCAGGCGATAGCGTTGTTAGCTCCATAGGACAGGGCTTGTTTCTAACCACCCCCTTACAGATTGCAAACTACACCGCCCTAATTGCAAGCGGCAAGCTTCCCACTCCCCATTTTGTCAAAAATACACAAGAAGCATTGCCAAAAGATGTGCTAAATGCGTTTGAAAAAAGCAAGCTTCCCATTTTGCGCGAAGGAATGCGTCAAGTGTGTTCTGAAATCGGTGGCACAGCATTTTATGCAACAAGAGAATCTAAGGCTCATCTAGCTTGCAAAACCGGAACTGCGCAAGTTGTTGGAATCTCACAAGAAGATAAAGCAAGAATCAAAGAAGAAGATATGGAATATTTTCACCGCTCACAAGCGTGGATTACAGCATTTTTACCCGCTGATAACCCTCGCTATGTGATTACTATAATGGTAGAACACGGAGGAAGTGGAAGTGGAACAGGTGGTCCAGTGCTTGCAAAGCTTTCAAATGCTCTTGTGGATTTAGGCTATGTTAAACCTTACAAAAAAGCTTCTAAATCCCTAAATAAAAACGATTTAAACTTTGA
This sequence comes from Helicobacter winghamensis ATCC BAA-430, assembly GCF_028751035.1. Classification (NCBI taxonomy): domain Bacteria; kingdom Pseudomonadati; phylum Campylobacterota; class Epsilonproteobacteria; order Campylobacterales; family Helicobacteraceae; genus Helicobacter; species Helicobacter winghamensis. The sequence goes on along the minus strand of NZ_CP063533.1, from coordinate 262,590 downwards.
ATTAGAAGCGGAATAAGGGGGGAAAATGAAGCAAACAATCCAAAACTTAGGACAACTCTTAAAGGGCAAAAAAATCGCACTTGGCGTGTGTGGAAGCGTGGCAATTTATAAAAGCTTGGAACTTATACGCATTTTACAAAAACTAGGTGCTAGCGTGCGCGTGGTGATGAGTAAGGGAGCAGCGGATTTTATCCAACCCTTACTTTTTGAGGCTATTTCACACCATAGTGTGCTAACACAAAGCACACAAAGCTGGGGGGAGATTCCACACAATCACATTGAACTTGCCACTTGGGCAGATTTATTTGTAATCGCTCCTTGTAGCGCAAACACGCTTAATAAAATCGCCTGCGGAATTGCAGATAATGTGCTATTAGAGAGTTTTTTAGCCTTTGATAAGCTTAAATGCATTGCCCCAGCAGCAAATACAAAAATGCTAGAAAACAAAGCAACTATGGAATCTCTAAGGCTTTTGAAGCAAAGAGAAATAACACTCATCGCTCCACAATGTAAAGAACTAGCTTGCCAAACAATCGGAAATGGCGCATTAGCAGAGCCTTTAGAAATTGCTTATCAAATCTTGCGCGCCTTTTATCAAAACCCTTTTTGGAAGCAAGCGCGTGTATGTGTAAGTGGCGGTGGCAGCAAAGAAAACATTGATGCAGTGCGTTATCTCTCTAATTATTCTAGTGGCAAAATGGGGGCTTGTATTGCGCTTGTAGCGTATTTTTTAGGTGCAAAAGTAGAGTTTATAAGCTCACAATTCCCCTTTATTTTGCCACTAAATCTACAAACACAAGCTGTGCAATCCACACAAGAATATTTAGAAGCAATCAAACAATGGCAAAATATGGAATCCAAAACACAAAATTTTTTGTTTATGAGTGCGGCAATTAGCGATTATCTCCCTAAAAATCAAGTTAAAGAAAAGCTAAAAAAGCAAGAATTAGGGCAGGAATGGAATCTTAAACTAATAGAAAACCAAGATATTTTAGCCACACTTCCTAAAACACAAAAAACAATCGGCTTTAAGTTGGAATCCAAAGATGGAATCCAAAATGCTAAAAATGCCCTAAAACACAAGGGCTTAGACGCCATTTGCCTAAACACAATCACACAAAGCCATAATCCTCTAAATGCTAATAACAATCAGCTTTTATGGATTAGCAATTCGTTTGTTAAAGATTTAGGATTTTGCGATAAACTAAGCCTAGCATTTAAAATCTTAGAACAGGCGCAGTATTTATGATAAAACAATTGCACCAATTAGCCCAAGTGCAAAACACACTCCAAAACCCCGCTAAAACAACGCAATTTAATGCCACATTACCTATTAAACTTGAAGTAATGGAAAAACTACAAGGCATTCGTTATATGCTAAAAGTCGGCAACACTGCGATGGAGACAAAAAGCCTAAAAGAACTTCAAATTGGTGGCAAATATTGGGCAATGATGGGGCGTGGAAGCACAGGCTCTATCACGCTTTCAAACCTTATTAAACAGCCAAATTTACTAAAAGATTCCAATATTCCTTTAAAACTCAATGAAAAAACTCTAGAGCAGTTTTTAAAAAATAGCGAAAATCCCTTTGATATAATGAAGGGCTTTTTAACAGACCGCCTAGCAAATGCGGAATCCAAATGGGAGTTTGCCTTTCTTAGCCATATGCTAATGTCCCTAAAACACAAGGTTTTAACCATTCCACTTCATTATGATGATGCAAGCAAAGATGGCTTTATGCAGCTAAGAAAAAAGCGTATTAAAGAGCAAGAATGCTTAGAGTTTTACTCCGTATTTTCAAACTTAGGTGCAACTTGGGGCTTACTCTGGGATTTTAAAGAAGGCGTGCGATTAGATATTAGCGTAATGTATGAGAGCGTAGCGAATCTTTTGCACAGAAACTTAGACAATCTTGCCTTCATCAAAGAAACGCATATTAACATTAATAGCGAAATTGTGCCACTTTATGAGTTTAGCGACTCTTTGCTGGATTTAGAGGGATAAATGCCAAAGCATTTAGCAATTATTATGGATGGCAATGGCAGATGGGCTAAAAACCATTTGCAAATGCGCACCTTTGGGCACAAAGCAGGTGCCAAAAAAATCCAAGAAATCACAGAATTTTGCACAAAATATGGAATCGCTTTTTTAAGCCTTTATGCTTTTTCAACAGAAAACTGGAAACGCCCAAAAACTGAAGTAGATTTTCTAATGCGCTTGCTTGAAGAATATTTGGATTCTAAATTTTCTACCTATTTAAACAATAACATTATTTTTAAGGCCATTGGTGATTTAAGCATTTTTAGCACGCAATTACAAGAAAAAATCCACTCTTTAGAACTTGTCACAAAAGAGCAATGCAATGGCTTAACACAAATCCTAGCCTTAAATTATGGCTCACAAGATGAGTTGCGCCGCGCCTTTTTAAAACTTGTTTTAAAACAAGAGCGAAATTTTAGTTTTGATTCTATTGAAAATGCACTTGATACCACAGGGATTCCACCTGTGGATATGCTTGTAAGAACAGGGGGTGAAATGCGCCTTTCAAACTTCCTTTTATGGCAGAGCGCTTATGCAGAACTCTTTTTTACAAAAACGCTGTGGCCTAGCTTTACTTCTAAAGAATTAGAAGCAATGCTTTTGGAGTTTAAAACCCGCCACCGCCGTTTTGGAGGCTTATAGCTCAAGGATATTGTAATGCTCTCTTATGAACTTCTTTTAGTCTATCTTGTGGCAATCATCACGCTTATTGCCACACCCGGACCTGTTGTTGCTCTTGTGATTAAAAATGCTTTGCAAAATCCACAAAATAACTTTAAAGTGGCATTTTTTACAATCTGTGGAACTAACCTTGGCTCACTTCTGCTAATCTCTATAAGCATTGCCGTGATTTTAGGGACAACACGCATTTCAAGCTTTGCGATCTCATTACTTAGCTTGCTTGGCTCTTGTTTTATCTTTTATCTAGGATTTAGCTCCCTTTTTGCCCTTTTTAAAGCTAGCAAAGCCACAAATATGGAACAATCTAACAATTTCACCAATCAAACTAAACTAACTCCAAGAAAATGCTTTATACAAGGACTTTTTCTAAGCCTTAGCAATCCTAAGGATATTTTGTTTTTTATCGCATTTTTTCCACAATTTATGGGCATAACAGATTCTATGGCATTAAGCATTATTCTTTTAGCATTTCTTTGGATATTGCTTGATTTTGGCTTACTTCTTGCCCTTAGTTACTTTGCCCAAAAAGCAAAACTAGAGAGATTCCAAAGACTTATCACCCTTTTTAGCGATCTTGTGCTATGTGGCATAGGAATTATGGGGATTATCTATGGAATCTCTCATTTAATGCTATAATCTTAAATTTACTTTTAAAGGATTTTAAATGGTAATAGATACCAAACACCAATACCGCTACACTTCTAGCACCATTCGTCCCTTGCAAATTCAAGAATATTTTCCCTTAAAAATCTCTCACAATAAAAAGCTCTTTAATAATCCATTAGTTTGCCCCCCCCCCCCGCAAACCAACAACAAAAGATTTAAACAAACTCATTAATGCTCTAAAGCTAGATTTTAACAAACAAGAAAAACACTTACAAAAAGAATTACAAGAACGCGGAATCCAAAAAGAGATCGCCATCTATTTATATTTAAACGACTTTATTCATAAAACCAAACACTACACACCAAACAATATTAAAGAAAATATAGCTTTTAAGAATCTCTATGAGTATTTTACAAAATTAGAATACGGACATTGCGGGCAAAAGCCTCATGCTCTCTTTTGGCTTTTAGAACACTTTGGATTAGAATCACGCGTGGTAAGTTACTCTGATATTTTAGGCTGGTCGCACGGATTTTTAGAAGTTAAAACCCACAATCAATGGCAGATTTTAGATCCAACTTTTAATGTCTTTTTTAACATCGGCACAGAAGATATTATTCAAGATCCCTATTGCAAGCGCAAAATCTTAAGCTTATATTCTAATGAGTTTTACACAGATTCTACGCAAGATTATGAAGATTTTGTGCAGACAATTATTAATACAAACACGCACACGACTTTTAAATACAATAGGGAATGGTTTATGTTTATGGGATTTTATCCCTTTGTTGCACCCATTTTAACCTTTAATCTTAGAAAACCAGAATCTAAAAATCTCTATGATATTCGCCAAGATTCACGCTATCAATTTGTCTAAACTTCAAGCTTAAGGTGCTATTTTAATTTTGCTTATGCTAAAATCCCAAGATTTTAACATAAGGTTTTAAGATGCTACGATTTGCACCAAGCCCAACAGGCGATATGCACACAGGAAATTTGCGTGCCGCTGTTTTTAATTATATTTTAGCAAAACAGCGCAATGAAAAGTTTTTGCTTCGCATTGAAGATACAGACACTGCGCGCAATATTGAAGGTAAAGATAAAGATATTATGTTTTTGCTTAGTCTTTTTGGAATCACTTGGGATAATCTTGTGTATCAAAGCCACAATTTTGAACGCCACCGCCAATTAGCGGAATATTTAATCAAGCAAGGAAATGCATTTTATTGCTACTGCACAAAAGAGTTTTTAGACAGCAAGCGCGAAATTGCAAAGGCAAACCACCAAGCATTCCGCTATGATGACTCTTGGGCAGAACTGCAAAAGGACAAAAATCCACACCCTGTTGTGCGATTAAAAGCCCCTAAAGAGCAAATGCAATTCCACGATGAAATTAAAGGCGATATCGTTTTTGCGCCCAATGAAATTGATAGTTTTATTATCTTAAAAGAAGATGGAATCCCAACTTATAATTTTGCTTGTGCGGTTGATGATATGCTCTATGATATTGATTTTATCGTGCGTGGAGAAGACCATGTAAGCAATACGCCCAAACAAATGCTAATCCATCATTATTTAAACTATGAAAAAACTATTAAATTTGCGCATTTGCCGATAATCCTTAATGAAGAAGGCAAAAAAATGAGCAAAAGAGATAATGCTTCTAGCGTGCAATGGCTCTTAGATTGTGGTTTTTTGCCACAGGCGATTGTGAATTATCTTGTGCTAATGGGGAATAAAACGCCCTGTGAAGTCTTTAGCTTAAAGGATACCTTTGAATGGTTTGATATTACAAAAGTGGCAAAAGCCCCTGCGCGTTTTGATATTGATAAGCTAAAATTCCTAAATAGAGAACATTTTAAAAAACTTAGTGAGCAAGATTTAGCAGTGCTTTTAGGCTATAAGGATTCCACAATTGGCGCATTAGCAAAGCTGTATTTGCAAGAAGCAAGCACACTTAATGAAATCCGCGAAAAAGTGGATTGTATTTTTGCTAAAAAAGCCCTACTTTTAGAGCAAAATATGGAATCTAAAAACCAAGAAGCACAAGAAATTTTAGAGTTTAAAGACGCAATTAACACTTTACAACTTGCCCTTCTCTCACTCTTAAAAGAGCAGGATTTTAAAAGGGCAGAATTTGATGCCTTTAAAACACAGGCAATGCAAGTAAGTGGATTAAAGGGTAAGCATTTCTTTAAACCTTTGCGCTTTTTGCTAACAGGACACACGCACGGACCGGAGTTAAGCGACCTTTTTCCATATTTGCGTTTATATTTAGATGATATTTTAAGGAACTAAAAATGGTTTTAAGCACTTTTATTCAAGCCTTTGCACAAATTTTAAGTATGGTAATTAACATTTATATTTGGGTGATTATCATCGCCGCTCTTATCTCTTGGGTGCGACCAGACCCTTATAATCCTATTGTTCAAATTCTAGCAAGACTTACCGAACCTCTTTATGCAAAGATTCGGAGATTTATTCCAACATTTATAGGAGGCGTGGATTTAACACCTATTCTTGTGATTTTAGTATTAAAATTCATTGATTTATTTGTTGTAAAATTACTTTTTCAGCTCTCTCACAATCTCTAAATTTAAGGAAAGTAATGCGATATTTTCTTTTTCTTTTTTGTTTGCTAAGTCTTACTTGTGGCGCAACAGCACAACAGCATAAACAATTACACAAAGCCCCAACCATTAATCAAAACATCACGCTAGATTACCTTAAAAAACAGCCTGCTGGAATTTCAAGAGATTTTTATATTTGGCTATTCTTACAACAAGATATTAGCCCAAAAGAAGCAAAAGAAGCCTACAATCTCGCCATACGCAAAAATGCAAAACTCTTTGGACTCTACTTTAAAAAAGGCGACAATAAAACACTCTCACGCCAAACAATTTGCCAAAGAATGCCCCTAGATAAACTCTTAAAAGAAGATGCGAAATGTGTAGCCCTTGCACTCACAACAAAAAATGCAGAATCCTTAGATAAAGCCACACTAAGAAAAATCTCAAATACAATCCAACCCCATAACCCTAATCTTTCTAAAAACTTACAAATTCTAGCTTCTAAAAATCCCTTTGAATCCCTAATTACAAAAGATGCTAAAACCTTTGGTAGCTTTTATTTTGCAGTCTCTCAAGAATATCGCAAGCATTTAAATTTTAAGATTCCAAAAGAAATAATAGTGCGTTTAATCAATGAACGCAATGAGAATTTTAACCGCGCGCTAAAACATATGATTCTCTCACCAAACCTTAAAACATTTAATGCCTCACTTACAACCATTAAACCACAAAGCATTATTAACGCTCTTGACGCTGAAACCTCCTTTTATTTAGGCTTAAACGCAATGCACTCTAATAAAAAAGATCAAGCACTTTCTTATTTTCTACATTCCCAAAAGCTTTCAAAATATCCTTTCAATAAAAATCGTGCAACCTTTTGGGCTTTTTTGGCAAGTAATGATGCACTCTACTTGCAAGAAGTTTCACAATCTAAAGCAGTAGATATTTACAGTCTATCAAGCATTGAAATGCTTCAAGAAAATCCAAATTATAGCATTATCTATGATGTTTCAACACAAGCAAAAAATGCAGAGTGGGATTTTAAGAACCCATTTGAATGGGAAAGAATCCGTGATTCCTTTAAAAATCTAAAAACTTCTAATCAAGATTCCGCTAAAAAACTCTTGCTCAAAACAAATAATGCAGAAACTAAAGCGCATTATGTTTGGCTCTCACGCGATTTCAACAAAGAATATTTTTTAATGCCTTATAGAGAAGTCTTTTCTAAATATAACACTGATAAGCAAGCTCTTCTTTATGCGCTTGCTAGACAAGAAAGTCTCTTTATCCCAACAGCAATTTCTACTTCTTATGCACTAGGACTTATGCAGCTTATGCCTTTTAATGTTAAAGCTATTGCCAAGGAATTAAAACAAGAACAACAAGTGGGCTATTTAGATATGTTTGACCCAGCGATTAATGTGCCTTATGCAGAATACTTTACGCGCCCTTTAGTAAAAGAATTCAACCACCCTTTATTTATTGCTTATGCCTACAATGGCGGACCCGGCTTTACACGCCGCTTACTCGCTAAAAATTATCTTTTTAAAAAGAATAATCCCTTAGATCCTTGGTATAGTATGGAGATGATACCCTATGAAGAATCGCGCATTTATGGGAAAAAAGTGCTTGCAAACTATATAATTTACCAAAGAAAATTAGGCAAAGAAGTTAATCTATTAGACCTTTTACACGATACGCTTGTGTATTAGGCTAAACTCTCTCCATTAAAAGCAAGAATTGCTGAACCCCAAGTTAAACCACCACCAAAAGCGTCTAAGAGAAGTTTAGAACCCTTTTGGATTCTACCTTCTTCATACAATTCATTGATTGCCATAGGGATTGAAGCAGCAGAAGTGTTGCCGTATTTTTGCACCGTTAGAGCAATCTTTTCTTTAGGAAAAGAAAGTGCATCACCCACAGCAGAAATGATACGCAAGTTCGCCTGATGGGGAATAAAAAAGTCAATGAAATCTTTACTTATATTGTTTTTTTCTAAAATCTCAATAACATCTTGTGTGAGTGTTTTAACAGCAAGCTTAAAAGTCTCATTACCTTTCATTTTAATAAATTGTAATCTCTCTTGTAAAACCCTATCATTTACAGGATTCTTGCTTCCACAACCCGGAGTCATTAAAAAGTCTTGGTATTGTCCATTTGATGCACAATTTACATCTAAAATACTTAAATCTTTATGCTGTGTTTGGCTAATCACAGCTGCCCCAGCCCCATCGCCAAAAAGCACACAAGTGCTTCTATCTTGCATATCAATAATGCTTGAAAGCTTTTCGGCACCGATAATTAAGATATTTTTATGCGCCCTTGACTCAATCAAAGACTTTGCCAAAAAAAGCAGATAAATAAACCCACTACAAGCTGCGGCAATATCAAATGCAGGCTTGCCAACAATTCCTAAATTATGTGCCACCACACAAGCAGTTGAAGGCATACAAAAATAATCTGGAGAAATTGTCGCAACAATCACTGCATCTATATCACTAGACTTTAAATTTGCACGCTTAATGGCTAATTTTGCAGCCTTTGTGGCGAGATCACTTGTAGCCTCACTATCATCAGCAAATCTACGCTCTTTAATCCCTGTGCGTTTAGTAATCCATTCATCGCTAGTTTCTACAATTTTAGAAAGATCATCGTTTGTAATAATTTGACTTGGAATATAAGCACCAATGGAGCTTAAACTTGCATATATTGGCTTCTCCACTGGCTAATCCTTTTTAGTTTTTAAATTTTTCTAGTGCGACTTCAATATTATGATTCACTGCATTTTCATAAGCCAAAATTGCTTGAAAAACAGCATTTTTCATCGCCTTTGCATTGCTTTTTCCGTGGCAAATAATCACATTGCCATTTACGCCAAGAAGTGGCGCACCACCATATTCAGCATAGTCAATCTGCTTTTTAAGCTTCTTAAACACATTTTTCATAAACAACGCCCCAAAAATTCCAATCGGGGAAGCCTTAATATGTTTTTTTAGCAAAAAAGAAATAGAGTTTGCAACTCCCTCGCTTGCTTTTAGCACAGCATTTCCTACAAAGCCATCACAAACAATAACTTCTACATTGCTATCAAAAATATTGTTCCCTTCCACATTGCCTATAAAGTTTGGATGCTTCTTTAAAAGCTCAAAAGCAACTTTTGTCATCTCATTGCCCTTGCACTCTTCTTCTCCATTTGCAAGCAGACCAATACGCACTTTAGGGTAATTTAAAATCGCCCTTGCATATTCGTAGCCCATAATTCCAAACTCAAACAAATTTTCTGGCTTGCAATCCACATTTGCCCCAGCATCTAAAACTAAGCTTTTGTTTCCATCAATGCGTGGCATAAGCGTACAAATTGCAGGACGCAAAACATTGTTTAATCGCCCAATTTTTAGTGTGGCTAAACTCATTGTTGCACCACTATGCCCAGCAGAAACAACTCCATCTATGGCTTTGTTTTTTAACATTTCCATTGCAATATAAATAGAGCTCTCTTTTCGCTTTAGCGCAGAAGTTGCACTCTCTTCCATTGCAATAAAATCATTACAATGCACAATTTCCACTTTGCTTTGTAAATTTGCAGGAATTAAAGGCTTAATCACTTGCTCATCGCCCACAAGCACAAGCGTAAAATCACGCTCTTTTAAGGCTTGCAACGATCCTTGCACAAGTGGCACAGAGCCATAATCCCCACCCATTGCATCTACGGCAATTCTCATTATTGCACCCTAATATTAGTTGCTTTTGTAATTTCCAGTAAATTTATTTACGCGGTGCGGCATTTTCCAACTACCATCCTTATCTTTTACAGGAACCGCCAATGTTAGTTTGTAATGTGTTCTTCTTTTTGCTGCTCTTGTTTTACTTACGCGTCTTTTTGGTACTGCCATTTTTTACTCCTTAAAAATTAATCATCTTTTGTGTGATAATCACAACGAATTATCTCTAACTCGCCATTTAAAATCTCACTTAAGTTAATATTACCATTTTCACACTCAATTACATCTTCAAAATTTTCATTATCTAAATTTATAATGCCATCACTTAGATAAAATTCTAAAGGCTCATTAAGTATTTTTTCATATTCTTCTCCGCTAATATCGCAGATTAAAGTAATGCTTCCCTTAAGGATTCCTTTTAATTTTAATAAATTAAAATGACCCTTTTCATAAAAAAGCACGCCTTCTAATTGTGCTTTTTTATCATCGCTTTGAACCAAAAATGGAATCTTTTCTCCATTTTTACAGGTTTGGAATGCCTTTTGAAAAGCTAATTGCATTAACTAACAAATTTCCCTTGTTGAAAAGAAAAATGCAACCTCTCTTTGTGCGTTTTCTAAACTATCGCTTCCATGCACTGCATTTGCATCAATGCTATCAGCAAAGTCTGCGCGGATAGTCCCAGCTGCTGCTTCTTTTGGATTTGTTGCTCCCATAAGCTCACGATTTTTAGCCACAGCATTTAACCCCTCAAGAACCATTACAACCACAGGTCCGCTTACCATAAAATCAACTAAATCATTAAAGAAAGGACGCTCTTTATGCACTGCATAAAATTCTTTTGCATCATTTCTACTAAGCCTAATTTTTTTCATTGCTGCAATTCTTAAGCCATTGCTTTCAAATCTATCAACAATTTTCCCAATCACATTTTTTTGCACTGCATCAGGCTTGATAATGGATAATGTCTGCTCCATTGCTACTCCTAAACCCATATTTTTGGGATTTTTTAAAATTTAAGGGCAAAATTATATTATATTAAACCTAGATTTTAGTTTAAAATTAAAAACTGCTAAAATCTTTTTGGCGGTTTAATTCCTAAAATTCTCAATTTACGATAAAACCGCTCCACTCCAAACCAAGCCTTTTTATCTATTACATAAGATAGGACTTGAAGATAATTTAAAATCTCTTTGGCTTCCACTCCACTTTTAGACTCTGTATTTTTAAGCATAAAATATGGAATCTTAATTTTCTTTTTTTTCGCAAAGGCACGCATTAATTTTGCATAAAATTCCTTATTTTCCCTAACGCACAAACGCCCAAACACAAAAGGCAAATGCTCTTTTTGCACCCATTTTTCCCCCATATCCAAATAGGTAACCCCCTTTCCCTTTTCTCTAAAATTTTGCTCTTGCTGCAACACTTCTACCAATGCTCTATCACCAATTAACACACGCCCTTTTAATCCCAATACCCTTAAAAGCGCATTTGAAGTTGCAGATTGATAATCATCACCTCTCTCTTCTGGCAAACAAATCACACTTATTACTCTTTTACGCGCTATGATTCCAATGTTAGTTGCTTGAAATCTCTCTTTTTTAGCCCTTAAAGCCGCAATAGATGAAATAAACCCAGCATCAATGCGTTGAAACAAAAATTCCTTATTTAAATGTGCAGGATAAGATTTCTTCTTATTATAAAATAGCTGAAATTGCGAAAGTTTTGGATAAGCACGCACAAAGACTTCAAAAGGCAAAAGATTTAAATAATCAATTTTTCCAAAACGCATCAAAAATCCTTAAAAATTTGCATTATTTTAACATAACTTAAACCAAAAAGCCTTGCCCCCTAAAACTCGCTTCAATATTAAAGGATTGTTTTAATAAATTTAATATAAAATCTACCTTTTGATTAACAACATAAACTAGAGGAAAATCCTATGAATCCTTTACTTGTAGAAACCATTAAAGAGCTACCACCGCTACCACAAACAGTTATAGAATTGCGTAATTATGTAGATTCCAGTGGAGCTGATTTGGAAGTCTCTAAAGTTGCAGAAATCCTTTCAAAAGATCCCTTAATTGTAGGCGAGTTGTTACGCCTTGCAAATTCTCCTTTTTATGGGCTATCACGCCAAGTTTCCACTATCCAACAAGTTGTATCTTTGCTAGGAGCTGGAACAATTAAAAACACTGTTATGGCAAATGCAATCCGCTCAAACTTCTCTATTAATGTTTCGCCCTATGGGCTAGATAATAATGCGTTTTTAACAAACTGCTCTAAGGAAGTGGATTTTATTTCAGCGTGGTTAAGGGAAGAAGATAAAGCACTTGCAAATGAGTTAATCCCTTGTGCAATGCTATTGCGCTTAGGAATGATTTTACTCTCTGATATGCTCATTAAATCTGGCAAGGATAAGGAATTTTTAGAGCAAAACAAAGCTAATAATTTTCAAGATGTGCATAACTTAGAAAATCAATATTGTGGAGTAGATAGCATTTCATTTTTAGGCTTCTTGTTTAATCACTGGGAGTTTGATGAACGCTTAATCCAAAGCATAGCCTACATTCATAACCCCCACGCAGCAACACAAGAAATAAAAAAGAATTCCTATGCGCTTGCAGTTACAAATTGTCTCTTTGAGCCTTATCATCCGCTTAGTCAATTCAATTCTAAAAAATCCATTGCGCTTATTAACGAAGCCATAGGGCAAGGTGTTAATTTCAATATGGCAAATTTTCTAGCAAAACTCCCAGAAGAAGCAAAAGAAAATCTCATCAAAGATGATTAAGATTCCAACTATGGAATCTTTTTTGCAAAACTTCCCTTGTAATACACGCAAACAAAAAATGCTAAAAACGCTCCAAAGTAGCCCACATATCCTACACTTAAATACTCTGTAATTAATCCGCCAAAATAAGCACCACTTCCGATTCCAACATTATAAATTCCAGAAAAAATAGACATCGCAACAGAAGTTCCAACAGGCACTAAATGCAATACCTTTGCCTGAAAAGCAAGTCCAAACATTACAATAGATAAACCCCAAAGCAAACAGACTAAAACAACGCCAAATCCGCTAAAACTTAAAAGCTTCAAAAGCAATAACGCAACAAAAACTCCAAAAATTGCAAAAGTCAAAAAAGTTTCCTTATATTTATCGTGATATTTAGAAAACAAATATCCCCCAACAATCCCCATTGCACCAAAGATTATAAGCGTTGCCGTAATTGCATTTTGACTAAAATGCGCATTTTGCGCTAAAAATGGTTCAATATAACTATATGCAATGAAATGGGCAGTAACTAGGCACATTGTGATACCATAAACCCCTAAGAGCTTTGGTGTTTTTAGAAGCTGTGGTAAAGAACGCAAGGAAATCGCTCCACTTGTTGGCATTTGTGGCAAGGTTTTTAATAGCACCAAAAAGACTAAAAACGCTACAATTCCAATGCTAAAAAAACTCACTCTCCAACCTAAATACAATCCAATCACACGCCCTAAAGGAAGCCCGGCAAGCAGTGCTATACTAGTCCCTACAATCACAAAACTAATCGCCACGCTTTCCTTTCCCTTTGGAGCAACGCGCACCGCCATTGGCGTAGCGATTGACCAAAACAATGCGTGCGCACAGGCAACCCCCAACCTTGAAGCCATTAACATATAATAATTATCCGCAAATGTAGAAAAAATATGGCTGACGATAAATAACCCCATTACAAAGAGCAAAAGGCGTCTTAAATCAAAACGCGAACACGCAAGCATTAAAGGTAACGAAGCAAGCGCAACAACCCACGCATACACACTCATTAAAAATCCAGCCTTAGCTTCTGTGATTCCAAAATCTGTGGCAATAAGCGTTAAAAGCCCAATAGGGATAAATTCTGAAGTATTGAAAATAAATGCAGCAAAGGCAATTGCAATAACAGCTTGCATTTCTATCCTTAAAAATCCAAAAATTAGGCGCGCATTATACTTAAGTTTTTCCAAAAATATGCAAGTTTGAAATTAAATTTAGGAAGTTTGAATAAGAAGTTCAAGATTCCAAAAATGGAATCTTGTAAAATTATAATTTATCAGCGTTTTGTGCAAGATATTCTGCAACACCTTCTGTTGTTGCTTTCATTCCCTTATCGCCTTTATTCCAGCCAGCTGGACATACTTCTCCGTGCTCTTCAAAGAATGTTAAAGCATCACACATTCTTAGCATTTCGTCCATATTTCTACCAAGCGGTAAATCATTAATTACAGCGTGGCGGATTACTTGATTTTTATCAATTAAGAAAGAACCTCTAAGTGCAACAGACTCATCAAACAACACATCATAATCTCTTGAAATTTGTTTATTTAAATCTGCAACCATAGGGAATTGCACATTTCCGATTCCACCTTGATTTACAGGAGTGTTTTTCCAAGCAAAATGCACAACATCAGAGTCAATAGACACACCAATTACATTAAATCCTTTTGCTTCAAAGTCTTTCACTCTATGATCCATTGCAATAATTTCTGATGGACAAACAAAAGTAAAATCCAAAGGCCAGAAAAACAAAACTGCACCATTTTTGCCAAGATTTTTTGAAAGTTCAAAATCTTTTACAATTTGATTATTTGCTAAAACAGCAGACGCTTTAAAATCGGGAGCTTTTTTTGTAACTAACATTGTTAAATCCTTAATGTAAAAATAATTTATTGATAAAAAATATCAATTGCGAAATTCTAACCAACATAATATAAATGCAAAATTAAAACTTTTAAGTTTTTTATGTTAGAATTGCAAATTATTTCAAAATACAAGGTGAATTTATGCAAAAAGAGTTTCTTTTTACTTCAGAATCTGTAACAGAAGGGCACCCCGATAAAATGGCTGACCAAATTAGTGACGCGATTTTAGACTATATTATTGAACACGACCCAAAGGCTAGAGTAGCTTGTGAAACCTTACTTTCTAATGGCTATTGCGTGATTGCTGGAGAGTTAAAAACACACGCTTATGCTCCTATGCAAGATATTGCAAGACGCGTTGTGCGTGAAATTGGCTATATTGACGCCAAATATGGCTTTGATTATAGAAGTGCCGGTGTTTTAAATGGAATCGGAGAGCAAAGCCCAGATATTAATCAAGGAGTTGATAGAGAAGATGGCGAGATAGGCGCAGGGGATCAAGGGCTTATGTTTGGCTATGCTTGCCGAGAAACTGATGTGCTAATGCCACTTCCTATTTATCTCTCTCACAGAATCACAGAAGGGCTAGCACGCGCTAGAAAGGACGGAACACTACCTTTCTTGCGCCCTGATGGCAAATCGCAAGTTACTATTAAATACGCAAATGGTAAGCCTGTTGGCATTGATACAATCGTTGTTTCTACACAGCACAGCCCTGAGACTTCACAAGATACACTAAGAAATTCTGTAATTGAAGAAGTGGTTAAAAAAGTGCTACCAAAAGAATTCGCAAACGATAATATTCGCTATTTTGTTAATCCCACAGGTAAGTTTGTTATCGGCGGACCACAAGGAGACGCAGGGCTTACAGGGCGTAAAATCATCGTAGATACTTATGGTGGAAGTTGCCCACACGGCGGGGGTGCATTTAGCGGAAAAGATCCTAGCAAAGTAGATAGAAGCGGTGCTTATGCAATGCGCTATGTGGCAAAAAACCTTGTTGCAAGCGGAATTTGCGATAAAGCTACTATTCAAATCGCTTATGCAATCGGTGTTGTAGAACCTGTCTCTATTCTTGTTAATACGCACGGAACAGGCAAAGTGGAAGACTCTAAAATTGAAGAATGTGTCAAAAAGATTTTTCGTTTAACACCGCGTGGAATCATTGAGTCTTTAGACTTATTGCGTCCGATTTATCAAAAAACAGCAAGCTATGGACACTTTGGAAGAGAGTTGCCAGAATTCACTTGGGAAAAGACTGACAAAGTAGAAGCAATTAAAGACTACTTCAATTTATAATTTAAAGAGTATTTATTTAGGCTTTAAAGCCTAAATAAGCAACCTACCACCACCAAGCAAACTTCACAAACACACTATGAGAGTTTGCTTTGCTTGAGAGTGTAGAGATTCCATTATAGTTTAATGAGAGATTAGCATTTTCTAAGAAATCATAAGATAATCCCATTTGCACAAATGCATACCATCTTGCAACATCAATTTCACTTGTAAGGATATTTCTATCTAGCTTTAATCTTCCTTCTGCATCTTTATAAACATTGTATAAACCACCTACACTAAAAGATGTTCTTAAACGATTACTATAAGGGGATTCTATTTTTATAGAAGCAACTGTATCTATAAAGTTAAAATATTGTGCCTTATAATGTTCATTTGTTCCACCTAAGTGTTGTAATGTAAAGTCTTTAGAATGCATTCCTAAATAATTAAATCCTATCTCTGGAGTTACTCTTAAATAGTTATGCAACATATAATGGCTTAATCCAACTCTTGCATTTACTCCATATCCATAAATCTTTGCAGTAGAATCTACTTTTGTAACACCATCTGTATAAGTTTTGCTAACATCTGCATTAGTGTAATCAAGATTTGTTGTAAGACTCACAAAATATTGTGTTAAACCTTTTCTATAAAAAATATCATAATAAGATAATCCCCCAAAGTAAGATTTATTATCAAACTCTAATCTTTGGTTAGAAACATCTTGATCTGCACTTTCAAATCCGCCATAAACACCTAAGATTCCATAATCATTTGGAAGTAGTCTTTGTGTTCCTATTAGCATTCCTGCAGAATTAGATTTTAGTTTTCCACTGCCCCCTTCCATATCTGCACTAAAGTATTGATAATAAGGAATTACAAAGGAATGGTTTTTAGATTCTAAGTTATTATGGTTAATATAGAGTTTTTCAAACTCTGATAAAACATCTGCATCTGTTGGTGCTTCTCCTTCTTTAGAGAGTTCCATATCTTCTATGGCATTAAAGTTTGTTGCAAAGTTCTGTGTGGTGGTAGCTCTTAAAAGATTTGAAACGCTCATATTTCTAAGTCTTGAAGAATACACAACAGATTGTGCTAAGGTTTTACCACTTAATTCTGCACGATTAATTTTTGCTCTATATCCCCCATTATTGTTTGCACTCTCAAAGGTATAAATTCCAGAGATAGAATGGATATTATTAGCATCAATTCCTTGATTAGTATTAATTTGCTCTCCTACTGCATTTCCATCTTTATCTGCAAAGAAAGTATTAGAATCATAGATTTTATCTATATCTAAATCTTCAGTGTTAATATAGACTTTCTCTAAAGAGATTCCAGCAATATTATCTCCACCTACAAGTAAAGAGCCATCTTTTCTTTCATCATTAGTTGTAAATTCGGGTGCTTTAAAATACCAATCTTTAATAGAGAGTTTAGCATTTACTCCATTGTTTTCTAATTGCACACCATTATTGTTTTTACCAATGATTCCATTTGCAAGATTACTTACTGCTCTTGTTATACCATTATCAAGGTTATTAGCAAGAGTCATAGTTCCACTATTAGTAATACCTTGAGAAATATTTCCAGTATTAGTAAGAGTTAATTCACCAGAGTTAGTGATATTTTCAGTAATTGTTCCAGAGTTAGTTAGAGTTAAATTACTATTAGCATTATTAGTAACTCCCTTAGAAATATCTCCAGTATTAGTTAGAGTTAATTCCCCAGAGTTAGTGATACTTCCTGTGATGTCTTTGTGGTTATCTAAGGTAAGATTTGCATTGGTATTGTTAGTAATATCTCCTGTAATGTTCTTTTGATTAACTAAAGTGAGATTTGCATTAGTGTTGTTAGTAATACCATTAGTGATAGTTCCACTATTAGCTAGAGTTAGTTTTCCAGTTCCATTATTAGTAATACCATTTTTAATGTTTCCAGAGTTTATTAAAGTGGTATCTTTTTTACTCTCACTTTCAAATCCATTTTCTAATGTCCCAGAGTTTGCTAATTGTGCAAGCTCTCCTTTGTTTGTGAGTTTATCATTAATAGTTCCTTCATTAATTAGAGCATCAAGTTTAGCAGTATTGGCAAGTTCTACTTCTTTAATAGTTCCTTCATTACTTAAAGCTTTTAGAATAGAATCTACTTTAATAGTTCCATTAAAGTTTCCTTTATTAGAGATTCCACCTACTTCCCCTTTTATATCTAGTGTTCCATTAAAGGTAGAACCCTCTTCATAAGAAATATATCCTACTTCTCCACCTTTATCTACTGTAAGACTACCTGAAAATGTTCCTTTATTAACAACTCCACCTAAACTTGCGTTATTTTCTACTTTGATTGCGTCATTAAAGGTTGAATTTTTTTCATTAATAAAAGCTCCTGCTACTTTACCACCATCTTTAATAGTAAGATTTCCTTTAGCGTTATTGCTATAAGTAATATTACCTGTGATGTTTCCACCATTATTAACATCTATTTTAGAAAGATTTCCAGAATTTGTAATATTACCTTCTAAGCTTGCTTTATCAATTGTGATACCATTTGTGATTGTGCCTTCATTTGTAATATTGCCTACTTTAGAATTATTAGAAATATTTACTTCTTTAATGGTTGCATTTTTAGCATTGCTTAAAGCAGTTAGGATTCCACTATTTAGTCTAATAGCTTCTTGAATTGTTCCAGAGTTAGAGATTGCTCCAACATTAGCATTAGAGCTTATATTAATTTCTTTAGAGATTGTTCCACTATCACTATTAGTAATCTTATTGATTGTTCCATTACTTGCAGTGATTCCATTTGTGATTGTTCCACTATTAGTAATATCGCCTATTGTTCCATTTTCTAATTTAATAGCTTCTTGTATTGTTCCTTTGTTATCAATGCTTGTTAGTGTAGCATTATTTACAGAAATGTTTTTTGCAATGATTGCACCAACAGCATTAGAGATTGTTCCAACCTTAGCATTAGAGTTTATACTAATATCTTTAGAGATTGTTCCGCCATTATTGTTAATGGCTTGAACACTCGCACCATTACTAAGATTTAAATCTCCATTGAAGTCTTTAGAATTGTTAATTGTATTAACACTAATGTTATTAAGATTTAAATCACTATTAAATGTTCCTTCATTAGAGATTGTTCCAACATTGCCTTTTAAATCAAGTTTGGCACTAAAAGTTGAGTTTGCTCCTTTGTTTTGAATACCACCTAGGCTAGAGCCTTTATCTAGTGTAATTGTATTTGTAGCTTCATAATTTGCACCATTTTCATTGATGATAGAACCACCAACACTTCCACCATTATTAATAGTAATGTTTCCTGTTTTTGCATTGGTTCCGTTGTTTTTAATGTCGCCACCTATTGTTCCACCATTGATGGAGATGCCATTTGTGATAGTTGCCTTATTAGTGATATTGCCATTAATGTTACTTTTGTTGCTAATTTGTATAGAACCTATTGTAGAATTTGTGTTGCCATCTCCATTTGTAATTGAACCGACAGAACCATTGTTGTCAATATTAATCTTATTTATTGAACCATTTTGATTATTGATGTCACTTTTAATAGTGCCACCATCAATAGTAACATTATCAATTGTCCCTTGACTATGGTTTCCAATCCAATTAACGCCACCACCATTTGTTATTTGGATATCGTTTATGGTCTTGTCATTTCTAATGCCTTGACTTGTGCCACCAACAGAACCACCATTGGTAATTTGGATAGTGTTCATTGTGCCTTTGTTACTAATACCATTATTAACCTTACCGCCATTGGTAATTTGGACATTACTCATTGTGCCAGATTGATTATCAAGACTATGAACAGAACCTTGTATATTAATATTAGAAATTATGCTATTACCACTACTAGACCCTAAATTATTATAGTATGTATTAAAAATTTTACCTTGAAGGACAGCATTCTTTCCTATCTCAATTGTATTTATGTTTGTCCCATTAAAATTAATAATACTGGAATTGCTACCTCCAACACCTATATTACCATTAACTTCTATTTTGTTAATTTTCGCATTATTACTATAAATCCTACCATCCAACCTAGCACCTTCTTCTACAATGATAGTCCCAACATTACCACCCACACCAATGGAAGAGTTACTAGCTTGATTTCCACCAGCAGTTGGAGTCCCTTTCTGCACGCTAGCACCATTTTTTATTGTAACATTATTTGTTCCCCCAGTAACAGTAAGTGGAGCATTATTTTTTTGGGCAATTTCAATATCTTGCGCATTGACATTTGTAAGAAAAGTTGTTAAAACTAATGAACCATAAAAGATTGAAGAAGTAAGTCGTTTTAGTGGCTGATAATTAGGATTTTGCCCCCCCCCCGCTGGGTTAATTGAATATTGAAAATGGAGCAAGAATTGTTTTGCATTTATTTCTCCCTTATTTGTAAAAATAAAAATGTGTAATTATACTTCTTTGCATAAGAAAAATAAATAAAACATTTTTAATTTATTTTTCTTATTACTTTTTATATCCAAGCCTTTATGTTTAGGCTTGAAAAAGAAATGCCTAAGGGGAGTTCCTTAAGCAGTAATTTGGCGTATATTATCTTCTTTTTTATCTGTATTATGCGTAATATACAAGCAATCAATCGCCCCTAAAAGCTTCGTTGCAATGGAGCGCACAAAGGATAAATCATTTATTAAAGAAGTGGATTGTGCTAAGGTGATTTTCTGATTATACACAAGCAATTCTGTTTTATTTACAATATACAAATCATCATAAGAAAACTCATTTTTACACGCTTTAATTTTCTTAAGCACTTGCGCGTTGTCATCTTCTGGCGTAATCTTTAGCTCTTCAACACTTCGTAAGAGCCTAGCTAGCGACTTTCTAATCGCGTCATACTCATCACTTAACGCCTTGTTTTCGCTCAAAGAATAGCGTTGAATGTTCTTTTGTAACAAAAGCATATATTTCACTGCTTCTACGATATTTTGTGTAGCAAGCTGTAAATTATAATACGAGTGGTTTTGCGCATCGCTTTCAATGTGTGCCTTAGCCTTGATACTAAACTCCATAATAGCATTATCAAGGGGCTTAATCGTGTTTTCATACAACTCATTAATATCAATATCTTTTTTAAGCATTGCTTTGTTTTTCGCAAGCGTTTCAAGGGCTTCAAAAGACTTAATATCACGGCGATTAAAGCCAATGCTATGCGCAATAATCCCAAAGGCATTGTTATATAGGTGCTTAATCTCTTTGCGCAAAACTTCTAAGGAAGTATCTGCATAATCTAGCGCAGAGTTTTCTAAATACAACGGCGCGCCAGAATCGCTATCTTTTTTGTTGCGCACCATTAAATAAAGCAAGTGAATAAGCTTTGGAATAAAAGGGAGCATTAAAAGGATTCCAATTAAATTAAACAATGTGTGGAAAACTGCAAGCCTTAGCATATCATCTTGAATGTCTAAAAAGTCGCTAATTGCAGTTACTAAAAATAACATTTGATTAATAAAGACAATCGCCACAATGGCTGTGATTCCATTAAATACAATATGCGCTAGGGCTAATCGCTTACCATTAAGGTTTGAATTTATCGCTCCAAGTGCTGTTGTAACGCTTGAACCAATGTTTGCGCCAATCGCCATTGCAAGCGCGTTTTCATAGGTTACTTGCCCGACAGAAAGCGCGGAGATAACAATTACAAGAGTTGCGTGGCTACTTTGGGCAACGATAGTAAAAAGGATTCCAATAAAAGTAAAGACAAGCACACCTTTAAAGCCACTTACTGCATATTGTGTCAAATCTATCATTTCTTTATATACATCAAAGCCCTCTTTAATGTAATAAATTCCAAGAAAGATAAATCCGATTCCAACTAGCACATATCCGATTCCGCGCGTAATTCTATCTTTCACAAAAAGGCAAATCACACCAATGGCAATTAGTGGCAAGGCGTATTCTGCGATATTAACCTTAATCCCAATTCCAGCGATGATCCAAGCCCCTGTCGTTGTTCCAAGATTTGCTCCAAAAATCACACCCACGCCTTGTGCTAAGGTAATAATTCCAGCAGACACAAAAGAAATCGCAAACAACGAAATTAGCGTGCTAGATTGCATAAGAGCCGTTGAAATTGTTCCAAAAATAATGCTTTTTAGTGTGTTAGAAGTTGCTTTTTTCATAATCTTTTCTAGCACACCACCACTTAAAAGCTTAAACCCATCTTCAAGCGTTAGCATTCCAAACAAGAAAATCCCAACGCCTGCGATAATCTCAACGCTATCTTTATGCATATAAAAAATATAGCACAATATTAAAATTGCTAGAGGCAACCCTATTCTTTGCAAAAACACTCCTTTTATTTAAAGTTACTTTTGGATTGTGTTGTTAATTTTTAGCGCTATCACTTGTCTTGCATTTTATTCCTTATTTTTTAAGCGCTTTAACAAAGCAAATCCAAGCCACATTGCAGAAACAACCACCACAATACTTACCCAAGTTTCAACAAGCCCTACTGGCTGTGTTAAATCAAAAAATCCTTTCATTAAATCCCTGCGCTATTTAATTTTCTAAAACTTGCGCACAGCGCGCGCAAGGTTGCCCTTCTTGCTTGCTAATAAACTGCCAACAACGCGGACATTTATGCCCACTTGCTAGATAAATCTTGTAATTCTCGCCCTTGAATGTGAAAGTTACAAGCGCGTTTGCTTCGCTATTCTCTTTAATAGCACTCACCATTAGCCAAAGGTTTAATTCCTTAAAATTTTCTAAAGAAGTTGGAATCCCTAAATCCACTTCAAGCGTGGATTTGATTTTACCTTCTTTTTTTAAGCTATCAATTTGCTCTAAGAAGCTTGAACGCAAGGCTAAAAGCATTTCAAAATCCACACTTGGAGTTTCAAAGCTAGGCAAAGGCTGATAGAGTAAATCTAGCACATCATAACTTGCTACATTTGCGATTCCACAAGATTCCAATAACGCCTTACTTTGCGTATGGCTTAGAGCCTCATTAATAGTATAAGTGAGAATTGGGGCAAGCAAGCCAAAAAGCCTACCGCAAATTAAAGCCATTACGCTTTGTGCAGCTTTGCGCTCTTTTGAATTTAGCGCATTGCAATACAAATTATCTTTACATAAATCCAAATAGATTCCACTTAACTCCACATTTAAGAAGTAATTTAACTCTTGCAACCCCTTTGAAAATTCATAATTAAAAAAGAATTGATTGACACTTTCAAAGCATTCTTTAGCACATTTTAAAATCCACAAATCAATTTGTGAAAAATGCTCAACTTCTAAGGATTCCAAAGATTCCACATTAGCAAGCAAAAAGCGGATTGTATTGCGTATCTTGCGATAATTATCGCTCACTTGTTTTAAAATATTTTCTGAAATCCTTTGATCATTTTGATAATCACTTTGTGCCACCCAAAGGCGCAAAATCTCACTTCCAAAGTCTTTTAACACTTTCTCTGGTGGAATCACATTGCCTTTAGATTTGCTCATTTTCTCACCATTTTCGTCCATTGTAAAGCCGTGCGTTAAAATGCTTTGATAAGGCGCACATTCATTAATCGCACAGCTTACAAGCAAGGAACTATGAAACCACCCTCTATGCTGGTCGCTCCCCTCTAAATACATTTGCGCTGGATAACCGCCACTTGTGTATTTTGCGTTATTTAAAACAGCTTTCCAAGTGCTTCCACTATCAAACCACACATCTAAAATATGGTGGATTTTCTCTAAATGCTCACTTTGTGCTTTAAAACTTGGAGGCAAAAGCTCTTCTACACTCTTACTCCACCACGCATCACAGCCCTCTTTGCTAAAAATATCTGCTACAAAATCTAAAATTTCAGCATTTAATAACACTTCACCACTACGCTTATCCCTAAAAAACGCAATAGGCACACCCCAATCCCTTTGTCTTGAAATGCACCAATCAGGGCGTTCTTCAATCATAGAGCGGATTCTACGGAGTCCGTGTTCTGGGTAAAAACGCGTTGCATCAATTTGCTCTAATGCCACTTCGCGCAGTGTTTTTCCCTTGCTACTAAAGGGAGTATCCATCATCACAAACCATTGCGCCGTTGCCCTAAAAATAATCGGCTGGTGAGATCGCCAGCAATGCGGATAGGAATGCTTGATCTTAGTATGCTTTAAAAGATTCTCCCCTAAAAGCTCAAAAATCCTTGTATGTGTGTCAAAAACAAATTTTCCTACAAATTCATCAGGATTAAACAATAATTGCTCTCTAATTAGAGTTTCATCAAAACAACCCCTATCATCAACAGGCATATACACAGGCAAATGGTATTTTAACCCCACAAAATAATCGTCCTCTCCGTGTCCGGGAGCTGTATGCACACAACCACTTCCCTCGCCCACTGCAACATGTTCGCCTAGGATAATCTTAGAATCCTTGCCATTTAGTGGATTAATTGCGTGCTTGTTTTCTAAAATCTTTGCGCTAAAGGTTTTTAGGATTCCATTCTCTACAATGCCACTTTGGACAAGTTTTTCCACTTGTGAAGCTAGAACAATTTTGCCATTGCTTGTGAGCGCATAAGTTTCATTTGGATTTAGCGCAATCCCGCTATTTGCTGGCAAAGTCCAAGGCGTTGTTGTCCAAATTACGCATTGTGCTTTTTGGATTCCACATTCTTTAGCGTTAATAGCTTCTAGTGCGTCTTGTTGCAAATCAAAGGCTACAAAGATAGAATCGCTTTCTTTTTCTTTATACTCCACTTCTGCTTCAGCAAGTGCTGTTTGGCAAGCCCAGCTCCAATACACAGGCTTGCTACGCTCTTTTAACAATCCTTTTTTTGCGATTTCACAGAGTGCTTTATAAATTTCTGTCTCAAAGGCAAAATCCATTGTTTGATAAGGATTTTCAAAATCCCCCCAAACTCCAAGCCCTAAAAACTCGTCTTTTTGGATTGCTACAAACTCTTGTGCGTGCTTGCGACAAAGCTCTCTAATTTTCGTTTTTGGTAGATTATCCTTTTTTTCTTTGCCGATTTTTTTCTCCACTTGTTGTTCAATAGGCAATCCGTGGCAGTCCCAGCCGGGTGTGTAAAATACCTTTTTACCTTGAAAATAATGGTGTTTTACAACCATATCTTTTAGAATCTTATTAAGCGCGTGTCCTATGTGGATATGCCCATTTGCATAGGGAGGACCATCGTGAAGATTAAAACTATCTTTGGCGTTTTGGCGATTTTTTAGCATTTTTGCATACACGCCTTTTTGCTTCCAAGAAAGATAGGTTTTAGGTTCATTTTGTGGAAGATTTCCACGCATAGGAAAGCTAGTAACAGGTAGCACAAGAGTTTCTTTATAATCCATAAAATTCCTTTGTTTTAAGACAATAAAGTTTGAATACTACCTTAATTTGATTTAAAATTGTATTATTTTTAAGTTCTTTTAAACTATTTTTTAAATAGACTTCGCCTTATGAAAAAATTATTTATTTTATTTGGTTTTGTTGCTGTTTTATTTTTTGGTGCTTGCAGTGGAGAAAATAATTCTTTTCTTTACAAAAGCTCTAATTGTAATGATGCAAAGCGTGATTGTTTAATTAAATGTCGCAAAGATGGCAAAGGGCAAACTCGCTGTCTTGAAGAATGCGAAAAGGTGCGTGGAATGTGTGAAGCAGTAAAAACAAAAGGTTGCTTGCAAGATTGCAATACACGCCACGGAAAAAATACTCCAGCTTCTGAGCAGTGTAAAAAACGCTGTCAAGGCTTATAAAACGCATTTAAATCACAATGAAATCTCTTTTAAAGTCCAAAATCTTACTCTGTATTTTTGGACTTTTCATATTCTTTGGTGGAGCTTTTGCGCTGTTATTTTCACCTTTTGGGAATAGCCTTGTTGCAAGTTTAATCCTTAAAAATTTAGAATCCAAAACAGGCATTGTATGGGAAACGCGTGATTTTAAACTTACCCCAAGTGCATTTTCTTTGGATTTTAGCGCATTAGATACGCATTTGGAGCTTTTTGCAAAGGGTAATTACTCTCTTTTAACCCAAAGCATTCAAGGAGATTTTCTTTTAAACTCTAAGGGCTTTTTGCTTCCGCTTAAAAATCAGCAAAAGCACCTAAAAATCCCTAATAACGCGTGGATTGAAGGCACATTTTCAGGAGAGTTTGCAAACTATTTCATTCAAGCAAGTAGCAATCTCTTACAAGCCCATAGTGATTTAAGCATAGCCTTTTCTTATCTAACTCCCCAAAGTATTAGCCTTGCCACAAAAGATGCAAGCCTTGCCAAAACACTTGAAATGCTAAATATTATCCCATATAGCGATGGAATCTTAAGCCTTGATTTACAGCTTAACCGCCACTTAGCCCAAAAGGCTTTCAACAGCACCTTTGATGGCAATATTACACTAAATATTGATGGCGGAGATTTAGATACAGAAGCGTTTTTAAAAACCTTTAATCTAAAGATTTCTCCAACGCATTTTATCACGCAATTCCAAGGCACAATCTCCCAAAACACTTTAGATTACACTTTCAACCTTTACTCTAATATTGGCGATATTCTCTTAAATGGAACAACTAATATCTACTCTCTTGCCACAAATACAGACTTTAATATTAAGCTTCAAAGCTTATCGCCTTTTTCACCTTTTTTTAAACTCCCCTTAAATGGAATCTTTTTAGCAAAAGGCACAGCACGCGGTGATATAAAAAATATGTTAATCCAAGGCGGAATCACACTTGAAAACTCCCCGCTTGACTTTCGCCTAAGCTTAAAAGAGTTAAATCCCCATACCCTTGAGTTAAACAGCGATAATCTCCAAGCAATGGCGCTTTTAAAGCTTTTTAATCAACCTGCTTATCTTAATGGAATCTTATCACTAAAAGTGCTTTTGCGCGACTTTACACACGGAATCTCAGGCATTGCACAAATTCAAGGAGAAAACCTATTTATCAATAGCCCACTCTTTGAAACCCACACTAAAATTGGTTTCCCCTCCACTGCATTTTCTTTAGATTCCAAAGTTGAACTTGCACAAGGCAAAGGAGTGGTAGATTACATTTTGGATTCTAACATTATACGCTTTCAAAGCGTAGGTGGAAGCATTACGCTAGCACCTTTTAGCCTAAATCTCCCTCAAAATATTAATGCTAGCAAACTCCAAAATCTCTCTTATAACAACAAAAGCCTACTAAATGGCGCGCTAAACCTTAATGGCATTGCAACACAAGATTCTATTACACTAAATGGCGCAATCACACAAGAAAAGTTAGAATCCAAAATCAGTCTTATCTTAAACCCAAAACGCATAAACTTTAACTTAGAAAATCTCTCCCAAAAGCAAATTCACACAATTTTTCCAAAGATTCCAACCTTTTTAAAAACACTAGAAGGACGCGCTAATCTACATTTTCAACACGATTTTTTAGAACACACAAAGCACATAAATTTTGACATTATAGCTCTAAAGCTTCAAAAAGGAATGCTCTTAAATAATCTCAATAAAGTGAGTTGCATAAATCTAGACAACGCTACTTTTAGCGGACATTTTTACAATAAACTCCAAGCAGATAATACACTCTTAAGCACTTTTACACTCCAAAACAAAAAAGATTCCAACCCCAAAAACATTCATACTTCTGAAATTATTACAAATCTAAACACGCAAGCACTAAGAGGAAATCTCACAATACAATGCAACAAAACCACAAAAAAGGCTGATATAAGTGGCTCAACACAAAATCTAAAATTTAAAAAAGCTATATAAAAACACAAATTTAGCACAATTTAAATTTAAATTCATTTTTTCTTTATATTAATTTCGCTTAAATGCGTGCAAAATTTTATCCCCCCCTTAAGGCTTCAAAATGGAAGATTTAAAGCAAACTTACCCCGATTCTCTCCCCTATCATCAAGGTGGCAAAATTGAAGTTATTGCACGCACCAAGCTTGATAACGAACACGACTTGTCCCTAGCCTACTCTCCGGGAGTTGCCGTCCCTTGTAAAGAAATCCAGCGCAATCCAAACACCGCCTATGAATACACCGCAAAAAGCAATCTTGTTGCTGTTATCTCCAATGGAACAGCAGTTTTAGGGCTAGGTGATATTGGCGCACTTGCAGGAAAACCTGTAATGGAAGGCAAAGCAGTGTTGTTTAAAAAATTTGCCGATATTAATGCCTTTGACATTGAAGTTGATGAAACAGATCCCGATAAATTTATTGATATTGTGCGTGCTATCGCCCCAACTTTTGGAGGAATCAATTTAGAAGATATTAAAGCCCCTGAGTGTTTTTATATAGAATCTCGCTTAAAAGAGATTTTAAATATCCCTATTATGCACGATGACCAGCACGGAACGGCGATTATCTCCGCTTCTGGAATCATCAATGGGGCAAAGGTTACTAATAAGAATATTGCGGATTTAAAGGTCGTTGTGCTAGGGGCTGGTGGTGCGGCAATTGCTTGTGCAAAAATTGCCCAAAGTCTAGGCATAAAAAATATTGTAATGTTTGATAGTAAGGGCGCAATCACCACGCACCGCAAAGACAATCTTAATGGATTTAAAAAAGATTTTATCGTAGATAGAGAAATCAACTCTTATAAAGACGCGCTTGATGGTGCGGATGTGGTGCTAGGACTATCAAGAGCAGATATTTTAGAAGCAAAAGATATTGAAGGAATGAATCCTAATCCAATGATTTTTGTAATGAGCAATCCAGTGCCAGAAATTAGCCCGGAACTTGTGCGAAAAGTGCGTCCAGACGCAATTATCGCCACAGGCAGAAGCGATTATCCTAATCAAATCAATAATGTGCTAGGGTTTCCTTATATCTTTAAAGGTGCGTTAAAAGCACGCGCAAGATGTATTAATGAAGAGATGAAACTTGCAGCAGCAAAAGCATTAGCGGACTTAGCAAGAGCGGAGATTCCAAGTGATTTAAAGCAAGAATTAGAGAAAATCCACGGCAGAGCCTTTGAATTTGGCAAAGAATACATTATCCCAAGCCCATTTGATACACGCTTAAAAGAGTTTATCTCAAATGCTGTTGCTCAAGCTGCCATTGATAGCGGTGTGGCGCGCATTAAAAGCCTATAATTTATGGAAGAATTTAGCTATAAACTCGTAATGTTTGGCTTTAGTGCATTATGCGAAGATTTAGAAGAAGTCAAACGCCGCTTAAGCATTTATCCCATAGAGCGTTATACGCTTGAAAATGGTGATGAATGCTTCTTAGTAGATCTCAAAACGCGTGAAGTTTATCCGATTCTTTTAAAAAACAATCGCTTTGTGATTGATAAACTTTAATTTTAGTCACTTCTTTAAAATTTATATTCAAGGCTTATATTACCCTTGCCGCCATATCCGCCATCTACATCGCTCATCACCGAAAACCCATATTGTAACGCAAAACCATTATCAAATTGATTTTTTCCAATAAAGTCAAGTTGAAAGGTTAAAGGCTCCGGATTAAGCTCATAACCGATAAAGTTTTGGGCATTGCTCAAGCTTACAAAAACTTGGTCTGCTGAGTTATATAGATTCTTTTTTGCTAAGAGTGAAAAAATATAGGAATTTTTTTCATTCACAAGAGCGTATTCCACCCCAGTACCCAAACCTACATTAAAAGATTCAAATGATTGCTGTGCGTAATTTGTCCCTCTATAATCACCAATACTATCATAACCAAGACTCAAAAGCCCCACAGGCTTCAAAAGAGATTCAAAATTTTCTCCCTTTTTTAGCAAGAAGTTATATTTATAATAATTATGAGAAAGCAATCCCAAAGAATCCGTATGCGCTTTTTCACTCCCCAAAACACCCTGCATACTTCTATCTCCTCTAATAGAGCTAATAGATAGATTGCTTTGTATTTCGTGATTGCCTGTTTGATACAACCCATAAACTCCAAAATTCACAATCGTAGAATTATCGCTAAAAATAGAAGCGTCATAATTTGACTTACCAAATCCAGCCATAACACCAAGTATCAACTCATCATCTCCTATATCAAACAATCTATCATAGCCAATATTTGTGCTATAAAAATTAATATCTGCTTCATCATCTCTACCTTGCACAAAAGCCCCCACACTCGTATTTAGCCACATATTATTTTTCTCTCTCATACTCTCAATTTCCTGAATAGCTAACGATGTGGCTTCAGTATCATTGCTTGCAAGCTTCACAGGAGTTATAGCAAAGTGTTTTTGTGCGTGTCTTACTTGAATAATGCGCGTATTAATGCTTTGATTATTTGCCCAAAGCACCTTTTCAATAGTATTCACACTATTTTTAGCAATACGCTCCATATCCTTATCAATAGCTCCCAAATATCCCTCTAATTCTTTATATTGACTTGCTGTTCCTGCCATTTGCACAAAAGAATCTTGTGGATTATGCTGGATTAAAATCTCTAGCAATCTATCATTATTAATATATTTTGATAGCTCCTTATAACTGCTTGGATCTTCTTTGATAAATTTAACTTTCACCTCTCCATTTTCCACAAGCGTAACCCAATACAGCGGCGCATTTCCATTTGCGAAATCAAAATAAATTCTCTTATCTGTGCGATTATCCGTAATGCTCCCTGCAGAAATTAGCGTGTAGTATTTATTAAGCTGAAAATCTCCACCGCTACTATTTTCAGGTGCTTTTATGCTTTCATCTAGTTTTACATCAATACGCGTGCCATTTTCTAGGGTAAGATTTTTACCTGTGTTTTGCACCACTCCATTTGACAGAGTATTGCCTTCCAATTTTAGCGCGTGGAATCTATCATCATTTGTGCCAGCTTGTGTAGCAAGCTTTAGCGGGTCAGATTCTGAAAATGTTTGATTTGTAGGCATTGTGGCAGTTTCGCTTGTAATATCTCTTGTCATCGCAGAAACACTTACGCTATTTTGTACAGCCTTATTCCCAGCACTTGGCTTAGGCTTACCAACATTCTCCAGACTTAAATGTTGAGAAATAGTGAGATTTGCCTTAATAGGTGATTCTATATAGTTTTGGTTTGCCATATTATGCTTGAAAATCCCAAAGTGGATTCTGGAGCTTTCATCAGTAATGAGACTTGTTTTGCCACTACTAAAGCTTTGGCGATTCATATCCCAGCTATTGACATAAACATTACTGCCATTTGTCGCTTCAATGTTGAAGTTCTTTTGCTCGCTAGAATTCGCTTTTTTGCTCTCTACTTTGTCTAAATCTAGACTTACATACACCTTGCTACCATTTTGCGCTAAAAGTTTGTTAATCTCTAGTTTTGAACCTATCTCGGTTTGAATTATCGTCTCTCCGCTCTCATTTACGCCCAAAGTCCCGCTTCCATTTGCCACTTTAAAGCTAGATTCCCCACCAATTAAAAGCTTTTTACCTCCGCTTAGTAGTGCTTCATTTGGATTGGTATTAAAGATAGATTTGCTATCAATGTAAAGATTATGCGCAATTGTGCCACCTTGATTTAGTGTTACATTGGCGGAATCTTGCAACCAAACATTCTCCCCATAGAATCTATCGTTACTCACACTGCCGCCCTTAAACACAAAGTTTGTAACATTAAATTTAGAATCTTGCCCCACATTCAAAGCAAGATTGCTTAAACTCTCCGCCACAATTGTGCCAACATTTAACGCCGTATTAGCTCCACTCAAGCTTATGCTATTGAAGTTATCTTTAAGCGTTAGGATTCCACCACTTTTGACATTTAAACTAGCTCCACCTTTTAAATCCACACTTGCAGTAATATTGCTTAGATTAGAATCTATTTTAGAACCATTATCCGCAGAGATTTTACCTTTATACTGTGAAGATTCTAATGCCTTTTCAAAGGCTTTAGAGTCCTTTGCCAAAGATTCTTTAGCGTGAGCGGTGAGCGTGATATGGCTTTTTTGCTTTGCGTCAATGTTAAACTCTTGTTCTTTACCGCCTAACTCAAAATTTAATGCCACGCTTGACTTATCTGCTGTGAGCGTTTTACCACTACCCAAAAAGCTAGAATCTTTATCTACATTAACATTGAGTTGTAAATTTGTAGCTTTAAGGTTAGAATCTATTTTGCCCCCAGTTGTTAGCACAATATTGCTAATCTTACTATTCATAGATTTATCATTAAAACAATCTACACCAGATTTATCTCCGTTGCAAGTTTGGCTTAACCCACGCGATTCTGTGCCTTGTAGCTCAATGCCTCCATTCGCGCTTAAAATCGCAGAATGCACCACATCTTTAACCTTGCTATTTGTCGTTTCCCTAAATCCATTAACGACAATCAGCGTATTATCTTGATTTGTAGAGCTAATTTTATCTTGCACTTGCAATTTAGATTCTTTGCCCTCCACTATAATGGAATTTTTGAGATTTTCGGGTTTAGACTCTTGCCCTTGCGTTGTTGTATCTTTTAGCATTATGGATTTTAGGCTTAGACTAGATTCGCTCATCACTCCAACATTGCCAGTAATTGCTGTGCTTGTGCCAGTAATGGTTGATTTATCCTTAACAAAAATATCATAACTTGTAGGCTTTGTGAAATTTCCCATAGAATTGAGATTGCTTAAATCAAAAGTAGATTTCTCAAAGCCTAGTGATTGTGCAATTTCAAGCTTTGAAGTGCCTTGTATATCAACAATATTGCTATCACTATTTTGAATTCCTTTAAAGATAAGATTCTTAATTTCCGCAGTGCTGTTATTT
The DNA here is from genome assembly GCF_028751035.1 of Helicobacter winghamensis ATCC BAA-430. Classification (NCBI taxonomy): domain Bacteria; kingdom Pseudomonadati; phylum Campylobacterota; class Epsilonproteobacteria; order Campylobacterales; family Helicobacteraceae; genus Helicobacter; species Helicobacter winghamensis. The sequence continues at coordinate 230,354 of NZ_CP063533.1, read as the reverse complement.
AGAGAAATTATTACCCCGCTTTTGTGCATTTCCCTATCAAGTGTTAAAAAGTCTGCTTTTAAACTTGCTTTGATTTTTTAAGTCAAGCTTGGCATTAAAGTCATAAATGCTTGAGTTTATCTTTGTGCCATCTGCTTCAATCTCGCCTTTAAATTGGATTGTTTGATTTGCGATTTTCTGCGTTTCTTCTTTTAGCTTATTTTTCTCCACAATTTGCTGATACTCAAATCCATTGCCTGTGGTGTTTTCGCCATCCTTTTTATCAATATAATGCTCTATATCTCCGCCAAAGTTAATCGCCGAGTTAGAATCTGCCTTGATTTTACCCTCCAAAGTCGCCTCACGCCCTACATCAAGCCGAGAATTTTGCAAATCAATCGTGCCGATTTTAAACACTCTATGATCCCAGTCTGGCTGCTCTAGCGTGCTAGGACGACTTAGATCCATCCAGCTAGGCAAAGTGCTACCCTCTGCTTTTTTCACAAGCTCTAAAAAATTCTTCACTCCAAGGTTTGTTGTTATGTTTTCATTTCTAATATATGCGTGAGTTGTAGGATGTCCTTGTAAAACAACTTTGCCATTATCTACTTCTAGCCCTTTAGCATCAACATTCCCATCAAAGACAAGCGCCACCTTTTTATCATCACTTATGGGAGTTTTATCATCGCCTTTATAGATAAGGTTTATATTGTTATTTTTATCTGCATTATCATTTTTAGAATCTGTGCTTTGCCCAAAACTTGCGTGAATAATGGTATTAGCTTTATTTTGTGTTTTCTTTTTATTCTCATACCCCAAGCCCTCAATAATCATATTGCTTAAAGTAGAATCTGTATTAATAATATTTGCACGAGAATCATTGCTTGATATGGCATTAAGCGTTAGACTATTACCTTTTAAGTCCAAGTTCCCACCACCATTACCAAAATAGATTCCAAGGTTATCTACATCGTTTTGCTCTAGTTTAAAATGGTGCTGAATCTGCGAATCTAGCGGTGGTTTCACAGCCACTGCACCAAAAGCCTGCGCCTTATCCTTTGTTAGTTCCAAAGTCCCACGCCCGCTTGTAAGATACACACCTTTAAACACTTGAGAATCTGTATTGAAAATTACCTTTCCATCGCCCACGCGGAGATAGCCCTGCTCGGCATTTGCACCTGTCTTAATCTCTAATGTGCCTTTACCAACTTTATGCAAAGAATCATTTACGCTTGTTTTGCCACTAATAAAGCCAAGCCCCCACTCTACCTTAACATTTTCATCAATATCAAGCCCTGCTCCGTCAAAGCCAAAAAGTTTGCCGTTACTTTGTGTGCCACTTGTGATTTTATAGATTGTTGGATTTGTGGCATTTGCCCCATCTTTTGCTTTAAAGACAAAACCACCTATCTGTCCGCTGTCTAGTAGGCGTATATCTTTTTGGGTTTCTATGCTACCGCCATTACTAAAAACCAAGTCTTTATTGTTTTGCTTACCTATCCAAGCTCCATTCTGGAATCCTTGCCCATCGTAAGTCCAGTCACTCCCCTTTAAATCTATCTCTTGCTCATTTTGCTTTTTATACTTCTCAAAATCTTCCTTAGTCGCCACAGCAATGGCAGAAGTCCCACCACCCACAAAATCCGCTTGAGCGGTTACACCAAGCAGTAGCCACTTGCCCTTACTTTTATCATAGATGTAGAATCCACTTCCGCTATCGCCCGGGCTTATGGAATTAACCCAAGTAAGATCGGTGCGTTCTACTATTTGGAGTCCCCTAGCCCCCACATTTTCATTTGCTTTTGAGTTTTGATAAGTGATTTTACTAAAGTCAATCGCACCACTCAAGCTCCCACCACGAGTCCCGGTAATCGCGGCTATCCCACCATTGCTAAATCCACCGCCCGGAGCATTAAGAAGACTTAATGTCCCTGAACCTGCTTGAAACACAAGAAGATTGCCATTAGAATCTGTCGCATTATTTTTTAAATACTCTTTTAGCTTTTCTAGATTCGCTGCTTCTAGGCTTGCATTAGGGTTAGTAGCGGTGCTAGTATCTGATTGCAATCCCGCATCAAAGATTTCTGTTTCGCCCTCTACAATATATTTATTAAATCGTGCAAAAGACACATCAAAGCCATAATTTTTAGATTTATTATCTGTATTTATGGTGTAAGAAGTCTGCCCCCAGCGTCTTACCTCTGCATTTGTAGCATTGGCAAGCGAGTTATTACTACTTCCGCTACTACCTACGACATGCGTAGCAGTGATAACGAAGTTTCTCCCAAGAGCTGTGGAGTTGCCATTATTGCTTCTAGCAGATTGATCAATAATAGGAGCTTCAAAGCTCATAGACACACCCGGGGTTTTGCTAGAGTGGATAACGACATTTTCCGCCCCAGCACTAAACGCCCCCTTATTCTGCCCTAAGTCCAAAAAATCGCGATAGAAAAACTTATCGGCATAGATAATCTGTGCGTTTAACCCACTTATCAACACATTTGATAACACAATAACGGCGATAATTTTCTTATTATCTTTATATTTCAACACGATAAAATCCCTTCATTTTTTGCTAAGTTTATTATGGCAAATATAAAGTTTTATGCTCTATATTAAGACAAAAATGTAATTAAATTGTATCAAAAGCATAAAAAATAATACCTAAAGAAACGGAGTTAGTATTTAGCAATAAAAATATTTTAATGCTTTTTAAAAAGTTAAAAAATAACTTTCTAATCCAAGCAATAAAGCTTGCTTAATGTGCAAAAAAGTTAAATAAGAATTTTAATAAATATTTTATTTTATATTTTAAAATCATATAAAATAAAAATAAACTTAAATTAAATATATCAAAAGATTAAAATCAATTTCAACTTTAATACATAAATATTCTACAAATAACAATCTAATTTAAAAAATATCGTATGGAGGCAAAGTTATGGATTTGCGTTTGTTTTAGAACATCAATTTCTATTTCTGTAACAATCCCACCTAGTGCAAAAATTTCTGCTTGATAATCCTTTGGATTAATGCGTTTTAAAAACTCAATGCCTAGCGGAATTCCTTTGTTTGGGCTTTGGAAAATCGGGCTGATTGTAATCCCACTAGCTCCCATTTTATCTGCTTTATCTAAATCTTGCAAATTATGCGCACTATAAAAAACATATTGGAATCTTTTTTTATAATTTTGGATTTGATCTAATTGCGCTCCGTTGCAATGCACTCCATCAAAACCTAATTTTAAACCTAAATTGGCATTAGAATTTATCAAGCTTATTACATTAAATTTACAATTTAACTCTAAAAAGATTTCTAATAATCTAGAGTCAAATAACATTGTTTTATCGCGGTAGGCAGCAAATTGTGGGCGGTGTTTTTTTAAAACTTTTTGATAAAATTTATAGAATTCTAAAGGAGATTGCGGATAGAGAAAAGGGTCAGTTATAAGGTAAGCCTTAATGGGCTTCCTCACTTTCTAAAACCGCTCCTGCCAAGAAAACATAAGTTAGAATCATAAAAATAAATGCTTGTAAAAATGCCATAAATGTTAAAAGCAAAAATGCTGGAAGAGGTGCAACCCAAGGGGCAAGCATAAGCATTACAAGCAAGAACATATCATCTCCCTTGATATTTCCAAAAAGACGGAAAGATAAAGAAACTAATCTTGAACAATGTGAGATGATTTCAATAGGGAACATTAAAGGCGCTAGTGGCTTGATAGGTCCAGCAAAGTGTGCAAAATATTTCACAACGCCAAAAGTGCGAATTCCTTCAAAATTATAAAATACAAACACAACTAAAGCAAGCGTTAGTGTAAAACTCAAACTTGATGAAGGCGCTTCAAAACCCGGAATAATTCCGATTAAATTTGCCAAAAAAACAAAAAGGGCAATTGTAGCAGTTAAAGGCAAATATTTACGAGCCTTCTCCTCTCCAATAACATCTTTTGCCATAAAAATTACACCACCCAAAAACGCTTCAAAAATATTCTGTATAGTGCCAGGAACAACTTGCAGCTTAGAAGTTGCAAGTTTTGCTAAAACAATCGCAATTACAGCAACTAACACTGTGTGGATTGCGATAATAAAGTCATGATCGTGGCTAATCATTCCAAAAAAGGTAAATAATCTTCCGTCCATTTTAAAAGACTCCCTCAATAATTTAAAAGTTAGTAATTATGCCAAAAGTAAATTTAATTAATAATTAACCTTTTCTTAGCACAATTGTTTGAAACAATATATCGTGTAATGCTTTTTTATCCTTGCGCCACAGCGGCAATAAGATTCCAATAACGCTCGTACCAGAAACCAAAAAAGCGAAAAAGCGAAAAAATGCAAAAAGAAATGTAACTTTTTTTCCATTTTCGCGCACAATCCATAAATCATATGCCTTTTTTCCAGGTGTTTGCCCCTTGAGTGCTAGAAGCAGTGCCACAATACTTGCATAAACCAACACCCCAACAGCCGGAGCCCAACTAGACTCACGGAATCCTTGCGCACTGCCAATAACAACATAGGTTAAAACATACAAAAGAGGCATATAAATCATAAAAGTATCAATCACTTGCGCCTTACCGCGCTCTAAAAACCCAGCATAAAAAAGCGCCTTAGAACCACTACTCTCTAACTCTTTGTGCAATTTTAAAGGGAGATTTTTAAAATTTTTAGACTCTAACCGCACAGGCTTTGAAAGTGCAATTATAGAATCTTTTTTAAAATTCTTTTCTTTAAGTAATTCTTTGCCTTGTTTAACCTTTCTCCAGCGCACTATCCTTCCTAATTTCCACGACTTCCCGGTTTAATAGCCTGCGATCCTTGCTTGCACAATGGACAATCTTTTGCTTCATAAGTTTCAAAGATAAAATCTTCTAATGCAAACAAGGGGAGACTTACGTCTAGCTTGCAATCTGGAGCTTCCGTATTCTTTGGTGCATTAAAACGATTACAAATACCTCGATTTGCTAAGGCTGCAAAACCTACAATTTCAGCCCCTAAAGCCTTAATAACTCCTGCAGATTCCATTGCAGAACCACCTGTAGTAATAATATCTTCACAAACAATAACTCTCTCTTTAGGCTTCACTTCAAAGCCTCGTCTTAACGCCATTGCGCCCTCTACACGCTCTGTGAAAATAAAGCGAACTCCAAGTGTGCGCGCTAACTCATAGCCCGCTAAGATCCCACCAAGAGCAGGCGAACAAATACAATCCACCTTGATCCCAGATTTGCGAATTAAAGACGCAAGCTCATATGCTAAATTCTCAGCTACTTTCGGATTTTCCAATACCTTTGCAGATTGCAGATAAAAAGGCGAGTGTCTTCCACTGCTTAATAAAAAATGCCCTTCTAACAGCGCGTTTGCATTCTTGTAAATTTGTGCGATATCCATGGTATTCCTTATTTAGATTCCAACTAGATTTTTAACAAATCCTCTTCTTTGTGTTTAACTAACTCATCAATCTTTTTTGTGGCATTATCGGTAAATTTTTGAATCTCATCTTGACCTTTTTTGGACTCATCTTCGCTAATTTCCTTATCTTTTTCTAGCTTTTTAATCTTATCATTGGAATCTTTTCTGATATTGCGAATTGCAACCTTTGCCTTTTCGCCTATATTCTTAGCTTCTTTAGCAATCTCTTTTCTTTGCTCACTTGTCATCGGAGGAAAAAAGAGTTTAATTGTCTCGCCATCATTATTGGGATTTACACCAATATTTGCTTCTTGAATTGCTCTTTCAATATCTTTTAGTAAATTTTTTTCCCAGGGTGTGATTACAATCGTGCTAGCATCTTGTGCGATAACAGAGCCAACTTGATTAAGCGGCGTTGGAGTATCATAATAATCAATGCGAATGTGATCAAGAATAGAAACAGAAACCTTACCGCTACGCAAAGTTCCAAATTCCTTTTTCATCGCTTCAATACTTTTATCCATTGCTTCTTTTGTATGCGTATAAATTGCTTCCATTAGACTTCCTTTATTTAGATTCTGTATTTTGCGCAGGGATCCCTGATTCTAAAGGAGCCGGCGCAACAGGCACAGCAGGAACGGAAGATGCTGGAATCTCCGCTCCATCGATAATTGAACGCTTGGCATCTTGCATATAAAGATAACCAAGCGCGATAGTATTTAATACAAAAAGTAAGCCAAGTGCAAAGGTAAGCTTCACTAAAAATCCAGCAGGACCTTTTGCTCCAAATAAACTCTCATTACTACCACTATATGCTCCAAGTCCCATACTTGAGCTTTTTTGCATCATTACAACAATTGTAATCAAAATTGCCAGCACAAATTGCAAAATCAACAAAATTCCACTCATAATCTACCTTTTGATTTAAAAAAATTCTGCGCATTTTATCTAAACATACTTAAACAAAAGCTTTATTCCTCTCTAATTTTCCAGCAAACATAAAGCCTATAGAAGCATTACTTATGACCCTTAAGCTTTATTGTAAAATATCTAAAATAGAGATCAAGATAAAAGACAAAAAACAAACATATTACTAAAATATATTACTTAAAATAATCAAATATTTTTCTAAAAATATTTGATTAAAAATAAACTTTTTATTAAACCTAAAATATCAAAGATTATGTATTTATCACACAGACAACTAAACAAAACCACAAAATTTTCGTCTGTTTCATTATTTGGATTTGTAGAGTCTATCGACACTCTAAATCTCAAATCCAAATCAAGAAATCCTTTTCCCCAAAATACCCTTATTTAGCAATTAAAGAACGCATTGACAAATAACTATTTAACGCACCAAGATACGCTTTAGCTGTGGCTTGTAAAGTATCCAAATGCAATCCATGTCCGATAAATGCAGGTTTATTAGGTTCAAATTCTGCTTTTACAACAACTTTTGCAAGCGCATCTTTACCTTCACTCACGGCTTCTACTTTATAATCTTTTAAGATTCCATTGTATCCACTAATTCTATCAATGGTTTTTAAAATCGCATCCACACTCCCATTCCCAATTGCCGCGTCAATACGACTAATCCCATCTTTTAAGATAGAAATTGCTGCATAAGGCACGCCATTAGAATCACTACTAATTTGCATTGCAAGCAATTCAAAAACTTGTGGAATCTTTGTTGCCTCTTCTGTAAGAAGTGCGCGAATATCCTCATCATACACTTCTTTTTTCTTATCGCACAGCACCTTAAACTTCTCAAATGCGTTATCAAGGGCTTCTTTGGTTAAATCATTAAATCCTAAACTTGTTAATTTATCCTTAAACGCCGCTCTTCCACTATGCTTTCCAAGTACCAAGCCCTTATCTTGCGGAATCCCAATATCACTTGCGGACATAATTTCATAAGTTTCCCTATGTTTAAGCATTCCATCTTGATGGATTCCACTCTCGTGAGCAAAGGCATTTTTTCCTACAATTGCCTTATTAGGTTGCGGACAAATTCCCGTAATATCAGCAACCAGCTTGCTTGCTGCGTAAATTTCTTTGGTGTTAATACGCGTCTCTAAATCCCCAAAAATATCCTTACGCGTTTTCAAAATCATCACAACTTCTTCTAGTGCGGTATTTCCAGCTCTTTCGCCTAGCCCATTAATCGTGCATTCTAATTGCCTTGCTCCATTTTGAATTCCAGCAAGCGAGTTTGCAACCGCTAATCCTAAATCATTATGACAATGCACAGATAAAATTGCCAAATCCCCAACGCAAGATTTAAGCTCTTTTATAATATATCCTAATTCTTGTGGCAGACGATAGCCAACTGTATCAGGTAAATTTAAAGTCTTAGCACCTGCTTCAATCACGGCAAGAGCCACTTCTTTTAAAAATCCTATATCGCTTCTACACGCATCTTCGCAACTAAATTCCACATCTTCACACAGGCTTCTAGCAAGCTTAACTGCTTCAACTGCGCGTTTTAGCACTTCATTAGGTTGCATTTTTAGCTTAAATTCCATATGGATAGGGCTTGTGGCAATAAAAGTATGAATACGCTTTTGTTTGGCTCCATCTAATGCCTTTGCTGCGCGTTCAATATCATTTGGAATCGCACGCGCTAGAGAACAAATTGTGCTATTTTGCACCACTTCAGCAATTCTACTGATGGCTTCAAAATCCCCCGGACTTGCTGCTGCAAACCCGGCTTCCATTATATCTACACCAAGTCGTTCTAATTGTAAAGCAAGTTTGACTTTTTCTTCTGTATTCATAGAAGCACCTGGGCTTTGCTCACCATCTCTTAAAGTTGTATCAAAAATCTTAATCATTTCCATTTAAAAATCCTTAAAATATATGTTTAATAGAAAATCTACAAACCCAGTGGGGAATACAGAGAAAGCGTTAAAAGATTTTTACAACAACAAAAAACAAATTTTGTTCGCATTTTAATCCTTATTAAAGCGTCTTGCTAGCAAGTAATACATCGCGCGACTCGGACCAAAACATACATAAAGAGTAATCAAAGTTACAATCGTAAAAATGGGATAGATAAACAAAATTGCTAGCACCAACATTAAAAATACAATGATTTTCTTAAAACCAAACCGCTCTAAATTCATCTTTTTAAAGCTGGGATAGCGGATATTACTCACCATTAGAAGCGACACAGCAAGACTTGCAACCATTAAAAACAGCAAAATTTCATAAGAATAGTGCGGATAAATCCTGCTTAAATACATCTCAAAAAGCAGCCAACTCACCACAAACACCGCAGCAGCAGGAATAGGGAGACCTATAAAAACATTTGGCTCATTTTGAGTTGTAGTAATATTAAAGCGTGCTAGACGGATTGCTCCAAACACAACATACAATCCAGCCACAACAACGCCAAATTTTCCATAATGGAATCCTGTGTAAAAAAACAAAATCATCGCCGGCGCCACACCAAAAGCAACAACATCAGCTAAAGAGTCAAACTCCACCCCAAACTTGCTTGTTGTGCCTGTTAATCTAGCCACACGCCCATCTAATCCATCAAAAATTAAACTCACAAGCACAAGCCAACATGCTAAAGTAAAACGCCCCATAAATGCATAGGAAATCGCCAAGATTCCTAGATAAATGCTAGCACCCGTAAAAAGGTTTGGAAAAATATAAAGCGGATCAATACGCATTGCCTATTCCTTGAAGCTTGCAATCAATGTTTGCCCAGCGTAAATCTTATCTTCAATATTTACTTTTAATTCCGCTTCCAATGGAATTACAAGCTCTGCATCGCCACTTAAAAAAAATCCCAAACGCTCACCTAATTTAAAATCTAGATCCCAAAAATACAAAAAAAGTTGTGAAAAATTTCTTGGATACAAAGTCAAATAGAGCATTGTTTCACTATCCCTATCGCGCTTAAAAGCAATCTTTATATGCTTCCCAGTGGCACTCTTACCATTTTTAAGTCCAAAAACACGCTCTAGCTCCATAGCTTCCCCGGCTTTACCAAATTTAGCTAACGGCATTCTAAGCATTCCACAAAAACAAATCGGTTTTTTAATACTTAAATGAATTCCATCTTCTTTATTCTGAATATTCTTAATTATGCCATCTAAGGGTGCTAACACACAATCATCAGCAATATCTTCAGCAATGCGTTCTAAATTACGATAGAAATACGCCATACATAGCACAACAGCCAAAAACACAAAGGCTAAAAAATTCCAATTTAACAACACAGAAAGTAAAAGTCCAAATAGCGCAATGATTAAAGGTTTCCAACCTTCTTTTGCAATAAGTTCTGTGGTTGTTTTCATAACTCTCCTTTAAGCTTCTTCTTTTTCTAATGCTACAAGACGCGATTCCATATTATTTTTTTCTTCATAGTCTCTAATAATCTCGCGCACTTTTTCGCCATCAATATTTTCTTTTTCAAATAATTCTTTTACAATATTTTCAATAGCTTCCCTATAAGTCTCTAACGAAGTCTTAACCGCGGTAAAGCGCTCATTTAAAACTTCCTTGATATGTGTGTCCATTTTTTGCGCCATTTCTTCGCTATATTCTCTAGCACTACTTAAACCACCATTTAAAAACACATTGCGTTGCTTCTCAAGTACCATCAAACCAGCAACTTCTGTCATTCCATAATAACTTACCATTGCCTTAATAATATCAGTTGCTCTCTCTAAATCGTTGCTAGCCCCCGTTGAAATCTCTCCTAAAAATACTTCTTCAGCAGCCCTTCCACCAAGCAAGACATCAACTTCTGCCAGCAATTCATGTTTTTGCATTAAATATTTATTTTCTTCAGGAGCATTTAGTGTATAACCAAGCGCTGCAAGCCCGCGAGGAATTATAGAAACCTTTGTAACCTTTTTTGCGCCCTTTGTAATCTCTGCAATTAAAGCATGCCCACTTTCATGATAAGCAACAATTTTCTTCTCTTTTGGAGAAATTCTACGAGATTTTTTCTCCAATCCTGCAATTCCCCTCTCTACTGCTTCTAAGAAATCGCTTTGTTCAACCTCCTTTTTATTATTACGCCCTGCAAGAAGCGCTGCTTCATTTACTATATTTGCCAAATCTGCACCTGCAAGCCCAGCTGTTAGTTTTGCTACCTCAAATAAATCCACACTGCGCGCTAACTTAATATTTTTAATATGCACTTTTAAGATTTCCACACGCCCCTCAAAATCTGGTTTATCTACAAGCACTTGTCTATCAAATCTTCCCGGTCTTAAAAGTGCTGGATCAAGCACTTCAGGACGATTTGTCGCAGCAAGAACAATTACTGGAGAGGCATCAGAGCTAAATCCATCCATTTCCGCCAAAAGTTGATTTAGCGTTTGCTCTCTTTCATCATTTCCACTTATCATTCCTCCCGCCGCACGACTTTTTCCAATAGCATCAATCTCATCAATAAAGATGATACTTGGGGCTTCCTTCTTTGCATTTTCAAACAAATCACGCACACGACTAGCACCCACACCCACAAACATTTCAATAAAGCTACTTCCACTCACAGAAAAAAACGGCACATTCGCCTCCCCTGCCACTGCTTTTGCTAAAAGCGTTTTTCCAGTTCCAGGAGGTCCTACTAAAAGCACGCCTTTTGGAATCTTAGCTCCCAAAGTTGCATAGCGTTCAGGATTTTTCAAAAAATCTACCACCTCTACAACCTCATCTTTTGCTTCTGAATTTCCAGCCATATCTTCAAATTTCACATTTGGCTTTTCTGCATTGACAAGTTTTTTTGAGCTTCCAATTCCCAAAATTCCATTCCCCATATTTTTTTGCATACGATTTGCTAAAAACATCCAAATTGCAAAGAAAATAAACACAGGTAAAACCCAACCAAAAAGCATATCGCTTAACCAATTATTCTCACTATAACCTGTGTATTCCACACCTTTTTCATCAAGTAAAGGAATTAGTGTGTTATCCGGATTTACGCGTTGTGCGTTATAAATTATCTTACTTCCGCCACTCTCAGAAGTTGCCTTAATATTAGTTTGACCAATGGCAACAAAATCCACTTGCTTATTTTCAATAAGCTTTTTTAACTCATAATAATTAATTGTTCGTGTTGTACTTGCTCCACTTAACTTACTGACTTCTCCACTAGGCGACATCATCTTAAATGCTACAATAGCAATGATTGCAAAAATCACAAAAACCATCAGTGGATTTTGATTAAAAAATCCATTAGGTTTTTTATCTTGTGGATTTTGATTATTATTTAGATTTTGCATTTATATCCTTTTATTTTTGTAAAACTAAAGTTACCCACTCTGTATTAATTTCTTGTGATATAACTTTAAAATCTTTGAATTTATCAAGAACTTTTTGTAAATATTTCTCTAAAATTCCTGATAAAATCAAATATCCTTCTTTTTTTACAAAATCCCGTAAAGGCAGTGCCACAATGATATCGGCTAAAAGATTTGCTAAAACAATATCAAAAGATTCCTTGTTTTGTGGAATTACGTGTAAAGACCCCAAAAAGACTTGATCTAAAACCACACCATTTTTTCGCATATTCTCTTTTGTAGAATCTACTGCCACTTCATCAGTATCACAAGCCCACACAATCGCACCACTTTTTTTAGCGCAAATGCTTAAAATCCCACTTCCGCAACCCACATCTAAAACCTTCTTATTTTGAAGCTCCAATGCATCTAAAGCTTTCAAACAGCCGAAAGTACTTGCGTGATGTCCGCTCCCAAAAGCAAGTGCTGGATCTATAATAACATTAATTTTGTTATTTTTTTTAGCATACCAAGAAGGGTGGATATAATATCTTCCACATTCAATAGGGGTAATGGAATCGCGGTATTTAGCAATCCAATCCTCATTCTCACAAATACTAACACTTAATTCTAAGCCAACTGTCTCACCAAAGATTTGCTCTATCTCTTTTGCATAGGAAACAAATTGTGCCTTTAAAAATTCTATATATTCTTTAGATTTTTCCGTGCGAATAAGGAATCCATTTTCAATCTCTTCAATCGCCTCACCTGTTATTTCAAGTGCTTTATCTTGCAATAGCCATAAATAATCACTTGCTGTAACGCTTAGGCAATAATAACAAGACTCCATCTTTAGTCATTTACACCTAAAACAACTTCTAATTTTTCTTTTAAAACTTGCGGCGTGAAAGGCTTTACAATATAATTATTTACTCCTGCTTTTAACGCTGTAATAACTTCTGCTTTCCCACCCTCTGTTGTAACCATAATAATAGGAATATCTTTAAAGCGCTCATCAGCACGCACTTTCTTAACTAAATCCAAACCATTCATTTCTGGCATATTCCAGTCCGTGATTAGAACCTTGACATCAGGGTTAGCATTCATTTTTTCCCAACCCTCAACGCCATTTTCACCTTCTAAAATATCGTTATAACCAAGTCTTGCTAAGGTATTTTTGATAATTCTACGCATCGTAGAGCTATCATCAACAACAACCATTTTCAAAGCTAACTCCTTGTAAAATTAAAACTTCTAATTAGAAAAATTAACGGAGCATATTAGCACAATTTCCTATAAGAAAACATAAAATTCTAAAGTTTTATGCGCTTTATATCTACTTATCTCCAAATTTTTCAAAAACTTCTTTTAAATCAATTTTCCCTTCATAAAACGCTTTTCCTACAATCACACCACTGATTCTAGCATTTTCTAACTTTTCAAAATCACTTAGGTTTGATAATCCACCACTAGCAATGGTAAAAAGCTCGCTTTTTTGTTGAATTGTTTTTGCAAAATCCACATTGATTCCATTTAGCATTCCATCACGCGCAATGTCTGTGCAAATAATAGCCTCTACTTTGCTACCTTTAAAAATCTCTGCAAACTCCCAAGCTAGAGTGCTTCCACTCTTCGCCCAACCTTCTGTTGCAACCTTACCATCTTTTGCATCAATGCCTATAACTACCGCATATTTTTCTGCCATTTTGAGCGCAAATTCTGGGTTTTTAAGCGCGATAGAGCCTAAAATCACGCGCGTAACACCTAAATCAATATAACTTTTAATAATCTCTTCATTACGGATTCCACCCCCAACTTCAATTTTAAGCTTAGAATCCCTACAAATTCTTTCAATTACCCTATGATTTTTTGGCTCTCCTGCAAATGCACCATCTAAATCCACAATATGCAAATACTTAGCCCCAAGATATTCAAAATGTTTTGCTAAATCTAAAGGATCTTTTTCATAAATCTTTGCACTCTCCATTAAGCCTTGACTAAGCCGAACAGCACAACCATCTTTTAAATCAATTGCTGGAATAATCTGCATATTTCCCCTTATAACTCTATAAAATTTTTAAGAATCCTAAGCCCTACATTGTGTGATTTTTCCGGATGAGGCTGGATTCCAAAAATATTCTCTTTTTGCACAATAGAAGCAAAATCTACTCCATAATTGCTAACCCCAACTGCATTTTCTAAATTTTTAACATAAAAACTATGCACAAAATACAAATAAAAAATAGAATCCAAATCTTGCAATAAAGGCGATTCCATCTTTTTATGCACGACATTCCACCCCATATGCGGAATCTTTTTTACACTATTGTCAAAATTAAATTTCACCACTTCCCCTTCTAAAAGCCCAAGTCCAAAATGTTCGCCAAACTCATAACTTTTTTGAAAAAGAAGTTGCATTCCTAAGCAAATCCCAAGCAAAGGCTTACCGCTTTTTACAAACTCTAGCACTGCTTCTTGCATACCAGAATTACGCAAATGCTCCATTGCATCACCAAATGCCCCAACTCCGGGCAAAATCAGGCGATCATAGTTTTTAAGATTATACGGATTACTCTCAATCTCTACCTTTTCTCCAAGCCTTAAAACTGCATTTTTAACACTTGCAAGATTGCCAACTTGATAATTTACAATCCCTAACATTTAATCTCTTTTAAATTTTGCCGTAAAGCGCATATACACTGCAAGTCCAATCAGTAAGCAAGTAACCGCACCAATTAAATACACCGCATAAATGAGTTTTTCAGGCTCAATAATAGTAAATTTAAACACGAGCATTAAGGCTTCAATGGCAAGCGCTATCACAATAGATCCTAAAAAGCGCGTCATTGTCTTATGCACCATTTTAGAATCTTGCGATTTTTGTCTTCCCAACACTTCTTCTTCAAAAATCGCACGCACCAAATCAAAAATCGCTAAAGAGAGCGTAATTAAAATAGTCGCTTCAAAGACATCTTTAATATCCAAGCGATTAAAACGCAAAAGCCCTTCCCACATACTAATCCCACCTTTAACTAACAGCAACGCACTCACTAAAAACAACGCCAAAGACATCACAAAATACACACTCTTTCCAAAGCCAGAAAAGAATCCAAAAAGCGGTGCTGGTCGCACAAGAAGCGAAGTTTGCTCTAGGGGAATATCCATACATACCACATATATTAACTTACCTTTATCGTTATACAATGGATAAGATACTGTAACTACAAGATTTCCACTAGCAAGAGAAGGATAAGGATCAGTCAAAATACACTTTTTCTCTTTAACAGCACGGTAAAAATACGCGCGCTCATTGTGATTATCCCCCTTTTTGCACTCCAAAGTAGAATCCTTTGATATTCCATCTATTACCAAACTTCCGCTTGCATCAAGCACATACAAAAGCTCAAAAATCCCAACTTCATGTTCAATCTTATGCAATCCATCAATAATTTTATTTAACTCTATATGGGGGAGATTATTTTTAATATTGCGTTGAAGTAAAAAACATAAATACGCCCTAATCTCATAACGCATTTCACTAAATTGCAAAATCTCTTTTGAAAGCATTGTTATCCTTGATTTAATTGTGCGCTAATTGTATCAAAAAATACAGGATAATACTCTTTGTTTTTTGTGTTCTCATCTTTTGTAAGTTTATCGCGCCACTTTTGTAAAATTGTCAAATAATCTTCATTGCTCAAATTTCCCTTTAAAAGCTCATAGTTTAAATACAATCCATAAGTGTTTAGCACATCACTTTGGCAATAAGTGTCTATCTTTTCTAGCTCTCCATTATAATACATATCAAGCACCATATCGCCACTTGTATCGTATTTGCCAGGAAAGCCTACTAAATTAGCAAGTACATCTAATTTTAGATTCCGCACAGCCCCATAATTCCCCAAAACTTCTAGCAAATCTAAATGAAATCGCTCGCAATATCTTTGGCGATAATTCTCCCATTTACTCTTATTAAACTCTGGATTATTTTCTTCAAAATACGCATTTGCGCTTAAGCGATATTTCATCGCACGCAAAAGTAGCATAGGCATATCAAAACCCCGCCCATTGTAGCTTACAAGCTTAGGTTGCTTATGGTTAAGATAATTTAAGAAATCTTGAATAATACTTTTTTCCCTTTCTTCTTTAGAATCACCCTTTGCTTTAAAATTTCCCACTTTAATAAATTTTCCATACTCATCACAAAGCACAGCCGCAATACTCACAACTTGATGATAACAAATAGGTAAAAACTCACTCCCACTCTGTTCTTTTTGAATCTCCATTGCCTTTTTGCTAAGCTCTAAATCATTGCATTGCGCTATGTTAATTCCATGATCCATAAATGCTTGTTTAAAACCTTTTTTAAGCAACTCCACATCTAAAATTGTTTCACAATCAAACACCGCAACCAAAGCACACTCTCCTAAACAAAATTATGTATTTTAAAGTAATTTTAGTTAGAATCCAAGAAAAACACAAGGCTTTTAATTATGTTACTTGGAGTAAATATTGACCACATCGCAACTTTGCGCGAAGCAAGGAAAATCAACGACCCTGACCCACTTGAAGCAGTGTTTATTGCAAAAAGAGCTGGCGCAGACCAAATCACTTTACATTTGCGCGAAGACCGTCGCCATATCCACGATGATGATGTGTTAAGAATCCGCAACTCTTCCGTCCTTCCTTTAAATATTGAATGCTCCATTAACCCAGAAATTCTTGAATTTATTTTAAAAATCTCTCCCCATCGCATTACCCTTGTGCCAGAAAATCGTCAAGAAGTTACCACAGAAGGCGGACTTGATGTTGTGGCAAATTTTGAGAGAATCGCAGAAATTACACGCACTTTTAGGGAACATTGCATAGAAGTTTCTTTATTTATTGACACACAAATTGATCAAATTTGCGCTTCTAAGGAAGTTGGAGCGCAAATGGTAGAACTCCACACGGGCACTTATGCAAATCTCCATTTGATGTTAAATTCTAATCTCTCCTACACGCACAATACCATAGAATCGCTAAAAATCCCACGCTCTGAACTTAAAACACACTTTTTAGATTCCATCTCCAGCTTACGCGATGGTGCAAAGGAAGCCAAATGGTTAGGGCTTGAAGTTGCCGCAGGACACGGATTAAACTATCACAATCTAGCACCCATTTTACAAATCCCAGAAATCATAGAATTAAATATAGGGCAAAGCATTATTGCTCGCTCCATATTCACAGGCTTAGAATCCGCCATTAAGGAAATGGTAAAGTTGATAAAACCTTCAGAAAGAAACGCTTTCAGATTAGATTAATACACAAAATCACAGATTTTTCTAACATTTCCTTTTAAAAAGATTCTGCCTTCTTCTTCCCTTAAAAACAATTCTTCATTACTTGCAGGCTTAAAACAGCAAGGATTGGACACCTTGTCTTTCTCTTTAAGATAATAAAACATCGCAGCCATTCCTGTCCCACACGCTAGCGTTTCATCTTCCACACCACGCTCAAAAGTTCTAGCTCTAACACAATCTTTCTCCAACATTGCAATATTAATATTTGCATTGTATTTATGACGCAAAGCACGCAAATCTTCCTTATTTAAATTTGCACCTTCACACACTAAATGTGGCACACCAGTATCAATCAGCCACCAATTTACGCCAAATTCTTGAATATTCTCTTGTATAACTTTTGCCTTAGTTAATGCACTTTCCACTAAAATTTTAGATTCCAACTCTGCAAAAATTTCTGCATTAATCACTCCAGCCCCTGTCAAAAATTCTTGCCTATTTGGCGCAAGATTCAAATCCTTTGCATACAATGCAGCCGCCCTACTTCCATTACCACACATATTTGCGACACTTCCATCGGCATTGTAAAATTCCCATTCAAAATCATAAGTTAGGTGTGGCTTTAAAACAATTAACCCATCAGCTCCAACCCCTTCTTGCCTGTGGCAAATTCTCTTTGCAAGTTCTGCCCAAGAGCCTTCTTTAAACTTAAAAGTATGTGTTAAAATAAAATCATTCCCACTTGCAGAATACTTACTGAAAAACATTAGAATCCTTTTTTAGCTAAGATTTTATTAGAAAAGCTTTTAAAAACAATAAGAAAAACAAATCGCCCAAAAAGGGGATTAGCCGAGAGCTAAAAATTTAGCCAAGAAGTGCATCTAGGCGATTTTGGAGATATTTTGTATTAAAAGAGTTTGCATAAAGTGTTGCATTTTCTTTAAGTTTTGCACTATTTAATTGATTGTAGTTTTCTGCAACATCATCTTTCATTAAACCACCTTCAGCAGCTTTTAAATTCACAATCGTATTCATACTTGCATTAATCCCAGATTGGATTCCATTCATTGCAGAACCAATATTTGCACGCTCCATATTTACGCGATCAATGAAATTCAAAATACTTTGCTGATTATTTACGCTCAAGTCTGCAATATTTGGCGCTTGCATATTAATACTAGCTGTACCATTACCTGTTACAAAACTCATTTGTCCGCCAAAAACATTTTTACCATTAAAAATTGCTTGACTTGTTGCATCTTGCATTGATTGTGTTAGTGCGTTTGCTTCACTTTCAATCATCGCCCTTTGATCACTATTTAATGCAGGATTTCCAAGTGCCACAGAAAGCTCATTCATACGAATTGCGGAACTTGTGATATTTGAAAGTGTCGCATCAGCGATCTGCATAACACCTAGCGCATCATTAGCATTTCGCACGCCTTGACTCATTGAGTTTGCTTGCGCTAAAAGGGCATTTGCAATGGCTAAACTTGCGCCATCTGTAGCTTCAAGAGAACGCGGGGAAGCAAGCTTTTTTATTGCATCTTTCTCTTCATCTTTTGCTTTTTTTAAGCTAATCAGGCTCTCGTTAGTGCTTTGTGAATTTCCAATTTTCATTTTTATCTCCTTAAGATTGATTGATTTGCATCCTTGCGATTTTAAAAAACATAAGCATTTTGCATTCCACTTTTATGCCTTTTTTGCAGAATCACTAGCCATTTTCTGCTCCAAATACTTAGTATGGATAACTCCTCTTCTAAAATCGTCATTTTTCATCATTTCTTTATGGAATGCAATCGTTGTTTTAATGCCTTCAACACAAAACTCATCTAATGCACGCGCCATTCTAGCAATCGCCTCATCACGATTGCGTCCCCACACAATGAGCTTACCAATCATAGAATCATAAAACATTGGCACAACATATCCTGCATAAGCGTGGCTATCAATACGAACATTATTTCCACCCGGTGCGATCCATTTTGTGATTTTACCAGCAGAAGGATAAAACTTTACAGGATCTTCTGCTGTAATTCTGCATTCCATCGCACATCCACTAAAACTTATAGAATCTTGCTTTGGAAGCTCTTTCCCCTCCGCAACCTTAATCATTAATTCAATAATATCCAAACCACTTACAAGTTCACTTACAGGATGTTCAACTTGCAATCTTGTATTCATCTCCATAAAATAAAAATTTTGATTAGAATCTAACAAAAACTCATAAGTCCCAGCACCCACATATTTAATTGCTTTTGTAGCAGTAATTGCAGTTTGCAATAACTTCTCGCGCGTTTTTGGCTCTAATGTGGGCGCAGGAGATTCCTCAATTAACTTTTGGTGGCGTCTTTGAAGCGAGCAATCTCTCTCACCAATATGCAAAACATTACCACATTTATCCGCAATAACTTGCACCTCAATATGCTTTGGTTTATCAATAAACTTCTCCATATAAATTGTGCCATCTCCAAATGCGCTAATTGCCTCAGATTCCGCTGCCAAATAAGCATTAAACATATTTTCTTCACTTTCTACAATACGCATTCCACGCCCACCACCACCTGCAGCAGCTTTTAAAATAACAGGGTAACCAATCTCTTTGGCAAGTTTAATGGCTTGTTCTTTGGATTCCACAGCACCATCACTTCCTGGAACCACCGGAACACCAGCTTTTTTCATTACTTCTTTAGCTTTACTTTTATCGCTCATTAGCACCATAACATCTGGTGTTGGACCGATAAATTCAATGCCATGATGGTTACAAATCTCTACAAAATTTTGATTTTCACTTAAAAATCCATATCCAGGAAAAATTGCATCTACCTTAAAGAGTTCTGCTGCAGAAATAATTGCTGGAATATTTAGATAACTCTCACTAGATTTATCTCCACCAATGCATACTTTCGCATCTGCTAAATCTAAATAATGCGCTTCTTTATCGGCTGTGGAATATACAGCAATCGCCTTTTTACCCATTTCCTTAATAGTGCGGATAGCTCTTAAGGCAATTTCACCACGATTTGCAATTAAAATGGTATTAATTTCTTTTTGCAAAGACATTAGAGTTTCTCCACGACAAACAAAGGGGAGTTATACTCCACAGGCTGTGCATCATTTGGAATAATTTCTAAAATTTTACAATCAAATTCTGCTTCAATTTCATTCATAATTTTCATAGCTTCAATAATTCCAAGTGTTTGCCCCTTTTTTACTTTATCGCCCACATTAACATAAGCTGGAGTATTTGGAGATGGACAACGATAAAATGTTCCAACCATAGGAGAATTGATTGTATCTCCACTAGGCGTTACTGGAGCTGGCACAGAAGCCACAGGAGAAACTTGCGGAAGGCTTTGTGTGACTGGAGCTGGTGCTGCCTGCACAACAGATGTTGCACCACTTACACCTTTTTCAAGTTTGATTTTAGTTGTATCTTGCGTAATGCTTAGACGATTGAGAGCACTTGCATCAAAAATTTTAATAAGCTCTTTAATATCCTTAAAATCCATTTAAAAGCCTTTATTGAAAAATTAATTTCGCTACTTAAAACTCTAATAGCTTTAGAGATAACTTGCGATTTAAATCTGTTATAATATCATATTTACATAAAATAATTACTTAGTTAAGGAATAAAATGGGCTTGAAAGAAGATACTTGGATCAGAAAAATGGCAATAGAACGCGCCATGATTGAACCCTTTTGCGAAAATCAAGTGGGCAAAGGCGTTGTAAGCTATGGATTATCTAGTTATGGCTATGATATTCGTGTGAGCAATGAGTTTAAAATCTTTACAAATATCAATGCAATGGTTGTAGATCCTAAAAATTTTGACGCGGCAAATGTTGTGGATTTTGTCGGTGATGTTTGCATTGTTCCGCCAAACTCTTTTGCACTCGCTAGAACAATAGAGTATTTTAAAATTCCACGCAATATTTTAGCCATTTGTCTTGGTAAAAGCACTTATGCAAGATGTGGAATCATCGTTAATGTTACGCCTTTTGAGCCAGAATTTGAAGGGCATATTACTATTGAAATTTCAAATACAACACCTCTGCCTGCTAAAATTTATGCCAATGAAGGTATTGCACAAGTGCTATTTTTAGAGGGCGATAGAGATTGTGAAGTAAGCTATAAAGATAAACAAGGCAAATACCAAGCCCAAAAAGGAATCACACTCCCTAGAATTTTAAAATAATTCCTAAAAGTTGGAATCGGATTTTAGCTTTTGCATTTTGGATTCCAACTTCACTCTGCGCCAATCCATTTAAACACAATTTTTCTTGCAATGCGTTCTAGAGCTCTACGCAACACACTCCAATGCATAAATGCTCCGCCAATTAACCCTATAATACTCCCCACTATAATATCTAAAACCCTAGCTTGAATAATTATATCAGGATTATATTGCATAAAATTACTAACTTCCGCTAAATAAGTAGAATAAGGCGTTAAAAACACCATTGATAGTGCGTAATTACGCACTACTGTGTATTCCGCAAAAAACATTAAAACCATCATCAAAAGCGCAAACTCCATCGCACTAAAAGTAAAATGCAACAAAAAATATGCCAAACTCACCCCAACAATCGTACCTAAAATCCTTTGGAGTTGCTTAATCCAAATTTGCTTAAAAGTTACCGCCGTCATCACCGCAGCACAACTAATCCCCACCCAATACCCACGATTCAGCTCCAAATGACTTTGAAAAAACATCGCAAATCCCACAAAAAACGCGATAATCATAGGATCAACAACAATCACGCCAAACCCAAACTCCCCAACCTTTGGAATAGGCTTAATTGCGTGTTTAAAGATATAAATTACACTAAGAGAATACAAAAGTACCATCACATTTGCTACCATTGTCCCAAGTGCTACAAGTCCGATAGCCATAGGATAATCTCTTACTTCAAAAGGAATATAAGTCCCAAGAATCGTAGCAAATGTAAAGAAAAAAAAGCCCGGAGCCCCGATACTAAAATATCGCACAACTTGCGCACTTACAAGCGTTACGCCAAAGACGATTAAGGGAATAAGTTGCGGGAAACTCTGCCCAACAAGCCCAAGCGTGAAAGATACGATAATCCCAAATGCACAAGACATACTTAAAATCATCTTATGATAAATAGGTGTATCAGGCACATAGAGAAAAATCATCGCTCCAATCACAGAAACAAGCCCAAAATCAGGGCGTCCAAACAATGTAGCAACAAACAAAATCACAGCCACTCCAAGCCCTGCAAAAAACGGCATTTGCCAAGATCTATCGCTTTGATTCCAAGTAAAAATTAATCCAAAATCTTTTTTCAGCCCTTGAAGCATAAAACGCCTTGTGTTTAAATTCAAGCATTATAGCTAACTTTTAAGATTCTTAGGGTTTTGCTATAATTCTTTTTTAAAAAAGGAATCCAAAATGAAAATCATTGCAAGCAATTTTAAAACAAATCACACAAGAAAAAGCACACAAGAGTTTTGTGATGCGCTAGAGTCCTTTTTATCACACAAAAGCATTCCGCACAAAGTCGCTGTGTTCCCACCTTCAACGGCACTTTTAGAGAATGCATTTAAACATTTTTCAATCGGAGCGCAAAATGCATATTTTGTACAAAATGGCTCTTTTACAGGCGAGATAGGCTTAGAGCAATTAGAAGAGTTTAGCATTCAAACCTTACTCATAGGACATAGCGAAAGGCGCTTTTTAGGGGAATGCCAAGAGTTTTGCGCGCAAAAATTTGCGTATTTTGCTAAACAAAATTTTGAAATTTTTTATTGTATCGGAGAAAGTTTGAATACCAAAAATCAAGGTTTAGATTCCACATTAGCCTTTTTGGAATCGCAATTACAAGGAATTGATTTAAGTTATCCTAAACTTATTGTTGCTTATGAACCAATTTGGGCAATTGGAAGCGGAGTTAGTGCAACTTTAGATGAAATCACACAAGTCCACACACGCTTAAAGCAAAAATTAGGTAAAATCCCACTTCTTTATGGCGGAAGTGTGAAACCCCAAAATACAAGCGAAATCCTAAGCCTAAATGGCGTAGATGGCGTGCTTGTAGGCAGTGCAAGCTGGGAAATAGAAAGCTTTTGTCAAATTTTAGAAAATTCATTTTAAAGGCTAAGTTATGATTATGAAAGGCAAAAAAGGGCTAATCGTAGGCGTTGCGAATAACAAATCCATTGCTTATGGAATCACCAAAGCATGCAAGGAACAAGGCGCAACCCTTGCTTTAACCTATATGAACGAACAAATAGAAAAGCGTGTGCGTCCTATCGCTGATGAAATCGGCAGTAGCTCATATGTGTATGAGCTTGATGTGAGCAAAAAAGAACATTTTGCCACCTTAAGGGAGCAGATTCAAAAGGACTTTGGCAAGCTTGACTTTCTAGTCCATAGTGTAGCATTTGCACCAAAAGAAGCTTTAGATGGAAGCTTTTTAGGCACTTCTAAAGAAGCATTTAATGTTGCAATGGAAGTTTCTGTGTATTCTCTTATTGAGCTTTGCCGCGAATTAGAGCCTGTGCTAAATGAAAATGCTTCTATTTTAACTCTTAGCTACTTGGGAGCAGTAAAACATGTAGCGCATTATAATGTAATGGGTGTGGCAAAAGCTGCATTAGAATCTAGCGTGCGTTACTTAGCACACGATTTAGGACCAAAAGGAATCCGTGTAAATGCGATCTCGGCTGGACCAATTAGGACACTTGCAGCAAGTGGAATTGGGGATTTTAGATTTATTTTAAAATGGAATGAAGCAAATGCTCCATTGCGCAAAAATGTCGGCATTGAAGAAGTTGGAAACTCTGCAATGTATCTACTCTCTCCACTTGCTAGTGCCGTTACAGGTGAGATTCACTATGTAGATTGTGGATATAATATTATGGGAATGGCAGCTGTTACAGAGAAGAATGGCAAGGCTAGTATGGTTTGGGATTCTGTGAAATAGGGGCAGTCTATGGAAGCGCAGTTAATGAATCTTGCGATTGAAACTTACAAAATCACATTAATTTTATCGCTTCCAATGCTTCTTGTAGGGCTTGTTGTAGGGCTTATGATTAGTATTTTTCAAGCCACAACACAAATTAACGAAATGACACTCACCTTTGTGCCAAAAATCCTAGCAGTAATTGTTGTGATTATCTTTACAATGCCTTGGATGCTAAACATGCTGATAGATTTTACAACGCGCATTTTCAATATGATGCCAACTTTTCTTTTTTAATGTTTCAAAAACTCATTGACTTTTCACAATACACAAGTGTTAAAATTGGATCAATCCAACCTTTAAACTTCATAGAATCCACAGAGGACTACGATAGGTTTTTACAGAGTGGTGAGACTATTAATATTATTGGCAAGGCAAATAATCTCCTAATCTCTCCAAATGCAAAAAACCTTATCACATTGAGCAAAAAGTTTGATTATATTAGAGATTTAGGTGATAGCCTAGAAATAGGTGCGGCAACGCCTAGTGGCAAGATCTTTTCTTATGCAAAACGCCATAATTTAAGCGGTTTTGAGATTTTATCCAAACTTCCTGGAAGCATAGGTGGGATTATCAAAATGAACGCAGGGCTAAAAACTTATGAAATCAAAGACATTTTAGATGGAATCTTAATTTTAGATTCCAATGTTAAGCTTAAGTTTAAAAGTGTGGAATCATTAGGGCTAACATACCGCAATAGCGCGATTAAAGAGCTAATCTTTGCAGGGATTTTTAAAAAGAAATTTGGCTTTAAAGCAAGTCTTATAGAAACCTTTGCTAAAATGCGTGCAAACCAGCCAAAAGAACCAAGTTTTGGGAGTTGCTTTAAAAATCCTAGTGGCAATTTTGCGGGTGCATTAATCGAACAAATAGGCTTAAAAGGTATAAAATTTGGCAAAAACAAAAGCTTGATGTTTAGTCAAATCCACGCAAATTTTCTAGTTAATCTTGGCAATTCTAGCTTTAATGAAGCCTTAGATTTAATCCACTTGGCAAAAGAAAAGGTCTATATGGAATCTAAAATCACTTTAGAAGAAGAAGTGCAAATTATTCAATAAATTTTATTTTCAAATAAAAATAATATATCCTAAACTCCTTAACAACAATTCACTAATTTCTTAGATAAAGCAACTGCCAACCATTGCCTATTCTCTAAATACCACATTGCAGTTCTTTTTATGCCTTCTTCAAGCTCAACTAATGGCATCCAACCAAGCTCTTCCCGTATTTTGCTAGCATCAATTGCATAACGCAAATCATGTCCTGCACGATCTTCTACAAATGAAATTAACTTCTCTGATGTTCCAATAGGATTTTCTAAAAGCTCATCAATAATACGAGTAATCAAAAAAATTATATCAATATTTTTTCTCTCATTGTTGCCACCTATATTGTAAGTTTCCCCAATCTTACCGCAATGAAAAACAAGATCAATCGCACGCACATGATCTTCCACATAAAGCCAATCACGCACATTTTCCCCTTTTCCATAAATTGGAATAGACTCCCCATTTAGAAGATTACTAATGGCCACTGGAATAAGTTTTTCTGGAAACTGAAATGGTCCATAATTATTTGAACAATTTGTAATGAGTATTGGCAATCCATAAGTATCATAAAATGCGCGCACAAAATGATCGCTACTTGCTTTGCTTGCAGAGTATGGAGAATGCGGATCATATTTTGTATTTTCTGTAAAAAGCGTATTATCAAATTTTAAAGTTCCATAAACTTCATCTGTTGAAATATGGTAAAAAATCCCCCCCCCCCCCGCAAAATATTTAAATTTTTCCAAAACTCATAAGACGTCTGAAGAAGAGAAAGTGTGCCAAGAATATTTGTTTTTGCAAAAGCGAAAGGTTCATCTATGGAACGATCAACATGTGATTCTGCTGCAAGATGAATTACACCATCAATTTTATATTTTTCAAAAATACTACGCACAGATTTAATATCACAAATGTCTGCATACTCAAAAATATAATTTTGTTTCTTTTTAATCTCTAAAAGATTTGCAAGATTGCCTGCATAAGTTAGCTTATCTAAATTAACTATACGATATTTTGGATACTTTTTTACAAAAAAACGCACCAAATGAGAACCGATAAAACCTGCTCCACCTGTAATTAAAATATTTCTTTGAAAATCCACACTTCACCTTTATATAACAATTAAGCGTTAATGTAACATTTCAATGCTATAGATTATCTTTATTTGTCAATATTTTCAAGCAAAATAACAAGCCAAAACCTTGCGCTATTTCACAACAATGCGTTACAATTCCACAAAAAAGGCAAAAAATGTCTAAGATTCCCTATGATTTCACGCATAAAAACACGACTTTAGTCCATATTTGTTGTAGCGTGGATAGCCACCATTTTTTAACACAACTCAAAGAAAAATACCCGCATAAAAACTTTTGTGGATATTTTTACAATCCCAACATTCACCCCTTTGAAGAATACCAAATGCGCTTACTTGATGTAAAGCGAAGTTGCGCACAGCTTGGGATTCCACTTATTGAAGGAGAATATCATCTAAAAGAGTGGCTAGAGGGCAGCAAGGGCTTAGAAGATGCTCCAGAAAAGGGTGAGCGATGCAATTATTGCTTTGATTTTAGATTAGAAAAAAGCGCGCAAATTGCGCTAGATACACATTGTGTAGAATTTACAAGCACCTTGCTTGCAAGCCCTATGAAGTCCCAAAACGATCTTTTTACACAAGGTGAAGCAATTGCTACTAAGCACAACTTAACCTTTTTGCCCATTGATGTGCGAAGCAATGGTGGCACACAAATCCAAAACAAACTTGCAAAAGAAGCAAATCTCTACCGCCAAAATTATTGTGGTTGCCTTTATGCGCTAAAAGCCCAGCGCGAGAAGTCCAACAAAACTTCATTAGAGCTTTTCTCCACTCTTAATCTCCCAAAGCAATCGCGCAATCTCCCCTCCTTACGTCTTAAAAACTTCCAAGCGCGCACACAACTAGAACAAACTCAAAAACCCTATCAAATCATCAAGCGCAAAGTCCTGCAATACCGCATATTAAAGGGCTTATTAAGCATAAAGGATTCCATAATCCCTAGCTTTATTTGCAACTACTCAATGCTAAACAAACCCACAAAAGCAAAGATAGAATTTTGGCAAGATGGAATCGGATATGCAAGCAAAGATGGAATCGTATTTTTAGAATTTAACACTTTTAAAGATTTGCTAAAAACACAAGACTCGAGCACGCTTTTACAAGATTTTAATACTCTTTTAAAAGAAGGCTTGAGCGAAGAGATACAACTTGCCTTGCGTTACAAACTCTATCCTAATGGATTTTTCACTTCGCCTATTGTCATTGTAGAAAACGCCTTTAACACAGATTTCACGCTAGAAATCACGCATATTATGCAAGAAGAGATTTTAGAGGATTTTATCCCAAACCCTACATCCAATCAATAATTTTTGTAACTTCTTGCGCCTCATAACACTTAATCGCCAAGCTTTGCTTGGGTTTCTTAGGCACAATAGCATGCGTGATTCCAAGCGAAATTGCCTCTTTTAATCTCTGTTCTACATTAGACACATCACGCACATCGCCCACTAAACTTACCTCCCCAATAAATACGCTAGAGTTTGACAAAGCACGATTCCTAAAACTCGATAAAATCGCTGCAACAACTGCTAAATCCGCCGCTGTTTCAACAATCTTAATCCCACCTGTAATATTAATAAACACATCATAGCGATTTAATGGAATCTCTAATTTACGCTCTAAAAGTGCTAAAATCATATTTAAACGACTTTGATCAAATCCCGTGCAAGCACGCTTTGGAACGCCATAAGCGCAATCACTAACTAAAGCTTGCACTTCAAGCACAAGTGCGCGTGACCCTTCCATTACCACACTTAGCGCACTTCCTGGGTTCGAAGTCTTTTGTGAGAAAAAAATCTTAGAAGCTTCTTTTGCACCCACTAAACCATTGCTTTGCATTTCAAAGATTCCAATCTCACTTGTATTTCCAAAACGATTCTTAAATCCACGCAAAAAGCGCAACTCCCTACTTGAATCCCCTTCAAAATACAGCACACAATCCACCATATGCTCTAAAATCCTAGGTCCAGCAATCGTCCCTTCTTTTGTAATATGTCCGATTATAAATACACAAATCCCATATTCTTTTGCAAGGCGCATTAGCTCAAATGTTACCTCGCGCACTTGCGAAACACTCCCTGGACTTGAGCTGATTGCCTCACTATAAAGCGTTTGAATACTATCAATCACAACCAAACTATAAGAATGTTCCCTATCCCTAATTGCTGCTAAAATCTCTTCTAATTTAATAGCATTGAGTAAATATAAATTCTCATCTAATGCTTTTAATCGCTCCGCCCTTAGTTTAATTTGTGAAGCACTCTCTTCTCCACTCACATATAAAATCTCTTTGCCACTTTTTGCTACATTGCTTGCAATTTTTAAAAGTAGCGTAGATTTACCAACACCCGGACTCCCCCCAACAAGATACATTCCTCCAAGCACAATCCCCCCACCCAGCACAATATCAAGCTCACTTTCCTCAGAGCTAAAACGCACAAACTCTTCTCTCTCCACTTCTGTAATGCGCTTAACTTTTAGGTTTTGAGATTCCAAGCCCTTAAAAGCTTGAATTTGCTTCTCTTTTAATTCTAAAAAACTCTCCCAAGCCCCACAATTAGAACACTTTCCAAGCCATTTTGAGCTTTGAAACCCACAATGCTGACATTCAAAAACTTGCGCCTTCTTCTTTGCCACCCTATCACCTTGCCAAAATTACACTAAACAATATAAAAGTTTTTCTAAAACTCAATCTCACTCGCTAAATATAGAATCTAAAAGCATTTGGATATAAGCATTTTCATCAAAAGCAACTAAATCTTCTGCCCCTTCGCCAACACCAATATATAAAATTGGCACGCGCAACGCATAAATCATACTAAAAATTGCTCCCCCTTTGCTTGTGCCATCAAGCTTCGTAATAATCACTCCATCTACACCTCCAAGTGTTTGGTTGAAAATCTTAGCTTGATCTAGACTTGAAGTTCCTTGCGTGCCGTCTAAAATTAAAATTTTGCGATGAGGCGCGCCTTCTTTTGCCTTATTACAAATACGCACGATTTTTTCTAATTCTTGCTGTAAATTACTTTGATTATGCAAACGCCCAGCTGTGTCAATAATTGCGACATCTAAATTCTTTGCTACCGCTGAAGTTATCACATCAAATGCCACCGCTGATGGGTCGTGTCCGATTTGCGAAGCAACCACAGGAACACCTAAACGATCTCCCCAAAGTTTAATTTGCTCAATTGCTGCCGCCCTAAAAGTATCTCCGGCACCTAAAATCACACTTTTCCCTTGTTTTTTATATGCATTTGCAAGTTTCGCAATGGTTGTTGTTTTGCCTGCTCCATTAACGCCCACAATCAAATCCACACAAGGCTTTGCGCTCACTTTCTTGGCTTGCACTTTATCATAATAACTCTCCCCTCGAAACAAACGCAACAAAGCAACTTCTAACTCATTCTTGCTAATTTCATTACCTAGAGGCGATAAAATCATCTCAACCAAATCATAATCCATATCTGTCGCAATTAAAATTTCTTCCAATACCTCTTTAGAGAGCTTCTTCCGTGCTTTTGGAAGCAAATCCCGAATATTTTGCGTTGTTTTTTCTAATGTTTTTTTAAAGACTTTAAACATCACTGCCCCTTTTGAACCAAATTTTGTGACAAATCAAATTCAATCATCTCTTCTGGAATTGCACCTAAATAGTGCATAATATATTCTCCATTCTCTCCATATAAAACAATTAGTGGCACACCTTCAATTCCACCAAGCACTTTAAAAAGTTCTCCACGATTTCCATCTAATATAAGCGGTATATTGAGTGCATTTTCTTCACTAAATACTTGCACTGAACCCTTAAAATTCTCTACTTCTCCTACCAAATCATCAATAGGAATCCCAAAAAATGCAATCTTATCTCCAAATTGTTTTTTAAGATTATCCAAATGCGGTAAAATCCCCTTGCAAGGATCGCACCATGTTGTAAAAAATACTAAAATTTTGATATTTTTCCCTCCACTTGTAACGCTTAAATTTTCAAAAATATTTGACTTTGAAGCCAAAGATGCAAATTCATCATTTTCTTTTTGTTCTTTTTGACTAACAATTAAAGTCTCTCCATTATCTGCTTGCAACGGCAAGCTTTTCAAAATTTTTTGCTCTGGTTCTATTATCTCTTGCGTGCTTTCCCCACAGCCAATAAATACTAACAAACACAAGCTAAATACCATTCCTAACCAAATCAATCGCATCTTATTCCTTAAAAATAATAAAAGCATAGATTATACCAAATATTGCCACAAAAGCCTATTTTAAGATTCTATTTTTACTAATACAGCGAATAAAAATGACGAAAATCATTTAAGATCAATTTAAATTTTTATAAATTTTAAATCTTTAGCACATTATTTTTAAAAATCTCTTGATTTTTTATTCAAGCAACGCTATAATCTCACTCTCACTTTTATGCGGGAGTAGCTCAGTGGTAGAGCATAACCTTGCCAAGGTTGGGGCCGCGGGTTCGATCCCCGTCTCCCGCTCCATTAAAAAAATCATAAAAGTAGCTTCAATAACGAGCCCGGGTGGTGAAATGGTAGACACAAGGGACTTAAAATCCCTCGGACATTATGTCTGTGCCGGTTCAAGTCCGGCCCCGGGCACCATTTAGGTGGCGACATAGCCAAGTGGTAAGGCAGGAGCCTGCAAAGCTCTGATTCCCCAGTTCAAATCTGGGTGTCGCCTCCATTTAATTATATCGGGAGATGGCTGAGTGGTCGAAAGCGGCGGTCTTGAAAACCGTTGAGGGTAACACCTCCGGGGGTTCGAATCCCTCTCTCCCGGCCACAACTTCTTATTTTCTTTTCTAAATTTATAATTATACACACTTAAACTCGGCTTTATTTTTATGCATTCCTTTAAAAGATTCATTTTAGAGTGCTCCAAAACAAACCAAAAGTGGTGTAAGAAGATTAAAATAAACTCTCCATTTCTTAAAAAATTAACCCTTCATATGAAAAATTTAAAAATAGAAAAATCAAAAATATTTGAGCTACAATAAACTTAAAATGAGCCTTGTTCTTTTTTTGTCTCTTTGGTGACTTCGTTTATTTTAAAAAATACGGTTATTCCATACCAAAATCTTGATAACAATCCAACAATCACACCTCGAAATTTTCTAAACGGAATTCAAATACAAAGAAGAAGATAAAAAAGATTAAAAGTAATCATTTGCAGAAATACCAAAATAGACTATTATCACTTTTAAAAAAATGTACAAACTGTTGTGCAGTTAGGATACTTCCAAAATATTGCCAACAATACTCTAATTTAGAATATTAAAAAAATAAAATTAGTATGAAAAAAATACAAAGAGATACAGAAGAACTATGCCCTTCATTGCATAGAAGGGCATAGTCAAGAATTAGCCGTTACGCTTTTCCATAATTTCTTTAGAAATATTACCTGGAACTTCTCCATAGTGGTCAAACTCCATTGTATAAGTTCCACGCCCTTGTGTTGCAGAGCGTAAATCTGTGGAGTAACCAAACATCTCCGCCAAAGGCACGAAAGCATTAACGATTTTTAAGCCCATTCTATCGTCCATTGAGTTGATTTGTCCACGTCTTCTATTTAAATCTCCGATCACATCACCCATATATTCTTCAGGGACTTCCACTTCTACTTTCATCATAGGCTCCAATAAAACCGCGCCCGCTTTTCTACAAGCATCCTTAAAAGCCATAGAACCAGCAATTTTAAACGCCATTTCTGAAGAATCTACATCATGATAACTTCCATCAAATAACGTAACTTTAAAATCTACAACAGGATAACCCGCAAGCACACCATTTTGCATTGCTTCTTGGATTCCTTTATCAACTGCTGGGATATATTCTTTTGGAATCACACCCCCGCTAATGCTATTAACAAACTCATATCCCTTGCCTGGCTCTTGTGGATCAAGTTTAATAAAGACATGTCCATATTGTCCGCGCCCACCAGATTGTTTTGCATATTTGCATTCTTGTTCTACGCTTTGACGGATTGTTTCACGGAATGCAACTTGTGGCTGTCCTACTTCGGCTTCCACCTTAAATTCACGCTTTAATCTATCTACGATAATTTCTAAGTGTAACTCACCCATACCAGAAATAATTGTTTGTCCTGATTCCTCATCTGTATGCACTCTAAAACTTGGATCTTCCTCAGCAAGTTTTGCAAGAGCTAATGCCATTTTTTCTTGATCGGCTTTTGTTTTTGGTTCAACTGCAATGGAAATAACTGGGTCTGGAAATTCCATTCTCTCTAAAATAACGGGATCTTTTTCAGAACATAGTGTATCTCCTGTTAGTGTCTCTTTCAAGCCAACAAACGCACAAATTTCTCCCGCATAAACTTCTTTAATATCTTCTCTTTTATTAGAGTGCATTTTAAGCAATCTTCCAACGCGCTCTTTTTTACCCTTTGTGGAATTAAGCACATAACTTCCAGATTCCAAACTCCCACGATACACACGAACAAATGTTAACTGTCCTACAAAAGGATCTGTCATAATCTTAAATGCAAGTCCTGCAAACTCGCCATTATCTGTAGATTTTACACTCACTTCTTTTTCTTCGTCTTTTGGATCTACGCCACGAATATCTGCAACCTCTGTTGGGGCAGGCAAATACTCAACAACTGCATCAAGAAGTGTTTGCACGCCTTTGTTTTTAAAACTTGAGCCACACAACATAGGAACCATTTCCATTGCCAAACAAGCCTTTTTGATTCCTGCTTTAATTTCTTCAACACTTAATTCTTCACCACCTAAGTATTTTTCCATCATCGCTTCGTCTTGTTCTGCAACAGCTTCCAACAATTTTTCCCTATATTCCTGCGCTTTATCCATTAATTCTGCTGGAATTTCTTCAATATCATACATAGCGCCCATAGATTCATCATTCCATACACACGCTTTCATATTAACAAGATCTACAACACCTTTAAAATTATCTTCTGCACCAATAGGAATCACTAGTGGCACTGGTTTTGCTTTTAATCTTGTTGCAATTTGAGATTCTACATTGTAGAAGTTTGCGCCAATTCTGTCCATTTTATTAACAAATACAATTCTAGGAACACCATATTTGTTTGCTTGTCTCCAAACCGTTTCACTCTGTGGTTGCACACCACCTACAGAACAAAACACAGCGACAGCACCATCCAAAACACGCATTGAACGTTCAACTTCTATGGTAAAATCCACATGCCCGGGAGTGTCAATGAGATTAATCTGATAATCTTTCCAAAAACAAGTTGTCGCAGCAGAAGTGATTGTAATTCCACGCTCTTTTTCTTGTTCCATCCAGTCCATTGTTGCAGCACCGTCATGCACTTCACCAATTTTGTGGCTCACACCTGTATAAAACAAAATTCGTTCAGAAGTTGTTGTTTTTCCTGCATCAATATGCGCTGCGATACCTATATTTCTAATTTTATTTAATGGAGTTTTTCTTGCCATAATTAAATCCTTTAGGATAAGTAATTTGAGATTTTGTGAGTAGAGAGCATTTTAGGGAAAATTCGATAAATCCCTAAAAGCATAATTTTACCAACGATAGTGTGCAAAAGCTTTATTAGCTTCTGCCATTTTATGCACATCTTCTTTTTTCTTAAATGCCGCTCCACGCTCATTTGCAGCATCAATTAGCTCATTTGCTAATCTTTCAATCATTGTGCGCTCATTTCTTTTTCTGGCAGAATCCAGCAGCCAGCGAATAGATAGAGATTGCTGTCTTGCTGGGCGCACTTCAACAGGAACTTGATAAGTTGCACCACCTACTCTTCTGCTTCTTACTTCCACAAGAGGCTTAACCTTTTCTAAAGCTTTTTCAAAAGTTTCAATGCCTTTTTCTTTTGTTTTCTCTTCAATTTTATCAAATGTTGCATAAATGATTTTCTCTGCAACACTCTTTTTCCCATCATACATCATTTTATTGATGAATTTTGTTACAACAATATTATTATAGATTGGATCTCCCAATACTTCTCTTTGTGGGGCTTTTCTTCTTCTCATTATTTTTTACCTCCTGCATCACCCTTTGCCTTTTTAGCACCATATTTACTGCGTGAAACCGTGCGTTTTGCAACACCTGCTGTATCTAGCGCACCGCGGATAATGTGATACTTAACACCAGGCAAATCTCTTACCCTTCCGCCACGAATTAATACGATAGAGTGTTCTTGCAAGTTATGTCCTTCACCTGGAATATAACTAATCACTTCAAACCCACTTGTTAGTCTAACCTTTGCTACTTTTCTTAACGCTGAGTTAGGCTTTTTAGGCGTTGTTGTGTAAACACGCGTACAAACCCCTCTCCTTTGGGGGCAAACTACCAAAGCTGGTGACTTTGACTTCTTAATAACTTTTTTTCGCTCTTTTCTAATCAACTGATTAATCGTCGGCACTTTTATTCCTTCCTAAAAATTTTAATAGAGAAAATGAAGCGGATTATATGCAAATCATTCTTTATTCTCACTTAAATTAAGGTTTAAATAACCTTAACAACTCTATCCTTTACACTCTTCAGAAACGCTAAGGGCTAATTTTCCTTAATCTTAACTCTTTTGCCTTTGTAGATCCCTGTTCCAACTGGAATCATACGCCCTAAAACAATATTTTCTTTGAGATCCTCTAGGTAATCTATTTTAGCTGCAATACTTGCTTCCGTTAAAACCTTTGTTGTCTCTTGGAATGAAGCTGCGGAAATCACAGAATCACTTCCGATAGCTGCACGCGTAATTCCTAGAAGCATAGGCTCTGCAATCGCTGGGATTCCACCCATTTTAATAATACGAGCATTTTCTTCTCTAAAATGTCGCTTACTCACAAGATCACCTTCAATAAACTTGGTATTACCGCTATCATAAATTCTAACTTGGCGCAACATTTGAGAAACAATAATCTCAATATGTTTATCCGCGATGCTAACACCTTGTCTGCGATAAACTTGTTGTACTTCACTCACAATGTATTTATAAAGCTCTTTTTCCCCACCAATGCGTAAAATATCTTGACTTGCTATAACACCATCAGTAATTGCTTCCCCAGCGTGAACAAATTCCCCTTCATGCACCAAAATCTGCTTAGATTTATCAATGAGATATTCTGCAACTCTACCATCATTTGCTGTAACAATGATTTTCTCTTTACCACGCACAAGTTTTCCAAAATTGACAATTCCATCTATTTCTGCAAGCACTGCCGGATCTTTTGGTCTTCTTGCCTCAAAGAGTTCAGAAACCCTTGGAAGACCTCCTGTAATATCTTTAGATTTTACAAGTGCCTTTGGCGTTTTTGCTAAAATGTCTGCCATTTCCACTTTTGCACCATCTGTTACAAAAATCGCTGTTTTTGGATCTAACGCATAACGAATTAATCCACCCTTTGAAGTGGATAACACAAGCATGGGCTTAAATGTACTTGTAATATATTCATTTACAACTAATCTTGTTTGCCCTGTTAGCTCATCTGTTTGCTCAGAAACTGTAACTCCTGGGATAATATCCTCAAATTTAATTGTTCCTGCTTCTTCTGCAATAATTGGATTAGAATAAGGATCCCAATCAGCAATAACAATATGCTCATCGCTTTGCGGCTTAGCAATTAAAGTATTTTTGCTAACAGATTGGTTATCTTCTGCTTCAATAATGGAATCTCTTGCAATATAATGGCGTGCAGCTTCTTGATCATATTCATCAGCAATTACAGCAAACAAGCCCTTTTCAGTTACTTTATCGCCTTTTTTAATCCCATGATAACGCTCTAAATGATCCCCTTGCAAATAGTAATATTTTACAATCCCTTCATCTTTGGCAAAGATTTTTTGCGTAATAGGCGCATTATCTTCAACCTTTAACTCACTTGCATACGCAATACGATTTGGGATATTCCAACTGTCTTTGATAATATCTACAATACTGCCTTCATCACGCACATAATGTCCACTTGGATATGGGATATAAAATTTGCCTTCAATTTTCCCTGTAATCCCTGCAAGTTCATTTGGCTTTGCAACATCAGATTTTCTAAGCGTAAATTTCGCTGTTTCTTTTTTGCCAACCACAGATACAATCACTTCATCATGCACAATATCAACTTTTAACTCGCCCTCAAATGGTGCTTTAATCTTTGGTTCAACAAGCAAGATTGCCGCATTCCTACGATTAGAAACAATGGTTTTACCCTCTCTATTCTTATAAGTTTTCACATTGTAATAGCGAATAAATCCTTCCTTATCTGCTACAACTTGGCGTTCTTCTTGACTTCTACTTGCTGTTCCACCAATGTGGAATGTTCTAAGCGTTAGCTGCGTTCCGGGCTCTCCAATAGATTGCGCCGCCACAACACCTACCGCCTCTCCAATTTTAGAAATTTTTGACTCTCCTAAATTTAAGCCATAGCATTTTGCACATACACCTTTTTCCGCCTTACAAGTTACAGGAGTGCGGATAATCACAGATTTTACACCAGCTTCTTTTACCTTGCGTGCTTTTTCTTCATCAATAAGTGTTCCATCACTAATTAAAACCTCATTTGTAATAGGATCAATAATATTCTCAGCAATCACACGCCCAAAAATTCTTTCCTCTAATGGTTCAATAAGTTCGCTACCCACTGTAATATCTGCTATCTCAACACCTTCATTTGTTCCACAATCATCCATTACCACTTTAACATTTTGGCTCACATCAATGAGCTTCCTCGTCAAATATCCTGCATTTGCAGTTTTAAGCGCAGTATCAGCTAAACCTTTTCTTGCGCCGTGTGTGGAAATAAAGTATTCCAATACATTTAAGCCTTCTTTAAAATTCGAAGTAATCGGCGTTTCAATAATTGTTCCATCAGGTTTTGCCATCAAACCACGCATTGCAGAAAGCTGTCTAATCTGTCCTGCACTACCTCTAGCACCAGAATCTGCCATCATATAAATGGAATTAAAACCATCTTTATCATTTTCAATAAGTTTCATCATTGTGTTGCCTAGTGCGTTATTAGTGTCCGTCCAAACATCAATAATTTTATTGTAGCGTTCTTGCTCTGTCAATAAACCTGCGCCAAATTGTGCTTGAATGTCTTTAACCTTTTTCTTGGCACCTTCTACAACTTTATTCTTGCTATCTGGAACAATAATATCATCAGCTGAAATTGAGATTCCAGCTTTTGTTGCATATTTGAAGCCTAGATTTTTAAGGTCGTCTAAGAAACCTGCAGTAATTCCAACACCACCTTCTTTATACACATAGTCAATGAGTGCTGCAATATCCTTTTTCTTTAATACTTTATTCCATAAATGCATCGGCACAAAATCCGGTAAAATTGATTTTAAAATCATTCTACCAATAGTTGTATTTATGATTCTATCATCTACATATGCACGCACTTTAGAGCTAACTTCTACCACACCTGCTTCAAGTGCAATATGGATTTGGTTAATATTAGAGAAAAGCTTATGCTCACCTTTAGAATCATCTCTTTGCAAAGAAAGATAATACAAACCTAAAACCATATCTTGACTAGGAACAGTTACAGCTTTACCACTTGCTGGCAAAAGAATATTCATAGAGCTTAACATTAAAAGCTTGCACTCTGTGATTGCCTCTTGTGAAAGTGGTACATGCACTGCCATTTGATCTCCATCAAAGTCCGCATTAAATGCCGCACACACAAGCGGATGTAACTGAATAGCCTTACCATCAATAAGTTTTGGATGGAATGCTTGAATGGATTGCTTATGCAATGTTGGTGCGCGATTTAGCATTACAGGATAATCTGCAACAATTTCTTGTAAGCACTCCCACACTTCATTGCGCTTATGTTCAATCATCTTTTTAGCTTGCTTTAGTGTTGTTGCATAACCTTTTTCTTCAAGTTTTGCTAGAATATGAGGCTTAAAGAGTTCTAATGCCATATTTTTAGGCAATCCACATTGATCCATTCTTAAATTTGGTCCCACAACAATTACAGAACGCCCAGAAAAATCTACGCGCTTTCCAAGTAAGTTTTGACGGAATCGCCCTTGCTTTCCTTTAATAATTTCAGAGAGAGACTTCAATGGGCGTTTATTTGCACCTTTCACTGCATTTGCATTTCTACCATTATCAAAGAGAGCATCAACAGATTCTTGTAACATTCTTTTTTCATTGCGCACAATAATTTCAGGGGCATCAAGTTCAATTAAACGCTTTAATCTCTGGTTTCTATTAATCACGCGGCGGTATAAATCATTCACATCACTCACGGCAAACTTTCCAC
This sequence comes from Helicobacter winghamensis ATCC BAA-430, assembly GCF_028751035.1. Taxonomy (NCBI): domain Bacteria; kingdom Pseudomonadati; phylum Campylobacterota; class Epsilonproteobacteria; order Campylobacterales; family Helicobacteraceae; genus Helicobacter; species Helicobacter winghamensis. The sequence continues at coordinate 192,059 of NZ_CP063533.1, read as the reverse complement.
CATCTAAAGCAACAAGAGGTCTAAGATCCGGTGGAAGTACAGGAAGCACTGTTAGCATCATCCACTCAGGACGATTCTGACCACCAGAAACCACAAAACTTTCAACAACTTTTAAACGCTTAATAATAGTTTTTTTCTTTGCTTCAGAATTTGTTGCCTTAATTGCTTCTTTTAGCTCAGCAATCAAATCCACCAAATCCAAACTTTCAAGCAACTCTTTTACTGCTTCTCCGCCCATTTGAGCTACAAATTCTGTATGTTCAAATCTTTGAGCTAAACTTTGATATTGCTCTTCATTAAGCACATCATATTTGACAACAGGTTTTGTTCCTTCATTATCATAGAAAGCTTCGCCAGCTTGCTTAACGATATAAGCTTCATAATAAAGCACACGCTCTAAGTCTTTCATTTTTACGCCTAAAAGCGTTCCGATTCTACTAGGTAAGGAATTCACATACCAAATGTGAGCAACAGGTGTTACAAGTTCAATGTGTCCCATTCTTGAACGACGCACTTTAGAGCTTGTAACTTCAACTCCACATTTCTCACATACAACACCCTTATAACGCATTTTTTTGTATTTTCCACAAAGGCATTCATAATCCCTAACAGGACCAAAGATTTTTGCACAGAATAATCCATCTCTCTCTGGCTTAAGCGTACGATAATTGATAGTTTCTGGCTTCTTAACTTCTCCATGACTCCAACTTCTAATTTTTTCTGGGCTTGCAAGAAGAAGTTGAAAGGCATTAAAATCACTTGGGCGATTCTCTTCCCTAATGGTTATTGCCTCATCCACTCCCTCTTTATTTTTTGCAAACACACTTACATCAAGCGCTAAACTCTGCAATTCTTTAGTTAAAACATAAAAAGTTTCTGGAATCTCAGATTCTTTAACTGCTTCACCTCTAGTGATAGCTTTATATGCCTTAACCCTACCTTCAACATCATCAGACTTAATAGTTAGCATTTCTTTAAGAGTATGTGCTGCACCATAAGCTTCTAGAGCCCAAACTTCCATCTCTCCAAATCTCTGCCCACCAAAGAGCGCCTTACCTCCTACTGGCTGTTGTGTTACTAAAGAGTAAGGACCTGTGCTTCTTGCATGCACTTTTTCATCCACTAAATGGTGAAGCTTTAACATATACATATAGCCTACATTGACACGCTCCATCATTTTTTCACCCGTGCGTCCATCATAAAGCTCTGTTTTACCATCTGTATCAATTTTTGCCAAAGCAAAGAGCTTTTCAAACTCTTGCGCATTTACTCCTTCAAACACAGGTGTTGCAAATTTGACTCCATTGCTCCAATCTCTGGCAAAGTTTAACAAAGATTCATCATCAAGCTTCTCTAAGAATCCTTTTGCAGATTTCATACCGGAGTTCTCGGCAATTTCTAACATTTTAGAACGCAATGCTCCAACCCATTTATCCTTCTCTTGTTCAAAAATATTTGCGATTTGTTCCCCTAAATTCTTGCCGACCAATCCTAAATGCACCTCCAAGATTTGTCCGATATTCATACGACTTGGAACCCCCAAAGGATTAAGAACAATTTCCACTGGGCGACCATCTTTTGTATAAGGCATATCCACTTCTGGAACAATATTTGATACAATCCCCTTATTTCCGTGGCGTCCTGCCATTTTATCCCCAACTTTTAATTTACGCTTAGTTGCAACATAAATTTTAACCAACTTTACTACACCGCTTGGAAGAATATCATCTTTTTCAATAATAGAAAGTTTCTCTTCGTGCTCTTGGCTTAAATTTTTCTTTTGCTCTAGGAAATTTGCTTTGAGCGCGTCATAAGAGCTTTGAATCTCTTTTGGATAGCTTTTAATAAGAGTTCCCATTGCAAAACGATTAACATTTTCTAAATCTGCCTTTGGAATCACACTACCTTTTTTATACTCTTTATCGCCAATTTTTGCAACACTCACTAACTTTTCTTTGGCTAAAATAGAACCAATACGCAAAGACTCCTCTCTATCCAACATTAAAAGCTTATCGTGGTGTTCTAAATCAAGACGAGATTTTTCTTCTTCATAAGCAGCAATGGCTCTTTTATCTTTATCATAACCTTTTTTCGTAAAAATTTTTACATCAACAACAGTTCCTTCTAAACTTGGAGGACAATAAAGAGACTTATTAACAACATGCCCTGCTTTTTCTCCAAAAATTGCACGCAACAATCTTTCCTCTGGAGTTGGTTTAACCTCACCTTTTGGGGAGGCTTTTCCAACAAGAATCATTCCACCTGTTACATAAGTTCCAATTTTTACGATTCCGCTCTCGTCAAGGTGAGCTAACTCTTCCTCTCTAATATTTGGAATATCACGCGTAATTTCTTCAACTCCATGCTTCAACTCTCGTGCTTCAATCTCTTTTTCATAGATATGGATAGAAGTAAAAGCATCATTGCGGATTAATTTTTCACTTACAACAATCGCATCTTCAAAGTTATATCCATTCCAAGGCATAAAGGCTACACGAATATTTTTTCCAAGCGCTAATTCCCCTTGATCCATATTAGGACCATCGGCAATAACTTGCCCAGCTTCTACTTGCTCTCCAGCCTTTACAATTGGACATTGCGAAAACGAAGTATTTTGGTTAGTTCTTAGGTTTTTTTGCAAAGAATAGTGATCAATGAACGCACCATTTTCATCTTCACCTAAAACATAAATATTTTTAGCATCCACTTTTTCCACAATTCCACCGCGTGTAGCTTTTGTTGCTTCCCAAGAATCACGTGAAACAATTTTTTCAATCCCTGTTCCAACCACCGGTGCATCCGGCTTAAGCAATGGTACCGCTTGGCGTTGCATATTTGACCCCATAAGCGCGCGGTTAGCATCATCGTGTTCTAAGAATGGAATCAAACTTGCAGCAACCCCAACAATCATTCTTGGGCTAAGATCAATTAAATCTACTTTTTTGGATTCCATCAAAATGATTTCACCATCTTTTCTAACTTCAATCATTTCTTCTTTAATGGTTTGATTACTTGTTAGAATCGTACTTGCAGGGGCAATAACTGCGCCTTCTTCTTGTGTTGCAGTTAAATACACAATTTCATCAGTTACCCTTCCATCGACAACTTTACGATAAGGGGCTTCAATAAAGCCTAACTCATTAACCTTCGCATAAGTAGAAAGCGTATTAATCAAACCAATATTTTGCCCTTCTGGTGTTTCAATAGGACAAATCCTTCCATAATGCGTTGGATGCACATCGCGCACCTCAAACCCTGCACGCTCTTTAACTAAGCCGCCTTCACCAAGAGCAGATAGCCTTCTTTTGTGTGTAACTTCTGAGAGTGGATTTGTTTGATCCATAAATTGTGAGAGTTGTCCTCCTGTAAAAAACTCTAAGATTGTCCCTGTAATCATCTTAGAATTAACCAAATCATGTGGCATTAATTCTTCTAAACCTGCACTAATGGTTGTAAGTTTATCGCGGATTGCTTTTTGCATTTTCACAAGCCCTGTGTGAAGCTCATTTGCTAGCAATTCTCCAATGGCGCGGATTCTACGATTCCCTAAATGATCTCTATCGTCAATTCTACCTTGTCCATTTTTTACACGCATTAGATAACGCACTGTTTTAATAATATCCTCGTGTGTTAACACAGTTACATAATCTGGCACACCAATATCTAATTTGTGATTCATTTTCATACGCCCAACGCGTGTTAAATCATAACGATCTGGATCAAAGAAAAGTTGTTGCACAAATTGTTTTGCTGCTTCTTTTGTAACTGGCTCACCCGGGCGCATTACCTTATAAATACGAATCATCGCTAAGTCATTTTCATTATCAATCTTTTCTGTTTGCTTTAATAACTTTAACGATTCTGCATCTGCAATAAATGCGTTAATAATAGAAGCATCAACGCCTAAGGCTAAATCATTTGCAATCACAAAATCATTGACGCCAAGCTCAGTAAGCTTCTTTAATTTACTCTCATCCATTAAGGTAAGCGCATCAAAAAGCACTTCACCACTTGCTTTATCTATAATAGGCTCCGCTAAATAGCGATTCATTAAAATCTCTGTGGGATACTCGATCATATTTAGCTTTTCTTCTTCAAGAGCCTTTGCTTTTTTGGCAGTCAATCTCTTACCTGCTGCAAGAATTAAATTGCCTTTTGCATCCTTAAGATCAAATTCCACGCGCCCTATAAATTCCTCTGGATTAAATGGAATCAAATATTTACCATTTTTATATTTGATATTAACAAGAGGATAAAACATTTTCAAAATATCTTGCCTTGAGTAACCAAGCGCCCTAAAGAGAATAGTAACAGGCACTTTTCTACGCTTATTTACACGCACAAAGAGAGTATCTTTTGCGTCGTACTCAAAGTAAAGCCAAGAACCACGATCTGGAATAATCTGCCCTGTATAAACAAGTTTATTGGAAGTGCTGGTTGACTCTTCTTCTTTAAAGATTACTCCAGGACTTCTATGGAGTTGATTAACTACAACTCTCTCAACACCATTAATAATAAAACTTGTACGATCCGTCATTAAGGGAATCTCGCGCACAAAAATGCTTTGCTCTTTAATATCCTTAACACCTAACTTTTCACCTGTCTTCTCATCTCTCTCCCAAAGCACTAAACGGATTTTAATCTTAAGTGGAATCGAATAGGTTAAGCCTCTTTCCATTGCCTCTCTAACCGTGTAGCGTGGTTTTCCAAACTCACAACCTGCATATTCTAAGCTAATTCTATTTTGTGCATCGTGGATGGGGAAAATGGATTTAAAGACTTTTTCAAGCCCAGACTCATTCGTATCACTTGTCATCAAAAAATTATCATAACTATTTCTTTGTAATTGAAGCAGATTTGGAACTGCAATGTTTTGAGGGATCTTTGTAAAATCAACTCTCAATCTATTTCCGGATTTTAAACTCACTGGCATATTTTACCTCATATAATAAATGTAGAATTTTGGAAGAAAAATGAAAATGGGGACATAAAGCCCCCAAAAATTATTTAATATCGACTTTTGCACCAGCTTCTTCAAATTTTGCTTTGATTGCATCAGCGTCTTCTTTCTTAACGCCTTCTTTAACTGTAAATGGAGTTTTTTCAACTGCATCTTTTGCTTCTTTTAACCCAAGTCCTGTTACTTCTCTTACGACTTTAATAACATTGATTTTCTTATCACCGCTATCTGTAAGAATAATATCAAACTCAGTTTTTTCTTCAGAAGCAGCCGCTCCACCACCAGCAACAGCACCTGCAACAACTGTTGGAGCTGCAGATACACCAAATTTTTCTTCAAAAGCTTTTACAAGCTCTGAAAGCTCCATAACTGAAAGATTACCGATATACTCTAATACATCTTCTTTTGAAATTGCCATAATTTTCTCCTAATTTTATTGTGCTTCTTTTTCTTTGCGTAAATTATCCAACCCTGTAACAAAATAACGAGCAGGAGCAGTCCAAACGGACAACAACATACCAATAAGCTCTTCTTTAGATGGAAGTTTTGAAACAGCTTCAATATGTTTTGCATCCACAACTTCGCCTTCAAGGCAACCTGTTTTAATTACCAACTTGCCACCCACAGAACTTGAAAACTTACTAATTACTTTCGCTAGAGAGATTTGATCTTCACTCCAAACAAAAATATTATTTTCTTTTAACTCTAATCCTTCGATGCTAGAATTTTTTAGCGCGATAGATGCAAGCGTATTCTTAATAACCTGAACCTTTGCGTTTTGTTCTCTTGCGTTTGCTCTTAAGGATTCCAACTCTTTAACAGTCAAGCCCTTATAATCACAAACAATAATTGCATTTGAAGCTTTAAATTCAGCAGTTAAATTCTCAATTAGAGCAGTTTTTTCTGCTTTTGTCATCATTAACCTCCTTTCAGACGAAAAACTTATATAGGGTAAATTTTAAGCTAAAAGCCCCTATAGTCATTAGTCTAAGATAAAAACAAGAATAAATTATTTCATATCAATGAGTTCTTGCGCATCTAATGTTAAAGATGGGCTCATTGTTAGTGCTAAGGTCGCATTTTTAATATATTTTCCTTTTGCACTTGCTGGTTTTTGTTTATTGATATTTTTAACAAGTGCAATGATATTTTCTTCAAGTTTTTTTGCATCAAAACTTGCCTTGCCCACTGGAGCATGGATAATACCTTTTTTATCAACACGATAATTCACTTGACCACTCTTAGCATTGCTTACAGCTTTTGAAATTTCCATTGTAACAGTGCCTGTTTTTGGGTTCGGCATTAAGCCCTTTGGACCTAAGATTCTACCAACTTTACCAACCAAAGCCATCATATCCGGTGTAGCGATAACCATATCAAAATTCAAATCACCATTTTTGATTTGATCTGCCAAATCATCATCACCAACAACATCAGCTCCTGCCGCTCTTGCTTCATCAGCTTTTGCTCCTTTTGCAAAAACAGCTACGCGTACACTCTTCCCTGTTCCATTTGGCAACACAACAGCACCACGGATCATTTGATCGGCATGTCTTGGATCTACACCTAAACTTAACGCAACTTCAACCGTTTCGTCAAACTTAGCCGATGCTAAAGACTTAACCATTGCAGAAGCGGTTGTAATATCGTATATTTTTGTGCAATCTACTTTATTAAGAAGATTTTGCATTCTTTTTGTTAATTTTTTTGCCATTTCTATACTCCAACGCGTCTTTTTAATCTACAACTTCAATGCCCATACTACGAGCACTTCCCTCAACAATCTTAATCGCCGCTTCTTCTGTATTAGCGTTCAAATCGTCCATTTTAGTTTTTACGATATCTAAAACTTGAGCTTTTGTTAATTTACCCACTTTGTTCTTCAAAGGATTATCTGAACCTTTTTGAATTCCAGCAGCTTTTTTAATCAAATCTGTTACAGGCGGTTTTTTTGTAATAAATGTAAAACTCTTATCTTGATAAACAGTGATGATAACTGGAATATTAAAATTTCCCATATCTTTTGTTTTTTCATTGAAAGCTTTACAAAATTCCATAATATTCACACCACGTTGACCTAGCGCTGGACCTACAGGAGGAGATGGATTTGCTTTCCCTGCCGGGATTTGAAGCTTAAGTTCGCCAATAATTTTCTTTGCCATAACTTATCCTTGTTTTTAGTTATTAAACTATTTTTTCCACTTGTGAATAAAGTATCTCAATAGGTGTACTACGACCAAAAATTGAAACATTAAGTTTTAACTTTCTATGTTCCATATCATATTCTTCAACAATTCCTGTAAAATTAGCAAAAGGACCTTCAATAATTCTTACAACCTCTCCTGCCTCAAAAATAATTTTTGGCTTTGGAGCTGCACGATTTTGCACCTTTTCAATAATATGATTAATATCTGCCTCACTTAATGGTGTCGGTTTTTTGGATTCCCCAATAAAACGGCTTACCTTAGGTAAAGATTGAATGGTATGCCACAAAGCTGTATCTAAATCGACTTTCACAAAAACATATCCGGGATAAAGACTGCGCTCACTGATTTTTTTCTTATTGTTTTTGACTTCAATAATATCTTCTGTGGGAACAACAATATCTGTAATTCTCTCCTCTAAGTGGTGCTCTCTTACGAGATTCTCAATTCCACGCTTCACAGCTTGTTCGCTGCCAAAATATGTTTGAATCGCATACCAATACAACGCCATAAACAAATCCTAACTTATAAAATACTAGAAACAAAACTACCAAGAATGAAATCTACCAATGCCAAAAATAGAGCAATAACCGTTACAACAAGAATCACGGAAATAAAAGCATTTCTTACTTGTTCTTTTGTAGGAAAAATAACTTTGGATAATTCTTCTTTGGATAGTCTATAATAGGTAATTAGTCTTTTCATTGCTAAATTTGTCTCTCTTTATTCCAAAATGGCAGGCCAGGAGGGACTCGAACCCCCATCACTCGGTTTTGGAGACCGACGCTCTACCATTGGAGCTACTGACCTATAAATATAATGTTAGCTAAGGGAGCAACCCTTAGCTTTTCAATTTAACTTCTTTGTGAATTGTATGTTTGTTTAGTCTTGGGCAGAACTTTTTAAGCTCCAGTTTTTCTGTTGTGGTTTTAGCATTTTTCATTGTGCTATAATTAATATCACCACACTCAGAACATTTAAGTCCAATTTTTACACGATTACCTTTAGCCATTGTTATGCCTACTCAATAATCTTAGTAACAACACCCGCACCAACAGTTCTACCACCTTCACGAATCGCAAAGCGTGTTCCATCTTCAAGTGCAATTGGGTTGATTAGCTCAACTGTAATTTTAATGTTATCACCTGGCATTACCATCTCTACCCCATCTGGCAATTGGATAGAGCCTGTGATATCTGTTGTTCTTACATAGAATTGTGGTCTATATCCATTAAAGAATGGAGTATGTCTTCCACCTTCGTCTTTTGAAAGAACATAGATTTCACCTTCAAACTTTCTGTGTGGAGTAATTGAACCTGGCTTACAAAGAACCATACCTCTTTCTACTTCTTCTTTCTTTGTACCTCTTAAAAGTACACCCACATTGTCTCCAGCTTCCCCTTGATCAAGTTCTTTTCTAAACATCTCAACGCCAGTTACTGTTGTTTTTTGTGTATCACGAATTCCAACGATTTCGATTTCATCACCAACTTTTACGATACCTCTTTCAATTCTTCCTGTAACAACTGTTCCACGACCAGCAATTGAGAATACATCTTCAATTGGCATCAAGAAAGTCTTGTCTGTTTCACGCACTGGAGTTGGAATATACTCATCAACTGCATCCATGAGTTTCATAATTTTTTCACTCCACTCACCTAGATTACCCGCTTTTGCTTCTTCTAAAGCTTTAAGCGCAGAACCTGCAACAATTGGAGTATCATCACCTGGGAATTCATAGCTTGATAGCAATTCTCTAATTTCCATTTCTACAAGCTCCAATAACTCAGGATCATCTACCATATCTTGCTTATTCATAAACACTACAATGTAAGGAACACCAACTTGACGAGAAAGTAGAATATGCTCTCTTGTCTGTGGCATAGGACCATCTGCTGCTGAAACAACAAGAATTGCTCCATCCATTTGTGCGGCACCTGTGATCATGTTTTTAACATAGTCAGCGTGTCCAGGGCAATCTACATGCGCATAGTGTCTTTTTTCTGTTTCATACTCAATGTGAGAAGTTGCAATTGTAATACCGCGCTCTTTTTCTTCTGGAGCATTATCAATGTTATCATAGTCTTTCAACTCTGCCAAACCTTTTTGCGATAGAACAGCAGAAATTGCAGCACTTAGAGTTGTTTTACCATGGTCAACATGCCCAATTGTCCCAACATTTACGTGAGGTTTGTTTCCTCTGTTAAATTTTTCCTTAGCCATAAGCCTCTCCTAAAATTTTAAGTTTAAAATAGCAGATATTCTACACTATTTTTACCAATTTTAAAATTAAGAATCGTACATTTTCTACAATTCCATCATAACTTTTGCACAATTTACACACTTACAATTATGCAACCCTTGAAAAACTGGAGCCCATAAGCGGGATTGAACCGCCGGCCTCTTCCTTACCAAGGAAGTGCTCTGCCACTGAGCTATATGGGCAAAAAAATTCCAAAAATATAAAAATTTATCCAAATAAAGAAGTGTTTCGCTGATAAAGAAAAATGTAGAATCAGCTCCCAGTATGGAGCGGGAAACGGGGCTCGAACCCGCGACCCTCAGCTTGGAAGGCTGATGCTCTAGCCAACTGAGCTACTCCCGCATGGCTATGGTGGTGAGACGTGGATTCGAACCACGGAAGTCAGAAACAGCAGATTTACAGTCTGCCCTCGTTGGCCACTTGAGTATCTCACCCCAAAAATTATTAAAACTGGTCAAACACTGAAAAATTTAGTAAATTCTATGGAGCTGGCAAAGGGACTCGAACCCCCGGCCTGCTGCTTACAAGGCAGCTGCTCTACCAACTGAGCTACGCCAGCACATTTTTAAAAATTAAAAATGAGTTGGAATTCTACTCTTTTTTGCTAACATTGTCAATACTTTTTAAAAATTTGTTATATAATTTGCTCTGTTGGAGACTCTATTCCTAATCCTTTATTGTTATAGGCAATCAAAGTTGGAATCTAAATTTGGATTCTAATCTTTTGTTGTGGATTTAGTTTGGAAGACTGACGAAAGGAGTTATTATAAATGAAAAAAAAAACCACAGAAATCTTTATCCAAAGGGATTTAGAAAGAAGTATTTTTCCCTTGCGGCGATTTTGGCACTTAATACTGCATTACTTGCGCAAAGTCAAAATACCGCATTGTTTGAAAAATCAGATTCCATAAATAAGGATCTTAAACTTTCTGTAATCCACGCCGAAGAGTTTGTGGAGAATACGGATTTTAAAGAAGAGTTTGACGCACAGAGCATTACACTCTCTAATGCTCAAAATATCTACGACTTCTTAAATACAAATTCTCTACTCACAATCCGCTCTAACTATGGCAACCCTTACACACAAAACATTGATCTGCGTGGCTTTGGGCAAAACGGGCATAAGAACCTTGCCATTGTTGTAGATGGAATCTTATTTGAAAACATAGATTCCGCCGCTGTTTCACTTAGTAGCATTCCGCTAGATTCTATCCAAAAAATAGAAATTATCCGCGGAAAAGGCACAACAAAGTATGGAAGTGGCGCGGTAAGTGGAATCTTAAAAATCACAACAACGCGCAAAAGTGGTGGCACGCTCAACCTAAGCTATGGAAGCTATGGAACGCTAAATTCACAATTTTTCACACGCGCTGTTAAAGATACTTTGAACATTGGAGCATATGGACAATATCAACACACACAAGGGGAGCGTTATCTAAACGATCTTAGCGATGAAAAAAGCGGAAGCTATAACAAAAATGGTGGAATCACAGCGTTTTTCTACCCTAGCAATGATTTGCTTTTAAAAGCAAACCTAAGCTACGCAAAATACGGAATCAAATACGCAAACCCCATCTCTAAAGAAGCCTTTGAAAGCGACCCGACACTTCCGGGCAATGGACACACACACCAAAAACGCTGGGACTTAACCTATTCTACCGGCTTTACAAGCTTTAGTGACTTGGGTATTGTAACAGATGTTAATCTTGGCGGAAGTCGCAACGCAAGCCGTTATGTCAATTTTGATTCCAAATACGAGGGCAAGGGAGTTTTTGGGGATTTTAACTCACATTTTAAAAACGATTCCTTTTTTGTAGAATTTGGCGGAGCAATGCGCGCAAATGAACGCGAAAATTCAGGACAAAAAGCAGAAGTAGAATCGCTACTTTTATATCTTAATGGCGAAAAATACATTGGCGATTCCACCTTTAATGCCGGCGTTTCAACACAGCGCGTTATCACAAAGCAAAGCGATATTTATAGCAAGCAACACAATCTCTTTGGCGGAGAGCTAGGCTATAATTACGCACTTAATAGCCAAATCTCACTTTTTGCGTCCTATGCGCGAAGTTTTAATGTCCCAAATGTGGATTGGCTATTGTATTATGACCCCATAAACTTCACGCCTGTTGCTAATCCTTACCTTGATGTCGCCACCTTTGATACTTATCAAATTGGCACAAAAGGAATCTTTGGAATCCATACCATCGGCGCAAATGCTTTTATCATTCAAGGTAAAGATGAAGCCTTTTTTGGATTTAGCAAACTTACAGGGGTTAGTGCAAACCAAAGCTTAGGCAAAACCCAAAGAATTGGCGGAGAGATGAAATTTACTACACAATATAGCTCATTGCTCTACTCTAAGCTAAGCTATGCCTATGTGGAATCCAAAATTAAAAGTGCCGAGTTTGATGGCAAGGAAATTCCGGGCGTTTCTAAACACACATTTACCGCAAGCCTAAATTACTTGCCACTAACAAACCTTAATCTAGGCGTGCATTATAAATATGGCTCAAAAATGTATGATTACAACGACTTTGACAACACACAAGGCAAATCACCAAATTACCAAAGTCTAAATCTTAGTGCAAGTTATACCTTTAAAGATTTTGAAGTGTATGCGTATGTAAATAATCTTACAAATCACAAAAATGCTATTATTGTAAGTAGTGCGTATTATCCTTATGAGTTTGAACGCACCTTTGGTGGGGGCGTGAAATACACTTGGTAATGCGCACGATACATTTACGATTCTATCTTTTATATAAGCTTTTAAATGCTCTGTTTTTGGGCTGTTCTTTGGGAAGTGTGTTTATTATCTATGCTCCCTTAAATCCTAAAATCTACTCCATGGGCGGAATCACACTTGCACTTGGAGCTTGGATTTTGACCTTTTTTTATGCAAAAATCCTAAAAGAAAAGCCCTATAAAGTGATTCTCTTAGGCATTGAGTTGATTCCTTTTTGCTATATTTTAGCGTATTTGCTCTTTCCAAACACATTTTTTGGGGCGATTTTGGTGTATTGCCTGTATCAAATCACCTTTATTTTTGGGGATTATTTAGGACGAGCTGAAACACTTATTTTTGCAAAAAAATCTGTGTTATCTTGGCTTGATAAACGCAAACAAATCGGCTATTTAATAGGACTCGGAATGGCTTTTGTGTTTTATGCGATTTTAGATTCCAACAATATCACACAAAAGGAATCGCAAATTTATCTTATGCACTTTTTGTTATTTTTGCTACAATGTGGCGTGTTTTTTACGCTATTTTACACTTTTACAAAGAGAAAAAATGTCTGATTTAAAGGCAAATTATCGCAAAGTTTTTAAAGACAATCTTACAAAAATTTCACACCAAAATAACACATTGCGGCTAGATTACAGAATCCAAAATGCTCTAAAAACAGAGCTTGAACGCCTACTTTCTAAACACAAAGGGAAACAACCTGTTAATCTTTTGTTTTACTATCCTTTACCCATAGAATTTAACAGCAAAAAACTTTTATACATTTACAAAAGAAAAAAAAAGGTGCAAATTTTTTTACCTTTTATGCAGGGTATCAGTTTTAAAATTGTAAAATACAGACTTCCAATACAAAAAAGGGCTTTTGGAGTTTATGAACCTAGTAATTCATCCTTTAAAATCTCAAAACTTGATTATGCAATTGTCCCTGTGATTGGAATTGATAAAACATTTAAACGCATAGGATTTGGCAAAGGAATGTATGATAGATTTTTTAGCACTTTAAAGACAAAACCACAAACAATTTTTATATGCCGTGCATTAAATCTAGCGCAATGCGCAATTACACAGCCTTATGATTTACAAGCAGATTGTTTTATTTCTCCTTTTGCCAGCCTAAAATTTAAGGATATTAATAATGGTAATATGGGTTCTTACAAGCTCTATTCTCTCCGCTCTAGTCGCCGGCGGAGGTAGCTATCTTATTTCACGCAAACTCTCACGCGCAAAACTAGAAGTCCAAATAGAACAAGCAAATGCTAAAGCAAAAGCAATAGAATATGAAGCAGAAAAATTACTCCAAGAATCTAAAATTAAGGCAAAGGATATTGAGCTAGAAGCCAAGCTAAATGCTGACAAAGAAAGCAATAGGCTTTTCAAAGAACACGAAGCAAATCTCTTGCTCTTTGAAAAAGAAAAGTTGGCGCAATCTCAACGCCTAGAAAAGGAAGTATGCAAGATTGAACATGAAAAACATTTGTTAAGCAAAGATCGCAATGCACTTTTTGAAGAACAAGAATCCCTTAAAAGACTAAAGACAGCTTATAACACTAAGCTTGAAGGACTTACACAAACTCTCTCAAAAGTGGCAAATCTCACCAAAAATGAAGCTAAACAAATGTTTTTAGAACACATAAAAGAAGAATCCAAACTAGAAGCTGCAAGAATTATTAGAGAGCAAGAAACACAGGCAAAACAAGAAGCCAAAGAAAAAGCAAACTATATCTTAGCCATGGCAACTTCACGCTTTGCAGGAGAGTTTGCAGCGGAGCGCTTAATCCAAAGTATTGTCTTGCCAAGCGATGACCTAAAAGCACGCATTATAGGAAAAGAAGGGCGCAATATTAAAACTTTAGAAATGATTTGTGGCGTGGATATTATCATTGATGATACGCCAAATGTGATTATTGTAAGCTCACACAATCTCTACCGCCGCGCGATTGCAGTAGAAACAATAAATCGCTTGCTGGAAGATGGCAGAATCCAACCTGCACGCATTGAAGAAATTTATCAAAAATGCTTCAATGAATTTGAAGAAAGCATTTACAAAGAAGGCGAACAAGTAGTGTTAGATCTAGGCATTAATGGAATCCATCCAGAAGTCAAAAAACTCATTGGTAGGCTTCGTTATCGCGCAAGTTATGGACAAAATGCACTCGCACATTCCTTAGAAGTTGCCAACCTTGCTGGTATTATTGCTGCTGAGCTCGGTGGGGATTGCTTGCTTGCAACAAGGGCAGGATTGCTCCATGATATAGGCAAATCTCGCACACATGAATTTAAAGGCACCCATGTAGAGCTTGGAGCAGAAATTGCACGACGATACAATGAACCCTCTGTGGTTTTAAATGCAATTCTCTCTCACCACGGCAATGAAGAGATTAAAAGTGTTGAAGCAGCAGCTGTCTGTGCAGCAGATGCACTATCAGCAGCACGTCCCGGAGCAAGGCGCGAAGTGCTAGAAAACTATCTAAGGCGCGTGAGCGAAATTGAAAAAATCGCTACTTCTAAAATGGGCGTTTTGCACGCTTATGCAATTAACTCTGGGCGTGAAGTGCGCGTGATTGTAAAATCCGAAGACATTAATGATGATGAAGCCTATCTCTTAGCTAAAGACATCGCAAAGGATATAGAATCTAGCGTGCAGTATCCGGGCGAAGTGAAGGTTAGCGTTATCCGCGAAACTAGAGCTTGCGCCGTGGCAGAGTAAGCATATAGATGGCAAATACATACAATCCTTGCATTTCAATCATTGTTCCTATTTACAATGTTGAGCCTTATTTAAAAAAATGCTTAAATTCTATTATCAACCAAACTTATAAAAATCTTGACATTATTTTAGTTGATGATGGTAGCACAGATGGCAGCCTAGAGATTGCCCTAAATTATGCGACAAAAGATGAGAGAATACTTGTAATCTCAAAGCCTAATGGCGGTTTAAGCAGTGCTAGAAATATGGGATTAGAACTTCTAAAAAACACTCCACTAAGGCAACTTTTAGAAAACTCTTTACAAAGCACTTCCCTTAAGTCCCTAACGCAAGCTTTTACAACCCACACAGATTTTCAAACAATCCCAACTCAAACGATTGAAAAACACTTTACAAGACATAATAATGGGGGAGCAAATTTTATCACCACAGATTTACAAAATATTCACTCCCTAATTCTTCAAGAGTTGCCAGATACGCTTGTGCAATTTGTAGATTCTGATGATTTTTTATCCCTAGATTATATTGAAAATAATCTCAATATTTTTACTAAAAACCCGGAAATCACAATCATAGGAAATGCCCCAATAGAATATATAGAATCTACACAACAAAACATTTACGATTCCAAATTTAACACTTTTAAACCTTTGCCCACCAATTCCTGTGACACCCTAATAAACACCTTTAAATCGCTCTTAAAGCACTATCCTATTTGGTTTGCTTGGTCAGGCACTTTTAATGCAAAAATGCTAAACCTCTACCATCTTCGCTTTTATCACGGAATCCTTTTTGAAGATACGGATTTTGGAAGCATTCTTTTTATGTTACAAGGCAAGTTTTACTATCACAATGCTCAAGGCTATCATTACAGAATCCGCCCTAACTCAATCACCACAGCAACAGACAATCCAACCCAAGAATATATCCCAAATCTCCCAACGACAAAAGAATACTTTAAAGCATATTGTAAAGCTAAAGTTGGAATCAATATTTACAAGGCTTCTAAAATACTTATAAATAATTTAGAAATACAAAAGAAAATATCTGCCAATTTACAAGATTATATTATTTATAATTACTTTGATTCTAGTTTTGTTACTAGAGATTTTGGCAATATTATTAATGAACTAAAAGAATTAAATATTTATAAAGAAATTCAAAAAAGGATTCCATATCTTTTTATCAAAGAGTGCTTTAGACACCCTATAAAAATTCCTTTAAAAATTATTAAATTTTATAATATTTATAAAAGATTTATATCATAAATTTAACTCTCATCTTTCTTCTAAAAATATAAAATCTACCTTTGATTTTATTAAAAATAATATCAAATATTGTTAATGATTTATTATATTTTTTTAATCTATATTTTATGATTCTATGTTCTTGTTTCATTTGTAACAAAAAATACTTCGCCAATCTTTTATCGCAATAATTATTTGCAATAAAATTTTCCATAATTTCTATAATATGAAAAAATCCATCGCTTTTATTCTTTAAATTTTCCAAAGATTCACAATTTGTGAGAGATTCTTCATTGTAGCAATATCCATATAAAACTTCAGAAATAAAAGCCAAGGTATCACACAAATTAAAAACAGCAAACATTACTAACGCATCTTCAGCAATCATCAATTTAACGCCATCAACCTCTAATCGCTCCACAGCCAAACAATACTTCTCCCTTTTGATTAACCTGCCCCAAAGATTCCACACGGGATATTTCAACCCATAATACCATTTACAAAAAGATCCCACATTTTCAAAATTTATCTCATCATACTCAATAAAAGGCGTCTTCTTTCCATTTTTCAAATAATATGCCCCAAAACTTACCAAATCATAATAACTTTCTTTAGAAGCGTTATAGGCAATTTCACATGCATTTAAATCCAAAAAATCATCAGAATCCAAAAAGCACAAATACTCTCCGCTAGCAATCTCTGCCCCAAGATTTCTACAAGCAAAAGGTTTGGAATTCTCTTTATTATAAACTATCTTTACCCTAGAATCCCTACTTGCATATTCCCTTGCTATTTCTATACTTCTATCATTTCCGCAATCATCCACAATAATAATTTCAATCTCTTTTAAAGTTTGATGAATACAAGACTCTAAACATTTTGCAATATATTTTTCAACATTATAAACAGGAATAATAATAGAAACTCTAGCTTGCATATTCTTATCCTATTTTGCCAAACAGCTCCGCCCATTGTCGCCTTACCACTTCCTTGCTAAACTTCTCACGCGCAATTCTTTGGGATTGCATACCCATATTTTTTCTTAAATTGCTATCCTGCATTAAGATTTTTAAATGCTTTGCATAATCCTCTAAATCATTATCTGTAATCAAAAATCCACTTTTTTGATGTTCTATTATATCTCTAGGACCTGTTTTAATATCAAAAGATACACAAGGAAGCCCATAAGAACTAGCCTCCAATAACACCATAGGCAAGCCTTCAAAATGGCTACTCATCGCATAAATACTAGCACTCAAATATTCTTTCTCCACTTCTTTTGTAAAAGGCTTAAGCTTTATAGAATCACTAAGCTTTAGCTCTTTAATTCTCGCTTCAATTTGTGGCTTTAACTCCCCCCCCCCCACAATATGAAGTTTCCACTCTTTAAAGGCGGAATCCCGCATTATAAGATTCCATATTTCCAAGAGACGCAAAAACCCTTTTTGGTTATCAAGGCTCATTCTCCCCACACTAAGCACAACTTTTTGTGTATAATCTGTTTGCGCGTTTGGAATATTAGGCAAAAAGTTAGGAATCACATAAAAATTGCTTGAAGGGTATTTTGCTTGAAATTGCTCTATCTCTTGAAAAGTCAATAAAGCAACATTTTTAAAACCCGCTAACTCTAAGCCGCATTGCAAATAAGCATCAAAAGAGCAATGCACCACTTTAACGCTATTTGGCATTTTTGCCAATGTTTTAACAAGTGCATTTGTCCATTCATTACAAAGAATAAAGTTGGGTTGATATTCATTGATAAACTTTTTAAAACTCCAAGCATTCTTACATTCTATTAATGCATTAACAGGTTGAACAAAAATGCGTAAAATTTCACGCAAAATTTTACCCATTTTATTTTTAGGCTTTTTAAGGTCAATAGTTGAAGTATGAGAGTGGAAAACAATATTAGGATACTCATAAGGTAAGCTCTGGGACTTACAAAATAGACTATATACGCAAACTTCATCGCCTTGCTCCAAAAACGCATTGGCAAGATTAGCAACAACTCTTTCTACTCCCCCAAAAATGCTTACATCATCAATAACTAATAAGATTTTCATCTTGCTCACTTTATAAACTAACTTGGCGCAAACTGCCTTTAAAATCATAATCCTATCATATTTTGCTATAATTTTCACAAAAGGATTCCAATGTTTCATATTATTTTAAGTGCTGATGAAAACTATATCAAATATGCTTCTGTATTAATCACAAGTGTTATTTATAACACAAATCCCAAACTCACCTTTAAAGATTTCTGTCAAAAAGAAGGCTTTAAAGCCCTCAAAAATAGCTATTTTAGCGCATATCAAAACATTGATTTTAGTAAGCTTTCCAAACAAGAAGCCCAAGAGGGATATATTTTTCATATCCTAAGCGATTCCATCTCTAGCACCACTCAAAACCAACTCACAGAACTCCAAAACACCCTTAATACAATCTATCCTTGCGAGATTCTAACGCATATTATTAACGACAAAGAGTTTGAAAACTTCCCAATCTCAGGTGCTGCTCACAGCAATCATCTCCCCTATTACCGCCTAAAATTAGATTCCTACCTTGATGATTCCATTACAAAATGCCTTTATTTAGACTCCGATATGCTCTGCCTTTGTGATTTAAGAGAGCTTTTTGCTATAGATTTAAAAGACTTTGTTGTAGCGGCTATCAATGATCCGGGCACCAAAAAGCGCAAAATCAAATACAAAGAAAATGGCAAAAAAATGATTTTAAACTTCAATGATAATTATTTTAACTCCGGATTTTTGCTAATCAACACACAAAACTACAAACAACACAAAATCCAAGAAAAATGCGAAAACCTTGCCAAAAAATGCTATTACATAAAAGCTGCCGATCAAGATTTGCTAAATGCTACCATTCCTAAAGAAAAGCTTTTAAAGCTCCCCATTGCCTATAATTTTTCTTCTATTAGCTTTTGTATTGCGATTTGTAAAGATGAGCAAAAGCACCGCCTAAACTGCACTAGGGCGGAATTTATGGAAAGCTATAAGAATCCAAAGATTATCCACTATGGCGAAAAGCCGTGGAAATTCCTACAAAGCTATGTAAATAGCAAGGGGGAAAATATCAATGATCTTTGGTGGCATTATGCTAAAATCACTCCAAGCTTTAGCACGCAATTATTAGAATCCAAAGCTTCTATTAAAGAGTATTTACACTTCGCATCTTTAGGCTTTGAAGTCTTTAAGCTCTCCACAAAACTAACAGGTTATTTTGCCCTGCACTCTCTCATTCACACACCACAAAATGATACAAATCTAACAAAAGAGATTCCACAAGATCTCTTCGGGCTATGCTGTATTTTAGGGGAAACAATCCTTTTTGCTAGAAAGCATAAAAAGGGAGCATTAAGCGTGTTTTTAAAGGCGCTTAAAATCAAAAAAAACTTTGAGAAATTTAGCACACAAAAATTTAATCAAATGCTTTAAAAAACTTCATTCCGTGTTTATTAAATGTTTATTTACCCAATAAAATAAAATTTCTTGTTTGAGATAAAACAACTATCTTCCCATCTTTTCTTTTTTACAAAACAAAAAATAACCCGTAGGATTATTTCTTCTATGGGTTTTGTAATCATTTAAATAATAATCATTAAGAAAAAATAAATTGAAAAGACTTTTCTGATCCAAACGATTTACCCAAATAGAATTCTGTAAGCTGATGCCATCAAAATTATAACTACATAAAATATGATTGGGAGATAAAGCGCAAATCTTATTGACCAAACCCTGCAAATCTACAATATATTCAAACAATCCAGCACAGACAATTAAATCAAAACCTTGTTTAGAAAAATTTGGAAATTCACCCTTATTGAAATCACAAAGAATATTATCTTCTTTGTGTGGATATAAATCAACCCCACAATATATAGGAGCTAGTCCATTTTCGCGTAAAACATCTTTAAAATATTGTATCCCGCATCCTAAATCTAGAACAGATCTTAAATTTTTCTTTTCTTCTTGAGATAGCAAATCTAATAATATCTGTGATCTTTGCTTAAACTCTACATCATAATTAAAGCTACTTTTCCAAGTATTTATACTTGTTTCTCTAAATGCCCCCCCCCCCGCACTCTCATCAACAAAAGACATAGAATCACTAGTTTTAGAAACTTTAAAATTTGCTATTCTTTCTCTAATTGCACAAAGATTTTCTTCATCAATTTTTTCTCCCATTTCCTTTTGCGTGCTAAACTTTAAGTTCTCTAGCATATCTTTCTTCAAAGATTCTATATCTAAACTTGTAGGAGAAAAATTGACACAGCCAGCCTTTAAATCTTCAAATGTCCAAATAGGTAAAATCCCTTTAACAGCAGAAAAACGATCAAGGCTTTCTTTATCTTTTGCAATCAAAACCACAGGAATCCCCATAGCTAAACATGGTGCCGCACAATGCAATGCACAAGTAATTACTAGTTTAGCTTGAGTTTTATAAACCTCTAACAAACTTTCACTTTGCGTATAAATATTTTTCCAATCTAAAGAGTTCTCACATTTTATGTTTTGCTGTTCTACCTTCTGCGCATCTTCTCTTAAATGTTTTGGCAAGTATGGCAACATTTCTTTAGGAACACCCACCAAATAAATCGTATTTCCCACAATACTTTGATTTCGCCTAGGCAATGTTAAAGTAAGGCAACGCGATAAATAAGCCTTTAACCCTAAACTCTTACAAAACTCCAAAGTTGAAAGATCTCTGCAACCTATTGTCTTGTTTTCAAAAAACCAAGGATAATAAGCATTAAAATATCCTAAAAATTTATAAATCTCTTGACTAAAATGCGTTCCAACAAAAATTGGCAAAGTTTCATTATTAGGAATAAAATGCGTTGAATGCGCAAACCAACCTTGCATAACAACAGGAGTAATTACCCCCCCCCCCACTATAGCTTAATAAGGAATCTCTATCGTGAAATTTGTAAGAACATTCTAAAAAGAGAGAATCCAAAGCTTTTTTTGTTGCTATTGTTTGAATGTAATCCCCTAAATTTGAAACACCAAAAACTGGCAAGTGTTTCTCATAAGAAAAAAGCAAGAAAGAGTGTTTCTGTATTGGTAGTTTTTCTTTTTTTTGTAGAATAAAATCTCTAAAAGATAGGACAGAATCTTCATTATATTTTAAATCTAATTTTGCTTTAAGTAAATCTAACTCATTTTTGACAATCTTCTTTATTTTTCTAAAAATCATTAAACCATCTCCGATCTGCTTTTTGCTGAATTTTAATTAAACAAAACTAAGTTTACAATAAATTCCATAACAAACCCCAAGATCCCATCTATCAAAATATCCACACTCTTTTCATAGCTCTACACACTATTTAAATCTTTAAAAAACCCAAAAACTTCTCCCACTCTTGTATTACCACTTCTTTAGAAAACTTCTTTTGCACCCTTTGCTTTGCACTCTCTCCCATTTTCCCCCTTAAACTCTCACTCTCCATTAATTGCGCCAATTGCCTTGCGTATTCTTGCAAATCCCCATCAGCAATTAAAAATCCGCTTTTTTGATTCTCTATAATATCGCTAGGTCCGCTGCTAATATCAAACGCCACACAAGGCAATCCATAAGAGCTTGCTTCTAGTAACACCATAGGAAGCCCCTCTACATAACTTGTCATCGCATATACGCTAGAGCTTAGATATTTCTCACTAATTTTATCTGTAAAATCCTCTAAAATCACAGAATCCCAAAGATCAAATTCCCTAATCTTTTCTACAATCTCATCTCTACTCTCCCCCTGCCCCACGATACACAACTTCCAATCTTTTTGTGCAATAAGATTCCATATTTCTACAAGGCGTTTAAAGCCTTTTTCATCATTGTCCGTCATTCTCCCCACACTAAGCACAACTTTTTGCGCATAATCTGTGTTTTCCCTTGGAATATTTGGCAAAAAATTTGGAATCGTTAGCACATTTTTATGCTTCCCCTGCCAAAACTCAAGCTCTCTAGAAGATACAAGCACAAGTGTGTCAAAAAAATTATATCGCCTTAAATATCTCCCTTTAGAAATAGTATGTATAATCTTTACATAATGCGTATTTTTGCGCTTAAACAGGGGAAAATGTGGAGAGTTATTAAAAAGAATAAAATCCTTATCCCTATAATTCTTATTTAACCAATAGCTCTCATAAATCTTGTAAAACAGCCTATACACAAGGCTTTTGCGCTTGTTATCCATTGAAGTTGTGTTTAAATATCTAAGCCTTACTTTGGAATCTAGCGCGTAAGATTCCTTGCTACCACCTTTATAAAAACTTAAAATCTCAACATCATATCCATACTCCACAAAGGCATTGGCAAGATTTACAACAACCCGTTCCGCCCCACCTTTTATGGTAATATCGCCAATGGTTAAGAGAATCTTTTTAATTACTCCCATTGCGTTTTTTGCTCCTTGATAGTTTGAATATAAATTTTGTGATTAGATTCCAACATTGCACGATTATTCTCTAAATGATATAAATGATAAGCAATTCCTGCAAACTTCAATCGCCTAAGCTCCCCCCCATTAAACAAAAACCTTGCGACAAACTCCGAATCCTCTCTCCCCCAGCCAATAAATCTCTCATTAAATCCGCCAATATCCAAGCAATCCTGCCTATAAAAACTCATATTACAGCCCCTAATTCCTTTAATAAAATCACGCGTTTTAAAAAAATCCTTTGAGATTGCCGAATTTGCATACACCAAATAAGAAAGCAACCAACAACGCCTAGATTTGAAACTTTTATGCCCATAAACCTTATAAATCCCCCCCCCCTGCTCTAATATATCTTTTGTCTGCAAAGAATCCAAAATCACCCTTGAACCTTGTAAAAATCTCTTAGGTTTGGCAAAACGCAAATGATCTTTAATAAAATGCGATTCTAGCACCATATCGCCATCAACGATAATAATATACTCTCCACTTGCTGCTAAAATCGCTTTGTTTCTTATAGCACTTAGCCTAAACCCCTTGTCTTCTTGCCAAATATGCTTTAATATACAAGGAAAATCCACCCTATAAGATTCTATCAACTCTTTTGTGTCCTCCTTGCTACCATCATCTGCCACAAGCACTTCATTAGGCAATATTTCAAGCTCTTTAATGGAATCCAAAACTAACCCCAAACGCTCTTTTTGGTTGTAAGTTGTGATAATTAAACTAACACTTTTTGGGATTCCATTTTGCAATTCATAAAGTTTTGCGTATTTAAAAAACGCTCCAAGCCCATTACAAACACTAATTATAAAGCCTTTATAACCATATAGGAATCCTTTTTTAAAAAAATAATCCCGCATAAACTTAAAGCCCCCGTGCAAAATCGCCTTAAACATTGAACTTTTTTTATGGAGATTTTGCTTTGCCCACAACATAGAGTAGTGTTGCATTTTTGTAAGCAAAGTTTCCATATCATAATAAGCATAATGCAAAAGACCATTTTTTAAACGCGTAATTTGCGTGTCTTTTTTAATCTCTAAACTTTCATGCACCAAATTTGTGTTAAATTGTGTGTGTGTTTTATTAAAAATCCTATTAACAAAATCCGGATACCAACCACAAGCCTTAATCCACTCTCCACGATACAGATTTTTTCTAGGCATTGCTAGGATTAAATTTTCGCTCCATTGCAAGCCCCCAAGCTCTTTTAATACTGCCCTATCAAGCACCTCATCAGCATCAATACTAAACACCCAAGCATTGCTAGCCTTGTTTAATGCTAGATTTTTTAACGCTCCAAACCCAATAAACTCACTCTCAAAGACTTTAAGATTTCCATAAGTTTTATTAAATTCTTGTGCGATTTGCAGTGTGTTATCTGTGCTTTTATTATCCAGTAGGATAATCTCATCAAAACACCTTAAGGATTCCAAACATTCCTCTAAAGTGGATTCCGCATTTTTGACAATCATACAAACACTAATTTTAGGGAGTCGCACCTTCAACCCAGTCATTCCCATTGATACTCCTGCTTTAGGACTTTTTAAGCCCAAGTGATACTATACTATACTATAATAATCTATATTTTTATTCTACCACATCTCATAAAGGGCTTCAAATGTTTGAATTTTATTTTAGAAAAATCCTAGCAGAATTTCTTAGTGCTTTCATTTTTGACAGAGAAAAAAAGAGAGCATTGCGCAAAAAAATTTGCGACAACCACATTTTTATCCCTAGAGACAGACTTGATTCTCATATACCCGCCAATGTCCTAGAAAAAATTAATGCAATAGAAAATCAACATTTTATTACAATCAACAAAAATATCTCTGAAAATCCCCCCCCCCCCACAAAGGCTATTTTGATTTTGATAAAAACTCAAAAAATCCTAAATCACGCTTAAATCCTTGGGCTTACATCCGAGTAAAAAATGAAGCAAGCACTTTACAATTTAGCCTTGAATCTCTCCTGCCAGCCATTCAAAGGGGAGTTATTGGATACAATGATTGCACCGATGGAAGCGAGGAGATTATCTTAGATTTCTGCAAAAAATACCCTTCTTTTATACCAGTAAAATATCCTTATGAAGTGCAGATAACAAACCCAGAAAATGAACACAACAAACTCTATAAATACTACAAATATGTCTTTAGTTTTATACCCAAAGGGGAGTGGTTTATTAAAATTGATGTTGATCATATTTATGATGCAAAAAAACTTTATAAGCAATTCTATCTCCCAAAAAAGGCTTATGATGTCTTGCATCTCTCTAGGATAGATTTTCATATTTACAAAGATGAAATTTTTGTAAATAGATTGCATGAAGCTTGCGATCAATCTTTAGCAAGAAATCGCTTTATCTCTTGGCTTCCTTGGATAGTAGAAACAGGTGGTGAAATTAAATACTACGAAAGAGTGGCGGGAGGCAAAAACACAAACTATTATCGTTCAGAACTCTGCCATTACCATTTTCCTTATATTAAGCAGTCAAGAAAACAAATTACCCCGCCAAAAGATTTTATCCCGCTTAGTGAATTTAAAAAGACTGGTTTTGATACACAAAAAATTGATCCAAAAATGCTAGATGAAGCCCATATCTTAAAACTCTATCACAATTTTAATCTCTAAAGTGCCTCTAACACCGCTAAAGGATAGAGATAATGCTCTAGTTTATGAATCCTAGCTTCATAGGACTCCAAACTCTCCCCTTGCTTCTTTACAAGCACGCCTTGTGCGATTATCTCCCCACCATCTAGTTCATCGCTAACATAATGCACGCTAACACCTCCTAGCTGCATTGGACTTTGATAGGATTCCGTAATTCCGTGTGCGCCTTTAAAAAGTGGCAAAAGTGAGGGGTGAATATTAACCGCTTTAATAGAACTTGTAAAAATGGGAGTTAAAATCCGCATAAAGCCAGCTAGCACACATAAATCTAACTCTAAAGGCTTTAAAATCCCAACAAGCTCTCTATCAAACTCCGCTCTATCTTTAAACGCCACACTTTCTAAAACCTGTGTTTTAATCCCAAGATTTTTAGCACGCACTAAGCCATAAGCATCTTTTTTATTACTTAGTGCTAGCACGACTTCTATCTTAAATGCGCCCTTACACTCTTCACATTCCATAAACGCATTTGAGATTCCACCTATTAAAAATTCTTGCGCTTCTAAAACCTGTAAATCTCTAGCGCAAAAATACTTGTTGTGCAAGGCTCTAATCAATGCTTCTAAATTACTCCCATTCCCACTAAATAAAATCGCAATACGCTTTACTTGCACACCTTATCCTTGTTAAATAACGCTGGATGCGTGGCTTTTAGATTCTCAATATTTTGTAAAATCTCTTTAACGCCATACTCTATGCTCTCATCATCAAGGTTATCAATATATGCATCTAATGCATCTTGAATATTCTCTTCCTTTGCACCACTTAAAAGCAACGCCACACAAAGCATATCACTAAGCTGAATGGATAACTCTTCAATCTCTTCTTCTAATTCTTTAATCTTTTCCATTACTACTCCAAAGTTTCTAAAATATTCTGCACACATTCTTTAATGTCTGCATACACAAAGCTTTCTTTAAAGCCTTCAATCTTGCCACCACTTGCATTAGGGTGTCCGCCACCATTAAAACATTTCTTTGCTAGCAAACTCACATCACACGCGTTATTTGCACGCAAGCTCACATTCCCCCTAGCGCTTACATCTATAAAAAAATCAAATTGTGGATTATTCTTTAAAAACAAATTTGCCAACACTGAAATATTCCCAATGCTATAACTCAAAAACCCCCAATATCCTCCCCAATACACGCTACAAGATTCCGCCTTTTGTGCTAAAAGCTCGCATTGATACCTTGAAGCTAAATTATCTAGCGTATCACTTAGCAAACTTCCTTTCAAAAAGCATTTTTTCATCTCTAAAATCGCATTATCTAGCAAAATATGCCCATTATCTTGTGAGAGAAACCTTGCTGACTCACTAAGTAAAGCAAGCTTATAAGTCCTATCTTCATCATCAAACATAAAACGATTTAACTCTTTTGCTTCCACAATTAAGCGCATTGCCACCTTGCCAAACTCAAAGGCAAACCCATTTTCAAGCCATAAATCAATACTATTAATCATCGCCACCATAGATTCTAACCACGCCCTTGTAGAATCACTTAGTCCATAACGCATTAAAAGTGTATCATATACAATTTTTGTCGCACAACGTTTAGTATCTAGCACATACCAAGCATATTTTTGTGCGCATTCTTGTCCGCTTTTATGATGATCTAATAGCTCAAAAGTTACGCTAAAACCACTAAGATTAAGCTCCAGCACAACCTGTGTTAATCGCTCACACTCTTCAAGCGTTAAATTTAAATCACTCACTAAAATATGCGCTTTACTTCCAATGCTTTGGGCTTTAATACTCTTATAAATCTGTTCTAAACGCGCTGCCACTTCCTTGCCATAATTTGCATTATAAAAATGCAAATTACATTCTTTAAAAGCTTGCCTATAAAACTCCCTACTAACCATTTGACAACCATAGCCATCTAAATCAATATGGGATAAATGATACACTTCCATATTTCACACCTTTACACTGGAAAATCTACTGCACCCAAGACTTCATATTTTGTTTGATAATCAATCTCTGCCACGCTTAAAGCAATCATATTTCGCCCAAAACCATACTGCTCCATAAAGGTTGCTAAAGGTTTTCTTAGCACCATTGGAATCCCGCCAATAATCGTAGGCACTGCCCCAAGAGATGCTCCCTTTTGCTGAGCAATATTAATCGCATCTAGCAAACTTTGCGACTCTGTAGGGCTTAAACGCAAGCGTTGCCCCATTTTTTGCCCATCTGGTAATCGCTCAAGCAAAAATTGCTCAAGCGTTGGCGAAAGAATAAAATAGCGCAAAGTCCCATCATCACTTTGAAAATTATGTGTTATTAGACGCTTCAAACACGCTCTTACATATTCTGTTAGTGTTGGTAAATCTCCCTTATATGCGGGATAGCCATCAGCAATTGCTTCTGCAATGCTTAACATATCCTTAATAGGAATCTGCTCGTGTAACAACTCTTTTAAGATGTGCTGGATTGTCCCTACGCCTACGCCTTTAATCTCTTCAGCTAACACAGGATAATCTTGCCCAAGCTTTCCTAATAAATTATGCACTTCTTGGCGTGTTAAAAGCTCTTCAGCGTGGCGTTTGATAAGCTCTTGGATATGCGTGCTAATCACAGTTGCGCCATCAATAATTGTATAGCCCTCAATAATTGCATCTTCTTTCTTATCTTCACCAATCCAATAAGCATCTAGCCCAAATACTGGCTCTTTGGTTGGCACTCCATCTTGCAATTCTCCTGCAAAACCGCTTGAAGCAATTGCTAGATACTTATCTACCATAATCTTGCCATGTCCAATCTCAATTTCTTTTAGCAAGATTTGATACTCATCAGGAGGCAAGTTTAAATCATCTCTTAAATGCACCATAGGCACCAAGATTCCATATTCTGTTGCCATTGCTTTACGGATTTGACGGATTTTATTAACAAGCTCCCCACCTTGTGCAGGATCTGCAAATTTAATGAGCTGATACCCAAGCCCTACACGCAAAATCTTAACTTTTAGAGCATTATCAATCTCTGCCTCATCACGCTTTCTACGCTCTTCTTCACTTTCTTTTGGAGGCTGTTGGGTAGCTCTTGCAGCCGCTTCTTGCGCCGCCTTGCGTTGTGGTAGATTTTCTATATCAACTCCACCTTCAAGCTTTGTTTTATTTTCTTTTTTGATTTTTTTCAAAAGTGATTCCACATATTGCCAAACCTCTCCGTCTTTTTGCTTGCTTAAAAGCAAAGAAAGTCCCAAAAATAGCAAGCCTACAAAACCTAAAGAAAGCGTTGGCAAACCCGGAACCATAGCAAAAAGAATCAAAATACAACCCACAATTAACAACGTTTTTGACTCATTAATTAATTGATCAATAATCCCAGAAGCGAAATTATCCCCTTCTTTGCTAAAGCGTGTTACAATAATACCTGTTGCAGTAGAAACAATTAATGCAGGAAGTTGTGAAACAAGCCCATCGCCAATAGTTAGAATCGTAAAAGTTGATGCCGCATCACTTAAAGTCATATCGCGTTGAAACACGCCAATTAAAAATCCTCCAATAATATTAATAAGCGTAATAATAATCCCAGCAATCGCATCGCCTTTAACAAACTTATTAGCTCCGTCCATTGAACCATAAAAATCTGCTTCAGCAGCTAGTGCATCACGCCTAGCCTTTGCTTCATCTTGTCCAATAACCCCCGAGTTTAAATCCGCATCAATTGCCATTTGCTTACCCGGCATTGCATCAAGGGTAAATCTCGCTTTAACTTCTGAAACCCTTGTAGAACCATTTGTTACAACCATAAAGTTAATAATAACCAAAATAACAAACAAAATGATTCCAATTACATAGTTGCCTCCCACAACAAATTGTCCAAATGCTGTGATAATATCACTAACCGCTTCAGGTCCTAAATGCCCATTGCTTAAAATCATTCTTGTTGTGGCAATATTTAAAGAAAGTCTAAAAAGCGTAATAATTAGCAAAAGCGTAGGAAAAGCCGAAAAATCTGTGGGCTTTTTCACATACAAAGCAATTAAAATAATAAGTGCAGAAAGTGCGATAGAAATTGCAAGAAAAAAATCCAACAACGCGCTAGGAAGGGGAACAATAATAATCGCTAAAATTGCAATAATAAAAAAGACAACCGTTAAATCTTTTGAACCTGTTAAAAAGCTTAAAAAAGGTGTAATTTTACTAAGAAGCGAAGGTTTTTTTTCTGCTATTGCCAAATCTACTCCAAACGCGCAAGAATTAATCCGTAATTCTAGTAGTTTTTGCCTAATAAAATCAAGCAATTTGCAAAATTTTAGCAGATTTTTACTTTTTTATGCTAGAATTTCCACTTTTAATTTTATACCAATCAGGAGGTCAAAATGGCTCAAGATTCGGCGAAAAAAAGAGAAATTGTTTCTGCTTTTGCTAGAAATCCTAAAGACACAGGTTCCACAGAAGTTCAAGTTGCGCTACTTAGCGATAGAATTAAATCTCTAACAGAGCATTTAAAAATTAACAAAAAAGATCATTCAAGCCGCTTAGGTTTAAGAAAACTCGTTTCCCAAAGAAAAGGATTACTTTCTTACCTAAGACGCACAGACTTCAAACGCTATGCAGGTTTAATTGAAAAGCTAGGCTTAAAAGATAGGGGTTAGTCCCTAATCTTGCCCAACTGCTAGAGCATTATCTGTCTGGATTGTTGCTGGGTTTTCCCTTTAGGCTTAGACTAGTCTTGACAATAATCACAGGCTTTAAAGAAATCTTGTGCATAGAAAGCTAAAATTCTATCTCTTAAATTCCCATTTTCTAAAGCAATATAATCTCCGCTAAACTCATCTATCCCTTTAAGCTTAGACAAAGAGCTTGCAACAGGACACACAAAAATAGCTCTCCCCCCAGCAGAAGCTTTACTCTCATTTGTTCTTACATTTTCTCTTGTATCGCCACTCATTAAACTCACGCAAGACATTCCACAAGCGTGAAAATTTGCGACGATCTCCTCTTTTGTGCGATTTCTTTTATAAACCTTTTCTACCTTATACCAAATACCCCCTGTCAAAAAGGAATAGGGAATTTTATAAGCTTTGAGTGTTTTAATGCTCTCTTGCTTCAATGGGATCTTCAAATTTGGAGCAGCAGAATAGTCAGAAATGCTAACTTTACGGAACTTTTTAGCCTTTTTGATTGCCTGCAGTAAATCCTCTTAAAATCAATGGTAGCATTTGTTAATATATCAAAGGATCGCACTTTTTCCTTTGCTCTAGTTCGGCTACTAATTGTGGTAAATCCTTAAACATCAAAGGCTCTCCGCCGATAATGCGCAAGCGTTGGATACTCCCAACATTCTCTAACAAACAATCCAAACTCTCTAAAATCCCATCTAGCGTGCAAGTGTATTGATTTTTAGACGAAAAATACTGCATTAAGTTATTACAAGATTCACAGCGCAAAGTGCATTTTGCAGTTAAAACAAGCTCTAGGTAAGGCATATCCACTTTGCCTTGTGCACTTTTTTTGAAAATAAGATTTTAGAAAATTTTTTTAAATCCAGCTTATCGGCTCTCTCCACACTCTAGCAACTCCACGATTCCCTCGTAAAATAATTGACATACCTGAAATATTAGGCTCTATATAACAACGCATAAAAACAGGGTTTTCTAAATACATTAATATTTCCTTGTGTTTTCTTAAAAATTATAGCATTAATAACGCTTCTTTTGCCATTTTTATGATCTTTTCATCTTCACTTAAATCTATCCAGTTAAATTGTTTTCCGCTTTGATGGATTCCACTTAGTAAATCTCCGCTGTTGCGATACTCTAAATCCAGTTGCGCGATTTCAAAACCATTTTGTGTTTTTGCAAATTTTTCTAACCGCTCTGTAGTTTTTTGTTTAGTATATAAAAAGCAATACCCTTTTAAGCCATTGCGACTGACTCTTCCGCGTAATTGATGAAGTGTTGCAAGCCCCAATCTTTCTGCTCCCACAATCACAATCGTGCTTAATTTGGGCAATGAGATTCCAACTTCAATCACTGTTGTAGCAAGTAAAATGCTACCCTTTTCCCTAAATTCCTCTAATACACTTTCTTTATATTTGTCCTTGCCGTGTGTGCTATATACTGCTTTAAAATGCCTATTCCAAAACTCCTCTCCATCTTTTAATGCCGTGTAATTTAGCATTTGACTTTCTTCCACAAAAGGATAAACAATAATGATTTGATTTTCTTTTTGAATTTCTTTTTGAATATGTTCCAGCAACCCTTTAAAATCTTCTTCGTGAATAATTTGTGTTGTAATATCTTTCTTAAAAGGAATGTCTTTAATAAAGCTAAAATCTACAAAATTTGATGCAATCATTGCTTGTGTGCGCGGAATGGGAGTTGCTGAAAATTGCAAAATATGCGCCTTTTGCGATTCTGTGTTAAACATTTTCTCTAGTGCGCTTCTTTGAGCTGTCCCAAAGCGATGCTGTTCATCAATCATCACTAAAGCTCTATTGCTTAAATCTTGATACAATAAAGCGTGCGTGCCAATTAAAAAATCACAATCTTGCACATTAATTTTGTTGCGTTGCGTGAGTAATCCCACTTTGAGTGTCTTTGGCAAAAACTTCTGAGCTTCATTGAAAAGTTGTTTTGCAAGCACAGAAGTTGGGGCCATTAACACACTTTTGCTAGGATATGCAATAAGGACAGAGGCTAAAATTACCATTGTTTTACCACAACCCACATCTCCTACAATCACACGCCTTGCAGCAAACTCCCCCTTTAAAGAATTTTGTATATCTTTGATTGCTTCTTTCTGCCCTTTTGTAAGCACAAAAGGCAAAGAATTTATCCAATGTTCAATCTCACCATTTAATTGTCTTAAAGCCTTAAAATAGAGTTTTTTCTCCCTTAAAAGGCGCATATATTCATAGATTTCCATAAATTTTATTGCCTCTAAATACTGACCAAAATAACCACTACTTGCATTAAAATCTTTTAAAAAATAAAAGTCTGGATGATAAATTTTATAAAGAGATTCCAATATAAAAGGCGAAATATTAGGATAAAATTCCCTTAAAGGCTCTAGCGCAACAGATTCTGCAAACTCTCTAAGAGAGCGTTCCCTGCCACCTACTGCACCAAAATTTAGCACGATAGAATTTACTGCTTTTAAAACTTTTGGTTGGATAAGCGAAAAAGCGATTCCATATTTTTGGACTTTTCCACTAACAATAAGTTTGCTTGCAGGCTTAAATTGACTTTTATGATAGGGTTTTGCGTGAAAAATAATTAACTCTAATTCACATTCAAACTTTGGAGCATAACACAGCACGCGTGCTGGATTTGTCATTTTAAAATTTAAAATTTCAACTTCTAACACTACATTTTGGGCTACTTCTAAACTTTCGCTTAAAAAGGTGTTTGTATAGCCCTTTGGCAAGACTTGTAACATCGCCCCAAAAGGCGTCTTGCTATACTTCTGCCAAAACTCCAACGCCATTATTCTTCTATATCAGCACTCACCACAGCAAAGGTTAGATTTTGTATCTCTGTATGTGCCTTGATATAGGCATTCACATCACTAAGTTTGAGTGCGGAAATTTCTTTTAAAACCTGCGCATTAAAATCCAATGGAAGCCCATCGTAATAATTTGTATATGCTACGCTTAAGCGTTGAGATAGCGTTTCATTGCGCAAAGGCTCACTTCCTAACAAATAGCGTTTTGCTTCGTCTAATTCTGCCTGTGTGATTCCATTTTTTACAAACTCACTCACAACTTCAGAGACAATTTTTTGTGCTTCTTTTTCATTTTTTAAACTTGTTTGCAAATATCCCAATGCGTATGCCTGTCTATTTGTTGCGCTAAGACGCATCACAGCAGAGTAGGCAAGACCCCTTTTCACACGCACTTCCTCCATCATACGACTACCAAAGCCACTTCCGCCAAGCACAAAAGAAGCCACTTTAATATAAGCCAACTCTTTTTGTAAGTTTTCAACTCTTAAAGGCGCGCCAAAATAAATATAGGCTTGCTGTGTTTCTTTTAATACGCGTTTATAGGCTTTAGAATGACTTGCTTCTCTTTTTGTAATTTCTTGCTTTTTACCTTTTGGAAGACTGCTTAATGCCCCTTCTAATTCCTTAGCAAGAGCGCTAAAATCTACATCACCACCCACAACTAAGATTAAGGATTCCAAATTCACATAATTTTTATAAAACTTCTCCACATCATTTAGTGTAATCTTTGCAATAGACTCTTGCGTTCCGCTTAAAGGATACTCTAGCACACTTCCTTTAAAAAGTAGCGATTGTAATAGGCGGTGCGCTTGATAATCATAGTCATTTTCTTTTTCTAAAATTGTAATTAAAGAGTTTTCTTTAACCTTATCTAGCGTTGATTGTGTGAAATTAGGATCTTTTAGCAAATCTTTTAAAAAAAGGATTCCATCTTTTTGCGCACTTTGCATTCCACTAAGCGTAAAACTTAGCGTCTCTAAGCCACTTCCAACACTTAAAGAAAGTGCTTTTTCTTCTAACTTTTGTGCAAACTTTGTTGCTCCAAGCTTTTTTGTACCTTCGTTTAAAATGGAGCTTGTAACATCGGCTAATCCTAGATTTCTGCCATTACTAACGCCCCCGGCACCCTTAAAAACAAGCTGCACATAAAAAAGCGGCAATTGTGTATTTTGCTCAAAAACCACAGGAATCTCCACGCCATTAATCTGCAAACTTTTCATCTCAACTGCCATCAAAACCCCTTTCATCACAAACAAACTAAAAAACAATACAAAGATCTTTTTCAAAATCGCTCCAAAATATTATAAGCTGTGTCTCTCTTTGCCGGAAACTCCCCTACATCACGGATTAAACTAATCATTTCTTGCTGGTTCATAGAGTTTCTAGCCCCAGCAGCTGCCACAACATTTTCTTCCATCATTGTGCTACCTAAATCATTTGCTCCAAACAATAGAGCAAGTTGCCCAATATAAGAGCCTTGTGTAACCCAACTGCTTTGAATATTTTGAAAATTATCTAAAAAGATTCTACTGCAAGCAAGCAGGCGTAAATAGCGATTTGAAGAAGCTTTATGCAAAGTTGGAATCTCTTTTTGCAAAGGCGTAAATGCCGGCTGAAAACTCCATAAAATAAATGCTCTAAAACCATTTGTTGCATCTTGAAGATTACGGATCCTCTCCCAATGTTCTACAATATCTTCATCGCTCTCCACGCTTCCAAACATCATTGTCGCTGTGCTTTTGATTCCAAGCTTATGTGCTTCTTTATGCACTTCAATCCATTCATCAGAATCTAACTTTTTGGGGGCTATCACATCACGCACCCTATCACTTAAAATCTCCGCTCCAGCTCCTGGGATTGAAGCAAGCCCGCATTTTTGAAGCCTTTGCAACACTTCAGAAATAGAGATTTTAGAAATTTTTGCAATATAATTAATCTCAATTGCGGAAAATCCGTGGATTGTAATTTGTGGGTATTTTTTAGTAATGTGGCGCACTAAATCTTCATACCATTCTATTTTTAAGCTTGGATGCACACCTCCTTGAAAGAGAATTTGTGTGCCGCCAATAGCTAAAAGCTCTTCTATTTTCTTATCAATCTCATCAAAACTTAAAATATAAGTGCCTTCTTCATTAATTCGTCGCTTGAATGCACAAAATTTACAATCCACCCAACAAATATTTGTGTAATTAATATTTCTATCTACAACAAAAGTGGTTAAATTATCGGGATGTAATTTACGCTTAATTTCTAAAGCCTTTTTGCCAAGTTCTTTTAAGGAAGCATTTTGCATTAAGCGCAGAATCTCATCTGTGCTTACACGCGGTATTTCCGTCTTAACAACTGCATTTTGCTCCCTAGAGTTTTTAGCAAAAACTTCCTGTAAAGATTCAGGCATTAAAACCTCTGTCCCATTGAAAACTCAAAAGATGAAGTCTCATCACCTTTTTTGTCATCCAATGCTCTTGGGAAAATGAAATTAATCACACCAATTGGAGAAACCCATTCTATTCCAACACCGACAGAGCTACGCTGCATATCATTAATATTCTTATTTCCAATCATTCCATAATCATAAAATGCTGTAAAACGCATCTGTATAGTTTCAAAAGGGTTATAACTTAATTCAACAGTATTATAAAAATATTGCTTTCCACCAATCCTTAAACCAAACTTATCCCTTGGGGTAATAGAACGACTTTCAAATCCACGCACACTATTTATACCCCCCAAATAAAACTTTTCACTAATGGGCAAATATCCCTCACTCTGCACATAACCAGCTCTTGCACGATATCTAAAAATCAAATCAATATCCACCCATTCTTCAATAGATTTGTAAAAATTGTAACTTCCTTGGTATTTAATAAACTCTGCGTCCCCTCCAACTCCAGCATATTCTATATTTCCAGATGCCCTAATCCCATTTTTAGCAAAAAGATATGCATCGGTATTATCAAAACTAAAACCAGGGATGATAGAGGATTTTACATAGGTTCCAGGATAATAATACCTACGATAAAGCTCTTCTAATGATTTGCTATCAAAATCACTCAATTTAGTCTCTTGAAAAGTGTATCCAAGTGTCAATTCCAAATCTTCCCAAATTCTCCTACCTCCAACAACGCTAAATCCAGTAGAAGTCTCTGTGTAGTCATAATTTTCATAGTCATTTTGATAGACATCTGTCCCCAAGGAATATTCACTATCTAAGACTGCTGGATTGTAAAGATTTAAACGATATGCCGTAGAGACTTCACTTTTATCCAAATATACCCCAGCAGTCAATCCTGTTCCAAAAATATTACGATCTTTGATAGAAACACTCCCCATCAAACCATCGTAACTTCCATATCCCAAACCAAATGCAAATTCCCCAGTTTTACCTTCTTTTACTTTCACAAGCAAATTAACATTTTCTTCATCTACACGCTCTTCTTGAATATCAACACTCTCAAAACTGCCTGTACGCATAAGAGCATTCTTGGATCGTTGAATTTTACTCATTTCATATTCTTCACCTGGAGCCAACAAAACATTCCTGCGCACAACCCTATCAAGCGTTTTATTATTCCCAGAGATAATAACATCTTTCACGCGCACTTTTTTACCTGGTTGCACATAATAAACAAGTCTAACTTTTCCTTCCTCTTGATTCTTATCTAAATCTGGAGTAACACGCACAAAAGCATAGCCCAAATCTCCAATTCTATAACGAATAGATTCCATATCATCACGCATTTTTGCAATATTATAGACTTTTCCTTTTTTAAGCTTGAGATCATCATAAAGCTTCTCTGTTTCAATTACATCTTCTTCCAGAATAATCTCCACTTCAGATACTCTATAACGCTCACCCTCATTAATATGATAATCTAAAATCGCATTGTAAGTTGTAAAGTCCGTTTTTAGAAATGGAACGCTAACATCTGCATCTAAATATCCTTTTTGCAAATACAAATCGCGAATTCTTAAGCGATCGGATTCCAACTCATTAATTTGTAATTTTCCATTATTAAACCCCCACATCCAGCCAATAAAATCTTTTTCCTTATTTGCTATTGCTGCTTCAATGCGCGATACAGACAAATTGTCTCTTCCATAATAGTTTGCCTCTCTGATAATAATATTCTCGCCTTTATTAATCTCAAGTGTAACTTTTAATGCATTTTTTGAGATTTCTTCTGTTTTAACCTCAACAACACTATCATAAAAGCCTTGCGCTTCAAGCAATCTAACAATTTGACGACGCACATTTGCAATTTTATTTTCATCATACACATCGCCCTTTTTTAGACCAATTTCTTTATCAAGTTGTTGCTGTTCCTTCCCAGCTCCATATCCACTAACAATCAAACTTGCAATCACTGGTTTTTCCACAAAATGGTAAGTTAAAATTCCATTTTCTTCCGTTACCCAAATATCCTTAAAATATCCCTGCGCATAAAAATCACGCACCGAAGCATCTATGCGATCAATATCCAATGGCTCTCCCACACGCACCTTAGCAATTTCATTTGCAATCAAAGGTGAAATATGATTTAATCCCTCATAATGCACCTCTTTAATTTTTGGCAAACTCATAGCATTCGCGCTTATAGAAAAAAACAAACAAAGGGGAGTTAATGATAATAGAGTTTTAGGAAAAAGCATTACAAAAAGCCTTACTTTAAAATTTATCAAAAAATCCTGTGATTCTAACCTTTTATAGATAAAAACAATATTATAATGCAACTAAAATTTTATTTTAGGGTAAATTATGCAAGCAGGTATCATTGGACTAGGACTAATTGGTGGCTCTTTAGGGCTAGCACTTAAAGAAACACAAATGTTTAAAAGCATTGTAGGATTAGATAATAATCCTATTCATTTACAACAAGCACTCTCTTTGGGACTTGTTGATGAGGGCGTAAGCTTAGAAGAAATCAAGCATTGTGATGTGATTTTTCTAGCCACACCCGTGGAGGCAATCTTGCATTTACTCCCAGAACTTGTTGGCGTTGCACCCCATTGTACAATCATCGATCTAGGTAGCACTAAGCATTTAATTGCAACAAGCATTCCTAGTGAGATTCGCAAAAACTTTGTTTGCGCCCATCCTATGAGTGGCACAGAAAATTTTGGACCAAAAGCCGCTTTTAAAGAGCTTTTACCCAACCATATCATTGTTTTAACAGATTTAGAACAAAGCGGAGAGCTGCAAGTGGCGATGGCAAAGGAAATTTTTGTCGCTTTAAAAATGCACATTATCAAAATGGATTCCAAATCCCACGATAACCACGCAGCCTTCATTAGCCACTTACCCCACATTATTAGCTATGCACTTGCAAACACTGTGTTATCCCAGCAAAACCCAACAGATATTCTAGCCCTTGCAGGTGGAGGATTTAAGAGTATGGTAAGGATTGCAAAAAGCTCGCCTAGAATGTGGAGCGATGTTTCTAAGCAAAACAGAGAAGAGCTTTTAAAATCCCTTGATTGTTTTGAAGCAGAATTAGCCTTTGCAAAAGCCCTAATCCAAGAGAAGAAATGGGGAGAGCTAGAAGAGTGGATGAAAAAAGCAAACTCACTTTATGAAGTGTTTTAAAATTACAACATTCTTAATTATCATTCTTAGTTTAAAAAATTAACACTTCAAGAATGGACTCTTTGCTAGAATTTCGTCTCGTTTGATCTTTATCAACATTATTTTTCAAGGAGTCGCTATGGAGTTTTTAGAACTTCTGATGGTTTTAATTGCGATGATTTTAATCATCAAAAAACCAGAAAAAGAAAAACTGGCTTTTAATCTTGTAATGATTTCGTGGGTAATTATGATTGTGCTTTACATTGCGCATAAATCAAGTGCATTGCTTACAAATATGAATCTTTAAAGGGTGAACAATGACTGAAAATGTAAAAGCAAAAAATTTCTACACACTTATGTGTTTAGCAGGATTTTTAATTATTTTATTACCTGTGGGTATTGCAAATCTTGTGTTTGGCTATATGCTAGGGGATAGCCCTTGCACGCTATGCTGGGGACAACGCCAAGCAATGATTTATATCGGTGTGATTGCGTTTTTTATCATTAGATATGGAATTAAAGGCAAATATGTTTCTGCACTATTAATTGTTACTGCATTTGGATTGTATCAATCTCTTGCACACTTTGGAAACCACGCTATGCGTGATTTGGATCAAGGGTTTGGGCTAGCTGTTTTTGGAATCCATACTTATTTTTGGGCAGAAGTTGTGTTTTGGGCAGTTGTTTTATTACTAGGTGTAATTTTCGCATTTGCTCCAAAATTTGGAGAATTTGATACAGAAATGGCTGGCAAAAAAATTAGAGATTGGACAAAATTCTCATTTATTGCTGTGCTTATTACAACATTTATCATTGCTTCAAATGTTTTTCAAGCCTTTGTAAGCACCGGGATTCCACCTTATGCAGGGCAAGGAGATCCAGTAAGATTTAGTTTAAATCCTAAATATATCATTTGGTCTACTGATTATTGGAATAGCAAGCTTA
Organism: Helicobacter winghamensis ATCC BAA-430; assembly: GCF_028751035.1. NCBI lineage: Bacteria > Pseudomonadati > Campylobacterota > Epsilonproteobacteria > Campylobacterales > Helicobacteraceae > Helicobacter > Helicobacter winghamensis. Next base: position 152,839 of record NZ_CP063533.1, on the reverse strand, counting down.
AGGGATTCTCATTTTTAGGCGCAAGAGATGTTAAAGCACCAGATTACGCATTTGCTCCTGCAGGCCAAAAACTTGGAATCGTATTTGACAACGATAGCAAAAATGCTCCTTTAAATGTTGATGAAGCATTAGAAGTTGCAACAAGCAAAGACATTGAATTTTCAAAGCCTATTAATACATTAAATTACATTTATGGTGAGTATGTTGTGAGCTCAAAATTTGATGTTGCTTTCTTAGATGATGCGTTTAAAGAAAAATCAAGCTTCCAGCTAGATCCTTATTTTTCAGCAACGATTGATCCAATCATCGGCATTATCCCTTATATGGATAACAAATATATCTTAATGGGATCTAACAAATCCTTTTTACGATTCCAACAAAACCCAAATGCGTCTGAAGTTAAGCAATACGCAGACTTTATCAAAGGTGCAGATAAATTTGAAGGACAAGGTGAAGGCTTAGGCAGAGGTCGTTTAGATACGGTAAGATCCAAGTTTTTCCACACTGCAAGCATAGCAAGTGATGGCAAGTATTTCTATCTTGCAACAACACCAAATAACAAAAATGCCAAAACACTTGTGATTAGTAAATTCTCTCTAAAAGATAGAATCCTATCCGCAGAATTTATCCCAAATGCAACACTTAAAGAAGGCAAAACACTCGGTGATTTATACATTACTTCTATGGTGTATCACAAAGGAGAACTTTATGCACTTAGCAAAAACCACAATGTGATTGTTGTGATTAATCCACAAAGTGAGAGCATAACAAAAACTATTAGCTACCCACAAACAATTACAAATGCTAGAAGCTTGTTAATTTCAGAAAATGGAACTTTCCAAATCTTAAGTTATCAAGATGGCAAGAACATTCTTTTCACACTAAAATAATTAAAAGAATCCCATTTGGGATTCTTTAATCTAGTTTCTAATATTCCAATCTTTCTTATCTTTTCAAAGTTGTGCCGATTTCTCTTTCATTGAACCATTTTATCGTATCTGGATTGGCGTGATCAAGCATTCTATGCGGTGTGTCAAGCTCGGCTATCTTAAGCAAATCCGCCCTATCTAATGAAAAATCAAAAATATTAAAATTTTCTCTCATATGGGCTATATTTTTACTAGCTGGTATGGTTACAATGCCTCTTTGCACTATCCATCTTAGAATCACTTGTGCGGGAGTTTTGTTGTATTTGCTACCTATTTCACGCAAAGTTTTATCCTGCAATATATTATCTCATGCTTGTTTTAGGGGACTCCACGCTTCCATTTGCACTCCAAGTTTTTGGCAAAATAGCTGGGCTTGTATCTGCTGAAAATGTGGGTGGCACTCTATTTGATTTACAGCCGGAGTGATTTCAAAATTTTGCACAAAATCCATTAGTCTAGCATCGCTAAAGTTACTCACGCCAATAGCCCTAACTCTCTTTTGTTTATAAAGCTCACTCATCGCCCTATACGCACCATAAGTGTCATTTACAGGCTGGTGGATAAGATATAAATCCGCATAATCAATTTGCAATTTCTTTAAGCTCTCATCATAGGCTTTTCCTGCCTTATCCTCTGTCGCATAGGCTTTAAAAAGCTTAGAAGTGATAAATATCTCTTCTCTTCTCTTCTAATCCCACTAGATTTAATCGCCCTTCCAACGCCTTCTTCATTGCCATAGCTTTGTGCGGTATCAAAAAGTCTAAATCCCACTTCTAATGCTTGTTCTACATATTTTTGCGTTTCTTTTTGATTACCTAATTTGAGTGTGCCAAACCCAAGAATTGGCATAAAGATTCCATTATTTAGCTTTACACTTGGGATTGTATTAAAACGGGGATTGTTTGCAAGGTTTGCTCCGCTAGGATATGGGATTGAAGCGATTTTAGAAGCTTTAGAATCTTGTGCTAAAAGTGTATTTGCTCCCATACCAACAAATGCTAATCCACCCGCTAAATGCAGTGAATTTTTAAGAAAATCTCGCCCATTGTTAGATTTATCATTAGATTCTGTTTAGTTTGTCATTTTTGTCATTTTTTTCCTTTATTTTGAATTTGGAGAGGGCATTGTATCGTTTTTTTGTAAAGTCAAGTGGAATGTGCAATAAACAGAGCAAGAGTCCATTTTTGACTCCATAGAAGCTAGCATTTTAGAGTCTTTTTAGCATTTCCCAATAATAACATTTAATAACATATCTTTAGGAATGCATTACTCCTAAGAGTGATTCTAGGTTTATGCATACCATTTTCTTAAACGCGTATCAAGTGGTGCTAAAATCTTATAAAACGCTGGCACAATTAGCAAGCTTAACACCATTGCAACAAGCAATCCCCCAATCATCGCTATCCCCATTGGCGATTTTATCCCACTTCCAGCTCCACCAGCAAGCGCTAAAGGTAACATTCCAAACACCATTGCAATGGTTGTCATTAAAATTGGACGCAATCTAAGCACACCTGCGTGTAAAATTGCATTATCAATATCCATCCCCTCTTCGCGCTTCTCATTTGCCACATCAATGATAAGCGTTGCATTCTTACCTACAAGCCCCATTAAAAGCATAAGCCCCATAATGCTAAACAAACTCAAACTTGCTCCACTTAAAAACAACGCCAAAAAAGCCCCTGTAAAACTCAAAGGCAAGGTTATCATAATAATCACAGGCTCTAAAAGCGACTCATACAAGGAGGCTAAAATGAAATAAATCAAAAACAAAGCTGAAACCATAGCTACCACAAAGGCGGCATTTGTTTCTTGCATATATTTTGCATATCCTTCCACTTTATAATGCACACCATCTTCTAGCCATTGTGCTTTATTTTGCTCTAAATAATTTGTAGCTTCCCCTAAACTCACATTTTCACTTAAATTTGCATACACCATCACACTGCGTTGCCTATCATAACGCTTCACATTTGTAACTGCCGCTACTTCTTCAATCTCCACAAGCCCATCTAAAAATACATTTTGCCCTTGTGCATTTCTTAAACTAAGATAACTAATATCAACAATGGAATCCTTTTTAGGACTCAACAATACAATGTTATACTCTTTCCCATTTTCCCTATAATATGAAACTTCCTGCACGCCACTAAAAGCACTATTTAAAGCAATGGCAATCTCTTTAGCACTAAAGCCATATTGTGCAGCTAAAATACGATTAATTTTAAGGCGAATTTGAGGTGTTTGCGCTTTAACATCTGTGTGAATATCGAGGTATTTGCCACTTTGCTCCATTAAGTTTTGAATCTTTTGCACGCTACTTGCAAGCGCATTTGGATTTTGTGAGAAAATTGCCATTTGTAAAGGAGAATCATCTTCACCCAAACTAATTTGTGGAATTTCAATAATAGCAATCTCCATTTTAAACCTCTCAGAAAAAGGCTTATAATCTCCTCTTAAAGACTCTATAATCTCTTTAAGCGAGCGTTCGCGCTTGTTATAAGGGCTAAGACGCACATAAATCTTGGCTTCATACACCTTTTGCTCCGCAGTAAATCCAATATTTAAAATACTATATTCCACTTCACTTAAAGTTTGCAAATGTTCTTGAATCTCTAAAGTTTGGTATTGCATTTCTTGCAAAGAAATTCCTGGCTTGCTAACTAGCTTAATATCAAACTCCGCCTTGTCTTCTGATGGCAAAAACTCAATCCCTAAACGCGCAACCAAAAACAAAGAAGCCACAAATACGCTTAGGATTCCACCTATTACAAGTGCTTTATGCCTTAAAACCCACCCTAACACAGATAGATAAAATTGCTCTAAAGCCTTAAAGTATTTTTCACTCCAAAGATAAAATCTACTATTTACTGCCTGTGTATCCACAATACGCGCACTTAGCATTGGAATAAAGGTAATCACAACTAAATAAGAAATTACAATCGCACCAGCAAGTGTAATCCCAAAAGAAGTAAAAAACCGCCCTGTTACCCCACTCATATTTGCAATAGGAATAAACACGGCAAGTAGCATACAAGAAATCGCCACAAGAGCAAATCCAATCTCTTTTACCCCATCATAAGCTGCCTTTTTGCGCTCTTCTCCATTTTCAATTTTTTTATAAATATTTTCAATCACAACAATAGCATCATCAATAATAATTCCAATAGCAAGAGTTATGGCAATCATTGTTGCAAGGTTTAGCGTCATACCAAAGGCATACATCAGCGCAAAAACACCCATTACAGAAGTAGGAATACTAAGGCTTGCAATAAAGGTAATGCGCCAATTGCGCAAAAATACGAACACCACAAACACAGCTAAAAACGCTCCTAAAATTAAATCAAACTCCACAGCAGCAATCGTATCTTTAATATAATTTGTCGTATCACGCACAAGATGTAATTCATACTTCTCGTCCATTGCTTGCAACTCCGGTAAAATGGCTTTTAAAGAATTAGCAATTTCAATCTCATTTGCCCCCGTGATTTTTTGCACTTCTAGTAAGATTCCGCTATGACTTCCTTGTGGTGTTGCAAGATTTGAAAAGCTTCTTTGTTCTTTTGTGGAATCTAAAATAACTGCAATATCGCTTAGTTTAATCCCTTGTGCGATAAGGATATTTCCTAAGTCTTGCACACTTGTAGCATCGGCTTTTGTTAAGATTTTCCACTCTCTTTTTTCATTGATTAGCCGACCTCCATCAATTTCAATGTTTTGCGCATTAATCGCGCGTGCAATATCACTAAAGCTAAGATTATATTTGTTTAATGCGCTAGGATTTGGACTAATTTTAATCTCTCTTTCTAAATACCCAACTAAATTGACTTTCCCCACACCTTTAATCCGCTGAATTAAGGGTTTAACATTTAAATCTGTGTGCAAATTTAATTCCAACAGCTCTTGCGTGTTTTTTATAGGCTTTTTGGGAGTGATAAAGAGCGAAACAATCGGTGCACCACCTACATCAAACTTCTCCACAATGGGAGATTTAACTTCGCTTCCAAAACTAATTGTAGAAATCTTATCGCGCACATCATTTGCGGCAATATTAATATCTTTTTCTAACTCAAACTCCACTACAACAATGCTCACACTATCAGCACTTGTGGAAGTGATTTTCTTAAGCGATTCTATTCCACTAACTGCTTCTTCTATCCTATCTGTAACCTTTCCTTCTACAATCTCTGGATTTGCTCCGGGATAAACGGTAGTGATTGTAATTACAGGCACATCGACATTAGGATAAAGCGAAACGCTTAAACGCCTTAGTGCATCACTCCCAAAAAACACAAGAGCTAATACAAACATTAAGGCACTAATAGGATGCGTGATAGCAAATTTTGACATTACAACACTCTTTTTGGCTTTTTATTAGACTTTTTAGGCGAGAGATAAATCATTCCATCGCCAAAGATACCTGATGGGATTTTGGATTCCTTTATTAAGCTTTCCGCTATTGCCTTTTTGGTATTTTTATCCACACTAGGGTAGATCTTGTGAAGTGTGAGTTTAGAATCTTGCAAGATTCCATCAATCTTATAGGCAAAGCTGTCTCCCACTTGCACCACTTCAAAATAGCGTGAATCAAAATGGATAATTGCCTTTTTCTCTAAGGATTCTAGGGCAAATGCCTTGCTTGAAATAGCCCCAACTCCATCACCAACTTCCACAAACTTTTGGCTAATCACTCCACTAAAGGGCGCATAAAGAATCGTGTTTTCTAGCAATTCTTTTTGTAATGCATAGTTTGCTTCTGCGCGTTGAAGCTCAAAAACACTTGCCTTGTATTCTGCTTGAACTTTTTCAAATGTGTTTAAATCTAACGCGTCTTTAGACTTTTCATAGCGCTTAAATTGTTTAGATAGAAAACTATGCTTTACTCTTAAGGCTTCTAAGCCTGCCTTAGCCACTTGCACATTTTCTTTTAAATCTTTTGCCCTTAATTCTAAAAGTTTATCACCTTTTTTAACAACACTCCCAATTTCTACATAAATTCTATCCACAACTCCATTTGCACTAAGAGCTAAAAGCGCACTTTGTGTTGCTTGCACTTCAAAAGTTGCATAGACTTCTTTTTGTATTTGCGATTCTGCCTTTAGCCCAAGCGCAAATACTACAACACTCAAAATTCCACAAATCCAAGTTTTCAAAAGCCTTCCTTACAATGCTAAATTCCCCCTTATTCTTTGACGCATTGTAATGCTTTTCTCTTAAAACTTTCCTATGCTTCTTTTTCAAACTTGGGACGCAATTTGTCTTTTTCGCTTAACTCACTAAATAAAAGCATACTCTCTACACTTCTAATTCTATATAAATCCAAAGCAGCAAGCGTAGAACCATCGCCTTTTACAAGTGTGAAGCCTGTTTGTCCATTTGCAAGCATATCTTTTTGGATAAATTGTATGCCTAAATCTGCTAAAGATATGATTCCATTATCCGTTTGCACTCCAACTTGTGTAAAGTCAAGCTTGTTTAGCTCCTCTTCATTTAGACTTGTTGCATCGCTCATTGTACTAGATCTCTGCTGCTTTTCTGTGAGATTAAACTCACCATCAGTTACAAAAATATCCCTTATATCAACACTCACACTTCTCCCAGAATCAAAAACAAAAGATAATTTTCCATTATCGTGAAGCTTCATTGCCACAACAGAATCCGTATCCTTTAGAGAATACGCGTATTGCTCTGCTGTTTTTGGATCATTTAAGCCTTGATAAAACTCTTTAAACTTCGCTTCGCTAAACTTCGTCCCCGTAACTACTTGAAACTCTCTTTGAATGGCAAGTTTATTAGCAGGTTCTCTAAAATTAACTCTGCCATTTAAATCCATAGATTGCTTATTATCCTGCCTGTAATAGTCGTTATACATTGCATTGAAACGGTTCCGTATATCACTAAGATGACTAGAAGCGGTTGCCTTGTTAGTTTCATTGCGTCCATCATAAATACTAAAGCGCAATTCTTCTAAATGCATCCTTTTATTTGCCCCTGTTTTCTTATAGGAAAACTTCAGGGATTCCATTATATCCGCATACACAAAGCGTTCTAATCCAAACTCGTCTTTATAACTCTCTCTTAAATCTATCCAGCCATCTTCTGTGCCATTGTTTTTAAAGAATAGCTTTAAATTCTTAATGCCCTTTTCATCTATTCTTTTATAACTTTCTTCTGGGCGAAACAAACTTGTTCCATTTTTTAGCTTACTGTGTCCATATTTTGCAATCTCAGCGTCTATATCCTTTTGCGTATTAACAAATCTTGTCAAATCTAACGCATTATACACATCACTAAGCTTTAGCACCACTTCTTCGCCTTCAGAGTTATAACCCTTAAGCTTTAATTTGTCAAAATACTCATCATCAGCATCTAAGAAACCATCTTGGTTAACATCTAAATTAATAAGCTTGCCCATACTGCTAATTTTTCCGGCATTATACTTGCCATTCATATTATCTAAGTCCAAAAAACTTCCATTTTCCCAATAGGTGTATCAAGATAACTAGACTTTCCAGCAGTATTTAAAACATCTCCATAAAACCCTGAGATTCCGTTTTTTAAGAAGCTATTATAAGCAGAGCCAAAGATTGTGTTCCCAAATTTATCGTACGATACATTATGTGAGTAGAAGTTTGAAGTAAAATAATTAAGCTTATTCGCATCTAGCCCATAATCACTTCCTAAAATCTGATTAACCTTAGCATTCATTGCCGCAGCGTTGCTACGCTCTAAATGCTCTTGTTCTTGCCTCATTATTTCTTCTAGTTCTTGCGGTGTGAGTCTCATGCTCCTTAACTGCAAAGCACTTGAATTATCCACACTAAGTTTTGCTTCAATCTGCATTGCTAATCCCTTATGATTAGATAAAACTAAATCTCTTTTAAGCAAAATCGGCGAAACTTTAAAAAAGTTAAATATTTTTAATCCACAAACTCCGCTAGAGCATTTCCATTTTTATAAAGAAACTCCGCCTTTTTAATCTCATAATTAAATCGAGCTTCATCATAAAAGCTTTGCGCATTTAAAAGCGTACTTAACGCATTTAAATACTGCGTATAATCAATAAGTTGTGCGTTAAACTTCTCTTTTGCATAAGAATATGCAATAGAAGCAGACTTTACGCCTGATTTTGCCCAAGTGATTTTTTCTTTCGCGCTTTTTAATGCTTCTTTGGCAATGATTAACTCTTTATCTTGTGAGTTTTTTAAATATGCGTATTTAAGATTTGCTGCTAATGCATTTAGTCTCGCACTTTCTCTTGCCCTTAAAGTTGCAAAGCTATCAAATAGTGTAAAGCTTATAGAGATTCCAAAAATATTTTGATAACTTGGATCTTCTAAGGGGATATTAAAGGGCAAGAGTGGAATATTGCGATTGTGATAGTTATAGCGCGTGTAGCGGTTAGTTAGCGCAATTTGTGGAAAATAAGTGTATTGAGACTTTGCACTCTCCATTGCCTTTGTTGCATAAAAATTTGCTTGCAAATCTTCTCTTTGTTGTTTTTGAATCTCCAAAGAAACTTCTTGTAACTTTGCCCTTGCATTAAGCAAAGTTACTTGCACACCACTTAAAAGCGAGAGTTGTTCTAAATGCGCTTTATAGGCAAGCTTTAGAGATTCTATCGCATAAGAATTTTGATAGCTTTGCGCCTTGATAGCCTCTAGCGTATCCAGTGTTGCAAGCCCTACTCCGTAGAATTTTTCATACTTTGCTATACTCTCTTTAAGCTCTTTTTGCTGATGTTTTAGCGCATTTAGTTTGCCTTCTACACTTAAGGCATTAAAATATTCTTGTATGATTTTTAATTCTAACTTGTCTTTTGTGCTTTTTGCTTGTGCTTCCTTAGCCTTGATTTTATATTCTGCTGTTTCTAGCTTACCTTCGCGCTTTAATCCATCAAAAAGCAACCATTGCGCTTCTAAAAACATTCCATCAACACGCTTTGGGTAGAAAATATCAGGGTTTAGCGTGTTTTGATAAGCATAGCCTAACGCAACCTTTGGCAAATACTCCCCATAAAGTGCCTTTTTCTCAGATCTTAACGCTTTGGATTCCGTATTTCTAGCTTCAATGAGTGGATTTTCACGCACATTTTGCAAAAGTGCTTTTAAATGTATGGAATCCAAAACACTATCTGCACGCACAAAAGCACAAAAGCCCAACAACAAAACGCAGAATTTTTTCAAAATCACACTCCCTAGCAAAACTTGATACAAATTTTATTTTACAAAACCTTAAATTAATAAAGATATTACTTGCTATAATAGAATCCATTTTTTACAGAAGGATTGAGATGTTTAATAACAAAAGCATTCTTATCACAGGGGGGACAGGAAGTTTTGGCAAGCGTTATGCAAAAACCTTGCTAGAACGATATAAGCCTAAAAAAATTGTAATTTTCTCTCGCGATGAACTTAAACAATATGAAATGGCGCAAACTTACAATGCTTCTTGTATGCGTTATTTTCTAGGTGATGTGCGTGATGAAGCTCGCTTAAGAGAAGCTACAATAGGGATTGATTATATTATCCACGCTGCCGCCCTTAAACAAGTTCCAGCGGCTGAATATAATCCTATGGAATGCATTAAAACAAATATCAATGGCGCACAAAATGTTATCAATGCTGCCCTTGCAAATGAAGTAGATAAGGTGATTGCACTATCTACCGATAAGGCAGCAAACCCTATTAATCTCTATGGTGCAACAAAGCTTGCAAGCGATAAACTCTTTGTTGCGGCAAATAATATTGCAGGCACGCGTAAAACACGCTTTTCTGTTGTGCGTTATGGGAATGTGATTTGCTCGCGTGGTTCTGTGATTCCCTTTTTTCAAAAGTGCATTAAAGAAGGCGCAAAAGAGCTTCCCATCACAGACCCTGAAATGACGCGTTTTATGATTACTTTGCAGCAAGGCGTAGATTTTGTGCTAAAAAACTTTGAAAGAATGCAGGGCGGGGAGACCTTTGTGCCTAAGATTCCTTCAATGAAAATTACAGAAGCGGCAAAAGCTCTAGCACCAAATTTACCACATAAAATCATTGGAATCCGCCCGGGTGAGAAAATCCACGAAACAATGTGTCCTAGTGATGATAGCCATATTACCTATGCTTTTAGCGATCATTATGTGATAGCTCCAACCATTCAATTTAGCTTCTTAACAGACTTTAGCAAAAATGCGCTAGGTGAGATAGGCAAACTTGTCCCGCGCGGATTTTCCTATGATTCTGGCTCAAACACGCAATGGTTAAGCCCACAAGAACTTTTGGAGTTACTATGATACCCTATGGCAGACAAGAAATTTTAGAAGCTGATATTAATGCAGTTGTAGAAACGCTAAAATCTCCCTTCATCACGCAAGGACCAAAAGCACAAGAGTTTGAAACACAAATCGCAAAGAAAGTCAAAGCGGGATTTAGCATAAGTTTTAATAGCGCAACTTCTGCCTTGCATTGTGCCGCGCTTGCACTTGGATTAAGAAAGGGAGATTGGCTATGGACTAGCACAAATAGCTTTGTTGCAAGCGCAAATTGTGGAATCTATTGTGAAGCAAAAGTGGATTTTGTAGATATTGACCCTAAAACTTACAATCTTAGCGTAGAATCTTTGAGCCTTAAACTTAAGCGCACCAAAAAGCACAAGCTTCCTAAAGTGCTTGTTGTAGTGCATTTTGCAGGGCAAAGCTGTGATATGGAAAGTATTTTTAAGCTTTCAAAAAAATATGGCTTTAAAATCATTGAAGACGCCTCTCACGCACTTGGTGGAAGTTATCGCACCTATCCCATTGGCTCTTGCGCCTTTAGTGATATTACCATTTTTAGCCTGCACCCTGTAAAAATCATTACCGCAGCAGAAGGTGGAATCGCAACCACAAATAATGTAAAATATGCAAAGAAAATGCAAATGCTAAAAAGCCACGGAATTACAAAGGATTGCAATGACTTTGAGCACAAAAAGCAAGGGGCGTGGTATTATGAACAACAAATTATAGGTTTTAACTACCGCTTAAGTGAGCTTCACGCCGCACTTGGACTCTCACAACTCACACGCCTTGAAAGCTATGTTGCAAAGCGCAATACTCTAGCTAAAATCTATGATGAAAACTTAAGGGATTTAGAGCTAACCTTACCCTTTGTAGAATCCTATAATTACAGCGCATTTCATCTTTATGTGATTGTGCTAAATAAAAAAAGTGGAATCAAGCGCAAAGAGCTTTTTAAAAGACTCACAAATGCGGGCATTGGTGCGCAAGTGCATTATATCCCTATCCATTTGCAGCCCTTTTATGCGCGCTTTGGATTTAAAAAAGGGGATTTTAAAAATGCGGAATCCTATTATAAAAATACTATCACGCTACCACTTTTCCCAACTCTAAGCGAACAAGAACAACAAAAAGTGATTAATCTTTTAAAAGATTCCATTCAAAAAAGAACATAAAATGTCTTGTGTTTGTGTGATTCCAGCGCGTGGTGGGAGCAAGCGGATTTTGCGTAAAAATTTAAAAGAGTTTTGTGGCAAGCCCATTCTTGCTTATAGCATTCAAAACGCTCTAAAATGTGGAATCTTTTCTCAAATTATTGTTTCAAGTGATGATACAGAGATTTTAAATTATGCGACAACACTAGGCGTAACTGCACTAAAACGCCCAAAATATTTAAGCAATGATTACACAGGCACTAGAGAAGTAATTTTACACACCATAGAAGCTTTAGACTTAAAGGCGGAATCCTTTGTATGCTGTTTATACGCTACTGCACCACTTTTAGATTCCAGCACGCTTAAAAATGCTTTTTTACAGGCAAAAGAAAATGCGCAAGATTGCTATTGCTTTAGCGCTGTGGAGTATGATTATTCCCCATTTCGCGCCTTTACTCTTACGCAGGGCAAAAATACAATGCTTTTTAAAAAGCATTTTAACAAACGCTCCCAAGACTTAGAAAAAGTCTATCACGATGCGGGACAATTTTATTTTGCTGAGGCAAAAATTTGGAAAGAGAGAGAAAATATTTTTGAAAACTCTTTGAGTTTTATCCTGCCACAATCGCGTGTTCAAGATATTGATACGCTTGAAGATTGGAATCTTGCGGAGTTAAAATATAAAATTCTAAATCCATAGACTTATCTTAATCTAGGTTTTGACATTTCGGACAAACGCCGAGCATTGCAACAGAAGTATCCTTAATCGAATAATGCGATTGCTTTGCGCATTCTTTCTTAAATGCCTCTAAAGAATCTTTCATTTCCATATCTGTGATACTCCCACATTTTTCACAAACAAGATGAATATGCGGATTTTTCACAAGTTCGTAGCGTTGCTTTTGATTAGGAAGCTTCACTTCATCAATAATTTTAGCTTCTTGCATAAAGGTGAGATTCTTATACACCGTTGCTAGCGACATTGATGGATTACTCTCTTTAATGTTTTCGTAAATCTCATCAATACCAATATGTCCAAACCTTTGAATCTCTTTTAAAATTGCAAGTCTTTGGGGAGTAATTTTTAAATTATTATCTTTTAATAACTTTTCAAACATTGATTTTCCTTAAAAGCTATAAATTTTTGTCCTATAAAAAAGTCGCTTATACTACAAAAATTATTTTTATTTGTCAATAAAAATTATCAAATAACTTACAACAACTCTACGATTCCACGCCCTGTTTTAACCTTACCTTGCTTTTCAAGCTCTTTTAACATTCTTGAAACAGCTTCTCTAGCACTCCCTAGTGCATTTGCAATCTCTTCGTGTGTTACATAGAGCGTCTTAGACTCTTGTTGCAAACTCTCACTCAAGCGTGTCTTTAAAAACTCTAAAATCCTATCGCCCAATGTATCAAATGCTAAAGAACCAAGAGTAAATACAACGCGTGAGAGACGCTCACTCACCAAATCTACTTGAAACTTTCTAGCCACTGGGTATTTTTCACAAAGAATATTAAAGGTTTTGCTAGGCAAAATCATCACACTAGAAGTTTTGACAAACTCCAAATTTACATCAAAGCAAATGTTTTTTAACATACACGAAGCAGAGAGAATACAATACTCATCTTTTTGCAAAATAAATAGATTAATTTCTTTTCCACTAGGCGAGACAATATAAGCGCGTAATGCACCATCTAAAATATAAACAAGCCCACGACACTCATCATCTTCGCTAAAAATTTTGTAATTTTTGGGAAAATTTTTTGTATAAATCTTTTGCGCATACACCGCGCAGTCGTTTGATGAAACTCCCCAAGATTCCATTAATTTCTTAATTGTAGCGTTCAAAATCAACCTTAATTAATAGAGTAACTTTGTTACTTTATTCTATCTAAACTCCACATATAATTGCATAAAATTAAACAAAAGGCAAAACAATGCAACAAATCAATCGCCGCCATTTTTTCAAAGTTATAGGAATCGCAAGCGTTGGCGCAATGAGTCTTAATGCCAAAGAAACTCCACAAAATACAGATTCCACTAAGCCCACCTATAAAACTGCTTCTATTATTGATATAGGGCGTTGCGATGGCTGTAAGGATTTAGGCACTCCAAAATGCGTGCAAGCCTGTCAAAACAAAAATTTGCCAAACTTCCCAAATCCTATTTCTAATATTCCCTATTATTTTCCGCGCAAAATCTATGAAGATTATTCTAAAAATCGCGATAATATCTCGCGTTTGACGCCTTATAATTGGACTTACATAGAAAATCTTATCCTAGATACACCACAAGGCCAACAAGAAGTCTTTATCCCTAGGCGTTGTATGCATTGCGATGACCCAACTTGTCAAAAAATCTGCCCTTTTGGAGTGATTAGTAAAGATGAGAATGGCGCAGTTAGCATTGATGATACCTTTTGCTTTGGTGGCGCAAAATGTCGTGATGTCTGTCCTTGGGGGATTCCACAAAGACAAGCCGGAGTTGGAATCTATTTAAAAATCGCCCCAAAATTAGCCGGTGGTGGAGCAATGTATAAATGTGATTCTTGCGCGGACTTACTTGCAAAAAATCAAGCACCAGCTTGTGAAACTTCTTGCCCTAAAGGTGCAATTACCTTTGGTAAAAGAGATGAAATTTTCAAAAAATCACAAGAAATTGCAGAATCCTATAAGCAAAAAGCGCAAATGCAAGGCACTTATATTTATGGAGATACCCAAAATGGCGGAACTTCAACGCTTTATGTTTCGCCAATCCCTTTTGAAATACTAGATAATGCCCTTAATCAAAAGTATAGCTTCACCAAAGAAAAACCACAAAAAGTTGGAATTCCACATTTAAACCTAGAAGTTAAAAACTTCGTAAGTAGCGATTCGGCACTCATTAAAAGTGTGCTTTTAGCCCCTGTTGTTGGGGCGATTGCTGGGGGAATTGCCATAGCAAAATCAAACAAAGGGGATAAAAATGCAAAATAATGCCAAAATTGAACGACAAAGCCTACAAAATAGAATCGTGCATTGGGGTGTTGCCTTAAGTATTTTTGGGTTAATTTTTAGTGGAATCCTACAAATGCCAGTGGCAAAACGCTATATGCTCAACGAACTTCCACTTATGGGCTGGAGTGGGGATTATCACATTTCCTTAATCATTCATTATGTTTTTGCAGCAATTCTTTGTTTTTTTGTATTATTTCACATTGTTTTTCATAGCGGTCGCAAGGAATTTGATATTCTTCCAAAAAAGGGAGATTTTTCAAGAAGTATCGCTGTGATTAAAGCAATGCTTTTAAAAACCAAAGAACCACCTAGCGAAAAGTATTTACCAGAGCAACGCCTAGCGTATGTTGGAATCGCATTTGTTATTTTGCTTCTTATTATTACAGGCTTAATTAAAACTTATAAAAATTTAAGCGGACTAAACCTAAGCGAAGGCGTAATGTTTTGGGCGACACAACTCCACAATCTAGGAATGTTTTTAATGATTCTTGCAATCATTGGACACCTAGCAGCGTTTATCTTTAAAGAAAACCGCCCATTGCTTAGTGGAATGTTTAGTGGCAAAATCAGCGCAAAATATGTCCTACATCGCCACAGCCTATGGAAAAAGGGCGTAGAAGATGCAAAGAGAGAGCAAGAGAAGTCTCAAAGCCATAGAAAATAAATCTTAATGGCTTAAAAACCTAGCTTTACATATTCTTTTGGGACTTTGACAACCACTTTTTTAACCAGTGTTACACTAGAATCTGTTGCAATTCCACCTGCGTGTGTGTCAAATGATTCAAAAACCGCAAGATTCCCTGAAAACAACTGCACACTGGAAATAAACGCACTAGGATAATACTCAATCAAATCTTTTTTGGAATCCAAAGGAGTTTTAATCTCGCATAATGAATTTGGCGCGACAAAAAAGATTTCTCTGCCTTCTACAACCATTTGAAAATCAACCATTTGACTATGGCTTTCATAAAAGGCTTCTTTTGGCGATTTTGTGTAATAAGCTTGCTCAATCGCCCTTGCTCCACCATCAAAATGCACTTCAAATTGTGCTCCAGCTTCCAAAGAACAAATGCGCTTATACATCTCACTTTCTGTATCAAGCGCATCAAAAAGATAGCCAAAAACCTTGCTTAAGACTTCGTTTTTCTTAAATTTACTTGCACAATCTGGTAAATACCCCAAAAACATTTCACACCCTTAAAAATTATTTAACCCAACTAACACCCAATTATCTTCATTTTCGCGTTCAAGCTCCACCACACAACCCTTGCTTACGCGCAAATTTAGCGTCCCTTTTGCGCAAATAAATCGCACAAACTCACTAATACTTGGCTCGTGTCCTACCACAACAAGCGTCTGCCAATCCTCTTCCATTTTATCTTTATTGCGCAAAAAGCCTTCAATCCCTTCTTCTGGGTTGATATTTGGCGTTGGAATAAAGGTGCAATGTGCTTGCTTTTTTGTGATATATTTTGCTGTATCGCACGCACGCAACGCTAAAGATGAGATAACCGCATCAACATTTGGATACTTTTTGCCAATATATTTTGCAATTCTTTTTGCTTGTTTTACGCCTTTTTTTGTCAAAGGTCGCTTTAAGTCATCTTTATCAATCCATTTTTCCCTATCTTCCGCTTTTGCATGACGCACTAAAATTAAACGCATAACACAGCTCCTTTATAGTTTTTCTATCATCTTAATTACAAGCGAAGCACTAACTCTAGCACTAGATTCTAAAAACTCTTCATAACTCACCAAAGCTTCATCGCCTGCATTATCCGAAATAGCGCGGATTACACACAAAGGCGTATTAAGATTATCACACACCACAGCCACACTTGCTCCCTCCATTTCAATAGCATCAGCGTTAAATTCTTTTTTAATCCACTCTTTACGCTCTTTGGAGCCAATAAACTGATCCCCTGTTGCAACAATCCCTTCATAAAGGTTAATCCCATTCTCTTTTGCCACAGCCTTTGCGAGTCCATTTAGCACAGAATCAGATTCTGTAAAAACCTTACCTTCAGAAAAATACCCAAAAGGATGCCCAAAAATCGTAATATCCACATCGTGCTGACAAAGTTTGCTAGCAAGCACTAAATCCCCAATTTTATAACTAGGATTAATCCCACCTGCAACACCATTAAAAATAATTCTCTCACAACCAAAATGTAAAATCATCGTGCTAGCAGTTAAGGCTGAATGCACCTTGCCAATACGACTACAAGCGATAATTAGCGTTTTACTCCCTAATGCCACTTTATAAAAAGTATTACCCCCAAATGCAAGAGTTTCATAGTCCTTATAATGCTCTAAAAGTGGTGTGATTTCCTCACGCATCGCTCCTATGACTCCAATTATCATTTTAATCCTTTTGTAAAAAATCTTGAATTTCAGCGTAAGTTTGTAGAGAAATCGTATCTTTTTGACTTAGGCGCTTATTTAGTCCTTTTAGCACATTGCCACCACATTCTACAAATCCACTAATTATACGATCATTTTCGCGGATAGATTGCTTATAAAGCACAGGTGCTATGAGCTGATTTGCTAGCAATTCTAATGCTTGTTCCTTTGTGTGATATGGCTTTGCACTCACATTAGAAATAATAGGAAAAGCAAAGCAATCACCAAGAGCATCTTCAAGCAGGACTTTAAATTCCCCACACATACTATCAAGCACAGGGCAGTGGCTTGCTACAGACATAGGAAGCATTAAAGCTCTCTTTGCACCAAGTCCTTTTAACTCCACTTCTAAGCTTTGCAAATCCTCTTTGCTTCCGCCTAAAACCATTTGTCCATCACCATTGTAATTTGCGCACCAAACCTTTAACCCAAGATTGCGCTTTTTCTCACAAAACTCTTCTAAAACTCCATCTTCTAAACCTAGCACAACCATCATTCCAGCTGCTTTCATCTTGCACGCTTCTTCCATTAAGATTCCGCGTTTATGCACAAGGGCAATCGCCTTTTCAAACCCTAGCACACCGCTAGCACATAACGCGCTAAACTCCCCTAAAGAATGCCCAAGCCCAAAAGCGATTCCATCTTTTTGCAACTTTTCTTTTGCTAGCATAAACACACTATAACTTACAAGCAAAATCGCAGGTTGCGTGTATTGCGTCAAATTTAATTTCGTATTTTCCTCAAAGCAAAGTTTTTGCATATCTTCTTTTAAAATCTCGCTTGCTTGTTCAAACAACGCCCTAACTTCCGCGCTATTTTCAAACAAATCCTTACCCATTCCAACGCTTTGACTTCCTTGACCCGGAAAAATTACCGCCTTACTCAAAAATTCTCCTTTACATTTTTACTTTTGCTTTAACGCCTAGCAAATCTAATCCCAAAGCAAGAGAATGCGCCACTACAACAAGCACTTTTAAAATCTGTTCTTCTTGATCTGTATTTAAAATTTTTGTTTCATTATAAAAACGATGGAAGTCTGCAGATAGTGTGTATAAATAATCCACTACCTTATTAATTAATCGCTGGGAAAACGCATCACTTAAAACCTTTTCAATCCCAAGTGCTAAAACTAGTAAATCACGCAAACTCTCTTGCAAATCCCATGCCTTGTATTGTTCTAAGGAAAGTGCCTTAAGAGATTCCATAGTAAAGTTTGACTTAGAAAATAGCGTGTGAATTCTAGCGTGAGCATAATTGATATAATACACAGGATTGCTAGAGTCTTGCTTTTTTAGCAATTCCACATCAAACTCTAAATGCGTATCTGGTTTTTTACTTAAAAACATAAGGCGTAACGCATCAGCACCCACCTCATCAACAACATCTTTCATTAAGATAAAATTGCCAGCGCGCTTGCTCATCTTAAATGGGATTCCATCCTTTAAAAGTGCCACCATTTGCGCAAGCAACACTTCCAACTTCTGACTATCAAATCCCAAATACTCCAAAGCTGCTTTAACTCTTGCGATATAGCCGTGATGATCCGCACCCCAAATGTTAATATAATGTGAAAAACCACGCTCAAATTTATTTTTATGATAAATAATATCTCCCGCTAAATAAGTCGCTTCCCCACTCTCTCTAACAATCACACGATCTTTTTCATCACCAAATTCTGTGGATTTTAGCCAAAGTTTATTTTCACTCTCATACACTCCATTATGTGCCTTTAGTGACTCTAGCGTGGAATCTAATTGAGAGAAAAGCTCTCTTTCGCTCACATAAGAATCAAAAACGATTCCAACTTGTGCCAAATTGCTCTTTATTTCTAAAAGCATTTTATCCTTGCCAAAAACACTAAGTTTTTCTAAAGATTCCAAACTCTCAAAAACACTCTCCCCAAGCTCAGCTCTAGCACATTCTGCAAGTTCAAAAACATATTCCCCCTGATAGCACTCACTAGGCAACTCTCTACTTTCACTAAAAACTAAAGCGCGCCCCGCGTAATAAATGGACTTCCCAAGCTTTTGGATTTGCGCGCCTGCATCATTAATATAATATTCTGTGTGGATTGTATAGCCCAAAAAGCGTCCAATGCGCGCCAAACTATCGCCAAACACAGCCCCGCGAGCATGTCCTATATGTAAAGGACCGGTGGGATTTGCACTGACATACTCTAGCAAAACCTTTTCATTTCGAGATTCCACCTTCTTGGACTCTAGCTTGCTAGATTCCTTAAAATCATCTTGTAAAAACTCCCACGCACATTGTCCCAAAAATGCGTTGCTTAAACTAAAATTAACATAGCCATTAACCACACTAACACTTGCAATTTGCGGGATCGATTCCAACTTTTGCGCGAACTCTTGTGCAATGATTTGCGGTGCTTTTTTCAATGTCTTAGCAAAACTAAAAGTTGGCAAAGCAAAATGTCCAAAACTCTTATCTCGTGGCTTTTCTAGCACACTAGAAACCCCAAGCGTGCCATCAATGATTTCTTTGATTGCGTGATACATTGCTTTTAATCAAACTTTTGCAGTTTCATTAGGCTTAGAATCTGTTTGCACTGTTGTTACTTTGTCTTGCTCAATCTTGGTATTTTGCGCAACTTCTTCATCATCTTCTTTCACCGCTTTTTTGAAGTTTTTAATTCCAGAACCCAAGCCCTTTGCTAAATCTGGAATCTTTTTCGCACCAAAAAGCACGACAATAATTAACAAAACAATCAGTAATTGCTGAACACTTGGCATCATCACATATCCTTTAAAATTGAAATTTGTTAGATTATAGCATAAATCGCATTAACCTAGAACACTTTGAGTAATCTCAAAATTTTCAGTGCTTCTAAAGGCAAATTCCTTACCCTTATAAACAAACTTTAAACCATAAGCGTGGAGCATTAAACGCGTTGCACCGAAGTATTCCAGGCGTTTTTCATTGCTTAATGCATTTTTAGATTCCAACTTTTGCATGATAAATTCCCCGTCTAAATACTCCCTACTATGCACATCTTTTACGCCATACAAAGGATCGCCCAAAATAGGATATCCTAAAGCGTCTAAATGCACGCGTATTTGATGTGTTCTTCCTGTTTTTGGCAAGACTTTAAAAAGCAAAAATTTAACATTTTTATAGGTATTTTCTAAAATTCCTAGTATTTCAAACTCACTCTTAGCTTCTTTAAATTTTAGATTCCTAAATTTTTGGCACATTTGAGCGTTTTTTAAAGACACAGAACGCACGCATAAATCTCCACCCTTTTCTTGTATAGCAATAGGCAAAGAGAGACAAAAATCTTTAAAATTTACATTTTGGATTCCAACTTTTGCGCGCGTTAGGGCTAGATATTCCTTTTTTATGCTGTTATTTAAAAACATCAACCCAAGTTCAGATATGCTCTTTTTATGCTTGCCGACAAGCACCAGCCCGCTTGTTTCCCTATCAATCCTATGCGCAAGGCTCGCTTTTAAACCTAAAGACGCACGCACTTCATCAATCAAACTATGATGTTCAAATCTCCCCTTTGGGTGAATTAACATTTTAGAGGGCTTGTTAAAAATCGCAAAATCTTCATTTTCAAAAAGCGGTTTTAAACCTATGGAATCGGGTTGAAAAATAAGCACTTGCACACAATCATTCAAAACCTTTGCCTTCTCTTGCAGCACTTTACCTTGATAACGCACCTTTCCTTTGTTGATGTAGCGTTGTGCATCAGACATTGAGAGATTGAGTGCTTGCATTAAAAACGCATAGGCTTTTATTGGGGAATTTATTTTAAATTCTTTGTAGATATAGGGCATTTTCTAACTTTTAAGGGGGGTTATGTTAGTATTATTTTAACATAAACAAAATGAAGGATTTGAAATGGTAGAGAGATACGCAAGAGAGCAGATGAAAAGATTATGGGACACAAATGCAAAGTATTCCGCGTGGCTTGAGGTAGAAAAGGCGTTAGTTAGAGGCTGGAATAAGCTTGGGCTAATCCCTGATAGCGATTGTGAAAAGATATGTAAAAATGCGAAATTTGACATTGCTAGGATTGATGAAATAGAAGCGGTTACCAAACACGATCTAATCGCCTTTACCACTTCTGTGGCAGAATCTTTAGGTGAAGAATCTCGCTGGGTGCATTATGGGATAACCTCTAGCGATTGTATTGACACGGCAGTGGCGTTGCAAATGCGAGATAGCTTAAAGATTATTTTAGATGATATAGCTCAAGTGAGAGAAGCGATAAAAACAAGGGCTTACGAGCATAAAGATACGCTAATGGTGGGGCGAAGCCACGGAATTCACGGAGAGCCTATCACCTTTGGGCTAGTTTTAGCGATTTGGTATGATGAGCTAGGACGGCACCTGAAAGCGTTAGAATCCACTTTAGAAGTCATCTCTGTGGGGCAACTCAGCGGGGCTATGGGCAATCTCGCCCACACACCTATGGAGCTTGAAACGCTAGTTTGCAAAGAGCTAGGGCTAAAACCTGCGCCTGTGAGTAATCAAGT
Organism: Helicobacter winghamensis ATCC BAA-430; assembly: GCF_028751035.1. NCBI lineage: Bacteria > Pseudomonadati > Campylobacterota > Epsilonproteobacteria > Campylobacterales > Helicobacteraceae > Helicobacter > Helicobacter winghamensis. The sequence goes on along the minus strand of NZ_CP063533.1, from coordinate 131,592 downwards.
AATCCAAAGGGATAGATACGCTAGGCTTATGAGTGATTTAGCCCTGCTTGCTAGTAGCTGTGAGAAAATCGCTGTGGAAGTGCGACACCTGCAACGCACAGAAGTCTATGAAGCAGAAGAGTATTTTGAAAGCGGACAAAAGGGAAGCTCTGCTATGCCCCACAAGCGAAACCCGGTTTTAAGCGAAAACATCACAGGGCTTTGCAGAATGATCCGCTCTTATGCAATGCCGGCAATGGAGAATGTCGCGTTGTGGCACGAGCGGGATATTAGCCATAGTAGCGTGGAGCGATTTATTTTGCCAGATAGCTTTATCACCACGGATTTTATGCTAATGCGTTTAAAGGGGCTACTTGAAAAGCTAGTGGTGTATCCAAAAAATATGATGAAAAATTTAAATCTCACCGGCGGGCTTGTATTCTCACAGCGAATCTTGCTAGAGCTTCCTAAAAAGGGTGTATCTCGCGAAGATGCCTATAAAATCGTGCAAAGAAATGCGATGAAGGTATGGCAAGACTTACAAAATGGTGTTATGCAGGAAGGCAAAGCGGCGGTAAATGATAAGGGCGAGAGCTTATATTTGCAATATCTTTTGGGAGATAGCGAACTTGTGGGGCTTATCGGCGAAGCGGCAATCCGCGAATGCTTTGAGTTTAGCTACTACACAAAAAATGTGGATTCTATCTTTAAGAGAGTGTTTGGGTGAATGAATCTAAACGCACAACACATAAGGAATAATTGTGAAAAACACATTAGCATTTGAAACTTTTCTAAGCACGCTTAGAGCGACAAATAGAGATTTGGGCTTTTTTGTAGATTGGCAGAAGTGCCTAGCAAATAAAGATAAGTTAAGCATTAGCCTTAATCATTTAAATCTTTTGCTAGGTGTGCCAAAGGATAGTTTGCAAGATAAGATTACTTTGCTTTTTGATGAGTATGCTAAGGCTTTTGATGTTTTGCCTTTGATTTTAGCAATTCGCAATGAAAGAGAACTTGTATTAGATTCTAATAGCAATGAAACACCTATCAATGCGTATTTGCAAAACCCTAAGGGGATTTATGAATTTATCTGTGAGAGTGGGCTAGATTCTATCTTTGGTAATAGTAAGATGAAAGATTTAAATGACTTTGTTTTTGGCATTGAAGTGGGGTTAGATAGCAATGCAAGAAAAAATCGTGGTGGTGCTTTTATGGAATCTTATTTAAGGGATCTTTTTACAAAGGCTAAATTACATTTTAAAGAACAAGTGAATATCGCAGAGTTTAGCGATTTGCAGGGAAGCTTTGGAGATGATAAAAAGCGATTTGACTTTGTAATTTTTGGTAAAAATATAAGCTATTTTATTGAGTGTAATTTCTATGCGAGTGGCGGTAGTAAGCTTAATGAAACAGCTAGGGCATACCAAGAGTTAGCCCCAAAATTTGATAGGTTTGCTGATAAAAACTTTGTATGGATTACTGATGGGCAAGGTTGGCACAGCAGCAAAAATAAATTGCAAGAAGCCTATAAAAGCGTAGAGATGTATAATCTTAGCAATGTAAAAGATTTTATTAAAAAGGCACAAAATGACCGCTAAATCCCACACATTAACCCCCACTTTTACAAGCCTAGATTCTAAATTTAGTCTTTATCAAGGCGATTGTAATGCCCTTTTGCCACAGATGAAAGAGAGTTTTGATGTGATTTTTGCTGATCCACCTTATTTTCTCTCAAATGGTGGCTTAAGTATCCAAAGTGGCAAGATTGTGAGTGTGAATAAAGGCGAATGGGACAGGGGAGAAAATATTGATGAAATTGATAGGTTTAATACGGAGTGGATTGCAAATGCAAAAATAGCCCTAAAGCCCACAGGCAGCATTATGATAAGTGGGACTTATCATAATATTTTTTCACTTGGCAGGGCATTACAAAAGCTTGATTTTAAGATTTTAAATATCATTACTTGGCAAAAGACTAATCCCCCGCCAAACTTTAGCTGTCGCTACCTCACGCACTCTACTGAGCAAATCATTTGGGCTAGAAAAAGCCATAAACATAAGCATATTTTTAACTATGAGATTCTAAAAAAACTAAACAATGATAAGCAAATGCGTGATGTGTGGAGCTTCCCAGCTATTGCTCCTTGGGAAAAGACCTTTGGCAAACACCCCACACAAAAGCCCTTAGCCCTTTTGGTGCGATTGCTTTTAATGGCAAGCAATGAAGATTCTATAATTTGCGATCCATTTTCAGGCTCTAGCACCACAGGCATTGCCGCAAATCTTTTACACAGGCAGTTTATAGGCATTGAGAGAGAATCTAGCTTCATAGATTTAAGCATAAAACGCAAGAGCGAGTTAGATTCTAAATTTAAAGATATAGAATCTAAAATCAACGATTTAAAGCTCTTAAACACAATTTTACAAAGTAACTTGACTTAGAATCTAGCTAGATTCTAATATTTCATCACACATCTTTTGGTGGATTATCATCGTGGATTTTTTCTGGCTTGCTAGGCACTATACTCGCATCATCGCCTAGCTCTTTTGGCTCTGGCATTCTGCCATTATCAAGGTGGCTTAATAACGCCCTTTTAAACGCTAAAGTAGAATCCACTTTATAGTATTTCCCACCGCTATCCCTGCTTAATTCCTGTAAAAACCCCACCTCTTCGCCCAAGGCAAAGCTATGAAACACCACTTGATTGATAGCAAGTTCTGGCTTTCCTTGCGTGATGTTGCGATTGAGACTTTTCATCGTGCTAAGAAGTGTTTGCGCGCGGAAGCTATCTGGAGGTGTTGGGTTACTCGCAAAGATATATAGCTCTTTTACTAGCCCATTATCCTTAGTGAAATACTTCATACTCTCAATCATAGCGACATTAAGAAGATAAAGATATTGGGGATTTAGGCTAATCTCTTGCACCGCTTTGTCAAATGATTTTGGCTCATAAAATGGTCCAAGTAGGTTTGCAAGCATACTTTTATAGTCATTCACCACTGCCTTTGTGAAGAAATCAGGCTTATAAATTCGCTTTGCAATATAGGGGGCGATTTCCTTAAATGCCTTAATATAAGGATGCACATTAAAAGTGTTGCAATACACAAAGCCCATTTCCTTATAAGGCTTTTCACGCAAATAGATTCCAAAATCGCCATTTTTTTGCGAGAAATTTACTAGGGTAAAGCTTGTCTTTTTACACACAGAAGTGATACGCAAAAGCCCAGCCCCGCTAACATCAAGGCTATATACAAACTGCTTATCATCACTCATATAGCTCCCATCGTTTTGTAAGATTCCACCATTTAGGATTCTATCTGCAAAGCAAATCCTTTTATCCGTGCTAGAAGATTGGATACTCTGCCTATCTTTAGCATAAATCACGCCTTGTTGCTCTTTATGCTGCTCTAAACTCTGCTTAGAGCAATCCATACCATTGATAAGATTACTAAGCTTTTCAAAAACGACTTTTTCATCAATTGGGTCAAACTCTGTCATAACCAACTCCTTGTGATAAATTACGCCAATATCATCGTCCCTATTTAAATAACGAAGGGTAAATATAAAAATAAATTTTCAAAATGCTATAATGTAACTATTCTTAACAATGCTTATTTAAGGATAACAATGCAAAAGAAAATGACATACTTGGAAGTGGCAAGGGCTGTGCTAGAGAGTGCGACTGCTCCGCTTAAAGCTACGCAAATTTGGGATAGAGCAGTAGAAAAAGGCTTAGATAAAAATCTAGCAAGTATTGGTAAAACGCCGGAAATGACAATGTCAGCACAACTTTATGTAGATATACGCGATAGACAAGATTCTATATTTATGAAAGCTTCAAGTAAGCCTACAACCTTTTGGTTAAGGGCGAGAGAGAATGAACTGCAAAAGGGATTAGAATCTATAATACAGACAAGCAAGACAAACTATGAAAAGCAAAAAGGCAGGGGCTTTCACGAGCGGGATTTGCACCCATTGTTTGTGCGGTTTGCAAAAGATTATTTTGATGTGTATGCAAAGACGATTAAGCACGAAAAGAGTAAAAAATCTCAAGGTGGGCAGGATAAGTGGAACTACCCTGATATTGTGGGTGTGCATTTCCCATTTAATGATTATAGTGAGAGAGAAACGCTAGAGCTAAGTCAGAATCTAAACCGCCGTGATTTTAAGATTTACTCCTTTGAGCTAAAAGTTTCACTTGATTTTAGCAATTTGAAAGAGAGCTACTTTCAAGCGGTGAGTAACTCTAGCTTTGCAAATGAGGGGTATTTAGTGGTGTATGAAGAGCTAGATTCTGAAGTGTTTGATGAGCTAAGGCGGCTGCATAGTAGCTTTGGCATTGGGCTTATAAAGCTAGAGTTAGAGCCTACGGAATCACAAGTGCTTTTGCCCTCTGTGGTAAGAAACTTAGATTTTAGAACTATTGATATGCTAGTGAATAAAAATGCGGATTTTAGGGAGTTTATTAACACGATAAATGGCGATATACAGACAAATGATAAAAGGCGAATCGCAACACAATTGTATGATAAAGTGTTTGATGATGAGACATTAGAAAACCACATTCTTACACATAAAATCACACTAAAGCCTTAAACTTTTCTCAATTTAAAAAATTATTAACTTTTTGTAGTATAAATTAAGAAAAAAAAGAGTAAATTCTAAGCAATTTTTCAACTCTCAATGTGAAGGAAGGTTAAGATGATAGAAAAAGACAATCTTTTACTTAAGCAAGCCGAGGAAAGACTAGCAAAACTTGCGAAGTTTCCAGCACTTAAAAAAGGTAATAGCATTAAAAAAATGCTCAAAGAAAAAGGGGTTTCAAGAAGAGATTTTATGAAGTGGGCAGGAGCAATGACTGCAATGCTATCATTGCCAGCAAGCTTTGCACCACTAACAGCAAAGGCAGCAGAAGTTGCTGATAGACTACCTGTAATTTGGCTACATTTAGCAGAATGTACAGGTTGCAGTGAAAGCTTACTAAGAAGCGATGGACCTGGGATTGATAGCCTTATTTTTGATTACATTTCTTTAGAATACCACGAAACACTAATGGCAGCAGCGGGCTATCAAGCTGAAGAAAACTTGGAATCTGCCATTGAACGCTATAAGGGGCGCTATGTGCTAATGGTAGAAGGCGGTGTTCCAACTGCATTAGAAGGACAATATCTAACAATCGGAGCGCACGGAAAAACAGGATTAGAGAGCGCAAAAGAAGCGAGTGAACACGCAGCAGCGATTTTTGCCATCGGAACCTGTTCTAGCTTTGGCGGAATCCAAGCAGCAAATCCTAACCCAACAGCTTCTAAATCACTAAGTGCAATAACAAATAAGCCAGTGATTAATGTCCCGGGCTGTCCGCCAAGCGAAAAAAACATTGTAGGCAATGTATTACACTTTATTCTCTTTGGAACATTACCAAGTCTTGATGCTTACAATCGTCCAAAATGGGCTTATGGGCTTAGAATCCACGATTTATGTGAAAGACGCGGACATTTTGATGCAGGGGAATTTGTGCAAACTTTTGGCGATGAGGGAGCGAAAAATGGCTATTGCTTGTATAAAGTAGGCTGTAAAGGTCCTTATACATTTAACAACTGCTCCAAACTCCGCTTTAACTCACACACAAGCTGGCCTATTCAAGCAGGACATGGTTGCATAGGTTGTAGCGAACCAAACTTCTGGGATACAATGGGTCCATTTGAAGAACCACTTGCAAGCAAGCTTTATGACACGCCAATGCTAGGTGGGGCAGATAGAACAGCGGATACTATTGGAATCACGCTTCTAGGAGCTGCAGCTATTGGTATGGCAGCACACGCAGTATTAAGTAATATTAAAAAAGATAAAGAATAAAAGGAGGGCTTATGACAAAACGAATCATTGTAGATCCTATCACAAGAATTGAAGGGCATTTAAGGATTGAAGTTATTGTTGATGAAAACAATGTAATTACCGATGCGTATTCTAGCTCTACATTATGGCGCGGGCTAGAAGTAATTGTTAAAAATCGTGATCCAAGGGATGTGGGCTTTATGGTACAAAGAATTTGCGGAGTTTGCACATACTCTCACTATAAGGCTGGAATCACTGCCGTAGAAGACGCTCTTGGAATCAAGATCCCATTTAATGCTGAAATGGTGCGCTCTTTAATGAATATCTCTCTTGTTTTACATGACCATTTGGTGCATTTTTATCACTTGCACGGACTTGATTGGTGTGATATTACTTCTGCTCTCAAAGCAGATCCAAAAAAAGCTTCCGAACTTGCCTTTAAATACTCTAAAAATCCAATTGTGGCAGGAACCGATGAACTTACTAATGTGCAAGAGAGAGTCAAAAAATTTGCAAGTGCGAAGCAAGGCTTAGGACCATTTGCAAATGCTTATTGGGGGCATAAAACTTATCGTTTCTCTCCTGAGCAAAATTTAATTGTGCTATCACATTATTTAAAAGCCCTTGAAGTGCAGAGAGTTGCGGCAAAAATGATGGCAATCTTTGGAGCAAAACAACCACATCCACAGAGTTTAACCGTTGGTGGAGTAACTTGTGTAGCAGATATTTTAGATCCATCAAGGCTTGGGGATTGGTTAACCAAATACAAAGAAGTTGCAGATTTTGTCAATCGTGCATATTATGCCGATGTTGTAATGGCAGCTGAAGTATATAAAAATGAACCAAGCGTGCTTAAAGGTTGCGGAGTGCGTAATTTCCTATGCCACGCCGAGATTCCAGTAAATCACAGCGAAACACTTTATAGCACAGGTATCGTCCGAAATGGAGATATTTCAAAACTCTTAGACTTAGATGAAAATCTCATCACAGAAGAAGCAACACATTCTTGGTATGCCAACAGCAAGCCACTGCACCCTTATGATGGAGAAACAGAGCCAAACTATACAGGCTTTGTCGATAAAGACACAATTGGACCAGATGGTAATCCTATCCGCACAAAAGCTCTAGACACTGATGGTAAATACAGCTGGATTAAATCCCCACGCTACAATGGCGAAGCAATGGAAGTGGGACCTTTAGCGGCGATTGTCGTAGGACTTGCTGCAAAAAATCCACGTATTACAAAAATCGCAACACAATTCCTAGAAGACACAGGCTTGCCATTAGAAGCACTCTTTAGCACACTAGGAAGAACAGCAGCTAGGGTGCTTGAGTGCAAACTCTCAGCAGATTATGGAATCGAAGCCTTTAATTCTTTGGTGGAAAATCTAAAAACAGGAGATCAAACAACTTGCGCGCCTTATAGCATTGATAATAACAAAGAATACAAAGGGCGTTATATCGGTAATGTGCCACGCGGAACACTAAGCCACTGGGTTAGAATCAAAGATGGTGTTGTCTCAAACTATCAAGCTGTTGTTCCTAGCACTTGGAATGCAGGACCAAAAGATGCTAAAAACCAAATGGGACCTTATGAAGCATCACTTGTTGGAACAAAAATCCAAGATTTAACACAACCACTTGAAATTATCCGCACTATACACTCTTTTGATCCTTGCATTGCGTGTGCAGTGCATTTAATGGACACAAAAGGCAATGAAATTAGTCAATATAAACTTGATCCCATTGCAATGAATTGCAGCATCTAAAGGGGACGATTATGGAAACAAAATACAAACCCATAATGGAGTTTTCAAAGCTCACAAGGATTTTTCACTGGGTTAGAGCTATTGCAATTTTTGCCTTGATTGCCACAGGTTTTTATCTAGGCTATCCCTTTTTAGCCCCAAACAATTTTAGCGGAGAGCCAACAGGTTTTCTTTATGCGCTAATGCGCAGTTGGCATTTGATTTTTGGATTTGTGCTAATTGCCGTTACGATTTTTCGCATTTATTTGCTTTTTACCAAAGAATGTGTGATGGAGCGAAGATCATTTTTAGACTTTATTAATCCACTCACTTGGTTTGGCGTGATTAAGGCATATATGCTTTTTGGGGGACATCCGCACCTAAAAGGCTCCTATAATCCTTTGCAATTTGTAACTTATATCATCGTGCTATTGCTAATCCTTGCAATCTCTCTAACAGGGCTAGTGCTATATGCGCACGTTTATCACGAAGGATTTGGCGGAATGATAATGCCACTTATGCGCCCTATTGAAGTGCTATGTGGCGGACTTGCAAATGTGCGTTTGCTCCATCATATTTTGACTTGGGCGTTTGTGATTTTTATCCCCATTCACATTTATATGGCAGTTTGGAACGCCACACGCTATCCCGGCAGCGGAATTGACACTATCTTAAGCGGTGTTAAGTTTGAGAAAGAATAGGAATCTCTCCTATTCTTTACATTATTTTAAATTATAAAAATCCACTAAACTTTTCTCAAAAGATTATAATATCTCTCAATTTCTAATCTTTTTTGTGTCGCCACTTGTTTTTTTTTTTTGAGTATAACTCAAAACACACTATAATTTAGCATTAGGAAAATCTTAAAAGAATGTATAAAGTTGCTCATTGCTTCTTTTACAAACATTTAGGAGAAACCAAGGATGTAATCGTTCATAGTTGTGTGGCATTATAAACCTATAATGTGCTATATAATCTTAAAAGGAGTCAATAATGATCTCTAAAACTTCATTGTTGAAGAAAAAAATTGCGCTGTCTCTTGTATGCACAAGCACGCTAGCGACAAGTGTTTTTCTAATAGGTTGTGGCGGTTCTCAACCACAGCATTCAAAGGATTTAGGAGTTAATGCAAAATATTGCGACAATTCTTACTTTGATGATTTTAAGAAAAAAATTGAAAATGATGACGACACCATTTTTAATGGTATAAACGCAGGGACAACTGCTAGATTTTGCAAAAAATATGAGTTGTCAAATGAATTTTTAAATGCCGCTAAGAATAAATACGAAGAGTTATCCAGCAGAAGCGTTGCAAGTATAGTCGCCGACAAAATGAAACAATTAGTTGGCGGACAATCTTTTAGTAATTATGAAGGAAGTCTTTATGAAGCAATTATGATTGACACAATGATTGGTCAAAACTATTTAGATTTAGGCAACGATGAAGAAGCTAGAGTAAGCTTTAACCAAGCTAGCTTACTTCAAGACAAAGCGAGAGATGTCTTTAAAAAACAAATTGAAACTTCAAAAGGATTGCTAGAAAAAGCAAAGGAGAGAATTCCAGGCATAGAATCCCAAGTAAATGGAGCGCTAGAACAAGTCAATCAAGCATATGATGACAATCAAGATCCAAATGCCATTGAATATCAGGCAAATAAGGATTTTGTAAATCCATATACCACTTATATGTTAGCCATGAACAGGTTTCTAACAAACGATTACAATCGCGCTAGAGATTACCTAAAAGAACTTGTTAGAACTTATCCAAAATCAAAAGAATTCAAAAAACAACTTCAATATTTTGAAACAGGAATGAGAGGCAGCAAAAAGATTTTCGTAGTTTATGAGGATGGACGCGGAGCAACAAAGGAATCTATGGGTGTTGCGATTCCTTTTTCAATCAATGGAGTTGCAACACAACCTACCATTGGTTTTCCAGTTCTTAAATACAATCAGTCAAGCTATGAAAATGTTAGCGTTAATGATCAGAAATTAGAAATGGTTAGCAATTTTGATAGTGTAATCTCTGCAGAGTTCAACAATAATAAACATAGTATTATTGTAACAAATATTGTTAGTTCGGCCCTAAAATCCGTCTTAACAGGACAAGCAGCCGAAAAAGCTTCTAGCTTAGGCGGGGGATTGGGCGGAACATTGTTTGGAAAAGCAAGTAGCGCATTAGGGGCAGATGAAGTTGCCATTGATACGCGAAGCTGGGACACTCTTCCCAAAAAAGCCTATGCTGTTATGATGGATAATAATGGCTTGGTTGAATTAAAAGATGCAAATGGAAAAATCATCGCAAAAGAAGAAGTGGATAGCGGCAAAAATGCCTTAGTAATTGTTCGCTCACTTAACCAAAATCAACCAGCCATTACAATCACAACACAAAGATAATTACGGCAATGTTGAGTCGTTTTGTTGTAAGAATACTTCTTCCAATTTTTGGAACACTTGTGTTTTTTGGCTGTGCTCAATCAGCACAGCAGGCTATTCTTAAGAAAAAATATCAGAATTATGTTTATGCAACAGATTTTGATACCAGTCAAATTAGTGCATTTTCCATCAGAGAGAACCCAACTAGTGGGTTGATTGAATTTTTTTTAGAAATCTCTCCAACTTCTACAAAACAACTCTTGTATAAGTTGGAATGGCTAGATAAAGATGATTTTAGTCTAAACAACATTCAAGATGACTTCAAAATGATTCAATTAAATGATGGATATGTTATCAAGATCAAACACTCAGCAAATCACAAAAAAGCAAAGAGTGTAAAAATTTATCTTAAAGGAAATTAAAATGAAAAAACTTTTCTTATCTCTTAGTGTAGCAGGAGCTATTGTTTTAACAGGTTGCGCAACAGGCAGCGGGGGCGTCAATTACTCAAGCGGTGTTACAGGCAGTCCTAGCAAAGGGCAAAGTCTTAGTTTAGGCATTGATGCTGTTGATATTGAAAACACAGCAGAAAAAATGCTCGACAAACTTTACAGCGCACCTTTTATAAAATCTCTAAATCCTAAAAACCGTTATTCCATCAAAATTGATGGCGTGAAAAATGACACAACAATTCGTCTTGACACAAGAGAACTAACTAGCTACATTGAAGAAGCCGTTCTTAATCGTGGATTTTTTGTAGTAACTGGAGCAGAAGGACAAGATGCTATTGATCTTGCAAGTGAGCGCGAAGATTTACGCGATAATGCTGAATTTGATCAAAGAACAATCGCAAAAAGCGGAACAATCAAGGGACGCGATTACATTCTACAAGGACGCATTCTATCACGCAACACAAAGCTAGAAAATGGGAAAACACATATAGATTATACCTATATGATGACACTAGTCGATGCTACAAATGGCATGAAAGTATGGAGTGGTCGCGAAAGAATCAGCAAAGACAACAAAAAATAAAGTTTTAGGCTAAAAAGCCTAAAACAAAAACATTAAACTCCCTAATAATTAAAAACACAAAAAAACAAACAAAGGAAAAAAGAATGAAAAAAATTTTCATTTCATCAATTCTCGCAGCGTCATTATTGTATGCCGAAAATGAAGGTGCAAAGCAAGAAGAAATCATAGATGCCCCAAAAACAGAGCAAAGTGTTACAAAGCCCAAACAGCAAGATATGTCCACAGTGCTTACTCGCTCTAAAAGAGATCTTAAAAAGAAATTAAAGAAACAAGGTATCGTTGGTGAAGTATATACCGCTAAAGCAAGCATTGATGCAAAACCTGATGATCCGCAATATTACGACTATTTAGCCAATGCTTATTCGGAAGCATTATTACGCCTAAAAGCAAATGTTATTTTGTCAAAATCTGGCAGTATGGCAGCGCAAGAAGCATTGAGTTTTTATCAAAAAACAGTGCCAGCAAACAAACAAGACAAAGAACTATTAAGCAAAGCGCAAGCCAAAATGGATGAACTCCAAGAAGAAGCAAACACTGAAGCATTTTATGCTGGATTAATTGATACAGCAGCAAATCTCGTTGATGCTGCAGCTAAAACCTATTTAGGAGCTGAAAATGTCACAGGAAATTTAGCCAATGATGCTAAAAAAGCAGCAGGAGTGGACACCAAAACACTATCCGCCAAAGAAAAGGATACTGTCTTTAAAAAATCTCTTTCGCAAGATGTTATTAAACAGGCTGGAGACAGCATTGCTGGTTTAATTCCTTATGAAAATATCATACTAACAGATAGCAAAGAAGGAGAAATTCAAATTGGAGTTCTTGCCTACACCACAGAGAGATCTCAACAGCTTGCTAGAGATTTAAAACAAGGCTATCAATCCAAAAAGACTGCCAATACAGCACAATGTAAAAATCCGGACGACATATCGGACTCTTTTGATAATAATGAGCTGCTATCTAAATTCGGTATTAAATATTTTTATAACGAAGAATGCACACCTAGAGCATTATGGCATTTGGCTTTGATAGTTTTGTGAAACAAGAAGGACTAAATACCGATTTAGCAATTGCCTCTGAAACTAGAGCAAGAAATAGAGCAGATATTCTCATTTCTAGTTTTTTAAAATCAGATATGACAGCTTTTAGTAAAGATTCAACCTTGCAAGAAAAAATTATCCAAAATGCGATAGAGATATCAAAAAATCCAAGCGATGACTTCCAAACCACAAAAAAATCAACCGAAAGAACAACTGAACTCACCAAAATAATGGCGGAAAACTTCAAAAACTACACGGCTATGAGCTTAAAAGGGCTTGAAGATTCTAGGATTTGGGAAGTAGATGATGGAAACAGAAGAATTGTTGGTGTAATAAGATACTATTCACAAGATAGTATTGATAGCAATACTAAAAGATTCAGTGAGCCACCTGCATCAATTAAGTCAGAAACTACACCAAAAAACAATACCAAATTACAAGGTGGCATAAAAAAATCATCCAATCTTGAAGTCGACGATTTTTAACTAAGAAAGGGGTATGTATTCAATGAAAAAGCTTTTATTAGTATTTCTAATCACTCTAACCACTTGTAGTTTTGTCAATGCACAAGTTGTCACAAAAACTACCACTAGAACGGCGACCGGAAAGGGCGTAGCAACAACACATCAATCAGCATTACAACAAGCAATCTTCAATGCAATGAGTAAATGGGGCGGAAAAATAAGTGGCTCCCAAAACACTAGCTCCACCGTCCAAAGCGTTAATGGAGCTAGCAGCGTTCATAAAAGCCTTGAAGAAGATATTAATGTAGCCACAAATGGGAAATTTTCAAGCTACGAAATTGTTAGTGAAAATCAAATTGGCGACCGCTATGAAATTGTTGTCAAACTCATTGACACCAAAACTACAAAGAGCTATAAAGTGCCCGGCTTAGATCCGAAGAATCGCCGAAGTATAACAATTTTTAGCAATAGCCCAAACTTTAAAGCAATTGGGGATGATTTACAACAAAAAATCACAGCAAACATTCTAAACTCTAGAAGCTTTAATGTGCTTGATCGCCAAAATAGCGGTTATTACGAAATGGAGAAAGCTGTTGTATCAAGCGGGGATGCTGCTAGTGATGAAATTTTAAAATTAAAAAATGTTCTTGGAACAGATTATATTCTATTATTCAGCGTAAAGGATGCGGCAAGTCAAAAGCGAATTGATACAATAACAGGAAAAGAAAAAATAAGAAGCGAAGTACTTGTAGAATATCAAGTTTTAATGTTTGCAACAAAACAAGTTAAATTTGCAAATACTTTGGCTTTAAAAGTAAATTTAAAAGATGGCTCCATAAGCAGGACAAATGCCGCAATGCAAGATATTGCAGACCAAATTACAAATGATATTATCTTTGCAATTTATCCTCCAAAAATTGCTGCAATGGCTGGTAATGAAGCAGTGTTTTCACAAAAAATGTCAGAAGGTCTAAGCTTGGAATGCTTTAGTCTCGGACAAAAAGTAAAAAACAGCTACACAAAAGAAAGTGCTGGCGCAATAGAAACAAAAACTGGTGATATTACCATCGTAAGAACTAACCCCAAACAAAGCTACGCAAAAATAACAAGCGGAAGCGTAAAAACTGGTGATATTTGCAGACCCATTCAAAATTCAAGTGGTCGCCAAAATGTCGGAGTAGAAGCAAACTATAAAATAGAAGAAGGCAAAGGCGGTGCTGATTTTGGATGGTAATACAAACACATAAAAGTATTTAGCCCTTCAATTTTTTATTAATTTTTTGCTAGAATCCCTTAATTTTTTAATAAGGGATTCCTTGAAAATACTAATCTTAGGCATAGGCAATATTCTCTTTGGCGATGAAGGAATAGGCGTGCATTTATCCAATCTTTTAAAGCTTAACTATAAGTTTAGTGGGGAACATTCTGTGGATATTATTGATGGTGGAACAATGGCACAGCACCTAATTCCTCTAATATCAGAATACGATTCTGTGCTTATTATAGATTCCATTGATGCAAACGATGCCAAAGTTGGCGATGTATATTTTTTTGACTTCAATGCTATTCCAAATGCCATTACTTGGGCAGGAAGTGCGCACGAAGTGGAAATGCTACAAACTTTACAAATGATTGAAATGCTAGGCGATTTACCACCAACAAAAATTCTAGGAATCAAGCCCTTTATCATTGGTGAAAATACAACTTTTGATTTAACGCAAGAAGTTTTACAAGGTGCGAAACTAATGGAAGCTCAAGTAATCAAGCACCTAGAAGCACTTGGCGTAAAGGCACAAAAGATAGATAACAGAGATTTGCAAGAGATTGCACGCTTTTCTTATAGGGGCTATGAATGATTGCAAGCTTTGTTTTTGAAAATATCGCAAATTTTAAAAATACAAATCTTGTAAAGGATTTTTTTATCAATTCTCTGTATGCAGCCCTTGAAAATAAGGGATTAAAAGGGCAATGCGTGCAAGGAGCACCCTTTACCTTTAGCCTTGAAGCACAAGGCACACAAGAAGAGATTTTAGACTTTAGCAAAACTTTAGAAGAATATATTCCTTTGTCCTTACAATGGGCGTTTAAAGGGCTTGTGTTAATGGAATCTTTTAGCACGCAAGGAATTTTAAAAAAGGATTTCAACTTTAAAAGCCACTTTTTAACTCCTTTAGAACTCCACAATCTCACAAGCAAAGATTCTAAAGATTTTTGTAATTTATGGAGGGATTTTATCTATTACAAACAAGAAAAAATCACGCTTTTAGAAAATACCACAAAGTATGATTTAAGCAGCTCTACAGACTTAAAGCAAGCCTTAGAAAAAAATGCGAAATTGCTAAAAAATGGGGAGCAAATTTTCTTAAAAACTCTTTTTGGTAAATATGCCGTTATCTTGCTTGATGAAAACCGCAAAGCCCTTAATGTAACACTTAGAGATGATTTTATCTTTATGCCCTTTTCTTTAGAAAATACAAAACTCATTTTCAAAGCACAAGAGCAGGACTTACAAGCCCTAGCCACGCTAGAGAAACCCTTAATAACCCTTAATCCAAAAAGCGTTTTTTCCGAGTTTTTTCCTAGCGTGTTTGTGAATGTGATTTTGCCCTTTGAGCCATATTTGGTGCTTTTAAGTAAATTCTTAAACGAGTATCAAGGCGTGTATCTTTTACCCTTGCAAAAAACACAACAAAGGCCAGAGAATGGAATCTGCGAATTTGTAGAATCCAGCTTACAGCCCTTACACATTAGCGTGGCAAAAAATGGGCTAATCCTAACGCACACCTTTAGCGCATTTTCTCCAAATGCTAATTTACACGCGCTTAAAAACACTATCACAAACAATAACTTAGAACGCACAAACGCAGCCTATCTAGGCAAGCAAAACACGCGCTTTTTAGTATATTTTGATACAAGCTTCAAAGAAGCCTTAGAATTTAGCTTTGAATCTAATTTAAGCAAGATTATTGCCACCTTAGAAACACTTAGTGCAACCACGCAAAGCCTACTTAAAAACTTTACAAAAGAAAATAAAAGCCTAATTACGCATTTAAAATCTTTGCCCAAAGATTCCATAATCTCTCAAAATTTATTAGATTTAGTGGGAATGGCGGGGATCTTGCTAGATTTAGGAAGTGAAGCAGATTTAGAACACGCTTATAGGCAAGTCTTACAAAGTGCTGCTAGCTTTATGGGGCAAAAGGGACCGCGCATTGATTTTCGCCTAGAGCGCGATAGTGAGGGTAGAATCCATCTTAACACACTTCAAACTCTGCGCTCTGTGATGAGCTTTAAGCTTGCGGGTGTTGAAACTCCACTACTTTGTTTTGGGATTTTAGATTCTTTAGCAGAGTTTTTTGCAAATCTTAGTCGCGATATGAATGAAAACTACCACACGCAAGGTATCGTCCTTTGTGGAGAAATATTTTTAAACAAGCAATTTTTAGAACAATTTTTACACTATTTGCCAAAAACTTCAGAATCTTTTGCGTGTGAGATTATGGAATTTATAAGCTAATGGCAAATAAGAATTATATACTAATTTGCATTTTTCTTTTGATTTAAATCCTGTCTTAAATACGCTACTTAAATCGCTACTGAAATTGTTACCCTATAAGCAGGGCTAGCAATATCAAAAGCAGTCCAAATTCCTGTAGCAGTCCAACCAATAGGACCTAAGAATACAGATAAAGTTTTAGTCAATGTTGCATTAGTTGCAAAAGATAAGCCTTTCCCAAAAATAAATTTCCAAAACGCATTGGCTACAATAACCATCAATTTATAAGCTGCAAAATCTTTTGCTTTCATTATTACTTGCAAACTAGCAGTTAAGGACGCTTTAGTGCTAAAAGAAACATTAAACTCTTCTCCAATCTTTTTCATATCTTCTGGAGATAAATTATTTATATAATCTTCTAATATTTTTGCAAATAAATTTTCTTCAACGATTTGTATTGATGATGTTTTATTGTAATTTACTTTCAATTTATCACAAACATCACATAGAATTTCTTTATAAAGCGCACCTTTCCACCCATAAATACATTCACAATAGAATTGCCTCCAAAGCCTGAACTTTTTGCAATGATTGAAACAGGTTTCAAACTACAAAAAATAAATTGTGATGGTTTTTACACAAAAGAAATTGAAAAGCCAATTCGTCAAATTGACAAGGAATCCCAATTTTAATCTTGTTTATCTAAATATTTCATATCAAATAAACTATTCAAATGCACATTACTTAATGCAACCTTTAAGGAAGTGAAAAAATCTGGATTTGCTTCCTCCATTTCCTTTAACATTTGCTTTGTTTTCTCTCTTGCAAATGGGCGCTTATCGTCCTTTTGCCACATTATCGGACAGTTGCAATCTGGGGCAATGTAAATATTATTTTTTGCAATAAAATCTATAATTTGCCGCTCTCTTACAAAAATCAAAGGACGGATTACAAAAATTCCATTTTCTGCCTTATAAATTGGTGGCATAGAACGCAATGCGCCATTATAAGTTAAATTCATCATAAAACTCTCTGCCGCATCATCTAAATGATGAGCTAGGGCTAGCTTGTTATATCCGCCCTCTAGAGCTTTGGTGTATAAAGCTCCGCGTCGCATACGCGAGCAAAAGCTACAATACACACTCCCTTCTCTTTTATTCTCTTCTAAAATCTTATAAATATCTGTGCGGTAAAGTTCATAAGGGATTCCGTGTTTCTCACAATATTCAAAGATATACTCATATTCGCCACCACGCCCATAATCCACAGTGAGTGCTTTAAACTCAAAGTTAAATGGGGCATATCTTTTAAGCCTAGCAAGCAAAGTGGCTAGCAATATGGAATCCTTACCCCCGCTTAAACCTAAAAGCACTTTATCTCCTTCTTTAATAAGCCCTAGTTGCGCGTTGGTCTGCCCTGTGATTTTTAAGATTTTTTTGCTAATTTCTACCGCTTTTTCCTTTGCCATCACTCCCCTTTTGCAAAATGCTCATTTAAATGTGTGTTAATAAACTCTAAAACCTCATCTTTATCAATAATATGCTTATCGTATTTAATCACCGCTACACGCTCACTTTCATTAATATACCATTCCAAAATCCCGCTAAGTTGTGCCAAAGATTCTAAAGAAGCATTTGTGGTAGAATCTGCAAGGGGTAGATAAAGATTTTTTTGCATTGCTGGATTTGCTAAAAACCCAAAAATTAAAATCCACATAAAACAGGCAATCACTACAAAAATTACAATAGATAAAATGCTAAAAAACTCATACAAATGCCCACCTAAAAGCGCACCAAAAAAAGAGCCTAGATAACCAAAGGTGGTAAAAACCCCCATAGCACTTCCCTTTTGATAAGCCTTACAATAGCGACTCGCAAGGCTTTGCATAATGGGTTCGTGGATAGAAAACCCCGCAAAAAACACAAGCACGCCAAAGATAAACACCGCTTTGCTGTGGCTTAACATTAGCAAATAAGACAGCACAAAAAATAAGATTCCAACAATCATAACCGCCTTAAACTTGCCCTTTTTTTCCGCAATAATCGCCGCTGGAATCATCGCAAAAAAGCCTAGCAAACTTGCTGGAATATACACTTGCCATAAGTCTTCTTTGGGCATATCAAAGCCCTTTACAAGTGCGATAGGAATTACCAAGAGTGCTAAGGTCATAAAACCTTTTTGTAAAAAATTTGTTAAATTCATAATTTGTAGATTTTTGTTTTTCAAAATCGCACTATATTCGCCACTCTTATGCGTGAAGCTATAAGTGATTTTTGGTGCATTTGGCACAGCAACAAAGAGTAAAATTAAGCCAAAAAGTGCCAAAAATGCAGTAATCCAAAACAAACTAGGCTCACCAAAACTTACCGCCAGAATTGGTCCTAGGATTAAAGCAGCGGTAAAACTTAAAGAAATCGTTGCCCCCATAAACGCCATAGCCTTTGTGCGATTCTCTTCTTTCACTAAATCTGCAATCATCGCGCTAATCACGCCACCAACCGCTCCAGCACCTTGCAGTAATCGCCCTAAAATTAGCATATAAATATCTTCGCTTAAAGCACAAATTACAGAACCAAGCGCAAAAATCACAAGCCCTAGCGCAATCATACTTTTACGCCCGAATTTATCACTTAAAAATCCAAAAGGGATTTGAAAAAGCACCTGTGTTAGCGCGTATCCACCCATTGCGATTCCAACTAAAATGGGGCTAACTCCCGGAAGAGAGAGCGCATATAGTGAAAGTACAGGCATTACGATAAACAGCCCAAAAAAGCGCGTCCCTAGTATTAAACTTAGTGGCAAACTTTGTTTTACCAAAGAGTCTTTTGCCATTTTTTAATCCTTTTGCTAAAATTCTAAAATTGAAATTCTAGCTAAAAAACTTACAAGGTAACAATATGCGCTTAATTTTGGCAACTTCAAATGCAGATAAAATTAGAGAAATTAAAGAAATTTATAGCCCCTTATGCAAAGAATTAGACTTAGAGATTCTAGCGTGGGATAGACTAATAACACCCTTTGATATTATAGAAAATGGAGAGAGTTTTAAGGAAAATGCACTGATTAAATCTAGGGCAGTTTTTAACGCGCTAAATGGCATTTTAAGCCCTAACGATATTGTGCTATCTGATGATAGTGGGATTTGTGTTGATGCGCTTTGTGGCAAGCCTGGAATCCATAGTGCAAGATATAGCGGTGGTAATGCGGTGGATAATCTAAACTTGCTTTGCGCTGAAGTTGCAAAACTTCCCAGTAAAACTTCAAAAGCGCATTATTGCGCGTGCATTGGAATCTCTAGTGTGCAAGGGGATTTTAGCGCGCACGGCTTTATGTATGGGAATGTAATTAGTGTGCCAAGGGGGAATAATGGCTTTGGCTATGATCCTATGTTTATTCCACAAGGCTTTAACAAAACTCTAGCTGAACTTAGCAGTAATGAAAAAAATGCAATCTCACACCGCACACAAGCTTTAACACACGCAAGCTATATTTTGCGTGTGTTATCAAGGCTATTCTCCGCCTAAAAGTGTGCCTTGAATGCTTCTTTGTAACTCTTGGGCTTGCTTTAAAAGCTTTTTTTGCTCTTCTTGTGTATCAATTTTGGATTCCACATTTTTTGACTCTGTTGCAAACTTTTTCTCGTTAATATTTTTCTTGCCATTAATAGAATCTAAAACACCCATTTTTACGAAAGTATCTTCATAATTTTTGCCACCTTTTTTCACGCGAATATACACTTGTCCGCTTGCTTGATCATATAAATAAGTGTCATCCATATCATTAAACATTACCCAAGGTTGTGCATTTAAACTCACTCCACACAACGCTAATCCAAAAATTGTAGCAAAGATTTTCAATAGCATTTTACGCACGGCGGTTACCTTTAATTTCTTTTTTGCTAGAATTTCAAAATTCTATCAAATTTAAGAACAAATACTATCTTAAAAAGTTAAAAAATGAGAAAAATTTTACTACAAATTCTTTGTTTTTAGCTTCATTTTTATGGGAATTTTGACTCTAACGCGCTTTTTTATACTTCAAGGTTTAAGCGGTGAAAATCAAGACTTTTTTGGGGTTTATATCTATGGTTTAGGGCACGATATGAGAACCTTTAGTGCTGCTTTTTACCCCTGTTTTTATGTGCGATTTTGACACATTTTAAAGGAATATTTAGCAAATTAGTGGGGGGGGGGGGCATTATGAGTTAGTTGCCAAACTTTATGCTTATTTTCTAGTTTTTATGTGGCTTTCTTAGCCTTTGTTGTTGTTATTTTTACCTTTATTCATTATTACTATTTTCAAATGTATGGGAATAAGATTGATATTTTTATCTTTGGTTTAAAAGATGATGATACAAACGCTATTCTCTCTATCATATTTGCCGATTACTCTGTTGTTAAGATTTTAATTTTTTCTGTGCTTTTTGGTATTTTTTGTTTTTGGCTTAGTGCTAAAATAATGCGCCTTGAGCTTCGTCCTATCAAGCTTCCTTTAGTTTTGCTTATTTGCTTAAATGTTGTGCTAGTTTATCTTTATGTTGTGGCTTTACGGGGACATTTTACTTACAACGCCCTAAGGGCTTCTAGTTATGAATTCAGCACTACAAAGGCTTTTAATGAAATTTCAACAAATCCTGTGATGGCTTTTTTATGGGCACATAAAGAATACAAGGAAAGCTTGGAGCTACCAAAAATCCCTTCGGGTGCGATTGAGAGTTTAGAGCAAAAACTTTTTAGCATTTTTGATACAACTAAAAACCACAAAAATCACGCCAAGTATCATATTTATGTCAATCTTATGGAGAGTTTTGGTTTAAATATTTTGGAATTTAGCAATGAAAAGCATAATTTTCTAGGAAGATTACAAAGACATTTTGAAGGGGATTTTCTTTGGAGGCGATTTTTATCTTCGGGAAACTCTACAATTGAAAGTTTAAATCAGCTAGCGTTTTTAAGCCCAAATCTTGTTTCTAATGGCTTGTATCAAAAGCAAGTTTTAAGCTTCACACCTTTACAGCTTTATAAAAATGCGGGGTATGAGATTATTTTTGTGTATAGTGGTAACGCTTCGTGGTATAACTTGGGCAATTATTTCAAGCTTCAAGGTGCTGATAGAGTCATTGATGAAAACAGCTTAATGCAGGAGTTTCCGCACTCTAGGGCTACAAAGCATAAATATGGAATCGCTGATGAGTTTATGTATGAAAAAATTTATTCCCTGTTTAAAAATGCTAAAAGCCAACTTTAGTTCTCTCTTTAAACATTTCCACACATAGACCTTATATTCACAAAAGCAAGGAAAAATCTCTTTGATGAAAATGCGCTAGAAGCAAGTTTTCTTGAAAAGTTTATTGTTGAAAATCCAAAAGATGCTTTAAAAACCTACGCGTATGCAAATGATGAATTTGGTAAGTTTTTAGACAAAATAAAAGGCGACGCGCTAAGAGATAAAATCATCATTGCTGCCACAAGTGATCATCGTTTCAGGGATTTAAAAATGGATTCCAACTTTGAGAGAGCTTTTGCTTATAGCGTGCCTTTTTATCTCTATTTGCCACAGAATTTGCGCGATGGGCTGTATTATGATAAAAACAGAGTGGGTTCTCACTAAAGATATTTTTCCTACGCTTTATGCTTTAAGCTTAAGTGGGGTTAAGTATCTTAGTCTTGGTGGGAGAGATATGCTAGCAAAGCCTAAGGGTGTAAAAAAGGAATTTGGTTTTAATGCACTTGTTTGGATTGATAAAAATGGCGTGTATAGCAATGATAGAGCTTATTATTTTAAACATCAAGATAGCTTAAAAAACACAGAGGAAAGTTTTAAGCCTAGTGAGTATCACAAAAATTTTGCTAAGGCATATAAAGCAATTAGATTTATATCAACTCATTGAGCATTTGGGAACTTAGAGCAAAAAATCCTTATTTTTTGCTAGAATTGCAAAATTTTATCAAACTTAGGAAAAAAATGGATTTAATCAAGGTGAAAAATCTCCATAAACGCTTTGGGGATTTAGAAGTTTTAAAAAATATTAATCTTAACATTAAAAAAGGCTCAATCTTCGGTCTTATGGGGCATAGTGGGGCGGGAAAAAGCACATTATTAAGGACTTTTAATGGACTAGAGTCTATAAATAGTGGCTCTATTGAGGTTGATGGTTTAGAGGTTTCAAAACTTAATGTAAAAGATTTGCGTGCCTTGCGTCAAAAAATTGGAATGATTTTTCAACATTTTTCTTTGTTGCAGCGCAAAAGTGTATGGGAAAATGTTATTTTACCCTTGCAATGTGCAAATCTTAAAATTGACAACCAAAAAATTAAGAATCTTTTAGAGCTTGTGGGCTTAAAAGATAAGGCAAATGCCTATCCAAACGCACTAAGTGGTGGTCAAAAACAACGCGTGGCAATCGCAAGAGCCTTAGTTTTAAACCCTATGCTTTTGCTAAGTGATGAAGCAACAAGTGCGCTAGATCCTAACATTACAGGGGCTATTTTAGAATTGCTTAAAAACATTAATAAAGAATTAGGCGTTACCATCGTGCTTGTAACACACGAAATGGAAGTGGTGAAAACTCTCTGTGAAGAAGCTGCATTTATGGAGAATGGAGAAGTCTTAAAAAGTGGAGCGATAGAAGATTTATTTTTATCGCCAGATCCTAAAATGCGAGAGTTTTTAGGAGAAAATGAAATTTTGCCACAAAGTGGGCTAAATATCCGCATTTACTTCCCTAAAAATATTGCGCAAAACCCTATAATCACGCAAATGGCAAGAGCGTTAGAGATGGACTTTAGCATTGTGTGGGGGAATTTAGAATCTTTTAATGGCGTAGCGCTTGGTGTGCTTGTGATTAATATTCGACAAAGCGCAAAAGAGAGAGTTTGTAACTATTTAGACACACAAGGCGCAAAATGGGAGATTATAAATGGATAGCAAAATGTTTTATTTACTTTTAGAAGCGACTTTTGATACTTTGTATATGAGTGTGGTTGCAACACTGATTGCAACGGCTTTAGCGATACTTCCTAGCATTTTGCTTGTGCTATGTGCGCCTAATGGATTATCACCTAATGCGCTTGTATTTAGGGTGCTAGATAGCATTACAAACACTTTGCGCTCTTTTCCTTTTTTGATTTTAATGGTGGTTCTGTTTCCTTTGACGCAAATTCTTGTAGGCAAAAGCATAGGAGCAACAGCGGCAATTGTACCTTTAAGCATAGGAGCAGCTCCCTTTATTGTGCGGATTATTGAAAACGCACTTAAGGAAGTGGATAAAGGAGTAATTGAAGCAGCCCTTAGTTTTGGGGCAACAAACTTACAAATTATTTTTCGCATTATGCTTATTGAAGCATTGCCTAGCATAATTAGCGGCATCACGCTTGCTTTAATTTTAGTTGTAGGTTTTAGTGCGATGGCAGGAGCAGTTGGTGGTGGAGGACTTGGAGATATTGCAATTAAATACGGCTATTATCGCTTTCAAAGTGATATTATGTTATACACTGTTTTGGTTTTAATTTTCTTAGTGCAAATTATCCAAAGTCTTGGAGATTTTTTATACAGAAAGTTAAAACATTAATTTTTTCAAAAAAAGGGCAGATATGTTTAAATTCGCATTATTTAGCAAATTAACATTTGGTGCGTTGCTTGTAGCAGCGATTTTTAGCGGTTGTGATTCTAAAACAGAATCTAATATGGAATCTAAAACTAGTGCTAACTCTCAAGGAACAGAAAAAATCATCGTAGGCGCAACTCCAGAGCCACACGCAATGATTTTAGAACAAATCAAACCACTTTTGGCAAAAGATGGAATCGAAATTGAAATTAAGGAATTTACAGATTATGTTACGCCAAACAAATCCCTAGATGATGGCTCACTTGATGCAAACTTCTTTCAACACAAGCCTTATTTAGATTCCTTTAATAAAGAGCATAAGACAAATTTAGTTAGTGTTGCTGGAATACACATTGAGCCTATGGGTATATACTCTAAAAACATTAAAAATTTAGATGAACTCAAAGAAGGGGATCTAATCTCACTGCCAAACGATCCTAGCAATGGTGCACGCGCACTTAGAATCTTAGAAAAAAATGGATTAATCAAGCTTAAAGATGGTGTAGAACTTGCGAGCGTGCAGGATATTGTAGAAAATTCAAAAGGACTA
Source organism: Helicobacter winghamensis ATCC BAA-430 (assembly GCF_028751035.1). Classification (NCBI taxonomy): domain Bacteria; kingdom Pseudomonadati; phylum Campylobacterota; class Epsilonproteobacteria; order Campylobacterales; family Helicobacteraceae; genus Helicobacter; species Helicobacter winghamensis. The sequence goes on along the minus strand of NZ_CP063533.1, from coordinate 107,462 downwards.
AAGTTTAAAGAAATGGACGCTCCGCAGCTAGCAAGAGCACTGGGGGATGTTAGTGCGTCTGTGATTAATACAAACTTTGCATTACTTGCTGGACTTAATCCTCTAAATGACGCAATTGCTATTGAAGACAAAGATTCTCCTTATGCAAACATTCTTGTAGTAAAAGCTGGAAATGAAAACAATCCAAATATCCAAAAGCTTATTAGTGCGCTTCAAAGCGAAGAAGTAAGAAAGTTTATTATGGATACTTATAAAGGTGCGATTTTACCAAGCTTCTAGGCTTCAGTCTCCCCTGCGGAGACTCTCTTTTAATTTTACTTGCTTAATCTTCCCATAAATTTTTTAGTAACGCAATAAATTCTAGTTACTTAACCTGCAAGACTTTAAAAGATTCCAAAACTCTTCATCTCTTGGCGGTGGCGCAGATTGTTTTTTCTCATAAATTTCTGTAATTTCTGTTTTTTAAAGCATTGTTTATTATTTATAATTTACATTAGAACAAAATTTATAGCGAGAAGCCACATTTAAAAATCTACGATAAATTCTAACACATAAAAACCAGCTGTGTTTTCTTAAATGACTTATATTTTCACCTTTTTATAAAAGTTTTCACGCCCTATTGTGGAGCCTTTAGCGACTTGTTTGTAATCGTGGCTATCAAAATAATATTCAATAGATTCTAAAATAGCTTTAAATTTAACACACTATTATTGAGAATTGCTGATATAATATTCAAAGGGGAGAGTTCAAAAGTGGTGGCTCGAGGCGGAATCGAACCACCGACACGGAGATTTTCAGTCTCCTGCTCTACCGACTGAGCTATCGAGCCTTAAAAAAAGGAATCAGAATTATAGCATTTAACATTTAATCAAAGCTTAAGCACCTAGTTTGCGGAATAAGTAAATTGCATTGCCTTTTGTATCACAAAAAGCTTTAAGATTCTCATACCCATAGAATAATGCAAGCTTAAAAAATCCATCTAAGTTATACTCTTTTGCTTTTTCTACAAAAATCACTCCCCCACTCTCTAACTTTTTGTGCAAAAACAAAAAATCTTTTTTCTCTCTATTTTCATATTCAGCGTTGCTCACTTGCGCTGCCTTTAAACGCTCTTTGCTAATATTTGAAAACCACATTTTTAGCAAATGTTGCTCAAAGTAAATTTCTGCATTAAACACATAAGGCGCATAATATGCCATTTTTACTTTTTTACCATTTAACATTGCTTCTATTGCACTTTCGTTATCAAAAAAACTCGGAATGCAATAATGCAAAATTAAAATTTTCATAGGATCAATATTAGACAAAACCGCCTTATATGTGCGCAGAACACGCTCTTTAACATCAAAATATTCTGGCGTTGAAATGGTATTGTTTATAATTTGTGGCATTTTTAAAACTTCAGAAACTAAACGCTTAATCCACAAATTCACAGCATCTCTAGGAGAGGAATCTAAAAACTCTCTAATGCTCATCACCTCATCATAAGTTTTGGGATCCAAAAACCGTCTCACTCCACAATCTGCAAAATTTCTCTTGATTTTAATTTCACCTAAGCGATTCCTAATGCCTGCAAAACTCGGATAAAAAAATTCCGATTCAAAGTTAATTTTAATAAGTGGATTATCATCATAAACTAGACATTTACGCTCATTAATCGCCGCCTCAAAGGCAAAATTGCCCATTGACATATAAGGCACTAATATCTCTTCTCTCTCATTTGTTTGTGATAAAATTACCTTTTCATAAATACTTAAATAATCCGCTTCTGAAACTTTTATTAAATCTTTCAATCCCTGCATAGCATTCCTTAATTTTTATCCCTACTGATTCACTCTTGTTTAATACATTCTAGCATATTTACACGAAGTTTTATTTATTTTTTAACTTTATACTTGCATAATTTGCGCCTTTATTGCAAACACCAAATCAAGGAATGCAAATGCAAGTCATCACAAATACAATAGAATTGCGTCAATATATCACAGAAATTAAAGCAAAAAACAAAACCATAGGTTTAGTCCCTACAATGGGGGCATTACACAATGGACATTTATCACTCATTACAAAAAGCAAAGAACAATGTGATTGCACTATTGTCTCAATCTTTATTAACCCTACACAATTTGCCCCTAACGAAGACTTCGAGCAATACCCTAGAAAAAAAGAAGCGGATTTAAGCGTTTGCCAAAAAGCAGGTGTTGAGCTAGTTTTTATGCCTGAAATTGCGCAAATGTATCCGCTAGATTCCACATTGCAAACTACATTTAACGCACCCAAAAATATGGCAAGCGTGTTAGAAGGAGCGACGCGTCCGGGGCATTTTGATGGTGTGTTACAAGTGGTGTCAAAACTTTTTAATCTTACACAACCTACAAAGGCGTTTTTTGGGCAAAAAGATGCACAGCAACTCTTAATTATTCAAAAAATGGTGGAGGATTTATTTTTACCTATTGCTATCGTACCTTGCCCTATTATTAGGACACAAGATGGGCTAGCATTAAGCTCACGCAATGCATATTTAAGCGCAAACGGCAAAAAAGAAGCTCTAAAAATTTCTAGTGCTTTAAATACAATCACAAGGGCAATAATGCAAGGAATTACAGATTCTAAAATACTAAAAAATGCCGCCCTAGAAGTCTTACAAAATGTGGAAGTAGAATACTTAGTGATTGTAGATAGGGAATTAAAAGAATTACCAAAGATTAAAAAAGATTCCACACTAGTGCTAATTGTAGCACGCATCGAAGGCGTGCGATTGCTAGATAATTTATGGTTCTAATGCAATCAATTTCAAAAAATGGGAGTTATAAAAACTCCCTTACTCCCCTAAAACCTCTTCTTATTCACATCTCCTAAAATATCATCTGCAATCTTATTAACATTTGTTGAAATATCACTAGTGTGATTTGCAACACTTACATTATCTTGTGTAACAGATTCTAATTGAGCAATAGCTTCATTGATTTGACTGACACCTTGAGTTTGCTCTTTAATAGATTCACTCATATCATTAACACCTTGCACTAGCACATTAACATTAGCTTCAATTTCATTAAGTGATTTTCCTGTTCTCTCTGCTAGTTTTCTTACTTCATCTGCTACAACTGCAAAGCCTCTTCCGTGCTCACCTGCTCTTGCTGCTTCAATAGCAGCATTAAGAGCAAGCAAGTTTGTTTGATCTGCAATATCTTTAATGACTCCTACAATGTTTTTAATATCTTCTGCTTGTCTTGCTACTTCTGTAGTTTTATCATTAACATTTTGCATTGATGAGCTAATCTCTTCAATAGCTGCTGCTGATTGTTGAAGTGAGCTTGCTTGAGATGAGCTACCATCTAAGAGTTTATTCATAGATTCTTGTAAAACATCTGTTTGTTCTACTAATTCTTTTGCATAGCTTTCAGAAGAAGCTAGCATTTTTCTAATCTCTTCACCTAAAATATTTGTAGTAACCTCTACACTTCCTTTAGCATTTTGCACTTCTGTTGTGAAATCTAAGGATTTATAAGATTCAAAGACTCTATGGATTTCATTCATATTAGAGCCTACTTTTTCTTGTAGAACATCTAGCATATTATTGAGCACATTTTTTAATTCTATTAATTGTGGATTATGAGGATTTTCTATAATCCTAGCTGTTAAATCTCCACTTTCTACTGCTTTTGCTGTTTGTGCAGATTGTGCAATGGCTAGGGAGTCTTGTTTGAGCCCTGCTTCAATGTTTTGGATATTTGTGTTGATTTCTTTTGCCATTGCGCCAAATTCGTCTTTGGAATTCAAAGACACAAGTGTTGTGTTTGTAGAATCATTATTAATGAAGTTAAAGAAATTGCGCAAATTGATTTGCAAAACACGCACACTTGAAACAAGATTACCATAAAATGCCCAAAGGAGTGGAACTACAATCACAAAAAAGCACACTATTCCAATACTAAATGCCTTAAAAAGTGTTGCATTAATATCATCAATGATACTATTAGAAATCTCTTCTGTATGGGTTGCAAGTGTATCTGTATAAACTCCAGTGGATAGCCAAATATTATTTGTATTTGGAATCATCACAGCGTAACCGATTTTTTGTGCTGTTCCGTGTGTGCCATCTGGCAAAGGTTTTGAAAAGGTAAAATACACAAATTTTGTTTCTCTATCCTGTGTTTTTGCGGTTTCAAAAAGCTCACGGACATAATACACTCCATTAACATCTTTTGCTTCATACAAAGATTTTCCAATTAAATCTTTACGCGTTGGATGAGCTACTGGAATATGTTCTTTATAGGCAAAATAATATCCACTTTTATCATTTTCAAAACGGAATTTTTCAATACCTGTTGCAATGATTTGAATTTGTGTTGCTTCATCAAGACCTCGCACAAACTCTCCCAAGGTATTTGCTAAAGAATCCGTAGCAAGCTTTAGCTTTTGCTCAACCTCTTGACTAACGCCATCATGAATTGCAATACGCGTATCGGCAATCATACTTTTTTCATAATACATCACAATTCCAACAGCCACGATAAGCCCAATCAACATACCAACAACTAGTGTCATTATTTTTGCTTTGAGCGATAAATTTTTATACATACACTATTCCTTGAAATTTTTAGATAAATACCGTGGCGCATTTTATATTCTCTTTATTTAAAAATCTCTTTTTAAAGCCTTAAAACCACAATAAACTATACAAATTTTCGCCTAGTTAATTTTGAATCCAACCTTATCCAAAATAACTTAAACTACTTTTGCCAAATTTTTTGGTTTTAATATACGCAAATGATCCTATTTTATCTGGGATTATGAGCGTGGAATGATGCTCTAAAACAACCAAATTAAAAATATTAGAATCCAAATTTTCTATCATTTTAAAACATTTTACATAAATATCTTGCATATTCTCACGCATTTCAAAAGGTGGGTCAATGTAAGCAATACTAGGCGTTTCTAGTGTTTTTAAAGCCACAAAATATTCCTTAAAAGTATCTCCAAAAACAAGTTTATAAGAAGATGGGTTTTTGCAAATATTTACCAAATTAGATTCTAACACTGCAAAAGATTTTTTATTCTGTTCAAAAAATAGCGCAAACTTCGCACCACGACTTAATGCTTCAATCCCTATGCTTCCACTTCCAGCAAAAAACTCCACAAAATTCGCCCCCACAATATCCGCACTTAGCGTGTTAAAAAGCGATTCCTTTAAAATTGCCTTTGAAGAGCGTGTGATTTCCAAAGGCGCCATTTGCAAATTCCGCCCCTTGTAGATTCCACCAATCACTCTTAAAGTTGGAATCTTAGCCACGTTTTTCCTTTGAATGCTCCAAAATAACTTCTTTAATCTCTTCTGCATAACGCCTTAAAATCGTTTCAAGCTTTATGTTTAAATCCTCTAAAATATTGAAATCCAAATTCATATTTTCTGTCTGTTTCTGTATTTTTAAAGGCTCTACAATACTTGCGCTTGTTTGATTAAATGCCCTAATCTCTTCAATTTCTCTTTCTAATCTTGGAGAAATCGCACTTTTACTCTCTCCATTTAGCGCATAATAAAAAGATTCCAGCTCTTTTAATAAAAGCTCTTTTGTGAAAGGAATCTTTAAATGCGCCCCTTCCATATTGCCAATTAAAAAGACAGGCTTTTGAGATTCCACAGGCTGCGTTGCCACCGCAAAATCACACATTTTATAGCTTGTTAAATATTCTTTTAAATACATTTCCAAACTTCTATCTAGCAATAAGGAATCGCAAATTAACGCAATTTTCATTTTACTTCCTTAATAAATTTAACTCTATTATTTTACTAGCTTTTACCCTAAGATTCCATATTTTAGAATCTTTTTGCTATAATCTAGCAATTTTTATCTTAGGAGTAAAGAATGAAAGTAATGGTAATCCAAGGACCAAACCTAAATATGCTAGGCGTGCGAGATCCACGCATTTATGGACCTGTTAAACTTGAAACAATCCACGAAAATATCCAAACTCAAGCACAACAAATGGGCATAGAGGTGAGCTTTTTTCAAAGCAATTTTGAAGGTGAAATTGTAGATAAAATCCAAGAATGCTTCGGGCAATTTGATGGAATCATCATTAATCCAGCAGCGTATTCTCACACTTCTGTTGCAATCCGCGATGCAATTGCAGCAGTAAATCTTCCAACTATTGAAGTGCATATTAGCAACATTCACGCCAGGGAAAAATTCCGTCAAGAAAGCTTAACGGCAGCGGTTTGTGCTGGAGTTATCGCGGGATTTGGACCACTAGGCTACCACTTAGCACTTAATGGACTAACACAAATTGTAGGAGAAATAAATGCAGTTAAAAATGCGCGCAAACAAGCAGTAGCACAGGCTCAAACTGCGCAAGAACAACAATAACTATATAGGAGGGCATTATGGATAACTTTATCATAAAAGACGAAAATGCCCTTTATTTTGAAGTGGGTTACAGCTGTGATAATGCATTATTTATAGCCTTTGGCGATGAAGGATATTTTATTACCGATGGGCGTTATGCAACAGAAGCAAAAGAAAATCTAAAGCACGAAAAATACGCAATCTCTCTTATTATTACCCACGATCTTATCCGCTCTGCACGCACAATCTTAAAAAAGCACGAAAAATCAACGCTAATTTATAATCCACAAGAATTTTCTGTCTTTGTCTTTGAGCGTTTAAAGCACAATATTAAGATCAATTTTACTCCAAAACCAAATTTCCATCAAGAAAAAAGAATGGTAAAAACAGCTGATGAAATCGAACTTTTAGAGCATTCACAACATCTAAATTTTAAGGCTTTTAAGAGGTTTGCAAAATTCCTTAGCAAAAAGGGCAAAGACTCCACAGAATCCTTTTTGCACTTCAAGGCACAAGGCTTTTTAAGTAACAAAGGAAAATATGATTTAAGCTTTAATCCCATTGTTGGTATTAATGGCAATGCCGCTAAACCACACGCTCTCCCTAGTTTAGATAAGCTCAAAAAGAAAGATTTGCTACTTTTTGATGCAGGGCTTAAATATAAGCGTTATTGCTCAGATATGACACGCACAGGATTTTTTGGCAAAGATGGAATCTCTTTTTGCAAGAAACAACACTTTTTAGATTCCAACCTTCAAAAGATTTACGATATTGTCCTAAAAGCACAAGAAACAGCTATCAAAGGCGCAAAGCCCGGAATGCTAGCCAGTGAAGTTGATGCGCTAGCACGCAATGTAATTGAAAAGGCAGGCTTTGGAAAATACTTTGTCCATTCCACAGGACACGGAATTGGACTTGATATTCACGAGCTTCCAAACATCTCGCCGCGCTCTAAAATCATCTTACAAGAAGGAATGGTGTTTTCCATTGAGCCAGGCATTTATATCCCAGAGCACTATGGCGTGCGCATTGAAGATTTAGTTGTGCTAGAATCTTGTGGTGCAAGAGTTTTAGGAAAGACTTTGTAATGCTTGTAAAATCTAGTCAAAATACCCAAAGCAAACATTATTATGGCGTAAAAACCTATATACAAAAGTCGCTAGGCAAAGATTTAATAGAATTTATTCCAAAAACACATAAAAAAAGTTGGAATTCAAAATTTAAAACCGCTAAAACTCCGCGCTTTACACAAGTCCGCAAGCCTAATCCTTATAGGATTTTTAAGACTTATGGCGAACTTAAAAATTTTGTGATTTTAGGAGTTGGAGGGAATTGTGGGGAAACTTTAGTGCGTTTTTGGAAGCTTCTTAAAAAACTCTCTTGTAAAAATGTTATAATTTCCACTTCACCGATCCTAAAAAATCCAGCCTTTGGCTACACACAACAACCAGACTTTTATAATATGATAATTTGGATAAAAACAAGGCTTGGAATAGCGGATTTTTGGAGTTTTTGCGCATATTTAGAACGCTATTTTGGGAGAGCACGCAAACGCCCTTTTAAAAATGCGCCACGCACGCTAGATTTAGACATTATCGCTTTTAAGGATAAGCGCATTGTTATGGGGAGTTTAGAGATTCCACACAGGGCTTGGAGTGAGCGAGAAAGTGTTTGGATTCCGCTCATACATTGCAATTAAAGCTTGGAGAATGCTATGAAATTATTTACTTTTACCGCAGAAACAGGAGCGCAAGCCCTAGCAGAAGCCAAAAAAGAGTTAGGTGATGAGTTTTCAATCATCACACAAAAAAAGCTAAATGATGGCACTTATGAAGTTTCTGTTGCCATTAGCGAAGAAGATTTAAAACAAGCCAAAGCAAAACGGCAAGATGAACAAAAACCAAAAACAAACAATATCGCCGAACGCCTAGAGTTAATCGCACAAAAAGAAATTGAGCGAAAACGCATTGCACAAAATATGCCACCACTCCCAGAAGATGTATCTTTGCAGCTCTCTGATGCGGTGCGTCAAATCTCACAAATTGCGGGCGTGGAATCAAAAATCCCAGCAAAATTCCCTTATGGAGAGCAAAAAACAAATCAAGCTCCCACAAAAATACAAACTTCACAACCCAAACAAATAGAATTTAAAAAAGAAGATTCAAAAGATTCCACCCCGCAAAATAAAAAAGAGCTTCAAACTGATGATTTGCGTCTTATTAAAGGTGAAATTGATCGCTTAAATGACAAGTTAAAGCTTATACAAAATATGTTTTGGGAAGAACGCGGACCAAAGCGAGATGGGCTTATTATTCCACATGAATTTGCAGAGATTTATAGAATCACAAAAGCAAGCGGAATGGCAAAAGAACATTTAGAAAAGATTATGCAATTAACACTAGAGCTAATGCCTATTAAAATGCGTGAAAACTCTGTGCTAATCAAACGCTATTTTAGGGAAGTTTTACGCAAAATGGTAGTTGCAAGATCAGAAAAACTAAGCAGCAATGCAAAAAACATTATAATGTTAGTAGGTCCCACAGGCGTAGGAAAAACCACTACTCTAGCCAAACTTGCAGCGCGTTATTCTAGATTATTAAATAAAAATTACAAAGTTGGAATCATAACGCTTGATACTTACAGAATCGGTGCAGTGGATCAGCTAATGTTTTATGCAAAGAAAATGAAGTTGAGCATTGATACAGTGGTTGATACGGAAGAGTTTGTAAGCGCGCTAGATTCTTTAAAATATTGTGATTATATTTTAATTGACACAGTAGGAAGCTCTCAGCACGATAGAGCAAAATTAGAATCGCTAAAGAGCTTTGTTAATGCTGATCCAAACACAAAAATTGATGTAAGTTTAGTAATGAGTGCTACCACAAAATACGAAGATTTAAAGGATATTTACCACACATTTTCAACACTTGGAATTGACACTCTAGTTTTTACCAAACTTGATGAAACGCATAGTTATGGCAATGTGTTTTCACTTATTTATGAAACCAAAAAACCTGTAAGCTACTTCTCCACAGGGCAAGAAGTGCCAAATGATTTAAGCGTTGCTACAAGTGATTTTTTGATTGATTGCTTGTTAGATGGACTCGTTAAATGAAAAATCAAGCAGCAGAATTAGAGCTTTTAATCCATTCTAAAAAAGCAACTAGCACGAAGTTTATCACCATTACAAGCGGAAAAGGTGGTGTTGGCAAATCCACATTTAGCGCAAATTTAGCCTATAAGCTATGGCAACTTGGCTTTAAAGTTGGAATCTTTGATGCAGATATTGGACTTGCAAATTTAGATATTATGTTTGGCGTGCGTTGTGAAAAAAATCTTTTACATGTTCTTAAAAATCAAGCAAGTTTAAGAGATATTATTCTCCCCATTGAACACGGATTATATTTAATACCCGGAGATTCTGGGACAGATATTTTTCGTTACAAAAGTGAGTTTATGTTTGAAGCTCTTATTGAAGATTCCGCGCTTTTAGATAGTCTTGATTTCGTAATTATTGACACAGGGGCTGGCATTGGCGAATACACACAGACTTTTTTAAAAAATAGCGATGAAGCCATTGTAATTACAATTCCAGATCCAGCAGCAATTACTGATGCGTATGCGACAATCAAACTTGCTGCAAACTTTAAAGAACGCATTTTTATGCTTGTTAATATGGCAAAAAATAATGATGAAGCACAAATGATTTTTAAAAAGGTGCAAAAAATTGCTCAAAGTAACATAAGCAAAATTAACCTTGAATATATTGGCAAGATTACAAAAGCAACTTTGATTAACCATTACAGCAAAAATCGTAGTATTTTTGTCAAAGAAGAGCCAAACGCAACGCCTTCAATGGAGATAGAAGAAATCGCAAGAGCATTAGCTAAAAAAATGGAACGGAATGTGCTAGTGCAAGAGGATAAAAGATTTGGAAAATTCCTAAAAAAAATTTTGGGACATTTTTAGGAAATGTAAGGAAGCAAGATGTCTTTGAAAATGGATAATTTTTTAAGTTTCGCGATTGTTAATGGATTTTTTATTGGGCTTTTATTATCCTTTTTAAAGTTTGACGATCCTGCAATGATTGTAGCTGGCACACTTGTTTCTACAATGGGATTTTATTTAATTACACTTATTAGCGTATCGCTCTTTGTCAGCTTTATCAATACGCACGAAAGCACTAGCAAAAAGAATACCTACAATACACTTTTAGAAGAATATATTAGCGAGTTTGATAAACGCGAAAAAGCTACAAACAAAATCCGCGGATTCCTAAGAACAATGGAAAAAACAATGCGCGAAGAGGAACAAGAAGATTTGCGCAATAAAGCCAACAAGGCAGAAAGAAACGACTATGCCGATGACTTCTAATGGTTATCAAGATGCACTTAAACGCAATCAAGATTCCTTGGCGCTAGATTATCTCCCAGCCCTTAAAACAATGGCTTTCCGCTTAAAAGAACGCTTGCCAGCAAGTGTAGATTTCTCTGATTTAATCTCCATAGGCACAGAAGAGTTAATCAAACTTGCACGCAAATACGATAATAGCCTAAATGATTCCTTTTGGGGATATGCAAGACCACGCGTGCAAGGGGCGATGCTAGATTATCTCCGTTCTCTTGATCCACTCTCGCGCAATATGCGCACCTTAGTTAAACGCATTGAAAAAGAAATTGCCATTTATTACAATGAACACCAAGAAGAACCTGATAATGCGTATTTAAGCAAGCTTTTAGGTGAGAATGAAGAAAAAATCAAAGAAGCGAGAATGGCAAGTGAAATTTATAGTGTCCTGCCTATTGATGATCAACTTGGCGAACAAAAGGAAGGCACACTTGAAAGTATTGAAAAAGAAGAGTTAATCTCTGTAATTTTACAAATCCTAGAGCACGCAACGCCTAATGAGCAGCTTGTGGTGCAACTCTACTATTATGAAGAACTTAGCTTTAAAGAGATTAGTCAAGTCTTAGAAGTGAGTGAAGCTAGAGTTTCTCAACTCCACAGAGCAGTGATTAGAAGGGTTAGACAATACCTTGAAGAAAGGGGGTTAGATGGCTGATATTTTAAGTCAAGAAGAGATTGATGCGTTATTAGAAGTTGTAGATGATGAAGGCGGAGAGCCAGAAACACTAGAAAAACCTGCTGTTGTTCAGCAAAGGCAAATCACGCTTTATGACTTTAAACGCCCAAATCGCGTTAGCAAAGAGCAACTCCGAGCATTTCGCGGAATCCACGATAAGATGGCAAGAAGTCTCTCTAGTCAAATTTCTGCAATTATGCGTTCCATCGTCGAGATTCAACTTCACAGCGTGGATCAAATGACTTATGGGGAATTTTTAATGAGCTTGCCAAGCCCTACAAGCTTCAATGTGTTTTCTATGAAACCCCTTGATGGCACAGGTGTTTTAGAGATTAACCCTAGTATTGCCTTCCCTATGATTGATAGGCTCTTAGGCGGCAAAGGCGATCCTTATGAATCCACAAGAGAATTTAGTGATATTGAATTAAATTTACTTGATACAATTTTACGCCAAATGATGCAAAACCTTAAAGAAGCGTGGGCGCCTATTACAGAGATTTTTCCAACCGTTGATGTAAAGGAATCTAGCCCAAACGTTGTGCAAATTGTTGCACAAAATGAAATTGTTATTATGGTAGTTATGGAGATTATCATCGGGCATAGTAGCGGAATGATGAACTTATGCTATCCTGTTATCTCCCTAGAATCCGTGCTATCACGCCTTGCGAGCAGGGATATAATGCTAAGTGAAACCAGTGCGAAAAAATCAAGAAATAAAGAGCTTCAAGCACTCTTAGGGGGCGCAAAAGTCAATGTTGCTGCCGTTCTTGGAGAAACAAAGCTATCAATGCACGAAATTCTTGATTTAGAAGTGGGTGATATTGTGCGACTAGATCGCCCTGCTGATGATACAGTAATTATCAATGTTGATGGTAGAGAAAAGTTTTTAGCTAGTATTGGGCTACATCGTTATCGTAAAACCATTGAAGTTAAAGAGATGATAAAAACAGAAAAAGACCAAGTTAAAGAAATTTTAGAAATGCTTGAAGTGCAAAGAAAATCGCGCGCTAGCGAATTAGAAGAGGAGTAAAAATGCTTAATGATTTTTTAAAACTCATTATCCAAGAAACAACCGCTACTATTGAAGGCTTACTAGGACAAACGCCAGAAGTTAGCCACATAGAAGCACAAGATGGTAAAAGCGATTCCATAAATCCCCCTATGGCAAAGATTGATATAAGCACTGATGATGGCTCAAGCCTAGCATTTTTCATCTCACCCAAAGTTGCAACTGCTTTAGCTGATATGATGTTAGGGGGAGAAGGAGAGAGCAAAGAAACAATGGAAGCGGACGATTTGGACGCAACAAAAGAGATTGCTTCTAATATCTTTGGTGCTATTTCCACTTCTCTTGGCGGGCAAAAAGAGCTTCCAAAGCTAAGTTTTAGCATTAGCAATATTAACTTTATCCCTGATGGAGATTTAGGACTTGGAAATTACAGCGGATTTTATACTTTTTCTTTTAATATAGGCTCTGTACAAGATTATTTGTATTTTGGATTTTCTAGCGCGTTTGAAAACCACTTTAACCCAAATGCAAACCAAGCCCTAGAAGAAAGTAGCACAGGAAATGGTGAAGCGCAGGCAAAAGTGGAGCTAAATAATGCTGAAATGAAAAATATGGCAATGCTTTTAGATGTGCGTTTGCAAGTAAAAGTTAGGATCGGGCAGAAAAAAATGTTACTTAAAGATGTGATTGCAATGGATATAGGAAGCGTTGTAGAACTTAATCAACTAGCAAACGACCCTTTAGAAGTGCTTGTAGATGATAAGGTGATTGCAAAAGGGGAAGTCGTCATTGTAGATGGAAACTTTGGAATCCAAATTACAGAAATTGCCCCGAAAAAAGACAGGCTTGATCAATTAATGTAAAAATCTCAAAACAAGGATATTCCGTAAATGCTCTTTAGCTCCTATATCTTCATCTTTGCCTTTTTGCCTATTATGCTTTTAGGCTTTTATGGACTAAGATATTTTAATCAAAACTTTTTAGCTAAACTTTTCTTAGTGCTTGGAAGTTTGTTTTTCTATGCCTTTTGGGAAATTAAATATCTTGGGCTTTTGTTATTATCCATTTTAATTAATTATGGAATCACTTCACTAATGCTAAAGAATTTTGCTAAAAATAATAGGGGGGGGGGGCATAATAAATTCTATCTTTATATTGGAATCTTTTTTAATCTTGCCTTACTTGGATTTTTCAAATACACAGATTTCTTTTTAGAAAATTTTAATTTATTCTCTAAACTTTTACATTTAGATTTTAATATTCCTTTGCCCCATATTCTTTTGCCTTTAGCTATTTCCTTTTTTACCTTTCAGCAAATTGCATTTTTGGTGGATTGTTATAAAAGAATTGATATTAAAGACTTAGAAGAAAATTACGATTCCATCTTTTCAAGTCATTTTAAAATTGATTTTTTAGATTATTGCTTATTTGTTAGCTTTTTTCCACAGCTTATTGCAGGACCTATTGTGCATCATAAAGAAATGATGCCACAATTTAAGTCTTTATCTAAAAGTGTGCAATGGGATAAAATTGCTAAGGGTGTATTTATTTTCTCTATGGGTTTATTTAAAAAAGTTTTTATTGCAGATAGTTTTGCAAAATGGGCTAATAATGGATTTAGCATTGTAGAGAAGGGTGGGTTTTTAAATATTGCAGAGTCTTGGGCGACTTCTTTATCTTATACCTTTCAGCTGTATTTTGATTTTAGTGGGTATTGTGATATGGCAATAGGATTAGGATTGCTTTTTGGAATCCTTTTGCCAATTAATTTTAACTCCCCTTATAAGTCTTTAAGCATTACAGAGTTTTGGAGAAAATGGCATATTACTTTAGGGAGATTTTTAAAAGAGTATCTCTATATTCCATTTTGGATTTATTATTTGGGGAGCATTACACGGACTTGCGATGTGTTTGCATAGAGCTTATGGTTATATCTTAGAATCTTTAAATTTACACAAGGCTACTTTTTTACAAAGTCGTTTGTATAAAGTGTTATGCTGGATTCTTACCTTTAACTTTTTAAATATGACTTGGGTGTTTTTTAGAGCAGAGAATCTCCAAGGAGCTTTTAATCTTTTAGCAGGAATGTTTGGGATTGTATGGGTAGAGTTGCCGGAGAAGGCAAGGCATATTCCAAAATTATTAGCAAATCTTGATGGAAGAAATGAAACTCTTTTCTTTTTAATCTTTGCGTTTATTATTGTTTTGTGCGTCAAAAACAGCATTGAGCTTCTACATAACTTTAAGCCGTCTTGGAAAAATGTCATTTTTGTTAGTGTTTTGTTTTATGTTGCTATTGTAACTCTTAGCATAACACCTTATGTAGAGTTTATTTATTTTAATTTTTAGGGATTTTATGAGCAATTTTAAATTTGTCTTTTACACACTGATATTGTTTATAACATTAACTTGTTTATCTTTGGGATTAATTTATCTCTATGATCCTTTGCAAATTTTTCACAAAAGCTATTTCAAAGAAGAAAGATTTTTTAGCGAAATGCGCGTGGGGGCTAGGGGAATCATTAAACACTATGATTTTGATTCTTATATCTTAGGCAGCTCTATGCTACAAAATACTTCTGCTAAAGAAGCAAGTGAGAAGCTAGGAGGCAAATGGGTGAATATTTCACCAGCAGCTAGCAGCATTAAAGAAAGAGCAATAATTTTAAAATATTTATTCCAAAACAGGAATCCACAAACAATTATTTATTCCCTAGATGCCTTTAGTGATGAAGTCACAACTAAGCCAAATTTCCAGCTTCTTTATGATGATTCCTTGCTAAATGATTTTGAAGCCTATTTAAACGATAGATTTATTATTTGTGCTTTAACTTTTAGCAGAAAGGAAAAATGTATCGGAAAAAAAGATTTAGAAACACTTTTACAATGGATTAAAGAAGAAAAACATATCCAAAGACTAGGCGGTTTTGAAAACTGGATAAAATTTAACCCTGATATTTTCAAAGAGAATCTTAAAGGCTTTGCGCAAGCAAAACCTGTAGAATTTAATACAGATAAAATTGATACAAACAAACAACAAAAACTTTTAAACTCTTTTACTCTGTCTTTTATAAAAGAACACCCGTATACAAAATTTCATTTAATTCTTCCACCTTATTCAAGATTCCATTTTAAGATTAATAGCAAAGCATTTATAGAACGCAAGAAAATTATTTACTATCTACTTCACCAAACAAAAGATTTAAAAAATGTTACAGTCTATGGATTTGATACTTTAGATTATGCAGACAATATCGCAAATTACGCTGGTGATACCATCCATTATGCCAACGATATGAACTCCTTACAACTTAGTGCCATACAAAATAAAACACATATCTTAACCTTGGATAATATGGAATCCTATTTTGATACCTTAGAGCAAAAAATACAAGATTATGATATAACACCACTTATTGATAAGGCGAATGCGACTCTCCCTTAAGCCTTTTTGGCTAAAATTCCGCTTATGGACGATAGGATTAAAGCGTTTATCGCAAAGCAACACTTACTTACTCTCAGCGTGATTGATAGCACGGATACGCATTTGAGCGTTTATGGTGCAAGCTGTTATTATGCGTTTGTTAAAGAAAATTTGAGTCTGTGTTTTAAAAGCGATTCCAACTCTAAACATATAAAATTAGCCTATGTTAATCCTAGTGTTGGAGTAATAATTGCAAAAGATTCTAACACTCTAGCACATCTAAAAGGTGTCCAAATCAAGGCAACTTTCCGTAATGCTACACGACAAGAACAGAGCTTTTATTACAAAAAATTTCCTTTTGCAAGACTTGGAAGTGGAGAGATTTTTGCCCTTGATATTTACTTTGCAAAATATACAGACAATCAACTTTTATTGCAAAAAAAATTAACATACACAAAGGAATAAAATGAAAAAAGTTTTATTATTAATGAGCGGTGGTGTGGATTCTAGCTATTGTGCTTATCTTTTACAAAAACAAGGCTATTTGGTCTATGGAGTGTATTTAAAACTCCACGATAAAGAGGAAAAGCACGCCTATTTTGTGCGTAATATTGAAAAATGCGCAAAACATTTAAACATAGAATATTCTATCATTGATGAAAGGGAGTTGTTTAAAGAAAAAGTTTATGATTATTTTGTGGAATCTTACAAAAAGGGCTTAACGCCAAATCCTTGCGCGATGTGTAATCCCTTTGTAAAATTTGGAATCGCATTTGATTTAGCCGATAAAATGGGGTTTGATTATGTAGCAACAGGACATTATGCGCAAATTAAAGATGGTAAGGTTGCACAAGGGGCGGATATACATAAGGATCAAAGTTATTTTCTTTTTGGATTAAAGCAAGAGTGGATTTCGCGAATTATTTTTCCACTTGGGGATAAGATTAAAGAAGAAATTAAGCCTATCGCTTTAAAGGAACTCTCTTGGCTTGGCACACTAGAAACCTATAAAGACTCTCAAGAGATTTGCTTTGTAGAAAATTCTTATATTGATGTGCTAAATAAGCACTATAAAACAGAATCTAAAGGCAATGTCCTAGATGCGCAAGGGAATGTGATTGGCACACATAAAGGTTATATGCAATATACCATTGGAAAGCGCAAAGGCTTTGAAATTAAGGGTGCGCTAACTCCACATTATGTACTAAAAATCAATCCCCAAGATAACACTATTGTTGTGGGCAATAAGGAAGCTCTAGCTACAAAGGAAGTGCGTGCGACAAATTTCTCTTTGCCAAAAGAATATTTTAAAGACAACAATACCCTAGAATGCGAAGTAAAAATCCGCTACAAAAGCCACAAAGCAAAAGCTAGAATTGAATTGATTAAAGAAGCACAAAAAGAAGTGATTGTAGC
Organism: Helicobacter winghamensis ATCC BAA-430; assembly: GCF_028751035.1. Classification (NCBI taxonomy): domain Bacteria; kingdom Pseudomonadati; phylum Campylobacterota; class Epsilonproteobacteria; order Campylobacterales; family Helicobacteraceae; genus Helicobacter; species Helicobacter winghamensis. The sequence goes on along the minus strand of NZ_CP063533.1, from coordinate 90,180 downwards.
ACATTTGCAAGAGCCTGTTTATGGTGTGGCAAGCGGACAAGCTCTTGTGCTTTATGATGGCTCTAAAGTGCTTGGTGGTGGATTTATCCTTTAATACTTTATTAATACTTTAAGTAAAATATGTTAAAATCCAAATTTTTCTAAGGATAGCCTATGCTCTTTAGCTCCTATATCTTCATCTTTGCCTTTTTGCCTATTATGCTTTTAGGCTTTTATGGACTAAGATATTTTAATCAAAACTTTTTAGCTAAACTTTTCTTAGTGCTTGGAAGTTTGTTTTTCTATGCCTTTTGGGAAATTAAATATCTTGGGCTTTTGTTATTATCCATTTTAATTAATTATGGAATCACTTCACTAATGCTAAAGAATTTTGCTAAAAATAATAGGGGGGGGGGGCATAATAAATTCTATCTTTATATTGGAATCTTTTTTAATCTTGCCTTACTTGGATTTTTCAAATACACAGATTTCTTTTTAGAAAATTTTAATTTATTCTCTAAACTTTTACATTTAGATTTTAATATTCCTTTGCCCCATATTCTTTTGCCTTTAGCTATTTCCTTTTTTACCTTTCAGCAAATTGCATTTTTGGTGGATTGTTATAAAAGAATTGATATTAAAGACTTAGAAGAAAATTACGATTCCATCTTTTCAAGTCATTTTAAAATTGATTTTTTAGATTATTGCTTATTTGTTAGCTTTTTTCCACAGCTTATTGCAGGACCTATTGTGCATCATAAAGAAATGATGCCACAATTTAAGTCTTTATCTAAAAGTGTGCAATGGGATAAAATTGCTAAGGGTGTATTTATTTTCTCTATGGGTTTATTTAAAAAAGTTTTTATTGCAGATAGTTTTGCAAAATGGGCTAATAATGGATTTAGCATTGTAGAGAAGGGTGGGTTTTTAAATATTGCAGAGTCTTGGGCGACTTCTTTATCTTATACCTTTCAGCTGTATTTTGATTTTAGTGGGTATTGTGATATGGCAATAGGATTAGGATTGCTTTTTGGAATCCTTTTGCCAATTAATTTTAACTCCCCTTATAAGTCTTTAAGCATTACAGAGTTTTGGAGAAAATGGCATATTACTTTAGGGAGATTTTTAAAAGAGTATCTCTATATTCCATTTTGGATTTATTATTTGGGGAGCATTACACGGACTTGCGATGTGTTTGCATAGAGCTTATGGTTATATCTTAGAATCTTTAAATTTACACAAGGCTACTTTTTTACAAAGTCGTTTGTATAAAGTGTTATGCTGGATTCTTACCTTTAACTTTTTAAATATGACTTGGGTGTTTTTTAGAGCAGAGAATCTCCAAGGAGCTTTTAATCTTTTAGCAGGAATGTTTGGGATTGTATGGGTAGAGTTGCCGGAGAAGGCAAGGCATATTCCAAAATTATTAGCAAATCTTGATGGAAGAAATGAAACTCTTTTCTTTTTAATCTTTGCGTTTATTATTGTTTTGTGCGTCAAAAACAGCATTGAGCTTCTACATAACTTTAAGCCGTCTTGGAAAAATGTCATTTTTGTTAGTGTTTTGTTTTATGTTGCTATTGTAACTCTTAGCATAACACCTTATGTAGAGTTTATTTATTTTAATTTTTAGGGATTTTATGAGCAATTTTAAATTTGTCTTTTACACACTGATATTGTTTATAACATTAACTTGTTTATCTTTGGGATTAATTTATCTCTATGATCCTTTGCAAATTTTTCACAAAAGCTATTTCAAAGAAGAAAGATTTTTTAGCGAAATGCGCGTGGGGGCTAGGGGAATCATTAAACACTATGATTTTGATTCTTATATCTTAGGCAGCTCTATGCTACAAAATACTTCTGCTAAAGAAGCAAGTGAGAAGCTAGGAGGCAAATGGGTGAATATTTCACCAGCAGCTAGCAGCATTAAAGAAAGAGCAATAATTTTAAAATATTTATTCCAAAACAGGAATCCACAAACAATTATTTATTCCCTAGATGCCTTTAGTGATGAAGTCACAACTAAGCCAAATTTCCAGCTTCTTTATGATGATTCCTTGCTAAATGATTTTGAAGCCTATTTAAACGATAGATTTATTATTTGTGCTTTAACTTTTAGCAGAAAGGAAAAATGTATCGGAAAAAAAGATTTAGAAACACTTTTACAATGGATTAAAGAAGAAAAACATATCCAAAGACTAGGCGGTTTTGAAAACTGGATAAAATTTAACCCTGATATTTTCAAAGAGAATCTTAAAGGCTTTGCGCAAGCAAAACCTGTAGAATTTAATACAGATAAAATTGATACAAACAAACAACAAAAACTTTTAAACTCTTTTACTCTGTCTTTTATAAAAGAACACCCGTATACAAAATTTCATTTAATTCTTCCACCTTATTCAAGATTCCATTTTAAGATTAATAGCAAAGCATTTATAGAACGCAAGAAAATTATTTACTATCTACTTCACCAAACAAAAGATTTAAAAAATGTTACAGTCTATGGATTTGATACTTTAGATTATGCAGACAATATCGCAAATTACGCTGGTGATACCATCCATTATGCCAACGATATGAACTCCTTACAACTTAGTGCCATACAAAATAAAACACATATCTTAACCTTGGATAATATGGAATCCTATTTTGATACCTTAGAGCAAAAAATACAAGATTATGATATAACACCACTTATTGATATTGTAAAAAATATGAAAGAATAGTAAATTTTTATTTTTTTAATTTTTAGGAAAAACATATGCAACAAACAATTTATTTAGCAGGCGGATGTTTTTGGGGTGTGCAAGGGTATTTTGATTTGCTTAAGGGTGTGCTTAATTCACAAGTGGGTTATGCAAATTCTAAGGTGGAATCTCCTAGCTATCAACAAGTTTGTAGCGGAGCAACACAGGCAACAGAAGCAGTAGAGATTTCTTTTGATTCTACTCTTTTAAGCCTTGAAATGTTGCTTAAACGCTTTTTTAGTATCATTAATCCCTTTGCACTCAATTATCAAGGCAACGATATTGGCACACAATATAGAAGCGGTATTTATACGCAAGACACACAAATGCTAAAAGAAATTAAAGGTTTTGTGGAAAATTTACAAAAGCAATTTTCTCAAAAAATTGTTACAGAAGTAAGCCTGTTAGAAAACTTCTATTCCGCTGAAGCCTACCATCAAAAATATCTTGCTAAGAATCCTAATGGATATTGCCATATTGACTTAAGTGCAGCATTAAAAGAGATTTAGTGCTTTTGCCTTTGCTTTAGCTCTTTTTCAAACTTTTTGCGCTTAACAATGGAAAGTTTATCAATAAATAAAACCCCATTTAAATGATCAATTTCGTGCTGAAAGGCAACTGCTAGATAGTCTTGCGCAACAATTTCTTGTGGATTTCCATAACGATCTTGATAGGCGATTTTTATGTTTGAAGCGCGTTTGATTTCTTCATAAAATTCTGGCACACTTAAGCAACCTTCATTAAAAAGAATTTCCCCGTCTCTTTCTATGATTTTTGGATTAATCACTTCTAGTAAATCTTCTTTATGCTGATTGCCATCTTCATCTGGGATACAAATTAAAAGCGCTCGGATAGGCTTTGCTACTTGAATTGCAGAGATTCCAACACCATTTTTTGCAAGCATTACTTCATACATTTCATCTAAAAGCGTGTGCAATCCTTTATCAAAAACTTCCACAGACTTAGAGATTTGACGCAACAAAGGATTGGGATAAGTGATAACTTCTAACATTAACTCTCCCCAAAAACCATGAAAGAAACATTGCCACTTGAAGCCTTTTTTAACGCCTCAAGCCCATTTTTTATAATTTCTTTTTGTTTAGAAAATTCATTAATCTCAACAATGCCAGTGCAAACACTTAAAGGAATTTCTTCATCATTAACAATAATATTGATTCCAACAACCTTTTCAATCAGGCGGTTCGCAAAGCGTTTTGCCGCATCTTTATCGCTATGACTTAATAAAATTCCAAAAATCCCTGCTTCATAATAGGCAACAATATCACTACGATTAGCAACTTTTTGCAACATTTTTGATAATGAGCGATTAATCACCACTGCTGTTTTATCCGAAGTAATGCGACTTTGCAAACTTTTTGATACACGCACAAGCAAAAGTGATGATTTATATCCACCTACATTTACAGAATTTACTTCAGCTAACACGCGTTTTTCTAAAAAGCGTTTATTATAGATTCCATATACACTATTGCAAATCACCTCATCGCTAATTCCCTGAATAGAAGCAAGTGTTTTTTCGTGCATTGTTTTAATATCTTGGAGTTGATGCCCGGCAACTTCGCCAAGTTTATCTAACTCTTTTTGAAAAATTGTAATAATGTTTTGCAAAGCAATGGCATTAGTTGTGGTTTCTACTTCTTTTTCGTGCTTTTTCAAGATATTTTGGAGCAATTTTAAATTTTTCAGCAAAGCTTCCACTTGATTGAGAGTGCTTGCCATATAACTTTGTGTTTTTAGCACTTTGGATTCCAAAGCAGCCTGCTTTTCTTCTGGGCGTTGATCTACTTCTACATACTGAAAAGCATCATCTCTAAAGGCTTGAGATTTGTCTTCTAAAAGTTTTTCAAAATAGATTCTATAATTATAAGGTGTGGGCAAAATCCCATTTGCACTCAATTCTTGAATAACTTGCAAACCATACTCTTCTAAAGAGTTTGCATTGCCACTCGTTCCAGCGCTTTGAGTTGAGATAGATGGTTGCAAAGATTCAGTATCCATTCCAAAAGATGAAAAGGAGCTTGCGCTCCCTAAACTAGATTCCTCAATGCCATTAGCTTCAAAACTTTGCAATCCATCAAAGGAACCAAAATCATCTTTCACGACACACTCCTTATTTTAAACTTTTTTCCAAAACACTATCAATCAAACCATATTCCTGCGCTTCTTTTGCGCTTAAGTAAAAATCTCTATCCGTATCTTTTGCAATTTTTTCTAATGGCTGATTTGTATTGCTTGCTAGAATTTCATTTAAACTAGATTTTAAGCGTAAAATTTCTTTTGCTTGGATTTCAATCTCTGTCGCCTGTCCTTGCGCTCCCCCTAAAGGCTGATGAATCATAATGCGAGAGTTTGGCAGGGAATACCGCTTACCTTTTGTGCCACAACTTAGCAAAAATGCCCCCATACTTGCTGCTTGCCCTATGCAAATCGTGCTAATATCGGGCTTGACATAATTCATCGTATCATAAATGCTTAAGCCACTTGTTACTACACCACCGGGGGAGTTGATATACAAATAAATATCTTTTTCTGGATCTTCGGCTTCTAAGAATAGTAATTGAGCAACGATAGATGATGCCAATCCATCATCAATCTGTCCGCTTAAGAGAATAATTCTATCTTTTAAAAGCCTAGAATAAATATCATACGCTCTTTCACCGCGCCCAGTTTTTTCAATCACTGTTGGCACATAATAACCCATACTACGCCTTTTTATCTAAGAGTGCTGTTAAAACTCTATCTTCAAGCATTGCCATTTTAACTGCTGGAATTAAATTATTGTTTTTATAATATTCAAACATTGCCTTAGGGTCTTGACGCATTGCCATTGCTTCATAATAAATTGTATTAATCACCTCATTATCTGGGATTTGAATATTATCACGCTTTGCAATCGCATCAATTAGCAATGTTACACGCACGCTTTTTTGCGCATTTTCTCTTTGCTCTTCGCGTTTTGCTTGCATTGCTTCTCTATCTTTTGCTAGTTTTTCTTGCTCTTCTTTAGATAACGTCATAAACGCATTTCTAAGCAATAAATCCATTTCTTGTTCTACAATGGATTTTGGCAAGTCAAATATAATCTTGGCATTTAAATTATCCACAAGTTTTTCTTTAAGCTCATTATTATAGGCTTCATGTTTTTTTTCATCTTGAAGTTGTTCTTTTACTTTCGCTCTTAGGCTCTCTACACTTGCTTCTTTATCATCTGGGAATAGAGTTTTTGCAAAATTATCATCAATTTCAATCTTGCCCTTAGTTTGAATCTCAAGCAATTTTACCTTAAACACTGCTGGCTTGCCTGCTAAATCTTTAGCTTGATAGTTTTCTGGGAAAGTTACATTGATTTCTTTTTCTTCCCCTTTTTTCATTCCAATTAATTGCTCTTCAAAACCTTCAATGAAAGACTTGCTTCCAATTTTTAGCAAATATCCCTCTGATTTTCCACCTTCAAATGGTTTTCCATCAATAAAACCTTCAAAGTCAATTTTGGCAAACTCTCCATCTTTTAGTTTGCGTCTACCATCTTCAATTTTAACCAATGGTGCTCTAGCACTTGCGATTTCTTCTAATCGCGCTTCAATATCAGAATCTTTTACTTCTGGGATTTTTACTTCTGGGATACAAGAATCTATATCATCAAGCTTGATTGTCGGAGCCAAACTAATTTCCACTTCAAGCTCGATTCCATTGTCTTTTTTCTCAAATTTTGTAATACGCGGATCACCAAGAAGCATAGTCGCTTCAACATTTAACTCTTTTAAAATATCTTGCAGTAAATCTTGCACGCACTCTCTTTGTGCATCCTCTTCAAGTTGCTTGCCATAACGCTGTTTAATTGCTACTGCTGGAACTTTTCCTTTGCGGAATCCATCTAGCTTTAAATTCTTGCTTGCCGCCTTTGTAACTTTATCCAGCTTTTTATTGAGCAAATCTGCTGGGATTGTAGCCTGTGCTATTACATTTGCGCTATCTACTTTATTGACCTTCATTCTCTTTGTGCTCCAAATTTAAAATTTAATCAATTTTTGATTCTAACAAAACTTTTCTTAAAACAACCATTTCATAATGATTTTACTCTCCAATAATCTCACGCACTCCTTTAGAATTTTCTTTGCTTAAAAATCCCCTTTGTTGCATTTGCTCTACGATATTTGCTGCCTTATTAAATCCAATTCCTAGGCGGCGTTGAATGTAACTAATAGAAGTCTTACCATCTGCTAACATAATACGCTTTGCCTCTTCATAAAGATCATCAGCTTCTCCGTTAGATTGCACTTGCGCGCGCTCTTCTTTTTGCAAAAAGCGTTCATCATATTGTGGAGAGCATTGCGCTTTAATAAATTCTACAATGCGTTCAATCTCTTCTTCTGTGCTAAATGGGGCGTGCAAGCGCGTTACATTTCCACCGCCCACCGCGAAAAGCATATCCCCATTGCCCAATAACGACTCTGCTCCATGGCAGTCTAAAATCACTTTAGAATCTATCTTTTGCCCCACTTTATAGCTTATGCGTGAAGGAAGATTTGCTTTAATAAGTCCTGTTACTACATCAACACTTGGGCGTTGTGTAGCAACGATTAAATGGATTCCACTTGATCGTGCCATTTGCGTTAGGCGCGAGATAGAAGCCTCTGCTTCTTTGCCTCCTGTCATCATTAAATCGGCTAACTCATCAATAATAATCACAATATAAGGAAATGGTTCAAAGCCTTCAATCTCTGCTTTTTGATTATAGCTATCAATATTTTTAACCCTTGCTTCACTAATTAATGCATTGCGTTGCTCCATTTCTTTAACCGCGACATCAAGGGCAAAAATCGCATTTTTAGGATTTGTAATCACGGGAGTTAAGAGATGCGGAATATCATTGTAAATGCTAAATTCCACCATTTTAGGATCCACCATAATCAATTTAAGCTTATCGGGTGGATTTTTATAAAGCAAGGATAAAATCATCGCATTAATCCCCACGCTCTTACCACTGCCTGTTGTTCCAGCAATTAGCAAATGGGGAAGCTTTTTTAAATCCGTTACAAAAGGATTACCTACAATATCCTTGCCTAATGCTAAAGTTAGCGGCGAGAGAGAGTTTTTAAACAAATCATTTTCTAAAATTTCACGCAAATAAATGGTTTCAACTTGTGCATTTGGAATCTCAATCCCCACAACATCTTTTCCCGGAATTGGTGCTTGGATACGGATTGTTTTAGCGCGCAAAGCCATCGCTAAATCATCTTGCAAAGTTAGGATGCGTGAAACCTTGACATTTGGGCTTGGGCGAAACTCAAAAGTTGTTACAATAGGACCTGAATAAGTGCGCACAATATCGCCTTCGATCTTAAACACACGCATTTTATTTAATAAATCATTGATTTTTCTATCAATTTCACTCTCATCAATTTCAATATGCGCTCTTTTTGGCTCTTGTAAAAACTCTAATTTAGGTAATTCATAATCTTTAGATTCTAACATTTGTGGAGTTTGTGCCATTTCTAAAGTTTCCAAAAGAGCTGCATTTTCCTCTAGTGTTTTTACAATTTCTACGCTTTGTTGTGGCTCTTGTCGCACTTGCGGTGTTTGGACAGATTGTGTTTGGATTACAGGCTGCGGTGCAATCTCTTGCAGCTGTGGTATTTGAGCGGGTGGCATTTCTTGTTTTGGAGTTTGGATAGGGGCTTGTTGTGCTTGTATGGATTCCGTTACTTGTGGCTCTTGCGGCTTTGCAACTTGTTGTGGTGCTGTGGTTAGAATTTTAGATTCCATAGTTTGTTCTATCACAATAGGTTGTGTGATTTGTTGTATCGGCTCTTGATAATGCGCATAACCATAGCCAAAAGTTGGAATCGTATTGGGAATTGTGCTGTATTGCGGGATTATTTCAGGTTGTGGCACAATTTCTTGGATCTGTGGCGTTGCTTGGATTTGTGGAGTTTGAATAGTGGCTTGCGGTATTTCTTGCTGTGGAATTATATTTTCAGATTTCGTATTTTCTAAAGTTTGCGCTGTTTGATTTGTAATTTCAGTATTTTTAACTTCAGCGTTTTTAGATTCCATATTTTCTGAATTTTCCGACAAAGGATGAGTGCTTACTTTATCTCCATAATAAAAAATTGTTTTAGGGAGTGTGTTTTTCTTGTCTGGATACTCCTTTTGAAAATTGCTTGCATCTACAAGGCGATCGTGTGTCCCAACAGGCTCTTTGTCATAATATGCGCTAAAAGGAGTTGCGGCATAGAGATTTTTTGGATAAGACTTAATAGCTTGTTTTCTTGAGCTTTCCTTTTGTAATGATTCTTGTTGAGCAAATTCCTGCTTGGGTGGCGGAGTTTGTTCTAACTCTCCACCAAGTTCACCAATACTTTCTTTTTTAATGAGCTTTATGGGTTCTTCCTCTTTTTCTTCTTTGTAATAGCTTTTTTCAAAACGCTTGAAGTTTTCCAAGCTTGCCATAGATTGTATTTGAAATTGCGTTGCATCAAAACTATCTTGTGGGAGATTTTTCGCGTTAATCACACGGATTTCCTCATCTTCTGGCTCTTTAGAAATCTCTTCTAAAGGATTATCTTCACGCATAGGAAGTTCTATATCTTGACGCAACTCATCAATCCCTTCTTCAAATTCAACTTTAGATTCATCTTGGGATTCAGCATAATCATCTTGTTCTTCTTTGTCTTGAAAATTAAAAGCTATGTTTTCTTTTGGCTGTGGATTGTTTTTACTCTGCTCAATCAGCTCATCAAGCGTTAATGAGCGCAATTCTTGCTCTATTTGTGCTACTTCTTGTGTTTCTTTTAAAATCTCTTTTTGATTTTCTATAAACTCATCTTTTTTTTCTTGTAAATTTTTAGATTCCATATTTGATTCTACATTTATAAGCTTAAAATCACTAGATTCTACGATGGAATCTTTTTTAACAGGCAGTGCAAAAAATGCCTTTGTTTTTAACCAAAAAATCTTTAGCTTTTCTGTGTTTTTATGCAATTTATCTTTTGAAATTTTAGCGTGCTTTAAGTCTTTTTTTAAATCATCTTTAAGCGCATTTAGCGCAACGCTATAAAGCTCTTTTGGCGATTTTTCTGTGTATAAAACCACACCAAATCCAAGCATTAAAAGGCTTAAGATAAAAACCCCAAGCGAAGTGATAATAGGCTTTAAGACATTATAAAACGCAACACCTAAAATTCCAGCATTTTCAAAGAAAAGCCCTTGAAGCACAAGAAGCGCAAAGGCTATAATGGTTAAGCCTAATCCCTTTTCTAATGGATTTTGAAAAGTTGGAATCGCTTTTGTTTGATAAAGCACAAAAGCCGCGCCAAATGCCCAAACATAGCCAAAATATCCCAAAAGCCAAAATTGCGCGTGCGGCAAAAAGCCTAAAAACGCAACAGCTTCCCCTAAAAGCGTTAAGATTCCAACAAGCACCAATGCTCCTATAACAAGCATTTTTATTTGATTGAATTGTGAAAATATCTTCTTGTAATTTTTTATGATAAAGTCCTTAAATGAAGTGGCGAGAGGGTGAGAGAATCGAACTCCCCAGCAAATAGACACCTATCCGCTCAAATGGGTTTGAAGCCCACGATGCCCACCAGTGACATATACCCTCCGCAAATGAGAGTTAAGAATTTAGCGCAAATTTACTTAATTTTCAATTTTTAACACGCATTAAAACTCTATCAACTCTCTTTCTCTTTGGCGATACACGGCACATTTTGTGTAACCAACTTCTTTGGCTAATGCTTCAATTTCCTTGCGTTTAAAGTTGATTTGACTTAACGCGTGTGCATCGCTCCCAAAAGTAATAGGAATTTCTAAGGCATAGCAAGCTTCTAAAATCTCTTTGCTAGGGTACTGCTCCCCTATCTCTTTGCGAAAACCAGAGGCGTTAATCTCCACACACATATTTGCTTGTTTTATCGATTTTAGCGTGCTTTCTATCTCTTTTCTTAGATCCTTTGTAGGAAAATATTTAAACACTTTTAATAAATCCATATGTGCTACAATATCAAACTTTCCACTTTTTGATAAAGCCTGTATTGCCCTAAAATACTCCACCCAACAATCATTGATATCACGCCTTGCATACTCTCTAATAAACTCTGGATTATCAAAGCCCCAATCCCCCAGAAAATGCACTGCCCCAATCCTATAATCTAGTGGAATCTCAAACAAAAAATCCTCCATAAAAGGTGGCAAAAAGTCAATTTCAAGCGCGCTTAAAATCTCAATTTGCCCAGCGTATTTTTCCTTTAAAGACAAAACGGATTCCAAATACAAAGGTAATTCTTCAAAACGCATTCTGTATTTTGGGTCAAACTTCATAGGATTATGGCAAGAGAAGCCAAAAACTTGAATATTTTCTTCAATCGCCTTTAAAACATACTCTTCCATTGTGCCAGTAGCGTGGTTACACAAGCTTGTGTGATTATGTAAATCTATGCGCATAGCCTTAGCCCATTTTCTTTTCCATTTCTTTGGTGATATGCAAGCTTAACACATGCTTATCAAACACAGCCACATAAAAAATCGCATCAAAAATCTTAATATCGAGCACAAAGCCTTCTACCTTAACTTCGCGCTTTTTGGTATCTTCTTGCAAAGTTTCAGCGCGAAATAAGACTTCATTGCTAAGCTCAATGGGCGCTAAAAACTTCACTTCCGCTCCTATCATAATTCCATTTGGCTCATTTACCGCTAAAAGCGCGCAATATGCGGCACTTGAAAACAAATATCCAGAATGCACAAGCCCCTGTTTATCTAGCACCATTTTATTTGTAACTTCTAGCAAAACGCTTGCCTTGCCATATCTTTGCTCTTTAATCACACCATTTGCAGGATTTATGTTTAAGCAAGTTTTTTGGATAACCGCGTCATTATCGGGTTTATTTAAAAAATCCTCTTCCTCTTCTATGAGTTCATCTTCCATATATCACTCCTTTAAAAGTGGCGCATTATAGCATAATTGCACGCTTAAATTTATTGTCTTTTTAATGTTATAATGCTTGCAAATTTTAAAGGCTTTGTATGAAAATCGTATTTTTATCGCACACTGATTCTAATCTTTTTAGATTCCGCCTTCCTGTAATGCTTGCCCTAAAAAAGCAAGGACACGAAGTTATCGCCCTAATTCCAAGGGGGGAATGCTTTGATAGCTTCGCTCCTTTAGGCATTCAAGCCGTAGAATATTCTATTAATCGCAGTAGTTTAAACCCATTTAGCGCGTTAAGTAGCATTAAAGAGATTGCTGAAATTTTAAAGCAATTACGCCCCAATATTGTGCATACTTTTATGCTAAAGCCAAATATTTTTGGCGCATTTGCTGCTAAGATTGCTGGAATTCCTTATGTGATAAACAGCCTTACAGGACTTGGAAGCTTCTATGTAGAAGACAATATTAAGGCTAAAATTTTCCGCTTCATTATTGAAACACTTAATCGCATTTCTTTTAAAATTGCTAAAAAAGTGCTTTTTCAAAACCAAGATGACCTAAATTTATTTGTCAAAAAGGGCTTAGTTGGTGCGGATAAAACGACGCTTATTAAAGGCTCTGGTATTGATACACAAGCCTTTTTGCCCTATTGTGTTGATGAACGCAATACAATCCGTGCGAAGCTTTTAGATTCCATAGATTCTAACATTCCTAAAGATTGCGTGCTTGTGTTAATGGTAGCGCGCGCTATTTTACACAAGGGCGTTAGAGAATATTATGCAAGTGCTGAGATTTTAAAAAAACGGAATCCAAATTTTATTTTTTTATATGTTGGCGGTGTGGATTTGGGAAATGTCGCCCCCATTGATGAAAGTTTTTTGAAGTCTTCAAATGCTGTAATTTATCTAGGGGAACGCAAGGATATTAGGGAGTTAATCGGGGCTTGCGATGTGTTTGTGTTACCAAGTTATAGAGAGGGAATTCCTCGCACACTTTTGGAGGCTGGAAGTATGGCAAAGCCTATTATTACCACAAATGCTGTGGGTTGTCGCGAAGTGGTAAGCAATGGTGAAAATGGGTTTTTAGTAGAAGTTGCTAACACACAAGCCCTAACTCAAGCTTTAGAAAAACTTTGCAAAGATAAGGATTTGCAAGAAAAATTTGGCATTGCAAGCCGCAAGAAAGTTTGCAAAGAATTTAGCGTGGAATCTGTGGTGCAACAATATCTTTGCCTTTATGATGAGGTTTTAAGCCCTAAAAATATGGAATCCAAAAATAAAAGCCTTTATGCAAGCATTTTAAAGCCTATTTTTGATAGAGCTTTAGCATTAATTTTGTTGCTTCTTTTCTCGCCGATTCTTTGTGTTGTTGGCTTGCTTATCCGCATAAAGCTAGGAAGCCCTGTATTTTTTGCTCAAGAGCGACCTGGAAAAAATGGCAAAATCTTTAAAATCTACAAATTCCGCACAATGAGCGATGAGCGCGATAGCAAAGGTGAGCTGCTCCCTGATGAGCAACGCTTAAAGGGCTTTGGCAAATTTGTGCGCAAAAGTAGCTTAGATGAGCTTCCACAGCTTTTTAATGTATTAAAGGGAGAGATGAGCTTTATAGGACCACGCCCTTTACTTGTGGAGTATTTGCCACTTTATTCTAAAGAGCAAGCACGCCGCCACGAAGTTAGCCCCGGAATCACAGGCTGGGCGCAAGTAAATGGGCGCAATGCGATTTCTTGGGAAGAGAAGTTTAAATTAGATGTTTGGTATGTGGATAATCTTAGTTTTTTGTTAGATTGTAAGATTTTTTATATGACATTTTATAAGGTAATTAAGCGTAAAGATATTAGCTCAAACACAAGCGTTACAATGGAAAAATTCACAGGAAACAAGAAATAATGGCGACCCTTGGAAGATTTGAACTTCCGTTTATGCCGTGAAAGGGCATTATCCTTGGCCACTAGATGAAAGGGTCGAAAAGAGTCGGCATTTTAGCAGACTTATCGCCATTTTTTGCTTAAAGAAAGTTTCTTAAGATTTAACAAAATTCCTAAAATTAACAGACAAAAAAATCTTTTAGTTGTATAATCTAAAATCCATTTGGATAAATTTTTCATAAGGAGATCGTATGAAGAAACTTTTACTTTGTATGATGGCTTTTTTGTTTTTAGGAGTGGGTATGGCTTATGCAAAGCCTAAAATCGCGATTCTTGCCACAGGTGGAACAATCGCAGGTTCAATTGATAGCTCTGTTGCAACCACAGGATACACAGCTGGTGTTGTTGGTGTTGATGTGCTAATTCAAGCAGTACCACAAATTAAAGATTTAGCAGAGATTTCTGGACAGCAAATCGCAAATATTGATAGCTCAAATATGACTGATGAAATTCAGCTAAAACTTGCCAAAGAAATCAACAAACTTTTTGCAAGTGGAATTGATGGCGTTGTTATCACACACGGAACGGATACTATGGAAGAAACTGCATATTTCCTAAATCTAACAATCAAAAGCGATAAGCCTGTTGTTTTAGTTGGCGCTATGCGTCCATCAACTGCAATAAGTGCTGATGGTCCTAAAAACCTTTATAACGCAGTAGCACTTGCAGCAGATAAGCAAAGCAAAGGCAAAGGCGTAATGGTTGCAATGAATGACAAAATCCAAAGTGCTAGGGGCGTTGTTAAAACACATAGCTTAAATGTTGATGCCTTTTCATCTCCTGATTTTGGCGATTTGGGCTACATTGTAGATGGTAAAGTTTTCTTCTATAACAATGCTGCAAAAGCACACACCAAAAAATCTCCTTTTGATGTAAGCAAGCTTACATCACTTCCAAAAGTGGATATTCTTTATACTTACTCAAATGACGGAAGCGGTGCTGCTGCAAAGGCTCTTGTTGCTGATGGCGCAAAGGGCTTAGTAATTGCAGGAAGCGGTGCTGGAAGTATCCACCAAAACCAAAAAGAAGTGCTAAAAGAGCTTTTAAAACAAGATGTTAGCGTAATAGTTAGCTCAAGGGTTGTTGCAGGACGCGTTGCAGTAGGTGATGCGGATGCAAAATTAGGATTTATTAGTGCAGAAGATTTAAATCCACAAAAAGCTAGAATCCTTTTAGCTCTTGCACTTACAAAAACAAGTGATACTAAGAAAATCCAAGAATATTTCTTAAAATATTAATTTAAATTCCAATAGCACCTTTTTGGTGCTATCCCCTACTCCATCTCCTTATGCCCTAAATCTGTAATATACTCTGCTAGTTGTTTGATTTCTTCTTTAGTGTATTGGTATTCATCCATTACTGCAAACATAATAAAGTTATTTCCCGGTGTTCCTCCTTTATCACTTGCATAATCAATAAGTCTTTGATACACATAATCTTTTAGCATTGCACCAATAAGTTGTGTTTCTCTACCTCCAGGTGGAGCTTTTAATCCATTTGCTCCATGACAGATAGAACAATTTTGTTTATATTCTTTACTAGGATTAAAATTGTCTTTTGCTTGTGCAAGATTTAAACTTCCTAATAAACATAATCCTAAAAAAGAAGTTAGTGTTGTTTTAAAGACTTCATAGGAAGTCTTTTTGTTTTGTTTGTTGATTTGTTTAACTTGTTTTATTTGTTGTTTGCTTTGTTTATTTTGTTGTAAAGCCTGCTGTATTTGATAGCTTAGACTTTTGTTTTGTTTTATTTGTTTCTCTTGTTGTAAAGTTAGTATTATTCTTTGCATTTTCTCTCCTTACCACCAATATCCAATTCTAGCAAAGGCAGTATGTCCTTGAATATCTTTTTGCAAAGTTTCCTTGATAGTTTAGACTTAACTCTACATTATCTCCTAGAAGTTTAACAAGACCAAATTGCACATAATAAGAAGTATCTGGAAGTTTAATATCTCTTGTAGCAAACAAAGGATTTGCTAATGTCTCTCCTGCAATTTTCATTTGACTTTTTGCATCATCATAGAGTCTAAACTTAGCTCCTAGTGCTGCATTAAAGCGTGTAGTTTGATTATAAGCGTGATGGAATCTTAATCCTGCAACCCCTTCTAAGAGATTAATTGTTGTTTTATCATAATATTCTGTAAGCTTTGTATGTTTAATCTCATAAGAATCTACTGCCATTCCTGTATAGATTAAACCTAACTCTGGTGTCCAATAACTATTAGTTAAGACATTATAAATATTAACTCCAGCTCTTAGTTCTGCTCCATAATTTAATGAATCAAAGTCAAAATCATCTTTATAAGAATCACTATCTATCATAGAGACATCACTCTTTGTAGTTCCTAGCATTGTATTAAGACTAACATAGAGTTCTTTATTAGAAAATCTATGGAAGGCATTGTAATAAGTTAATCCTGCTAAATAACTTGTGCTATCTGTATCTGTGCTTGTTGTGTTGTTTTCTCTCTTAGAGTTTTCTAAATTAATATAAAAGCCATAAACTCCATAATTAGAATTTAATTGTCCTCCAGCTAGCAATCCATAACTATTTGTTTTTGTGGTGCCTAATCCTAAAGATTTATCTTTAATGTAATTATAATAAGGCACTGCATAAGTATAAAGATCACTTTCTTTTTTATTTTGCTTAATAAAAATATCATCTAAGGCTCTTAAGAGATCTAAATCTGTATAGCCTTTATTGATTTCATCATAGAGTAAAGCATCAGATGCACCAGCTTGTGCATAAGTAGCATAAGTAGTAATTTGTTCATCTGTGGCATAAGCTTCTAAGTTAGTGTTATTTGAAACATTGCTTAAAGTGTTATTCCCTGAAGTGTTGCTTGCAGGATTTGTCAAAGCATTTATATTACTTACATTACTAGCAATATTTGTATTACCTGGGTTACTAGTATTATCCAATAGATTTATATTATCATTTAAAGAATTCTTTGCATTATAACTCAAGAGATTATTATTGGTATGATTTTTTAAATTATTACTAGAAAGATTCTTGTTTGTAGGATTGTTATCTAAAGAATTATTCTTTGAAGCATTTTTAGAATGATTATAAAGAGCATAAGCTACTTGTTCTTTTAGAGTATTATAGCTTGAGAGATTAGTATGCTCTGTTCTAAAAGTTTTAGTAGAGATTTCTTTAAGGGTGTTAAAGGTTTGTGTCATATTAGTATTTAGTGCATTAATTTGATTAGAACCAATAGTGGAGCCGGGAGTATCATCATTAACTTTTAATTCACCAATTAAACCATCTGCTTGAACAACAGGTGCAATAGTATCTCCACCACCAACACTAAGTTTAATGACTTTTCCTTCATGGAGTAAGGTTGCAAAGTTACTTTCTCCATTAGCTCCTGCTCCCCCTTCAATAAAATGTCCTGCTACATTATGTCTGCCGTCTTTATCATAGATACTGATTTTTCCATCTTTAAGATCCTTTTCTTCTTCAGGGGTTAAAACAAGGTATTGGACATAAGAGCCTTTAGCGAAGATTTTATCATCGCCAAAGAGAATAACTGGATTGTCTGCAGTAGGGGGAATAAAACTACTATTCCAATGCTGAAACTCTCCAAACTTTACATTTTTAAGATTCTCTTCTCTCTTATTCTGCCCATCAGTATCAATAATGATTCTGCCATTACCTTCATCTTCTCTAAAATCCCAACGATTTATTGCTATTTTTCCACCATTTGTGTTTTTAAAGTGTGCATCAGTGCCACTATCTCCGCGTAGGAATTTAAAGGTAGTTCCTGCAAAGCTATTTTCTACATCATCATAAATACCAAGAACTCCACCAATGTTATCAATAGTTTGTTGAATTGTAAAATTACTTCCCCTAACACTATCAAGCCGCATTTCTCCCTTATTTGTAATCTTTCCAGAGACTAGATTTTTGCTTCCCAATCCTGCAAAAAGTGGCATCATAGGATTAACTCTACTAGTTGTCATTTGCAAAGTGGCATTTTTTTCAACTGTAATATCTCCTGATATTTCAGAATCGCCTGTAAAATAAAGAATTGGATAACCAAAATATGATCTTTTATGACTGCCTGTTGTTGCAACTTTTAAATCTCCACTCATTAGCGCATTTTTATGTAACATTATCCAACTTGAAACATCACCTTTTAAATCAATATTTCCTTCAATGCTACTCCCGTTTAAAGCTCCTAGTGTCATTAAATTCAAAAATGAACCAATACCATAATAACTCCCTACCCATTCTCCATATTCTTTTAAATATGGTTTTGCAGAATCAACATTGACAAACTTATTATAAATTACCCACCTATCAGAGTCTTTATAACCCTCAAATATTATATCCCCTGTCATTTTACCGCCACCATTTTTTTCATCACCAATCCATATACTCAAAGAACCACCATTTTTACTGATAACATCTGAGACAATTTCGCCTTTTTTGGTAATAATTGAAAAACTAGGGGAATTATCAAAAAAAACATCTGTTTTACCAAATTCTATTTTTGTTCTATTGCCTGCATTAATCCTTCCAAGACTCCCTTCATCAAATTCTATGCTCAAATATCCATAATTTATTGCTACATCTCCGGCAATATCTAAATGTTTAGTTTTAATATTCACATCACCTTGATTGTCAATATTGTTATTAATAGTTAAACTTTCTCCCTCAAGAGATAATTGCGCAAACTTATCTATACTTGGATACTGCCCATATTGATTTGGCTGCAAATTGTTTATCCAGCTTTCAATAATTTGTTTTCTCTCTTCCTTGCTTTTGTTTGGATCCAATCCCGGAATTCCAGCTTGCGCAGTTGTCAATCTATCAATTGTCAATTTATCAAAAGTAACTTTCTTCTCTATTTTACTTTCGTGCAAACCGCCTATATTGAAATTTAATTCATCTAATTTTGTCTCACCCGTATAAGTTATATTTTGAGTATTATTGTCAATCTCAAGTTTATTTTCTGTAGCTTTTACAGAAGAAAAAGTCCTAAGTTGTCCAGTATTATTTCTATTTGTTTTTAAATTAGAATCTAATTTAACCTTAGAATTTTTAAGGTTTTGAGCAGGATTTACCAAAGGATTTTGTGTAACATTTAATGCAACAATCTGTGGGATAGAACTTTCATTATTTGAAAAAGATTCCGCATAAGCTGGTGAGTGAAAAATAAAAGTAGAAAGTGAAGTTGCAAGAACACTATAATAAATTGCCTTGCTAGTAAATGGAGCTAAATATCTCTTAAATGCCCCCCCCCCCGCAGGAATATCAATCATATTAGAATGATTATTCAATGTTTTTTCCATTATTTTTCTCCTTTGTTTGAAGTGTGATTTTGATTTTAAACCTTACCATTTTATAATAAATCCTTTTAAAATTTAAGTGATATTGTTACTATTTTTTAAATGAAATAAAAATCATTTTTATTATGTAAAGAAAAATATAAAGATTAATTCCATATTATAGGGATTTATTAAGTTTTATAAAAAAGATTAAGTATATTTTATAAATTTAATTTAGAAGTTACATTTGGTAACAGATAATAAAAATATTAAGAAAGTTTTATTGATTTTTACAAATACCCAAACAGGAATAAAAGCGTAATACAAAAAGAAGTAATAAATGGTGCGCTGAGCGAGACTTGAACTCGCACGGGTCGCCCCGCCACCCCCTCAAGATGGTGTGTCTACCATTCCACCACCAGCGCAAGCCTTAGGCAAGAAGCCTAAGGATAAACTATTAATTAGCCTAAAAATGGGTTTGCATAAAGCAAAATTAATGCAACAACAAGCGTATAAATAACTTGTGCTTCAATCATTGCTAATGCAATAAACATTGTTGTCATTAATTTACCACCAACGCCCGGATTTCTAGCCATACCAGAGATTGTAGCAGCAGCTGTGCTTCCCATACCAATAGCACCACCAAGAGCAGCGATACCTAAGCCAATACCAGCAGCAATTGCCGAATACGACAACAACATTTCATTTCCCTCTGCAGCAAACGCCACGCCAGCTAATGCAAAAAACACTAGAAGTAATTTTTTCATAACTTTCTCCTTAAAATTTCAAAGTCTTTTCGGATCTGTCCCCTACTCAACACTTTGTAAGGGGTGATTATAAACGCATTTAGCTAAATTTTGCTTTAATTTAAGCCCAAAACAAGCCTAGCAAATGTGAAAAATGCAACTTATTTACTCAACTTCTCTTGCAATCCTAGCTCAACTTTGTTTTTATTAAGCGATAACACTTCAACGCGCAACAAATCCCCCACACTCAAATAATCACTTGCTTGCGCACCACGACTGCTTGTGATTTTTGAAATATGCAAAAGCCCATCATAATTGTGTGGCAACTCCACAAATGCCCCAAAATCCACGACTTTTTTTACTCTTCCCTCATACACATCACCCACTTTATAAAGCTCGGCAATGCTAGGCTTATCGCTACTAGCGCTTGTAATTCCTATGATATATTCTTTTGCCGCATCTACTTTTTCTTTATTTCCACCACTTACCTTAACTTCTCCATTATCGCGATTTAAATCAATCGCTACTTCAAATTTTTCTATGATTTCTTTAATGGTTTTACCTGCTTGTCCAATCACTTCTACAATCTTGCTAGGATGAATTGCAAAAGTCTGTGAGCTAGGAAGTGCCACGGTGTTTAGCACGATTTTTTCCTTTGCGCTTTCCATAATCTCTAAAATATGGAATCGCGCTTCTTTTGCTTGCAACAAAGCGCATTCTAAAATCTCTGTGCTTAAGCCCCCAAGCTTAATATCCATTTGTAAAGCCGTGATTCCACTCTTGCTTCCAGCAACTTTAAAATCCATATCCCCATCGTGGTCTTCTAAGCCCATAATATCAGTTAAAACAGCGTATTTTTCACCCTCGCACACAAGCCCCATTGCCACACCTGCAATTAAAGAAGTGCATTCAATATCTGCTGCTGCTAGTGCTAGAGAGCCACCACAAACACTAGCCATTGAGCTTGAACCATTGGATTCTAAAATTTCTGATACAAGGCGGATTGTTTTTTGATCTCCATTTATCACACTACATTCTAACGCTCTTTTAGCTAGGTTTCCGTGTCCTAGCTCGCGCCTACCTGTTGCTCCAATAGGGATTGCTTCTCCAACACTAAAGGGTGGAAAATTATAATGCACCATAAAACGCTCTTTTGAAGTGCCTTTATCCGTGAGTAGCTCATAGCTTTGTGCGTCCATCTCCCCACCTAGCGTGCATACAACAAGTGCTTGAGTTTGTCCGCGCGTGAAAAGCACACTAGAATGTGCCTTTGGCAAAATGTTTGTTTCTATGCTAATAGGACGCACTTCCTTAAGCCCTCTCCCATCAGCCCTTATACCCTCTTGTAAAATCATTGCACGCAGCATTGCGCGTTTTTGTAAATTTAGCGTTTCATTAACGCGTTGTTCTAGGAATTCTATATCTTGTGGATTACTCTTTGCATAATCTTGCACGATTTGTTTAGCAAAGGCTTTTAATCGGCTGTGGCGTTCTGTTTTAGAGAGTTCTGCAAGGATTTCTCTAAGCCCGCCTAAATAACCTTGCTTGATAAACTCTTGCACACTTTGACAAATATAGTTTTTGCGTGCTTGCGTTAGCTCTAAAGGCTCTTTTATGCACGCTTTAAAATGCTCTTCTACAAGCTTACTTTTTTTGCTAATATGTGTTTTAGCAATCTCTAAAGCTTGCATTAACTCTATTTCTGTAAGTTCATTTGCGCTAAATTCCGCCTTTTTATCTTCCATTAGTGTGGTTACTAAGCTTAAAGGATTACTAGGAGTTTGTATATCCACACCACCAAATGTGCGCATTTCAATCATCAATAAATCTTCATTGACACCACTTACAAACAAATCTAGCGTGCTTTGCTCCATTTCTTTTAAGCTTGGATTTACCACAAATTCATTTCCGATTCTACCTATACGCACGCCATTTACAGCAAAATTTAATGGAATCTCTGAAGTGTATAAAGCTGCACTTGCTGCATTTAAGGCTAAGAGTTGCAAGTCTGCATCATTATCTGCGCTTAACACCATAATCGTAATTTGTGTGGGGTAGCAATAATCTTTTGGAAATAATGGACGCAAACTTCTATCCACAATTCTTGCTGTAAGCGTTTCAAAATCTCCGGGCTTTGCTTCTCTTTTAATATAACCTCCCGGAAACTTTCCTGCTGCATAAGCTTTTTCAATATACTGCACAGTTAAAGGCAAAAAATCTTCTTCAACAATACAATCACAATCCACTGCAAGCGTTGCTAAAAGCACATTATTCCCGCTTTTGTAATACACGCTTCCGCTGGCTTGTTTTGCTACATAATCAAAAATATATTGCTCTTCTTTATCTAAAAACGAAAGGTTAATTTCCCGCATTTACTCTCCTTGTATCTTATTAAAAACCTCTTCAATAGTCGTTGTTTCAATAGGTGGATAATCCCTATAATAATATCCAATATCTACAAAATCTTTTGATTTATAAAGACAAAAGATTCCATCTGTTGCTTCTTCCATAATTTCTGCAACATCATAGGGGGCAACAGGACAAGCAAAATGCACGGTTTTTGCTTGCAAAGTTACCACAGATTTAATTGCTGAAAAGGCTGTCAATCCACTATCAATACCTTCATCTACAATCAAAACGCGCTTACCCTTAAAAGAGATTAGGGGATTACCTTTGCGATATTGATAAATTAAAGGTAGCATTTTATCTTCATACTGCCTTTGCACTTCCCCATAAATGTAATCCAAACTGATTCCAAAAGAACGCACAAGCGGTTCATTTATCACAACATCGTGCGTTTCTGTTGCCATTGCAATTTCGCACTCTAGGTTATTTGGCGCTAAAATAGGGGAAGTAAAGAGAAATGCCAAAGGAGCTTTAAGCGTCTGTGCTAGGCGATAAGCAAAGTAAATGCCTTCAAAAGAGATTCCAACTACAATACAATCTTGCCGCTCAAAAAAACTAAGAGGCATATTGCTAAGTAACTTTTGAAGTGCATCATCGCGGTTTTCAAACAAAATCTTTCGCCTTGTGGAGTGCATAGCATTATTTGATTGATTATTAGAAATTGTATTGAGTAAATTTTGCATTAACGCCCCACCTTAACATCACTGCTTAAGAGAGGGATAAATCTAATGGTTAAAAGCACATATTTATCATCTCTTGCTTCTGCTCCGCGAGTTGTTAGCATTGGATAAACTTCACTTACATATTTTAGCCCAAAAGAGAAGCACCGCACGCTTGTTTCAAAGCCTACTTGCCAAGTTTTAAAATAATCCTCTTTATAATCATAGCCCAAACTTGCAAAAAGATTTAAATTTGCAAATTCCTTACTAGCACCAGCCATTATATAACTTGCCTCACCATAACGCCCACGGCTCCAATCTACCTTAGCAAAAGAATCGCGGAAAAAATGTCCAAAATATGCTTGTAAATATTCCCCATCATAATTAATCTTGTGTGTAGCTTCTGAAATTCTATTTTCTGAATGTGCATAAAAAATATCACTTAAAAAACTCCATTCATAATCATAAAAATATTGCACTTCATTTTCTAACTCTCCAACTTTATGCCCATCTTCTAAGTAAAAATACTGGCGCATACGATGCGAAAGCTTTAAAATATTATTTGTGTCATAAAAATGTTGTGAAGCGCTAAGCCTTAGTTCTTGAGAATCCCCCGGAAGTGTGAAAAAGGTTGTAAAATCTCCTTTTTTATCCTTAAATCCCGGCATTGTATAAAGTGCTTCTAAGTTTAAAGTGTGTCCAAAATTTTCATACTCTTTTACTAGATCTGTGTTTGCTTTAAACTGATAATGTTGCGTGATATAACGCCCTGTTTTCAAGTTTAGTCCATTATCCACATTATTGTAATTTACCTGCGTTGCATAAAATACCGGAGAAAGTGAAACATTTAAATAATCATTTGCTAGATTTTGAGTAAAAAGAATTGGTAATTGCGCTTCTTGCTGCACTGCACGATAACCAATAGGGCGCGTGAAATGTTTGATTTGATAATCAAAACTATAATACAAATCATCAATAAAAAGCTTGTCAATTTGGCGATGATACTGCACCTGCGGCAAGGTTTGGAGCGTTTTTGTATTGCTTGTTGATTCCAAATCCGAATAATAACGCCCATAAATTCCAACATAATCAGAATCACTTTTTAAAAAATAATTTAACCTTGAAGTTAAAAGACTCCCTTGTAAGTCTGCACGCTTTTCTGCTTTATCATCGGTTAGCCTAAAATAATCCACATCAGACACTTGCGAAATATCCGCATACAATCCATCTTCATAAAAGTAATTTTGGACATTTGTTAATAAATCCTTGCGCGTGTATTCTAGTTGGAATCCAAAATGCTCTTGATTTTCTAAATCATAAGTATTTTGGTAACTATTAGAATCGCCAAAATATCCAAAGTTTGCCCACAACATTTGATCTTTATCATCTACGACTCTAAACTCTCCATACACACCACCACCCCTTTTAGCGCGCAGCGTTGGCGTAAGTGTTATATCCCACCAATCGTGCGGAGCAAAATAAATGGGCTGAGAATAAATAACTCCATCATCATTAGAGTTTCCAAGCACAGGATAAAGCAATCCACTTTTTCGCTTATAACCAGCCGAAAAAGAAAGATAAGGAAGGTAAAGCACAGGTATATCATACACGCACAAGCGCGGATTCCAAAGCGTTAGCCACTCTTTGTTCATATCATACTTGCCTTCACTAGCTTTAAGTTTCCAAATCGGATTATTCACGCTACAAGTAGAGATTGACGCATCTTGCATCTTGTAAATTTCTTGATCATACTCCGCGTTTTTTGCTTCCACCCATAAGCCTGTTGTAGAATCTTGCAGATAAAAAGGCTCTAAAAAAGAATAGTCTTCTTGGAGTTTGATTTTTACTTCTTGCGCTTTTAAATACAGAGCATTACCTTTATAGGCATTGACATCCCCACTAAGTATAATCTCTCGCATTTTTGTATCATAAGTTGCTTGATTTGCACTAATGTAGTAATCTAGATTGATTACCGTTGCGTGCCCTTTTCCTACTACAATAGACTGATTATATTCCATATCATCAGCTAAAAACTCAAAAACAGCTTCTTGCTTGGCGTCAAATTGCTTGATTGATGGGCGCGCTTCAAGGGAATTTAGCACAAAAGTTGTTGCTAAAGAAATTACAATTCCTATTTTTTTAGCACTCTTAAACATTATAACTCTTTAACTCTACAACAATGGTGTTTGCCATCTTATCGTGCAATCCTAACCGCAAAGCATTTGTCAAAATATACAAAAATGGCAAATACATTAAGAATTCACTCAATGTTCTAAGCAATGATCGCACAAGAGCTTGTTTTGTGCTAGGATTGTCTAAAAGCCCTACTTCAATCACTTTAATTTTCACTACTATTTTTCCAATAGTTGCTCCGTAATAGCGCACAAAAAGCCAATGATACACAATCCGCACCACATATAAAATCATCCAAGAATTAGAAATAATTCCTAAAACTGCTTCTGGATTGCCAGCATTTTGAACAATACCATCCCAATACATTCCAATAATCACCATACTTACAAGTAGATCATCAATAATGTGCGCTACTATACGCTTCCATAGTGCTGCCGTTTGTATCTCTTCGCGCGCTAGAATTGCTTCTATTTTTTCAGAATTCATTTGTATCCTAATGCTTGATAAGCGATGTCTTTGCGATATTGCATACCTGCAAACTTCACAGATTCCACGCATTTATATGCGTTTTTAACCGCCTCTTGCACATTGCTCCCTTTGCCCACACACACAAGAACCCTTCCACCAGTTGCCAATAAATCATTATTTTCTTTACCAACACCCGCGAAACTAATATGCGCTTGCGTATTTTGTGCCTCTAAAATCTGGATTTTTTCTTTTTTAGAGCTTTTATAAGGATAATCCCTAGAAGCTACCACAACCCCTACACAAATCTCATCACTTAGTCCATATTGCACGCTTTTTAAATCTCCATTAGCACAAGCTAGGAAGCAATCCAATAATCCTTCTTTAAAAAGTGGCATTAACACCTCACATTCTGGATCACCAAAACGCACATTAAATTCCAATAAATAAGGTTTATTTTTTACCACCATAATTCCACAAAAAAGAGTCCCACTAAAGGGATTTCCATCTTTTGCCATACCATCAAGTGTTGGAATAATAATACTTTGTTTTACTTCTGCGATAATTTCTTCACTTGCCAACGGCGAAGGAGCATAAGCTCCCATACCTCCAGTATTTGGACCTTTATCATTATCTAACAATCGCTTATGATCTTGTGCGGCAGGCAAAATGATAAAATCTTTCCCATCGCACATCGCAAAAACAGAGAGTTCAAAGCCATCTAAAAACTCTTCAATAACAATCGTTTTGCCAGACTCTCCAAAACTCTTTCCGCTTAACATTTCCTTTGCAGCGCGTTTTGCTTCCTCATAGCTTTGAGCAATAATCACACCCTTGCCTGCGCACAAACCATCAGCTTTTACTACAATAGGTGTATTTAGCGTTTCAATAAACGCACAGGCTTCCTCATAATCTTGCGTTTGGATAAAACTGGCCGTTGGAATATCATAACGCTTTGCAAATTCTTTCATATAAGCCTTTGATCCCTCTAGCCTAGCGGCTTTTGCGCTCGGACCAAAAGTTGCAATCCCATTCTCTCTTAAAACATCTGCCAAGCCCTCCACTAATGGAGCTTCAGGACCGATAATAACAAGCCCTATACGCTCTTTTAAAGCAAAATCCACAAACTCTTTTTGTGTTTTAAAATCTATGTTTTTACCAAGCTTACTAGTAGCTCCATTTCCGGGATAAAAATAGATTCCATCTATTCTGCATTCATTCTGCAACGCAAGCCCAATAGAATACTCTCTTCCGCCACTTCCTACAATCACTATTTCCATTTTTTGCCTTAATATTTTGATTTTTAAAATTTTAAACTCCCATTAAAACTTTAAAAATCAAACACCCAAGCAGCCGTTACTTTTTTGTGCGGCCCGAAATAGGCAACGATTCCAACCACAAGCAGCTCATTAGGCGGCAGATTCTCGTCTCAACTTAAGAAACTCATAGCGAAAATGCCATCACACAGAACCAACTATGCAATCAGCAACACTCAAATATGTTGGACCCCAAAGTGAAAGAAACACGAACCACTTAGGCAAATGCAATTATAGACAATCCTAGCTAAAGCAGCTTTTAACTTTAATCCAAAAATTAATAAATTTTAGGCAAAATTGCACAAATCATTTTAATTTTTAAGGAATCTTGCGATGAAAAAATTACTCTCAACGCTAGCTTGCGCATTTGCACTAAGTGGGACTTTGTATGCTGGAGAATGCATTTGTTTTGAACTAAAAGGGGAATTTGGAGAAGAAATCAAGGCAATTATGAAAAAATATTCTAAAAATTTAGGGAATGATAATATCAAAGTTGTGCGCGAAGATGCGGATTTAACACCACAAGAACGCAGTTTTTTAGCAAGTATGCTAGGCACAGGGGAAGTGAGTGAAAACAAGCGTGGAGCAAATTTAGAAAATGGAAAAAAACTCTATGATAGAGATTGTGCAAGTTGCCATGGAGAAAAGGGGGAAATTTCTGTTGCAAGCCAAAAACCTATCAACACTTGGAAAGCTAGCGATATTGCAGATGAGATTAAAACCTATGCAAACCAAAGTTTTGAAGGGCAATCGCGTTTTGTAAAAAACCAAATCGCTCAACGCTATACAAAGCGTGATATGGACGATATTGGTGCATATATAGAGAGCCTACGCTAAATCAATTTAGATTCAAAGTTGGAATCTTAAAATCGGATTCCAACTTTTGCGTTTTATAAAGAATTTACAAATTCTTATTTTTTAGATTCCACGCTTGTTTCTGTTTTTACTTCAGAAACACTAAATTCATTTTTGATTTTTTCTACACTCTTATCTCCAAATCCCTTAACATTCACAAGCTCATCTACAGACTTGAAAGGCTGTTTTGCACGATAATCCAAGATTGCTTGCGCTTTAATCTCGCCAATCCCTTTTACGCTCATTAACTCCTGCTTGCTTGCGGTATTTAAATCTACTGCAGCAAATATCCAAGAAACCGCCAGCAATAACGCCATTAAAATTTTCATATTTTCTCCTTAAAATGTAAGATAATTCATTGTATCTAATTAAAAATTTTTTTACTTTTTGTATTAGAAAAATCTATAAAATTTTAATAATAGGTTACAATTTGAAACATTTTAATAATGATTTGACAGCCAAAAAAATAAGTTTTTGAAAAATTAAAAAGAAAGTTATGAGTTTTGCCTTGCAAAGCGCAAGAAAAGCAAGAGATTATTTTCTAATCTCTTTAATTCTCGCAGATTTTCCACTTCTTGTGCGCAAGTAGTAAAGTTTAGCCCGTCTAACGCGACCAATTTTAAGCACTTTAATGCTATCAATGCTTTCAGAGTAGATTGGAAAAATTCTTTCTACGCCAACGCCATTTGCTCCGATTTTTCTAATCGTAAAAGTCTTGCCTGTCCCAACACCACGCAAAGAAATGCACACGCCTTCAAAGTTTTGGATTCTTGTTTTATCTCCTTCAGAGATTCTAATCCCTATTCTTAGCGTGTCTCCTGCTTTAAATTGAGGAACTTCCTTACCTGCAATTTGTGCATCCTCAAAATGCTGAATATATTTATTTCTCATCGTTTAACCCTTGTTTGTAGCGCACATAGAGGTCTGGTCTATGAAACTTAGTCTTTGCCTCTGCGGCTTTTAGTTTTAAATCTGCAATTCTAGCGTGATTTCCCTTTGAATACTCTGAAGGAATTGTTAAATTTTTAAATCTATGTGGTTTTACAAAATTTGGAGCTTCAAGCAAATATTTTTCATAACTCTCACCCAACAAAGAGTCTTGATTTCCAAGCACACCACCAACTTGCCTAGCTATGCTATCGCATAAACATAATGCTGCTAACTCACCACCTGTTAAGATAAAATCCCCTATGCTAAAAACCTCATCAGCATAAAGCTCAATTAATCGTTCATCAAATCCTTCATAGCGCCCACACACAAGAGTTATATGCTCTCTTTGGCTTAGGCGTTTTGCATCATTTTGCAAAAATGTTTTAGCACAAGGCGTTAGAAAAATGATATGCGTTTTTGGGTTCTGTCTTTTTATAGAATCCAATGCCAAACTCAAGGCTAAAGGCTCAAGCACCAATCCAGCACCACCGCCTACTTGATAATCATCAACTTTTAAAAACTTATTTGTGCTAAAATCGCGCGGATTGACAAACTCTACTTCTATTAACTCCGCATCTATCGCACGGCGCAAAATAGAATCACTAAAGTAGCCTTCAATAAGCTGTGAAAATAGTGTTACAAAAGTAAAGCGCATTAGCTATTTTCTAAAATATCTTTGCAAAATTGCGTATGGATAACTTTAGCAGAATCCATTTTAGATTCCACCTTTAGAATATAGCGCGTATTATAAGGAATTAAAAAACTTTTAGGAAGCCCTTGTGCCACAAGCACAGAATTTGTTTTTATATGCAAGTAATCTTGATTGCAAAAACGATCAATCTCACCTATCTCCCCTAAAACTTCGCCACTTTCTACAATTAATCCCCCTATAAGCTCAAACCAAAAAAATGCATTATCTTCTAGCTTACACTGCTCTTTGCTTTCTTCTTGTGTAGAATACAAAATGCAATTTACGATTTGTTTTGCTTCTTCTTTAGAATTAATTTCTTGAAATTTTGCGATGGATTTTTGTAAAGAGTAGGATTCTAAGGTTAAATCCCCTACCTGTGAGTGATAAACATTTCCTGCTTTAAAAGATTCCGGAAAATCACTTAAGAGATGCAAAACAACATCTCCTTTAAAGCCAAGTGAGCGTCCAATCTTTGCAACAGCCACCCAATCCTTTGGAATCTTTCGCATTAGTGTGGCTTAACTATAATACGATAAGAACTTCCATCTTTTGCCTTAACACCAGAGATAAATGTCTTGATTGCGCTAATCATTTTTCCATCTTTGCCAATCAATCTCCCAGCGTCTTGCAAGGAAGTCAGAATCTCAATTTCATAAAAATTCGTATCAGCTTCACGCTTAGTCACACGGATTCTATCCGGTTCTGCTACGATTTTTTTAACATAAGATTCTATAAAATTCTCTACCATTTATTTCGTGATTGCCTGCACGCGATCGCTCATTTTTGCGCCAACGCTAACCCAATATTTTAAACGCTCTGCATCGTATTTAACTGTTGATGGCTCTGTTAAAGGATTGTAATATCCAATAGACTCAAT
Organism: Helicobacter winghamensis ATCC BAA-430; assembly: GCF_028751035.1. Taxonomy (NCBI): domain Bacteria; kingdom Pseudomonadati; phylum Campylobacterota; class Epsilonproteobacteria; order Campylobacterales; family Helicobacteraceae; genus Helicobacter; species Helicobacter winghamensis. The sequence continues at coordinate 60,214 of NZ_CP063533.1, read as the reverse complement.
CCAACCTCCATCGCGTTTTTTTCTGCTGTCAGTTACAACGATTCTATAAAATGGCTTTTTTTTGCGCCCCATTTTTGTTAAGCGGATAACGGTTGCCAAAATATGCTCCTTAAAATAAATCTTAAAAATTACAGATAAATCTGTGTAAAAGTGAAATTCTACTCACTTTTACACAAACTTACGCTTAAAAATTAAATGTTTTTGGGATAAGGAGAGTTATCTCCTTAATTGCCCCATTCTTGCATCTTTCATCAAGCCCATTAAATCGCCCATTCCACCTTTATTTGAGAACTTTTTTGCCATCTTTGCAGCATTCTCAAACTGCTTTAAAAAGCGATTAACATCACTTACATCTAATCCAGCTCCCATTGCAATGCGTTTTTTGCGACTTCCATTTAGCAAATCTGGATTATCACGCTCTTTTGGCGTCATAGAAGAAACCATTGCACGCATTTGTTTAATCTCTTTAGAATTATCTAAATCCACATCTTTAAGCGCACTTGCCATATTTCCAAGACCCGGAAGCATTGATAAAATGGACTGCATTGAACCAATTTTTTTAATATTATCAAGTTGTGCAATAAAATCATTAAAGGTAAATTTTCCTTTTTTAATTTTTTTAGAAATATCTTTTGCTTCCTTTTCGCTAATCACAGCAGCAGTCTTTTCAGCTAGAGAGTGAATATCTCCAGCCCCCATTAATCGTCCCACAATACGCTCTGGAATAAACACTTCTAAATCTGCAATCTTTTCTCCAACGCCGATAAAACGCAATGGAATCCCAAGTTGATGAGCAATAGATAGTGCGATTCCACCTTTACTATCACCATCAAATTTACTTAAAACCACGCCACTTAAATCCATTTTTTCGTGGAATGTTGCGGCACTCTTTACCCCATCTTGCCCGCTTAAACTATCCACCACATAAAGCACTTCATTTGGATTAATCGCACTTTTAATGCTTTGAAGTTCTCGCATTAATGCTTCATCAATCGCTAAACGCCCTGCTGTATCAACCAATAGCACATCATATAAGCCATCAATTGCCTTTTTTTTAGCTTCTGTGGCAATTTCTACCGCACTTTTTCCCTCAAGGTGAAAAAACTCCACTTCCACCTGCGCTGCTAGCTGGCGCAACTGCTCCACTGCCGCAAGCCTTTGCAAATCACAAGCGGCAAGCAAAACTTTTTTCTGCTTACCTTTTAGGTAGTTTGCTAGTTTTGCTGTTGTTGTTGTTTTTCCACTTCCTTGCAAGCCTGCCATTAAAACAATCGTTGGTGGCTTTGGTGCAAAAATAAATCCATAATTCCCCGGTGCTGTTAGAATCGTATTTAGCGATTCTTTTAACGCATTTAAAAAGCTATCCTTACCAATTCCCGCTAACTTTGTTTTCTTCTCAACTTCTGCTAGAAGCTCTTTTAGCACTTTATAATGCACATCAGATTTTAAGAGAGCCTTTTTTAGCTCATCTAATGCACGCTTTAACGCCTTTTCGTCATCTTGGAATCTAATTTTACTAATTGCATTTTGGAAACTTTCTGTAATAACACCAAACAACTTTCTAGCCTTTAATTAAAATAAACTGCGCATTGTAAAATACTTTTGCTTAAAAAATTAGCTACTCATTTGCGCCTTTTTCTCTGTTTGATACAACCAAATAAAGACTTCCACAACCGCTTTATACAAAGTTGGCGGTATCTCTTCATCTAATTCTAAGTGAATCAAAGAATCCACTAAAGCCTTGCTTTGAAAGAGTGGAATATCAAATTCTTTTGCCTTTTCAATGATTTTTTCAGCCAAAAACCCTTCTCCCTTAGCAATCACCTTTGGTGCGCGCTGTTTGTTTTGTTCATAAGCTAAGGCAACGGCTTTTTGATTAAGTGGTATTTTTGGTGGCATTAATAACTCCCCAAGATTCTATCCACTGCTTCCCAGCTTAATTTAGAATCTTGCTTATAAGCTAAAAAGTGTTGCACCATTCGCGCTAAACAATCTGTTTCAATATTAACTCTCTCTCCTGCCTTATAATTCTTAAAAAGTGTTGTTTGCAAAGTGTGTGGAATAATTGTTAAGCGCAGTATGGAATCCAAAACTTCATTAATCGTTAAGCTAATCCCATTAATAGCAATACTTCCCTTAGGCACGCACAGAGCTAAAACTTTAGAATCCACTTTGACAAAAAAATCTGTTCCGATAGAGTGTGGAGTGATTTTTGTAATTGTTCCGATTCCATCAATATGCCCTTGCACAATATGCCCATCTAGCCTATCACTTAAGCGCATTGCAGGTTCAATATGCACCAAATCTTGATAGGATTCTAGCGCGATGTGCTTTTGAGTTTCTTCGCTAAGCTCTAGCACAAAGCCCCCATTAAACACTTCAATCGCCGTTAAACACGCACCATTTACCGCTATGGAATCACCAATGTTAGGCTTATGCTTTGCTAAAATCCGCAAACTTGAGCCTTGCAAACTCTCCACCCTGCCAAACTCACGCACAAGCCCTGTAAACATCTCTAACCTTTAAGCTACAATCTAATACAATGTGCAAATTGTAACATAAAAGGATTATTATGCAACTTTGTGATACACATTGCCATTTAGATGACGAGCGCTTTGATACAGATTTTGATGTAATGCTAGAACGCGCACAAAATGCTGGAATCTCACACTTTATTATCCCAGCAGCAGATCCAAAGGACTTAGAAAAAGCACAAAATCTAGCCAACACACATACAAATGTGTATTTTGCAAGCGGTGTGCATCCAGACCTTGCATACAATTATAATTCTAAATTTGTGGAATCCTTTTTAAGTAATCCAAAATGCGTGGCTATCGGGGAATGTGGCTTAGATTATTACTGCTTAGAAGAAAAACTAGAAGACTTCAACACAGATTCCACAGAAGCAATTAAAGCCATACAAAAGCGCGTGTTTATAAAGCAAATTGAGCTTGCCATTAAGTTTAAAAAACCTTTAATTGTGCACATAAGAGACGCTTCAAATGATAGCTTAGAGATTTTACAAACTTATGCAAAAGACTTAGTGGGCGGTGTTTTGCATTGCTTTAATGCAGATTTTCAACTCTTAAAACTTGCGCCATTTAATTTTTATTATGGAATCGGGGGAGTTTTAACCTTCAAAAACGCACGCAAATTAGTAGAAATCCTGCCAAAAATTCCTTTAGAATCCCTTTTGCTTGAAACTGACGCTCCCTATCTCACACCCCACCCACACAGAGGCAAGCGCAATGAGCCTTCCTATATTCCTTTAGTGTTAGAGAAAATGCAAGAGATTTTAGAAATTCCAAAAGAGCAATTAATCACGCAGATTAACGCAAACACCACGCGCCTTTTTGCGTTTAGCTAACAAGCTTTAACCCTACACTACAAGCCGCAATAAGAGCTACAAAAAAGAGCTTCCAAAAGTTACGCGACTCTTTGTAAAAAATAATTCCAACTAGCACACCCCCAGCAGTGCCAATTCCTGTCCATATCGCATACCCCATACCCATAGGAATCTCGCGCAAGGCTAAAGACAAGCTCCCAAGACTTAGGACAAAAAAGAATGCCACACCTAAGAGATAAAGCTTTTTAGCAGTAACAGCATAGGCTTTCATCATAATAACACCAAGCACTTCTATACACCCAGCAAGCATTAAAAACGCCCAACTCATTTTAGATTCCGCCCTGCTTCAATTTGATCATCTAGCGCATCAATTCCCAAAGCTTCGGCAATCTCATCAATAGCTTTAGAATCTTGCGCATCGCTTTCTTTGCTCACGAGTTTTAGCCCAACCACGCCAACTAGCAAAAGCACGATTAACACAAGTTGCAGCATTGAAACACTAGCACCAAAGATAAAGATTTCACTTAGCACAACTCCAGCCGCACCAATCCCGACAAACACAGCATAAGCGACACTAACTTCCACACGCTTAATTGCTAAAATCATACAAGTAAAGGAAATTAAGATCCCAACAATGGTAAAAAAATATCCCATTAAAGTCGTAGAATGCTTAAGCCCACTTACCCAAAGTATCTCCACAAACCCACCAAAGAGAATTAATAACCAAGCCAAATTAAACTCCTAAATCCTTGTCGTTATTCTTCATCTATTGTTTCTTAGAATTTTAGCATTAGTTTTCTATAATCTTTATTTCATTATCGCTTAGGTTGTAGAGTTTATAGACCAGAGAGTCGATTTTAGATTCTAGCTTGCTTGTGTCAAGTGTAGAATCTTTTGCTTTAGATTCTAGGATTTTATCTACACATTTTATAATCTCATCGCACAGGGGCTTATTAGATTCTGTGATTTGTGGTATAGGGAGTCTTTCTAATGCGTGTTTGTTGTATTGATATGCCGTATTGCCTAAGATACAACCACCGCAAAATTTTTTATAATAAAAAGTGAGTGCTTTGCTATTAAGCAAGGCTAATAAAAACTTTGGGTTAGAATTGGTTGTTATCATAAAAGCAGTTTTGTCTATATATATTCCTTTATTATCATACATAAAATACACACCTTGTGAAGTCTCGGGATAGATAATCTTCCCTTGATACACCCTTTGTGGGAGTTTTAGCCCCTCGCAGAATCTAAAGGCTTCGCATAACTCTTTCTCAAAATTATCAAGCACAAAGTTTGCAAGATTGCGCGCTTTGCTCTGCAAAGCAACAACGAATAATAAAGCTACTAAGAGAGAGAGAGAGAGAGAGAGAGAACAGATTCTGCTTCAGTTTGGCTTAAGTTATAGAGTTTGCAAACCATTGTATCAAGTGTAGATTCTAGCCCTTTTGTATCCATGCCTTGCTTTTTAGATTCTAATATCTCTTGCACGATTTGTATAAACTCCGCTTCAGTCTTAGAATCCACTTTAGGAATTGGTAGCTTTTCTATCTTATCTTTAGCACCATAAGCGTATTTTCCTGTTTCTACTAAATTTGTCATTTGTGTGATAATCCATTTATATAATGTGCTATTCATAAGTCCTAGAATGTAAAGCAATTTGTTATTATGGGTGGGTTGCAAATTAGCATTGTTAGTAGAATCTGTCATCATAAAAAGCGAGTTGTTAAAATACATTACTTCTTTAATATGGGTGAAAAAATACTCTCCACTTACAGGATTCCACACAATCTTTTCTTTTTCAAACTCTTCTAAATACGCACAATTTCTAAGGTTATAAGGCGTTGTGCCTTTGTCAGCTCTTTTGGCGATTTTATCCCAATGTGTGTCTAAATGTGCCTTTAGGGCTGGATAATCGTTTATATCAATGGGCGGGATTTTCTGTTTTTTGTCATTTTCTAAAGAAACTTCACTTTGTTTGTTTTTATTGCCGTTTTTAGTCTTTTTTACTTTGTCATTTTGAGCCTTTGAAAAAGGCGAAAAATCTTTTTTAGATTCTATGCTAGATACTTCGCTACGCTCAGTATGACAAGTGGTAGGGTTTGTATGACAAGTTGTATAGCCATTGTGCGTATTGATTATCCACAATCCTGCCCACTCATAGCTATACCGCTTAATATCCCTGCCACGCAAAATAGGCTTTATAAGCTCACTTGTCCTTTGCCTTTCATTTTCATTACTACAATTGCTTAAAATCTCATCTCGTTTCTTAGAATCTATGATAAAGGCTTCGTTATAGCCTGTTTTGATTCCATAATTTATAGAAATATCCCATTCTTTTAATGGTGTGCCGATTGCTTCAATTTTAGCTTTAAGGGCGGCTTTGGTGCTGTCTTGGAAAATAAAGCTTTCTTTAGTTAAGCTAGATTGCAAAAGGCTTTGTGGTATGATGTATTCTTGTAGTGGGACATTAGCTTTAGTATCGTAGTCTTTGGGGTGTGCGTAGTAGAATGTATGCTTAGAATCTAGCGTTGTTTTGATAAAGCTTAGGATACTTGTATCAACAGAGGCGGAGTCAAAGACTTTTATACCATTTAATTCTATATAGTAAAGCAGGGCTGTAGCTTCAAGTAGAAACTCTCGCAAAGGCTCGCCATATCCTGCTCGGCAGTATTTATTGCTTGTGATAAAGCTTAAGATTCCATTATGTTTTAGAATCTTGTGTCCTTGCTCGTAGAAATAGGTGTAAATATCGCTTGTGCCTTTGTAGATTCTAAAGGATTTTTGAAGATGGGGCTTTAGGTGCTTTATCTCTTCTTGGCGGATATAAGGCGGATTGCCGATGACTAAATCAAAGCCTAGAAAGTCGCCATTAGAATCTAGCACTTCAGGGAATGCAAATCGCCATTCAAAAGAATCTAATTGCTGAAAATTCTCATAATCTTTTAAAAGATTTAAAAGATTTTCTAATTCCTTTTGTTTAATTTTTCTATGATTTTCTCTTTCATAATCTACGCTTTTATGAAATTCAAAGCTTTCTACATAAGATTCTAAGGTTATTTTTGTTTCTAAATCTAAGTTCAAAAAATTTACATAACCATACTGATAGAAAAAATCCTTTAGCGCGCGATAAAAGTTGCTATATTCATCGCAATTACGCTTAAAAAGCTCCTTAAGATAAAAGTATGCTCGCTCATACTCTTTTTTATAAAATAAAGCCTTTTCTTTATCTGTTTCATTTTTATAATTTTCTACACTATTTTTTAACTCACTAAATTTAATGCTTGCCTTCTTTTTAATGTCGTTAATGTAGCTTTCTAAACTCTTTGTTACAAATAAATTCTGACTTTTTTGTGCTTTTTTGTATTTTTCATCTAGCTTTTCAGTAAAGTTTTCTAAAGTAATATTTGTGTCAAGAATCGCTACTAGGCTATTCCCACATTTAATATTTATATCAATATTTGGTAGGGTTTCTAGCTTGTGAATGTTGGAATCTAATTTGCCCTTTTCAAAAATGTAATAACTATTTTTTAGTAACTCTATCCACAATCTTAAACGCGTGATTTCACAGCTAATAGGATTTATATCCACGCCAAAAAGGCAGGATTCTATGATTTGCCTTTTAAGATTAAAAAGGGCTTTTTGGTTTTTGTGATTTTGCTCTTTTTCATCGTTTGGGCGTTTATAGTGGAATCCTTGCTTTAGTGTGTCGTTTTCTACGCTTAAATTGATATTTTCTAAATCTACAAGATTAAAATAATCAAAGTAATAACACAGATAGTTTAAAGCAGAAGCTAGAAAATGCCCACTTCCCACGCTTGGATCGCAAACTTTTATAGAAAGAAGTGCTTCTTTTAGCTGATCCCTTGCTTGTGTGTTGCCGCTTTTTAACTCAAGCTTTAGAAATTCCCTAGCATTTTCTAAATCCTGCGCGTTTGCGCTAAAGAGTTTGTTAAACTTATCTAAAATGATTTTTTCTAAAGATTCTTTGCACATATATTCTGTGATAAAGCCCGGAGTATAAAAACTCCCTTCTTTAAAGCCATTTAAATTTTCAAACACAAGCCCTAAAACCCTAGAATCCATAGCATTATCGCTATCACTAATTTTCCCTTTTTCTTGTGCTTCTTGTGTTTGCTTCTCTTGCTCACTTTTTTCAAAGTCTTTGCCAAAGTCAAAAGCGTTTAAGAAGTCAAAAAGATATGCTAAAAATGGAAGCTTCTCTGTGATTTTCTTATGTGTGTTTATATCACGCACTTGAGTGTTTCTATAAGGCGTTATGTCAAAATTATCCAAGTCTTTAATGGAGAAATGAGATTCTAATGCTTTTCTAAGAAACAAAGATGAGTTAAGATAGGGGATATAATTAAAGCCCTTATCTTCTTTGCGCGTTGCATAATCTTTAGCTAGCACTTCAAAAAACAAATGCTCTAAAGTTTTAAAATCTTTAATTTTCTCCTTAGTTAAAAAAGGTTGGAATCCATTTTCACCATTAAAGTGGCTTAAATTTGTTTCAATCAGCTTTAAGAATAAGATTCTATTTAACCATATAATCAACAACTCCATAGATTTATCAAAAAGTTCTGTGGAATCTCCTAGCTTTTCTGTCAGTTTTTCTTGGATTATTCTAATCAAAGAGATGTTTTGTGCTGTGTCGATTCCTATTTTGTTTGTTTTAGAATCTTGCTTAAGTCCTAGCACAAAAAGCAGCTCATCAAAGAATCTTTGATTTATGCGGTTACTATCTGGACGATACTCGGAAAGCAAATAATCCCTATGAAAAACTTTAAAAATATTTTTATATTTTTTAGAATCGTTTTCAAAGAGTCTTAAATCAATGTGTAAGCCATAAAGAAATTTTCCCCATAATCCTTTATCATCATCTTCTGGCGGAGTGATTCCACTAAAAAACTTTTCAGAATGCAGCAATTTTTCTAATTCATCATAGAAATCTTTATTGTTAGAAATAAGATTTTTATTGTTATAAATTTTTTTGATATGCGGATTTTTATAAAAAAGTTTTTCAAACTCTTTTGCTTTAAAAATATAAAAATTAAAAAAATCAGTAAGAATAATAAACTTTAAATCTACATTGCCATTTTTGCGCTCTCTTATGTAGTAAAGTATGGCTTCACACATTGCTTTAGCGGTAGTATTTTGCGTGCTAAACATTTCGTTGCGATTATTTGGTATTTTTACTTCAAAAATCACTTCTACGCTATTATCGCTATTTTTAAGCACTAAATCTATGGTGCTATTTTTGTTTGTTTTATTTTGGTGGTATTGCGCTTCAACACAACCTTTAAAGCCTACATTCTCTAAAAATGGTAACAAAGCATTTGATACAAGCCAAGTTTCAGCCTTTGTATCTTTGTGATTATAAATCCTTGTAAGATATTCTAAAACACTATCTTTAAAAGCTTCAAATTCTTCTTGCTCAATGTTTTGCTTATAATATAGCGGATTTAGATTCTCTTCTAAATTTTCTTTTTCAAAGATTAATTTTGGCGACTTCATTTTTTCTACTTTCGCATTAGTGCTTCTGTAAGTTTTGCAACATAAGGCACAACAAAAATTGCCACACCAAACGCCACTACCCAAGACTTAGGAAAAGCCACCAAAAGCCATTGTGTAAAAAAATCCTCGTGGAATCCTAAGTTTAGAAATGTAATAACCCCTGACATTATAAAGCTCATAAACACAGACATCAAAAAAGCAAAGACAAAACGATGATATTTTCTAGGAAACATTTGCCACCTTAACATTTCATTAGCGGATTGCACGCATTGCATTAAACAGAGCTAAAAGCGCCACACCTACATCACCAAAAAGCGCGATCCATAAATTTGCGATTCCAAACACACCAAGCACCATAATCACTACCTTAACACCTAAAGCAAAGATGATATTCTGCCATAAAATTAAGCGAGTTTTTTTTGCAAGCCGTAAAATAAATGGAATCTTTTTTAAGTCATTATGCATTATCACAATATCTGCCCCATCTAATGCTACATCACTTCCATTTCCCATAGCAATTCCAATATCGCTTAATGCTAAAGATGGCGCATCATTAATCCCATCACCGACAAAAATTACTTTTTTGCCAAACTCCTTATTGCTTGCTAGAATTTCTTTTAAATGCGCGACCTTATCCGCTGGCAACAAGGGCGCAAAGTAATTTGCGATTCCAACTTCTTGTGCCACTACCTGTGTAACTTCTGCTCTATCACCACTTAAAATAAATTTCTTAAGCCCTTCTAACTCTACAACCGTCTCTTTAGCTTCATCTTTTAATACATCTTCAAACACAAAAGAAGCAAGAACTTTTTCTCCTAAACTTAAAAAAATCTCACACTTTGCATTTTTGGATTCCACAATTTGCATTCCCGTCATCTCTGTGATAAACCGCGCATTACCTAATGCTAAGCTTTGCCCTTGATAGCTTGCTAAAATCCCACCTCCTGCACTTTCTTTAATAGAGTCTAGCACAATAGGCGCAGTCTCTTGTGTGCTAGCTTGTAAAATCGCCTTTGCAATAGGGTGATTAGAGTGCGACTCTAGTGCGACTGCTAGATTTAGAGCATAATCTTGCGTGCAATCCCCTATTATTTGGACTTCCTTAAGCGTTAATGCGCCTTTTGTAAGTGTGCCTGTTTTGTCAAACACAATCGCCCCTGCATTATTTAACGCTTCTAAATAGCTTGAACCTTTAATTAAAATCCCTTCTTTTGATGCTCTACCAAGTGCCGCAAATAGAGTTAAAGGGATAGAAATCACAAGCGCACAAGGACAAGAAACCACCAAAAAGATGATTCCACGATACAGCCAAGTTTGTAATTCTTGCGTGAAGCTCCCACCCAAAGCCCAAAAATAAAGTGGCGGAAGTAAGGCAACTAAAAATGCTAGTAGCGTAACAATAGGCGTGTAATAACGCGCAAATTTTGTGATAAACTCTTCGCTCTTGCTTTTTTGCACATTGCCTTCTTCAATAAGTTTTAAAACCTTGCTAAATGTGGAATCTGCATAACTCTGTGTTGCTTGAATCTCTAAGACCCCACCAAGATTAATTCCGCCTGATAACACCCTATCACCAATGCCTACACTTTGTGGAACACATTCTCCATTTAATGCGGAGTTATCTACACTTCCATCACCCTTTATTACCACACCATCGGCTAAAATTCTTTCCCCTGCAAAAACAATTAAAACATCACCTTTTTTAATACTCTCTGGGGCGATTTGCACTTGTTTGCCATCTTGTAAAACCCTTGCACTCTCTACCTTTAAGTCTGCAAGAGAGCGGATTTGCTTTTTGGATTTTTCTACAATTAAATCTTCTAAAAATTCCCCCACACGGTAAAACAGCAAAATCGCCACCGCTTCAGCACCTTCACCAATGTAAAATGCTCCCAAACTTGCAATTGCCATTAGGCTATTTTCGTTAAAATATTCACGCCTTAAAAGCCCAAAAAATGCCTTTTTTAAGATTCCATATCCTAAGAGAAAATAGCTTGCTAAATAAAGAAAAATCTGCAAAAACTCCGCTAATTCTAAAAGTTCAAACTCACTAGCAAATGCTACAAGAAATCCAAAAATCCCCACACCAAACAAGACTTTTTCAGTATTTTTATTAACAGGCTTCACTCCACAAGAGCCACTACAACAGCATTCCATTTTTCCCCCTTACATCTCTTTTATATGCTCTAGCCCTTGATCTAGGATTTTTTCAATATGATCATCATCAAGGCTATAAAACACTTCTTTACCGATTTTTTGATAACGCACAAGGCGTGCTTGTCTAAGGATTCTAAGCTGATGGGAAACAGCACTAGCAGAGAGTTGCAAAAGATAGGAAATCTCATTCACACAAAGTTTATCTTCGCGTAAAATTGATAAGATCCTAATGCGTGAGGAATCCCCAAAAATCTTAAAAAACTCCGCTAAATCATAGAGTAATTCCTCTTTAGGAAGGCTATTTGCAATTTTACTTAAATCTTCTTTTCTTGTTAGGTCAAGCTCTGGCATTGTTTATCCTTAAAGGTTTGGGATCCAAAATTAACTCTTTAATATATGAGCATTTGTTCATATATGATAATCTTAAATTTCTTAAAAATCAATAAAGCTTGATTGAGATTTTTTGTGTTAAAAATTAAATTTTGAGAGTTAAAAATTACTAGGCAAAAGCCTAGAAAATTCCAGAGATTTGATTAGAAATTTTATCTTCTAAAACCGGAATTGCTTCTTCAAGCGTTAGATTTAGCTTTGTTGCTTCGGCAAAAAGTGTTGTTTGATGCTCTATATAATTGCGTTCATAAACTTGCTGATTATAATTGTCTATGTTATCGTATAATCTTCCTCCACCTTGTGTATCACGCACATTTCCGCCAAAACTATTGAGAAACCCTGCCCTTTGTTGATTAGAAACACTAGATTGCCCTACGCGTTGCGCACTGTTTGCTAAGACTTCTTGTTTCTTTTGGCGTATGTTAATATCTACTTGCATTTGAAAAATCTTATCTTCTGTCAATTTTCCAAGCAATCCCCCAACAGCAGCCCCAGCTAATCCACCCACAACGCCACCTGTTGCACTAGAATGATTATATACACCTACTCCAGCTCCAGCAGCCCCTCCTAAAATCGCAGCATCCTTTGCATTGTTTTCTTGTTTAATATCGCAATACAAAATATTTGCTTGCAAAATAAAGGTTGCTTCATCAGGGTTCTGCGTGATTTTGTAGCCCTTTTGTGAAAGTTTAGCTTCTATGCTCTGCTGCAAATTAATCTGTTCCCCACTTGTATTTTTAACAGATACAAAAATAACTTTTTGTATTGCATTTACAGGTTCTATAAAGACACTTTGCGACATTGTTGCTTTTGTCTGTAAAGTTGTCGTTACGCAACCACTAAATACTAAAACACTAAGGAATCCAAAAATTAACTTTCTCATATTTACTTCCTTGAATTTCAAATTTTCCGCGCAAATGCTAAAAGTAAAATTCTAGCACAACTTATAAATCATTTTCTAAAGCCTCATATTTCATTGTTTATAATTTATGCTCTTTACCCTTTATTTATCAAAACTAGATAAAATTTTAAAAATTTTAAAGGATTGAGATGAAAACTCTTGCGATTATTGGACTTGGCTATGTTGGGCTTCCCTTAGCAGTAGAATTTGGAAAAACCTATAAAGTGATAGGATTTGATATTTATCAAAAGCGTATTGATGAGCTAAAAAGTGGATACGATCGCACTCTAGAAGTGGATGCACAGGAGTTAAAAGAAGCAAAACATTTGCAATTTACCACAAATTTAGACGACTTAAAAGAAGCACAAATTTACATTGTAACTGTGCCAACTCCCATTGATAACTACAATAAACCAGACTTAACACCACTTAAAAAGGCTTCCCAAAGTGTAGGAAAGGTGCTAAGCAAAGGAGATATTGTGATCTATGAAAGCACAGTTTATCCGGGTTGCACCGAAGAAGATTGCGTGCCAATTTTAGAAAAAGAGAGTGGGCTAAAATTTAATGTAGATTTCTTTTGTGGTTATTCTCCAGAACGCATTAACCCGGGTGATAAACAACACCGCTTGCCAAATATCAAAAAAGTAACTAGTGGTTCAACTCCGTCTATTGCTGATGAAGTAGATGCACTATATTCTAGCATTATCACCGCTGGCACACATAAGGCTTCTAGCATTAAAGTTGCCGAAGCAGCAAAGGTGATTGAAAACTCCCAGCGCGATATTAACATTGCATTTGTTAATGAACTTGCGTTAATTTTTGATAGACTTGGCATTGATACGCTTGATGTTTTAGAAGCAGCAGGGAGCAAGTGGAATTTCTTACCATTCCGTCCGGGGCTTGTTGGCGGGCATTGCATTAGCGTTGATCCTTACTATCTCACACACAAGGCAGAATCGCTAGGTTATCACTCTCAAGTGATTTTAGCAGGGCGTCATATTAACGACAATATGGGGATTGTAGTTGCAAATAAGGTGATTAAGCTGATGGTGAAAAACTCCCATCAAATTGTTAAAGGAAAAGTTGCAATTCTAGGTGTAACCTTCAAAGAAAATTGCCCAGATATCCGCAACTCGCGCGTTGTGGATATTGTTAAAGAACTTAAAGATTTTGAATGCCAAGTTGATGTGTATGACCCTTGGGCGAGCGCTGAAGAAGTCAAGCACGAGTATGGACTAACCTTGAGCGATTTTAACAAATTTAGCCTGCAAGATTATCAAGCTGTGATTTTAGCCGTAGCCCACGATAAGTTTAAAGCACTAGATTTTAACAATCGTGGAAAAGTTGTTGTGTATGATCTAAAAGGAATTTTACCAAAAGAGCAAGTTAGCGCAAGACTATAAAGACTCTTATAGGCTTTGCATTTGCAAAGGAAGCTCCCAAAGCGGCAAAAAGATTCCAAGCGCAAGCCATAAAACAAGCACTCCAAGCACAAGAATCATCACAGGCTCAATCGCTCCTAAAAGTGCTTCTGAATGCGTTTGCAATTCTTCTTGATACAACTCCAGCAACACTTCAAGACTTTCTAAAAATCCTGCTTCATTGTGAGTTGCACTTAAAAGTTGCACACCAAATCCATCAAACATCACGCCAAGCGCATCTTTTATTTCCACTCCTTGTGAAACTTTACTAAAGATTCCGCTTGCTTTATGCTTTAAATATGCATTGTGCAATGCTTTAATAGAAATCTCTAAAACTTCTTGCAATGGGACTTTAGAGCGATACAGCCAAAAGAAGCTTAAAAGAAATTGCACTCTTTCAAAATCCTTTAAAACCCACCCTAAAAATGGAATCTTTAAAAGTAAAAAATCCACGCGCCACCTTAAGGATTCCATATTTTTATAAGCCCAAAAAAATATCACGCTCAATAGAACAAAAACGCCCGAAGTCAAAAGACCAAAGTCAAGCACCAATCCACGCATAAAAAGCAAGCTCCGACTCACAAAAGGAAGCTCTGCATCCACTCCACTAAATAGCACTTCAAATTGCGGAAGCACAAATAGTGTAACGCCTAAAAATACGCAAACCATCACACAAAAAACCACACTAGGATATAACATAACCTTTGTTAAGATTTTTTGATTTTTCTGATCATTTTTAAGGCGTAAAATCACAAGCTCTACAACTTCTAAGAGCAGATTTGCCTTTTGCCCAATTAAAAGCATCGCACAAATAAAATCTGAAAATCCTGCTTCTTTAAAGCTTTGTGCAAGATTTTTCCCAGAATTTAATGCCAAAAGTGCTTTTTGGAATCGGATTTTAAGTGTTTTGTTTTTGCAATGATTTTGGAGATTTTCTAGCAAAGTTTGCAAGGGCAAACGCGCTTTTAAGCCTAATTTAAACTCATAAAATGCGCTCAATAAATCTTTTGCTCCAATCTTTCTTTGAAGCTCTAAAAGATTTGATTTTGGAGTAATTTCTAATACTATAATACCTTTTAAATTCCGCTCTAGCTCCGCTTGCGAGTGCGCTTTAAAAACCTTTGTATAAATCTTGCCTTGAGATTTATATTTAACTAAAAAGCGCATTTTTCACCACACGATACACTTCACATTCATCGGTAATTCCTAGTTTCACTAACTCTCTAGCTTTTTGTTCTAGAGTAAAATTTGGCGTAATGGAATCTAGTATTTCTAGCATTTTTGCTTTTTGGATTCCACCTTTTATAAAACTTTCTAATTCCTTAGAAGCACGCACTACCTCAACAATAGCAATCCTCCCAAAATAGCCTGTGTAATTGCATTTCACACAACCTTTTGGAGTCCAAACTTCCCCCTTTTTTTGCTTGCAATCACAGAGTTTTCTAAGCAATCTTTGCGCTAAGATTCCACTTAAGGCTTGCGTGATAAAATGCGCCTCCACACCCATATCTAACAATCTCACAATAGAATCTAACGCGTCATTTGTATGCAATGTCGCAAAGACTAAATGCCCAGTAAAAGCCGCTTGAATGGCAAGCTGCAAACTCTCTTTATCCCGCACTTCGCCTAAACTTATCACATCAGGATCTTGCCTTAACACATTGCGTAGCACACTTACAAACTCCACTTCTTTGCTCATTGCCACTTGATTAATATGCTCCAAGCGGTATTCCACAGGATCTTCAAGTGTGATGATTTTTAGATTCCGTCCTTTTAAAATATTTAAGATTCCATACATTGTTGTGCTTTTTCCACTTCCTGTTGGACCTGTGATTAAAATTAATCCAAAGGGGAGTGTGGATAGGCTTTTAATAAGCTCTAATTCTTGCCCCCCAAAGCCTAAAGATTCTAATGGCATAAGCGTTTTATGCTTATCTAAAATCCTAAGCACTATAGATTCCCCTTGCACCAAAGGAAGCGTTGAAACACGAAAATCAAAAGTTTTTTGTAAATTGTTATCATCTGTTAAGTTTAGGCTAAAACGTCCATCTTGTGAGAGTTTAGACTCTGTCAAATTTAAATGTGCTAGAAGTTTTATACTAGTGCTAAGTGGCGCAAATACCCACGATTCTAAGCAAAATCTTTCTATCAAAACTCCATCAATACGGAATCTAATACGCATATTTTGTAAATCTAACTCAAAATGCACATCGCTTGCGCGCTCTAACACAGCCCTTTGTAGGATAAAATGCACCAACTCTTGCACGCTAGATTTTCCACTATTTAAGCCTTGCCCTTTAGAATCAAATTTGATTTCTTGATTGATTTTATCTAATAAATTTTCTAAAGTTTCTCTTTGTTTTATCTCTTCTAAATGTTCTAAAAATTTAGATTCCTTAATTTCTGTAAATTCTACATTTAATGGCTTAAAAAGGCTTCTTAAAGTGTCTTTGTGTGGATTACTCTCTTGCTTTAGAAGTGCTACGCGTAAGCATTCTTTGTTTTCTTCTAAGATCATTGCGCCAAAATAGCGCATTTGCGCACTATTTAGCTTCAAATTCTCTCTCCTTTGCGCATTTGTTCTAATAATTCCAAAAGTGTTTTATTGGGGCTTTGCGCTAGGATTTTTTGTAAAATCAACATTGCTTCATTTTTGTTTCCTTCCAAATACAAAGCCTTAGTAAAAATCTCCCAACTTTCAATGTTTTTGGGATTTTCTTGATTGATTTTTAGAGCAAGCGTTTTAGCCTTTGTATAATCCTGATTAGATATGGCAAGGCGTGCAAGCTGTAAATTATCTTTTTGGGGCATTTTTTGCGTGCTTGTCAGCAGGATTTTAGATTCTTTTTTAGGAATTGAAATATTTGTAACTTTTGATTTTTCCATTCTTTTAAGGCTTAAATACTCTGCAGAAACATAGCCGCTAGAAAGACGCAAAAATCCATTTTCTACGCCAAAATATTCACACACTTTTGTGTCCTTTGACAAGGTTTGCAAGATTTGTGCTTGTATATTTGGAGCTTGCCTTACATTAAGCGTATTTACTTTCACATAAAAACAAGGCTTTTCTTGCGGAATTTGTGATTGCTTCATCATTTGAGATTCCAACTTCTTAACTCCAAAAAAATACTCTAGCATCAGCACCAAAGCTCCAAAACTCATACAAAAAATAGCAAAGCGCAACATTATTCATCTCCTATTAGCGTATATCCAAGTTTTGCTAAACTCAACTCTTCTTCTTCAATAATGCGTGGTGTGATAATAAAGACAATCTCTTCTGTGCTAATGGAATCGTGCGTGTAAGAAAAGAGTGGTTTAATAAGTGGAATATCTCCAAGAAGTGGAATTTTATTACTTTCTTTGGCTGTATTTTGCGCGATAAGCCCACCTAAAATTACCTTTTGATTGTTTTTAACCTTTACAATAGAGCTTAATTGATTTGTAGTAAGATTTGGAGGCGCATCAAATGCACTTGCAGCAATTTTTGTCTGCATATCCTTTGTTTTTGTAATAGATGGATTAACCTTAAGCATTATGGAGTCTTCAAAAACCAAAGGTGTAATATCTAGCAAAACGCCTGCAAAAATGCTAGGGTATTCGTTATTTGTATTTGTAAGCGTGGTTTGAGCGTTTGTGTTTTGATAAATATTACTCTTTTTGTAGCGCAAAATATCACCTACACTAATCATTGCTGGTTGATTGTTTAGCGTTAGCACCTTGGGATTTGAGATAGATTGCACTTCCCCATAACCTTTCAAAAACTCCACAATACGGTTCAAACTAAGCCCGGCTGAAAAGATATTTAGCCCATATTGCACGCTACTTCCTTTGCTGCCACCTGTAATACTTATTCCACTTGTGCTACCAATCTCTCCATTTCCGCCAAGTGTCGCACTCTCGCTAAATGGCGGAATCATAAGATTTTGGAGATTGTAGAGAGAATCCCAATTTATTCCCATTGTTTTAACATTATTATGACGCACACTTAGGATTTGCACATCAATTAGTACTTGTTTTTGCAATCTTTTATGTAAAGCCTCAATATACGATTCCACCTTTTGAAGAGACTTTTTATCTCCCTTTACACTAATTAGCCCAGCCCCTTTGTTAATAATCACTCTCCCATTGTTTTCACTCTCTCCAAGCAGTGCCAAAATCTCTGTATTAATATGTTCCCAAAAGTTAAAACCATCCTCACTTTTAATCACAATTCCAGATTGACTCACTTTATCTTGCACATTTTCTGTAACACTTTGGCTTTCTTCATTATTAATAGAAACTGCTGTATTACTGATCCCTTGTCGATTTGTGCTTAAATAGTTGATTTTAAAAGTCTTTGTTTTTTGCACACTTAGAAGCAAAACATCTCCACTAAAATCATAATGTAAATTTGCCGCACTAAAAAGCAATTCTAAGATAAAATTTAAATCTTTATCTTTAATATTAACCATTGATAACTTTTGATTTAAACGCGATTCTACTTCTGCTTCATTCCACACCACACTAAAATGGCAAACGCCTGAAAACTCGCTTAAAATCTCTTGCACACTCACTGCATATTCTTGCACACTTAAATTAAACACGCGATTTTTACACGCCAAAAGCTCCCCACCAAAAACACAGAGAAAAATTACCAAAAACCGCTTCACTTTCCCTTTCCTCTTTCTTTAATAAATTTAGGCTTATCCTTACAAAGCTTTTGTTTCTTTTTGGATTCCATATTTTCTAAAATCACACAAGAATCTTGCAATGCCAAGAGTTTAAAACTTTCATTTGCGTGCGCAAAACTTGCATTAATCTCCACCCACTCTCCATTAATATTTGCTTTAGTATGCAAGATTCCAAAAAGTTTTAGACCTCTTCTAAATTCCATATCCCCATAATAAAATGGATCGCTAAAAAGCATTTGAGTCAGCAAAACCATCGCAAATAAACGCATTAGCCACCTTGAATTTGCAAGACTAAATACAGCACTAAATCCCTTGAAACTGAATTAGGATAGAGTTGCATTGCAAAAAGCGAGAGTTTAGGTTGAGCTTGTAAGGCTTTCAAAAAATCAAGCATGGCACTATATTTTCCCATTGCTTCTAGGCTAATCTGTCTATTTTCTTGCGCGATTTTTACACCATAAAGAGCATTAACATCTGTCAATTCTCTTAAAAAATACACACCAAATTTTTCTAATGCAAGCCTTTTTCGCTCCTCTTGCTGCGCTATTTTTTGTTCCATTGATGTGATTTCTCTATGAATTGTTTCCGTATCTTGGACATTTAAATTTTTCTGCGATGTAATTTCATTTTGCAAGGCATACAATGCATGGTTTAACTCCATATTTAACGCCTTTTTTTCTGTAATTGCGTTTTGTGTTCTTTCAAAAAATATCACCACGACAAATGCAAACCCTAGTACAAAAAGCAGCACTAAAAGCAACACCATTTCGCGCATTGAGCGAAGTTGTAAAAAGGATTCTATTTGCAAACCAAAGCTTCTCACTGCTTAATCACGCTCCACACAAATTCGCCATACTCCCCCATTGTATGCACTTTACCCAAAGATTCCTCCTCTATTATCTCTAAAATCTTTAGCGCATTTTTCCCTATCAAAAGCAGCATAACACCATCTTTTTCAACTCCAAAATATGCAATTTTGACATTGAATTTTTCTAAATAAGGATTTAGCGCGCTGATAGATTGCGCCACTTGAAAATCTGTCTCTCTAAAGCTCTTTAATGATTCCACATTTGCGTGATAAACTACCTGTAAATTTTGTAATTTTTCTTGCAGACTTATAAGTGTGTTTTGTGCTTGAGTGCGACTTTTTCCCAGTATTTCAAGCTCATTTTGTAGTGCATTAATTTGCATTTTCAAATTTGCATTTTTTCTCTGCTCAAGCAATCCTACAAAAGCTAAAATACCCCATAACACTAATCCTAATGTAACCCCAGCCGCCAAAGAACCCAAAGCCATTCCCACACGCATTTTTAAAAATGGCAAAGATTTTTCAATGGGATTGAAATTCCAAGTCTCTGGCAACTCCATATTTTCCAAATCTTGCACCATAAAGTGTAGATTAAATTTTAACTTTTTTAAACTCTCTTTTTCGTCAGTTGTAATCTCTCCAACTTCCCACAACCAAATTCCATCTAAACTCAAAAGCTCTAACTTTTCGCACATTTCCCCTAGACTATCTAGCGCGTAAAAATCTACAATATTTTGTTCTTTAAATCCTATAAATACCCAATTTAGATTCCAATCTTTTATTAAAACATAGCCATTCTGAATTCCACACAAAAAACAAGGATGACTTAAATACTCTGTCGCATCACTTACATAGCTTGCCAAAATTTCTTTATCCAATAGCACGCAATGATAAGCATTGCCGCTCTCAGATAAAGCATAGCGTAAAAAATATTCCTTTTCTCTTGGTAGATTTAGCACCACACAAATTTTCTCTTCTAAAAAGTCACGCAAATTTTCACTATTTGCTTGACTTTGCATTTCTTTTTCATCTAAAAACAGCGTGTAAAACACTATACAATCACTCTTAAAGCATTTCAAAAGATAATTCCTTAGAAAATTTATTTGATTCTAGAAATTAAACTTAGCATAAATTAAACTAAATTTTACTTTTTAAGCACAAGTCTATATAATTTTTTCATGAAAGCATTTGCACTCTTAGAATTTTTGGTTTTTATGGCAATTTTAAGTGTAATCATTGTTGGAATCTTGGGAAATTTTAGACAAAATTTTAGTAAAAACTCACAAAACACACAGGATTTTTCTTATGAATTTGTAACTTTTTGTAACAAAGTAACTCCAAATTGCATTTTGGATTCCAACATTCCAACACTTACTCCCCTTTTTGAAGTCAATGCCACAAAGGCACACTAATGTTTAAAAACAGGAATGCTTTTACCCTTTTAGAAGTTTTACTTGCTATGATTTTACTAGGAATTTTTGGAATTTTTAGCACAAAATTACTTCTAGGAGTCTATAAAAATTATAATTTAAACCATCAAAACTTTCAAAAACAACTAGAAGCACAAAATGCACTTCTACAAATTAAGCGCTTGCTTGAAAATACCTATCTAACAAGCTTACAAATTCTGCCTAACGCAAAAATCTCCACAATTCCAACAAATTTAATTGGAAAAACTCTTGTCTTCTATGAAAAAATGGAATCTTTTACATTACATGAAGATTTTGCAATTCCGTGTTTTCACGGCGTTTTCAATCCAAAAAGCTTAAAGATTACAGACAGCACATTGACTCTAGATTTTTTAAAACTTTCCAACACACCAAACACTTGCAATTTCAAACTTCCAAAAACTGCCCTTTTGGTTACAGAAAACTTTATTGCTCCACAAGATTTTTATAACCCAAATTTTCAAGGCAGAATTTTACATTTAAATGCAGATTCTATCATTCTAGAACTTCCAAATGCGCTAAGATTACAGCCTATTACAAAACTCTCTCCCCAACTTTATTTTTTAAAGACTCCTACGCACTTGCATTTTAGCGATTCTATTATTTTAGAACAAAATGGAAGCTCCATTACGCTTGTGGAAAATCTAAGCCACTTTAGCCTCAAATCTCACGCTTTAGGGATTTATATGCGCCTTTGTTTGCAAAAGGATGCTTATTGTGTTAGTAGCGTGGTTGTAGAGCTATGATGCGTAAAGGAATTATTCTACTTCCTTTAATTTTATTTGTGATTTTAGGCGCATTTGTTTTAATTCTTTCTACAAAATCTGAGCAAAAAATCCACACACTAGAGAGCCTAAACCCACGCATTTTGTGGCTTGATTTGCATTTAGCAAGCGTGAAAGAAGCCCTAAAGACTGCGCTCATAGACAAAACATTGATTCCTGCAGATTTCACAGA
Source organism: Helicobacter winghamensis ATCC BAA-430 (assembly GCF_028751035.1). NCBI lineage: Bacteria > Pseudomonadati > Campylobacterota > Epsilonproteobacteria > Campylobacterales > Helicobacteraceae > Helicobacter > Helicobacter winghamensis. The sequence goes on along the minus strand of NZ_CP063533.1, from coordinate 38,602 downwards.
ATTTTCCATACAAATTGAAGATTATCGCTACATTGCAATCCTTAAACAATTTAACCCAACCCTTACACAAACAACGGAGTCTAAAACCATCACCTATTATTTTGTAGATGTTTTTGGAATCTACCACGACTCTAGCAAAGAAGTTTTACAAGAATTTTCTACAAAAAGAAGTTTTATTTTAGCTCTAGCGATAGAACCTTAAAAATTAGCTAAAAGTTTCATTTAAAATATGCTACAATGCTCCCTTTTAGATTAATATTGAAGGAAATTTGTGATTTTAAGCCACGAGATTCCACAGGGCTGTAAGCTTTACTTTGGTAAAAGTGCGCGCTTAAAGCGCGAGATTGAAACCCTTGCTAGCACAATTTTATACAAAAATGGATACGAAGAGATTATCACTCCAGCCTTTGCTTATTTAGAATACCAGCGCGATATAAAAAGCAGAGAAGTTGTGCGAACCAATAATCAATATAATCATCAAATTGCCTTGCGCAATGATTCTACTATTGATACAATCCGCCTTTTAGCTCCACATTTGCGTGAAAATGCTTTAAGCAAGCGTTGGTTTTATATTCAGCCCATTTTTATTTATCCCACAACTGAAATCCACCAAATTGGCGTGGAAAATCTAGAAAATTGCGACATCACGCCATTTATTAAAATATCTTTGGATATTTTGGATTCTAACTTTTTAAATTCTATCAACCCAAATCCTAAACAAAAGCCATTTTTGCAACTCGCAAATGTCCGCATTCCACAAATTTGTGCAGAAATTTTTAAGATTCCGCTTGTTGCATTTAAAAACATTGATGTAGAAGCCATCTCCAATTCTAGCCCTATTATGCAAGAACTTCTATATGTGCATAATCAGCAATCCTTGCAAGAGTTTTTACAACACTACAACACACTAGAGCAGAATCTAAAATATGCCTTAGAACAACTCTTAGAGCTTGCAAAAGAAATTCCTTATGCAAATTGCATTATCTCCCCTTTATATTATGCACCGATGAGCTATTACACAGGTTTGTTTTTTAGATTTTTTGCAGAAAATTCCACACTAATTTTAGGCGGGGAATACGCGATTTTAGAGCAAAATGCTTGTGGATTTGGAATTTACACAGATGATTTAATTCAATATTTATTAAGGAGTGATGGTGAGTAAAGCAGATTTAATCGTAGGAATTCAATGGGGCGATGAAGGCAAGGGCAAAATGGTAGATTTGCTAGCACGCAATTATGATTTTGTTGTGCGCTATCAAGGCGGACATAATGCAGGACACACAATTGTAGTTGATGGCAAAAAATACGCCCTGCATTTAATTCCTTCTGGCATTCTTTATCCAAGCTGTAAAAATATTATCGGTAATGGAGTTGTTATTAGCCCAAAGGCATTAATTTCTGAAATGGCACAATTTGAAAGTATGCACGGCGGACTTAAGGGCAGATTATTTATTAGTACCAAGGCACATTTGATTCTCTCTTACCACGAATTATTAGATAAACTTAGTGAAGAAAAGGCTAAAGTTGCCATTGGCACAACAGGCAAAGGGATAGGACCAGCATACACTGATAAAATCTCACGCAATGGAATCCGCATTGAAGAGCTAAAAGACACGCAAACTCTAGCGCAAAAAGTCTTTGATAAGCTCCAAGCCCTAAACGCAAAGGAAAATACGATTCCAACTTTTAGCCTTGATTCTATTAGGAATGAGTTAGATTCCTATGCAAAGGCACTTTTGCCTTACCTTGCAAACACTACTGCAATGCTATGGAAGGCAATGGATAATAACGAAAAAATCCTATGTGAAGGCGCGCAAGGCAGTATGCTAGATATTGACTTTGGAACTTATCCCTTTGTAACAAGCTCTACAACCACAGCAGCAGGAGCTTGTAATGGCACAGGGATTGCGCCACGCGAACTAGGCGAAGTAATTGGCATTACAAAAGCTTATTGCACGCGTGTAGGCAATGGTCCTTTTCCTACAGAAGAGTTAGGTGAAATTGGCGAAACACTCCGCACAAAAGGCGGTGAGTTTGGTGTAACAACTGGGCGCGCAAGGCGTTGTGGTTGGCTTGATGCAATGGCGGTTAAATATGCCTGTCGCATTAATGGCGTAAGTGCGCTTGCAATGATGAAACTTGATGTGCTAGATGGCTTTGAGACAATTCAAGTTTGCACAGGATATAAAGACAAAAATGGCGAGATTTTAGAAGATTTTCCAAGTGATTTATCACAAGTTACGCCACTTTATACAAGCTTTAAAGGCTGGGATAAAACCGCTGGTGTTAGGGAGTTTGAAAATCTTCCAAAAGACGCGCAAGATTATATTTTAGCCCTAGAAAAGTTTATTGGTGTGAAAATTACGATGATTTCCACAAGCCCTGACAGAAACGACACAATTTTTAGAGAATGAAAACAAAATTTACACAACTTGTACTTTTGCGCAAAAGAAAGGTAGATGAAGCAGAGTTGATGCTACAAAAAAACGCACAACAAATCCTAGCAAAACAAGGTGAAATTGATGCACTTGTAGCAGAGTTTGCCACACTAAAAGAACCACAAAGTGGAATCTACCAAGCTTTTTTAACTTTTGCCCACCATAAAGAAGAATATCGCTCTAGTATTGACTTTAAAATGCAAGAATTAGCGATATTAAGACAACAAAAAAGAGAGTTGCAAGAACATTTCAAGCTACATAATATAGAATATGAAAAAGCAAAATATTTAGATGGCTTGGAAGTTAAAAAACTGCTTGAAAAAGCACGCATTAAAGAGAGTAAAGATCTAGATGAAATCTCCGTAATGCTCCACACAAACAAACGCGAAAGGAATCTATAATGAAACGCCTTTATTCTATTCTCTTAAGCGCATTTGCCCCCATTTACCTTAGCGCAAATGAAGGCAATAGAGTGATTGATTGCAATATTATCTTCGAACAGCGCAAAAGTGAAATTTTAAGAGAACTTGAAAAGATTGATGAGCAACAGCAAGCCTTACAAGCCCTGCAAAGTGCCACTCAAAATGTGCTTGATCAAAAAGAGCAAGATCTAAAAAAGCGTGAATTGGCCATTGCCAACACTCAAAAAGAGATCCAAGAACGCCAAGAAAAAATTGAAAGATTACTAAAACGCAACGAAGAAATTTTAAAAGAGATAAAAGGCATCACACAGAGCAAAATTAGCGAAACTTATACCACAATGAAGGATTCTAAATCCGCAGCGATTTTACAGAGCCTGCCAGATGATGAAGCCGCCACAATCCTTTTTGCGCTAGATACAAAAATCACAAGCAAGATTCTCTCAAAAATGGACCCACAAAAAGCTGCCACACTCACCACACTTTTACAAAAAGGACCCCCTTTTAAAAAGGATTCCACAGATGAAAATAATCAAATAACGCAATAACATCTAATTAATTAAAACTTAAATTAAGCTATATTTTATGTATTTAAGTTATAATTCCGCCTTTATTCCAAAAGAGATTTTTGGACTTTTTAAGTAAAATATTTTTAGGAAAGGCAACGCAATGAATATTACCAAAATGGCAAAAGCCAATGAAATTAAGCGCGAATGGGTTGTTTTAGATGCAGAGGGAAAAACTTTTGGTCGTCTTATAACAGAAATCGCGACACTGCTTAGAGGTAAGCACAAGCCACTCTATACACCAAATGTAGATTGTGGAGATTTTGTTATTGTTATTAATGCGCCAAAGGCTAAGTTTAGCGGTATGAAGCTAGAGGACAAAGAGTATTTTACACATTCTGGCTATTTTGGAAGCACAAAATCTAAAACACTAAAAGAAATGTTAGAAAAACACCCAGAAAAACTTTACAAGCTAGCAGTTAGAGGTATGCTTCCTAAGACAAAATTAGGACGCGCAATGCTTAAGAAGCTAAAAGTTTATTGTGATGCAAATCACCCACATAGCGCACAAGTTTCAAAATAAGGATTGAAGAATGGCAAAAATTTATGCAACAGGTAAAAGAAAAACAGCAATCGCAAAAGTTTGGCTAGCTCCGGGGACTGGAAAACTTAGCATTAATGAAACAAATCTTAACGACTGGCTTGGCGGGCACGAAGCTATCAAAATGAAAGTTATGCAGCCTTTATTGCTAACAAAACAAGAAAAAAGCGTAGATATCGTTGCACAAACTCAAGGTAGTGGCTACTCTGCGCAGGCTGAAGCATTACGCCACGGAATCTCTAAAGCTCTAGCGCTCTACGACAAAAACTTTAGAGCAATCCTTAAGCCAAAAGGCTTATTAACGCGTGATTCTAGAGTTGTTGAGCGTAAAAAATACGGAAAGCGCAAGGCAAGAAGAAGCCCTCAATTCTCAAAAAGATAATGGCTTTTTTTGCAAGGTTCCTTTGGGAGCCTTATCTCTTTAAAGAGATTTTTAACGCAATTCTCACAATATGCTAAAATCTTATTCCAACTTTTACATTCTAAACAAATTCTCTATCCACTTCCTTTTTATCACTATTCTTTGTAGTATTCATTTTGGATTCCATTATTTAGACTTTAAACTTCTTTTAGACAATCCTAAAAACTTCATAAGCAATACTCTAATTCTCACCTCCTTTGACGCCTACCATTACGCAAAAGGCACAAGAGAGTTTTTAGAGATTTTAAATGCTCCAAGCGTTCAGAGAATTTTTCACGCACTCTCTACGCTTCCTTTTTTGTCCCTATTAGGTGGAATCCTTGCAAAATGCACTTCCTTGAGCTTCTCTCTAGGTTTTTCAAGCGTGATTTTTAGCGCGACACTTGCACCCACCCTTTACGCTCTAACTTATTTTAACCTTAATCTCTTGGCGCAAAAACGCTATTTTTCTAAAAACTCCCTAGCCTTTATCGCTTTCCTTGCTAGCCTAATTGCCTTGTTTTTGCCAAGCTTTTATCAGCGCGTTGGCGCGGGGTATTTTGATACAGATATGCTTTTATTAACGCTTCCTTTGTGCGCATTGCTTTTTTTGCTACGCTTTATACAAACTCAACGCTTTTTATCCCTTGTTTTATTCGTGCTTTTTGGCTTTCTTGCAATTAATTGGCACAATGGAATCCAAAATTTATTTTTGCTAGGATTTTTGCTATTTTTATGTGTGGAGATTCTTTGCGCATTGCGTTTGCACGTGATTTCTAAAACTCATTTAATGCTGGCTAGCGTTTTCTTTGTGATTTTAACGCCATCGCCTTTTTGCCTGCTAACACTCATTATTTTGCTTCTTGCCTTTAGACTCTACCCAAAAGGTATTTGGTTCTACTTTGGAATCGCTATTATTTATGCCACTACCTTTGGTTTGTTTAACCCATTAATTGCGCAAATTAACGCCTATATCTTTGGTTCAACTCAGCACGCAAGCAACCTTGTGTTTGCTTCTGTTGTTAATGCGATTTTAGAAACAAGCCCCACAACGCTATCTGTGCTAGTTGCGCGAAGTGGTGGAATTTTGATTTTCACACTTGGAATTTTAGGCTTTGGGATTTTGCTTTATAATGCTATTTTTATCTTTTTTAAAGCTTTAATTTCGCGCCAAAACCCTAATAAACCCTTGCTTTATCTTAGCCTTTTTTTGCTTCCTTTTTGTTTTTTGGGATTTTTCTCCCTTAAACTTGGCGTGCGTTTTAGCTTCTTTTTAGTGCCACTTATAGCACTTGGAGTTGCGCTATCTTTGCTCTTTTTTTATGCGAAATGCTACCGCTATTTACAACTTTGCATATTTACAAGCTCTATTATTCTGCCCTTATCGCTCATAACAATCACTTATTCTATCCCAAAACCTATTTTATCAGCACAAGAAATCCAAGCCTTTAAAGTTTTGGATTCCAAACTTAGCACAAATGACTTTATCTTTTCTTGGTGGGATTATGGTTATGCGTTACGTTATTTCACAAAAGCACAGGTTTTTTTAGACGGAGGACGGCACTCTGGGGCGGTTAATTACCCCATTGCCAAGATTTTGTTAAGTGATTCTAAAGAATTATTTTATAATTTTTCAATGCTACTTGCTCAATATCTGCAAAACACTGATCCTAAAGTGTGGAATCGTATTTTTTCTTTAATGCTAAAAAATGCAGATTCAAAAGAATTTTTAGATTCCTTAACGCAAGGTTATAAAAATATCTCTCTAGCGCATAATGCGCAAGTGTATTGGGTGCTACCCATGCGCGTTTTACCACTTCTTGCAAACATTAATCTTTTTGCAAATTTAAATCCAGAAAATGGCAAATCTTTAAAAAATACTAGTGTTTTTGTCTTTTTTGATAACACAAAGTTAAATTTTAATACGACAATTAACGGCACAAATACACTCTTAACACAAATTAATTTAGGGCAAAATTCGCTATTATTAAGCGTTGATTATCTAAAGAGTAATATTATTTCTTTAATGATTTTCCAAAAACTTCCCCAAAATGTATGCGCTAGCGGAGATAGCGTGCGCATCTATCACTTAAAGGACTCTAAATGTGCGGAATCGCTGGTTCAATAAATGGACAAAAACTTCCCAATGAACGCATTTACCCATTAATGCGCCATAGAGGACCAGACTCCAAAGGAGCATTTTATGATTCCACAAAATGGGGCTTGTTGCAATTTTTTCACGCGCGCTTAAGCATCCAAGATTTAAGCCCCTTAGCTCACCAGCCTATGCAATATGGCAACCTATGTCTAGTGTTTAATGGAGAAATTTATAATCACTTAGATTTTAGAAAAACCCTTGATTTTCCTTTTAAAACACATAGTGATACAGAAACGATTTTGGCACTTTTTGCAAAGTATGGTGAAGCATTTTTGCAAGATTTAAACGCCTTTGATGGAATGTTTGCATTTGCTCTTTATGACAAAACCGCACAAAAAGTCTATTTTGCGCGCGATAGAATGGGGAAAAAGCCCTTGTTTTTCTATCAAGATTCCAAACAATTTGCCTTTGTGAGCGAACTTAACACGCTCCAAGCTCTAGTTGAAAGCCCCTTAGAAATCAACTTTGAATCATTAAATTTTTATCTTAAAAGCGGCTTTTTCTACCATGATGGCACACCTTATAAAAACACTTTTTCACTTCCAAATGCAAACTATGGAATCCTAGATTTAAACACGCATTCCTTAGAAATTAAGCCCTATTTTGACTTAGAAGCTTGCTACAAAGCCCCAAAAATCACAGACGAATTAGAAGCCTTGCAAACCTGTGAAGCCTTACTTAAGCAAAGCATTAAAAATCGCATAGAATCTTCTGATTTAGAAGTTGGCGCATTTTTAAGCGGTGGGATTGATAGCTCACTAATTGTCGCATTAAGCTCACAAATTACACCAAAGCTCCGCACTTTCACAGTGAGTTTTGAAAACTCTAGCTTTGATGAGTCCAACCTTGCAGAAGCAACTGCAAAACGCTACAATACTGCACATACAACGCTAAAAATCAGCACAAATTTAAAAGATGATGCTCCAAAGATTTTACAAAACTATGGTCGTCCCTTTTTTGATAGCTCCGCAATCCCTAGCTATTATGTGGCAAAGGCAGCAAAAGAGCATTTAAGCGTGATTTTAAATGGCGATGGCGCAGATGAACTCTTTGGCGGTTATCGTCGCTATGTTGGACATTTGCTAGTTAATAAGATTCTCCCTTTTGGTGCGCTTGCAAACTTGCTCCCAAACCCTAACAATAAACAATCTTTGTATAACTATTTTTACCGCCTTTTACAAATGGCAAACGCATATAAAAGGGATTTAACAGAATATTATTTGCGTGCAACAACGGATATTTTTGTAGGATTTTATAATTTTGCCACCCTTTCTAGTTTTAAAGAAAATGTGGAATCCATTTTTAAAAGTAACTTATCCCCATTATCCAAAATGCTACTTTTAGACGCAAAACATTTATTGCTTTGCGATTTGCTTCCTAAAATGGATATTGCGACAATGGCTCATTCCCTAGAAGGGCGCTCTCCATTTCTCTCTAAAGCTCTTGTAGAGTTTGCTCCGCGCTTAGATGACAGATTAAAAGTGCAAGGAAAAACTACCAAATATCTCTTAAGAAAACTTGCGGAAAAGCACCTTAATAAAGCAGTCTGCAATGCGCCAAAGCGTGGCTTTGAAGTGCCTTTAGCTATGTGGATTGATGGGGAGTTGCAAGCGCTTATTTTTGACACACTCGCACACACTAAAATCGCGCAAGAGTTTTTAGAAAAAAATATAATAGATTCTCTTTGTTTTAAACCTCATCTTTATCCAAAAGAAAAGCGCGCAAAAATGCTTTGGAGCTTATTTGCGCTTGAAGTTTGGTATGAAAAATACAAAAAAGGATTATAATGGAATTTACACAAGAGGAATTAGAACGCTATAAACGCAATATTTTACTTGCTGGAATTGGGCAAGAAGGACAGCTTAAACTCAAGAATGCGCGCGTCTTTGTAGCTGGAGCTGGCGGACTTGGCTCACCGATTTTATACTATCTTGCAGCAGCAGGCGTGGGAAATTTAGGAATTTGTGATGGAGATGTGCTAGATACTAGTAATTTACAAAGACAAATTTTACACAACACACAAGACTTAAACAAAAATAAAGCCGATTCCGCCTTTGAAAAATTGCGATTACTCAATCCAAGCTTAAATTTAGAAGTTTTTAGAGAATACCTAACACCACAAAATATCTTAACATATATCAATAATTACGATATTATAGTGGAAGCCACTGATGTGTTTAATGCAAAGTTTTTAATCAACGATGCGTGCGTGCTAGCAAATAAAATCTTAGTGCGCGGAAGTGCGCTTGCCTTTAGCGGACAGGCAATGAGTGTGAAGCCAAAAGAGAGTGCGTGCTATGCTTGTCTGTTTAACGAACCCCCAAAAAGCGAAATGCCAACAAGTGCAAGCGTTGGGATTCTAGGCGCAACTGCTGGATTATTTGGCTGTATTGAGGCAAGCGAAGTGATAAAAATCATCACAGGCGTTGGCGAACCTCTATTTAACAAGCTTTTAACTTGCGATGTGCGCTCACTAGAGTTTAGAACCATCACCATTAAACGCAATCCAAATTGTCGCGTTTGTGGAGAGAATGGAATCGTAAAATTAGATGAAAAACTCTATCAATAATGCTAGATTCCAATAAATTAACCTTTGGTAATTTTATGCAAGAATGGCTCTATGGCAATGGGGCTATTTTTGGTAAAAAAGGCTACTATCAACAAGTGCGCGTTGGCAAGGATTTAGACTTTTATACAAGCGTTAGCACAGGAAAGTTTTTTGGCTATACTTTAGGCTTTTATTTGCACTCTATCCTAAAATCTCTAAAGGGCAAAATTGCGCTTGTAGAAATTGGTAGTGAAAAAGGGGATTTAATCGCAGATATTGCAGAGTTTTTTAATGCTTTTAATCCCAAACAAACACTAGATTTTGCCACGCTTGAACCGCTAGTTTCCTTGCAAAACTTGCAACAAGACACCTTTAAAAGGCGGAATCCTAATTTAGCATTTCATACTTTTTGTGATTTTAAAACACTAAAAGACGCACAATATGACTGCATTCTTTTTGTTAGCAATGAGCTTTTAGACGCCTTTGCTTGCGAGTTAGTTTGGAATGACAAAATGGCTTTTGTTGATAAAGACAGCCTAAAGCTTACCTTTGAGCCAGCCAGCAAAGAAGCGCTTGAGATTGCAAGGGCGTTTCATATTACAAAGGGTGAGATCCCTTTACACTCCTTTAGTTTTGTGGAATCCTTGGCAAATTCCGCACCTAAATGGCTTTTTTTAAGCTTTGATTATGGCAGTTTAGAGCCACGTAACACCTTTTCCTTACGCTTTTATCAAAACCACACAACAGAAAATCTTTTTTTGGATTCCACAACACAAAACTACAACCAAGAAATTTTAAAAAACTTCGCGCTTATGGATATAACCTATGATGTTAATTTTACACTTTGGGAGCAAGCTTTTTTGCGCTTTGGCAAAACTTTATTTATCCATCGTCAAAATCGAGCGTTAGTGGAAATGGGGCTAGATAAAATGTGTGCGTGGTATATTGAAAAATTTGGCTTAGAAACCTATATGTACCAAAGCGGCAAGATCCGATCGCTTATCTCTCCGGGATCCTTTGGAGAGCGATTTTTTGGCGTAGCATTTACAAACTTTTAAAGACTTATGGAATCTTAAAGCCCAAAACCATACAATACGCAACGAATTTCCAAAAAGGATTCCAATGTCAAATGCTGTAATGATTTTCTCTGTGGCTGTTTTTACCGCACTTATTGTTGCATCAAACTACCTTGTGCAATTTCCTTTAAATGACTTTTTCACTTATGGAGCGCTTACCTATCCTTTCACCTTTCTTTTAGCCGACATTCTAGCAGAACGCTACACCAAGCAAGAAGTGCTAAAGGTCGTGCGATTTGGAATCCTTTTTGCCTTTATCCCTTCAATGTTTTTAGCAGAGTTTAGAATCGCTATTGCAAGCGTGAGCGCGTTTTTCATCTCTCAACAAGCCGATGTTTATGCGTTTTACTGGATTAAATCTAAGCTTCCTAAAATTTGGTGGCTAAGAAGTGCTGGAAGCACAGCATTTTCGCAGTTTATTGACACGATGATCTTCTTTCACATTGCGTTTTTGTTTGTAATGCCTTGGCAAAATGTACTAATGCTAATGCTTGGAGACTACCTAATGAAGTTTATTTTCGCTTTTGCAAACACTCCGCTTTTTTATCTTTTTGGCATTAAAATGCAAAAACTTTTTGGGGTATTTGCGCGATGAGTTTGGAACCTAAAAAGCGCAAAGTTGTGTTTTTTGACCGCGATGATGTGATAAATCTTGAAGATGCGCCTTATGGATATAAGATTGATACCTTTTATTTTGCGCCCTTTTTTATGGAGCTGTTTTTAGAGCTTAAAAAGCAAGATGCTTTGTGCTTTGTGGTTACCAATCAATCGGGCATTAATCGTGGAATTTTTACACAAAAAGACTTTGAAATTCTTACTTCTTTTATGCAAAGCTGTATTAAATCTTGCCTTATGATTCCTTTGCGTGAAAGTGGTTTTATACCTAAAAACATAGGCTTTGATGGTGTGTATTTCTGCCCACACACCAAAGAAGAGCATTGTGCTTGTCGCAAGCCTAATGCTAAAATGCTAGAACAAGCCTTAAAAGACTTCAATCTAAACCTTGAAAATTACAATTCCTATATTTTAGGTGATAAAGATACAGATATGCAAGCAGGACTTAAAGTGGGCGTAAAAACACGCATTCTAGTCGGGGGCAATGAAGCACCAAACGCAACACATAGGGCGAAAGATTTGAAAGAAGCAACACAAATTATACTAAATATTTGACACAAAAGGCATTTTACAGGAATCTTGCATAATATCTCAATTAACAAAATTAACAAAGACGGTGATTTATGAGTGTTTTTATAAAATTATTTAAGGCTTACACAAGGGCTAAGATTCTAGTGCCTTTGGCGTTTATGGCGTTTGCAAATACGACTTTTGCTAATGAGAGTTTGCAAAAGTTGTTTAAGGAATATAATGTAAGCAAAGACAAGCAAGAGTATATCAACAAGCAATGCGATATGGCTAATTTTGATTTCAATCCTAAAAACAAGCAAGAGCAAACCTATCTCTTTGAAACAACGCAAATTAATTGTGAAATGCGAACCTTAAGCGAAGTGCTAGGCTCAACACAAGGCATTTTAGCTTCACTTAATTATGGCTATAATGAGTATGACAAGCTTTTAAACAAATACTACAAACTCTACCGCACTGAACTCAAAAAGAAAGGCAAAACCACACCGACAGGGGCTTTCTCCCACGAGCCCAATATTCAAAGTGGAAAAAAAGAGCAAGACACACTGCTAGAAGAGCAAAGAGCGTGGCTTAAACTCCGCGATAGCTATGAGGCATACACAAAGACACACCACGCACATATCTATGATATAAATGGCGGTGGCACGATATATAGCATTGATGCGAGTAATGCAAGGCTAGGATTCTTAAAAATGCGTGTGAATGAACTATTTTCACGCTATTTGATGATGATAACAGATGGTAGCGTAGAGTTTGAATATCTCTTTGGGTGCAAGTTAGATGGAGATATATAGGCTTGATTTAGGGCAGTATCTAGGCAGATGTGCTACAATGCACAAATGGCATTCTTAGAATTTCTCCACAAAAACTCTAAAGAATCGCCATATTTCTCTTTTGCATACTCACTAAGCTTGCATTATTTGCGTGTTTTTCCAGCAATTATAAATCTTAGAGCATTAAGTTTGATAAAACCGCCAGCGTCTTTTTGGTTATACACAGAATCTTCTTCAAAAGTGCTATAAGCTGCATTAAAGAGTGAGTTTTTAGACTCTCTGCCTAAAATAGTAACATTACCTTTATAAAGCTCCAAACGCACGATTCCCTCAACTTTTTCTTGTGTTTTATCAATCAATGCTTGCAAGGCTTCTCTCTCTGGACTAAACCAATATCCATTGTAAATTAAACTTGCGTATTTTGGCATAATCTCATCTTTTAAATGCGCTTCCTCTCTATCAAGGCATAGCGATTCTATGGCGCGGTGTGCCTTTAAATAAATTGTCCCTCCCGGAGTTTCATAACAACCGCGTGATTTCATTCCCACATAACGATTTTCTACCAAGTCTAAACGCCCTATTCCATTTTCTCCTGCAAGCTTGTTAAGTTTCTCCCAAAAGCTTGCAGGACTTAGTTTCTCTCCATTAATTGCGATTCCATCTCCGTTTTTAAACTCTATTGTAAGAATTGTTGGAGTATCTGGAGCATTTTTGGGCGAAACGCTCCAACGCCACATATCCTCTTCAGGCGCAACGCTAGGATCTTCTAAAATCTGTCCTTCATAGCTAATGTGCAAAAGATTTGCATCCATTGAATAGGGCGATTTGTTTGCCTTTTTTTCAATAGGAATTCCAGCGTTTTCAGCATATGCAAGCAACTTTTCACGGCTATTTAAATCCCACTCTCTCCAAGGGGCAATCACTTTAATATCAGGGTTTAATGCGTATGCACCAATTTCAAAGCGCACTTGATCATTTCCTTTGCCTGTTGCTCCGTGCGAAATCGCATCAGCCCCAACTTGTTTAGCAATCTCCACTAAACGCTTTGCGATAAGTGGGCGCGCAATGCTTGTTCCAAGCAAATACTCCCCCTCATAAATTGTATTTGCTCTAAACATAGGGAATACAAAATCGCGGATAAATTCCTCTCTTAAATCCTCAATAAAGATATTTTCAGGCTTGATTCCAAGTTTTTGCGCCTTTGCTCTTGCAGGCTCTACTTCCTCACCTTGCCCAATATCAGCTGTAAATGTTACCACCTCACAACCATAGGTATCACCAAGCCACTTTAAAATCACGCTTGTGTCTAATCCGCCACTATATGCTAGAACCACTTTTTTGAAGTTTTTTTGCATTTTAAATCTCCTGTGTAAATGTCAATCGCATTATACCCTTAGACAAATTAATATTATTTTAGCTAGAATTCCACAAATAATAAGGATAACAATGCGAGTGGATAAGTTTTTAAATGCGGTAAATATTGTAAAAAGGCGTGCAATCGCCCAAGATATGATTGAAAATGGTGTTGTCAAAATTGCAGGCATAAGCGTAAAAGCAAGTCGTGATGTGAAAGTGGGCGATGTGATAGAAATTGCCTTTTTAGAAAAATCAAAATTCTATCAAGTCTTACAAATCCCAGAGCAAAAAACCATTAAGAAAAACGAATCGCATTTATATTACAAGGAAGTGTAAGTTGATTTATTGCGCAGGAAAAATAGAAAACTTTGCTTTTGCAAAAAGTATAGGCGTGGGATTGATAGACTCCGCTATCCACCTTACACGCTCAATCCTATACGATAAGCCCAATGAAATCGTATTTGTTGGCACTTGCGGGAATTATTCTAGCGTACAACCTTTATTAGAAGTCTTTGAAACAGCAAGTGCTTGCAATATTGAACTCTCGTTTTTACAAGGGCAATCCTACACACCTTTGGATAATTTTTTAACAAATGTTTCACGTGAAACGATGGCAAAAGATTCTAATCCGCTCACGCAAAATTTAACTAAAACACAAAAAATCATTAACTCTAGCAACTACATTAGTACCGATTCTAAGCTTGCAGAAAAAATGGTAAAACTTGGGATCCTATATGAAAATATGGAGTTTTTTAGCGTATTGCAAGTAGCACAAACCTTTGAACTACCAGCAATTGGAATCTTTTGTAGCACGAATTATATCCACAAAGACGCACAAAAAGAATTTTTTGCCAACCACAAAACGGCAATGCAAAAGTTAGAATCCTATATCAAAGATAAATTAGATTCCACACTAGGCAAGCAATGAAAGACAATATTTTTAGCTACTCTCTTAATGCGCTAGGCTTAAAACTTGAAAGTGCAGGATTCCAAAAATTCCGTGCAAAGCAAATTTACCACTGGCTTTATATCCGTTATGTAGAAGATTTTGAAGCAATGGATAATCTCCCAAAAGAGTTAAAAACCTATTTGAAAGAAACTTTCACCACCACAAGTGCGCAAATTTGCAAGCAAGAAAAAAGCCTTGATGGAAGCGTGAAATATCTCTTCCAAGCGCAAGATAATCTAACCTATGAAGCGGTGTTTTTAAAAATGAAAGAAGATAAATTTACCCTATGTCTATCTTCCCAAGTGGGTTGCAAAGTGGGCTGTAGTTTTTGTTTAACCGCTAAGGGCGGATTTGTGAGAAATCTTAGCACGGGAGAAATTGTGTATCAAGTTTTAGCAATTAAAAAAGCGCAAAACATTCCGCACAACAAAGCAATAAATATCGTATATATGGGAATGGGAGAGCCATTAGACAATTTAGACAATGTTACAAATACGATTAAAATCCTAGCCGAGCTTGATGGGTTAAGTATTTCTACACGCCGCCAAACTATTTCCACAAGTGGAATCGCGCCAAAGATTAAAAAACTAGGCACACTAAATCTTGGCGTGCAACTTGCAATTTCTTTGCACGCTGTTGATGATAAACTAAGAAGCGAGCTAATGCCTATTAATAAGGCTTACAATATCCAAGCCGTGATTGATGAAGTAGTGCAATTCCCTATTGATAGTCGCAAAAGAGTGATGTTTGAATATCTTGTGATTGATGGCTTAAATGATGGATTAGATAGTGCAAAAAAACTTGTAGCTTTACTTAATAAACTGAAAGCCAAAGTAAATTTGATTTATTTTAATCCCCACGAAGGCAGCATTTACAAGAGACCAAGCGCAGAAAAAGTAGAAGCCTTTAGGGAATTTTTACTCAAAAAAGGGCTTTTATGCACCATTAGAGAATCTAAAGGATTAGACATTAGCGCAGCTTGCGGACAACTAAGAGAGCGTGAAATCACAGAGCAAACAAGCACGCAAAAGGAAGAATAATGGGCGTATTAGATAGTATTTTGGTGGTGTTTTTAGCA
Source organism: Helicobacter winghamensis ATCC BAA-430 (assembly GCF_028751035.1). NCBI lineage: Bacteria > Pseudomonadati > Campylobacterota > Epsilonproteobacteria > Campylobacterales > Helicobacteraceae > Helicobacter > Helicobacter winghamensis. The sequence continues at coordinate 23,157 of NZ_CP063533.1, read as the reverse complement.
TTTGTGTTTGTTATAGGAATGGGTGCATTTTTATATTATGCATATAAAAAATAAGCTTTTGCTGCCATTGCTTCTAAAATCATAGTAAAATTCCCTATCTCTTTTTAAAGAAAGGAACAAAAAAATGGCAGAAAAAACTTTTTTGAAAAAAATTATAACAACCACATTAGTATTAGGCATTTGCTCTTATGCAAAACCTATTGATTTTACCTACGATACATACAAAATAGAAAATGAAAAGCAAAAATTATTTGTATCAAAAAATAACAAAGGTATTTTATATGCAGGTTCATTTGATTTTGGGAGATGCGAAAACAAAAAAGATGGAATTATACAGCCATTAAAAAATGGTGAACTAAAATGTAAAAACATATCCTTAAAAGTTAGAAATGCAGAAATTATTGGAATCCTAAAGAATGGTAAATTTCAGCATTTAAATTTGAAACTTGAACAATCTTTCAAGACACAAGAACAAGTCGCAAACTTTACTTATACGGGAAAATCCAATAATAGCGCAACCATTACAACAAAATTTCAATGCTCTAAAGATCCAACCATACAAAAGATATTAGAAAAAATGTATGGTATAAAATTTAATTGCAAAAATGGAATTTCAGAGATTAACAAAATAGCAAAAAAATCATTACTAAAAGATACAGAATCTATTGATACAATTCTCTCTTCTAGTGCTTTTGAAGAACAAAGTGGCGATTTTTTATATTATTTTGATGAGGAATTTTTAAGTTTTGATACTTACAATTACATATACACAGGTGGAGCACATGGTAATCACACAAGAAGTGGAATTACAATATCAAAAAATGGGGATATCATTCCATTAGCTGATATTCTAACGCCAAGCAACAAACCGCTCAAAGATTTTTTATGGAAAGAATATCAAAAATTTGCAAAAGAAATGCGTAGCGAACCACTAATAAAATATGAAGAATTCAATATCTCCAACTCTATTTTATTGGATTATGGGGAAGTTTTATTTCTTTATCAGCCCTATGAACTTATGCCTTATTCTTATGGAGTGATTACACTTAAGATTCCATTTGAAGCCTTTTTAGAATTTACAAAAACCAAAAACTCTCCATTAGAACTTATTAAAAAACAAATTCCAAAAAACAAGTTAAATTAAGGGGATTAATTGCAATTCCCTTAAAAACCAAGCTCTTTATACAAAGAAACCGCATATCTATCTGTCATAGATGCAATATAATCCGCACACACACGATGTGTTTTTTCTCCCCTAACAATGCGCTCTTGCAAATCTTTTGGCAACAAGGCAATTTCATCATTAAAACATTCATAAAGTTTTCGTACACAGCGTTTTCCCATAAACATTTTTCTAGCGATTTCTTCGTGGCGATAGAGCGATTTAAACAAAATCTTTTTTAGAATTTTAATCTCTTTATCCATTTCTCTTGTGCGAATAATTGGCAAAGGCATTTTTGCATCATATTGAAAGCATTGTGGAGTCTCTTGGTGAAATTTTGCATTATTTTCTACAATATCATAAACAAGCAAAGTAATTAATCGTGAAGTAAAGCGATGCCTAAAAATGGAATCCTTTTTTTCAATTTTTTCTTTCCTTTCTACATACTCTCTTGCTCTATTTACAAGCGCACTATCTCTTAGGGAATCAAAAGTAATTAATCTGTATTTAATTCCATCATCAATATCGTGACTAAGATAGGCAATTTCATCAGATAAATCTACAAGAATCGCCTCTAGGCTTGGGTGAAACTCTAGCTTGAAAGTCTCCTTAAGATTTGCGTTTAAAAAGGGTTTTTCATAAGGATAAGAATGCTTTAAAATCCCTTCTAGTGTGGCAAAAGTAAGGTTTAATCCATCAAAATCCTTGTAGCGCTTTTCTAATTTTGTTACCACACGAAAAGATTGAAAATTATGCTCAAATCCATTGCTATATCCATATTTACGCATAATTTTATCCAATTCATCTCCTCCTGCGTGCCCAAATGGGGTATGCCCTAAATCGTGCGCTAAGGCTATTGCCTCTGCTAGCTCCGCATTCAATCCCAAATGCGCCGCTAAAGTGCGTGCAATCTGACTTACTTCCAAAGAATGCGTTAAGCGCGTGCGAAAATAATCTCCACTATGATTTAAAAATACCTGCGTTTTATATTCCAAACGCCTAAAATATGAACTATGGATAATTCTATCTCTATCCCTGCTAAAGGGATTTCTAAAATCTGGTTCTGTCGGATAAAAGCGTTGTGCAACAAACTCCATTTTTTACCTTTTGTATTGTTTTAGCAATTTTGCGTTAAGATTTGCAAAGATTTTACCACAATTATTTATGCTTTAAAAAAGGATTTTTATGCAAGTTTTTGAAAACGATTTTTTTTATGTTCTCTGTAAGCCATTTGGGGAATACCAAACAAATTGTTATCTAGCCTTTAGCAAAACAAAAAAAGAAGCCTTAATCATTGATCCGGGTATTGGCGCAAGCTCTTGGGTGATTGACGCACTTGAAAGCACAAAGACTGCTCCTCTTGCAATTTTAAACACACACGGGCATTTTGATCATGTATGGAGCAATGCAGAATTATTAAAGCATTTTAAAGATATTCCTTTGCTTTGCCCCTATGAAGATGCTTTTATGCTGGCACAAGATTGTTTTAGCACAGGGCTACCAAACTCTATTCCCACACTTTTAATTGGCGCAAAAGAAAAGGACACAATCTGTGAAAAAACTTCCAATACAGACAATTTAGGGCGTAAAAACACCTTTACCCATGGAGATTTTAATATTACTTTTGTTTGCTATCCAGGGCATACGCCCGGTTGTAGCATTGTTATTCTCTCCCATAAAGATTGCAAAAATCACTCCACGCAGACCAACACTGATTTACAATCACTTTCTAATGGGAACAAAGTAATGTTTAGCGGGGATTTTATTTTTAACCGCTCCATTGGCAGAAGCGACTTCCCCTATTCATCACACACAGCAATGAAAGCAAGTTTAGAGAAGTTTTTAACCTTGCAAGAAAATATGCTTGTCTTACCCGGACACGGAAGTGCTACGAGCGTTTTACAAGAACAAAACAATATTCCATTTTGGCTTCCACGCCTTTAGTGCTTACTTTCATAAAGCATAAATTTAAAGCGTTGCGCTATCATTTGCGCACGCCCTAAAATTTGTTCTGCAATAGTATCATTAAAAATCTCTCTTAAGCTCTCATCAAACAATTCTAGCCATATTTCAAAATACTCTCTAGGAAATGGCGGCAAATCCAAATGCGTCTTTAAAGGCGCTCCAGAATAATTACCTTCCCCAAGCAACATTCCTTGCCAAAAATTAGAAATCTTACGCTTATGTATCTCCCACGCTTCATCACTTCTACCAATAGCATTATTAAAAATCTCTCCCACACCATTCTTATTGTTGCGAATCTTTGCATAAAAAATATCCATTAAAATATCAATAGCTTCTTTGCAAATCACATCAAATCTTTGCATTCTATCTCCTTAATAAAAAGCTAATTTTGCCAATAAAATAATAAAAACCCCAAGCACAAGTGCCACAGGATGTATAATCTTCTTTAAAGGATTTGGCTTTTTTAGCAAATAAAAATAAGTCAAAGATATAACAATCATTCCGCCGATTATAAATGCTAAGATTGTTTTAATCACTAAAAATTGTTGTAATTGTGTATTAAAAAATCCAACTTCAAAATTAATATATTGAGAAAGCATTACCCCACCACTTAAAAGTAAAAGCAAAAAACACAAGGGCATAAACTTACTTCTCGCCCCAATAACACTTGAAACTTTATTGGCAATTTCATCACCTAACTTCTTGCGTATCAAACTCAAAAAAACTACATCGCAGAAAATATAACCTAAAAAAATAATCGCACACATTAAATGCACAATCAAAAAATAAGGATAAAGAGATTCCATCTACAACCTTTGCATAAAATCCTGAAATATTATCTAAACCTAAATGCTTAAAAGTTGATAATAGTTAAGTTTTTAGATAAAATAGATCCAAATGAAGCAATCACATAAAAGGAACAATATGGAAGAACATTTTAAACTACTTTACAACATAGGCTACAAGAGATTTTTCAATAAAGATGAGATTTTATTTTTTGAAGGGGAAAATCCAAAAAAGCTTTTTATTCTTTTAAATGGAAAAGTTAGAATCTACAAGTCCATACAACCCATTAAAGATATAGCGCCCAGAGAAAAAACACTACATTATATTACTTCTCCAAGCTTCCTAGCAGAAATGCCAAGTCTCTTAAAGCAGCCTTTTCCTGCAAGTGCAATTTGCACCGAAGATTGCGAAGTTTTAGAAATCAGTCTTGAAGCTTTTCAAAAACAATGCACAGAAAATCCACATTTCTGCCAACAACTTATTGCTTCACTCTGTCAAAAAATCAGAATCCTAGAAACACTAATTATGGAATCCCATTTAAGCCTAAAAGATAAATTAATGTCCTTTTTACAAGAAAACACACAAAATCTAAATACACTCACACAACGCGAAATTGCAAAACACCTAAACACAAGTCCAGAATCTCTTTCGCGTACAATTAGAGAGCTAAAAACACAAGGTAGAATTGAAACAAAAAAAGGAAAGATTATTCTAAAATAGTCTAAAAGCTGTTTTGAAAAAGAATCGTTAATGCGTCAAATGCGCTTAAAAACTCTCTTTTGAAATGCAAGATGATTGCTGGAACAATCACAATTAGCACCGCAAATGCAATAGCAATCTTAACAGGAAACCCAATAGCTAGCAAGTTAAATTGTGGATGCGCTTTCATAATCATTCCAAAAATAATATCACTTAATAAAATTAATGCAATAATAGGAAAGGACATTGTAAGCCCTATTACAAAAATATGAGAAAAAGACTTGATAATATATTCAATATAGTTTTGAGAATACATAAAACCACCTAATGGAATCTCTTTGACACTCTCGCTCACAAAATAAAAAAAGAGATGATGATAATCAAGCCCTAGCATAATCAAAAGCGCAAGAAGCGTTAAAAGCTGTCCTACAATAGGCTTTTGAGCCCCTGTTACAGGATCATAAGCATTTGCGATTGTTAAACCCATTGCAAAAGAAATTAGCTCCCCACCAAAAGAAATCATGCCAAAAACAATTTGTAATGCCATTGAAGCAAGAAATCCTAACATAACCTCTGAAAGCCCAGCCACAATAAAACGCAAAATTGTCCATTCTGATGGTGGAACAACATCAAGCAGTGGAATAAAAAAAATCGTTAATAAGAAAATCAAAGTACCCTTTAATTGCGCAGTAATGAGTTGATTTTCAAAAAAGGGAAAGAATGCAATAATTCCAGCAAAGCGCAAAAGCAGAAGCAAGAAGTTTGCAACATTACCCTCTGTTAAGTATGCTAAAAGTTCCATAAGTTCTAAGTTATAACCTTAACTAAGTGTATTTAATGCAGTGTTTTCAAGCTTATAAGCATACATTGCCTTTTTCGCCAAAACAGGATCATGCGTTGCAAAAACTAACAAAGATTGCGTTAATTCTACATAATCAAAAAGAAGTTGCATTACGCTAAATGCAGTCTCTCTATCTAAATTTCCAGTAGGCTCATCAGCAAAGATTATTTTGGGACGCTTGGTTAAAATTCTAGCAATAGATAGGCGTTGTTGCTGTCCGCCACTTAGCGTGCCTACACTTTGTGATAAAATCTCAGAAATACCAAATAAGCTTAAAATTTCTCCATCGATTTTCTCGCCACTTAAAAGTGCGGCAACTTCTAAATTTTCTTGCGCACTAAAACCAGAAAATAAATAATGGGATTGAAAAATAATTCCAATATCATTGCGGCGAAGAGCAAGAAGTTTATCTGAAGGAAGCGTGTAAATATTATCATTAAATATTCTAATTTCACCGCTTTGTGGTTTTAAAAAGCTTGACAGGATATGCAAAAGCGTGCTTTTACCACTTCCGCTAACTCCCATAATAGAAAGCGTCTCTTTAGCACCTAACTCCAAAGAAACATTTTCTAAAATTTGTTGCTCATAGCCAAAAGAAAGATTTTTAGCTACTAGCATAAATTAATTAGCCAAGTTGTGCCGCAACTTCATCTGCGAAACTACAAGCTTGCTTCTCGATACCTTCGCCAAGCTCAAAGCGCACATATTCTACAACTTCAATGGAATCGTTTAATTCTTTTGATTTTTCTGCTAACACTTGTGCGATTGTTTTTTTATCGTCCATTACAAAGAATTGCCCAAGTAGCGTTAATCTTTGATCTAAAATCGTAGAATCTGCTTTAAAGCGTTCAATTTGTCCTGGCAAGATTTTATCCCAAATTGCTTCTGGCTTACCCTGTGCTTTTAGCTCTGCTTTTAAAGCTTCTTCTTGCTTTGCCAAAATTTCATCTGTTAGCTCTAATTGGCTAATGTATTGTGGAATCTTATGCAATGGCTTACCAAGTCTTTTTAGCTCCTCATTTTCTTTTTCAAGTTCTGCAATAATTGCAGTTTTTTCAGCTTCCACAAAGCCTTTGTCAAAAGAGTGATAAGAAATTACTTGTGGCTTCATCGCTGCTGCGTGCATACAAAGACTTTTTGTAAGATCTGCCAACTTCGCAGCATTTGCTTCATTTTGGCATTTAAGCGCAATAATAACTCCCACACGCCCATTTGAATGCACATAGGCATTTACGATTCCGCTACCTTGTGCTTCTATTTTTGCAATTCTTCTAACAACGATATTTTCACCAATTTTTGCAATTTGTGTTTTTAGATATTCTTCAAACTTAGCACCATCAAGCTCTAAAGAATGCAATTCTTCAGCAGTTGAAATGTTAGAATCTTGTACCATTGCAATGGTTTTTGCGCTCAATTCTTTAAAACCATCATTTTTTGCAACAAAGTCTGTTTCAGAGTTAATCTCTGCCATACTTGCTTTTTTGAAATCACTTGAAACTTGAATGCTAATAGCACCTTCAGCTGCAACTCTATCTGCTTTTTTAGCAGCTTTACTTAAGCCTTTTTCTCTTAAATATTCCACAGCTTTTTCTAAATCGCCACCAACTTCTACAAGAGCTTTTTTGCAATCCATCATTCCTGCATCTGTCATATCGCGGAGCTGCTTTACTAATTGCGCGCTAATTTCTGCCATAAAATTCTCCTTATTCTACACTTTTTGTAAAGTCTTCTTCAGTCATTGCCTCTTGAATCACTTCTTGTTTTTCTTCTTCGCTTGCAGGCACTACTTCTTCAGAAACTTCCCCAGCAACTGCCTCACCACCAGCAATCGCACGCCCTTCAGTAATTGCCTCTGCCATTTCTTTACAGAAAAGCTGAATGGAGCGAATCGCATCATCATTCCCCGGAATTGGAAAATCTACCATATCTGGATCACAATTTGTATCAAGTGGTGCAACAACAGGGATTCCAAGTCTTCTAGCTTCCGCAACGGCGATTTTTTCTTTTGCCGCATCAATCACAAAAATCATATCCGGAGCTTTTTTAAGATGACGCACACCACCAAGATATTGTGTTAATTTTTCTTTTTTACGCAAAATCATTAATTTTTCTTTTTTTGTTAAAAGATCAATTTGCCCGCTAGATTCCATTTCTTCAATGATTTCAAGCTTGCGGATAGATTTTTTAATTGTTGAGAAGTTTGTTAGCATTCCACCAAGCCAGCGGTAATTAACATAGGGAGCTTGCACGCTTTCTGCATATTGTTTTAGCGTCTCACTTGCTTGCTTTTTTGTCCCTACAAACATAATTGTTTTTCCCTCTGCTGCTGCATCACGCACAATATTATAAGTGTAGCGGAAGTAACGCAAAGTTTTTTGCAAGTCAATAATATGAATATTTTTTCTTACACCAAAAATGTATTTTTTCATTTTTGGATTCCAACGCCTTGTTTGATGTCCAAAATGCACACCACATTCTAAAAGATCTTTCATTGTTACCATAATTTTCTCCTAATTTGTGTTTTGGTTTTCCCTCCACGCTCCTTAACGCAAATGCGCAACCTAACTAGGACTAGCGTGTGTGAGTTGATAAAATAAAAGCCCATGATTTTACTGAAAGTTTTTTTAAGTTTAGATAAATTAAAGCTAAGATTATACAAAAACTAAATACCACCAAGGAATATCCCTAGTGGTATAAAAGAGAGTAGAATAAATCCAGCTATTGGATTTCAAATGCTTTAATACAAGAATGACAAAGGAATTAATCTTATTCTAAAACTTAGAATAAGTAGCGTAACTCCCCTCTTACTCCCATATTAAGATTATTAGCTCCTCTTAGGAAATAACGATTGCCTTCCAAAGAGAGTTCTAACATATCATTAATTCTATGTTTAAGCCCTAAAACCATATTTCCATAATACAAGTTATACTCTGGAGTATCAAAGTCAAATGAGCCTTGAGAGATAAGATCAGTGATAAAACCTTTTCCATTATGTGAAGAATAATAATAATATCCTGTATCAAACTTACTATAAGCAATGGTTTTACCGCTATTAAAATATTTACCCACTAAAATTGATCCAATAGCCCCAAGACTATAATAACCACCTTGTTTAACTCTTAAATCATTAGAAGTTGTAAAGTCATTGCCGTGGTAGAGAGTATAATCTACTTTAACATTTGTATCTACCAACCAATCATTTTTTAAATTAAACTTCTTACCAGCTGCTAGAGATACTCCTAAAGATCTTGCTTTAGCATCAGCATTCATTTCATCATCTCCACCATCAATGTATGCTGTAAGCTCTGATTTATAAAGATCAAATCCAATATCTGCTTCATAATAGAATCCAGAATGTGTAGCAATTGCCCCATACATTCCTAAGCTAGTGTTTTTAAGTTTATTATGTCCAATGTTATCATCATATTTTGCTTGCACTAAACCATATCCAAAATAAACACCGCGCATTACATCATATCCTTTGAAATTTGCAACATGATCAAATCCAAATTTATTAATTGTATGGTGTGTATTAATATTATGATTTAAATCTCCTCCAGTTGTAAAATCTACATCTGAAGAATATACTTGATGCCACATACCACTTCTACCTTGTGTTAATCCATCATTTTTTAAGATTCTAAATCTTTCAGAGAGTTGAGAATCTGCTAAAAAGGACATTCTATTTACCAAGAAAGAATTATCTAGTGAAACCAACACAGAGTTAGAAGGAAGTTGATTATTAACTGCTAGTCCTGTTAGAATAACATCTTTACTTATTGCATCTTGTTGAATATCTGCAGTCCATTTGTATTTAAAAATTCCAACATCTGTATTCCATTTTGCTTGTGTTTTACCCTCACTATCTAATCCTAAAGCCTGTGTTAAATCAGCAGAGCTTTTATCTTTTACTCCTGAGAGATCAATAAGAGTATGTTTTCCTTCAATCTTTTGTGTAGATCTTGGTGGAATCTTTCTTAGATTATCAAAGGTTTTATCTTGTCCTATTTTAATATCCATTGCACTAAGATTTGTAAAATCTACAGAATCTGTAACTTTTAGACTATCCCCTGTTTGTTTATCACTATTTACATCATCTAAATCTGTATAGAAGACATATTTATTCTTCCCACTTGCTTCATAGCGATCTGTGCTAAAGGTATGGTAGGTTGTTCTTCCATTTTCTGCCCTAGTTACTTTATTGCTTCTGTTGCCATCTGGAAGCAGTGTATTATCCCCTTGCATTGCAGTAAAGAGCAAGCTAGAATTATTCATCATAAAACCACTTCCTTGATTTTCAACAACAAGCTCTTCTATATTGGTAGCATTGCCATTTGTAGTGATACCTATTTTAGAATCTAGCGTAACATCAGCCCCAACATTTATTGTTGAACCATCTGCATAAATAGAATAAGCATAGGCTGCATCAACTACAGCTTTATCATCAGCTTTATCTTTATCCACAAAAGCATTTGCACTTACATTTAATTTCTCATTAATATCTAATGTAGAACCGCTTGCATCAATTCCTACTGCACTTACCATAACACCACCAGTATTTGCAGTAGCACTTCTAAAGAATCTATTAACTCCTAAATTTGCATTTTTATCATAAGCTTTAGCTTTGGCTGTTACTACAATAGAACTTTGACCATCAATAGAAATCTCAGAAGCTTCTCCATCAATTCCTACAACTTTAGCATTACCATTTTTACCATTTAAGCCATCTCCACCACTTTGAACATTAGCAAGTAAATCTTCTAGTTTGATTTTGCCATCTTTAATTGCTTGCTTTGTTTCTTCTGTTAAATCAAAGCCTTTGTATTGATCAGCATTATCATTAATTGTTTCTCCAGCTTTACCACCATTAGCACCCTTACCAGCAGTTGCTTCAAGTGTTAGATTGACATTATTTAAAGCAACTTTAGAATCTGCTTTAAAGCCTGTTAGAGTTGCATCTCCACCATCACCACCTTTACCACCAGTCCCTGTAAAGATTCCATATTTTTCAGCATAATCGTGATCAATTCCATCTGCTTTACCACCATTAGCACCCTTACCACCATTACCAGCAAGAGCTGTGATTGTTGTAGTGCCTGATAGAGTAGCATTTGCTTTTTCTTTAAGCACATTTGCTTCTACACTTTCACCATTAGAACCATTTTGCCCATCACCACCTTTACCAAATAAAGAAGCATTTCCACCATTTTCTGTGGCATTAACTCCATTAGAAGCAGTTAGATTTTTATTAGTGATAGAGCCTAGATTCCCACTACTTGCTAAAGAATCTAAAATGGAGCTTTTACCATCAGCTAGCTCATACTTACCACCTGTTTTATCTGCTCCTTGTTCAGATTTAATCGCATCGCCTCTTATATAGATGATTTTATCATTATCAAATTTAGTTTCTTGAGAAAACTTATATCTAGCGTGATCTTCTACATCAGCTCCATTAGCTAAAGTTGTATCAGCAACTCCCTGTTCTTTTCCTAATTGGAATTTTTCAGAGTCTGCTTTTGAGATACCTGTGATTAATTCACTTTGCACACCGAGCATAGCATTTCCACCACTAGCTAGATGATTAAAATATTTACTCTCATCTACTTTGATTCCAATTTTATTATTATTTTCAATTGTTATTTTATCTTTAGCAGTCATTTCAAGCTTATCAGATTGTATGCCATCTGCACTTACTGCAAAGGTAATGCTAGAGTTTCCTTTGGTATTTAAAGCAGAAGTTTTTAAAGTTTTAAAGCCATCATTATCTTTAGTGTGCGCAAAAGAAATATGGGAATTATCAAGTAGGATTCCAGATTTATCATTAACTTCTGATTCTCCTGTATCTTTTGGGTCATTGAATTTTTTAGCAGTTGAATTAACACTAACATTTGAAGTTAAAACAATATTAGAGCCTGTTGCTTTAATCCCAAAGCTTTCAGAATCATTGGCTTTAGTTGCAGAAGTATTAATGTTCATTGTGCCAGTGTTATTTAAAGCACCAATGTTAGCAGTGAGATTATTTAATACAAAAGCATTGGCGATGGCTTTGTTGGGATTGGATTCTACATCATCAGGCTTGGAGGGGGGAGTTGGCACACGCCCCGCTTCTGTGTTAATATCACCTGGCATGTTACTATATGAACAATTTTGATTGCTCGTAGGACACGCATTCTGCTTTCCTGCTTTACCTTCCTCTCCACTCTCTCCACTCTCTCCATGTTGCCCCATTTCTCCATCATCACCACCTTCAGCTTTAAGAGTAATGGAATCTATATTAATATTTACAACTTTATCTTTATTTGTATTTTTACTAAAATCAGCAAAGATTAATTCTGCATTTCCCCCTGCTCCACCTTTACCAGCTTGTCCGCCTTTGCCACCCCTACCAGCATCTCCACCAAAACCACCTTGTGATACTCCTTTTTTTGGATTATATTTATTGCTATCAACTTTATTAATAGCATTTCCACCATCTCCGCCTTTGCCTCCTTCTGTTCCATTCCCTCCTTTGGCTCCATTACCACCCGTAAGGTTAAGTGCAATCATCTGCCCAGCACTATTAATTACATCCATTCCAGTGAGTTTAATATGTTTTTCTTCTACAATTGTCTCCCCATTTTCTCCAGAACTACCCGAGTTGCCATTTTTTCCATAATTGCCAGGTTTTCCTTCAATGCGTTTGTCAATATCTAAGCTCGCATGATCATTATCTGCATAATCAAAATTTGAATTCCATTTTCCACCATTTTTAATTGCTGTATCACCTTCAAGCCTTATAACTCCATCGTCATAAACATGATCATACTGCTGTTGCCCAAATTCAGGTCTATGCTTTACTGTAAAATATTTTAAGAATTTATTACCTTTATAAATTTCTTTATATACATATGGGTCTTTTGTCTTATCGTCTGTAGAACCACTTATATAATGTCTATTTCTCAATTTTATTAATTCAACCTCGCTAATATGCCCAACACCATCGGTGCCATCTTCCCCTTTTTTAGTTGCATCCGCTGCATTTTGTTTTCCAGTTTCATTAACCATAGTCTTGCTTATATCCTGATACGCATTAATTTTATCAAGACTAAATTTTTCATTAATTCCAAATCCATTTGCATAAGCTGATGAGTGAAAAATAAAAGTAGAAAGTGAAGTTGCAAGAACACTATAATAAATTGCCTTGCTAGTAAATGGGGCTAATAAATGTCTCTTAAATGCCCCCCCCCCCGCAGGAATATTAGAATGATTGTCTAATGATTTTTCCATATTTTCTCCTTTTTTTAATGTTAATTTTAATATTGGAAATTAAGCATTATATAATAAATCATTTAAAAATAAAAGTAACATTGTTACTATTTTTTTAATGAAATAAAAATCATTTTTATAATACAAAGAAAAATATAAAAATTAATTGCATATTATAGGGATTTATTAATATTTATATTAAATCTTAAATTTATAAAAATTTTATTTTTTAAAGTTACATTTAGTAACGAATTAGAGAAAAATTAGAAGAATTTTTAAATTTCTAAGAAGTTTTTGTGTTTGTTTATGAAAAGTTAAAAATTTAATGAAGTGGAATCTAAAAAAGGATTCCAACTTTTTAAGAGTGCATAAACTCCACAATATTTTTTAAAATTCCATCTATTAAAATCTCTTTACTTTCTTCATAACCCCACGCATTATGCGGTGTTAGCACAAGTTTGTTTGAAAACTCTTTATCAAGCAAGGGGTGATTTTGCTCCATAGGCTCTTTAGCGAATACATCAAAGCCTGCGTAAATTTCGCGTTTTTTTAGCTCTTTTGCTAAATCTTCTTCATTTACGATTCCACCTCTACCAACATTAATCAAAATCGCACTATTTTGTAAAAGCCCTAAATTGCTAGCGTTTAATAAATTTTGCGTGTTAGAATTTAGTGGAGCGTGGATAGAGATAATTTGCGACTCCTTTAAAAGCGATTCCAAATTATTTTTAGGATATTTCGCGCTGTTATTTTTACCACTTGTAGAATAATAACTAACTTCTGCCCCAAATGCACTTGCAAGCTCTGCTACACGCTCCCCTATACTTCCTAAGCCGATGATTCCCCATTTTTTTCCTGCAATTAATCGCAAAGGATACACAAGATTTGTAAATAAAGGATTTCTTGCATATTCTCCACTTTTACAATAAGAATCATAAAAAGATAACTTGCCACTTAAGGCTAAGACTAGCATTAGCGTGTGTTGCGCCACGCTTTGTGTGGAATATCCTGCTACATTTTTAACTACGATTCCAAACTCACTAGCAGCCTCTAAGTCTATATTATTCATTCCTGTTGCTGTGATACATACAAGTTTTAATGTATCTTTTAACGCTGTTAAAAGTGTGCGATCTAATACAACTTTGTTTGTTAGAATAATCTCTGCTCCTAAACATCGTTCTAACACTTCATTTGGCATTGTTATAGGATATTCTTTGTAGTTAAAATGTGGATTAATTGCTATTAATTGCTCTTTTAAAGAGTTTTGTCCTAGCGTTAAAGCATCTAAAAATACGATTCTTAAATTTTTTTCTTGCATTGATGAGCCTTGTTTTTAGTTATAATTTTACATTCTATCACAAAAGAGGTAAAATGCATAACCATTCTAAAATCGTTTCAATCCTTTTAGATTCTCTTCCCTATATCCGTTTTTTTCGCGGTTCTAAAATCGTGATTAAATACGGCGGTGCGGCGCAAATTAACCCTGAGTTAAAGGAGCAATTTGCCATTGATATTGTAATGCTTTATATGCTAGGGATTAAGCCAATCATCATTCACGGCGGCGGCAAGCGCATTAATGAACTCCTTGATGCGTTAAAAATTCAAAGTGAGTTTGTCAATGGACTGCGTGTAACAAGTATTGACGCGCTAAAAATCGTTGAAATGGTATTAAGTGGCGAAATTAATAAAGAAATCACAGCCTTTTTAAACTTTCACGGCGTTAATGCCCTAGGTATTAGCGGCAAAGACGCTTCGTTGTTTCAAGCAATCCCAAAAGATAGTGGCAAATACGGCTACACTGGTGAGATTATCCAAACAAATGGTAAAGTTATCAATAATCTTTTAGAACAAAATCTAGTGCCTGTTATCGCACCTATTGCTTGTGGTGATGAGGCAGGACACCCCGGATTTAACATAAATGCAGACTCTGCTGCAAGTGCCATTGCAATCGCAACAGGCGCAAAAAGGGCGATTTTCCTAACAGACACTAAGGGCGTGCTAGATAAAAATGGGGAGATTATAGAATCGCTAAATATCTCCCAAACACAAGAACTTTATGCAAATGGAACAATTAATGGTGGTATGATTCCAAAGGTTGAAGCGTGCTTAGATTGTGTTAAAAATGGAGTAGAAAAGGCGCATATTATTGATGGTAGGATTCCACATTCCTTGCTTTTAGAGCTTTTTACAAGTGCGGGGATTGGCACAGAATTTATGGCAGAATAGAGCTAAACTTTTTTAGCCTTTAAATACGCTCTTTTAGGGGCAGGATAACCTTCAATGGTTCTCTCTCCTGTGGAATCTAAAAAATCTTCTAGGGATTCTCCGTTACTCCATTCTGTTTTCCTTTGCTCATCAAAAGCAGTTTTTAGAGTTGCAATATGCAGAACTTCCTTAAATCCACAAGATTCTAACCAATTTCTAAAAGTGTTTAGTGTCGGAATAAAATAAACATTTGGCATTTTTGCATAACGCTCTTTTGGACAAAGAGCAATTTCTCCTTCCCCATCAATAATTAAGCTATCAAACACCGCTTCACCGCCTTTTTTAAGAGAATTAAACACCAACTTTATGGAATCTAGTGGGCTTTTTCTGTGGTATAACACACCAAGACAAAGCATTATATCAAAGGAATTTGTAAAAAATCCTAACTCTTCAATCCCTAAAAGCTCAAAGTTTAAACGCGCTTCCTTAGCAAAAAACTGCAAAAACTTGTATTGCAAAAAACATAAAGGCATAGGATCAAAACCTAAAATTTGCTTAGGGTTTTGCGCTAGCATTCTAAACATATAATAACCATTGTTACAGCCTATATCGCCGATAATTTTGTCTTTTAAATCCAAGTGAGACTCTAGCAAATTATACTTTATCGCACTATCCCACTCACTAAGAATTTCTAAATCATTTATTTTAAAAGGACCTTTGCGCCAAGGAATCAATGCTCTAGCCACTTCACAAACTAAATTAAAAGATTGCACGCTAATATGTGGAATCTCAATACAAATGCTATCTTTATAAAAAATCTTAACATCTGATAATTCTGACTTTGGAATAGTATTTAGTAATTCTAACTTCTCTTGTAAGGGCAAAATGTGCTTGAAACTCAATACGCGATTGCGTGCAATCCTTACTTGCTCTAAAGTCTGCATCACCAAACTTCTTCTTGCTCTTGTTCTTTTAAAACTTTATCTTTGTAAATGATATTATCTGGGCAGACTTCGTGGTATCTGCCCTCTGCATCATAATAATAACTTTTCTCATCCCAATAAGAATTTGAAATTCCACAAGAGTTTTGATAAAAACAACCACTAAAACTAAGCGCAACAAAAAGAGAAAAAAGAGTTGTTTTAATCCACATCATTTTGCCTTGTAATTTTATGTGGAAGTGTATAATGTGAAGTAAAAGAAACTGCTTAAAGTTGGAATCTTAAATTAGATTCCAACTTTTAATTTTACAAATACCCCGCAAATGTTGCAAAGATATAACCAAACACACAAGATGAGAAAACCCCAATTAATCCGGGCAAAATAAAGCTATGATTAATAACAAATTTTCCAATATGTGTTGTGCCTGAGCGGTCAAACTGAATTGTTGCTAAGTCACTTGGATAGGTTGGTAAAATATAATATCCATAGCAAGCTGGTGCAAAGGCTACAATAATTGCTGGATGCACACCAATTCCTAATGCTAATGGCACAAATGCTGCAATTGCTGCTGCTTGAGAATTAACAAATTTAGAAATTAATAAAAGCATAATCGCATAAGTCCAAGGATGTTCTTGCACCACGCTACCAAGTGCTGTTTTCATCATCGGCGTATGCACAGCAAACATTGTATCTGCCATCCAAGAGATTCCAAACACCGCAACAAGCGCAATCATACCAGAACGGAAAATCTCATTTTTACCAATTTTACCTGCATCGACATCTGTAAAAATTAACAACGCCGCTCCCGCTAAAAGCATAAACATTTGAATAGTATCAACCATACTCATAGGCTTTAATGCGCCTTTTACTTCAAAAGCTGGGCGAAGCTCTGGGAAAGCACCAAGAATAGCAACAATAGCAATTGCACCTAAGAAAATCCACATCGCAAGCCAATCTTTAAAAGGAAGTTTAACACCTAAAAGTGTTTTTGCATCTCCATAGACATATTTTTTAAACTCTGGATCTTTTAATTTTTCTTGAAAAACTTCATCTTTATCTAAATCTTTGCCCCTAAACCAAGAAAAAATTCCAACCATCAAAACACCACATAATGTAGATGGAATCGTAATTGCAAGCAAATCCACATAACCATCAAATCCTGCTAATGGACTTGTCGCATTTAGCAAAAATGCGGTGAGTGAAACCACAGCAACAGACACCGGGCTTGCGATAATCCCCATTTGTGATGAAATAGAAGAAGCTGCCATTGGGCGTTCTGGACGAATTCCATTTTTAATTGCAATATCATAGATAATTGGCATCATTGTATAAACAACATGCCCTGTTCCACATAAAATTGTAAGAAAGCAAGTAACAAATGGTGCTAAAATAGTCAAAAATCTAGGGTTTCTACGCAAGATTTTTTCTGCAATTTGTAGCATTACATCTAAACCACCGCTTGCTTGTAATGTCGCACTTGCAACAACTACTGCCAAAATCGTAAGCATAACAGAAACAGCCGGCTTACCCGGTGCAACATTAAATCCAAATGCTAAGACTAAAAGTCCGATTCCACCTAATAATCCTAAGGCAATTCCGCCCTTTTTCGCCCCATAAAAAAGACAAATCAAAACAACAATTAGTTGAATGGTAAATTGCCACCCTTCACTAAGATTTACTAAAAAATCCATGTGTGAAACTCCTTTTGAAAATTTAGAATGTGATTTTATCACAAAAAGAAACAAGGAAGTAAGAAAGGGCGACAAAAATTACTCAAAAGTAAAGAAGCTTTAATAGGATTAAATAATTTTTTGCTCTTTATTTTGAATTAAACGCACAATATTTGGAATATGCTTGTAAATCACAATTATAGAAATTAAAATCAAAGGCGTATGTGTGCTAATATATGGAACCTCTGGGTGAATGATAAAGCTTGAACTAATTCCAATAAGCAATCCCAACAAAGAAGCAAGGGAAGAGATTTTTAAAAACTTCCCTACTAAAAACCAAACAATTAATCCTAAAATTGCTTCAATTGGTAAAAATACAGCAATCACACCAACCGTTGTTGCCACACCTTTACCCCCTTCAAACTTTAGAAATGGGCTAAAGCAATGCCCAAGGACAGCTAAAAATGCAAGCATCCATTGTGCTTCATAGTCTAAACCTGCAAGTTTTGCAATGGCAATAACCACCATACCTTTTAATGCATCGCTTAGCATTGTAAGAATTGCAACTTTTTTAGCAAGCTTTGGATTGCTTTGTTTTAATGCGCGCAAAACATTTGTAGCTCCTATACTTCCACTGCCTACTTCTCTAATATCTACACCACCTAAGAGCTTCCCATATAATAGCCCAAAAGGGATTCCACCTACTAAATAAGCAAGGGTATAGAAGATTCCATTTAAACTTGTAAAAAAGTCAATAATTCCACCTAAAATATACATTAAAATATCCTAAACATCTAAATGTTTAACATCTTTTGCATGAGCTTGGATATACTCACGGCGTGGCTCAACCTCATCACCCATAAACAAAGAAAACACATCACTTGCAGTGCCATCATCTTTAATTTCCACACGGATTAATCGGCGATTTTCTGGAGTCATTGTTGTTTCCCATAATTGTTCAGGGTTCATTTCTCCTAAACCTTTATAGCGTTGGATATATGCCCCTTTTTTGCTACTATCTTCTATTTTTTCTAGCATTGCAATAGGATCTTCACCATTTAAAAAATCTAAATCCCTTTCTTGCATTTTTTCATATACATAACGCGCTTCTTCAAAAAGTGGGTGAGTAAAGAGTTCATCATCAATTTTAATATCCACCAATCCAGCATCAGTTTGCACATACAAATGGATTTTTTCTTCATCAATCATTTCATTTAAAATATTAAAATGTAGCGCAGTAATTTTTTCTTTAATAGCTTGAACTAAATCAGAATTTTTCGCACCAATTAAATCTGGATTTTCAATTAAAAACTTCACAATTTCAATAAGAGAAAAGCGTTTTTTAAGATTTTGTAGCGTTGTGCGATAATGCGCTGTGATTTTGAAAAATTCCATTAAATCTTTATTCCCAATTCCACTAAATTCAAAGTTTTCTATTCCATTTTCAATTAAATATTCACTCAAAGCTTTTTCATCTTTAAGATAAATCTCTTTTTTGCCCTTTTTGAAGCGATAAAGTGGTGGTTGGGCAATGTATAAATACCCCGCTTCAATAATACCCTTTAAATAGCGGAAAAAGAAAGTCATTAAAAGTGTTTGGATATGGCTACCATCTACATCGGCATCCGTCATTATAATAATTTTGTTATATCTTGCTTTTTCAATATCAAACTCTTCTCCGATTCCACAACCAAGGGCGGTGATAAGGTTTTTAATCTCTTCACTTTTTAAAATCTTATCAAGGCGCGATTTTTCCACATTTAAAATTTTACCCCGTAAAGGCAAAATTGCTTGATAAACCCTATCTCTTCCTTGTTTTGCTGAACCTCCTGCAGAATCTCCCTCTACTAAATACAATTCACTAATGCTTGGATCTTTGCTTTGACAATCCGCAAGTTTTCCCGGAAGCGTTCCTACGCTAAAGGATTCTTTCTTGCGCGTAAGCTCTCTTGCCTTTTTTGCTGCTTCTCTACCTCTTGCCGCAAGCAAAGCTTTTTGCATAATTGCTTTTGCTTCATTAGGATTTTCTTCAAAATATTTTGAAATCTTTTCATAAGTGAGTTTTTGCACAATAGGTTTTACAAAAGTGCTTCCAAGCTTTCCTTTTGTTTGTCCTACAAATTGTGGATCAATCACTCTAACTGAAACAATAGCAACAAGCCCTTCTCTAATATCATCGCCTGTGATTTTAGAATCCTTTTCTCTAGCATTGGCATTAGCTTCAATGTAGTTCATAATAGTTCTTGTAAGCCCTGCCCTAAAACCTGCTTCGTGTGTTCCACCTTCACTTGTGTTAATGTTATTTACAAAACTTAACACTTTTTCATCAAAGCCTTCATTATAAGTGAGTGCAACTTCTACTTCTACACCTTCATCTTTACCTTCAAAACCTAAAATACTTACAATAGCTGGCTTTTTATTAATATCTGTAATAAATTGTGATAAGCCACCTTCAAAGTGGTAAATCTCACTAAATCCATCGCGTTCATCGCTAAAATGGATTGTAATTTGATGGTTTAAATAAGCAAGTTCTTTGAAGCGCTTTTTTAGAATCTCTTTGTCAAATTCTACCACTTCAAAAATGCTAGAATCTGGGATAAACTCAATAGTTGTTCCATTTTCTTTAGTTTCACCGATGATTTCTAAATCATTTTGTGGAATCCCTTGTGAAAAATCTTGACGATAGATTTTATTATGCTTATAAATTGTCATTTGTAAAGAAGTTGAAAGTGCATTAACAACGGAAACTCCAACACCATGCAAGCCTCCAGAATAAGTCTTTTGGTCAAACTTTCCCCCAGCGTGTAAAATTGTTAGAGCAACGGTTGCTGCTGGAATATTTTCTGTGGGATGTATATCAACAGGGATTCCACGCCCATTATCTGTAATCTTTGCTCCCCCATTTTTAGTTAAAATCACATCAATTTTGGTGCAATATCCTGCCATTGCTTCATCAATACAATTATCCACAACTTCATAAATTAGATGATGCAAACCATTTGTGCTTGTATCACCTATATACATTCCGGGGCGTTTTCTAACAGCTTCTAAGCCCTTTAAAACTTTAATACTTTGACCGGTGTATTCTAAATCTTCCATAAATCCCCTTAAAGTATAATTGGCATAACAACTGTTGAAAAATTTTCACTTTTTAGGACAAATGGTGCGTTTTTACCATTTAAAGCCCAAGTGAAAGTTGCTGTATCAATTTGTGTTAAAAAATCTAAAATATGGCGGGAATTTATACCAATTTCAATTTCTTCATTGATAGGAAGTTCTATTTCAATTTGTGTTTTTGCTTCAGAATTATCTTGACTTAGAGATTCAAATAAAATTTCTTGTGCTTTAAATGTAATTTTTACATCATTTGTTACAGAGTTAATAACCTTGATTCCTTCAATAATATTAGTTTTTGGAATATTAAGTTCTGTTTGCATTTCTTTTGGCAAAATCTTTTCATAATCTGGAAATTTTCCATTAATTAAATGAGAAAAGAAAATGTAATTTTGTGATTTAATGATAACATTTTTTTCATTGTAGAATAATTCTATATTATCAAAAAATAATCTTTGGATTTCTGTAATAGCTCTTCTTGGAAAGATTAAAGAAAGATTTTTACCTGATGGCTTGTCAAATTTAATAATTGCAAGGCGTTTTGTATCGGTGGCAACAAAATTATAAGAATATTCTTTAATATCTAAGAGTGCGCCATTTAATTCTCGCTTTTGGTTATTCATATCAATAACTGGAAAGATTTTTTTCATTGAAGTGATAAGCTCTAAAGAATTAATTTCTAGTTTAGGTAAATTTTCAAATTCTGGGAAAGTTGGAAACTCTTGTGCATTAAACATAGGAAGTTTAAAGGAGCTTTTATTTTGTTTAATGTGAAGGTTTTCGTTATTTGTGTAAAGATTAATATCACCTTCTTTTAAGCGTTTGATAATATCTAGGATTTGCTTACCATTAACTGTTGCGATTCCCTCTTCTAAGATATTAACAGAATCAGTTATAGCACAAAGTCCCATTTCAAAATCTGTTGCTTTCGCAATAAGTTGGTTGTTTCTAGTCTCTAAATAGATGTGTGAAGTAATTTGGCTGGAATCTTTTTTATCTAAAAAAGGTTGTAAAGAAGTGAAGATATTGTCTAAGACACTATTTGAAATTGTGATATTCATATAAAGCTCCTTAATCTTTATTAAATTTTAGAAGTATTAGTAGAGCGGTTGAATTGTTGAATAACTTCTACAAGCCTCTAAAATAGGTTTTTTCAATTAGTTTAAATGTTGTTTAGAATTTCACATTAAGGCACAATTTTAGCAAAAGTTTGTTTGTATAGTGTTTAAAAATTGCTATTTTATCTTATTTTTAATTTCTTCTATAATGGTTTTGAAATTTTGGTTTTCGTTGATTTCATTTTGGATACTTTTCATTGCCTTACTTACGGTGCTGTGGTCTTTCATTCCGAAATAGTTTGCAAGATAGGGCATAGAATTTGGTGTAAGTGTGCGTGCTAGATAAATTACAATTTTACGCGCTGTTACGATATTTTTTGAACGACTTTTACTCTTAATATCAGAAGGTTTAAGATTGTAATATTTTGCAACTGTTTCAATGATGGTTTCCATATCTATGTTTTCTTTAGATTCTTTTATATATTCTTTTAAAATATCTTTAACAAAATCAAGGCTAATTTCTTGGATATTTGTAACATTCATTGAGAAGTTGAGTTTAACTAAAACACCTTCAATTTCACGGATATTGTCATTAATATTTGCGGCGATAAAATTAATAATGGAATCACTTAAATGGATTCCATCTAATTCACATTTAGCGCGGATAATATTAATTTTTGTTTCAAGCTCTGGAGGTTGGATATCTGCAAGTAATCCTGAAGTAAAACGCGTTTTTAATCGTTCTTCTAAACCATTCATATCTTTTGGAGGGCGATCTGAAGTTAGCACGATTTGTTTATGATTTTCTTTAAGCTCATTGAAAGTATGAAAAAATTCTTCTTGGATTTGATCTTTTCCACTTAAGAATTGGATATCATCAATTAGTAAATAATCACAAGCTCTGTATTTTTCGCGGAATCTATCCATAGTATTATTGCGAATATGAAGTAGAAAATCATTTAAAAATTGCTCACTTGTAGTGTAGATTACATTTTTTCCTACAATAATATTTGCATTTCCAATAGCGTTTAGTAAATGTGTTTTGCCAAGCCCTGTATTTCCATAAATTACAAGAGGATTATAACTTGTGCTTTGGTTTTGTGCCACAGCTTTTGCGACATTAAAGGCAAAAGTGTTAGAGTTTCCAACGATAAAGGATGTAAAAGTAAAAGAAGGATTGAGATTTGATGCAGTGTTTTGTTTGCGGATATTAGCTTTATTATCTTTCTTTTTATTAGGATTTAACACTTCAACGATAATTTCTGGTTTGAAACCACTATGGATTTCAAAGAGATGTGCAATTTTATTAGAATACTTGGTTTTTACCCAACTTGCTACAAAAACATTTGGTGCGTTTAAGACAACTCTATCATCGCGGGAATATTTTTCATTGTAGGATAATTGACTGATATAATTATCAAATTCAAAGGGCGTAAGCTCATTTTTTAGTTGTAAAAGGACTAAATGCAA